>NZ_CP065997.1:4800000-6000000 GCF_016127315.1 Achromobacter deleyi
CGGAGACGCCAATCGCGAGCAGAAAATATAGGGGCAGTAGAACTAGCAACGGTATCCCTCAATCACGAAGGCGTAATCTTTTGTTCTATTCGGGATTGAGGCAAGCGCTTGGGCGTTGCAGACGGCGTCGATGCTTTAGGAATCGTAACAACAAGCCGTGATCTAAAAGGTGTCATCAGGTATTCTCGGACACCTTGGTTAAAGGGGCTTCGTGCGCCCCTGCCGACACGGGACCTCGCATGGCAGAAGACGAAAAAAGATCGCGACCACCGCCCTCTATTCCCAGCTTGCTAGCCGGACGCTCATCCTCCGCGGATGAGCAGCAGTCGTCGCGCATTCTCGCCACGCTCGAGGGCCGCGTGCCCGAGGCCGAGGCCAAGCACCTGCCGCCCAGGCAACGTTCGAAAACGCCGCTGCTGGTGCTGCTGGCGCTGTTCCTGGGATGTGTCGGCGCGGGGCTGTGGGCGGTCTATGACACGGCGGAATTGCCGGTCGTCGTGGCGCGCATGGAGCCGGATGCACGGCCCGCGGGCAACACGGCCGCCGCGGGCGCCGCCACTGCCGCGGGCGCGGCTCCGGCCAACGCGCAGGGCAATGCGGCCGCGGTCGCGCAGGCTCGCATGCCGGCGGGCGCGGAGGCGCCGCCGTCCAGCGCGGCCGCCATCATCGACGATCATCCCTTGGCGCAATTGACGCAGTCCGCCGACCAGGGCGAACCCGCCAATCCGCTGGCGGCGCTGGCGGTCACGGCCGCCGCGCCCAAGCCCGACGCCGCGCCGCGGGCCGCGCAGCCGAAGGCGCCCGGTCCGACCACGCAGCGCGCCGAGCGTTCACGCGAAGCCACCGTGGTGGCCGCGGCAACGCCTGGCGCGCCGGCATCGACGTCGAAGACCGCGCCGGCGCGCGGCAAGGCGACACCACGCAATGACAGCGACGCGGCCTTGCTGGCGACGCTGATGGCCTACGGCCTGCCGCCGGCATCGCCGCCTGGCACCAAGGTCTACAAGACCGACGGTATCTTCGTGCGCGAGTTGCCGGGATCGTCGCTCGCCACCCGCCTCGGGGAGTGCCGCAAGCTCGGCTTTCTCGAAAGCGAACAATGCCGCCTGCGCGTCTGCGCCGGCCACTGGGGCACGGCCCCCGAATGTCCCAATGCGCAATCCCACGTTGAACCGTGACCGCGCCTGAGCAAGGTTTTTCCCCGATGGATCCGACCGCAACCGCCGGCCTGTTCAATGCCGATGCCCGACTCTACCGTTTGCAAGGCGAGGGCGCGCTTGCGTCCTTGCAGGTGGAGGGCTGGATCGCGCGCGAGGCGCTTTCCGGCGTGGGCCAGTTGCGCGTGGTGGCGCTGTCGGATGATGCCGGCCTGTCGCTGCAGGACATGATCTCGCGCCCGCTCACGTTGTGGACCACGCGCGCCGATGGCAGCCGCGCGGCGCGCAGCGGCGTGATCCGCGAGGCCGAGCTGCTGTCGGGCGACGCCGGCCTGGCGCGCTACCGGCTGACCGTGGCGCCGTGGCTGTGGCTGGCCACGCAGCGGCGCGCCAGCCGCGTGTTCGAAGGCAAGGCCGTGCTGGACATCGTGCGCCACGTGCTCGATGGCTATGAAGGCTATGTCTACCGGTTGGCGGCCGACGTCGAACCGGCCTTGGCGGGCCTGAAGCCGCGCCCCTACACCACGCAATACCGCGAGACCGACTACGACTTCCTGGCGCGCCTGCTGGCCGAGGCCGGCCTGGGCTGGACCGTGCTGGAAGACGAAAGCGTGCCCGCGCGCCATGTGGTGCAGCTGTTCGCGGACAGCCGCAACCTGGCCGAGGACGCCGAGTCCGCTGGCGGCGGCATCCGCTTCCAGCGCGCCGCCGCGACCGAATCGCGCGACACCGTGCAGGCGCTGGTGCGCCAGCGCCGCCGCACGCCGGACAGCATCACCGTGCTGGGCTGGCACGACAGCGGCAAGCGCGCCGTGGCCGCGCAGGCGCCGGTCAACGCGGCCAGCGGACAGGACGATGCGGCCGGGTTGGACTGGTACGAGATTGCCGGCCATGGCGGCTTTGTCGACGAGGCCCAGGCCCGCCGCCAGGCGGAACTGGCGCGCGAGGCCGTGCGCGCCCGCGCCGAGACCTTCGCGGGCCGTGGGGTGGTGCGCACGTTCCGCTCGGGCACGCGCTTCACGCTGCAGGACCTGTCGTCGCTGGGCCCTTCGGGCGAGTCCGGCTTCGAACCGGAGTTCGCGCTGGATCGCGTCGAGCACGTGGGCATCAACAACCTGCCGCCCGAAACGCGGGCCTCGCTGGCGCAGCGGCTGGGCGGACTGGACCGGCACCTGGCGCTGGATGGCGACGCCTTGGCCGAACCGGGCGCGCAACCGCATGACGACACCGCCTTGTGCGCCGACGCGGCCGTGCTGGCCAAGGCGCGCGAGGTCGGCTACGCCAACCGCTTCGAGGCGGTGCGCTGCGACCGGCCCTGGCGGCCCGCGCTGGCGCGACAGCGCGGCGCGCGCCTGACGGGGGCGCCGTCGGTGCACGGCGTGCACACCGCGGTCGTCACCGACGCCGAGGGCGGCACGCAACCGAAAGAGCATGACGAGATCCTGCGCAACAAGCGCGGCGACGTGCGCATCCGCTTCCACTGGCAGGCCGGCGGCGCCGAGGGCGAGGCCGCCAGCCGCTGGGTGCGGGTGGCGCAGCGCCAGTCGGGCGCGGGCATGGGCATCAGCTTCGTGCCGCGCATCGGCCAGGAGGTGCTGGTGCGCTTCCTGGACGACGACATTGACCAACCCATCGTGGTGGGCGCGCTGTACAACGGCCGCGGCGAAGGCGGCACGCCCGCCACGCCGGGCGGACGCCAGGGCGCCAAGGCCGACACGCAGGTCTATGCCGCCGCGCGCGACAACGCGCCCAGCGCCCAGGCCAACCTGGCCTCGGGCAACGCGCCGGCCTGGCACGGCGCGGCCGGCGGCGACGAGAACCACCGCAACGCGGCCGCGTTGAGCGGCTTCAAGAGCAAGGAGCTCGGCGGCGCGGGCTACAACCAGATCGTGTTCGACGACACCGACGGCCAACTGCGCATGCAGGTCAAGAGCAGCCAGCAGGCCAGCGAGCTGAACCTGGGCCACCTGATCCACCAGGCCGGCAACTACCGCGGCGGCCTGCGCGGCCTGGGCGCGGAGCTGCGCACCGATGGCTATGGCGCGGTGCGCGGCGGCGCGGGGGTGCTGCTGAGCACCTATACCGCCAGCGGCGGTAATGCCAGCGCCATCGGCGATGCGGCCGGGGTGCAGGCGCTGGCCAGCCAGACCGAGCAGATGGCGCGTTCGCTCGATGGCGTGGTGGGCGCGCACCAGGGGCCGCGGCTGGCGACGGTGCAGGGCACGCGCGGTCCGGGCGCCAGCGCGCTCGATGGCGACAAGGCGCCGCTGGCGGCGATGCACCGGGCGGTCTCGGGCACGGTGGCGGGCGCGAGCGTGGATGGCGCGCTCGGCGACGCCTCGGCCAAGCATACCGATGCGGCGCAAGGCAAGGTGGCGCATCCCACCGATCCGGTGGTGCTGATGGCGGCGCGCGCCGGGCTGGCGCAGGTCGCCGGCCAGCACCTGCAGTACACGGCCGGCGAGGCGGTGCACTGGTCCTCGGGCAAGGACCAGAACCTGGCGGTGATGGGCGCGCTGCGCCTGCACACGGGCCAGGGGCTGGGGATCGTGGCGGGGCTGCAGCAGGGCGGGGCGGGGGCTGGACTGGACCTGATCTCGGCCAAGGGCAACGTCGACATTCAGGCGCAGCACGACATCCTGCGGGTGCAGGCGCAGCAGGACATCACGATCGGCAGCGCCAACACGGCGGTGGAGTACGCCGCGCCCAAGCGCATCCGCATCGCCACGGCGGCCGGCGCGAGCATCGTGCTCGAGGGCGGCAACATCACCGTGACCGCGCCGGGGCGCATCGACGTCAAGACCGGCAACAAGCAGTTCGCCGGGCCGGATCGGCTGCCTTACGCCTTCCCGCAATTCACCGTCTGCAAACAATGCGTGCTGGATGCGCAGGATGGCGTGCAGTCGATCACCGACAAAGCTTGAGGCGACAGTGGCATGATGGAGTGGGAAGCACGTCTGAACGACACGCTGGCGCAGGCCGCCGCATTGGCCGACGCCGCCGGAGTCTCGCTGTACACCTACCTGCTGGTGGACTTTCGCGGGCGTGCCGAGCTGGCGGGGCCCGTCAAGGCCAGCGCCGATCTCAGCCATGGGTCGATCTGGGTCGGCACCGAGCTCGCGGTCTACGAAGACATCGCGCCGCTGCTGATCGAGGTCGACGATCTGACCCGCTTCGAGTTGTGGCGCGGCCCCGACGAGCCGCGCAGCTCCGAAGTGCTGCGCCTGCTCCGCCGGCTGCACCAGATCGACGGCGGCGCCTACGCGGTGACGCAAGTGGTGTCGCCGTTGCCGCTGGCTGAACTCATGGCGCACTTCGCCGGCTACGGCGAATATGGCCTGCCGGACGGCCGCGAGTACTACCTGCATTTCTACGACAGCCGCATTCTCGACCGAGCATTCCAGGTCTGGACGCCACCCGAGCGCGAGCGCTTCCTGGCGCCGCTGAACCTGCTGCGTTACCCGCGCCGCGATGGCGCCATGGCGCAGTGGACGGGGCCGGGCGTCCGCGTGGAGGCCGCCGACATGCCGCGGCAGCAGCCCTTCACGCTGGCGCAGCATCAGAAGCTGCTGGAGCTGGACTACCCCGACAAGCTGGCGGTGCAGATCCGCCGCATCTACCTGGGGGTATTGGGCGGCGGGGTGCGGCAGGACGACCTGTATGCGCGCGTGCTCGAGCAGATGGCGCGGGCCCGGGTCCATGGCGTCGAGAGCGAGCGCGACATGCTGGACTACGTGGCGTGGGGCATCACCATCTCCCCGCGCTTTGATGAACACGAGGCGATCGCGCCCGCGCTGCGCGCCTTCCAGGGCGAGGGTCTGTCGCAGGCGCTGGCGCAGGTGCCCGATGCGGTGTGGGATGCGCTGCTGCGGGCGGAACAGGAACGGAACGAGGAGGTCGAGGCATGACGGGGCAGGCGGGCGCGGTACGGATAGGAGCTGTCGATGCGTAAGGGGTTGCTGGTCCTGATGATGTGGCTGGGATTGCTGGCGGGCTGCAACGGCGAGCCCAGCTATCAAGGCCTTTCCTTCGTCGCGTACAACTACACGCCCTGGGACCTGGACCGGATCCAGATCACCGATGCGCAGGGCAGCGCCGCCACCACGGGCGCCATCGGCGCGGGCGGCGGCGAGGGCTCTGTGACGTGCTGCTACAGCCTGAAGGGCACCGACTTCAAGGTCGAATGGCGCGGCGCGGATGGCGAGAAGGTCCGCGAGCACATGTTCGACGGCAAGCTGGACGAGGTGATGTTCAACAAGGAAACCCTGGTGCATTTCCCCGCCACCGAGGTGCCGCCGGGCGATGGGCCGCTGTACCTGGAATTGCACATCTATCCCGATGAGCACATGGAGCTGGCCCTGAGCCGCAAGTTGCTGGGGCAGGTCCGCCTGCCGATCGTCGAGGTCACGCGCTGGCTCTACGCGCAGCATCGCGACGCCCTGGGCGACTATCGCAGCAGCGCAGAAGTCCGCCGGGTGGTGGCCAGGGTCACCAAGACCGCGTGGACCAGGTACCGGATCGAGGACAGCCAGGACCTGCAGCAGTACATGTTCCTGTACTTCACGGTGGCATCGAACTTCGATACCGATCCGGACATCGCCGCGCTGCTGGCTAGGCCAGGCCGCCAGCCGGGCGACTTCGCCAAGGCCGTCCAGCAGCTGCCAGCCGACAAGATCGCGCACCTGAAGGCCACGGGCGCCAAGCCGGGAGACAAGAATGGCTGACAACCTGCCGCCGGTCGATCGCACCCCCGCCTCGGTGCTCAAGAAAATGGCCGAGAGCGAGGCCGCCTATCCCAGGCAGGATTGCCAGGAATGCGGCGCCGTGATCCGGATCGGCTTCTTCTTTGACGGCTTCGGTCGCAGCCGTGACGTGGACAGCAAGCATCCCACGTTCTATTCCAACGTCAGCCGCCTGTGGGAAGCGCACTACGCCCATGACGACGAAGACCGGCCCGTCAACCAGTACTGGTTCCGTTTCTACTATTCCGGCCTTGGCACGGAATTGAACGAGGACGCCAAGAACGACGATCTGATCTACGGCGCGACGGCCGCGGGCAAGAAGATCCTCGGCGAGGCCGCCAAGAATGCCCAGAGCGCGGCCAAGAACATCACCCGTGTCGACGAGATTCCGGAAACCGACGCCCTCAAGCGTCTGCGCGGCGCCACGCAGAAGATGATCAAGGAGGGTTCGTTCCAGCCCATGGTCAAGGCGTACAAGGACGTCGTGAAGGACGTCAAGACGCTGCCCGACAAGGTGGTGCGCATCTGGAACGCGTGGGACCCCGAACGCCTGGTGAACCGGGCCAAAGGGACCGTGCGGGGTTTCTGGTCGGGCTTCAAGAAGAACCCGCTCAAGGTCGCCTGGACCGCGGGCAAGGAGGTCGCCAAGACCACGGTGATGGAGGGCGTGCCCGTCATCCGCGACAACGAGACCGTGGCCTACCTCATGGGCACGGGCGTCGACGTGCGCGTGGATGCCGCGCTGCGGCAGTTGCGGGCCACGCACGAGGCCGTCAGCGCCGAGATGAACAACGTGCGCCGGATCGAGATCTCGGTGTTCGGCGGCGACCGTGGCGGCGTGATGGCGCGCCAGTTCATCAACGATGTGGTCAAGAAGTATCGCCGCCGCCATGACAAGGACCTGGTGTTCCCGGGCCAGAAGGGCGCGCGCGAGGCCGAGATCCGCATCCGTTTCCTGGGCCTGCTGGATTCGGTGTCGTCGATCATGGACGAGAGCACCTTTCTTGGCTTCCTGCCGTTCACCGACCTGCTCAAGCAGACGCACAAGGACCGGACGCTGACGGTGCCGGGCGCGGTGGAAAAGTGCGTGCACTTCGCCGCGGCCCAGGAATTGCGCGCCAACCAGCGTGTCGACAGCCTGGAAAAGACCCGTGGCGAGCAGTATCTCTATCCCGGATCGAGCGGCGACGTCACCGGCGTCAGCCCCGAGGGGTCGCTGGGATCGCGCGGCGAGCTGTCGCGGGTTCCGCTGCGCGACATGCTGAACCTGGGCCTGAGCCATGGCGTCGGCTTCTACAGCATGGAGCAGCTGTTCGACAAGCGGCCGCTGACCTATGCCAAGTTCAGCATGGGCATTCCCATCAAGGATGGCGCCCAGAGCTACCGGATCACCGAACTGGTCGAGGCCTATCGGAGCGTGGTGAAGTACGAGCCGGGCATCGACTTCATGCCGCATATGGAGGTGTTCCTGCGCTGGCTCGCCGTGCGCTACCAGGACCCGGTCTTCAAGAGCGATCTTTCCGATCCGGCCGAGAAGTGGATCCAGGACCGCGACTTTTTCACGCCCGAGCAGGCCTACAACGAGGAACTGCGACGCGTCTCGATGCTGCCGCGCGAGGAGCGCAACAAGCCGGAGAACACCGCGCGCCTGAAAGAGCTGGAAGCGCTCAAGAACGAACGCCGGGACCGCGCCGAGGCCAGCCGCGGCGAATTGCCGCCGCAACGCTTCAAGCCGCTGTGGCAGCGCCTGGAAGAGGAATACCGGGCGCTCGAGGACGCCGAGCGCCAGGACGCGGAGCGGGAGCGCCACAAGGAGGAATTCCGCCGGCGCAATCCCAACGTCGTGCGCACCATGGAACAGATGGACCAGGACCAGCTCAACATGCAGAACATGCGCAACGAGCTCATCACGCGCGGCGGTGGCACCTTGACCGAGGACGACAAGCCCAAGGACCCGTTCGCCGACATGAAGGCCAGGCGCGCGACGCAGCAGCGCCTGCTGAGCATCTGGCGCGAGGCCAGCGCGGGCAAGAATCCGCTGCCGCCCAAGGTCATGGCGCTGTTCGACTTCCTGGTGCATGACGCCATGCTGAGCAGTTGGCCGGATCACCTGCTGGCCAGCACCTCGTTGTACTTCCGCACGCGCGACAAGGACATTTTCGGCAAGACCGATTTCAAGGCCGAAGAGAGCAAGATGAAGGCCGATACCGCTTCCGCGGCGCGCGTTGACCAGATGCGCGCCAACCTGGATGGGTTGGCGCCGGCGCGGCCATGACCGTTGCGAGCGCTTGAAAGCCCGAGGCTTGCCGCCGGGCGACAGGCGCGGCTGACGCGGTTCACGGCGCGGGTGGCGCCTTTTTCCGCCGCAGCCGTCCCAGCAGCCCTTGCCACAGCCGGTTCTTGATCCTGCCGCCATGGATCCACGACAGCACCATCAGCACCAGCATGGCCACCACGTAATACTCCGTGGCCCAGGGCGGCACCGGATTCAGCTCATGAATCCGGTCGAGGATCGGGTGAAGCGGCAGGACTTCGCTGGCGGCCAGCAGGCTGAACGCCAGGGCCAGCAGCGGTCCGGTGAAATGCGGGCGTTCGCCGTGGGTCGCATCGTCGGCCCAGTACCCCCAGTAGATGAATCGCAGTACCTGGATCGCCACCACGAGCACGGCGACGCCGACCACCAGCGCCATGGCGCCAACGATCAGGAGGGCTTCGATCGGGAACATGGCTGGGCGGTGCGAGGGCTGCGCCGGCTTAACGCGCCGCCTGCACCTCGATGGTGACGGTGTTCGAGCGCACGCCGTTGGATTCGATATACACCTCGTACTTCGCCGGCTCCTTGGGTAATCCCACCTGCGCCGCCAGGTCGGTGCTGAACTGCGTGCCGACGCTGATGCCCGGGCTGATCGGGATGCCCTTGGGCGGGCGTGAGCCCGGGATCTCGTCGACCTCGACGCCGGCGCGGGGCGGGCGGCGCTTGTATTCGTAGGCCACGCCTTCGTAGACCGCCCGGGTCTGGGTGTCGACCGCGACGAAGCGCGGCAGCTTCTGGTCCTGCGAGACCGGGATGATGCCCTGCGCGCAGACCGGGATCACCAGCGCGCCCGTGGCCTGCGGCCGCACCCGCGCGGGCGCGGCGATGTTCAGTTGATCGTCGCTGCCGTGGTTGGGCGGGATGCAGGCATGATCCAGCACGGTGCCGATGGGCGCGGTGGCGAAGGCGGGCGGGTCGATCCAGTCGGTGGTCATGGAAGCGGTCTGGGTAGCGGGTTGAGAGGGAGCGCGCGGACCGCCCACGGTCCGCGCCGACGCGGGCAGGGCGGCCAGCGCGGCCGCGAGCAGCAGGGCCAGGGCCGGCGCCGCGTGGCGCCGGCGGTCAGAACGTGGGCCAGCCACCGGACATATCCACTTTGCGCACGGCCTTGGCGCAATGGACGCAGAAGCGGATGCTCATGCAGTCGGCGCCGAACATGACGCAGGCGCCCGTGTCGGCGTCGCTGAAAGTGTTGGCCGCCAGGCCCTGGTGGCAGTGGTTGCCCCACTTGGAATAGAAGAACGGCCCCTTGTCGAGCTTGGACGAGTCCATGTCGGCTTCGTCCGGATGCGCCTGGACCCATTCCGGGCCGCTCGGCGTCATGCCGATCAGGTGGCCGATTTCGTGGACGAAGGTCTCCTGCTGGTAGTCCATCGTCACCGGATCCCAGGGCGACAGCGCGGCCACGCAGAGCAGGTTGGTGTTGTAGAAGGCGATGCCCGCCGCGGCGCTTTCCATGAGCCGCACGCGCAGCACGATCTTGCCAGCCGTCGGCACGGGCAGCAGCCCCTCCAGGCGGACGTTCACGGCATGGCAGGCCTTGGGCTCGGCCGGATCGTAGGGAACCGGCGTGACCCGATCGCGCGGCACCACCGCGCGTCGCACGCCGGCGGCCGGGTCGGTGTACTCGAACAGGCATTCCAGGAACCAGTCCTGGCCCGGGTCGATGTTGTACCAGAGGAAGCTGACGTCGCCGGCGGCATCGGCGAACTGGACCTGCGTGTTGCCCGCGCCCGGACCGGCGGTGGCGCGGATGTAGAAGGGCTGCACCGGCTTCGGCGTGGCGAGCCGGTCCACGTGGCAGGCCACGATGGTGTAGGGCTCGCGCGCGGCGCCTTGCGATTGGGCGTACACCGAGCGCGCCGCGCTGCGCAGGCGCGGATCGTCCGCGCTGTTGTCGTAGATCACATCGTAATTGGCCTGGCCGCGCGTGGTCAGCGGCGGCAGCTGCACCACGTCCACGCCGTGCCGCGCGTACTCGGTGGCGGTCGGCTGGAAGCCGTGCGGGCGTTGCATCGGCTCGGGGCCGGGCAGCATGATTTCCTGGACGTACAGGCGCCTGACCGTTTCCACGACTTCGGTGGAGATGATCTGGTTCTTGTCGTTGACCACCTCGAACAGATAGGTGTTCAGCCCGGCGGCCGGCAGCGTGATGTCGTCGACGATCTTGGTGCCGTCCGCGTCGGTGACGTAGCTGTAGGAACGCTGGTTCGGTTCGCGGTAGAGCGGCTGGCGGCTCAGCTCGCGCGCCGAGTACTGCGCATTGCCGGGCCGCGGGCTGACCTTGACCGTGAAGCGGTGCTGGCCGGCCTTGTCGAAGCGCACGCGGATCTTGGGCTTGTTGGTCTGGCGGTCCAGGCTGGTGAGCGCCTGGCCGTCGTTCCAGCGTTCCTCGGCCTGTGGCAGGTTGACGTATTGCAGCTTGGCGCCGCTGCGCGCCTGGTAGGGCGAGGCCGCCGTGGCGGCCGGCGTGGGCGTGTCGCCCGCCGTGCCGCCGGTGGCGTCGCCGGGCACCCGCGCGGCGCCGGGCAGGCTGATGCCGGCCGCTTCCATCACGCGCCGCGCCAGGCCCGGATAGGGCGAGTTGGCCACCGCCGGGATGTTCATGATGGTTTCCGCGACCTTGGGCAGCGTCACGCTGGAAATGCTGGGCGACTGCAGGATGGCGCCCACCACCGTGGGGATCGCGGAGTTGGTCAGCCCCGGCGTGCTGAGGATGGCGCCGGCCACGGCGGGCAGGTTGCCCTGGGTGACGTCGGGCATCGACAGCAGCGCGTTCACGGTGGAGCCCAACGCCGCGCCGCGGTCGCCCATGACACCCATGGCCTGCGTCATCATCGGGCCGATGGCCGCGCCCACGCCGCCGCCGCCCGCGGCCGCCAGGCCGGAGGCGGCCGACAGCGCCGAAGCGGCCGAGGCGTTGCCCATGGCGCCGGCCGCCTGCGCGGCCATGCCGGTGGCCGACGACGCCATGCCGGCGGTCTGCGCGGCCAGGCCGGGAGAGGCGGCTGCCGCCGCGCCCGAAGCCGTCGCGCCGGCGCCGCCCGCGGCTGCCGATGCGCCCGCGGCGCCACCGGCGCCGGCCGAGGCGCCGGACAGCATGCCGCCGGCCTTGGAGCCCAGCGCGGCGGCTTGCGAGGCCATCGCCGTGGCCTGGTCGGCCATGGCGCCGGCCTGCGACACCGCGCCGGCGGCGTTGGCCAGGCCGGCGGGCAGGGGCACGGCGCTGGCGAGCGCGCTGCCGGCGCCTTGCGTCAGGGACGCGGCGCCATCGCTCACCAGGGATTGCGTGGCGTTGCCGGCCGCCGAAGCGGCGCGCCCCATCAGCGACGGGGTGCCGCCGCTCATCAGCGACGGCGTGACCGCGCCCACCGCGGATTGCGCCATGCCGCCGGCCTTGGCCGCCACGCCCGAGACCAGGCCGGAGCCGGCTTCGGTGACGGCGCCCATGGCCTTGCCGGCCATCGCGCCCAGATCCTGCACCGGCTTGAGCGCGGCGCCGGCCATGGACTTGGCCTTGTCCAGCATGCCTGAGGCGGCCGTCAGGCCGCCCGACAGCGCGCTGGCGCCGCTTGCCAGGGCCGAGCCGATACCGCTCGAGGCGGAGGCATCGGCGGCGGCCGGCGCGGCGGCGAGGGCGTCGGACGCGCCGGCGGCATTGAGCGCCTTGCCCGAACCATTCAGGGCCTGACGCAGCGCGTTGGGCCGGTGCACCAGTTCGGCCGTCACCAGCATCGGGTCGCCGACCTGGCTGGACGGCAGCGCGGGCAGGGCCGCGGCGTCGCTGGCCGGGCCGATGAGGTTGTGCGAGGCGCCCTTGACGGAAAACATGCCGGGGCCCTTGAAGAGGATGTCGCCGCCGTCCATGACGATGCTGCCGCCCGCCGCCTGCAAGGTGATGCGGGTGTTCGCCAGGATCTCGATGCTGTCGGTGGTGGACGTGATCGTGATGTCCTGGCCCGCCAGCATTTCCAGCATGTCGGTGTGCGCGTGGATCGACACCGGCGCGTTGGCGGCGATGGCGCGCAGGCCGCCGTCCTGCACGAACAGGCTGGAGGATCGGCCCGAGGCGCTGGCGAAGGTCTGGCGCGCCGATACGTGGCCGTCGGCCTGGGCGGTCGCGTGCAGGTTTTCGCTGGCGTGCAGGATCGCGCTGGCGGGCGTCGCCAGGTTCAGCGACGAGGGCGCGTCGACCAGCAGCCGGGCGCCGTCGATGCGTTCGACCGGGTCGGTGCCGCTGCGCTCGTTGGCGCTGGCCTTCACCGCCTGCTGGCCGCCGACGCTGCCGGCGTAACGGCCGTCGGCCTTGGGATCCAGCGCCTGGATCAGCGGGTTGAACTGTTCGTTGGCCGCCAGGGCGCGCGCCTCGCTCTGGGTGGCCGCGTTGTCGATGCGCTGCGCCGCATGTTGCGCGCCGCGCAGCAGCGTCAGCGCTTCCTGCGTATCGGCCTGGGTGGATCGGGCGCTTTCGCGGGCGTTGGCCGACAGCAGCATGCCCTGGCCCGATCGCACCACGGTCCAGGCGTCGGAACGCAATTCGAAACCCGTGCCGCGCCATTGGCCGCGCGTCGATTCGTCCGCGCCTTGCTTGACCAGGTAGCCCAGCCCCAACTGGGAGGCGGCGATGGAACTGGACAGGCGCGTGCGCACCTGGCCGGCCGTGTCGTCGAACAACCATTGGCTGTAGCCGCTGCCATCCAGGCCCTGGCTGTGCCAGCCGCTGAGCGTGCCGGGATGGTTGGCGTCGCCGTCGACCCCCGCGGTCCAGGGCGGCAGGTCGGTGTCGTTGTACAGCTGCGCCACGACCACGGGCTGGTCGATGTCGCCGTCCAGGAATTCCACCAGCACTTCGGTGCCCTGGCGCGGCAGGTGATGCGCGCCCCAGTTGGGGCCGGCCTGCGCGCCGCTGACGCGCAGCCAGGTGCCGGAGCGATCGTCGCCCGGCGCGTTGCCGGCGTCGTCGCCATGGCTGCGGTGGCGCAGGCCGCCCGCCAGCGGGCGCTCGCCGCGCTGCCACGGAAACTGGACTTTGACGCGCAGGTCGCGGCCGGTGGTCAGGGCGGCGTCCTCGGCCGTCACGACGACGGCGGTGGCGCCCTCGGGCGCGGTTGGCTTGGCGCGCCAGGCGGGCAGCAGCGGGGCCGCGGCCGGCTGCGCGCTGAACGTGTTGCGGTAGGCGCCGCGCTCCAGGTCGGCCTCGCCCAGCACCTGGGCGGCCTGGCTGCCCAGGTTGTTGGCGGCCTCGTGTTCGACGCGCAGCAGGGTGTAGCGGTTGCCGCCGAGTTCGTCCACGGCATTGCCCGAACCTTCGGCGTAGCGGTCGTGCTGGGTCAGCGCGAAGCGATGGCCCGGCATCATCTGGCGCGCCGTGCCGCCGCCGTCGAACCGCAGCATGCGCGCTTCGAACGCCTGCAGGCTGCGGGCGGCCTGCTGTTCGGCCGAGTCGTCGCCGCCGTGGCGGCCGTGGCCGTCATAGTCATAGTCTTCCAGCGCCGGCACGGCGCCCGCGTCTAGGTCGGAAGCCGCATGGGCGCCGTGGGCCAGCAACGTGCGGTCGTTCCAGGCCAGGCGCGTCACCGCGTTGGGGCGCACGTCGCGGGCCGCGCCAAAACGCGTCACGCTGTCTTCGGATTCGGTCGCGTCGCTGCGGTGAAAGCGCAGCGACGCCGCGGGGTTTTCCGGTTGCGTGGCGCGGGTGTCGAACACCACCAGCCGGTGTTGCGCGCCGCCGCCGCCGGCCTGCTGCCCGCCTTGCTGGTGGTCGAAGCGGAAACTCAATCCCGCCTCGGCCATCAGCCGCGTCACGAAGTCCAGGTCGGTCTCGCGGTACTGGGTGCGCACCGGGCGCGCGGCCTGCGGTTCGGTGATCTCGAAGGCGAACGCGGCCAAGGGGTAGTCCGCGAAAACCTCGGTCAGGATGTCGGTGACCGACTTGTCCTGGAAAACGAAGCTGTCGCGCCGCAGCCGCAGCGTCGCCAGCCAGGGCGCGGCATGCAGGCGGTAGCGCGCCAGCCCGCCGTCGGCGCCGAGCGCATCGACGCCTTCCACCACCGCGTGCCAGTGGCGCTGGCCGCCGTCGGCCAGCAGCAGGCTGACGCTGATCTCCTTGCCCAGCAGCGGCTCGACGTCCAGTTCGGCGGACGAGGCCAGGCAGTCCAGTGTCAGGGCGAACAGCTCGGAGACGCCTTCGCGCAGGCGCATGCGCTCGACCACCAGCGCATCGCCAAGCGGCGTCTGCACCTGCAGCAGGCGGGCGTTCTGGGACAGGGCGGCGACGTTCAGGCTGCTGTAGCCCGCGGGCGGGGGGGAACGATCGATCATGATGCGTGGCGGTGTGCGTGGGCCGTCAGGGCAGCGAGATGGTCAGGTGGGCGGCGCGCGGGCCGAGCTTGACGATGTCGTGGTACGGCGCCATGGCCGTCTGCATGTCGCCGTTCAGGAAGTGCGCCATGCCGAGGTAGGCCAGCAGGCCGAGCAGGGCGAACAGTGCGCCGATGCTCCACAGCGGCACGTCGCGCTTGAGCGTGTGGGCGATCTTGTCCGGCAGCGGCCAGTGCGGCGCGAAACCGGCGCGCTTGCCGCGCAGCAGCGCGATCTCGTCGCCCAGGCGCGCGGTCAGGTAGCCGAGCTTTTCCTGGCCCTCGATCATGTACTTGCCCTGGAAGCCCAGCAGCAGGCACATGTAGAACACCTCCAGCGACTGCAGCCGCGGCGCGCCCTGCGCGCGCAGGTCTTCCAGGCGCGAGAAGAAGTTCTCGCCCGCCAGTTGCTCGCCGAACAACGTCAGCTGCAAGGGCTGCAGCATCCAGGCGTCGCGGATCGAGAACTGCGAGTTCAGCACGGTCTCGTCGACCGCGGCGCAGAACGCGTACTTGGTGGCGTAGACATCCTCGGCCGGGATGTCCATCTTCTTGGCGCTGCGCTCGAAGTCCGCCAGGAACTGCTGCACCCGCGCCGAGAACGAGGCGGGGCTGGCCGGCTCCTGGCCGCTCTTGAGCAGGAACAGCATCAGGAAGCCGTCGTACAGCAGGTCCAGCAGGGACTTGGCGGGGCGCGTGCCGTAGAAGTCGGCGGCGCGGGGCGGAAGCGAGGCTGCGGTCATCAGAGAGGGCGCGTCGGCGGTCATGGCGGCTCTTTCGGTTGGCGTCTTGTGTCGGGGCCGGTCAGCGGGTGACGGCGATCAGGTCCAGCTTGAGTTCGGGAATGCCGGAGGGCGCGTAGATGGCGATGCTGCGGGCCTGCAGCATGCGGTCGTACAGCGATCCGCGGGTCTGCAGCGTGAAATAGCACGCGCCCGGCTTGACCGGCACGGCCGGCGGCACCTGCGGCGTGTACACCAGCTGCACGCCGGGCATGGCCGACAGCACCAGCTTCTCGACGTCGTCGGGCGCGCCGACCTTGAAGCGCAGCGGCACCGTTTCGGCCAGCTCGCTGGCCGGCGTCGCGGCCGACACCGACAGGTACAGCGCGGTGGTCTCGTCGAGCTTGTCGGAATCGAGCCGGCCGACGTGGAACGACGGCCGCAGTTCCTCCAGCACGATCGAGAAGTAGCGGGTCGAGATGACGGTGTCGAGCAGGTCGCGCAGGATCGTGTCCAGTTGCGCGAACGCGGCGCCGGGCTGCTCGTGGCGATACACCGGCAGGTCGGCCAGCGTGTGCACCTTCGAGAAGGTCATCAGCGCGCCGGCCAGCCGCAGCATCTCCTGGAACAGGCGCTCGGGGTGCAGCTGCGGGTTGTGGAACAGGTGCGACAGCGCCGAGTAGGCCTCGTTGGCGGTGTGCAGCAGCCAGAACGAGGCCACGTCGCCCGAGCGGAATTCGATGATGTTCTTGCTGGGCTCGCGGTGAAAGCCATAGAGCGCGTTGACCTTGGCCTGCAGCGCGTCCAGCAGGCGGCGCAATTGCTCGAACAGCGCGCCGCAGGCCTGCACCGTCAGGCTGGGGGCGATGAAGCTGGTGTCCAGTTCGTAGCCCGCGCTGGCGGTGCGGCGCACCCGCGCCACCGGGATGGTCAGCAGCGCGTCGCGCGGCTCGTGTTCGGACAGCAGGCGCACGTTCTTGCGCAGGAACGCCAGTTCGGCGGTGCTGGCGTTGGTGTACAGGTCGGGGGCGGGGCGGTCGTGGTGCGCGTAGCGCGAGTCGAAGCCTTCCGCCTGCTGCGCATCGCGGTAGTTGCCGCCGATGTCCTTCATGGGGTGCAGCGCCAGGTAGAACACCGCTTCGCTGGCGCCGTCCAGGCCATCCAGCGCCACCGCGGGCGGCAGGTCGTCGTTGTGGGGCGCGTTGTAGATTTCGCCGTCGGGGAAGATCGCCGACAGCTCGGTGGCGCGCAGCATGCCGTTGGCGAGCGCCGCGGCATCGAAGCGCACGGTGCGCAGTCCCCACGAATACGGGTGCAGCGCCCGGCTCATTTCCGCCAGGCGGGCCTCATGGTAGGCGTCCTGCCGCTGAAAATGCTGGGGCCGCAGGAACAGCCCCTCTCCCCACAAAATCTTCGCTGAATAACTCACGTTGGCGGGCTCTCGTTTATGTGTCTATATGAAGAGGACGTTTCACGTACCGGATCCAGGGCGAGCGCTGGATTCAGTCAGGGCATTGCAACGAGCCCAGCCTGGAAGGATCGAATGCCGGCATGCCGGGCGGCAGCACGATCTTGCCGGTGGCGACCGTCATGGCGCACGCGTGTGCGCCAAGGACGATGCCGCTGTCTTCGACCGATTTGACCTCGAACACGTATTTCCAGCGCTGTGGCGCGGGTGCGTAAAACAAGGCGGCAACGGCGATATAGGTGGCGCCCTTCGGCACTTTTTCGACGTTTTCGAAGCGCTGGCCGGGAGTCAGTGTGATCTCGCGCGAAGCAATGAGACTGTCGCCCAATGCCGCCTTTTCGTGCTCAGTATCAACCAATTGCGTGAGCGGTGCGCGCTGAAATGCCTCGGCATTCTTCAAATAGTATGCTTTCGTAACGACCGCCGTTGGCTGGCCGCTGCTCGCATTCAAATTTTCTCCGGCGTGTATCGCCAATTTCACATCGGTGGGCGCATTCGGGTCCTTTTTCAGGCCTGCCGCATCAAGTGCCGTGCCGGTGATTCCGGCGACCGCGCCAAGGGCGGAAACCGCTGCACAACCCGTCATGACCGGGGCCACCGCGACCAGCAATGAGGCCGCCAAGCATCGCGATAAATTGAGATGTTTTGACATGGCTCTTTATACCGGATCATTGCGACAACATACAGATGAAGGCACGTTGAGCGATATTTCGTGGTGAGTTACATGACGTAATGCACTGTAGTGGTGTACTAACAAAAAGTTGTTGAAATACGCGGCCCTTGGTTACATCGGACACGTTCCCCAAAAATGCAACTTTCCCGGTATTTCCTCATAGGCGGTATGGTGGCCTTGATGGCCGGTTGCGCCACGACCAGCAAGCCCCAGACGGACGCCGAATACAAGCAATCGATCACCCGGGCCACCGAGACATTGGCCAACAAGGGGGGCGATGAAGCCGTGGCCCAGTTCCAGGAAATCGCGCAGCGCAATCCCTCGCGCGGCGAGCCCTGGTCGTACATCGCCAAGATCCGTTTCGATGAACAGAAATACGGGGAAGCCATCGTCGCCGCGGACGAAGCACTGAGCCGCGACCAGAACGATTTCACCGCCAAGACGGTGCGCGCCGTGGGCGGCCTGCGCGTTGCCATGCAATCGCTGGCGGACCTGCGCGCCGATGCGCTGCTGGCCGGCAATGCCCGCAACGACGCGGTGGCGCTGGCCGCTTCCATGCGCGAGACGCTGGGCCAGGACGTGCTGTTCCCCGAGGGCCGCAAGCCGCCGTCGCGCGGCACGCGCCCGCCGCCCAAGCCGCGCAATGAGGGCGCCGCCGCGCCGGGTACGCCCGCAGCCGGTACGCCCGCAGCCGGTACGCCCTCTGCCGGCATTCCCGCGCCGGGTGCGCCTGCCGCCGGCGCGCCGGCCGCCGCCAACGGTGGCGCCAGCGCCGCGCCCGCGGCCCGGCCGGCGCAATCCGGCGGCGCCACGACGCCGGCGCAACCCGCGCAATCCACCCCGCCCGCCGGGGGCCGCGCGCCGGATCCGTTCGGCAATCTGATCAACAAACCCTGATCGGCCCGCCGGACCCGGCAGGCCGGGTCCACGCGCCTTCGTCACTACGCATCCGCTGGGAGCCCTCAATGGCCAAGAAAGAAAGCGTTCAGAAAAGACTGCAGAAAGTACGCCCGCCGCGCGTTCAACTGACCTATGACGTCGAGAAGGGCGATGCAATCGAGCAGAAGGAATTGCCCTTCGTCGTCGGCGTGGTGGGCGACTTCAGCGCGCAGTCGGAAGCCGAGTTGCCGCGCCTGAAGGACCGCAAGTTCGTCAATATCGACGTCGACAACTTCGACGACGTGATGCGCGGCCTCGAGCCGCGCGCCGCCTACCGCGTGAAGAATCGCCTGACCGACGAGGGCGGCACCTTCGGCGTCGACCTGAAGTTCCGCTCGGTCGAGGATTTCCGCCCCGAGGCGGTGGTGCAGCAGATCGAGCCGCTCAAGGAGCTGCTGGACATCCGCACCAAGCTGGCCGACCTGCGCAACAAACTGGCCGGCAACGACAAGCTGGAAGACCTGCTGGGCGAAGTGCTCAGCAGCACGGAAAAACTGCAGCAACTGACCAGCGAAGCCGGCAAGGACGGCAAGGGAGGCCGCAATGAGTAATTCCGCCGCCGCGCACAGCGCATCCGCCCCGGCCGCCGCCGACGCGGGCCTGCTCGACCAGATCGTCGAGCAGAGCCGGGTGGCCAAGTCCAGCGCCGAGCACGATCGCGCCAAGGACCTGATCGGCGAACTGGCGCGCGAAGTCATGAAGGGCACCGTGGTGGTGTCGGACAATCTGTCCGCCATGCTCGACGCCCGCGTGGCCGAACTGGATCGCCTGATCTCGGCCCAGCTCAGCGAAGTCATGCATGGCGCCGAGTTCCAGAAGCTCGAGAGCACCTGGCGCGGTCTGCATTACCTGTGCCAGGAGAGCAATACCGGGCCGATGCTCAAGATCAAGGTGCTCAACGTCACCAAGCGCGACCTGGTGCGCGACTTCCAGACCGCCATCGACTTCGACCAGAGCTTGATGTTCAAGAAGGTCTACGAGGAGGAATTCGGCACCTTCGGCGGTTCGCCCTTCGGCGCGCTGCTCGGCAACTTCGAGGTCACGCGCCAGCCCGAGGACATGTACTTCATCGAGCAGATGTCGCACGTGGCCGCGGCCTCGCACGCGCCGTTCATCGCCTCGGCCTCGCCCGAGCTGCTGGGCCTGGACAGCTTCGCCGACCTGGGCCGCCCGCGCGACCTGGCCAAGGTGTTCGACACGGTCGAATACACCAAGTGGCGCAGCTTCCGCGATTCCGAGGACTCGCGCTACGTCGGCCTGACGATGCCGCGCTTCCTGGGCCGCCTGCCGTACGACCCGAAAGAGGGCACCTCGGTGGAAGGCTTCAACTTCGTCGAGGACGTCGACGGCACCGACCATTCCAAGTACCTGTGGTGCAACGCCGCCTGGGCCTTCGGGGCGCGTCTGACGGCGGCGTTTGCCGACTTCGGCTGGTGCGCGGCGATCCGCGGCGTCGAGGGCGGCGGCCTGGTCGAGAACCTGCCGACCCACACCTTCAAGACCGACGACGGCGAGATCGCGCTCAAGTGCCCGACCGAAATCGCCATCACCGACCGGCGCGAGAAGGAACTGAGCGACCTGGGCCTGATCCCGCTGGTGCATTGCAAGAACTCCGACTACGCCGCGTTCTTCGGCGCGCAGTCGGTGCAGAAGGCCAAGAAATACAACACCGACAGCGCCAACGCCAACGCGGTGCTGTCGGCGCAGTTGCAATACATCTTCTCCGTGTCGCGGGTGGCCCATTACCTGAAGGCCATGATGCGGGACAAGATCGGCAGTTTTGCGTCCGCGCAATCCGTCGAGAGCTTCCTGAACCGCTGGGTCTCGCAGTACGTGCTGCTGGACGACAACGCGAGCCAGGAGCAGAAAGCGCAATTTCCCCTGCGGGAAGCATCGGTGCAAGTCGCCGAAGTGCCGGGTCGTCCTGGCGTGTTCCGGGCCGTGGCGTTCTTGCGGCCGCATTTCCAACTCGACGAGCTGTCGATTTCCCTGCGCCTGGTTGCGGAACTGCCCGCCCAGGCGCAGAAATCGTGATGACCGTCTGATCCAAAGCTTTTAACTGGAGAGTAATTTAATGAAGGACATCTACGTCAAATTCGGCAATCCTGCGCTCAAGGGCGAGTCCCAGGACAAGGATCACCCGGACTGGATCGAAGTGGGCTCGTGGCGCCACGAGATCATCCAGCCGCGGTCGGCCACCGCCTCGACCTCGGGCGGCCACACCGCCGAGCGCACCGAGCACGGCGAAATGGTCTTCACCAAGGACCTGGACGTGGTCAGCCCGCTGCTCTACCAGCACGCTTCCGGCGGCACCACCTTTGACGAAGTGACCATCGATTTCCTGCGCGCCGACGGCGAGGGCAACCGCGTCAAGTACCTGGAAATCAAGCTCAAGTACGTGATCATCTCGCGCGTGGCGCCGGAAGTGGTCAGCGAAGGCCTGCCGCATGAGTCCTTCTCGCTGAAGTACGCCGCCGTCCAGTGGAAGTACACGCAGCAGAAGGTCGGCGGCAACCAGGGCGGCAATGCCCAGGGCGCCTGGAGCCTGACCAAGAACGACAAGACCTACTCGGTCTGATCCCGACCGCGCGGCAAGGCTAAGGCCGCGGCTCGCTCCCGGGCCGCGGTTTTCCTGAATGAGGTCCGTGATGAAGGGATTCGAACCCAGCCTGTTCGACAAGCTGTTCGACGGCGATGGCCCGGCGCCGCACGCGCTGCGGCGGCTGTCCGTCGAGGAAATCAAGGAAACCGTCGCGCGCGACATCGAGGCCCTGCTCAATACCCGCATGGTCTTCACCGAGGCGTCGCTCAAGCGCTATCCGAACTGCCAGCGGTCGATCCTGACCTATGGCCTGTCGGATTTCTCCGGGCTCAGCCTGGCCAGCCACTACGACCGGGAGTTCATCTGCCGGTCGCTGGAGCAGGCCATCGCGCGCCACGAGCCGCGCCTGACGCACGTGCGGGTGGTGCTGCAGGTCGACAGCCGCGCCACGTCGGTGCTGTATTTCGCGATCACCGCGATGCTGGACGTGGGGCCGGCGCATGAGCCGGTGACGTTCGACGCGACCTTGCAGCCGTCGACGCTGCAGTATTCGGTCAGCAAGGGCTGGGCCAAGGCCGCGGCGGCCGCCTGACAACATCAACGCACGCGGGCGCCGGCGGCCAGCCGCCGGCGAGGAAGGGAAAGATGGAAGAACTGCTGCCGTATTACGAACGCGAGCTGGGGTTCCTGCGCGGCTCGTCGCGGGATTTCGCCCAGCGCTATCCGAAGATCGCGGCGCGCCTGGGACTGTCGGGGGAAACCTGCGAAGACCCGCACGTCGAGCGGATGATCGAATCGTTCGCCTTGCTGGGGGCGCGCATCAACAAGAAGCTGGACGACGACTATCCGGAATTCACGGAAGCGTTGTTCGAAGTGATGTACCCGCATTACCTGCGGCCGTTTCCGTCATGTTCGATCGCCCAGTTCGACATGGGCGGGGTGGCGGCGCAGCTGACCGCGCCCGTGCGCCTGGCGCGCGGCACCGAATTGAAGTCGCATGCCGTGCGCGGGGTGGCCTGCCGCTTCCGCACCGCCTACGACGTGACGCTGGCGCCCGTGGCCATCCGCCAGGCCGCGTTCGCCTCGACCGCCAATGCGCCGTCGTCCACGCAGCTGCCGCCGGGCGTGACCGGCCGCCTGTCGCTGACGCTGGCGTGCCTGGCCGAAACGCAGAGCTTCGCCACGCTGGCCGTGGACCGCCTGCGGGTCTACCTGCACGGTGAACCGTCGTTCGTGGCGGCGCTGCGCGATTGCCTGTTCCTGCGCACCGCGGCGGCCTACATCGAGACCCAGCCGGGCCGTTGGAACCGGCTGCCCGACGTGCCGCTGGCGCAGGTGGGGCTGGCCGAGGACGACGCGCTGATCGACTTTCCGGCCAGTTCGCATCCGGCCTACCGGCTGCTGGCCGAGTACTTCGTTTTCTCAGAGAAATTCAACTTCGTCGACATCGACCTGGCGGCGCTGCGGCGCGCGGTGGGGCCGGTGCGCGAATTCACGCTGCACCTGCCGGTCAAGGGGCTGCGCGCCGACTCCAATACCGCGCGCCTGCTGGAATCGGCCTCGGCCGACAACTTCCGGCTGGGTTGCACGCCGGTGATCAATCTGTTCGAGCAACGCGCCGATCCCATCCGCGTCACGCATGCGGCCGCCTCCTACCCGGTGGTGGCCGACGCGCGCCGCGCCTACGGCTACGAGGTCTATTCGATCGACCGCGTGCGGCTGGTGCGGCAGAACGCGCAGGGCGATTCGGTGGTGGAGTTCCGGCCGTTCTATTCGCTGCATCACGGCGAGACGCCCGAGGGCGCCAGCCATTACTGGACCGCGCGGCGCGACCCGATGGTGGCCGAGCGTAGTCCGGGCTACGAGATGGAGATGTCCATCGTCGACATCGACTTCAATCCGGCACTGCCGCAGACCGAAACGCTGAGCCTGGAACTGACCTGCACCAACCGCGACCTGCCGTCGCACCTGGCGGTGGGCCAGCCGGGCGGCGACCTGTTCCTGGAAGGCGGCTCGGTCGCGCGCGAGATCCGCATGCTGCGCCGCCCGACCCACACGCACCGCTTCCAGCAGGGCCGCGCGGCGCACTGGCGCCTGATCTCGCACCTGGCGCTGAACCACTTGTCGCTGGTGCACAGCGGCCTGCCGGCGCTGAAGGAAACGCTGCGCCTGTACGACCTGTCGCACGCGGCGGTGGCGGCGCGCCAGATCGAGGGGCTGGCGGGGCTGGACTACAAGCCCGCCACCCACTGGATGCCGGGCGAGCCGTTCGCGACCTTCGTGCGCGGCATCGAGATCCGGCTGACGATCAATGAAGACAATTTCGTGGGCACCAGCCTGCATGCCTTCGTGGCGGTGCTCAACCGCTTCTTCGGCCTTTACGTGCACGCCAACAGCTTCGTGCAGTTGGTGGTGCTGTCGCGCCGCGGCGCGGAAGAAATCCTACGGTGTCCTCCATGCAACGGCGACGCGATCCTAGCGTAATCGAATCGCTGCTGGCCGAGCCGCAGCGCTTCAAGTTCTTCCAGGCCGTGCGGGTGCTGGAGCTGTGGTTCGCGCGCCAGGAAGGCACGCGCGCCAAGAACGCCGTGCCGGCGCACCTGCGCTTCGTCAATTCGTCGTCGCTGGGCTTTCCCGCCAGCGAGATCGCGGGGCTGACGGCCTTCGACAAGAACGGCCAGGCCCTGCACGACGCCGAGGCGCGCCTGGCGGCGCTGGCGGCCGGCACGCTGGGGCGGGTGGAGATCGAACCGGCGTTCTTCGGCCTGCTGGGCGGGCAGGGCGCCTTGCCGCTGCATTACTCGGAGATCCTGAGCCACCGCGAAAGCGCCACGCGTGACCGCGGCGCCCGCGCCTTCTTCGACATTTTCTCGAACCGGGCCGCCGCGTTGTTCTACGCGGCCTGGAAGAAGTACCGCATGCCGCTGCGGCACGAGACCGAACAGGATCACCACTACCTGCCGCTGCTGCTGGCGCTGGGCGGGGTCGGGCATCCGGCGCTGCGCGACCGCCTGCATGCCGGCGAAGGCCGCGTGTTCGACGAGTCGCTGGCGCATTACGCGGCGGCGGCGCGGCAGCGGCCGGTGTCGGCCGCCTACCTGCAGCGGGTGCTGGCCGATTACTTCCAGGTGGCCCTGCGGGTCGAGCAGTTCGTCGGCCGCTGGTACCACGTGCCGCCCGAGAACCGCACCCAGCTGGGCCGGCCCGGCGCGGTGCTGGGCGTGTCCGCCATGGCCGGTGATCGCATCTGGCAGCGCGACCTGCGCATCCGGCTGTGGATCGGTCCGTTGTCCAAGACGGCGTTCGCCGATTTCCTGCCCGGCGGCGCGCGCGCCCAGGCGCTGGAGAAACTGCTGACGATGTTCGGCGGGCTGAGCTTCGAATACGAGGTGCGCCTGGTGATGGCCAAAGAGGACGTCGCCGGCAGCGCGCTAGGCGGCGAGGCCGACGGCGGCGGCGCGCGCCTGGGCTGGAATTCCTTTCTTTGCACCGAACCGTCGGCGTCGGACCGCGACGACGCCAGCTACGAACTGCACACCATCCACTAAGAACAAGACAACCCAGAACATGGCCACTCCCCTGAAAACCCTGATCGGGAAACTGAACCAGACCTGCCGCCAGGCCGCCGAGCGCGCCGCCAGCCTGTGCATGGCGCAAGGCCACTACGAAGTGGACCTGGAACACCTGTTCCTGGCGCTGCTGGAAAAGCCCGCCAGCGACTTCAGCATCGTGGCGCGCCGCAGCGGCATCGAGGCCTCGGTGCTGGAAGCCGACCTGAACGCCGAGATCCGCGGCTTCAAGAACGGCAATACCCGCACGCCGGTGTTCTCGCCGCACCTGCCGCGCCTGTTCGAACACGCCTGGCTGATCGCGTCGCTGGATACGCAGACCACCCGCATCCGCTCCGGCCACCTGCTGCTGGCGCTGTTGACCGAGCCCGACCTGGCCGCGCTGGCGCGGCGCGGCTCGCGCCTGTTCGAGTCGTTCCGGCTGGAAGAACTGAAGCATGATTTCGCGGCGCTGACGGCCGGCTCGGAAGAAGCGGGCCAGTCCGTGGCGCTGGGCGACGGCGCGGCGCAGGACGAGGCCGCGTCGCCCGCGGCGGCGCTGTCCAAGACGCCGGCGCTGGACCAGTACACCACCAACCTGACCGAACGCGCCCGCGAGGGCAAGATCGATCCGGTGATCGGCCGCGACGCCGAGATCCGGCAGATGATCGACATCCTGACGCGCCGGCGCCAGAACAATCCCATCCTGACCGGCGAGGCCGGCGTCGGCAAGACGGCGGTGGTCGAAGGCCTGGCGCTGCGCATCGTGGCCGGCGACGTGCCGCCAGCGCTGGCCGGCGTGGCGCTGCGCACGCTCGACATGGGCCTGCTGCAGGCCGGCGCCAGCGTCAAGGGCGAATTCGAGAACCGGCTGAAAAGCGTGATCGACGAGGTCAAGCAGAGCCCCACGCCCATCATCCTGTTCATCGACGAAGCCCACACCATGATCGGCGCGGGCGGCCAGGCTGGCCAGAACGATGCCGCCAATCTGCTCAAACCGGCGCTGGCGCGCGGCGAACTGCGCACCATCGCCGCCACCACCTGGAGCGAGTACAAGAAATACTTCGAGAAGGACGCCGCGCTGGCGCGGCGCTTCCAGGTGGTCAAGGTCGAGGAACCCAGCGAGACGCTGGCCGCCAGCATGCTGCGCGGCATGGCGCCGCTGATGGAGCGGCATTTCGGCGTGCGCATCCTGGACGAGGCCATCGTCGCGGCGGCCCGCCTGTCGCACCGCTACATCAGCGGCCGCCAACTGCCCGACAAGGCGGTCGGCGTGCTGGATACCGCCTGCGCCCGAGTGGCGCTGGGCCGCAGCGCCACGCCCGCCCTGATCGATGACGCCCGCCACCGGCTGGCGCGCCAAGAAACCGAACGCGCGGCCCTGCGCCGCGAAGCCGCCACCGGCGCCGCGCAATCGGCCCGCCTGCGTGAGCTGGACGAGGAAATGGACGCCACCCGCCAGCAACTGTCCGCCGCCGAAGCGCGCCTGACCGAGGAAAGCGAATTGGTGCGGCAGATCCACGCGCTGCGCGAGGAACTGGAAGCCGCGGGCCAGGAACCCGAGGCCGAAACCAGCGGCAAGCGCCGCGCCGGCAAGGCCGCCGAGCCGACGCCCGCCCAGGCGCAACTGGCCGAATTGCAGCAACAGCTGCGCGCCCTGCAGGGCGAAGCGCCGCTGGTGCCGGCCTATGTGGACGCGCAGGTCATCGCCGAGATCGTCTCGGCCTGGACCGGCATCCCGCTGGGCCGCATGGTCAATGACGAGATCCGCACCGTGCTGGAACTGCAGCCGCTGCTGGCCGAACGCGTGATCGGCCAGGACCACGCGCTGCACGCCATCGCCCAGCGCGTGCGCACCGCGCGCGCCGGGCTGGAGGATCCGAACAAGCCCAAGGGCGTGTTCCTGTTCGTCGGCCCCTCGGGGGTGGGCAAGACCGAGACCGCGCTGGCGGTGGCCGACATCCTCTATGGCGGCGAACGCAAGCTGGTCACGATCAACATGAGCGAATACCAGGAGGCCCACAGCGTGTCGGGCCTGAAGGGTTCGCCGCCGGGCTACGTCGGCTACGGCGAAGGCGGCGTGCTGACCGAGGCCGTGCGCCGCCAGCCCTACAGCGTGGTGCTGCTGGACGAGATCGAGAAGGCCCACCCCGACGTGCTGGAGCTGTTTTTCCAGGTGTTCGACAAGGGCGTGATGGACGACGCCGAAGGGCGCGAGATCGACTTCCGCAATACGCTCATCATCCTGACCTCCAACGTCGGCTCGTCGGCCATCATGCAGGCCTGCCTGAACAAGAGCGCCGACGAACGGCCGGATCCGGACGCCATGCAGGAATTGCTGGCGCCGCAGTTGTACAAGGCTTTCAAGCCCGCCTTCCTGGGCCGCATGAAGACCATCGCCTACTACCCGGTGGATGACGACGCCCTGGCGCGCATCATCGGCCTGAAGCTGGCCCGCATCGCCGAGCGCGTGCAGGCCAACCACCGCGCGCTGTTCGATTGGGACGAGGCGCTGGTCGAGGCCGTGCTGGCGCGCTGCACCGAGGTCGACACCGGGGCGCGCAACGTCGACCACATCCTGAACGGCACGCTGCTGCCGCAGATCGCCGAGCAGGTGCTGGGCCGCATGGCGCAGGGCGAAGCGATCGCGCGCATCCGTGTCACGGCCGGCAAGAACGGCGACTTCCGCTACCGCCTGACCTGAGCCCGGAGCCGTGACCATGCCCCAGGATTCTTCCGGACTGTCCCGCCTGTCGACCGCCGGCATCGCGCAGGCCAACCGCCTGCTGGACCTGCGCACGCCGCTGGGCGAGAACCGCCTGGTGGCCGAGACCTTGTCGGCCACCGAACAGCTCAGCGGCGGCGCCTGCCGGCTGGAGATCACCGCGCTGTCGGATGACGCGCACATCCCGCTGAAGGCCCTGATGGGCCAACCCGTGACCCTGCGCCTGCAGACCGCGCTGGGCCGCGAGCAGCCGCGCCTGTGGCACGGCCACGCCACGGCGGTGCGCTTCCTGGGCGCCAATGGCGGCCTGGCGCGCTATGGCCTGACCGTCGAGCCATGGCTGGCGTTCCTGCGGGCGCGGCGCGACAGCTTCGCCTATCAGGACAAGACGGTGATCGACATCGTCGACAGCATCTTCGGCGACTACAAGGGCCAGGGCACGCTGGCGCCGCAATGGCGCTGGGAAGTGAAGGACCGCGCCGCCTACGCCAAGCGCAGCCTGACCATCCAGTACCGCGAAACCGATTACGACTTCATTGAACGCCTGCTGGCCGAAGAGGGCCTGTTCTACTGGGTCGAGCATGCCGACGACGGCCACACTCTGGTCATTGCCGACCACAACGATGCCTTCAAGGCCGGCCCGCAGGCCAGCGTGCGCTTCGCCCGAGCCGACGTGACCGAGACCGAGGACAGCATCCAGCAATGGAGCGCGCGCCAACGCTGGCAGACCAACGGCGTGCGCATGGCGAGCTGGGACTACCGCAGCGCCCAGGCGCGGCCGGTGTCGGCGCAGGCGGACAGCGGCAAGCTGGCGAATCCGCTCGAACTGATCAGCGATGACTACCCCGGGCAGTATGCCTACGAGGACAGCGCGCAGGGCGAGCGGCTGGCGCACAACGCGCTGGCCGCGCTGCGCGTGCGCCAGCAGAGCGTCGAGGGCGCCGGCACCGTGCGCACGCTGGCGCCGGGCCAGCGCTTCGAGCTGACCGGCCACTACCAGCAGGGCGGCGCGTCCGCGTTCGTGGTGATCGCGATCACGCACCAGGCCCGCAACAACTTCGACGCCGACCTCGGCCGCGCCGTGCGCGAGGCGCTGGGCGGCGACGAGGGCGAGGACGCCGATTTCTACCGCAATGCCTTCACCTGCATCGGCAGCGACACCGAATTCCGCCCCGCGACGCAGGACGGCCACGGCGAGCGCCTGCATCCCCGTCCCACCGTATTCGGCGCGCAGACCGCGCTGGTGGTGGGCGCCGAGGAACCGGTGCACACCGACCGCGACCACCGCATCAAGGTGCAGTTCCACTGGCAGCGCGGCAAGGCGTCCAGCAGCCGGCTGGCGCACCCGTCGGGCGATGAGAACGCGCCGGCCAAGGACGAGCTGGGCGCCTGGGTCCGCGTGGCCGAGCCGGTGGCCGGCGGCGACTGGGGCGGCCATTTCGTGCCGCGCGTCGGGCAGGAAGTGCTGGTGGAATTCCTGCACGGCGACATCGACCGCCCGGTGGTGGTCGGCGCGCTGTACAACGGCGAAGGCGCCGAGGATGCTTCCCACAACCAGGTGCAGGCAGGCGGCGCCAACGCCACCGGCAATGCCCCGGCCTGGTTCGCGGGCGGCAGCGAGGGTCATGCCCACAATGCGGTGATGTCCGGCTTCAAGACCCAGGCGCTGGCGACCAGCGGCGCCGGCACCGGCGGCTACAACCAGCTGGTGCAGGACGACACGCCGGGCCAGTCGCGCCTGACCGCCTCGACCACGCAGGCCGATTCCCGCCTGAACCTGGGCCACGTCAAGCAGCAGCGCGACAACGAGCGCCTGCAGGACCTGGGTCATGGCGCCGAACTGTCGACCAAGGAAGCGGTGGCGCTGCGCGGCGGTTCCGGCCTGCTGATCAGCGCCGACCTGCGCGAGAACGCCGAGGGCGCGCTACTGGACAGCGCCGAGGCGGCCAAGCAGATCGACGCCGCCCTCGAATCGGCCAGGGAACTGGGCGACATCGCGATCAAGCAGAAGGCCATCCTGGATGGCGATCCGCAGGCGCTGCCGGCGCATGATGCCCTCGGGCACGTCCGCGACGTAGTCGAGGCCACCCAGGACGATCCGGGCGCCCAGGCCGGCGCGGCCAAGGTGACGGCCTACCGCGAACCGCACATCCAGGTCAGCGCGCCCAGCGGCATCGGCCAGTACACGCCGGGCAACGCCTTCCTGGTGGCCGGCGGCACGCTGGCGCAGGTCGCGCCGGATGTGAACTGGGTCAGCAGCGCCAACCTGGCGGTAGGGGTGGCGGCCGGCGTGGTGTTGTTCACGCTGGGCCAGGAAGCCGGTGGCGGCCGCCCGGTGCAGGACCGCGGCCTGCGGCTGCACGCGGCGGGCGGCAAGCTGCGCCTGCACAGCCGGGACGCCAAGATGACCCTGACCGCCGAGAAGGCGGTGACCTTTGCCTCGGCCAGCGCGGCCGTGCTGGTGCAGGCCAGGCAGCGCGTGCTGGCCACCGCCGCGGGCGCCTATGTGCGGCTGGAGGGCGGCGGCATCCAGCTGCATGCGCCGGGCAAGGTCGAGCTGAAGGCGGGAGCGCATAGCTGGGTGGGGCCGCAACAGGCTCCGTTGCCGGACATGATGCCCGTGGGCGATTTCAAGGGATGCCAGTTGAAGATGCAAAGCGCGGCAGCCTCCGGCGCAGCGGTGGTGGAGCTCTAGACCATGGATGGAGTCTCGCACACGGATACCTTTGCATCGGGCGTCGCGCTGGCGGAGACGTTGCAGCAGTTGGCCCTGTCCATGGGCGAGGCGCGCTGCCACCTGCTGATCGATCCTTTGCTGCGCGATCCCGTCGAAGACGAGGATTGGCAAGGCCTGGGTGAAGCTTTGGCTGCACGCGCCACTGCCATCCGGCTGGCGCATCCTGACATCGATCCACGCGTCTGGCCACGCTTGATCACGCTGGACCTGACCCGGCCGCGTGACGCCGATATCAGCCGGACGGCGGCTGAAATGGCGATTCGCGACTGGCATTCCGAATCATTGGCCCAAGGCAGGGGGCGCCGTATCGGCGGTTGGATATTCGGCGTGACTGACGTCATCGCGATGGCGCGGCATCTGGGGCGGAGCCTGTTGCAGGAGAGTCCAGGAGGCGGCCGCCGTTTGTTCAGGTTGCACGACCCGGCGGTTATTGATCTGGTCTGGCGCATGGCCTCGCATGGACAGAAGGCCGATTTGCTCGGCCCGGCGAACTTGTGGGTCAACATCGATAGGTGGGGGCGCCTGGCTCGGTATGCCAGCGAAGCGCCGCGTAGCGGTGCAACCGTCCAGCTCGACGCTGAACAGTGGCGTCTTGCCGCGCTGTTGGGTGCGGTAAATCGTGCCTGGCGGGTGGTGGCGGAGCGGCCGGATGCGGTTTCCGAGGAAGCGTTGGACCAGGTAGTGGCTTGTGTGCGTCGTGGGGTCGAGGCGGGTCTTCGCGATGCGCGGGACTGGGAGGCGATGGCGGTGCGCGCGTTGACGGTGCATCCAGAGTTCGACTGCCATCCTGACGTAGCGGCGCTGCTGGCGGAACGACCGGACGACGTGGGGTTTGCCCGGCTCGTGATGGATTTTACAGAGGCGGACTGGAGGCGAATCGCACGCGAGGCTCCGTTGCGACGCGCCTCGCCTATTTGAGCTTAGGACAAGGGAATGAGCAAAGGTTGCGATGTATGCCGGGCGAGCGGTCTGCCCATCTTGCCCACACGCTACGCGGTGGTCCCAGCCAGCTTCCAGCAGGCCGAACTGGGGACGTTCAGCGGTGAACGCGTGGTGGATGTAAAGCTGGACGCCGCGCGCTACAAGTACGCGGTACGAACGTTGCGACACGGATTCCTCTATCTGTTCTATGAAAAAGGAGCCCAGGGTGCGAATTACTGGGAGGTCTACTCGGTGACCGCGGACGGCATGCTCTGGCGTTGTGATGACACCGACAGCGCCCGTCTGGAGCCGTCGATGAAATGCGCGAACCAGGGGCACAATCCGCTGCGCATGCACTACATCGTCATCGAGAAGCCCGAGCAATGCGGCAAAGTGTGGCTCGCGTATAGCGAGCATAAATGGAGTCGCCAGACCCTGGCGCGGTATGCCAACGCGGAGCATCGTCCGTCGCGCATGCAGGCGATCGAACCCGCTGTCTGGGCGCAGGGGCATTGCGAGGCCAAGAATCATCAGTCGATTCTGGCGGTCGAATCGAACTTCAAGCGCATTCTGGAGTACGGCGACCATCAGTTCAGTACGCTGACAGGAGAGCCGCCCGCGTTGCCCTATGCGGGTTTCGACCGGGTGCGCAGCCTGAGCCAGATCAATGGCTCCTATGACGAGGCGACACTCGTCGAACAGTTCACCAAGACGCCCTGGTATCCGCGTAATAGACCTGTGGGCGATCGCAGGGATCTGGTGCTGCAGCAGTTGCTGGCGCAGATGTTGGACAAATGCGGCGACCCCTCCATGGGTGTGAGTTATTGGCCGATGGCGCTGGCGCTGTGGGATGCCATCGGCATTACCGACGAACTGAACGGCTATTGCAACGATGCGTTGGGAAAGATCGCCTTGTACGGGGACGAGCGGGCCCTGCAGGTGACCGCAGCCAGTAATATCGCCGGCGCCAAAGCGGCGCTCGAGAACAAGGCAGACGAAGCCGCGACCCGCACCGCCGAGGCGGTCCAGATGGGACAGCGCGGCGGCTACCGCCACTACGAGGTCATGCGGCGCAACCAGGTACTGAACGACAATGTGCCGAGCACCGAGGGCAAGCAAGCGCTGGCGGCGTTGGAGAATGACCATTCCAATCGGGTCATATCGGATGCGGAATATCGCAGCAGGCGCGGCGCGCTATTGGACAAATACGTGCCTGCCGCTCGTCGCGCCCAGGCCGAACATGATTTCAATGCCTTCGACGCCGAGGTTGCACAGGCAGATCAGACGCGGACTCAAAACCTGGAGAACTATCGCAAGGACCGGGTCAAGCAGGCATGGGAGCGCTACAACGACAACGTCGACTGGGATAAGCTGAAACTGTTCAAGAAGAACTATGACAGTTTCCAGGAGGCGGCGACTGCGCTGGCCAACCTGCGCACCGGCGAATTGATCAAATGGCTTGAGTGGGACCTGCTGTTCGACACGTTCGAGGACTATAGCGAAGAGGTCGAGGACGACGGCCACGAGTTCATCGAGGTGGTTGGGGATTTGACCGAAGGGATCAGCGGCAGTCAGACGGGCCGAGCCTATCTTAAGATGTTGGTGGAAACCCGGCGCGATGCCGGCGACCGCAAGTCTTTGTTCTGGCGGGCGATTGCCGCCAACCAGAAGGAGCTCAAGCCCGCCGTGAGCAACGCGGTGGAGGAGGCGGTCAAGTCCAAGGACACGCCTCTGCCGACTGGCATGGCGGTCATCGAACGCGTCCTCAGCAACCTGAAGACCTTCTCGGGCTATTACAAGCGGGCGGTGTCGCTTGTCGGCGAAACCAAAGTGGAGAAGCTGGGACCCCTGCCTAGGGCAATGAAGAATGCGGGCATCGATAAGCTCATGATGACGGCGGGCGACACTGTGTTTCGCTGGTTGGGCATGAATCGTCTGGGCGACTTCGTGGGTGAGAAGATCATTCAGAACATCTTTCTCATGTCGACCGGTATCTCCGACGCGGATGCGTTGGCACTGGTGCGCGAACAGGCCCGCCTGGATGGTGTGGCGCGTGATGTTGCGCTGCGGCGCCTGCGGACGGCGCGTACGTTCCTGGAAGCCAACGAGGCCATCGCGAACGAGCCGAGTCACAAGGTTCTGCGCGACATGTGGGGCAAGATGCGGCCTGCGACTGGACGCAATGGAGCCACCACCATGCGCATCACGGTGGTCGTGGGGCTGATCGAGCTATGGAATTTCAGGAAGCTGATTTCAGCCACAGACAAGACAACCAAGACCTACGCCCAATTGGTCGCATCGGGCGCCACGCTCAGCGCCGCGGTCATCGATATCGCGGTGGTGCCGTATCAATTGGCGGGCAAGAAGGCGTTTGGTTTTCAGAAATGGAAACTGATGGGGGGCGCGCTTGGTTCGATCGCATCGTTCATTGGTGCTTCGCTTGATTTGAGCGAAGCGGCGGACCGGCGGGAGAAAAAACAGTATGCGCTGGTGGCGCTGCTGTTTGTGAAGGCGGGGCTGGGTTTCGTCGCCACGGGGGCGGCAGTTATCTCCGCCATAGCAACGTCGGCGCCGCTGCTCAAGATCGTCGGAAGGCGCCTGGGGTTGCGAGTGATGGTGGTGGCGGTGGATGGCATCGCATCGCGCGTCGCCATCGCCTCGGTGGCGCGCGTGCTGGGGTTGTTGGTCGGCTGGGAAATCGCCGTGGTGTTGATCGCGGTGCAGTTGCTGGTATGGTATTTCACGCCGGACGCCCTGGAGGAATGGTGCGAGACCAGCGCCTTCGGCCGCCGCACGTTTGGCAAGCCGCAGGATGATCCCAAGAAGCAGGAAGAAGAATTCCTCGCCGCCTTGGCGGATGTGATGTAAGGATAGCGATGACGACGGAACGGAATGACAAAGCCAGCAAGCTGACCGGCAAGATCGCGGGACTGCGCCGTGTCAGGCGATCGCGCGATTTCGTGATGGAACAGCTCGGAGGCGGCGTGGGGGCGTCGGCGGTGTCGGCGGGACTGGCGGGGATGGGGGGCGCGGCCATTGCGATTGCCACCCTCGACAGCACTGAGAAGGCGGACTTTGTCGAATTCACCCTCGATGGACAACCGGTTCGAGGCTGGTTCTGGCGGTTTCCCTTTGACGAGGGCGATGACATCGAACTGGTGGCCGAGCACGACGGGCAGGCATGGATCGCCTACGGCGCCCGGCGGCCGGCCGATGCGCTGGTTGCGGTGTATCCGCATTGCTTCGAGGGGCGCCGGGCGCACTACGCTTCCACGTTCCGCTTCTGGGGCATCGTAGTGGGGGCGGTTTTTCTGTTCATGATGTGCCTGGATGCGATTTTCGCGATGTTCAAGGGCACATTCAGTCTGGCAGGGCAGTTGTCCGCGTATGCGGTCTACCTGGCCTATGGGCTGCCCGCACTGGTGCTGGTTTTCGGATTCCTGGCGTGGCGCGGCGGCCGCAAGACGGAAGGGTTTGCGCGGATGGCGGAGACCATTTTCGGCGGTTTTGGCTGGCGGGACGCCACCAGCATCAATTTGCGCAAGACCTCCAGGGCGCTGCGTCGCGAGGGTGATGGGCGTGACTACGGCACGCTCTATTTCCGCTACAAATGAAGCAAGCGCGCGCGCGTCCGTAGCGCGCAGCCCGGAGGATCCCTCCGTACTGTACAACGTGGTCGAAATCAATCCCGCCTGCCTGCGGCTGGTCGATCCCACCGAGAACCTGCGTGGCCTTGGCATCGTCATGACGATTGTGTTCAGCCTGATGTTGTTGCTGATCGCAACCAATTTCATCCTGTTCTACGACACGGCGACGCGCGGCTACGGCGGCGAGTATCTGGCGTTCGTCGCGGGCGGCTCGCTGCTGGGGGTGTTCGGGCTGTGGCATTCATCTTCAGGGGCCGGCTGGTGGCGCCCACAGGGGCGAGCGCGCCGGTTGTTTCGTTGCGGGTGGCCGAGCTTGAGCCGGGCTCGCGTCGCATCGCGCGCTGCGTCGCGCCCACCCGGATCTTTTCGTCGCGCGAAGCCACCGCTGGCGCCTGGCAGTTCATCCGGCGCTACATGGACGAAGAGCCCGCTGCTGTTCCTCCTGTGGTCCTGATGCCGAATCATCGCATCAATGCCTTTGCGTGGATGGACCGGGAACTGTTTACGGAGGAGATCGACCGGCAGCATTATCCCGCCGGCCTGTTCGACGGATTCGCGTTCTGGATCTTGGCGGGGGCCTACTACCTGCCGAACTGGATGGAATACTGGGTACGTCGCTATGGCAAGCAAGCTTCCCCATATGAAAAAGCGCTGGCTGCACGCCAGCATCCTGGGGATCCTGTTATGGGGCGTCCTGCCTTTGGGGTTCGTGCTGGTGACGGTATTGAAGTGGATAGCGTCATCAAATTAAATCCGGGTAATATTGACGAACACATTTAATCCGGGTAAAAAAGCGTCCTGCGAATGATCGCAACCAAGGACGCAAGCATGAGTACATTCGATCTGAACACCGGCGCCACCGCGCCGCTGGCCGATGAGGTTGACCTGGCCGACCTGCCCGTGGACGGCGCGCTGCCGCCCGGGCTGGACGGGGTCCTGGTCCGCAACGGCCCCAACCCCCTGCGCGGCCGTTTCGAGGGCAACGACGTGCTGTCGTGGTGGCCGCAGCCGGCGATGCTGCACGCCATTGCCTTCCACGACGGCCGGGCGACCGGTTACCGCAACCGCTGGGCGCGCACCCGGATCTGGGCGCGCGAATACGACCCGCAGGCCGAGGCCGGCCTGCCGGAGACCAATCCCAACGTCAATGTGCTGCGCCACGCGGGCGAAGTGCTGGCGCTGGCCGAGGGCGGGGCGCCGTTGGCGATGACGCCCGCGCTGGATTTCCTGGGCGCCAGCCGGCGCCATCCCGGGCTGGCGGGCGGCATGACGGCGCACCCCAAGGCGGACCCCGAGACCGGCGAACTGATGAGCTTTCGCGCTCACTGGGAACGGCCCTGGCTGCGCTATGGCGTGACGGGCGCCGACGGCCAGCCGCTGCTGGACCAGTTGATCGAGGTGCCGGGGCCGTCGATGATGCACGACATGGCGATCACGGCGCGCTTTAGCATCCTGCTGGACCTGAACGTGGCGTACGACTTCTCGATGTTGTCGCGCGGCTATCGCATGCCGCTGCGCTGGCATGACGAGCGCCAGTCGCGGCTGGGCGTGATCCCGCGCCACGGCGGCCCGGTGCGCTGGTTCGAGGTGGCGCCGTGTTTCATCCAGCACGTGGTGAACGCGTATGACCGGGATGCGTCGACGCTGGTGCTGGACGTGGTGCGCTACCCGGAATACCTGCGGCTGTCGCGCGAGGGTGCCGGTTTCGAGGACAGCCCGCTGGGCGCGCTGTGGCGCTACGAGATCGACCTGGCCGGCGGCCGCGTCAGCGAGCGCGCGCTAGACGACGCGGGCATCGAATTGCCGCGCATCAACGAGGGCAGGACCGGGCGCGCCTACCGCTACTGTTATGCCGTGGAGCAGCCCAACAACCGCGAGATGCGCGGCGTGGTGCGCTACGACCTGGAAACCGGCGCGCGGCAACGCTACGCGGTGCCGCCGGGTGACCAGAACAGCGAGCCGGTATTCGTGCGGAGGCCAGGGGCGCGCGACGAAGACGACGGCTGGGTGCTGGTGTGCGTGTATCGCCAGGCCAGCGATACCAGCGACGTGGTGGTGCTGGATGCGCGCGACCTGGCGGCCGGGCCGCTGGCGACGGTGCGTCTGCCCCGGCGCATTCCGGCGGGCTTTCACGGCGCCTGGCTGCCGCGCGAGGCGGGCGGGAAGTAGGCGCCGGTGCTGGCGTGGGGACGGCCTGGCGAGCGTGCCCGGACGGCGGTCTGCCGGCAGGGCGTCGGCGTGTCATTGTCCGAGCCGCGGGCAGGACGTCGCGCCTGCCCCCGGCGGCCCGGGTTCAGCGGCTCTTGGCGCGTGTACCTTTCCTGGCGGGGGCGCGCGCCGTTTCCTTGGCCGGCGGCGCGGCGGCGGCCGTCAACTGCTCCATCCAGGCCAGCGTTTCGGTGTAGGTCACGAACTGCTGCAGATAGCCCGGCGACAGCTCGCGCATCAGCGACAGCGCGCGGTGCACCAGCTGGTTGGAATTGAGCGGGCCGGCGTTCTTGTGCACCTGTTCCTGCGACTGGCGCACCTGCCGGTCGGCGCTCAGGCCGGACCAGATCTCGCGCAGCCCGTCCAGCGCCAGCAGGTCGGGATAGGCGTCGCGGCGCGCCTGCGCGGCGATGGCGTCGGGATCCTCGCCGGGGGCGCCGGGGTAGGCGAGATACGCCGCCAGCTCGGCCAGCGGTCCGCGGGTCGCGGCTGGGGGCGTCGCGGCGCCAGCCGCTGTCGCAGCGGCGCCAGTGGCGGGGGCATCCTGTCCTGCTGGGGACGCGCTGGCGTCGGGCAGACCGGCGGCGGCGATACGCGCCGCATAGGCGTCCAGCAACTGCGCCAGGCGCGCGTCCAGCGTGGTCCGCACCGCGCCGCCATGGCTTGCCGCGCGCCGGGCCAGCGCTTCGATGAAATGGAAACCGACCGGATCGAGCCGGTCGTCGCCGCGCTCGCGCCAGGCCCGCAGCGTGGCGAGCGTGTCGTCCGCCGGCAGGCCGGCGCCGGCCGTGGCGTCCGCCGCGGCCGTCAGCGCGTGGCCAAGACCGCCATCACTGGCCACGCGGCGCCTCCGTGCCGTTGGACGGCTTGGGGATCGGCGTGATCTCGACCCGGCGGTTCCTGGCGCGGCCTTCCTCGTCGGCGTTCGAGGCCACCGGCTGCTCGGCGCCGAACGCGGCGGCGAACACCGAGGCCGACGGCACGCCTTCGTCGATCAGGGCGCGGGTCACGGTCAGCGCGCGCTGCGCCGACAGGTCCCAGTTGTCGGCAAAGCGCCGGTTGCCTTCGCGCACCTGCTGGTCGTCGGTGAAGCCGCTGACCATCAGGATCTCGTTATTGGCCTTCAGGTAGGTCGAGAGCGGCTCGATCAGGCTCTTGAGCACCTCGCGGCCTTCCGGCTGCAACTGGTCGGAGTTGAGCGCGAACAGTACGCTGCCGCTGATGCCGATGCGGCCGTTGATGAGCGTCACGCGGCCCGCCGCCAGCGGCGCGGCCAGGGCCTGTTCCAGGGTCTGGCGGCGCTGGGTTTCCTCCTGGCGCTGCTTGACCTCGCGTTCGAGCTGGGTCGACAGCTCCAGCTGCACGGCCACCACGCTCACCAGGATCAGCACGAAGGCGCCCAGCAATACCGACATCAGGTCGCCGAAGACGGCCCAGGTCGGCACCGCGGGTTCCACGCCGCCGTCGATGTCCTCGCCCGCGCTCATGCCGCCTGCGCTCCGGCGTTGGCGGCGCGCTGGCTGGCCAGGTCACGCAGGTTCTCGACGATCTGCTTCTGCGACATGGTGCTCAGGTCGACCACTTCGCGCGCCTGCGCCACGTAGTAGGCCAGCTGCTCGTCGCCGCGCGCGATCGATTTGTCGAGTGCGCTCTCGATGCGCTGCAGGTGCGCCACCAGCTTGTCGTTGGACTCGCCGAACAGGCGCACCGCGGCGCCGAAGGCTTCGCCCAGGCTCGCCACTTCGGCGGCGCCGCTGGTCACTTGCGCGGCCACGTCGTCCAGGCGGGCGGTCTCGGACTCGACCTGCTCGGTGAATTGCGTGCCGACGCGGTCCAGCAGGTCCGCCGACGACGACACCAGCGCGTCGACCGCGCTGCGCTGCTCGGCGGAGGCGTGGTTGACGGCGTCCAGCAGCGTCGCCAGCGTGTCCAGCAGGCGGTTGCGTTCTTCCAGCATGGCGTTGTCGTAGGCCAGGCTGTCCGACAGCTTCTGGCGCAGCTCGCCGATGACCTCGGCGGCCGCGCGCGGCGCCTCGGAGGCGGCCTGCACCAGCTGGCTGATCTCGGCGATGGTGCCGCTGGCGTGGGCCTCGGTCTGCGTGGCGATGTCCTGCGCGGTCTGGGCCAGGGTGGCGCAGATCTCCTGCTGCAGGCTGGCGCTGCGGGCGCCGGCCTGTTCCCATTCCTGGCGCAGGGCCTCGGCGATCGCGCCCAGCTCGCCGGTCCAGGCGGCCAGGCGTTCCTGGTCGCGCGCGGCCAGGGCGGCCTGCAGGTCGGCCTGCGATTGGCCCAGCGTCTGCAGCAGCGACGCCGAATGCTGCTCGAAGGCGGCCGCGGCGGTGGTCAGGGCCTGCTGGTTGTCGCCAGCCAGTTTCTCGTTGGCCAGTGCCTGGCGCACTTGCGCTTCGGTCCAGGCCTGCGTCACGCCGCCGGCCGCCGATTCCAGGCGGGCCGAGACGTTTTCCAGCAGGGCGGCCTGGGCCTGGGTCTGGGTGGTGATGTCGTGCGCGGTGCGGGCCAGCAGCTGGCCCAGTTCCTGGTGGCGGGCGGCGGTATGCTCGCCGGCCGCGCGCCATTCCTGGCCCAGTTCGGTGGCCAGCGCGCCCAGCGAGGCATGCCAGGCGGCCAGGCGATGCTCGTCGCGCGCGGCCAGGGCGGCCTGCAGGTCGGCATGCGACTGGTCCAGCGTGCGCAGCAGCGCGGCCGAGTGCTGTTCGAAGGCGGCCGCGGCGGCGGTCAGGGCCTGCTGGTTGTCGGCGGCCAGCTTCTCGCTGGTCAGTTCCTGGCGCACTTGCGCCTCGGTCCAGGCCTGCGTCACGCCGCCGGCGGCGGATTCGATGCGGGCGGCGACGGTGTCGAGCAGGGCGGCTTGCGCTTCGCCACGGCTGGCCAGGTCCTGCGCGGTGCGCGCCAGCGTCTGGCTGATGTCGTGCTGGCGGGCGGCGGCCTGCGCGCCGGCCTGTTCCCATTCCTGGCCGAGCTTGTCGGCGACCGCGCCGAGCGTGCCGGCCCAGGCGGCCAGGCGCTGTTCGTCGCGCGCGGCCAGGGCGGCTTGCAGCTCGTTGTGCGACTGGTCCAGCGTGCGCAGCAGGGCGGCCGAGTGTTGTTCGAAGGTCGCGGCGGCGGCGGCCAGGGCCGCGCGGTTGTCGTCGGCCAGCTTGTCGCTGACCTGCGACTGGCGCGCCAGGGCGTCGTGCCATTGGGCCGAGACGTTGCCGGCCGCGGTTTCCAGGCGGGTCGAGACGTTCTCGAGCAGGCCGGCCTGGGTCTGCGCATGTTCGGTCAGGTCCTGCGCGCTGCGGGCCAGGGCCTGGTTGATTTCCAGCTGGCGCTCGGCCGCTTGCGCGCCGGCCTGCTGCCATTCCTGGCGCAGGGTCGCGGACAGGGCGCCCAGCGTTTCGGTCCAGGCGGCCAGGCGTTGCTGGTCGCGCGAGGCCAGGTCGGATTGCAGCGTCGCGTGCGAGGCGTTCAGCGTGCGCAGCAACGACGCCGAATGCTGCTCGAAGCTGGCGGCGGCGGCCGTCAGGGCCTGCAGGTTGTCGCCGGCCAGTTTTTCGCTGGCGCGTTCCTGGCGGCTCAGGGCCACGTTCCAGGCCTCGGACATGCTGCCCGAGGACGCTTCCAGGCGCTGGGACACGCTGTCCAGCAGGGTGGCCGAGCGCTGTTCGAAGGTCTGCGCGAAGCGGTCGAGCGAATCACGCAGGTCCTGCGCCAGGGTTTCGCTGGCGCGCTGCTGGCCGGCCAGGGCCTGGTTCCAGATGCCGGCGACATTGCTGGTGGCCGCCTGCAGGCCGGCGGTCATGCCGTCCAGCTGGCGTTGCACCGCCTGGGTGACGGTGTCGTGCAGCGTCGCGGTCTCGCGCGACAGGCCGGCCATGGTGGCTTCGACCGCGGGTTGCAGCGCCGCGCCGGCCGAGCGGGCGCTTTCGGCCACGCTTTCCTTCATCGACTGTTCCATCACCGCGGCCAGGCGCGCGTAGGCGGCCTCGGCCTTGCCCTGGAAGGCGTCCTGGCTGGCGAGCTGGCGCTCGTTCAGCGTGTGGTTCTGCTGTTCCAGGTTGCGCATCATGGCGTCCAGGCGGTCGACCAGCGCGGGCATGGCCTCGGCCTGCCGTTGCAGCACTTCGGCCTGGCGTTGCAGCAGCTTGAAGCTCTCTTCGCGCTGGTGGCCCTGGGTGTACAGGCGCAGCGTGGTGGCCGCCTTGGCGTCGAGCCACTGCGCGGCCTGGATCCGGTCGCGGCGGCTCAGGGCCGCCAGCAGGCCCAGCATGGCCGAGGTGGCGACGCCGGCGATCGAGGTGCCGAAGGCGAAGCCCAGGCCCTTGACGGGCGCGGCCAGCGAGGCGCGGATCGCGGCCAGGTCGGTGGCGCTCTCGAGCGCGGCGCCGGTGCCGCGCAGCGTCACCACCATGCCCAGGAAGGTGCCGAGCATGCCCAGCAGCACCAGCAGGCCGACCAGGTAGGGCGCCAGCGCCGGGCCGGGCAGACCGACGCGTTCGCCCTCGATGCGCAGCCGCACCGGGTTGCGCAGCGCGGCGGGCAGTTGTTCGAGCCAGCCGCCGAGGCTGGCGGGCGCTTCCGACAGGTTGCCGACCGCGCGTCTGAGGGACGCGGTGGCCTGCTGGTAGCGCAGCAATTCGAGCGCGCCGGCGACGTAGCAGGCGCCGATCAGCAGCGTGACGGCCAGCGCCAGGGAATTGGTGCCCGCGTAGCCCGCGCCGATCCAGCCGGACACGGCCAGGCCGCTGAGGAAAACAACGATATTGATCAGATACTTGGACATAGTGTCCCGGTTAGCTGGTGCGAAGGGTGGCAAGCAGCCCTTCCACCGGTTGTAAACGAACATCCAGTTCGGCCAGCAGCACGCTGCGCATGTCTTTGCGGAACGTCTCCAGCCAGGCGCCCGGCGTGGGCGCGGGTAAAGCGGGTTGCGGCGCCGCGCCGGCCGGCACGGCGGCGTCGGCCTGCGCGTCGGCATCGGCCTGTGGGGCGTCGGCCAGGGCTTGCGCCTCGGCCGCCGCTTCCAGCGCCGCCTGTTCGGCCCGCCGCAACCGGTCGAAATGCGCCTGCAGCAGCTTCGGAATGGCGCCCAGCAGCGTCCGCTCGCGCGGCAGCAGGGCGCGGTCCATGATGGCGTCCACCACCGCCAGGCGCGTCATCTCGGGCGTCCTGGCCGCGACCATGCCGCGCAGGCGGCTGCGCAGATTGCCGATGCTGGTCTCCATCGTGTGTTGCAACGACAGATAGCGCTGACGGAAATTCGAGTAGTCGGCGTCGTCGGCCTGCAGCGCCGCCACTTTGGCGGAAACCTGCCCCGGCATCAGCCGCTTGGCGGCCGTGGCCGCGGTATCGCTGGCGATGGCATCGGCCAGCGTGGTCCGGACGCGCTCGCACTCGCGCTCCTCGGCGCTGCTGAACGTGCGCGCGCCGGGCGCGATCGCCGGCGGGCGGTTGTTCAGGGCGGCGGACAGGGCAATCGCGTCGGTCCAGCCGAGCCATTGGCTCAGATGATCCGACAACGGTTGCCGGGATTCCGGCACGTCGACATCCGTCAGGCGAGTCAGCAAGCGAATGAGCGTCGGGCCGCTTAAACCTGTGCGCTGTGGGGCTTGCAACATACCACCAGAGTCAAAAAGGGGGGAGTTTACACGCTGGCGAGGCCCTGCTGGGGCCGGAAACGAGGGGCCGCGATTGTGGCTGCAACAATTTGTCAGGACGACGCGCCGGCGCGGCTTGCCGGGGAGCGCGGGACGTCGCCGCCCAGGCGTCGGATCCGGCCGATATTCGGCGGGAAAGCGCACGCCCGCCGGGGGCCTCCGGCGGGCGTGGCGGGCAGGGGAAAGATCAGGCGCTGGCGCGCGGCCGGCGCACCGCCCGCACCCGGCCGCTGGTGGCGCCGCCGCAATACAGCACGTCGCCGCCGTCCGACTCCAGGCCGGAGACGTAGACGCCGGGCGGCATCGCCAATCGCTCCAGCACTTCGCCGTTGGCCGGATCCAGCCGCCGCAACTCGCTGGCGTCGTCTTCCCAGGTGCCGTGCCACAGGTTGCCATCGACCCAGGTGACGCCGGTCACGTAGCGGTCCGACTCGATGGTGCGCAGGATGGCGCCGGTGGCGGGGTCGACCTGGTGGATTTTGCGGTCCTTGTAGCGGGCGATCCAGAGCATGCCTTCGGCCCAGGTCATGCCCGAATTGCCGCCGCCCTCGGGCGCCGGCACGGTGGCCAGCACGCGGCCCGAGGCCGGGTCGATCTTCTGGATGATGCTGTCGGCCAGCTGGTAGAGGTGCTTGCCGTCGAAGGCGGTGCCGGCGCGCGCGGTGACGTCGATGGAGCGCACCACGGCGCCGCTGGCCGGGTCCAGCGCATGCAGCTTGTCGCCGACGGCGATCCAGACGTGGCTGCCATCGTAAGAGACGCCGTGCACGTCGGTGACGCCGGGGAAGGGGCCGTATTCACGGAGGATTTCTGCGGGCTTGGCTTTCATGTCGGTGTCCTTGTTCAGTGGGATGACGTCTCCATGCTAGGCATTCGGCAGCGGAACCGGGAGTAACAATGTCGTCGCGAAACCAGGCAGTGGCGGCGTGATCCAGCGCCGCGCCCGGCCGCGACCCAGCGGCTGCGCGCGGCCCGCCGCGGCCAGCGCGTCCAGGGCGCGCTGCACCTGGCGCTGGCTGGCGCCGGTGGCCAGCGCCAGGGCCGAACTGGACCAGGCTTCGCCGTCGGCCAGCAGCGCCAGCACGGCGGCGTGGCGCTCCTGCATGGGGGGCGTCAGTACCGCGACGGCGCCCGCCGCCGATGTCAGCGCGAAGCCCTGCCGCGTCGCCCGGATGCCGGCCAGGGTACCCAGCGCCGCCCGCAGGCGGCCGATTTCCACCCGCAGCCGCGCGCGATGCGACTCGTCGGGATGGCGGGTGCGGAAGGCCTGGGCGATCAACGCATCGCGCGGCACGTCGTCGGGCCACGCCTGGCCCAGCGCCTGCGCCAGGGTGAACAGGATCGGGCGGCTGGCCAGCGCCAGGGTGCCGTGCGCGCCCTGCACGGCGTAGCGGCAGGCGTCGATCACCAGCGCGTCGGACGCCAGCAGCGCCTCTACGTCGTCCAGGCGCAGCGCGCGCGTCTGGCCGGCGTGGTGCAGGTGCGCCGCCGGCGCTTCGAGCGTTTGCGACGCCTGGCGCACTTCGGCCTGCAAAGCGGGGATGCCGGCCGCCTGCGCGGCGTGCGCGGCACGGGCCAGCGCGGCGCGCGCCGCCGTGGCCTGCACGCGCCGCAGCGCGATGCCGGCCAGGGCCAGTTCATGCACCGCCCGCAAGGCCGGCGGGAAGGGGGCGGGGTCCAGTCCCGATAGCACCTGCTCGGCTTGCTCCAGGCGTCCCATCAGGATCAGGCGGCGGCCGGCCAGGTAGCCGGCATAGGCCGCGTTGCGCCGATCGCCATGGCGTTCGAGCGTGGCGCGGGCGGCCTCGAGCGCCGCCGTCGGCCAGCCCAGGTCGCGCGAGGCCAGCGCGATCTCGGCTTCGGCCACCACGCAGCGGGCGCGCGCCACCGGATCCTTGGCGCCGAACGCGCGGGCGGCGCGGCGCACCAGCGGCCGGGCGCGTTCGAAGTCGCCCAGTTGCGCCAGCGCGATGCCGCGCAACGCCAGCGCCGGCGCGTCGTCGCGCAGCGCCACCCGGCCCAGCGCGGCCAGGGGATCGCCGCTGGCCAGCGCCCGGGCCGCGGCCTGGATCAGCGCGTCCACGAAGCTCCCCTCATCGTTGTTCCCCTCCTATGCGGATGTCGCCAATCTACCACCGCCGGTGGCGCGTGAGACGCGTCTCACGCGGCAAGCCACAGGCGCCGGGGCCGGGAGCGCCTGGGTAAAATCCAGGGCGTTTCAACCGGGAGGGTGCCAACATGGGTGATGATTTTTCCGCCAACGAAATCCAGTCGCTTCGACAGCACGGCATCGCCTTGTTCGCCGATCGTGTCCTGATCGAGGTCCAGCCGCCGATGAGCGAGGCGCGCATCGACCAGATCGAAGCGATCTGCGCCGGTCCCTTGCCGCAGGCGTTGCGTGAATTGTGGCGCCTGACCGCCGGCGGCGAACTGGCCTACGACCTGCATGCGCAGATGGACGGCAACGAAGAGGCCCTCAGCTGGTCCGAACTGTTCTACGACGGCAGCGACCAATACCGCGACCTGGCGGGCTGGATCGAACACGAGCAGGAATGCGCCGAAGAGGCCGCCGAGGAAAGCGGCGATGCCTGGGACGGCAAGCTGCGTTATCTGCCGATCGGCGGTTTCGAGTACTGCGACCGCATTTATGTGTACCTGGCGCCGGGCGCGCAGGCGGGCGGCATCGTGGCCTGGAAGCAGGGGCTGCCGGGCTGGACGCACGCGTTGCAGCAGGATGGCATCGCCACCATCGCGGACGATCTGCGCGGCGCGTTTGCCGAGCTGTGCCTGGAGGAAGATCCCGAGGGTCCCGACAGCACGGGCATACGCGTGCTGGAGTATCTGGACGAGCGCGTGGCGGATCACGGCATGCCGCAGGCATTGGCGGACAAGCTGACGGCGTTCTACCGGCGCGCGTTGGTGGATTGGCGCGGGCCGTTGGCGGCGGGGACGCTGGCACAGTCGCCGCGGCTGGCCAACCTGGCCTTGCGGCATGCGCTGGCCAATGATGACGGCGCGCTGGTCGCGCAATTGGCGGCGCAGGGCATGGGTTTCGGCCAGCCGTTGCGGGGCAGCGCGACGGCGCTGGACGTGGCGTTGATGCAGCACGCCTACGCGGCGGCGCAGGCGCTGCTGCGGGCCGGCGCGCCGGTCAGCGCGGACGCATTGCACCGGTTCGATCGCCAGCCGCCCGCCGCATTGGTGGCGCAACTGCTGGCGCGCGGTGCGCGCGCCGACGGCCTGGGCGTGGCGCGCTGCGTGGCATGTGGCGCGCCGGATGTCGCGCGCCTGGTCGTGGCCGCTGGTGGCGAGGGCGTCGCGGCCGCGTATGCCGAGGCGCGCGACGCCATGCTGGCGCGCTACGAGGAAGACCTGCGCCGCGTGCGCGCCGGCAAGCTGGGCCACTACCTGGGCGCGGACGGCTTGGCCGAGCGGGTCGCGAACCTGCGCGCGTTCGTGCTTTGAGTCGGTCGAGCAGCGGGGGCTCTATCGCGCGGTGTCGCGCCACGTTGCTTCGGACGAGCCCAATGCGCTCGCCGGATAATCCCACGACTGCGGCGTGCCTTCGATCCACATCGGCGGCCTGGCGCGCCGGGCGGGGCCCCACGAGGTCTCCTCGGTCGCCGCGGACCAATCCGCTTGCGTTTCCGGGGCCAGCGCCGGCCCGCCTTCCAGCATGCCGCGATGCGTGACCAGCAACTGCGCGCTGCGCGCCAATGACGCGCGCGTGGTGTTGCCCGCGCCCGTTGCCAACCGTTCGGTCAGGCCACGGATGGCCGCGGCCGCCATCAGATAGCCGGTGGCGTGGTCGAGCGCCTGGCACGGCAGCGGCACCGGGCGGTCGGCGCCCTGGGCGCGCATGCCGGCCTCGGCGATGCCGGTGCTCATCTGCACCAGGCTGTCGAAGCCGCGCCGTCCCTGCCACGGGCCGCTCCAGCCATACGCATCGAGCGACACGTCCACCAGCGTCGGGTTGAGCTGGCGGCGGCGGTCGGCGTCCAGGCCCAGGCGCGCCAGGGCGTCGGCGCGATAGCCGTGGATCAGCACGTCGGCCTCGCCGAGCAGGCGTTCCAGGGTGGCCAGGCCCTTGGCGGACTTCAGGTCCAGACGCGCGCAGCGCTTGCCCAGCACGACTTCGGGCACCGTGCCGGGTTCTTCCCAGCCGGGCGGGTCGATGCGCAGCACGTCGGCGCCGTAGCCGGCCAGGAAGCGGGTGGCGACAGGGCCGGCCAGGATGCGCGTCAGGTCCAGCACGCGCAGGCCCTGCAGCGGGCGCTGCCGTGAAACATGCCAGTCCGGCCGGGCGGCGCCGGGGCCGGCGGTTCGGTGCAACAGCGGTTCCGTGGCGACGTCGCGGCCTTGCGGGTGCTGTTGCCAGGCGTCGATGCCGCGCATGGCCGCGGCGCAGCCGTTGCGCGCGACCACGGCGGCTTCCAGTTCGTCGGCGCGCCAGCGCGAGACCGCCAGCGCCACCGCGTCGCGGTCGGCGGCCACGCCCAGCACCGCCAGGGCGGCGTCGCGGTGGTGGGGGGCGTTGGTGTGCAGCCGGATCCAGCCGTCCGCGGCGCGATAGTCGCCCGCCACGGCATCCCAGAGCGGCGGAGCATTCCAGCCAACGGGACGCAGGGTGGTGCCGAACCAGAGCGAGGCCAGGCGGCGGTCGACCGTGACCTGGCCGATGGCGCCGGTGTCCATGGCGCCAGCGCTGGCCGCGACAAATTCCGCCATGGCCAGCCCCGCCGCGCCGATGGCGGCGGTGGCGAATTCGGTGACGGCGAAGGCCGAGGGCAGGGCGCCTTCGCCGCTGATGGCGACGCGCGTCAGATGGGCGGGGTCGCCGCCCGCCGCGAGCCAGAACTGGCGCAGGTAGTCGGCGATGGCGGGCGAGGGCGGCGGGAGGGTGGTGGCGGACATGAGGGCTTCCTGGTCGTCGGGGGATGGCGTCAGGATTATTCTTCCCGAATTAATTGTCAATATTGATTAAAATAATCAACTTATTAACCTGAAAACGCCGCGTGCCATGCCGGACTACCTGACTTCCGCCGCCGCGGCCGCCCGTCTGGGCGTGTCGCGCCAGACCCTGTACGCCTATGTCAGCCGCGGCTTGCTGCACGCCGAGGCTGGCGCCACGCCGCGCGAAAGCCGCTATCTGGCCGAGGACGTCGAGCGCCTGGCGGCGCAGCGCACGCGCGGCCGCAAGCCGAAGGAGGTGGCCAAGGCCACGCTGAACTGGGGGCTGCCGGTGCTGGAGTCCGCCATCACGCTGATCGACGACGGACAGCTGTTCTATCGCGGCGAAAGCGCCGTGGCGCTGGCCGCGTCGCGCTCGGTGGAGGCGGTGGCGGCGCACCTGTGGCAATGCGACGAGGCGATGGCGTTCGACGCGCCCGCGTCGGTCCTGCCGCGGGACCTGGCGGCGCTGTTCGCGCGGCACCGCGGCCAGCGCGCCGAGGCCGCGCTGCTGCCGCTGTTCACGGCGGCCAGCGACGACGACGCCACCGCGCTATGGCAACGCTCGCCGCAGCGCCAGGCGCAGGGCTGCGGCGCGCTGGTGCGCACGCTGGCGGCCTGCCTGCTGCAGACCGCGCCGGATGCCGCGCCGATCCACGTGCAGTGCGCCCGCGCCTGGGGCGTGGACGCGGCGGGCGCCGACCTGATCCGGATGGCGCTGGTGCTGTGCGCCGACCACGAACTGAATGCCTCCAGCTTCACCGCGCGCTGCATCGCGTCCACCGGCGCCAGCCTGCGCGCCGGCATTGTCGGCGGCCTGGCCGCGCTGACGGGCGGACGGCACGGCGGCACCACGGCGCGTGGCGAAGCGATGTGGGACGAGCTGGAGCGCGGCGACGGCGGCGCGGACGGCGGCCAGCGGCTGGCGCGCGGCCTGCGCGAGCGGTTGGCGCGGGGCGAGGACCTGCCAGGTTTCGGTCACCACCTCTACCCCGCCGGCGATCCGCGCGCCAGCGCCTTGCTGGCGCGGATACTGCCGCAGCGTCCCGACTGGCAGGCGCTGATCGAACAGGCCTTCGAGCTGATCGGGCAGCGGCCGTCGGTGGATTTCGCGCTGGTGGCGGTGCGGCGCCATCTGGGGCTGCCGTTGGGCGCGGCCTTCGGCCTGTTCGCGCTGGGCCGCTCCATTGGCTGGCTGGCGCATGGGCTGGAGCAGCGCGGCAGTCCGGATGTGATCCGGCCGCGCGCGGCCTATACCGGCGTGCATCCCGACGCGGCTTGACCGTGGCCGTCAGGCCTGGGACAGGGTCACCTGGCCGAACGTCATCCAGACGTGGGCGGTGTCCGAGGCCTGCGCGCGGTACGAGCCGCTGGCCTCGCCCAGGCGCATGGCGATGGCGGTGAATTCCCAGGCCTGGGCGTCGTCGCACGGCACTTTGCGGTGCGTATAGGCTTCCAGGCCGTGGGCCTTGCCGAAGGCCAGCGCCAGCTGGGCGTGTTCGGCCAGTTCGGCCGGCACCGAGGGATGATCCCAGCCCCACAGGAAGCTGCCGTCCTCGCTGTTGGAGGTGCCGACGATCTGCACCGGCGCGTGGGCGGTGATGCCGCCGGGCAGCTGGAACACGATCAGGCCGCTGTCCATGTCCACGGACCATTGCTCGGCCTCGTCCAGGTGCCAGGTGGCGCAGTGCGCCGAGGTGGCGGCGCGCATGCCTTCCAGGCTCTGGGCGATGTAGGCGGAAACGTCGAAGGGCTGTGGGGTGTCGGACATGCGGGGCTTGGCGGTTGATGGAAAACCGATAGGGTACCCGCAAAGGTCCGCCCGCCGCCGGTTGGCACTGATGGCGGGCGGGACAATCGGCGCTACCCGGCGCTTGGCGCGGCGAAGCGCTGCGCCAGCTGGTCGCACTGCCGCGCCAGCAGGGCGGCATCCACGCCCACCGCCGTGAACAGGCTGCCCGCCGCCATGTAGCGCCGCGCCAGCGTCTCGTCCACCGTCAGCACGCCGGGCGCCTTGCCCGCCTTGCGGATGCGGGCGATGGCGGTTTCGACGGCGGCGACGACGCGCGGGTGGCCCGGCTCGCCGGGGAACCCGAGACTGGCGGCCAGGTCGGCCGGGCCGATGAAGATGCCGTCCACGCCGTCGACCGCGGCCATGGCGTCCAGCTGCTCCAGCGCTTCGCCGGTCTCGGCCTGGATCAGCAGGCACAGTTCGTTTTCGCAGTGCCGCATGTAGTCGGCGACGCGGCCGTAGCGGGTGGCGCGCACCGTGCCGCCGACGCCGCGCACGCCGCGCGGCGCGTAACGCGTGCCGGCCACGGCCTGGCGGGCCTCGTCGGCGTTCTGCACGTACGGCAGCAGCAGGGTCTGCGCGCCGATGTCGAGGTAGCGCTTGATCTGCAGGTTGTCGTTCCAGGTCGGGCGCACCACCGCGTGGGTGGGATAGGGCGCGACCGCCTGCAGTTGCGCCATGACGGTGGGCAGCAGCGCGGGCGTATGCTCGGTGTCCAGCAGCAGCCAGTCGAAGCCGGAGCCGGCCACCAGCTCGGCGCTGTTGGGATTGGCCAGCGTGACCCACAGGCCGGTCTGGTGGCGCTGTTCGCGCAGCGCGCGCTTGAAGGGATTGGCGGGAAGTTGCATCGTCGGCCTCTTCAGGAAAAGTGCACCGAGATGCTGCCCAGCGGGCCGTAGTCGGCATGGATGGTGTCGCCCTTGGCCACCGCCACGGTGCGGGTGAAGGAGCCGGCCAGCACGATGTGGCCGGCTTCCAGCCCGGTGTCGTGCGCCGCCAGCTTGTTGGCCAGCCAGACGATGCCCATGGCCGGATGGCCGAGCACCGCGGCCGACACGCCCGATTCCTCGATCACGCCGTTCTTGAGCAGCAGCGCCGCGACCCAGCGCAGGTCGACCTCCAGCGGCTTGACCGGGCGGCCGCCCAGGATGATGCCGGCGCAGGCGGCGTTGTCGGCGATGTTGTCGACGATGCGGCGCGGGTATTTGCTGCGGCCGTCGATCAGCTCCAGCGCCGGCGCCACGTAGTCGGTGGCGTCGAGCACGTCGAACAGGGTCACGTCCGGACCCCGCAGCGGCTTGCCGAGCACGAAGGCCAGCTCGACCTCGACGCGCGGCACGATCAGTTTTTCGGTGGCGATGGTGTCGCCGTCCTGGAAGAACATGGTGTCGAGCAGGTGGCCGTAGTCGGGCTCGTTGATGCCGACGGTGCTCTGCATGGCCTTGGAGGTCAGGCCGATCTTGTGGCCGCGCAGGCGCGCGCCGGCGGCCAGCTTGCTGGCGATGATGTGCTGCTGGATGGCATAGGCGTCGGCGATCTCGATGCCGGGAAAGGCCTGGTCCAGCTGCGTGGTGGGCACGCCGGTGCGCTCGGCCTCGATCAGCAGGGCGGCGGCCTGTTGGCGTTGTGCGTCGTTCAACATGGGGTGTCCTCAGGAGCGCGCGGCCGCTTCGTCGGCCACGGGGTTGGAGAGCGTGCCGATGCCGGAAACTTCCACCTCGACCACGTCGCCGGGCTTGAGAAAGCGCGGCGGATCGAAGCGCACGCCGGCGCCGATGGGGGTGCCGGTCGAGATGACGTCGCCCGGCTTGAGCGTGGTCCAGATCGAGATGTAGCGGATCAGTTCGGCGAACGGGAACATCAGGTTGGCGGTGCTGTCGTGCTGGCGCACCTCGCCGTTGACGCGGGTGGTGACCGTCAGCGGCGCCTGCGGATCGAAGGCGTCGGCGCTGACCAGCCACGGTCCCATGGAGCCGCTGGCATCCCAGTTCTTGCCCTGCGTCACGTTGAACTTGCCGTGGCGCAGCCAGTCGCGCACCGTGCCTTCGTTCAGGCAGGTCAGGCCGGCGATGTGCGACCAGGCGTCCTCGGCGGCGATGCGGCGGCCGGCCTTGCCGATGACGATGGCGATCTCGCCTTCGTAGTCGAGCTGCTCGGATTCGGGCGGGCGCAGCAGCGGCTGGCCATGGCCGACGAACGATTCGGGAAAGCGCGGGAATACGCTGGGGTATTGCGGCGGCGCGCTGCCGTCCTTGTATTCCTCGTTGCGGTGGCCGTAGTTGACGCCCACGCAGATGATCTTGCCGGGGTGGGCGATGGGCGGCAGCAGGGTCAGCGCCGCCAGCGGCAGCGTGGCGTCCAGGGGCTCGGCGGCCGCCGTCAGGCGCGGCAGTGCGCCCGCGGCCACCGCCGCCTGCAGATCGGCGTGGCCTTGGCCGCCCAGGTCGACCACGGCGTCGCCGCGCAGCAGGCCGAAACCGGCGCGGCCCTGATGTTCAAAGGACAGGAATTTCATGCGTCGAATCCAAAGAGGCGGGCCGGGTTGTCGACCAGGATTTTCTTGAGCGTGGCGTCGTCGCCGGCGTAGCGGACCAGCTGGTCCACCAGGCGGCCTTCGTCGGGCGGCTGCTTGACCGACACCGGGTGCGGCCAGTCGCTGCCCCAGACCACGCGATCGGGGTTGGCGGCGATCAGCGCCTGCGCCAGCGGCACCACGTCGTCCCAGGGGGGGCCGCTGCGCGACAGTTTTTCGGTCAGCGACAGCATCACCCAGAAGTTGCCGCGCGCCAGCAGTTCCAGCAGCGCGCGGCGGGTGGGATCGGCGGCGCCGGCGGTGGGATCGGCGCGGCCCATGTGGTCGATCAGCACCGGGATGTCCAGGCGCTCGAACTGCGCTACCTGGGCCATCATGCCGTCGGGCTCGGGCTGGAACTTGGCGTACCAGCCCAGCTCGCGGATGCGGGCGATGGCGCGGTCGAACACGGCCGGTTCCATGCTGATGCCCAGGCCCTGCCGCGTGAAGCGCGCGCCGCGCACGCCGGCGTCGTGCAGCCGGGCGATGTAGGCGTCGTCGCGCTCGGCCAGCACCAGCGCGTTGGCGCAGCCGCGATAGCCGGGGCCGGCCGCGGCCAGGCCATCCAGCACCACCTGATGGTCGGCGCCGTAGGTGGTGGCCTGGACGATCACGCCGCGCGCGATGCCGAGCAGGCGGTGCAGGCCCAGCGCGGTTTCGATGGTGGCGCTGGGCATTTCATAGGCGGCGCCGGGGCGCACCGGATAACGGTCGGCGGGGCCGAACACGTGGAACTGGCTGTCGCAGGCGCCCGGCGGCAGGCGCCGCGCCGGCGCGGTGGGATGCGGGTTGAAGGGCAGGTATTGCGGCATGTCGGTCCTTCAGTCCAGCACGGCGACGAAGTCGCACTCGATCAGCTTGTCGCCGTCCAGGTCGGCCTGCATGGTGTGGCGCGCGGGCCGGTCGGCGGGGTCGGGAAAGGCGCGCAGCCAGACGGCGTTGAGCGCGGCGCGTTGGCCGCGGTCGCGCATCCACACGGTCATCTTGGCGACGTGCGCGAGCGAGCCGCCGCCGGCCTCGACGATGCGGCGCACGTGGTCGAACATCAGTTCGCACTGCCGCTCCAGCGTGTCGCCATAGGCGCCGCTGGCGGGGTCGGTGCCCTGGATGCTGCCCGAATACAGCATGTTGCCGACGCGGCAGGCGGCGGGGATGGGGTTCTTGTGGCTGAAGCCTTCGGCGTAGATGCTCTGTCGTGTGCTTTGTGGTGTCATGGCGGACCTTAGTTGGCGGTGATGCCCGCGCGCTCGATGATGGGCGTCCAGCGCGCATCCTCGGCGGCCAGGTAGCGGGTGAAATCGGCGGGCGAGCTGGCCTGGGCGTCGGCGCCCAGTTCCTGGAAACGCTGGATGATCTCGGGCTGGCTCAGGATCTTTTCCAGCGCCTGGCTCAGGCGCGCCAGCACCTCGGGCGGCGTGCCCTTGGGCGCCAGCAAGCCGGTGAAGGTGGCCGCTTCCATGCCCGGCACGCCGGCCTCGGCGAAGGTGGGGATGTCGGGCAGCGACGGCACGCGCTTGGCGGTGGTGACGGCCAGGCCGCGGGTGCGGCCTTCCTTGATGTAGGGCAGCGACACCGAGATCTGGTCGAAGTTGAAGTCCACCTGGCCGCCCAGCAGGTCGGTGGTGGCGGGCGCGTTGCCCTTGTATTGCGCGGTGGTCCAGCGCGCGCCGGTCAGCGATTGCAGCAGTTCGCTCACCAGGTGGTTGGTGGTGCCGGCGCCGGGCGAGGCCATGTTGAGCTTGCCGGGTTCCTTCCTGGCCAGCGCCAGCAGTTCGCCCAGGTCCTTCACGGGCAGCCCGGGCCGCACCTGCAGCACCAGCGGCGTGTAGGACACCGAACTGATGGGCTCGAAATCCTTGTCCCACTTGTAGGCCTGGCGCTTGAAGATCAGCGGGCTGAACAGCAGCGGACCGTTGGCGGCCATGAACAGCGTGTAGCCGTCGGGCGCCGAGCGCGCCACCTGTTCGCCGGCGATCATGCCGCCGGCGCCAGGCTTGTTCTCGACGATGAAGGGCTGGCCGAAGGCGGCCTGCAGGCCGGGGCTGATCAGGCGCGCGGCCACGTCGACGTTGCCGCCGGGCGGGTAGGGCACCACGATCTTCACGGGTTTGTCGGGCCAGGCGGCGTGGGCCAGCGTGGTCGCGGCCATCAGCGCCAGGGCGGCGCCAGCCTTTGCAAGCGGGGTCATGGTTGTCTCCAGGGTGTGGGTGTGTTGTTGTGTTTTGGGAGACTCTAGAAACTTGGCCGCGCGGCGACAACGCCAAAAATCCGAAAAAGTCCGGATGTTGGACTTATTGCGGCAATCGCGGTTTGCCCCGATTCACCAGCCAGCCGAAAACCCGGGAAAATGCCGTGAAAGCCCGGGCTCGTGGCCATGCCGCGCCGTCCCGCCAGGTTCAACATATGGACGTCTTTTGATGCGTATCGCCGCCCCGGAACTCAGCCCCGAACAGACCTACAAGCTCATGAGCGGCATCGTGGTGCCGCGCCCGATCGCCTGGATCAGCACGCTGGGGCCGGGCGGCAAGGTCAACCTGGCGCCGTTCAGCTGCTTCACCTTCGTCTCGAACACGCCGCCGATGCTGGGCATCAACATCGGCCGCAAGGCCGGCCGGCGCAAGGACACCGCCAACAACATCCTGGAGCATGGCCATTTCGTGGTGAACATCGGCAACGCCAGCCTGCTCGACGCCATCCATGACAGCGCCGAGGAGCATCCGCCGCAGGTCAGCGAGGCCGAGCTGTTGCACCTGGAGGTGCTGGCGGGCGAACACATCGCCACGCCGCGCCTGGCGGCGGCGCCGGTCAGCCTGGAATGCACGCTGCACAGCGTGATTCCGTTCGGCGACACGGGCGCCGAGTTCTTCGTGGGCGAGGTCAAGCTGTTCCACATCCGCGACGGGCTGGCTCGCGATGGCAAGATCGATACCACCCAGCTCGATCCGGTGTGCCGCATCGGCGGGCCGAACTACGCGTTGCTGGGGCCGCTGGTGACCAAGCGGGCGCTGCGCCAGACGCCCAAGTCCGTCATGGGCAAGGACGCGGCATGAATCCGCCAGACGCCACCGCCGACGAGGCGCTGCCGGGCGCGCAGACGGTGCGCCGGGCCATGGCCATCCTGCGGCTGGTGGCCTGTGGCCAGGAACGGGGCGTGCGCCTGATCGACCTGGAGCGCATGTCGGGGTTGAACCGGCCCACCGTGCATCGCCTGCTCAAGACGCTGATCCAGGAAGGCGCGGTGGAGCAGGACGCGGCCACGCGCCGCTACCTGATCGGCCCGGAAATCAGCCTGCTGGGCCTGGCGCGCACGCGCCGCTTCCCCCTGTTGACGATCGCCGATCCCTATCTGGCGGAACTGGCCGACCAGGTCGGCGACACGGTGTTCCTGAGCGTGCGGCATGGGCACGATTCGATCTGCATCGGCCGCAAGACCGGCCATCATCCGATCCAGGTGCTGTCGATCGAAGTGGGCGTGCGGCGGCCGCTGGGGCTGGGCGTGTCGGGCGTGGCGTTGCTGTCATGCCTGCCCGAGGCCGAGAGCGGCGCCATCGTGCAGGCCAACACTGCGCGCCTGGCGGTGGCGGGAGAACGCGCCGAAGACATCCTGGCGCGGGTCGCGCAGGCGCGCGCCTGCGGCATCGCCCACGCGCCCGCCGGCTTGATGCCCGGCACCAGCGCGGTGGCCGTGCCGATCCGCGCCGAAAGCGGCGAGCCGCTGGGCGCGGTGACCGTCACGGCGATGGCCGAACGCCTGGCCGGCGGCCGGCTGGCGCAGGTGGTCGAACGCATGCGCGACCGCGCCCAGGCGATCGCGCGGCGCCATGCCGAAGTGAGCGAGCGGCGGCGTTGAGCGACGCGGGGACTGGGGCGTCCAACGCCTTCGAGCAAGCCGCGGCCGCGGTCAGCCTGGGGGACGCGCCAGCACGTAGACGCGGGTGTCGCGGCCGTAGTGCGTTTCGATGGCGCGGAAGGTGAAGCCCAGTTTCTCCAGCACGCGCTGCGAGCCCAGGTTGTCGGGCCAGGTGACGGCCAGCAGCTCCGCGCTGTCGAGCGTGCGCCAGGCGTAGTCGCATAACTGGCGCGCCGCCTGGGTGGCATAGCCGTATCCCCAGGCGGCGCGTTGCAGGCGGTAGGCCAGTTGCAGCGCGCCGGTGTCCTCCAGCCGCGTCAGGCTGATCCAGCCGACCGCGACGCCGTCGGGGCCGACCACCGCCCAATGGCCGATGTCATCGGGATGCGTGCGCAACCAGTCCAGCAGTTCCTGGCGGCGCGCCTGCGTGGCGGGCTTGACGCCGGTGCTGTGGCGCATGACCTCGGGATCGGATTCCAGGGCCAGGATCATGGGCACGTCGTCCGCGCGCAGGCGGCGCAGGGTGACGCTCGGGGTGGCCGGCGGGGTGTGCATCGCGGCGGCGCTCAGTACGTCAGCGGGGCGCCGGTCACGACCTCGTACAGGAACCGGTCCAGTCGTTCGGTCTGGCCGTCCGGCCGGTCGAAGAAGGGCGCTTTTTCCAGGGTCGGCAGCGTCGTTTCCAGGTAGGCGTGGATCAACGGGAAGCGCGGGCCGTGCTCGGCCTCGCCGGCCTGCATCTTGATGGCCAGCAGCGCGTTGATCTCGTCGCGCAGCGCGGGGTCGGTGACCATGACGTCGGCCAGGTCGGCAAAGCGCATCGGCGGGATGCCGCGGCCGCTGTCGATCCATTGCGCGGCCAGCACGGGACGCAGCACGTACAGGTATTTCTTGAGCCGCACGGTGTCGCCCTGCAGCGACTCGCGGAAGTTGCGGCCGGCCATGGCGACATAATGCCAACGGCCCTTGATGTGCGAGAAATATTCGCTGCGGAAATGCCGCAGCCAGGCGCTGGTGGCGTCGTCCTGGCGGTACAGCACGGGCGAATCCAGCCATTCGAACAGGGTGGGGTTGGAGCCGCGCAGCAGTTGCAGCGCCTTGCGCAATTCCCAGCCGGACACGTCCAGCTCGTCGTCGATGGGCAGCTCGATCACGTCGCGCTGCGGCGCCACGCGCAGGTACCAGTCCAGCTTGTGCACATACAGGAAGCGCACGTCGTAGTCGCTGTCGGGCGAGGCGAAGCCCCAGCCGCGGCTGCCGGATTCGCAGGCGAGCAGGACGCGGACATCGTGACGCTGTTCGATGTGTTCCAGGGTCGCCATGACGCGTTCGCGGATGGCCGGATCGATGGGGTGGGCGTGCAGGATCGAGGTCATGCTTCGGATGCTAGCACTTCGCCAGGCGGCTGCGTGAGAGGAACGAAGGCGTGGCGCGTTGCCGTTTCCGGCTGGTTTGCCTGTTTTAATTAGGCGCCTTATCATATGCCTCCATATCAATTGCCGGACACGCCATGCCACCCGCCATTCCCGCGATGCTGGAACCCAAGCACCATGCGCTGCTGGACGAGGCCGCCCGTCGCGGGCTGGCCTCGTCCGACGGCATCCAGTTGTGCTTCCAGGTGCTGGCCCTGGCCGGCGCCATCGACCGCGACTGCGCCGCCCGCCTGGCGCCGCGGCAGTTGTCCGAAGGCAAGTTCGTGCTGCTGTTCCTGCTGCACGGGCAGGCCGGCGGCCTGTCGCCACACGAACTGGCGGCGCGCGCGGGCGTGACCCGCGCCACGGTGACGGGCCTGCTCGACGGACTGGAGCGCGACGGCTTCGTGTCGCGCCAGCCGGGCCAGGACGACCGGCGCCGCATTACGGTGACGCTCACGCCCAAGGGCAGGACGGCGGCGGCGCGGCTGTTCAAGGAACATGCGCAGTGGATCGGCTCGCTGTTCGACGCCTTGTCGCAGGCCGAGCGGCGCCAGCTCGGCGACCTGCTGGCGAAGGTGTGGCGGGGCACCGACAGCGGACGCGCCGCGCTGGCCGGAGACGCGCCATGACGGCCGCCCGCCGCGGCGTCAAGGACATCGGCGCGGACCGCCTGGCGCAGCTGAACGCGGGCGCGCCGGCCACGCACCTGACCGAGTGCCTGGCGGTGGACTTTGCCTTGCTGATGCAGGCGCTGGCGCCCGAGGTCGGCGCCGATGGCATTGCCGCCATGCGGGCCGCGGCGGCGCTGGGCATCTCCAGGCGCATGGCGCTGGCGGCGCGCATCCTGCATGACGGGCTGGGTTCGGCCGGCTTCACGCGGATGGCGGCGCAGGCGTCGGACACCGCGCGGGGCTGGGCCTGCTTCATGATCGGGGCGGCGCCGGACCTCTCGCCGGCGCAGCGCCTGGCGCGCATCCGGCCGCTGGCCGACGATGCGCATTTCGGGGTGCGCGAATGGGCCTGGCTGGCCGTGCGGCCGGCGCTGGCGGCCGACCTGGACGTGGCCATCACGCAGCTGCAAACGTGGACGACACTGCCGTCCGAGCGCCTGCGGCGCTTTGCCAGCGAGGCGTTGCGGCCGCGCGGCGTCTGGTGCGCGCACATCGCTGCGCTGAAGGCGGACCCGGGGCGGGCGTTGCCGCTGCTGGAGCCGCTGCGCGCCGATGCGGCGGTCTATGTGCAGGATTCGGTGGCGAACTGGCTGAACGACGCCAGCAAGGACCAGCCGGACTGGGTCAGGAGGGTGTGCGCGCGCTGGCTGACGCACAGCCCGGTCGCCGCGACGCAGCGCATCTGCCAGCGCGCGCTGCGCACCATCGGGGCGTAACGCACCGCGGGCCGCGCGGCGACCGGTTGCGATCGCGAGCCGGCCGCATGCGGCTCAACCCCGCGCTTCGGCCGCCAGCGCGGCCTGCACGGCGGGGCGGGATTCGATGCGGCGCTGGAATGCCACCAGGGCAGGCCAGCGCGTCAGGTCCACGCCAAGCTGTGGCGCCCAGCGCAACACCGCATACAGGTAGATATCAGCCAGGCCATAGCGATCCTGCACCAGGGCCTCTCGCTCGCGCAGCGCGGTGGCGACATAATCCAGGCGCTTCTCCAGCCGCCCCTGCCACCATGCGCGCGCCGCTTCGGGCAGGTCGCGATTGAACAGCGGGCCGAAACCGCCGTGGATTTCCGCCGAGATGAAGTTCAGCCATTCGTGCAACTGGCTGCGGGCCCAGCTGCCGGCGGGTGGGGCCAGGCCGGCTTCGGGCCGCAGGTCGGCCAGGTATTGGCTGATGGCGGGGCCTTCGGTCAGCACCTGGCCGCCGTCGATTTCCAGCGCGGCCACGTAGCCCTTGGGATTGATGGCGAGGAAGTCGCGGCCATCCTCGGTGCGCTTGGCGCGGTTGTCGACGCGGATCAGGTCGAACGGCAGGTCGAGTTCGCGCAGCACGATGTGGGGCGACAGCGAGCAGGTGCCGGGGGCGTAATAGAGTTTCATGCGGAGCGTCCGGAGGATGTCCTGATTGGGGATGGGACGCCCAGGATCGCCCGATCCCGTCTATTCGTAAAATTACTTCTTAAGAAATCAGGAATAAGTATTTGTGATGGCTAATTCACGCCCTTGGCGTCAGCCATCCGTCGCCGGCACGGCGATGGACCATTGGCGAGGTCCGAAGTGGGTGTCAAAACGGGACAGGAACGATTGGCCCAGCAAGCCGTCGACGCCAGGACCGAACGCGGATTCGGCGCCGGCCTGGACCACGACCGGAACCTGGTTGGCCGCGACCTGACGGATCTGGATGCGTTTGGCCATGCCGGTGTGCACGTCGGTGTTGCCGTTGGCCGTCTGGACCGCGATCTTGCGGCCCCCGAGGTAATCGATGCCCGCACGCTCGGCGAAGACGCGGGTGATGGCAACCACGCTGGCGCCGGTGTCGACGATGAACGTGCCTTTCTTGCCATTGACTTCGACCGAGGCCAGGATGACCTGGTCGGGTTTGCGGGGGAACGTATCCTTGCCCGAGGCATAGGAGGCGGGGCAGTCGCGCTGGCGCTCGTACTCGGCGACGAGCCGCTTGCCCTGCGGGTTTTGCGTGCGCGAGGGGTCCAGCGACATCCACATGCGCACCGTGCTTGCCGCTTCGCAATGGCGTCCGAGCCTGGCCTGCGCCTGGGCGGTCTCGGTGAACACGCCGGAGGTCAGCCGCCGCGGATTGGGCGACAGGGCAATGACTTCCAGGTAATCGGCCAGCGCCTGCTCGTATTGCTGGGTCTGGCTGTATGCCTGTGCCCGCGTATAGCGCATGCGCGTGTCGGTGGGATGGTCCGCGATCAGGCGGTTGGAAATGGCGATGGCCTGGGGATAGTCCCGGATCATGAGCAGATCGCCCACGGCGGACAGCAGGAAGCCATCGGCATTGCCGCATTCGTCGGCGAACGTGATCAACGCCTGGGCCGCTTCCTTGCGGTAACCCATGGCCTTGAGCTGCGGCGCCAGGGCACCCATGGCCTGGCTGTTGCAGGGCGTGGTGGCCAGTTGCTGCAGGGCCCGCTGGATCTCGGCCTTGGCCAGGTCGCCGCGCGCGATGCCTTGCATGCCCAGCCGTTCGAGCGGGGCGCGCAGCGGGTCCGGCGCATTCGTGGATTGCGCCGTCGGGGCGACGGGCGTGGAGGAATCACAACCCGTTGCGATCAGAGCCGTGGCGATGAGGGCGAAGCGCACCGCTTGGCGCAAGGCGGACCGGTCGAGCGGCATTTCCAGTGTTCCATTGATGGTCGGGCAAGAGCGGAAGTTTAGGGAAACGTCATCACGTTTTGATGACTTCGTGCGGACGCAGGCCAAAAGGCAGACCCGTGGCGACGCTGGGGTCGGCGCGGCGCTCATCACCGCCGATCGAGGAGGAGGGCGAGTGTCGGTAGAATTTCAGGTTTCGAGACGATCCGTTATCTTTTCCCTGCCATGATGAACCTGATCCATTGGCGCTTGCTGCTGGCGGTGGTGGACGCCGGCAACATCACCCATGCCGCCAAACAGGTGGGCATGACGCAGTCGGGCGCCAGCCAGGCCATCGCGCAGCTGAAACACCACCTGGGCGCGCCGCTGTTCACCCGCGAACGGCGCCAGAGCGTGCCCACCGCGCTGGGGCTGCGGGTGGCGCACGAGGCGCGCGCCATGCTGGCCGCGCACGGCCGCATCCAGGCGCTGGGGCGCGAGGCGTCCGGCGCGCCGGGCGGGGTGTTGCGGCTGGCCAGTTTCCCGATGGTTTTCTCGACCATCCTGCCGCCGGTGTTGCGGCGCTTTCGCCAATTGCATCCGGCCATCGAGGTGGTGCCGCTGGAAGCCAGCGACAGCGAGATCGAGACCTTGCTGGCGGCCGGCACCGTGGATGTGGGGGTGGTGCTCAATCCGCCCGCGCGGCGCGGCGCCTGTCCGCTGGGCGAGGACGACTGGGTGGCGGTGCTGCCGGCTTCGCATCCGCTGGCGCGCGGCGCGTCGGTGGCGCTGGCGCAACTGGCGGCGCAGCCGTTCGTGCTGGCCACGGGCGGTTGCAGCGTGCATGCGGCCAGCGTCGCGGCGGACGCCGGCCTGGCGCTGGCCGACGTGCGCGCCACGGTCATGGAATGGTCCAGCGCCTATGCGCTGGTGCGCGACAACGTCGGCGTGGCCCTGGTGCCCGAACTGACGCTGCCCGAGAACCGCCGCGGCCTGCGGGTGCTGCCCCTGGCGGCGCCGGTGCGGCGGCGTTTCGCGCTGGCGGCGTCGCCGCAGGCCGCCGGCTCGCCGGCGGCGCTGGCCCTGTTCGAGATGTTGCGGCAGGATGACAGCCGGGCCTGAAGCCCAGGCGCCGGCATCTGCGCGCCGTCATCGCGGCGACATCGGGCCAGCCTACGATCGGCGTTTTTGGCAGAGGCGACATGATCATCCGCAACGCAGAAGTCGGCGACAGCGCCGATATCGTCGAATTGCTGGCCCAGCTGGGCTATCCGGGCACCCAGGGCTTCGTGCCCGAGAAGATCGAGCGCCTGTTGGGCCACCGCGACGCCGAGCTGTTGGTGGCCGAGGATGGCGGCCAGTTGCTGGGGTTCATCGGCCTGCATTTCATGGTGCAGTTGGCGCTGCCGGGCGATTTCTGCCGCATCACCTATTTCTGCGTCAGTGACGCGGCCCGCGGCAGCGGGGTGGGGCGGGCGCTGGAAGAGGCCGCGGCGGCCCTGGCGCTGGGCCGTGGCTGCGACCGCGTCGAGGTGCATTGCCACGAGCGCCGCGCCGATGCGCACCGCTTCTACTACCGCCAGGGCTATGAAGAGTCGCCCAAGTACCTGATGAAATCCTGCCGGCCCTGAGCGTTCGCGGTCGGCCATGGCGTCGGCGCCCCGCTGTCGTGTAGTCTTGCCCGTTCCAACGACAAGTCCAAAGGACGGGCATGGAAGAGACAACGCAAGAGACCCCCCGGGACTGGGCGGCGCTGGTCGATGAGCTGAATCGGCTGCTGCGGCTCAAGACCACGGTCATCGGCATGAAGCTGTTCGAGGACGAGGCGGCGCTGGCCGGGGTGAAGGGGCTGCGGCGCCCCAAGGCCACGCACACCACCGACCAGGTCGTCGGCATGGCGGCGCGGCTGGGCTGGACGGTGGGCATCACCGGCGATGACCTGGTCGGATCGCAGTGCCGCGCCGTGATCGGGCTGGGGCCGCAGGACGAGGCCTGGCGCAGCGGCAAGGAATACGTCGGCGTGTGGCACGCCACCGAGGCCGACGCGCGCGCCCGGCAGGAAGCCCTGTCCTGTGTGCCGGCGGGCAAGTACCGCGCCCTGGCGGTGTCGCCGCTGGCCTCGGGCCGGCTCGACCCGCCCGACATCTGCCTGGTGTACGCCACGCCGGGGCAGATGATCATCCTGATCAACGGCTTGCAATGGAAGCACTACCGGCGCTTCGACTGGAGCGTGGTGGGCGAGACCGCCTGTGCCGATTCCTGGGGGCGGGCGCTGGCCACCGGCGAACCCAGCCTGTCCTTGCCCTGTTATGCCGAACGCCGCTACGGCGGCGTGCCGGACGAGGAAATGCTGATGGCGTTGCCGCCGCGCTACCTGCCCATGGCGATCGAAGGAATGAAGGCGCTGTCGGCCAACGGCCTGCGCTATCCAATCCCGCCCTACGGCATCCAGAACGACGTGCGCGCCGGCATGGGCGTGAGCTACGCGCAGCCGCCACGCGCTTGAGCCGAGGCGGGCTGGGGCGCAGGATAGGCGCCGGCGGCGGGGGCGCCAGCCGGGCACGGCGCGCGGCAGGTCAGGCGCCGGCCAGCGCCGCCGCCAGCGTGCGCGCGGCCGGTCCCAGCGGCTGGTCGATGCGGTGCGCCAGGTAGATCTCGGTGGCGACCTGGCTGCCGCGTCCCAGGCTGCCGGTGGGCAGGCGCAGCAGGCGGCCCTCGGCCAGATCGCGCTCGACCAGCCACAGCGGCAGCCGGCCCCAGCCGACGCCGGCCAGGATCAGCGCGTGCTTGGTGTCCTGGCCGCTGACGCGGCAGGTCTGCGGCGACAGCACCGCGAAGTCGCGGCCGGCGCTGAGCGTGGACGGGTCGATCTGCACCACCTGCAGGTGGTCGGCCAGCTCGGGCGTGGCCAGCGGCGGGCCGTCGGCCACGCGAGCGGCCAGAGGGTGGCTGGCGGCCACCACGGCCACCATTTGCACCGAGGACAGCGCCTGCATCGCGATACGCGGATGGCGGAAATGCTCGCCGGCGATGATGCCCAGCTGGTGGCTGCCGTCCAGCAGCGCGGCGATCGGCCCGCCCAGCGGCAGCACCGCGACGCGGGTGGCCACCGACGGATAGGCCGCCCGCAGGCGGTTCAGCGCGGCGCCGACCTGCGCGATCGGATACAGCGTGTCCACTACCAGCGACAGCTCCAGCTCGACCCCTTCGCCCAGGCCCTGGGCGCGGGCCCGCATGGCGTCGACCCGCAGCAGGATGTCGCGGGCGTTGGCCAACAGGGCCTGGCCTTCCGGGGTCATGACGGGGCGGTGGCCGCCGCGGTCGAACAGCCGCAGGCCCAGCTGGGTTTCCATGTTGGCGATGGCGTGGCTGACGGCCGACTGCACCCGCGCCAGCTGCTTGGCGGCGGCGCGGAAACTGCCGGTGTCGGCCACGGCGGCGAACACGCGTAGCTGGTCCAGTGTGAGGGCGTCTATCATCGTGCGTGCTGATCTATTTTCGAGATCGGTTCCATCAAAAGATTATCACTTATCAGAATCGGTTCCGGCCGGCATGCTGGCGGCATTGCAAGCGAGGAGAGGCAAGGATGGACAAGGTGGAGGGCGCGGCGCAGGCCGGCCAGCCGGCGGCGACGCGTTGGGCGGCGGTGCTGGCGATCGTGGGCGCCGGGGTGGTGGCGTCGTTGCAGGTGGGCAAGGTGATCATCGCGGCGCCGCTGCTGCGGCGCGACCTGGGGCTGGACCTGGCGTCGATCGGCACGCTGACGGCGGTGTTCTCGATCCTGGGCGTGCTGGGCGGCATCGCGGCGGGCGGCGTGATCGCGCGCTTCGGCGCGCGCCGCATGCTGCTGTGCGGCCTGGCGACGGTGGCCGCGGGCACGGCGGCGGGCGCGCTGGCGCCGGGCTATGGCCTGTTGCTGGCCTCGCGCGTGCTCGAGGGCCTGGGCTTCCTGCTGATCACGGTGGCCGGGCCGGCGGCCTTGCAGCGCCTGGTGCTGCCGTCCAGCCGCGACCTGGCCTTCGCGCTGTGGAGCTGCTACATGCCGGCGGGCATGGCCATCGCCATGCTGGCCTCGCAGGCCTTTGGCGACTGGCACGCCTACTGGTGGTGCGCCGGCGCGGCCGCCGTGATCGCGCTGGGCTGCATCGCCGTGCTGGCGCCGCCCACGCCCGCCGGAGCCGGCCTGTCATGGCGCGGGCTGCGGCAGGACACGACCGACACGCTGGGCACGGCCGGGCCGATGCTGCTGGCGGCCTCGTTCACGCTCTACAGCCTGATGTTCTTCGCGCTGTTCACCTTCCTGCCGGTGCTGCTGATGGACAAGCTCGGCCTGCCGCTGGCCACCGCGGGGCAGTACAGCGCCGTGGCCAGCGCCGCCAACATCATCGGCAACCTGGGCGCGGGCGTGCTGCTGTCGCGCGGCTGGCGCCGCTCGACGCTGATCGCCTGCGCCAGCGCGGCGATGGGCGTGGTGGCGTTGCTGATCTTCCGCTCGGTGTTCCCGGCGATGCCGACCTTCCTGCTGTGCGTGCTGTTCTCGGCGGTGGGCGGGCTGATCCCGGCGACCCTGCTGGGCACCGCGCCGCTGGTGGCGCCGCGGCCGGCGCTGACGGCGGCCACGGTCGGGCTGGTGATGATGGGCAGCAACCTGGGGCAGGTGATCGGGCCGGTGACGGTGGGCGGGGTGATCGACCGCTACGGCTGGGCGCAGGCCTCGCTGATCGTGGCGGCCGCGGCGCTGGGCGGCGTGGCCATCGCCTGGCGCCTGCGGCGGCTGAACGGCGCGCGCCTGTAGGCGTCGTCGCCACCCCCGCATCGATTGTCATGCGGGCGGCCTATCATGGAGGCTCGCATCCCGTGGAGTCCCTATGCCTGCGCCTGCCCCGCGCCTGGTCATTTTCGATTGTGACGGCGTCCTGATCGACAGCGAAATCATCGCCGCGCGCGCCCAGTCGCGCGCGCTGGCCGAACACGGCATCGCCATCACGCCGCAAGAAGCCGCCCGACGGTTCGCCGGCATCCCCGACGCCGACATGTGGCAGACCCTGCAGGAAGAGAATGCGCGGCCGCTGCCGCCGGACTTCCCGAGCCAGTACGCCGACCGCCTGCAGGATACCTTCCGCCAGGAGTTGCGCGCGTTGCCCGGCGTGCACGAGACCCTGGCGGCGCTGCGCCAGCGCGGCATCGAATATTGCGTGGCCTCCAGCAGCACGCCGCCCAAGCTGGAGGCGGCGCTCAAGCTGGTGGGGCTGTGGGACGCGTTCGCGCCGCATGTGTTCAGCACGGCGCAGGTGGCGCACGGCAAGCCGGCGCCGGATGTGTTCCTGTTCGCCGCGCGGCAGATGCGCACGGCCATCCTGGAATGCGTGGTGGTCGAGGACAGCGTGCCGGGTGTGCGCGCCGCCCGCGCCGCGCGCATGCGCGCGGTGGGCTACATCGGCGCCTCGCACAACGGGCCGGACCAGCGCCAGCGCCTGCTGGACGAAGGCGCCTTCGAGGTCATCAGCGACCTGCAGCGCCTGTCGGAGATCATCTAGGACGCGTCATGCGCAGGGGCCGCGGACCCGGCGGGCATGCGCATGTCCGCCGCGGCGATGCCCGCATCAACGACTCTTGGCGATCACGCCGGTCATGTATTCGTTCAGGTCGCGGAAATCCTTGACCGTCCAGGCGTGCGGCGGCACTTTCACGCCGTTCTCGCGCAGCGTCTTGGGAATCAGGTCGCCATTGGGACGGAGGATGACCGACGACACGATGACGCCCGGATAGTCGATCAGCCGCTTCCTGAACGCGGCGGTGGTGAGGTCTGGGGTGGGCGGATTGCTTTTCCTGGCCAAGGGCCCGGTGCCCTTGATGTCCGCGCCGTGGCACATGGCGCAGCGCTGCTGGAAGAGGTTCTTGCCGTTGATGTTCTCGGCACAGGCAAGCGGTGTTTGCAGCAGCGCGGAAAATCCCAGCGCGGCGATGAATGCTGTTCTTGTTTTCATGTACTCGTGTTGTCTCGATCGGCGTCCAGGCCGGGCGCCCGGGCGGCGCCTGGGCATGCCCGCTTGCCGCCATGGCGGCCAAGCCGATGTGGATCCTGGAAGGCGCGGAAAAAATTCGCCTCGCATTCTAGAGCGTGCCAGCGTCAGTCTGCCGAACGCCGAACGCCGAACGCCGAACGCCGAACGCCGAACGCCGAACGCCGAACGCCGAACGCCGAACGCCGAACGCCGAACGCCGAACGCCGAACGCCGAACGCTGAACGCCGGCCGCCGAGCCCGCGCCGCAACCTTCGGCCGCCAGGCGTCGGCCGGTTGGCGGCCGAGATGCGCTTAAGCGGGCAGCGGCTCGGGCTTCACCCGCACCGCGCTCAGCACGCCGATCATCAGCAGGGCGATGCCGGCCAGCGTCAGCGGCTGCGGCATGCTGCCGCGCAGGATGAAGGCGTAGGCCAGCGCAGCCAGCGTTTCGAACACGATCAGTTGCCCGACCAGCGCCGTCGGCAGGCGCTGGCTGGCTTCGTTCCAGCACAGCGTGCCGAGCCACGAGGAGAACAGGCCGATGATGATCATCAGGCCCAGGAACACGTCGGGGCGCGGCCCCAGCGGCATGGCGAAGTCGCTGCCGGTGGCGGCCATGCCGGCCCACAGCAGGCCGTAGCCGGCCAGCGCCAGCGGCAGGGTCGCCACGCCCTGGGCGGTGGCCCAGGTGCGCGGGCTGCGGCCCGGATGGTTGCGCAGCCAGTCGGCGTTGCGCAGCGGATACCAGGTCCAGCAGGCGACCGCGGCCAGCGCCAGCACCGCGCCGATGGCGTAGCGCGACAGGTCGGCGTCGGCCTCCTGGCGCAGCGCCTGCAGTTCCACCTGGTTGACGCAGGCGATGCCCAGCGCGATCAGCACCAGCGAGGGCGCCAGCCGCTTCCACGGCAGGCGGCCGTCGCGGCGCGCGTTGCGCAGGTTGGCGCAGATGGCGATCACCACCGGCAGCGTGCCGATGATCATGGTCGGCACCGGGCCGCCGGCGCGCTGGATGGCGCTGGCCAGGCACAGGTAGTACAGCAGGTTGCCGATGGCCGCCAGCTTGAGCGCCTCGATCCAGTCGGCGCGGCCGAGCTGGCGCAGCGCCTTGCGGTCCAGCCAGGCCAGCGGCATGGCGATCAGGCCGAACGCCAGGTAGCGCGCCACCGATTGCAGGGCGGCGGGGTATTCGGGCAGCAGCAAGGGGCCGACGAATACCAGCCCCCACATCAAGCCGGCCGCCAGGGCGTAAGAGGTTCCTGCCCACATAGCTGTGTTCCCATCACGAATTCAACAGAGGGGCCAGTCTAGTGACGGCCATGGCGGCCGGTCTTGTACCAGATTGCTGCAGGGCGGCGGTTCAGGCGCGCACTTGCTTCTGGTAGCGGGCGGGTGTGACGCCGTAGCGGCGGGTGAAGGCGCGGGTCAGGTGGGCCTGGTCGGTCAGGCCGGCGGCCAGCGCGGTCTGGGCCGGCGTTTCGCCCGCGGCCAGCAGGCGCTTGGCCTCGAACAGGCGCAGCGCCATCAGCGTCTGCTGCGGCGTGGCGTGGTACTGCGCCTGGAAGCTGCGCAGGAAGTGGAACGGGCTGAGTCCGGCCACCTCGGCCAGTTCCTCGAGCGTCAGGCGTCGCGCCAGGTTGGCGCGCAGGTAGTCGATGACGCGGCCGAAGCGCGGCGCGCCTTCGGGGCGCGGCGGCCGCGGCACGCGGGCGTGGCGGCGGAATTCGGCCAGCAGCGCGTGCAGGGCGCTGTCGAACGCCAGCGGTTCGCGCGCCTGCCACAGCGCGTCCAGCAGGGCGGTGACGCGTTGCGCGCTGGCGGCGTCGTGGCTGACCGCGCAGTCGAACCACCAATCGGCCTCGCCGGCCACCTGCGCGACCACGGCGGGATCGATGTAGGCCATGCGGTAGCGCCAGCCGCCTTCGGTTTCGGCGCGGCCGGTATGCAGTTCGTCGGGATTCATCCGCACCACCGAGCCCGGCGGCGCCAGATGCTCGGCGCCGCGGTAGCGGAAGCGTTCCACGCCGGTCTCGATGGCGCCAAGGCCGAAGGCCTCGTGGGTGTGCGGCTCGAAGGCGTGGCGGATGATGTGGGCGCGGTACAGCTCGATGCCTGGCCGGTGCGCCGGACGTCGGAATTCGGCGCGGTCATTGGGATGGTCGAAAGCCTGCGGCACGCCCGCGATCAGCGGTTCGGGGCGCGCGTCGGGGGCGACAGGGACGCCGCCGGCGGAAGGCAGGAATGAGGCCATGGCGGAATTTAAGCACGTTCGGCGGCGCCGCGCCGGCCTATCCCGCCGTCCGCATGGCCGCGGCGCGCGCCAGCAGCATCTCGCGCTCGCGGTCGTTGCGCGTCATGCCGGCGGCGCGCTCGAATTCCGCCAGCGCCTCGGCGTGACGGCCGAGCTTGGCCAGCAGGTCGCCGCGCACGCTCGGCAGCCAGTGATAGTTGGCCAGCGCCGGATCGCGCGCCAGTTCGTCGGCCAGGTCCAGGCCGGCCTGGGGCCCGAACGCCATGCCCACGGCCACCGCGCGGTTCAGTTCCACCACCGGCGACGGCATGGCTTGCGCCAGCGCGTCGTACAGCGCCACGATGCGCGGCCAGTCGGTGTCCTGCGGCTGCCGCGCCCGCGCATGGCAGGCGGCCAAGCCGGCCTGCAGCGCATACGGGCCGCTGGCGCCGCCCAGGCTTTCGGCGCGTTCCAGCGCCGCCAGGCCGCGCCGGATCAGCAGCGTGTCCCAGCGGCCGCGATCCTGTTCCAGCAGCAGCACGGGACGGCCCTCGGCGTCGCTGCGGGCATGCAGGCGCGAGGCCTGCAATTCCATCAGCGCCACCAGCCCGTGGACTTCGCTGTCGCCGGGCGTCAGCTGCGCCAGGATGCGGCCCAGCCGTAGCGCCTCGTCGCACAGCGCCGGCCGCATCCAGTCCTGGCCGGAGGTGGCGGCATAGCCTTCGTTGAAGATCAGGTAGATCACTTCCAGCACCGAGGCCAGCCGCGCCGCGCGCTCCTGCGGCCCGGGCACCTCGAACGGCACGCGCGCCGCGGTCAGGCTGCGCTTGGCCCGCACGATGCGCTGCGCGATGGTGGATTCCGAGGCCAGGAAGGCACGCGCGATCTCAGCGGTGGACAGCCCGCCCAGCAGGCGCAGCGTCAGCGCCACGCGCGCCTCGGTCGACAGCAGCGGATGGCAGGCGGTGAACACCAGCCGCAGCAGGTCGTCGCCGATATCGTCCTGGCGCGCGGCGTCCAGCGCCTCGACGAAGTCGGGCTCGACGTCGGCCTGCAGCGCTTCGAGCTCATGCCCGATCTGCTCATGCTTGCGGCGGTGGATCGCGTCCAGCCGCAGGCGGTCGCGCGCGCGGTTCTTCGCGGTGGTCATGAGCCACGCTCCCGGGTTGTCCGGCACGCCGGTGGCCGGCCAGCGCTCCAGCGCGGCCACCAGCGCGTCCTGGGCCAGTTCCTCGGCCAGGCCGACATCGCGCACCAGCCGCGCGACGCCGGCGATGACGCTGGCGGCCTCGATGCGCCAGACGGCTTCGATGGCGCGGTGGGTTGCCGCCGATCCGGCCGCCGCGGTCATGCTTGCGGCGTCGCGCCGGGTTCCATGTAGAACACTTCCCAGATGTGGCCGTCCAGGTCATCGAAGCCGTGTCCGTACATGAAGCCATGGTCCTGCGGCGGGCGCGGCGCGCTGCCGCCCGCCGCCTTGGCGCGCGCGACCAGGTCGTCGACTTCGGCGCGGCTTTCGCAGGACAGCGCGATCAGGGATTCGGTGGCGCCCTTGGCATCGACGATGGGTTTGTTCGTGAAGCCCTGGAAGAAATCCTTCACCAGCAGCATGACGTAGATGTTGTCGCCGACGACCATGCAGGCGCCCTGGTCGTTGGTGAATTGCGGATTGAAGCTGAACCCCAGGCTCTTGAAGAAGGCCTGCGATTTCGCCATGTCGGCGATGGGGAGGTTGACGAAGATCTGCTTGTGCATGATGGGTCTCGTGGCGGGCGTCGTTGAGCGGATGGCGCGGCTCACTGGCCGTTGCCGGGCAGTTCGCGGAAGCGGTCGATTTCCTGGCCGGGGCCGAAATCGTCCAGTTCATACATCTGGCGCACCTCGATGGCGCAGGGCTGGCCGGGGAAGGGATCGGGAAAGCGCAGCGTCCATTGCAGCGCTTCCTCGCGCGAGCGCACCTGGATCACGGTGTAGCCGGCCACCAGTTCCTTGGTGTCGGCGAACGGCCCGTCGATGACCTTGCGCTGGCCCTGGTCGTCGTAGTGCACCCGCCAGCCCTTGGAGGACGGCTGCAGGCCGCTGGCGTCGAGCAGCACGCCGGCCTTGGCCAGGCCTTCATGGTAGGTCGCCATGGCGTCGAGCAGGCTGGCTTCGGGCAGCTTGCCGGCTTCGCTGTCGGCGTTGGCGCGAACGATGATCATGAATCGCATCGGGAATCTCCTGGTATCGATGGACCCGGCCGCCAGGCGCGGCGGGGTCGGTACTGGCACGACGCATGAGGCGCGCGCGAATCGACAGGGAATCGGGTGGATCAGGGTAAGTACTTAGCGTGCCGCCCCGTCACCGCCCGCGGCGATGATCCGGCGCTACATGAAACAGGGCCCCAGCTCGCGCACCTCGACCGTGGCCCACTGCGCCGCCGGGCATTCGGCGGCCAGCGCCAAGGCCTGCTCGCGGTCGTCGCAGGTGAGCAGGAAGAAGCCGCCGATCATTTCCTTGGCTTCGGCGAAGGGGCCGTCGACCAGCGTGCGCTGGCCGTCGCGCACGCGCAGGCGCACGCCGTCCTTGTCGGACTTGAGGGATTCGGCGCGCGCCAGCAGCCCGCGCGCCTGCAGGCCTTCGGCGTAGCGTTGCATCTGCGCGTAGGCGTCGCGGCCCTGTTCGGGGGTGCGCTCGGCGCGCTGGCCGGTGGGTTCGACGATGAGAAGCATGTACGGCATGGCGGGTTCCTGGCGGGCGGGGCCCGGTGGACATGGCAAACGGCCGCGCGCCGGAGGGCGCGCGGCCGGGCAGTCGCCAGATTACCGCTGTTTGCGCGGCGCGGGATCGCGCCGCTTCAGTCTTCCTGGAAGATCGTCTCGATCGGCAGGCCGAACACGCGGGCGATGGCGAAGGCCAGCGGCAGACTCGGATCGTAGCGGCCGGTCTCGATCGCATTGACCGTCTGGCGCGACACGTTCAACTGTTCGGCCAGCGCGGCCTGGCTCCAGCCGCGTTCGGCGCGCAGGTCGCGGATCAGGTTTTTCATCGGTGGCGCAGGTAGTCGATGGCGCTGGTGGCGAGCCAGGCGGCGGCCATCAACGGCCAGACGAAGAACATGCTGAGCCGCGGAAAGCCGGCCAGTTCCAGGAAGCCGTAGGTGAAGGTGATGCCCGCCGTCGCCGTGGCGGCAATGGCCAGGTGTTCGGCCGTGGTCTTGCGGATGAACTCATCGGAACGTCGGATCTGGCGCACCACGGCGCGGATCACCAGCAGGATCGCCAGCACCGGGCTGGCCAGCAGGGCGGTGCGCAAGGCGCCCGGTTCGAGATGCAGGCCGGCGTACACCGACATGGCCACCATCGCCACGTACAGCGCCATGGCGCCGCCGAATTCCTTGAGATACAGGCGTCGCGCCTGGATTTGATGCATGAGGTCGTTCTCCGGTTGTGTAAAGCGTGCTTGACATTGTGGCGATGCGGTTTTGCTGTGTCAAGGTTCCTTTACATCGACAGCCAAAATAAAACCGGCCGCGGCCGGTTGGGGATCGACGGGGCGATCAGGATTGGGTGGCGGCGGTGGCCTCGGTCGGCGTCAGGGTGGACGGCGCCGGCGCGGCATCCGGGCTGGCGGCCTCGGACCGTGCCGCGGGCGCCGGGGCGGCAACCGCGGCGGGCGGCGCGTCGGCCGGTTTGGCGGCCGGCGCACTGGCGGTGCTGGTCGGCGCGGCCTTGCCATTGGCGGCGGTGGCCGCCTTGCCGTCCGCGCCCTTGACCTCGGCCTGGGCCGGCTTGGCCGGGGCGGTGATGTCCATGATGAGTTCGACCCGGCGGTTGGCGGCGCGGCCGGCCGGCGTGTCGTTGGACTCGATCGGACGCGTCTCGGCGTAGCCCACGGCACGCAGGCGGCTGCCGGCCACGCCGTCGCGCACCAGTTCGCGCAGCACGCTGGTGGCGCGGCTGCTGGACAGTTCCCAGTTGGAGGCGAACTGGCGGGTCTGGATCGGCACGGGGTCGCTGTGGCCCTCGACCGATACCTGGTACTCGTTCTTGTTGAGGATCGCGGCCAGGCGCTTGATCACGTCCAGGCCCGACGGGCTGAGGGTGGCCTGGCCCGACGGGAACAGCAGTTCGTTGCTGATGCGGAAGCTGACCGATTGCTCGTTAATGATGACGTCGACCGACTTGCCCAGGTCGCCCAGGCCAAGCGATTCCTTGGACGGCGCTTTCAGGGGCGGGGCGGCCTGCGCCAGCACCTCGCCCTCGGCGGCCGGCGCGTCCGCGGCCGCGGCCGTCGCCGCGGCGCTGGCCGCGGGCTTGCCGGCGTCGGCCCAGCTGGCGGGGATGGCCGGGGTGTCGAACTCGGCGTATTCGCCGTCGTACGCGGGCAGGCCCTTGGCCGCGAGGCTGCCGACCAGGTCAACCGGCTGCTCGCCGGCGTCCTGGAAACCGCCATGCAGGCGCGACACGGCCAGCATCACCACCAGCATGGCCAGCAGCAGCGTGATCAGGTCCAGGTAGCTCAGCAGCCAGTTCTCGGCGTCGCTCTCGACCGTTTCGTCGACGTGCCAGCGGGCGTAGCGGTCCTTGCGGTCGCTCTTGCTCGGGCGCCAGCCGCTATTGGCCGCTGCCTTCTGCGCGCGCAGCTGGGCCTGGCGGGCCTGCTCGATCCGCTGCGCCAGGGAGGGGGAAATCAGGCTCATTGACGCGCGGCGGCGGGGCGGGTGATGGACACGGGTTTGGCGGCCGTGGACACCTGGCCCTCGGTCTTGCCGCGGGGCGCGGAGGCGCCGCCGTCGTAGATTTCGTCCTCGACGTGCATGACGAACGAGTTCAGGGTCTCGCGCACCACGGCCGGGCCGCGCTTCTCGCACATCATCGAGATGCCCTGCAGCACCATGTTCATGGACTCGACGCGGCGCGCGGTGCGGCGTTCGAGCTTGACGGCGATCGGCTTGCAGACGAGGTTGGCCAGCAGGATGCCGTAGAAGGTGGTCATCAGGCCGATGGCCAGCTGCTGGCCGATGGTGGTCATGCTGCCGTCGCCCAGCACGGCCATCAGGTTGATCAGGCCGACCAGCGTGCCCAGCATGCCGAAGGCCGGCGCGAACGTGGCCATGACGCGGAACATCTGCGCCTCGGCCATTTCACGCGCCTTGAGCCGCGCCACGCGCCATTGCAGCAGCTCGATGATCTGGTCTTCGGGGGTGTTGTCGATGATCAGCTGCACGCCGGTGCGCAGGAACGGGTTGGTGACCTTCTTCAGTTCCAGCTCGACCTTGTGGACGTCGGTGTTCATCCACAGCTGCGCCATGTTGACCAGTTCCTCGATGTCGCGCTGCTGGTCGTGCTGGTCGTGGCGGAACACGGTGCCGACCAGCTTGAAGACCCGCATCACTTCGGACAGCGGATAGGCGATGAACAGCGCGGCGGCGGTGCCGCCCAGCACGATGGCCAGGCCCGGCAGGTTGAAGTACATGCCGGGGTTGGTGGCGGCCAGCGCGATGACGATGACCAGGGTGAGCAGGCCGACAACGGCGCCGATGACGGTAGACGGATTCATGGATCTTGCCCGATAGCGAGGGCATCCGGTTTACGGAATGCGGGAGAGTGGCAAATTCTAGCCACGCCGCGTCCGGGGCAATCCGCCGGAAAACGGGGCGAAAGGGGCGGTAAGCGCCGGCTTAAACCGCCGTTCAGGTGGCTGGCCCCGTACGGAGCGTCGAACGGAAAAACGGGGTCGGGCTTGCCTGCGCCAGGGGCGGCGGCGTGTGCGCGCCGGCCGGGATCAGCGCTTGCGCGCCTGCCATTCCTCGCGCGTGATTTCCCAGATCTCGGCCATCTGGCGTCCCGAGACGAAGCCGCGTTCCTCGGTGGCGACGCGCCGCATGCCGGTGCGGTCGGACAGCCGGCGCGAGCCGTCGTTGGCCACGGCCTTGGGCGCGCGCAGCACTGGCTGGCCGAGCACCTCGAACCAGTAGGCGGTGACCGCCTCGCTGGCCTCGGTCATGTAGCCCTGGCCCTGGTACAGCGGGTCGAGCCAGAAGCCGCGGTGGTTGCCGGGGTCGTCGCGCATCAGGCTGATCAGGCCGATGAGGCGGTCCGGCTCGGTGCGCGGGCGCAGGGACCAATGCCACTGCACGCCGCGCCGCATGGCGGGCAGCGCCACCTGTTCCACGTAGGTGCGCGCGCCATCGGCCGGGTAGGGCCAGGGCACCTGTTCGGCCAGGTAGCGCACCACTTCCCATTGCGGAAAGATGCGCTGGATGGCGGGCGCGTCGTCCAGGCACAGCGGTTGCAGCAGCAGGCGTTCGGTGCTCAGCGGAGGGTGAGGGGCATGGTCGGGCATCGCGGTCGGGGCAAGTGGGCCAGCGGAAATGTATATCATGGGCGGCAAAACGCGGCCAATCGCCCCGTGCCAGACGGCCGGGCCTATTGGCCGCAGCAACGGAGAAACACTTATGAATGCCAACGAAAACGTCAGCATGGCGCTTTTTTGCGACTTCGAGAACGTGGCGCTTGGCGTGCGCGACACCAAGTACCAGAAGTTCGACATCCGGCCGGTGCTGGAGCGCCTGCTGCTCAAGGGCAGCATCGTGGTCAAGAAGGCCTATTGCGACTGGGAGCGCTACAAGGAATTCAAGGCGCCGATGCACGAGGCCAATTTCGAGCTGATCGAGATCCCGCACGTGCGCCAGTCGGGCAAGAACTCGGCCGACATCCGGCTGGTGGTGGACGCGCTGGACTTCTGCTACACCAAGTCGCACGTCAACACCTTCGTCATCATCAGCGGCGATTCCGATTTCTCGCCGCTGGTGTCCAAGCTGCGCGAGAACAACAAGAAGGTGATCGGGGTGGGGGTCAAGCAATCCACCTCGGACCTGCTGATCGCCAACTGCGACGAATTCATCTTCTATGACGACCTGGCCCGCGAAGGCCAGCGCGCCGCCGACGCCCGCCGCGACAACCGCGGCGGCGGCAACGCCGGCCAGCGCCGCTCGCCCGACGAAGAGCGCCGCCGCAAGGAAGAACTGGAAGCCCGCAAGACCCAGGCGGTGGACATGGTGGTCGAGACCTTCGAGGCGCTGATGGCCGAACGCGGCGACAGCGGCAAGGTCTGGGCCTCGGCCCTGAAGGACGCCCTCAAGCGCCGCCGGCCCGACTTCAACGAGTCGTACTACGGCTTCCGGGCCTTCGGCAACCTGCTGGACGAGGCGCAGTCGCGCGGCTTCCTGGACGTCGGCCGCGAGGAAAAGTCGGGCACCTACGTGTATCGCGACAGCGCGGGCGGCACGCCGGCCAAGGTTGGCGGCAAGCCGGCGCTGCGCGCCATGGCGGCGGCGGTCGAGGCGCCCGAGAGCGCGGCGGATGCCGCCCCGGGCGCCCCGGCCGACGAGGCCGATGCCAAGCCTGCCCGTGGCGCGCGCGGCGGCCGCAAGAATGCGTCGGGTGGCCGCGGTGGCCGCCAGGGCGCGGGCCAGGCGTCGGGCCGCCAGGCTGGGGACCGCGACAGCGGCGAACCGGCGGCGCGCGAAGAGCGCGAGGCGTGGCCGCGGCAGGGCCAGGCGACAGCCGCCGTCGAGGCCTCTGCGGCGGTGACGCAGGCGGCTCCCGTCTCGCCTCCTGCGTCGATTTCCGAGCCCGCGGCCGTGCCCGCTTCGGATGACGTCCAATCCGCCGCCGAGGCCCAGGCCCCGGCGGAACCGAAGAGCCGGCGTGGCGCGCGCAGCGGCCGTGGCGCGGCCAAGACCGCCCGGACCGCCAAGGCGCCGGCCACCACCGCCAGCGACGCCGATTCCGGCGCGGCGGCGCCATCCGCCGGACGCGCCAAAGCCACGGCGCCCGCCGTCGCGGACGGCCCGGCGCCGGAAAGCACGGCGCCGGACAATGCCGCGCCCGATGCGGCCCCGGCCAAGCCGGCGCGCAAGACCGCCACGCGCGCGCGCCGTCCGCGCAAGGCCGCCGACGCCGAGTAAACCGGCGCGTGGGCCGGGGCCGGCGCCGCGCCGCCGGCCGTTCAATCCGTCACGGGGCCCCGGCCGTCATAGCGGCCGGGCGTGACGCCGTATTCGCGCTTGAACATGGCGATGAAGGCGCTGACGTTGTCGTAGCCCGACTCCAGGGCGGCGGCGGTCACGCCATGGCCGGCCGCCAGCATTTCCTGCGCCCGCATCAGCCGGGCGCGCTGACGCCACACCCCCAGCGACAGGCCGGTCTCGGCCAGGAAGCGGCGCGCCAGCGTGCGCGGCGCCATGCCGATGGTGTCGGCCCAGGCGGCCAGCGGCCGGGTGTCGGCGGGCGCGTCCGACAGCGCCAGCGCCAGGCGTTGCAGCCGCGGCTCGCGCGGCAGCGTCAGGCCGTCGCCAGCGCGCGGCAGGGTCCGGATTTCGTCGCGCACCACCTCGGCGATGCGGACCTGGGCGGCGTTCCAGGCCGCGTCCGGCCAACCGGCGGCGCGCTCGACCGCCGCCAGCAGCAGCGCCGACGCCTGCAAGGCGCAGGGCGCCGCCGGCAGCTCGGCGCAGGCCGCGGGGCTGAGGTAGACGCTGTAGCCCGCGTACGGGCCGTGCGAGCGCAGCCCGTGCGGGCAGTCAGGCGGAATCCAGATCGCGTGGGCGGGCGGCGCGACCCATTGGCGGTCGCCGGCCAGCACCGTGAGCAGGCCGCGATAGGCGCCGAACAGCTGGCCGCGCGCATGCTGGTGCAGGGCGGTGTGCCGCAGCGCCGTGTCCTGGCGCCGCACCGCCAGCAGCGCCGGGCCATCGGGCGCCGCGGCCAGATTGGGGGCGATCAGGGGCGAGGCGGCGGGGCGCGGGGGCGAAGCGGAAAGGCGCGCGGGCATGGCGGATCCAGGTTGGCACAAACACGGTATTGATTGTCAAAATTACCGCAGATTTGCCGCGCCGGGGCGATTATCGTGACCCTGTGCCCATCGACAGGAGAACATCATGCAAGCACAGGATCTATTGCCGGACGACCGGAACGTTGCCCAATTCGAGGGCGTGACCGTGCGCAAGGGCACGGTCGGCGCCTTCCTGGTGAACGCGCGGGTGTGGTGCGACGCCCAGGCGGCGCCGGCCGCACGCGACGTCGCCGCCCGCGACATGCGGGACGCCTTGCCGGCGCTGCGCGCGCTGGGGCTGTTCGAGGTGCTGGAAGTGCGCGACCCGGCGCTGCGGCGCTGGCTGGACACGGCCCAGGCCGCGTCCGCCGGCGACGGGGTCAAGGGGTGATGGAGTAGGGCAGCGGCGCGGCGGCGATGCGCGGGCCGTCGGCCGCGCCCAGTCGCAGGTCGCCCTCGGGCAGCGCGGCCAGCGTGGTTTCGAACAGCACCGACACGCCGTCCTGGCCGCGGGCGGCGTCGACGATGCGGCCGGTCGGCTCGCCCGGCTGGGTGGCGTCGAACACGTCCTGGCCGGCCAGCCCGGCATCGGCTACGCCGGCGTCGGCGATGGTGCCGAACGCCATGCGGCGCTTGACCGTGCCGCGGTAGTGGCTGCGCGCCACCACTTCCTGGCCGGGATAACAGCCTTTGGTGAAGCTGACGCCCTGGATCAGGTCCAGGTTGACGGTCTGCGGAATGAAGACGTCCTGGGTCGCCGTGGTGATCCAGGGGATGCCGGCGGCCAGGTCGGCCGCGTGCCATTGCGCGGCCGGTGCCAGGCCCAGCACGGCGGCCAGCGGCGCGGCCGCGGCCAGTTGTTCGTCGGACGCGATCCACCACCAGCGCGACGCGGCGCTGGCCGAGGGGGCGGCGATCCAGGTGCCCGAGGGCAGCTCGACGCGCTGCCAGGGCGTGCGCGGCAGGGCGCCGGCGGCCGCTTCCAGGGCGGCCAGCTGCGCCGGATCGGCCTGCACGCCTGCCACGTGCAGCGCGGCGGGGGCCAGCTTGACCTTGGCGCGCAGCACGAACATGGACAGGCGCTTGATCAGGGCCGCGGCCAGGTCCTGGCGCACCAGGGCGTACAGCTGCGGCGCGTCTTCGGTCGGGGCGGCGCCGCGCCACATCACCAGGGTCGCCAGCAGGCGGCCCTTGGCGGTGCAGTAACCGGCCAGGCGGGCGGCGTCGGCGGTCAGGCCGGTGACGTCCTGGGTCAGCTGGCCGTGCAGGAAGGTCAGCGCGTCGGCGCCGGCGGCGCTGAAAACGGTGAAATCATCCAGCGGCGCCAATTGCGCGCAACCTTCGGCGCGCGCCGGGATCGAAGAATGGAAAGCATGCATGGCTGCGTGGGCCCGTGACTCGTCATCAAAGGGTTGATGATAGCTGTGTTCTCATCTTGGCAGGCCCATGCCCGCGCAGGGCAAAGGGGCGCGCGACGCGCTCCGGCCCTCGTTTTGCTCCGACAGGTCCGCGCGATCCATTAAACTTCCCAGACTTATGAAGAAGCGACTCCGTTTTTACGTCCTGTGGTCATTCCTGCTCATCGTGCTGGCCGTCGCCGCGACCGTCGGCGCCGCCTGGCACTGGATGCATCGCCCCATTCCCCTGTCGGCCGACAGGATCGATTTCGTGGTGGACCCGGGCAGCAGCCCGCGCACCGTCGCGCGCGCGCTCAACGCGGCGGGCGTGCCGGTCTGGGAGCCGGGTTTCGTCTGGATGGCGCGCCTGACCGAACAGGACAAGCTGATCAAGGCCGGCGGCTACCAGGCCATCAACGGCGACACGCCCTGGCTGCTGCTGGAACGCATGGCGCGCGGCGACATGACCCAGCGCCAGATCACCTTCCTGGAAGGCTGGACCTTCCGCCAGATCCGCCAGGCGCTGCGCGAGAATCCCGACGTCAAGCAGACCCTGGGCGACATCAGCGATGAAGCCCTGATGGAGCGCCTGGGCTCGGACATCAAGCATCCGGAAGGCCTGTTCTTCCCGGACACCTACATCTTCACGCCGGGCAGCTCCGACTACGACCTGCTGCGCCGCGCCTACCAGGAAGGCCAGCGCATCCTGGACGACACCTGGGCCAAGCGCCAGGCCGATCTGCCGCTGTCCACGCCCTATGAGGCGCTGGTGCTGGCGTCCATCATCGAGAAAGAAACCGGCCATGGCCCGGAGCGCCGCCGCGTCTCGGGCGTGTTCACCAACCGCCTGAAGATCGGCATGCTGCTGCAGACCGACCCCACCGTCATCTACGGCATGGGCGACGCCTACCAGGGCCGCATCCGCAAGCGCGACCTGCAGACCGACACGCCCTGGAACACCTACACGCGCCCGGGCCTGCCGCCCACGCCGATCGCCGCCGCCGGCCGCGCGGCGCTGCTGGCCGCGGTGCAGCCCGAGCAGCACAAATTCCTGTTTTTCGTCTCGCGCGGCAACGGCACCAGCGAGTTCTCGGTAAACCTGTCCGAGCACAACCGCAACGTTTCCCGCTATATCCTGGGTCAGACACCGGCGGCGCGCCCGGCGCCGGCGGGCAAGCCCGCCGCCGCGCCCGCGCCTGCCGCCGCGCCGGCGCCCGAGGCGGCACCCACTTCCACGCCGGACGACGATCCGGCGCCAGCACAAGGACAAGAACAATGACCTCACGCGGACGCTTCATCACGCTGGAGGGGGTCGACGGGGCCGGCAAGAGCACGCATACCGAGTGGATCGCCGAGTTCCTGCGCGGCCAGGGCCTGGAGGTGGTCTCCACCCGCGAGCCTGGCGGCACGCCGCTGGGCGAAAAGTTGCGCGCCCTGGTGCTGACCGATCCGATGGGCCTGGATACCGAGACCCTGCTCATGTTCGCCGCCCGCTGCGAGCACCTGCACCAGGTGATCGAGCCGGCGCTGGCGCGTGGCGCCTGGGTGGTCTGCGATCGCTACACCGACGCCACCTACGCCTACCAGGGCGGCGGCCGCGGCCTGGGCGCCGCCCGCGTGGCGGCGCTGGAAACCTGGATGCAGGCCGGCCGTCCCGACCGCACCTGGCTGTTCGACGTGCCGCTGGCGGTGGCGCGGGCGCGCCTGGCCGATGCCCGCGAGCCCGACCGCTTCGAGCGCGAAGGCGCCGCCTTCTTCGAACGCACGCGCGCGGCCTACCAGGCCCGCGCCGCGGCCGAGCCCGACCGCATCCAGGTGATCGATTCGACCCGCGCCATTCCCGAGATCCGCGCCGAGCTGGAAGCCGGCCTGCGCCAACTGGTGGCGGCCCGTCCATGAGCGCGCCCCAGTTCCTGCCCTGGCAGATGGAGACGGCGCGGGCCTGGCTGGGCAACCGCGAGCGCTTCGCCCACGCCTGGCTGGTGCACGGCCTGGCCGGCATCGGCAAGCTCGACTTCGCCAACGCCGCCGCCGCCAGCCTGCTGTGCGAGACGCCGCAGGATGGCCTGGCCTGCGGCCATTGCGCCGCCTGTGCCTGGTTCGCCAGCGGCAACCATCCCGACCTGCGCCGCATCCGGCCCGAGGCCGTGGCGGTCGAGGAGGGCGCCGACGCCGCCGAAGGCGCGGAAGAAGCCGAGCCGGCCACGGGCGCGGCCAAGAAGGCGCCGTCCAAGGAAATCCGCATCGACCAGATCCGCTCGCTGGAATCCTGGTTCAACACCGCCACCCACCGCGGCGGCTGGCGCGTGGCGCTGCTGTATCCGGCGCACGCGCTGAACGTGGTGTCGTCCAACGCCTTGCTCAAGGTGCTGGAAGAGCCTCCGCCGCATACCGTGTTCCTCTTGGTGGCCGACGCGCCCGACCGGCTGCTGCCGACGCTGGTGTCGCGTTGCCGCCGCCTGCCGCTGCCGGCGCCCGACGCCGACACCGCCTTGCAATGGCTGCGCGCCCAGAACGTGGAGCCGGCGCGCGAATGGCTGGCGGCCGCCGGCGGCGCGCCGCTGGCCGCGTTGCGCCTGGCGCAGCATGCGGAAACCGCGTGCCCGCCCTGGCTGACGCAACTGGTTGGCCCGTTGGCCAAGGGCCAGACGCCCGACGTCGGCACCTTGGCCGAGGCCCTGGAAAAGGCCCCGCCGGCCGAGTGGATCGACGCGCTGCAACGCCTCTATACCGATCTGATGCTGGCCGCCGCCGGCGCGCCGGTGCGTTATTTCCCGGCGCTGGCCGCCGTCGTGGCCGAGGTCGCCGCGCGCATGAACACGGCGCGCGCGGCCGAGGCCGCGCGCTGGCTGACGCGCCAGCGGGCGCTGGCCACGCATCCCTTGAATGCCAAGCTTTTCGCCCACGCGACGCTGCAGCGCGTGGTGCTATCCTGCCAGGCGTAACCTGCCGCGGCGCGGCGACGGATCCGGCCTGTCCGGGCCGCCGTCCAGACGCCGCGCCTTTCCTCATCCAAGTCTCATGTACGTCGATTCCCACTGCCATTTGAATTTCCCCGAGCTGGCGGCCGACCTGCCCGCCATCCTCGAACGGATGGCCGCCAACCAGGTGACCCACGCGCTGGTGGTCAGCGTCAACCTGCCTGAATGGCCGGGCCTGATGTCGCTGGTCGAGCCGCAGCCGAACCTGTGGGCCTCGGTCGGCGTGCACCCCGACTACGAAGACACGCCCGACCCCGAGCCCGAGGAGCTGGCGCGCCTGGCGGCCCACCCCAAGGTGGTGGCCATCGGCGAGACCGGCCTGGACTATTACCGCCTGTCCGAGCCGCTGGACTGGCAGCGCGAGCGTTTCCGCCGCCACATCCGCGCCGCGCGCGACACCGGGCTGCCGCTGATCGTGCACACGCGCTCGTCGGCCGAGGACACGGTGCGCATGCTGCGCGAGGAGGGCGCCGCCGAGGTCGGCGGGGTGATGCACTGTTTCACCGAGACCTGGGAAGTGGCCCAGGCCGCGCTCGACCAGAATTTCCACATCTCGCTGTCCGGCATCGTGACGTTCAAGAACGCGCATGTGGTGCACGAGGTGGCCGCCAAGGTGCCGCTGGACCGCCTGCTGATCGAGACCGACTCGCCGTACCTGGCGCCGGTGCCGTACCGCGGCAAGCTCAATGACCCGTCCAAGGTGATCCACGTGGCCGAGAAGATCGCCGATCTCAAGGGCATCAGCGTGGCCGAGGTGGCACGCGCTTCCACGGATAATTTCTTTAATCTTTTCAATAAGATAAAGAAATAATTTAATGTCTATTATTTAAAGTAAATTATCAGGATTGCCCATGGCTGCCAGCGCTGCGTTCTCCCGTCACCGCCTCGTTTCGCATTGCCGCAGCGCGCTGCTGGCGTTGTGCGTCGCCGTCTCGACGCCGGCGTTGGCCCAGGCGGCCAATCCGTCGGACTGGTGGGTCTACGTCGCCAACGACTACCCGGACGAAATCAAGGACCTGCTGGCGCACGGCGCTGATCCCAACGTGCGCTACCGCAATGGCCAGCCGGCCCTGATGCGGGCGGTGGTGGACGGGGCCTGGAAGGTGTTCGACGTGCTGGCGGCCAATCCGCGCACGGACGTCAACGCCGAGAATCCGGCCGGCGAGACGCCGCTGATGTACCTGGCCATTGCCGGCCAGACCGACCGGGCGCGGGCGCTGATGGCGCGCGGCGCCCAGGTCAACCGGCTGGGTTGGACGCCGCTGCACTATGCGGCCTCCAAGGGCCAGCTGGCCATGGCCGGGCTGCTGCTGGAGCGCAAGGCGATGGTGAACGCGCCGGCGCCCAACGGCGAAACGCCGCTGATGATGGCGGCGCTATCGGGCAACAAGGCGATGGTGGAGCTGCTGCTGAAGGCCGGCGCCGACGTCACCACCCGCGATACCAAGGACCAGAACGCCGCGGACTGGGCCCGCACCGGCAAGTCGACCAGCCTGGCCGCGGAGCTGCAGACGTTGATCGCCCAGCAGGAGGCGGCCAAGCGCGCCCGCCGCGCCAGCGGGCCGGCGGAGCCGGAACCCGACCCGGCGCAGGCCGCCGAGGCGGCGCCCGGCGTGGCCCCGGCCGATACCACGGCGGCGCCGCCCACCGTGCAGCCCGCGCCGCTGGACGCGCCGCCGCCGCTGGCCCAGCCGGCCGCGCCCGCCAAGCCCGCGAATACGCCCAATGTGGGCGGCGTGTCCGGGGTGCGCCTGAACAACTACGACAAGCCCGCGACGCCCTGATCGCGGCCGCGTCCCGCTGGTTCCGAAACCCGCCTTCCGGCGGGTTTTTTATTGCCGGTCGCCGGCGCGGGCGGGGAGGCGCGGGGCGGGCGCGCGGGCGCCGGGACCACGGCCTGACCAGGCGCCAGCAGGCTCCGGGGGATGGCTTTGTGATCGTGCGTTTCGGGGTTTTCCCTGTGATTTCTCACTAGGTGGGAAAAATTTTGGTTGTAACCACCATAAATTGATAATCTCGCCGCCGTCACCACCAGGAGAGCTTGTTGATGGATCAGTCGGTAGGACCGGGCGCGGACCGGGTGCTTTACGTGTTGGCCACGCTGGCCCGGCACGATGGCCCCCTGAGCATCGCCGCGCTGGCGGAGAAGACCGGCCTGGCGCAGAGCACGCTCTACCGCCAGGTGGCGCTGCTCAAGCGCTGGGGCTTCGTCGCCGAGCACGAGGGCGAGTACGGCCCCGGTCCGCTGTGCGTGCAACTGGCCTGGGGCTTCGACCAGTCGTCGTTCCTGATCCATGAAGCGCAGCCGGACATGGCGGCATTGGCCGCCGCGTCGGGCGAGACCATCGGCCTGCTGGTGGCGGTCAAGGACCAGGCCGTGTGCCTGGACATGGTCGAGAGCCAGCATCCGCTGCGCTGTTCCTTCACCAAGGGCCGCGGCCTGCCGCTGGTGCGCGGCGCCTCGGCCAAGTCGCTGCTGGCTTTCATGCCGGTTCCGCGCCAACAGGCCGCGCTGGCCATCCTGGCGCGGGAGTCGGGCGTGGATCCGACCCGCCTGGCCGACGAACTCGAGGCCATCCGCGCCCAGGGCTATGCCGTGACCGACAGCGAAGTCGACGCCGGCGTCTGGGGCGTGAGCGTGCCGATCTTCCAGCGCGCCAACCAGGCGGTGGCCTCCATCACGCTGATGGCCCCGTCCACCCGCGCCGCCCAGCGGCCGCAGGCCTTCATCGACCTGACCGTCGCGGCCGCCCGCCGCATCTCGGGCAGGCTGCAGGCGCACTGACGCCGCCCATTTCCGCATTCCACGTTGTCCCCGACATTCCCGCCGCCTCTCTAGACGCCACACCCCACGCCGTACCGATCGCCGTATCCGTATCCACTTCTTCCTATCAGGATTCGCCATGACTACTCGCCGCACCCTGCTGACCGCCGCCCTGACCCTGGGCCTGGCCTGGAGCATGGGCACCGCCCACGCCCAGGAAACCATCCGCGCCGTGACCGACGCCACCTTCCCGCCCATGGAGTTCGTCAAGGACGGCAAGCGCACCGGTTTCGACATTGAACTGGTCGAGGCCCTGGCCGCCGCCATGGGCAAGAAGGTCGAATGGATCGACATCGACTTCAAGGGTCTGATTCCCGCCCTGCAGGCTGGCCGTGCCGACATCGCCGTGTCCGCCATCTACATCACGCCCGAGCGTGCCAAGGTGGTGGACTTCACCGACCCGTACTACGCCGGCGGCCTGGTCGTGATGACCAAGAAAGACGGCCCCATCAAGACCCTGAAGGACCTGGACGGCCGCAAGGTGTCGGTGCAGGTCGGCACCAAGTCGGTCAACTACCTGAAGGACCACTACCCGTCGGTGCAGCGCGTCGAGGTCGAGAAGAACCAGGAGATGTTCAACCTGGTGCAGATCGGTCGCGCCGATGCCGCCGTGACCGGCAAGCCGGCCGCCAAGCTGTTCGCCCAGAGCACCACCGACCTGACCGTGCTGGGCGACCAGATCACCACCGAGGACTACGGCATCGCCGTGCCCAAGAACAAACCGGAGCTGACCCGCGGCCTGAATGAGGCGTTGCAGAAGATCAAGGCCGATGGCAGCTACCAGGCCATCGTCAACAAGTGGTTCGAGGCGCCCGCGAAATGAACCTGGATTTTGCCCCCGTCTTCGCCGACTTCGACGCGCTGGTGCGCGGCGCGGTGGTCACCGTCGAGGTGACCGCCGGCGCCTTGCTGCTGGGCTGCGTCATCGGCCTGCTGGTCGGCGTCGGCCGGCTCAACCCGCAACGCAGCATCATCTACAACCTGTGCAGCGTCTACCTGCTGTTCTTTCGCGGCACGCCGTTGCTGGTGCAGCTGTTCATCTGGTTCTTCGGCCTGCCGCAATTCGGCGTGACGCTGCCGGCGTTCGCCTGCGGCGTGCTGGGGCTGGGCATGTATTCCGGCGCCTACGTGTCGGAAATCGTGCGCGGCGCGATCCAGTCGGTCGACCGCGGCCAGACCGAGGCGGCCCGTTCGCTGGGCATGTCGTCGGGCCAGGCCATGCGCATCATCATCCTGCCGCAGGCGGTGGTGCGCATGATCCCGCCGCTGGGTAACGAGTTCATCGCGCTGATCAAGAATTCGGCGCTGGTGTCGCTGTTGACCATCCATGACCTGATGCACGAAGGGCAGAAGATCATCAGCGTGTCGTACCGCTCGCTGGAAACCTATCTGGTGGTGGCGCTGATCTACCTGGTCCTGACCACGGCCGCCATGTTGATACTGCGCAGGATCGAGCAACGCCTGCGCGCGGGGGGGATGGTGCAATGAACGCCGCGAATCCGAAAGAAATGATCCGCATCCGCGGCCTGCAGAAATCCTACGGCGACCATGCCGTGCTGCGCGGCATCGACTTCGATGTGCTGCCGTCGCAGGTGGTGGTGGTGATAGGCCCCAGCGGTTCGGGCAAGAGCACCTTGCTGCGCTGCTGCAACGGGCTGGAAGTGGCCCAAGGCGGCACCGTGGAGATCTGCGGCCAGATGCTGCAGAACGAGGGCGAGCAGTTGCCCGAGGCGGCGCTGAACCGCCTGCGCATGCAGGTTGGCATGGTGTTCCAGGGCTTCAACCTGTTCCCGCACCTGTCGGTGCTGGACAACGTCACCGTCGGCCCGCGCACGCTGCGCGGCATGGGCCGCGACGAGGCCAACGCGCTGGCCGAGGACCTGCTGCGCAAGGTCGGCCTGGCGCAGAAGATGTCGGCCATGCCGGCCAGCCTGTCGGGCGGCCAGAAGCAGCGCGTGGCGATCGCCCGCGCGCTGGCGATGCAGCCCAAGGTCATGCTGTTCGACGAACCGACCTCGGCGCTCGATCCGGAACTGGTGGGCGAAGTGCTGCAGGTCATGAAGCTGCTGGCGCGCGAAGGCATGACCATGATGGTCGTGACCCACGAAATGGGCTTTGCCCGCGACGTGGCCGACGTGGTCGCGGTGATGGACGGCGGCGTGATCCTGGAATCGGGCGCGCCCGAGGTCATCTTCAGCCAGCCGCGCGAGGCCCGCACCCGCGAGTTCCTGCAGGCCGTGCTGAGCACGGGGCAGGGGGCGGCATGACGGCGGCGGCGCAACTCGACAAGAGCCTGTGGACCGCGCGCGACGACAGCGCCGAGCGCGGCGACACGCGCCGGCTCGCGCACATCGTCGAAGCGGCCGCGGGGCAGGCCCCGGCGGCGGGCGAACCGGTGCTGCTGGGCTTTGCCTGCGATGCCGGCGTGGCCCGCAACCAGGGCCGCACCGGCGCGGCCGCCGGCCCGGCCGGCATCCGCAAATACATGGCCGGCCTGCCGGCGCACGGCCTGAGCCGCCTGCTGGATGCGGGCGACGTGGCCTGCGAGGGCGACCAGCTTGAGGACGCGCAGGAACGCCTGGGCCTGGCGGTGGCCGACCTGCTGCGCCAGGGCGCCCGTCCGGTGGTGCTGGGCGGCGGCCACGAGATCGCCTGGGGCAGCTTCCAGGGCCTGGCGCGCTGGCTGGCCGACCGTGGCGACGACGGTCCGGTGCTGGTGCTGAACCTGGACGCGCATTTCGACCTGCGCACCGGCCGGCCGGGCAGTTCCGGCACGCCGTTCGACCAGATCGCGCAGTACTGCGAGGCGCAGGGGCTGGCGCTGCAATACGCCTGCCTGGGCGTGTCGCGGCTGGCCAATACGCCGGCGCTGTATGCGCGCGCGGCCGAAGTGGGCGCGGTATGGGTCGAGGATCGCGACATGCAGGAGCGCCACCTGGCGGCGCGCCTGGCCAACGTCGACGCCTTGCTGGCGCGGGCGCGCCACGTGTACCTCACGATCGACCTGGACGTGCTGCCGGCGGCGGTGATGCCGGGCGTGTCGGCTCCGGCGCCCTATGGCGTGCCGATGGCGGTGATCGAGGAGATCGTGCTGCGCGTCAAGGCCAGCGGCAAGCTGCGCCTGGCCGACATGGCCGAGTACAGCCCGCGCTTCGACATCGACGGCCACGGCGCCCGCGCGGCGGCGCGCCTGGCCTGGCAGCTGCTGTCCGCCTGACACGGTCCGCGGCGCGAGATCCGCCGCGGACTTCCCGCCCGCCGTCATGGCCGCTCGCGCGGCGCATGGCGGCGGGCTTTTTCACGCCTGCGGCGCGGCCAGCGGGATCGACATCTCGTGGTGGAAGAGATTGTCGGGATCGACGCTGCGCTTGGTGGCGATCAGCGCGGCGGTCTTGTTGCCGTAGTACAGGTCGAGCCATTGCGGGTCGACGTGGCTGTGGCTGGCGTCGGTGTACTTCATGTCGGTGTCGGGGTAGTTGATGTAGCACCCCTCGAACGGCGAGCCCGGCTGGTTGCTGGGCTTGCCGCCGTACTGCGCGAAATACTCGTCGTACAGGTCGGCGATCCACTTGATGTGGAAGGCGTCCTGGGCCGGATCGGTCCAGTACACCTGGAACTGCGACTTCAGCAGTGACGAGCGCTGGCACACGCTGGTCGGGTTGGCGCTCTCGTCGTTGCGGTTGATGCGGCCGCCGTACGAGTCGATCTGCACCAGCGCCTGGTTCAGGCGCGGGTCGTCCGAGCCGTTCAGGTATTCCCACATGGCCATGATCTCGACGTCGCTGAAATTGGCCTTGTGATACGCGGACTTGTACTTGCCGCGCTGGTTGCTGCCCGAGCCGTTGATGCTCTGCGTCAGCCACAGCCAGTCCATCTTCTGCGCATCGTTGACCGCATGCGCCAGCATCCGCGGCGCCGGATGGGCCACGCGGTGCGACGGGCCATACCAATGCGTGGACAGGTTGACGGCGGGCGCGGCGCCGGCCGCCGCGTTCATGGTGGCGACGAAGTCCAGGAACGGCTGGTCGCGCGCGCCGCCGACCTTGCCGTCCTTGCCGGTGTACTGGATGCTCAGCACCACGTCGCCGGTCGAGCGGTGCTGCACCTTCAGCAGCGTGAACAGGCCGCCGTTGGCCTTGGCCGGGTCGGGGCTGTTCCAGTCGGCGTCATGGTCGGCGAACCACTGCCAGTAGGCGCGCATGAAGCGCGCGAAGTTGGCGCGGCCGGCCGTGCCGGCGCCGAAGCTGGCCCAGGGGTAGGACAGCGACAGCCAGTAGGCTTCCTGCGGCGCCGCGGGCAGGTCGGCGTAGTAGTAGGTCAGGATGATGCCGTAGTTGCCGCCGCCGCCGCCGCGGCAGGCGATGAACAGGTCGCGGTCGGCGCCGGTGCTGTGCAGGTTGACGTGCTTGGCGACCAGCTTGCGCGCGCCCGGGCCTTGCGGCACCAGGATGTCCACGCCCGAGAGCCAGTCCACCGTCAGTCCGTGCAGGCGCGACAGCAGGCCGTAGCCGCCGCCGACGATGTGCCCGCCCGAGCCGACCGAATAGCACGAGCCACCGGGCAGGGTGCGGTTGGCGGTCTTGTACAGGTCCAGGTAGCCATCCCAGTTCTGGTTGCCGGACGCGGCCGCGAAGCGGTAGCGCGCGGCGGGATTCCAGGGCGAGGGGATGTCGCCGGCCTCGCGGTAGCGCAGGCCGGTCATCAGGCTCAGGTCGATGATGGCCAGGGGCTGGCCGTGGTCCTGCGGCAGTTTGTTGGCTACGAAGCCTTCGTAGCAGTGGCCGCCGCTGCGCACCGTGATGCGGCAGCCCTGGGCCAGCGCGGCGTTGGCCGCGTCCAGCACGTCCTGCGGGGTCTTGCAGACGTAGATGGCGTTGGCGCCCTGGCCCGTGGTGGGGAAGCGCAGGTTGAAACCCTTTTGCAGGGTCGCGTAACGCGGGTCATTGCTGTCAATCAGGGAAAAATCCGACATGCGCACCTCTATGGTTGATTTTCATAAGTGCAGGATGCAAGCGGGGGTCGCCCGCCGGCAACGCGGGATGACAAGCTTTGGAAAGCCGCCGGTGCCGGGTACCGCTAAAACCGGGGCCGGTTGATTCTGGGTCAAGTGGATGACGGTTTCAAGCCAGGTGCGACAGGCGCCCGGGGCGGCGTGACACGAGGATGTGATGTGGCGGCGGCGCGTTGGCGAGCGGGCCCCGTTGGGCGTCTGGGCGCGGGGCGTTGCCGGCGGGCGCCCCGCAGGCTGGACGCTGCCGGCGCGCGGGGCTAGGATAGGCGCAGCGTTTCGGCAGGCTCGGTGACGCTCACGGTCTTCATTTCCATATTATGTCCCCAATTAATATTTTTTCTGAAAATATGGGGACACATAAAGGATATGGATAAAATGGCGCAACTTTGTCAGGAGAGCATGTTCATGTCTCAAACTCCCACCCATGCCTTGCCGTCTTATCTGAATGCCGAAGAACTCGGCCCCTGGGGTAATTACCTGCAACAAGTCGATCGGGTCACCCCGTATCTCGGATCGCTGGCGCGCTGGGTCGAGACCCTGAAGCGCCCGAAGCGCTCGCTGATCGTCGACGTGCCGATCGAACTGGACAACGGCAGCGTGGCCCACTTCGAAGGCTATCGCGTGCAGCACAACACCTCGCGCGGCCCGGGCAAGGGCGGCGTGCGTTTCCACCAGGACGTGACCCTGTCGGAAGTGATGGCGCTGGCCGCCTGGATGTCGGTCAAGAACGCCGCGGTCAACCTGCCGTACGGCGGCGCCAAGGGCGGCATCCGCGTCGACCCGCGCAAGCTGTCGCAATCCGAACTCGAGCGCATGACGCGCCGCTACACCTCGGAAATCGGCGTCATCATCGGCCCGTCCAAGGACATTCCCGCCCCTGACGTGAACACCAACGCCCAGACCATGGCCTGGATGATGGACACGTACTCCATGAACGAAGGCTCGACCGCCACCGGCGTCGTGACCGGCAAGCCGATCGCGCTGGGCGGCAGCCTGGGCCGCGTCGAGGCCACCGGCCGCGGCGTGTTCGTGGTCGGCTGCGAAGCCGCGCGCGACCTGAACATCGACGTGTCCAAGGCGCGCGTGGTGGTGCAGGGCTTCGGCAACGTGGGTGGCACCGCCGCCCGCCTGTTCCATGAAGCCGGCGCCAAGGTCATCGCGGCGCAGGACCACACCGGCACGGTGCACAACGCCGCCGGCCTCGACGTCCACAAGCTGCTGTCGCACGTGTCGCAGCATGGCGGCGTGGGCGGCTTCTCCGGCGGCCAGGCCCTGGACAAGGACGAGTTCTGGACGCTCGAAACCGAATTCCTGATCCCGGCGGCCCTGGAAAGCCAGATCACCTCGGCCAATGCCGCCAAGGTGCGCGCCAAGATCGTGGTGGAAGGCGCCAACGGCCCGACCACCCCGGAAGCGGACGACATCCTGGCCGAGAACGGCGTGTACGTGGTGCCGGACGTGCTGGCCAACGCCGGCGGCGTGACGGTGTCGTACTTCGAATGGGTGCAGGACTTCTCCAGCTTCTTCTGGAGCGAGGACGAAATCAACCAGCGCCTGGAACGCATCATGCGCGAGGCCTACGCCTCGATCGCGCTGGTGGCCCGCGAGCACAAGGTGACGCTGCGCACCGCCGCGTTCATCGTGGCTTGCACGCGCATCCTGCAGGCCCGCCAGGTGCGCGGCCTGTACCCGTAAGTCCTTCTGGCGCCGGGCTTCGGCCCGGCGTGGGAGGAGCAGTGAGGAAGACAGGCAAACCGCCCCGCAAGGGGCGGTTTGCTTTCGGGGCGCCGGGATGCATGGAGCAAGCCGGATGCGGTTCCCTGGCGCTATGCCGGCCTGACCGCCGCTAGCCGCAGATAGCGCTGGGGCGCGGCGCCAAGCGCGCGCCGGAACATGGCGCTGAAGGCATTGGCGTTGGCATAGCCCATGCCGCGCGCCACGCGGGCCACGGGTTCGCCCAGCGACAACTGGCACACGGCCTCGGCCAGCCGCAGTTGCTGGCGCCACTGGCCGAAGGTCAGGCCGGTTTCGCGCTTGAACAGCCGTCCCAGGGTGCGGATGCTGGCGCCGGCCTGGGTGCTCAGCAGTTCCAGGGTGTCGTTGTTGGCGGGCATGTGCATCAGGGTTTCGCAGACCTTCAGCAGGCGTTTGTCTTGCGGCAGGGGCAGCTTGCCCTGTTCGACCACCGGCGCCTCGCGCAACTGACGCAGCAGCAAGGGCACGATCAACGCGGCATTGCTGTCCGGCGCGTATTCGCGCGCATCGCGCAGCATGCCGCCGATGAGCTCGCGCAGCAAGGCGCCCACCTCGATCTGGCGGCAGACGGTCCAGAGCCACGGGGCGGTGTCGGGTTCGACACGCAGCGACCGCATCTTGACGGCGCCCACCATGTGCAGTTCGTGGTCCACGCCCGGCGCGATCCAGAGCGCGTGCAGCGGGGCGAGCGTCCAGGCGCCTTGCGAGGTGAGCACGCGCACCACGCCCTGGATGGCGTGCACCAATTGGCCCTGTTCATGGCTGTGCCAGATCTCGCGTTCGCCGTGGGCGTAATCGTGGGCGTGGGCAATGACCGGCCGGGGCAGGCGTTGGTAGCCGGTGGCGAAACGCTGCCGCCAGAGTGAGTCCATGGCAAATCGCTTTGATCAAAAAAGATGTGAAAGCGCCAGAAATTGGCCGGTTTGCGGCGGAATTTGGCTCCCTGCATTCTAGTTTAAATATTTAAATACTAATCATTGTTATTTGATGTTTATCTAGCGGCTGCCCGGCAGGGGTGGCCCGCCCATTGGAGAATGCCAAGCATGTTTGCAGGACTGACGCGATGCCCGCTGGCGGCATCCACGCTGGCGCTCGCCTTGGCGGCGTGCTGGACGGTGTCCGCCGCCGCCCAGGAAGCCCGCCAATTGCCCGCGATCACGGTAACGGCCGGCGCGGCCGCAGAGAAGGCCGACGGCCCCGCGCCCGGCGTGGTGGCCAGCCGCAGCGGCGTGGGCAGCAAGACGGACACGGCCCTGATCGATACGCCGCAGTCGGTATCGGTGGTGACGCGTGACCTGATGGACGCGCAGGCCGCGCAAACGGTGGACCAGGCGCTGCGCTACGTGCCGGCGGTGTACAGCCAGGACAATGACCTGCGTTTTGACCAGCTGCGCATCCGTGGTTTTGACGCCGATTCGTATCTGGACGGCATGAAGCTGAACCGTACCACCTGGTTCGCCACGCCACGCATCGACCCGTATTTCCTGGAACGCATGGACGTGCTGCGCGGCCCTTCATCGGTGCTGTACGGCCAGGCGAGCCCGGGCGGCGTGGTGGACATGGTGACCAAGCGCCCCACCAGCGAGCCGCTGCATTCGGTGGAGTTCGGCATTGGCAACCACCAGCGCTACCAGATGGGCTTTGATTTCGGCGGCCCGGTGGACGAGGACGGCAAGTGGCTGTATCGCGTGACGGGGCTGGGACGCGACGCCAATACCCAGACCGACCACGTCAAGGAACAACGCGTGGGCATCGCGCCGGCGCTGACCTGGCGGCCCAGCGGCGACACCAGCCTGACGCTGCTGGCCAGCTACCAGTACGACCCCGAGGGCGGGCTGTTCAACCCCGTGCCGGCCTACGGCACCGCGCTGTGGAACCCCAACGGCCGGCTGCGCCCGGACGCCTATCTGGGCGATCCGGACCGCGACCGCTTCAAGCGCACGCAGTATTCGGTGGGCTACCTGCTCGAGCATCGCTTCAGCGACGCCTTGCAGGTGCGCCAGAACGTGCGCTATCTGCGAGACGATATCGACTACTACCAGACGTCGCTGTCCAGCCCGCTGGGGCCGGACCGGCGATCGGCCTATATGTGGGCCAACGTCAACAAGGAACACCTGTCGCAATTCACGATCGACAACCAGGCGCAGCTGGACTTCCAGACCGGGGCGCTGCGGCACACGCTGCTTGCGGGGGTGGACTACCAGTACCTGGAAAATGACATCCGCCGCGGCGGGCAGTATTTCGGCGCCAACCCGATCAATGTGTACGACCCGGACTACAGCGGATTTCCGCGGGTGCCTGTCACGGTCAACCAGACCACCCGCCTGACGCAGCTGGGCGGCTACCTGCAGGAGCAGCTGCGCTGGGACCGCTGGCTGCTGACCGTGGGCGGGCGCCAGGACTACGCGCGTACCGACGACACGCAGCGCGACGCGCAGACCGGCGCGCGCACCGCGTCCACCGATACGGGCGACCACGCTTTCACCTGGCGCGCGGGCCTGAACTACAAGTTCGACAACGGCATCTCGCCCTACGTCAGCTATTCCACTTCGTTCCAGCCGCAGAGCGGCAACGACGCGAGCGGCGCGCCGTTCGTGCCGACGCGCGGCAAGCAGTACGAGGTAGGGGTGAAGTTCCAGCCGGCCAACGTGCGCAGCTTCGCCACGGTGGCGCTGTATGACCTGCGCCAGACCAACGTGCTGACGGCCGATCCGCAGCGGCCGCAGTTTTCGGTGCAGTCCGGGGAAATCCGTTCACGCGGGCTGGAGCTGGAAGCACACGCCGAATTGACGCGCGAGCTGAGCCTGGTGGCATCCTATGCCTACATGGACAACGTCGTCACCAAGGCCAACGACGCCAGCCAGGGCAAGCATCCCACCGGCGTACCCAAGCACATGGCGTCGGTCTGGACCGACTACACCATCCATGGGGGCGACCTGAACGGGCTGGGCTTTGGCGGCGGCGTGCGCTATCTCGGCAAGACGTACGGCTCGGTCGACAACACCTTCACCTTGCCCGGGCGCGTGCTGGTGGATGCGGCGGTGCACTACGACACCGGCCGCTGGCGCTTTGGCCTGAACGCCAGCAACCTGTTCAACAAGCAGTACCTGGCCTACTGCAACAGCACCATGATCTGCTACTGGGGCGCGAGCCGCACGCTGCTGGCCACGGCCCGGTACCAGTGGTGAGGATCCGCTGAACGCGACGGCGGCCTTGATGTACAAGGCCGCCGTCTTGCCTGAACGCCTGCCGCATCAGGACTTCGGCAGCAGTTCCGGCTTGAGGATGCCGCGCAGGTCGGCGTAGGGGATGCTCAGCTCGGGCTCGCCGTACGAGTACGGCGCGATCGAGTAGGCGTCGTACTTGACCACGATGCCGTCGCGCGTGAGCGCGAAGTTGTCGCTTTCCTGGAACGGCCACATCTTGCCGTAGGCCGCCGGGTCGCGCTTGGCGTCGCTGTTGCCGGCCAGCCACTTGGCGTGGGCGCGCTGCAGCGCGGCGACGTATTCGGCGCGGCGGCCGGGGATCAGGGCCTCGTCCAGCGCCATGACGCGGCCGCGGCTGCGTTCCCAGTTCAGGTACTGGGTGGCGGGGATGCCGTGCGCCGCGCCGGTCAGGAACTGCTCGGTGTGCAGCTCGATCGAGACGATGTCGCCGATGGCGTCCTTGACGCTGGCCTTGAAGAAGGTGGCGTCGCGCGGGCGCGCGGTGGACCAGAAGTACTGCGTGTATTCCGACAGCGTCTCGTAGGGGCCGCGGCGGTTGGCGTCGGTGCCGGTCATGTAGGCCAGCACGTGGTCGACCAGCGCGGTCAGCTTCGGGATGCCGGGAAAGGCCACGCTGTCGATCTCGATGCGCGGGCAGTCGCCCTTGCAGTCGGGCTTGTTGGACGCCCACTTGATGCGCTCGGTGGCGAGGTCGCCGATCTTTTCGGGCGTGGCCGTGCTGGCGGCCGCCGTCGGCGACTCCAGCGTGATGTTGGCGGGGGGCGAACTGCCGCAGCCGGCCAATGCCAGCAGGGCGGCTCCCAGGACCGCGGCGGACAGGCCGCGCGGCATACGGGGACGACGCATTGAACTACCTCCAGAAAACCCGGCCGCGCGCGGGCGCGGCCGTCCAACGGTTACCCGCGGCGGATCAGGGAACGACCGCGGTCCATTCGGGCGTGGAGAACTTCTCGGCGGCCTGGGCCTCGGCCTGCGCCAGCGTGGCGGCGCCCAGCTGGCCCGGCGTCAGCCGGTGCAGGCTGGCGAAGGTATCCACCATGCGCTGGATGATGACCTCGCGCGCCAGCCCGGTCTGGGTGCGCAGCGGGTCGACGCGCTTCTTGGCGCTGGTGGTGCCCTTGTCCGACAGTTTCTCACGCCCGATGCGCAAGACTTCCACCATTTTATCGGCGTCGATGTCGTAGGACATGGTGACGTGGTGCAGCACCGCGCCGGCGCGGCGCGCCTGGGCGGCGCCGCCGATCTTGCCGATGTCCGAGGCGATGTCGTTGAGCGGCTGGTACCAGGCCTTGATGCCCAGCCCCTGCAGCGCCTGCAGCACCCAGGCGTCCAGGAACGCATAGCTTTCCTGGAAGCTCATGCCGTGCACCAGCGCCTGCGGCGCGCTCAGCGAATAGGTGATGCTGTTGCCCGGCTCGATGAACATCGCGCCGCCGCCGCTGACGCGGCGCACGACCTCGATGCCGTGGCGCCGGGCGCCCTCGGGGTCGACTTCGTTCTTGAGCGATTGGAAGCGGCCGATCACGACCGCGGGCGCCGACCATTCCCAGATGCGCAGGGTGGGCGGGCGCGTGCCGGCGCCGACTTCGTCGGTGATGACGGCGTCCAGCGCCATGTGCAGCGCGGGGCGCTGCGGGGCTTCGTGGATCAGTTGCCAGTCGTAGTCGTTCCAGTCGGTGCGCGTCATGCCAGCGCCCTCCGCAGCACCACCGCCACGGCCTCGGCCGAGAAGCCGAACATTTCGGTATTGGCGGGCAGCGCCGACTGCACCGCCAGCGCCAGTTCCAGCTCGCCGGCGTCGGCGGGCAGGCCGTTCAGGCCGGCGTTGATGGCTTCCAGCGCTTCCGGCGGTTCGAGAAAGAAATCACCGCTGATGCGGACATCGGCCAGGCGGCCGTCGCGGACTTCCAGGTCCGCGACCACCAGCTTGCCGCCGGGGACTTTGTATTCGCCGTGCATGGGGCGCTCCTTTGATAATCAGGGCCTGCGCCGGGCGGCGGCTACAGGCTCAGTTTCATGCCGTCGTGACTGGCCTTGAACCCGAGGCTTTCATAGAAGCGACGGGCGTCGGGCCGGGCGCGGTCGGTGGTCAGCTGCACCATCTCGCATCCCTGCGAGCGGCATTGCTCGATGGCCCACTCGAACATGGCGCGCCCCAGGCCCTGGCCGCGCGAGGACGAGGCGATGCGCACGCTCTCGATCTGTCCGCGCCATTGGCCCAGCCGCGACAGGCCGGGTATGAACGATAACTGCAAACAGCCGACCAGGCGCGCGTCGCGCTCGACCACCGCGAAGAACTGGTTCGGGTCCTGCTCGATGGCGGCAAAAGCCGCAGTGTAGCGGGGGTTGAGCGGAATCGAGGGATCTTCGCGCCTGGCGCCCAGTTCGTCGTCGGCCAGCATGGCCACGATGTCGGGCAGGTCGTCGGCGCGGGCGCGGCGGAAACGCAAGGGGGAATCGGTCATCGCGGCCTCGCTCAGCGCACGTTCCGGGCGGACTGGCCGAACAGGATGCGGTGCGATTCGTCGTCGCTGACGGACGGCGCGGTGTTGACCTTGTCGGCCAGCGCGTAGGCGCGCTGCACGGCCGGGCGGGCGGCGATGGCGTCGAACCAGCGCTTCAGGTGCGGAAAGTCGTTCAGGTCCTGGCCCTGCTTGGCGTGCGGCACGATCCAGGGGTAGGCGGCCATGTCGGCGATGGAGTAGTCGCCGGCGACGAATTCGCGGTCGGCCAGGCGCTTGTTCAGCACGCCGTAGAGGCGGTTGGTTTCCTTGACGTAGCGTTCGATGGCGTAGGGGATGCGCTCGGGCGCGTAGCCGGAGAAGTGGTGGTTCTGGCCGGCCATGGGGCCCAGGCCGCCCATCTGCCAGAACAGCCATTGCGAGACCTCGGCGCGGCCGCGCAGGTCGGCGGGCAGGAAGCGGCCGGTCTTTTCGGCCAGGTACTGCAGGATGGCGCCGGATTCGAACAGCGACAGCGGCGCGCCGCCGTCGGCGGGCTGCTGGTCGACGATGGCCGGAATGCGGTTGTTGGGCGCGATGGCCAGGAACGCGGGCTTGAACTGGTCGCCCTTGCTGATGTTGACCGGGTGGATCTCGTACGGCAGCCCGGCTTCTTCCAGGAAAATCGTGATCTTGTGGCCGTTCGGGGTGGTCCAGTAATAGAGATCGATCATGGGGATTCCTCAGCGTCTTGGCGCCGCCGGCCAATGCCGGCGGATCGGAAGGCCCATGATAGCGGCGCGCGGGGCGGGCGGCCGAATACCCGGGGGCGCGGTGCGGGTTTGGCCCGCGGCCGGGTCAGGCCGCGCCGGGCCGGGCGCCGCCGCGCAGGCGCCACTGCCAGTTCAGGCTGACGCCGGCGGCCGCCACGAAGATCATCGCCACGCCCAGCACCTGGGTGGCGTCCATGCGGTGGCCGTACACCACCAGGTCCAGCAGGATCGCCACGGCCGGGTAGATGAAGCTGAGGGCGGCGGTCGAGGTGGTGGGCAGCTTCTGGATCGCCGAATACATCAGGATGTACATCAGGCAGGTGTGGACCAGGCCCAGCGCCACCAGGTAGCCCCATTGCAGCGGCGCGGCGGGCAGCGCCTGGAAGTCGGCCATGGGCAGCAGCATCACCGCGCCCAGCGTCACCTGCACCAGCGCCAGCACCTGCGGCGGGATGCCCTTCAGGCGCTTGACGATGACGGCGGTGATGCCATAGAGGGCCGCCGCGCCCAGCCCCAGCAGCAGGCCCGACAGATAGGCGTCGCCGCCGCTGTGGTCGGTGAGCTTGAGCACCAGCAGCAGGCCGGCGAAGGCGATCACCGACCACGCCAGCTTGCCGCGCGTGGGGCGTTCGCCCAGGAACAGCGCGCCCAGGCCGATCAGGAAGAAGGGCTGCACGTTGTAGACGGCGGTGGCCAGCGAGATCGACGCCAGGCGGTAGGCCGAGAACAGCAGCACCCAGTTCAGCACCAGCGCGGCGCCGGCGGCCAGGGCCAGCGCCAGCGTGCGGGCCGTGAACAGGCCGGGCTTGAGCAGGCCGCGGGCCCAGCAGTACAGGAACAGCGACAGCGCGCCGAAGACGCAGCGGAAGAACACCACGTTCCAGGCGCTCTGGCCGGATTCGAGGACGAACACGCCCAGGGTGCCGGACAGGGTCATGGCGGCGGCCATCTGGACCAGGCCGAGGCGATCGGAAGAGGGGGACATGGAAGGCTCCAGGGGACCGTGCGGTCCGCGATTCGATGGAGAAATTATCCCAGGCCGATCGGGCCGGTTATATGATGTTGCTGCGGCAGATTCGTCGTTGAACCTTCGTTCGGGTGGAATTTATGCAGAATGACCTAAAGAATGAAAGCCCGGTCCTGGATGGTATCGATCGCCGCCTGGTGGAGATGCTGACGGCCAACGCGCGCACCACCACCGCCGACCTGGCGCGCCAGGTCGGCATGTCCGCGCCGAGCGTGGCCGACCGCTTGCGGCGGCTGGAGGAATCGGGCGTGATCCGCGCCTATACCCTGGACGTGGACCCGGTGGCGCTGGGCTACACGCTCGAGGCAATCGTGCGCATCCGGCCGCTGCCGGGCCAGTTGCGGCGGGTCGAGGGGCTGATCCAGGAGATCCCGCAATTCGTGGAATGCGACAAGGTCACGGGCGACGACTGCTTCATCGCGCGCGTGGTGCTGCGCTCGATCACCCACCTGGACGGCATCCTGGAGCGCGTGACCGAGTTCGCCGAGACCAACACCGCCATCATCAAGGCGCACACCGTGCGCCGCCGCCTGCCGCCGTTGCGCTGAACGGCCGGCGCGGCGCGCCCGCCGGGCCGGAGCCTGTCAGGCGGCGGGCGCCGCCAGGGCGCGGACGATGTCGTCCTTCAGGCCGGCCGGCGTGTCGGTGGGGGCGTAGCGCTTGATCACCTGGCCATCGCGGCCCACCAGGAATTTGGTGAAGTTCCACTTGATGCCCTCGGTGCCGAAGACGCCGGGCTTTTCGCCCTTGAGCCAGCGGTACAGCGGGTCGGCGTCGGCGCCATTGACGTCGATCTTGGCGAACAGCGGGAAGGTGATGTCGTACTGCGTGGTGCAGAAGTCGAGGATCTCGGCCTCGTTGCCCGGCTCCTGGCGGCCGAACTGGTCGCAGGGAAAGCCCAGCACCGTCAGGCCGTCTTCGCGCAGGGCGCGGTACAGCGCTTCCAGGCCCGAATACTGTGGCGTGAAGCCGCATTTCGAGGCCACGTTCACCACCAGCAGCACCCGGCCGCGGTAGGCGGCCAGCGGCTGGTCGGCGCCGTGGATGTCGCGGGTCGAGAAATCGTAGATCGTGCTCATGCGGGCTCCTTGGGGTCAGGCGTCGGAACGGGACGAGGCCAGCGCGCCGGGTTGCGGCGGCTGCGCCATCCCGGCGTGGCGCCCATAGTAGCGCGTGCCCCACAGGGTCAGCAGCAACACCGCCGCGGTGATGGCGGCCGACATCCACGGCAGGTCGGTCAGCGGCAGGCCGTGGCCCAGTGCCAGGCTGCCGAGCCAGGCGCCGCCGGCGTTGCCCAGGTTGAAGGCGCCCTGGTTCAGGGTCGAGGCGAGGTTGGGCGCCTCGGCCGCCTGGTCCACGATCAGCGTCTGCAGCAGCGGCACCACGGCAAAGCCCAGCGTGCCCCAGATGAAGGTCATCACCAGCATCGGCGCCAGCGCGTGGATGGCCTGGCTGAGCGCCAGGAACACCAGCAGCAGGCCCAGGAAGATGCGGCGCAGCGACACTTCCAGGTTGCGGTCGCCCAGCTTGCCGCCGAGCGTGCTGCCCACGGTGAGCGCGACGCCGAACAGCAGCAGCACGCCGGTCACGCCGCGTTCGGACACGCCGGTGATGTCGCGCAGGATCGGCGCGATATAGGTCAGCACGCAGAACAGCGCGGCCGAGGCCAGCACGCTGGCCAGCAGCGGCCACAGCACGCGCACGTCGCGCAGCACGCGGAACTCGCGCAGGATGTTGCCGGGTTGCATGGGAATGCGGCCGGGCAGCCAGGCCGCCAGCGCCGCGACCGCGGCCAGGCCGATGCCGCTGACCACCCAGAAGGTCGAGCGCCAGCCCGCCACCTGGCCCAGCGCGGTGCCCAGCGGCACGCCCAGCACGTTGGCCAGCGTCAGCCCGGTGAACATCAGCGCGATGGCGCTGGAGCGCTGGTGGCGCGGCACCAGGTCGGCCGCCACCACCGCGCCGATGCCGAAGAAGGCGCCATGGCAGAAGGCGGTGAAGACGCGCGCGGCCATCAGCGTGGCGTAACCCGGCGCCAGCGCACAGAGCAGGTTGCCCAGCACGAAGGTGCTGGCCAGGCCGATCAGCGTGGCCTTGCGCGGCAGGCGCGCGGTGATGATGGCCATGATGGGCGCGCCGATCACCACGCCCATGGCGTAGCCCGTGATCAGCAGGCCGGCGATGTCGATACTGACGTCCAGGTCGGCGGCAACGTTGGGCAAGAGGCCCATGATGACGAATTCGCTGGTGCCGATGCCGAAAGCGGCGGCGGCCAGCGCGATGAGATGCAGGGGCATGTAAAACCGGGGAGAGGGCCGGGCGCACGGGGCCGCGGCGACAGGGAAGGGTGCGCGGATTTTAGAGCAGCCGCCCGCGCGCGCCGCCGCAAATCCCTGTTGCCGATGCGGGTATACCCTTGGTCCGCGTTCAGACCAGTTTCAGGTCCAGCGGCGTGGTGCCCGGGAACACCTGTGCCAGCCGGGCCGGCGGCAGGCCGTACAGGCGCGAGAACAGGCCGGCGAACAGCGCGCGGTATTCATTGAGCACCGGGTAGTCGCGGTCCTGGAACAGGGTCTCGCGTTTGACCGGGACCTGGCGGCCGGCGATGCGGCCGCCTTGCACATTGCCGCCCAGCACCCAGTAGACCGTGCCGTGGCCGTGGTCGGTGCCCTTGTTGCCGTTTTCGCGGAAGGTGCGGCCGAATTCGCTGATGACGACGACCGTGGCCTGTTTCCAGGCCGGGCCCATGGCATCGGCGTAGCCGGCCAGCGCCCGGCCCAGCTGGCCGAGCCGGTTGGCCAGCATGCCGCTGGCGCCGCCCTGGCCGACGTGCGTGTCCCAGCCGCCGACGTCGACGAAGCCCAGGTTGTAGCTGTCGCGCATGAAGCGGCCGATGCGGCGCGCTTCCTGCTCCAGCCTGTCGGCCGACACGGCGTTGCCGCTGGCGGCCTCCATTTCGGCGTCGAGTTCGGCGCGCGTGGCGCCCATGATGCGCTGGCCCTCGGCGACCGAGGCGCCCAGGTCGGTGTGCTGGTACATGGCGGCGATGGCGCGGTTGTCGGCCTCGGACAGGCGCGATTTGCGGGCCGCGCCGCCCAGGTCGATGTTGGGCACGCGCTCGGCGCCGCGGAAGATCTGCGGCACCTCGGAGGTGAAGGCGGCCGCCTGCATGCCCTTGCCGTCGAGCGCGGCGGCCAGGCGGTTCAGGAAGCCCGAGCGGAAGTCGCCGTTCCTGTCGCGGGCCGCGCCCTGGCCGAGTTCGATGCGGTTCTGGGTCTCGAAGTGGCTGCGGCTGGTGTCGTCGGTGCCGGCGAACGGCACGAAGGCCAGCTGGCGCTTCTGGTAGAAGGGCATCAGGCTCTCGGCCAGCGCCGGGTGCAGGGCCCAGCCGTCGGCCAGGGGCAGGGCGGCGCCGGCGCCGCTGCCGGGCCTGGCGATGGCGATGCTCGGGCGCGACTCGTAATAGAAGTCGCTGTTGGCGGGCACCAGCAGGCTGGCGGCGTCGTAGGCGCCGCGCATGAAGACGACCAGCAGCTTGTTGTTGGCGGCGGCTGGCGCGGCGTACAGGCGGCTGGCGCCGAAGACGAGCGGCGCCGAGGCCATGAGTTGCAGTATGCGGCGGCGATCCATGGGGTTTCTCCTGCGGCGGCGGCTCAGCGCCGCATGAATTCGGGCGAGGCCAGCAGATAGGTGTTGGCGTCCTTGGGGTTCTTCGCCTGCGCGATGGCGTCGCGGGTGGCGGGCGACAGGCGCGAGAACAGGCCGTCGGCGGCGTTCTCGCGCAGCAGGTCGGGCAGGCGCGGCAATTCCACCGGCCCCTTGTCGTCGCCCTCGCGGTAGAAGGCCTGGGGCGCGGCGGCGATGGCGCGCGCCACTTCGAAGCGCGCGGTCATCTGGCCCGAGCCGGCCCAGTCCGACTGCGCCTGCGGATAGCCGTCGGGCGTCAGGCGCTGGTTCAGCGGCTGGCCCAGCTGCCTGAGCATGGCCATGGCCGGGCGCGGATTGGCGATGGGGGGCAGGTCGGCGTAGGTCAGCCGCAAGGCCGAATACACGTAATGCACGGGGTCCTTGAACACGCCGGCCTTGAGCGACTGCGTGAATTCCGGTGAGCCGTACAGCGTCTGCAACGTGGCGGCGATGTCGCCGTCGCTGACCAGGAAGGTCCGCGCCATCTTGTCGATGACCGAGGCGGGCGGCGCGTCGCCCATGAAGTAGGCGGCCAGCTTGGCACTGATGAAGCGCGCGGTGGCGGGATGGCGCGCCAGCAGGTCCACGGCCTCGTCGACCTCGGCCAGGCCGGCGCCGCGGATGGCGTGGCCCAGGAACTGCTTGTCGCCGTAGTCGTGGCGCGCCGGGTTGAACAGGAACAGACCGTCCAGCACCACCTGGCCGCGCAGCGCGGGCCGGACCTTGGGCGGGCCCGCCTGGTTGTGGATGCCCAGGCCGGTGAGGATGCGCGCCAGTTCCTGCACGTCGGCCTGGGTGTAGCCGCCCTTGACGCCCAGCGTGTGCAGTTCCATCAGTTCGCGCGCGTAGTTCTCATTGATGTGGCCGGCGGCGTTCTGGGTGTTGTCCAGGTACGCCAGCATCGCCGGCGAACGCAGCGTGGCCGCCAGCAGGTCGCGGAACTTGCCGAGCGCGTGCGGGCGGATGGCGCGTTCCTCGTATTGGTCGATATAGGTGCCGACGTCGTTCTTGGCCGCGTAGACGTTGAAGTGGTTCATCCAGAACCAGGTCATCTGCTCCTGCAGCTGGTTGGGCGAGTACAGCGCGCGGTAGAGCGCGCGGCTGGCGGTGTCGTCGGCGCGCTGGCGCGAAATGGCGCGGGCGTCGCGCTGGGCCTCCTGCTTGCGGCCGGGGTCGGCGTCCTTGGTGTTCTGGCGCAGGCCGCGCTGTTCGGCGTGCGCGTCCTCGGCGCTCTGGCGCGAGATCGACAGCGCGTCGATGCGCTGCTGCACGGCGGCGGGCAGGCGCGCCCTGGGATCGGGATGCAGTTGCGCCTGCAGATAGCGCTGCGGACCGAGTTCGCGCATGCGCGCCAGCTCGGCCGGGGTGGCGCCCCAGGTGATGCGGTTGACCAGCGCGGCGTCGAGCGCCTGGGCCTCGGCGTCGTGGCCGTTGGCGGCGGCGTTGGGCGCGGCGGGCGGCGCGGCCAGCAGCGGGGCGGCAAGCGCCAGGGCCGCCAGCGGCGGCAGCCGGGGCGCCAGGCGGCGCAGGAAGAGGCGCATGTTCGGCATGAAGCGGCACCTTGCGGGTTGACGGTTGCGGCCTGCCGTCAGCAGGCGGTCAGGGTCGGCCGCGCGAGACGCGGCGGGCCCTGAGCGTGTGACAGGATAGTCGCACCGCCATTCCCGTCGCGACGCCGCTTGAAACGCAAGGAAACCGATGCTTGTGCAATGCGCCGCCGCTTTCCCTGCGCGGCGCGGGGCCATTGCCGCCGATGCGCGGCCAGCGGCCTATCATGTGCCATCGCAGTCAGCGCAATCGGCGCAAAGGAGGCCGGCCATGCGGGAAATGATCGATCGTCTGGAAACCATGTTGGCCAAGGGCACCGACAACATGTTGTTGCGGTTTTCGCTGGGCAAGGCCTACGCCGAGCAGGAGTGCTACGGCGACGCGGAGACGCACCTGCGCGCCTCGCTGGTGTTCGATCCGGCCTACTCGGTGGCCTGGAAATGGCTGGGCAAGGCCTGCCTCGGCCGCGGCGACAAGGCCGGCGCCCGCGCCGCCTGGGAATCGGGCCTGAAGGCCGCGCAGGCGCGCGGCGACAAACAGGTCGAAAAGGAATTGCTGGTGTTCATCAAGCGGCTCGACAAGGACGCCGCCGTGCCGCAATAACGGCGCCCGGATCCGTCCTTCGCGTCAGGCCTCGGCCACCGCCTCGGCCAGCCACCGCTTCAACGCCGCCAGCGCCGGCGCCGCGCCCGCCGGGGCGCCGCGCGACTCGATCAAGCCATAGTGCGAGCCGTCCGGGGCGAATCCGGCCGGCGCGACCAGCCGCCCGCTGCGCAGGTCGTCCAGCGCCAGCAGGCGCGGACTGAGCGCCACGCCCAGGCCGGCGGCGGCCGCTTCCACCATCAGGAAATGATGATCCAGGTGACGGCTGGCGCGCGGCGCGGGATGCCCCGCCTGGCGCAGCCAGTCGTCCCAGGCGCGCGGCCGGGTGCGCGAAGACAGCGCCACGTAGTCGCCGGCCTCGAACGCGGGCAACAGCGACGGGGCCATCACCGGCCCCATGCTCTCCGCCATCAGCGGGGTGACGATCCAGTCGGGATGCACCGGGAAATCCAGGCGCCGCAGCGCCAGCGCGACCTGGTCGCGGGCGAAGTCCAGCGGTCCGCCGCCGACCGACAGATGCAGCTCGATGTCCGGGTGCCGGTCCTGGAACCGCGACAGGCGCGGAATCAACCAGCGCATGGCGATCGAACGTTCACACGACAGCACCACGGGGCGCTGCGCGTCGCGCGCCTGCAAGGTGTCGATGGCGTCGTGGATCAGCGCCAGCGCCCGGCCCATGGACGAGGCCAGCAAGCGGCCGTCGGCGGTGACGCGCAGGCCGCGTCCGGCCGGTTCGACCAGCGTCAGGCCCAGGTCGTCGGCCAGCTTGGTCACGCGGCGGCTGACCGCCCCATGGGTCAGCGACAGTTCGTCGGCGGCGGCGCGCACGGAACCCAGGCGCGCCACCGCCTCGAAGGCGCGCAGGTCGTTCAACGAGGGACGGCGGGTAGAGGTCATTGGTGATGATAGATCACGAATAAACGTCAGAAATGATGGATTTTCCTGGCGGGTGATCTGCATTTTAATCACCGGTATGAACACACCGGAATCGTTATCCCGACAAGTCGGCATCATTGCCGACGACCTGACCAGCGCCGCCGATGGCGCCGGCCCGTTCCTGCCCTGGGCCGGTTCGGCGCGGGTGCATCGGGGCGCCGCCGCGCCGGCGGGTGAGCGCGTGCTGTCGGTCGACACCGGCAGCCGCGGGCAGGCCGAAGCCGGCGCCGTGGACGCGGTGGCGCGGGCCGCCGCCGCGCTGGCCGGGCGCGGCATTCTCTACAAGACCCTGGATTCCACCCTGCGCGGCCACGTCCGGGCGGAACTGGCCGCGGCGCTGGACGCCAGCGGGCGGCGCCTGCTGGTGGTGGCGCCGGCCTTTCCCGAGGCTGGGCGCGTGACGCGCGGCGGTATCCAGTACGTGCATGGCGAGCGGGTCGACGCCAGCGTCTATGCCGCCGATCCGGTGCATCCGGCGCGCACCGCGCGCCTGCTCGACCTGATCGATCCGGCCTGCGGGCCGGCCCGGGTGGTGGCCGAGGACGCGGACGCGGCGCAATTGCGTGACGCCGCGCGCAACGCCAGGGTGCTGGTGCTGGACGCCACCACGCAGGCGACGCTGGACGAACGGGTCGCGCAATTGTGGACGCACGGCTCCTGCCTGTGGGCCGGGTCTCCCGGCCTGGCCCGGGCGCTGGCGGCGCGCTGCGGCGACGCGGCTCCCGGCCTGGCGCGGCCGCCGCGCGCGCGCCGGGTGCTGGTGGTGATCGGCAGCGCCAACCCGGCCAGCCGGGAGCAAGGCGCGGCCCTGCGGGCCGCCGGCGCGCAGGTGGCGGACCGCGCGGACGAGATCGCCCCGGACGCCGGGCTGGCGTGCCTGATGGCGCCCGCCACGGCGCGGGCCGATCCGGCGGCGGTGCTGTCGGCGCTGGTGCGGCAGGCCATGCTCGCGCTGGCGTCGCATCGGTTCGACGGCCTGATCGCGACCGGCGGCGACACCCTGGCCGCGCTGCTCGACGCGCTGGCCATCGACGCATTTACCTTGACCTGCGAACTGGCGCCCGGCTTTCCCGCCGGAACGGCCGATTGCGCGGGTCGGCAACTGGCAATCGCCATGAAGGCGGGCGGCTTCGGCGGCCCCGAGGCCTTGCGCGACGCCGCCCGGAGACTGCTGTGCCGATGAATCCTTCCCCCGTGCGCGCCGAACGGCCCGTGCCTGCCTTGCCCATGGCCATCACCCTGGGCGACCCCGCCGGCATCGGGCCGGAGATCGTCGCCAGGACGCTGCTGTTGCCGGGTTACGCCGAGCGCTGCGTGGCGGTGGGCGATCCCGCCGTCATGGCGCGCGCGTTGGCGCCGCTGGGCGCGGCCGCGCGGCTGCGGGTGGTGGCCGACGTGGCCGACGCCGAGTTGCGGCCGGACCGCGTCTGCCTGGTGCCGTCGTCCGCGCTGCCGTCGCCGCCGCCATTCGGCCGGGTCGGCGCGGACTGTGGCCGGGCGGCGTACCAGGCCATCTGCCTGGCCATCGACCTGGCGCGCCAGGGGCGGGTGGCCGGCATCGTCACCGCGCCGATCCACAAGGAAGCGCTGGCCGCGGCCGGAGTGCCGTATCCCGGCCATACCGAGATCCTGGCAGAGCGTGGCGGCGCGGAGCGCGTGGCGATGATGCTGGCCAACGACGCCATCGCCACGGTGCTGGTCACCATTCATTGTTCGCTGCGCCAGGCCATCGAGCGCGCCGACTTCGAGGCGCAGTTGTCGGCGATCCGGCTGGCCCACCAGGGCGGCCGCGCGCTTGGCGCGCCGGCGCCGCGCGTGGCGGTGGCCGGCCTGAATCCGCATGCCGGCGAGGGCGGCCTGTTCGGCGACGAGGAGCAGCGCATCATCCGGCCGGCGATCGAGGCCGCGCGCCGCGAAGGCATCGACGCCAGCGGCCCGTGGCCGGGCGACACGGTCTTCATGCAGGCGCGGCAGGGACGCTTCGACGTGGTGGTGGCGCAGTACCACGACCAGGGCCTGATCCCGGTGAAGTACCTGGGCCTGGAGCAGGGCGTGAACATCACCCTGGGGCTGCCGTTCGTGCGCACCAGTCCCGACCACGGCACCGCGTTCGACATTGCCGGGCAGGGCATCGCCGACCCGTCCAGCCTGCGGGCCGCCATCGACCACGCCTTCCGGCTCGCCGCCCACGCGGCGGCCGCGTGAACCCCGCGCCGTTTCAGCCAATGGTTTCAGCCAATGGCTTGAGCGCTACATTCGAACCCTTCATCATCCAGGACATCATGCCCGCCGACTTCATCTTCATGCTGACCCGCAACGACCGCACCGTGGCGGACGCCGACGCCCACCTGGACACGGCGCTCGCGTGCGGGGTGCGCCACATCGGCTTCAAGGACATCGGCCAGCCGCTGCCGGTATTGCGGCGGCTCAACCGCGCCATCCGCGAGGCGGGCGCGCGCAGCTACCTGGAAGTGGTGTCGCAGGACCGCGACAGCGAGCTGGCGTCGGTGCGCGCCGCGCTGGAACTGGGCGTCGACTGTCTGCTGGGCGGCACGCACGCGGCCGACGCGCTGCCGCTGCTGGCGGACTCGCGCATCCGCTACTACCCGTTTCCCGGCCAGGTCCACGGGCATCCCAGCATCCTGGGCGGCTCGCGCGAGGACATCGCGCGCAGCGCCGCGCAACTGGCCGGCCTGCCCGGCGTGCATGGGCTGGACCTGCTGGCCTATCGCGCCAGCGTCGACGTGCCGGCGCTGATGGCGCAGGTATGCGCCGCGGGCGCGCCGGTGATCGTGGCCGGCTCGCTCGACACGCCCGAGCGCATCCGGGCGGCGTGCCGCGCCGGGGCGGCGGGGTTCACGGTGGGCACGGCGGCGCTGGATGGCCGCTTTGCCGCCGCGCGCGCCGGACTGGCGGGCCAGCTGGCGGCGATCCAGGCGGCCGCGGCCGGCGCCTGAGCGCCGGCGACAGGCGGGCCTTACGAGGCGCGCTGTTCCAGCAACGGCTGGCCCTGACGCGGCGAGGCGATCAGCGCCGCCGGCGCCGGCGCGGGAGCGCGCTTGGGCAGCACGGTCTGGGCGCTGGCGATGCGGAACACCTCGATGGCGTGGCGCAGCTGCGCGCCGCGCGTGCGCAGGTTGTCCACCGCCAGGCTGGCCTGTTCCACCCGCGCCGCGTTGCTCTGCGCGGCGCTGTCGGTTTCCGAGATGGTGCGGCTGACGTTGTCGATGCCGGTGTGCTGCTCGTTCGAGGTGGCCGCGATCTCGTTGACGATCTGGGTCACCTGGCGCACCGACTCGACGATGTCCAGCATCGCTTCGCCGGCGCGCTCGACGTGGCGCACGCCGTCCTCGACCTTGTGGTTCGAGGTCTCGATCAGTTCCTTGATCTCGCGCGCGGCGGTGGCGCTCTTCTGCGCCAGGCTGCGCACTTCGGACGCCACCACCGCGAACCCCTTGCCGGCCTCGCCGGCGCGGGCCGCCTCGACCGCGGCGTTCAGCGCCAGGATGTTGGTCTGGAAGGCGATGCCGTCGATGATGCCGACGATCTCGCTGATGCGCGAGGTGCTTTGCACGATGCCCTGCATCGCCTGCACCGCCTCATCCACCACCTGTCCGCCGCGCCGCGCCACGTCGGAGGCCTGGCTGGCCATCTGGTCGGCGCCGTGCGCGTTGGTGGCGGTCTGCTTCACGGTGGACGCCAGCTGTTCCATGCTGGCCGCGGCTTCCTCCAGCGAGGCGGCCTGGCGCTGCGTGTGGGCCGACAGGTCGGCGTTGCCGTCGGCGATCTCGGCGGCCGAGGTCAGCGCGCTTTCGATGCCGTTGTGGACGTCGCGGGTGATGCTGACCAGGCTCTTGCGCATCACTTCCAGCGAGAATTTCAGGGCGCCGATCTCGTCGCGGATGCTGGCCGGTGGCAGCGGCGTGCTGAGGTTGCCGGCGGCGATCTGGCGGGTGAAGTCGGTGGCGGTGACCAGCAGGCCGGTGATCGAGCGGGCAAAGCCCCAGCCCGAGGCGAAGATCAGGATCACGCCGCCGGCCAGCATGGCCGCCGCCAGCGCGATCTCCTCGGTGCTCATGCGATCGAGCATGCCGTACAGCGCCACGCCGGCCGCGCCCAGGAACAGCGCCGAGGCCAGCATGGCCCAGGCCAGCATGCGCGAACGCACGCCGGTCAGGCGCCAGATCTTGAGCCGCGCCAACACGCCGCGCAGGCCGGTCGGCTTGACCTGGCCGCGGCTCAGTCTGAAGCCGCGCGCGACCCCGGCGCGCAGTTGCCGGTAGGCGGCGTCCGCGGCGTCGATCTGGGCGCGGGTCGGCTTGACCCGCACCGAGGCATAACAGACCGTCTCGCCGCGCTCGATGATGGGGGTGACGTTGGCCAGCACCCAATAAAAGCCGCCGTCCTTGCGGCGGTTCTTGACCACCCCGGTCCAGGATTCGCCGCGCTGGATGGTACGCCACAGGTCCTCGAACGCCTCTTCCGGCATGTCGGGGTGGCGCACGATGTTGTGGGCGGCGCCCACCAGTTCCTCGCGGGTGAAGCCGCTGACCTCCACGAACGCGGGATTGGCGTAGATGATGCGGCCGCGGGCGTCGGTGCGCGAGATCAGGTACTGCTCGTCGTGAAGCGTGTATTCCTTGTCGTAGACCGGCTGGTTGTTGCGCATGCGTCTTTCGTCCTGTGATGGGCGGGGGCGTGTTGCTGCCGGATCATCGGGGACGGGCGATATCGCCGGGTTGATCTACATCAAGACATTTTGAAACGATGCGAAACGTAAACGGCCGCGAAAGGTCGCGGCCGTGATGTGATGAACGATTTTGGCCGGCGAGGCGTCAGGCCTTGGGCAGGTTGCCGAAGGCTTCCAGCGCGCGCAGGCGGCTCTGCGGCAGGTCGACGATGGGCATGGGATAGCCGGCCGCCGCGCGCTCCATCGGGCTGGGATCGTGGATGGCGTTGTCGTCCAGGTGGGCCAGCTCGGGCAGCCATTCGCGCAGGAATTCGCCGCGCGGATCGAACTTGCGCGACTGCGACAGCGGATTGAAGACGCGGAAGTAGGGCACCGAATCGGCGCCGGTGGACGCGCTCCATTGCCAGCCGCCGTTGTTGGCCGCCAGGTCGCCGTCGACCAGGTGCGCCATGAACCAGGCCTCGCCCTCGCGCCAGTCGATCAGCAGGTTCTTGGACAGGAACATGGCCGTGACCATGCGCAGCCGGTTGTGCATCCAGCCCAGCGCCAGCAGCTGGCGCATGGCGGCGTCGACGATCGGCAGGCCGGTGCGGCCTTCCTGCCAGGCGCGCAGGTCGTCGGGCGCGTCGCGCCAGGGCACCGCGGCGGTTTCCGGTTTCATCGGCTGGTGCATCGACAGCGTCGGGCAGGCCGCCAGCAAGTGCTGGTAGAACTCGCGCCACAGCAGTTCGTTGATCCAGGTGGCGGCGCCGGCGTTGCCGCTTTCCAGCTCGCCGTGGTTGGCGGCCTGCGCCGCGCGCAGCGCCTGGCCCGGCGACAGCACGCCGGCCGCCAGGTAGGGCGACAGGCAACTGGTGGCCGGCAGGCTGGGAAAGTCGCGTTGGTCGCGATAGGCGTCGATGACGCCGTCGGCGAAGGCGTCCAGCCGGTCGCCGGCCGCGCTCTCGCCGGCGGGCCACAGCGCGCGGATGGCGTCGCTGGCGGGCGCGTAGCCGTCGAAGGCGTCCGGCAGCGGGTCGGCCGCCCAGGCCGGCGCGGCCTGCGACTTGGGCGCCGGCACCGCGCGCAGCGGGGCGCTGCGCAAGCGTTCGCGGCAGGCGCGCGCATACGGGGTGTAGACGCGGTAGCAATCGCCCTTGCCGGTCACCACGGTGCCGGGACGCAGCAGCGACGCGCCGTGGTGCAGCTTCCAGTCGATGTCGGCCTCGGCCAGCCGCTGCGCCACGGCGTCGTCGCGGCGGCGCTCGTTCACGGCCCATTCGGTATTGGCGTGGACCTGCGCGATGTCGTGCTCGCGGCAGAACCCGGCCAGCGCCTCCGGCACCTGGTCCCAGGCGTCCAGCGTCAGCAGCTTCAGCGGAATACCCAGGCGGCCCAGGTCCTGCGACAGTTCGCGCAGGTTGCGCAGCCAGAAATCGACCTTGGCCGGGGCGTCGCCATGGTGGCGCCATTGGGCCGGCGCCGCGATGAACAGGGCGGTGACCGTGCCCGCCTGCGCCGCGGCCGCCAGGGCGGGGTTGTCGTGCAGGCGCAGGTCGGTGCGCAGCCAGATCAGGGTATGCATGAGGGCGGTCGGTCCGGAAAAGAGGCGGCGGGAGGGCGCGGCAAGGCTGGCATTCTATCGCGCCGGCCGGCGCCTCCGCGTTGGCCCGGCAGGCTGCCCACACCATGTAAAAACTACGAGTAGATGTGACGGCGCCGGCGGCCGGCGGTGCGCCGGCGGACACAGGGGCGGCGCGCGCGGGCCCCGGGGAAATCGGCAAAAACGCCGGTCAAACCATGAAACACGCTGGCGCTCCCGGCATATTGACGCAGCCACGCCCAGCGCCATGTAATTCATTCAACGCCAAAGTAAAAAGACAAACGCCATGGGACATCTGATGGATTTTCGCGCGTCCTTCCTGAGGGGACGCTCATCCGCCACCAAGACGCCACGCGACGTCTTGCAACAGCTCTGGCGTTCGCTCGACCTGCCGGACGAGTCGCTCGAGCACGCGGTGCTGATTGGCGCCGAACCGGTGCTGCCATCGTCCTTCGCGGTGGGCACCGCGGCGCAGGTCAGCATGGCGGCGGCGGCCCTGGCCGCGGCCGAGCTCTGGCACCTGCGGGGCGGCGAGCGGCAGCAGGTCGGCGTCGATATGCTGCACGCCGCCCAGGAATGCCGCAGCCATTTCCTGATCAACGGCGCCGCGCCCGATCCGCGCGATCCGATCACCGGCGTCTACCGCTGCGGTGACGGTGGCTGGGTCCGCATCCACGCCAATTTTCCGCACCATCGCGACGGCGCCCTGGCCTTGCTGGGCTGTCCGACCGGCGACGGCGCCACCCGCGAAGCGGTCGAGCAGGCGCTGGGCCGCTGGCGCGCGCAGGACTTCGAGCAGGTGGCGGCGGACGCCGGCATGGTGGTCACCGCCATGCGCAGCTTCGACGAATGGGATCGCCATCCCCAGGGCCAGGCGATCGCGGCGCAGCCGCTGCTGACGATCGAGCGCATCGGCGAGGCCGACCCGCGGCCCCTGCCCAAGTACGGGCATGATGCGCGCCCGCTGCAGGACATCCGCGTGCTGGACCTGACCCGCATCATCGCCGGTCCGGTCTGTGGCCGGGCCCTGGCGGCCTATGGCGCGGACGTGATGCTGGTGAATTCGCCGCACCTGCCCAACATCGCCAACCTGATCGACACCAGCCGCGGCAAGCTGTCGGTGCACGCCGACCTGGACACCGCCGATGGCCGCATCGCGCTGGCCAACCTGTTGCGCAGCGCGCATGTCCTGGTGCAAGGCTACCGCCCCGGCGGCATGGCCGCGCTCGGCTTCGGCCCGCAAGACGCGGCGCGCCTGCGCCCGGGCATCGTTTACGTGTCCCTGACCGCCTATGGCGCCACCGGCCCGTGGGCCAACCGGCGCGGCTTCGATTCATTGGTGCAGACCGCCGCCGGCTTCAACCACGCGGAAGCCGAGGCGGCCGGCCAGGACGCGCCCCGGGCGCTGCCGATGCAGATCCTGGATCACGCCTCGGGTTACCTGATGGCGTTCGGCGCGCAGGTGGCGCTGGCGCGCCAGGCCACCGAGGGCGGCAGCTGGCACGTGCGGGTGTCGCTGGCGCAGACCGCGCACTGGCTGCGCACGCTGGGTCGCGTCGAGGGCGGGCTGAACCGCGCCATGCCGGGTTTCGAAGGCCTGATGGAAACGGAGCCGTCGGGCTTTGGTGAATTGATCGCGATGCGCCATGCGGCGCAGTTCTCGCTCACGCCGGCGCGCTGGACCCGGCCGTCCAACCCGCCCGGCACGCATCCGACGGTGTGGCCGTTCAATTGACGACATCGCGGCCGCCGGTCCCGGACGGGCCGGGGCTTCTGAAGGAATAAAAAAGGGAGGGCTTCGGCCCTCCCTTTTTTTCACGGCGGCGGCGTTATTTCTTGCCGGCCTTCCAGTCGCGCAGCGCCTTCATGGTGTTGGTGACGTGCGCCTCGGGATTCATGTTGGTGTATTCGTACAGGATCTTGCCTTCGGGCGAGATCACGTAGGACACGCGTTGGGCGCGATCGGGGCGCGCGTCCAGCACCGCGTCGTAGGCCTTCATGATCTTGCCGTCGCCGTCGGCCGCCACCGCGAACTTGCTGCGGCATTCGCTGACCGAGAATTTGTTCAGGGTGTCGATGTCGTCGGCCGAGACGCCGATGACGGTGGCGCCCAGCGACTTGTATTCGTCGGTGGCCTCGGCGAAGTCATGGGCCTCGATGGTGCAGCCTTTGCTGAAGGCCGCCGGATAGAAATACAGCACCACCGGGCCTTGCTTGAGGGCTTCGGCCAGCTTGAAGGTGAACACGTTGCCACCGAGAGAGGCCTGGGTGCTGAAGTCGGGGGCGGGCGCGCCGACGTTGAGCGCGGCGTGGGCGGCGGTGCCGGCCAGCAGGCCGCAGGCGAGGAACAGGGGGGCAAGGCGCTTCATGGGAGTCTCCGGTAAACGCCGCGCGGCAAGGCGGCGTCAAGGCTTCCACTGTAGCCGCGCCGCCCGCCGGAAGCCAGCCCGAAGGTTGTCAGCGCAGTGTCAGTCGATGCGATGTCGGACCGGTTCGGGTGGTCGATCCGGGGGCGGCCGGCGTGGCTGGCGCGGGATCGATGCAGACCCCGCACGGGCCACGCGGCTTGGCCGCGCGGCCCGGTCGTCATTCGCGGCCGCGTTCGTGCGGCGCGCCGCCGCGGTCGCCGCCGCGCGGCGCCTCGTGGCCTCCCTGCGGACGGCCGCCACCGCCGCCGCCCGCGTGTTGCGGGCTGGCTTGCGGCGGCCGGCTTTCGGGCCGGTTCTGCGGCGCGGCGCGGTGTTCGCGCGCGGCGGCCTGGGCCAGGTTGTCAGGCGGCGGGCCGGTGCGCGGCGCCGGTTGCGGACGCGCCTGCGGCTGGGCTTGCGGCTGGGCCTGCGGGGCCGGTCCGCGCGCGGGCGGGGCGGCCTGCGGCGAGCCATGGAATTGGCCCTGGGGCTGCGCCTGCGGGCCACGCGGCTGGCCCGGGGCCTCGGCCTGCGGCGCGCGTCCCGGACCGGGCTGCTGCGCCTGGGGCGGCGTGCGCGCCTGCCCGGGGGCCGCGCCTGCCGGCATGGCGGCCGGATTGCCGCGATTCATGTCCGGCCGCGCGCCGGGCGCGGCGCCATTGGGGCCGTTGCCCGGGCCGCCGCCGGGGCGTTGGCCCTGCGGCGGCGCATGGTCGACGAAGGCTTGCGGCGGACGTCCCTGGTTGCGGTCGAAGAACTGGGCGCGGTTGCCGCCGGCATCGCGGGCGAAGCCGCGTTGCAAGTCGGTGGGCGGACGGTGCGGCTCGTTGCGCGCGGCAACCTCGCGCGGATCGGCCCGGCGCTGGATGCCCGCCGGACCGCCGTTGTAGCTGACGCGGTGGTTGTCGATATTGTTGTTGACCACCACCGTGTGGTTGTAGACGTTGGTGACGCGGGTGACGTTGATGTTGGTCACGGCGCGGTTGTAGAAGAACCGGTCGTGGTTCCAATAACCGCCGACGTAGCCGATGCCGATATAACCAAAACCATAGTTGATGCCGCCATAGAAGCCGATATGCGGCCCCCAGTAGCCGGCGTGCCACAGGTAGATGCCGTCGACGAAGCCCCAGTAGCCCGGCGTCCACAGCGCGCCGGTGTAGGGCGCCAGCACCCACGCGCCAGGCACCCAGAAGTAGCCGTAGCGGTTCAGGCTCCAGTAACCCGGCACCCACATGTAGCCGTCGCCGGGGGCGGGCGGCTGCGTGTAGACCGGCAGGGGCGGCGGCGGTTGCGGACTGCGTTCGATCGGCGCGAGGTTGGCATTGGACGGGTCGCCGTTGTCGTAGGCCGGCGCGGCTGGAGCGGGTGGCGCGGGCGGTGGCGCGTAGGTCTGCGCCATCGCGCCCGCGCAGACCGTCATCAGGATGGCGGCGGCCAGCGGACGCAAATGGGGAATCCTGGCGGTGGCATTCATGGCATTTCCTTTGCGCGATGGGGCGCGCGGATCAATAGCCGTGGTAGTAGTAATGCGGCGCAGGGTAATAGTAATAGGCGGGCGCCGGCCGGTAGTACGCCGGACGCGCCGGCACCACCACGCAACCGGAAAGGGCGCTGGCCATCGCCAGCATCAACAGAATCGTCTTCTTCATTCGGGATCTCCTGCCGAGCGCCTGGCGTGCGTCACGCCTTCCTTGGGCTCGTAGGGATTAGGCCATGGCCGCGGGGGCGAGTTCTGGCGCTGTAATGGATCCGAAACAGCTTTCGCGTGACGGATGTTTGCGCCGGCGTGACCGTTGATGTCGTTCGTAGCAATTGTTCCGGCGAGGTTGGGCCTGCTGCGGACGCCCATGAAAAAAGGCCGCCTCGCGGCGGCCTTCCAGGTTGGCGCGGGTTGCGCCGCGGCGCTCAGTTCCAGCGGCCGCCGTTGCCGGCCAGGCTGAAGCGGCCGGCGCCCATGAAGGCGATGGCCAGGGCCGTGAACAGGAACATGCCCTGAAGTTCCAGCGCCCAGCCGCCGTTGTTGGTCAGGCTGCCGATCTGGCCGGTGTGCGCCAGCAGGATCGCGACCACCATGTTGATGGCGATGATCAGGCCGCCCAGGCGGGTGTAGATGCCGACGATCAGCAGCACCGGCGCGAGGATTTCGCCGATGTAGACGCCATAGGCCAGGAAGCCGGGCAGTCCGTGCGAGGACAGCATGCCGCCAATGCCGCCGACGCCGCCGCCGGTGATCTTGAACAGGCCGTGGAGCAGAATCAGAATGCCGAGGGTCAGGCGCAGGATCAGCTTGCCGGTGTCATCGGACTTGATCATGGTGGATTTCTCTTTTGATGGTTAAGGGATGCAATGCGCCGATTGGAGCGCACGCTGAGCCTTTGGTTCCCGCTCCCACGCCAGGGTGGCGCGAGGTGGGCCATTATTGCAAATCCCGAATATGACCATCAAGCGTTTACGTCCGCGTGGCGGGCGCCCGCTGACGAATGCTTACAGTTCCTCGAGGTAGCGCATGCGGAAGCGCCGGCCCTTGATGTTGCTGTTGGACAGGCGCGAGAAGGCCTGCTTGGCGATCTTGCGGTCCAGCGCCACGTAGGCGTTGAACTCGGTGATGTTGATCTTGCCGACCTGCTCGAAGGCCAGGCCGCCGTCGCCGGTCAGGGCGCCCAGCAGGTCGCCGGGGCGCAGCTTGTCCTTCTTGCCACCCTGGATGCACAGGGTCACCATCGGCGCGCGCAGCGGCCGGTCGGCCTTGGGCCGCAGCGACTTGAGGTCGCCCCAGGTCAGGGGCGAGCCCTGGTATTGCTCGATCAGGTTGGCCCAGCGCATCTCGTCGGGCGAGCACAGGCTCAGGGCCAGGCCCTTCTGGTCGCCGCGGCCGCTGCGGCCGATGCGGTGCACGTGGACCTCGGTGTCCTTGGTCACGTCGACGTTGATGACCGCGCCCAGGTTCTGGATGTCCAGGCCGCGCGCGGCCACGTCGGTGGCCACCAGCACGGCGCAGCTCTGGTTGGAGAACTGGATCAGGATCTCGTCGCGCTCGCGCTGTTCCAGGTCGCCGTTCAGCGCCAGGGCGCTGATGCCCTCGGCCTGCAGCCGCTCGACCAGGTCGTGGCTGCGGATCTTGGTGTTGCAGAAGGCCAGCGTCGTGACCGGGCGGAAATGCGCCAGCAATTTGGCCACGGCATCCAGGCGCTCGCCCGGGTCGATCTCGTAGAAGATCTGCTCGATGCGGCTGGCGTCGTGCTGGGCCTCGACCTTGACCTCGGCCGGGTTGCGCAGGAAGCGCGCGCTCAGCTTGCGGATGTTGTCGGGGTAGGTGGCCGAGAACAGCAGGGTCTGGCGCTTGGCGGGGCAATGCGAGGCGATCGCCACGATATCGTCATGGAAGCCCATGTCGACCATGCGGTCGGCCTCGTCCAGCACCAGCGTGGTCAGGCCCGACAGGTCGAGGCTGCCGCGTGCCAGGTGGTCCTGGATGCGGCCGGGCGTGCCGACCACGATGTGGGTGCCGCGCGCCAGCGATTCGGCCTGCGGGCGCGCCGCGGCGCCGCCGCACAGCGTCAGGATCTTGACGTTGGCGATCTGGCGGGCCAGCCGGCGCAGTTCCTGCGCCACCTGGTCGGCCAGTTCACGGGTCGGACAGAGCAGCAGCGCCTGCGGCGCCAGGCGCGTGGGATCGAGCTTCTGCAGCACGCCCAGGCCGAAGGCCGCGGTCTTGCCGCTGCCGGTCTTGGCCTGCGCGATCAGGTCGCGGCCTTCCAGGATCAGCGGCAGGCTTTGCGCCTGGATCGGCGTCATGTGCTCGAACCCCAGGCTTTGCAGGTTGTCGAGCAGGGCGGGTAGGAGGGGCAGGGTGGTAAAGGGCGTCTGGGTCACGGTGAGGCTCTCGCAGGAACTGCGATAAATACGGATTCGGCCGACAGTGTAAGGCCTGGGGCCTCGGCGCGGCCCGGCGCGGTGGCGCGGCGCAGGCGGGCGCCGGCCGCCGGCGGGGTCAGGCCGACGGTTCGTAGGTGCCGGCCAGCGCACGCGCGGCCTCCTGCATGCGCGGCAGCCAGGCGCGCGCGCCGTCGATCGACAGCCGCGCCATCGGCGCGTGCAGCGCCACCGCGGCGATGGCGCGGCGTCCGCGCATGATGGGCACGGCCATGCAGACGATGCCCAGCAGGAATTCCTCGCGGTCGAAACTGGCGCCTTCCTTGCGGATCGCCAGTAGCTCGCGTTCCAGCGCGGCCGCGTCGCACAGCGTGTTGGGCGTGTAGCGCGGCAGCGGCGCCGCCGCCAGCAGCCGCGCGCGGGCCTCGCGCCGCATGTGCGCCAGGAACAGCTTGCCGCTGGCGCTGCAATGCAGCGGCACGCGCGAGCCGGGCTGCAGGTTGACGCGCAGCGGCCAGGCGGTCTCGACCCGGTCCAGGTAGATGACCTCGTCGCCGTCCAGCATGGTGCAGTTGCAGGTCTCGCCGATCTCGTCGACCAGGCTGTCGAGGATGCGGTGGCGCTCGGCCCGCAGCGGCGAATTGAGCAGGGTGTCGCGCGCCAGCAGCGCCAGCCGCGGGCCGGTGATGTAGCTCTTGCCGGCGGGCTCGCGCAGCAGCATGCCGGCGTCCACCAGCCGCGACAGGATGCGCAGCACCGACGGCTTGGGCAGGCCGGTGGCGTCGGTCAGCGCCGCCAGCGATACCGGCGCCTCGGAACCGGCGACCTGTTCCAGCAGGGTCAGCGCGCGCAGCGCCGCGGAGGATTCGTCTTTCATCTTTCAATATTTGAAGATTTGGCGAAAGGCCGCCAGGTTGGTGCGGATTCTGCAGAAAATGGAACGCTGCAGGGTGGGAAACGCCGGGCTTCTGCTGCAGTATCGGTTTACCCCGGCCAATATGCAATCCAAGCCGCGCCGGTCCGCCAGGAGAGAGACCATGAGCAGCAAGCAACACATGACCCCCAGCGAAGCGTTCGTCGAGACGCTGGTGGCGCAGGGCGTCAAGGACGTTTTCGGCATCGTCGGCTCGGCCTTCATGGACGCGCTGGACCTGTTCCCCGCCGCCGGCATCCGCTTCGTGCCGACGGTGCACGAGCAGGGCGCCGCCCACATGGCCGACGGCTATTCGCGCGTCACCGGCCGCCACGGCGTCTGCATCGCGCAGAACGGCCCCGGCATCACCAACTTCGTCACCGGCGTGGCCGCGGCCTACTGGGCCCACAGCCCGGTGGTGGCGATCACGCCCGAGACCGGCACTGCCGGCATGGGCCTGGGCGGCTTCCAGGAAACCGAGCAGCTGCCGATCTTCTCGCGCATCACCAAGTACCAGGCGCACGTCAACCGCCCCGACCGCATGGCCGAATTCACCGCCAAGGCCTTCGACAACGCGTTGGCCGAGCGCGGCCCGACCCAGCTGAACATCCCGCGCGACTATTTCTACGGCGAGATCGACGTGGCCATTCCGGAGCCGCGCCGCATCCGCCGTGGCCCCGGCTCCGAAGAGGACCTGGAAGCGGCCGCCCGCCTGTTGGCCGGCGCCAAATTCCCGGTGATCGTGGCCGGCGGCGGCGTGCTGTTCTCGGCCGGCCAGGCCGAATGCGTGGCGCTGGCCGAACTGCTGGGCGCGCCGGTGGTCACCAGCTACCTGCACAACGACGCCTTCCCGGCCAGCCATCCGCTGTGGTGCGGGCCGCTGGGCTACCAGGGTTCCAAGGCCGGCATGAAGCTGCTGTCGCAGGCCGACGTGGTGCTGGCGCTGGGCACGCGCCTGGGACCCTTCGGCACCTTGCCGCAGCATGGGCTCGATTACTGGCCGCAGGGCGCGCGCATCATCCAGGTCGACGCCGACCATCGGATGCTGGGCCTGGTGCGGCCGGTGTCGGTCGGCATCTGCGGCGACGCCAAGCCGGCGGCGGCGGCATTGGCGGCGAAACTGCGTGAGCGCGAGGTGGCCTGCGTGGCCACCAAGGCGGCCCGCGGCGAAGAGATCGCGGCACAGAAAAACGCCTGGGAAAAAGAACTGGACGGCTGGTCGCACGAACGCGACGACTGGAGCCTGGACATCATCGAGCATGGCGGCGGCCGCATGCATCCGCGCCGCATGCTGCGCGAGCTGGAGCGCGCCATGCCCAGGCACGTGATGGTGTCCACCGACATCGGCAACATCTGCTCGGTGTCCAACAGCTACCTGCGCTTCGACGAGCCGGATTCGATGCTGGCCGCCATGAGTTTCGGCAACTGCGGCTACGCCTTGCCGGCCCTGATCGGCGCCAAGCTGGGCCGGCCCGACCGGCCGGCGGTGGCCTACGTCGGCGACGGCGCCTGGTGCATGAGCTTCCAGGAACTGCTGACCTGCGTGCGTGAGCGCATCCCGGTCACGGCGGTGGTGTTCCACAACGGCCAGTGGGGCGCCGAGAAGAAGAACCAGGTGGACTTCTACGGCCGCCGCTTCGTCGGCAGCAACCTGTTGAACCCGAACTTCTCGGAGCTGGCGCGGGCCATGGGCGCCGAGGGCATCCGGGTCGAGCATGCCGACCAGGTCGGCGCGGCCTTGCAGGCGGCGTGCAAGGCGCAGTCCGAGGGCAAGACCACGGTGCTGGAGATGATGGTGAGCCAGGAACTGGGCGACCCGTTCCGGCGCGACGCGCTCAAGCAGCCGCTGCGCCTGCTGGACAAGTACAAGCGCTACGTCAACCAGCCGTTCCAGCCCGGCGAGGTGCCGCTGCCGATCGATCCGGTGCGCGGCTGACGCCATGGCCAGCGACCGCTTGTTCGAGCCGCTGCGCGCCGCGGCGCTGTCGGCCGGGCGGGTGCGCACGGCGGTGGCCTATCCGCTGTGCGCGTCCAGCCTGGGCGCCGCCGTGCAGGCCCGCGAGGCCGGCTATATCGAGCCGCTGCTGGTCGGGCCAGCGGCCCGGCTGGCGGCCCTGATGGCCGAGCTGGGCCTGCGCCCCGGCTCGCTGGAGATCGTCGACACCCCCGACGATGAAGCGCTGGCCGCGCGCGCCGCGGCCGGCCTGGCGCGCGACGGCGCGGTCGGCATGCTGATGAAGGGCAGCCTGCACACCGACCACTTCATGTCGGCGGTGGTGGCGCGCGAATCCGGGCTGCGCACCGGCCGGCGCATCAGCCACGCCTTCGTGATGGCGGCGGCGGCCTATCCCAAGCTGTTCCTCCTGACCGACGCCGCCGTCAACATCGCGCCGACCCTGCAGGAAAAGGCCGACATCGCGCAGAACGCCATCGACCTGGCGCGCGCGCTGGGCGTGGCGCGGCCCAAGGTGGCGGTGCTGTGCGCCACCGAATCGGTCAACCCCGCCATGCCGGCCACGCTGGACGCGGCGGCGTTGTCGAAGATGGCCGACCGCCAGCAGATCCGCGGCGGCCAGATCGACGGCCCGCTGGCTTTCGACAACGCCATCTCGCGCCAGGCGGCCGAGCAGAAGGGCATCGTCTCGCCCGTGGCGGGCGACGCCGACATCCTGCTGGTGCCCGACATCGAGGCCGGCAACATGCTCTACAAGGAACTGACCTGGCTGGCCGGCGCGGCCACCGCCGGGCTGGTGCTGGGCACGCGCGTGCCGGTGTTGCTGACCAGCCGCTCGGACGCGGTGCAGGCGAGGGTCGACAGCTGCGCGGTGGCGGCGTTGTATGCGCGGGCGCTGGCGGCCGGCGCGCGCTGAGCCGGGTCAACCGCCGGCCTGGCACCAACAAGTCCGGCGGTTTGGTACTAAGCGGGGGCCCCCGGGTTGACTAGGCTAGCGCTACCGCCATCGTTTGAATGGCTCATGCCAACAATACCAAGGGGTGGATGATGCGCAGCGCGACACGCGGCTTTGCCGCAATACTGACAGCATGGGCAATGGCGGCCGGCACGCACGCGGCCGTGGCCGCCGATGCGCCCAAGCCGGGCGGCACGCTGGTGATCGGCTCGACGCAGGTGCCGCGGCACCTGAATGGCGCGGTGCAGTCGGGCATCGCCACGGCGTTGCCCAGCGCCCAGTTGTTCGCCAGCCCGCTGCGCTACGACGCCGACTGGAAGCCGCAACCCTACCTGGCGCAGTCGTGGGAACTGGCGCCGGACGCGAAATCGCTGACCCTGCACCTGCGCCACGACGCGCTGTTCCACGACGGCCAGCCGGTGACGTCGGCGGACGTGGCGTTCTCGGTGATGGCGGTCAAGCAGAACCATCCGTTCCAGAGCATGCTGGCGCCCGTCGAAAGCGTCGACACGCCCGATCCGTATACCGCGGTGCTGCGCATGAGCCGGCCGCATCCGGCGATCCTGCTGGCGCTGTCGCCGGCCCTGATGCCGGTGCTGCCCAAGCACATCTACGGCGACGGCCAGGACCTGAAGAACCATCCGCGCAATTCCGCCAACGTGGTCGGCTCGGGCCCGTTCATGCTCAAGGACTTCAAGCCGGGCCAGGAGATCGTGCTGGAGCGCTTCGACAAGTTCTTCGAAAAAGGCAAACCCTACCTGGACCGGGTGGTGGTGAAGATCAATCCCGACGCCACCAACCTGCTGATCGGGCTGGAGCGCGGCGACATCGGCGTGCTGCCGTACATGACCGAGCCGACCATCCTGCGCCGCGCCAAGGACAACCCGCAGATCGTCATGACCAGCCGTGGCTACGAAGGCATCGGCGCGCTCAGCTGGCTGGCGTTCAATACCGCGCGCAAGCCGCTGGACGACGTGCGCGTGCGGCAGGCGATCGCCTACGCCACCGACAAGGGCTTCATCACCAAGGCGTTGAACGCCGGCTTCGCCCAGCCGGCGGACGGGCCGATCGTGGCCTCCAGCCCCTTTGCGACCCAGGACCTGAAGAAGTACCCGCTCGATCTGAAGAAGGCCGAGCAGTTGCTGGATGACGCCGGATTCAAGAAAGACGGCAAGGGTGAGCGCATGACCCTGACGGTCGATTACATGCCCGGCAGCGACGTGCAGGGCAAGAACGTGGCGGAGTACCTGCGCAGCCAGCTCAAGAAGGTGGGGATCGCGATCCAGGTGCGCGCCTCGCCCGATTTCCCGACCTGGGCCAAGCGCATCGCCAGCCATGATTTCGACATGACCACCGACCTGGTCTTCAACTGGGGCGATCCGGTGATCGGCGTGCACCGCACCTACCTGTCGAGCAATATCCGCGACATCATCTGGACCAACACCCAGTCCTACAAGAACCCCAAGGTCGACGAATTGCTGGAACAGGCCGGCACCGAAACCGACGAGGCCAAACGCCGCGCGCTGTATGCGCAGTTCCAGCAGATCGTGACCGAGGATCTGCCGATCGATTTCCTGACCGTCATTCCGTACCACACGCTGTCGTCAAAGAAGGTGCATGGCCTGCCCGATGGCATCTGGGGCCTGCTGTCGCCGCTGGACGATACCTATCTGCAATAACGGGAGGCGGCCATGTTGCGCTATCTCGCGCGTCGGATCGGCTATGCCGTGGTGTTGCTGCTGGCGGTGGTGACGCTGAATTTCCTGTTGATCCACATCTCGCCCGGCGATCCGGTCGAAACCATCGCCGGCTCCATGGGCGGCATCAGCGAGGAACTGCGGGCCCAGCTGCGCGTCCAGTACGGGCTGGACCGGCCGTTCCTGGTGCAACTGGGGCTGTACCTGTCGCAGGTGGCGCGCGGCGACCTCGGCCATTCGTACTTCTTCAACCTGCCGGTGGCCCAGCTGATCTGGGAGCGGGTGCCGGCCACGCTGCTGCTGGTGGTGACCGCGGTGTCCAGCGCCTTCGTCGTGGGCACGGCGCTGGGCACGCTGGCGGCGCGCAAGCCCAACGGGCCGTTGTCGCAGGGCATCACGCTGCTGTCGATCGTGGGCTATTCCGCGCCGGTGTTCTGGACCGGCATCATCCTGATCATCCTGTTCGCCTCGGCGCTGCCGTGGTTCCCGGTGTCGGACATGCGTTCGGCGGGCGGTCCGCAGGACGGCTGGGCCGGCGCGCTGGACGTGCTGCACCACCTGGTGCTGCCGGCCTTCACGCTGGCGTTCGTGTACCTGGCGCAATACAGCCGGCTGGCGCGCGCCAGCGTCATGGATGCGCTGGCGGCCGACTACATCCGCACCGCCCGCGCCAAGGGGCTGCCGGAGCGCATCGTGCTCTACCGGCACGCGCTGCGCAACGGCGTGCTGCCGGTGGTGACCATGCTGGGGCTGCAATTCGGCAACGTGCTGGCGGGCGCCATCCTGGTGGAAACGGTCTTCAACTGGCCGGGCCTGGGCCGGCTGGCGTTCGATTCCGTGCTGCGGCGCGACTATCCGACCCTGCTCGGCATCCTGCTGTTCGCGTCCCTGCTGGTGGTGGTGATGAACCAACTCACCGACCTGGCCTACCGGCTGATCGATCCCAGGATAAAGACCTCATGAGCCACGTTCCTCCCGTGTTGTCCGGCGCCGTCGCGGCGGTGGCCGCCCGCCCGGCGCGGCCGTCGTACGAAGCGCTGCGCGCGTTCGCCCGCAATCCGGGCGCGCTCGTCGGCTTGCTGTTGCTGGCCGCCATCCTGGCGGTGGTGCTGTTCGGCCCGCTGCTGATGCAGGCGGATCCGTTCGAGATCGCCAGCGCGCCCATGGAGCCTCCCGGCGGCGAGCTGCTGCTGGGCTCCGACTACCTGGGCCGGGACGTGCTGACCGGCATGATCTATGGTGGCCGCGCCACCTTGCTGGTCGGCGTGGTGGCGGCGGTGCTGTCGATGGCCATCGGCATCACGGTGGGCGCGCTGGCCGGCTACTACGGCGGCTGGGTCGATGAAACGCTGATGCGCATCACCGAGTTCTTCCAGGTGCTGCCGGCGCTGTTGTTCGCCATGGTGCTGGTGACGCTGTTCTCGCCCTCGCTGGGCACCATCGCCGTGGCGATCGGCGTGGTCAGCTGGACCGCCACCGCGCGCCTGGCGCGCGGGGAATTCCTGAGCCTGAAGCGGCGCGAATACGTGCTGGCCGAACGAGTGATCGGCTCCAGCAACGCGCGCATCATCTGGCGCGTGATCCTGCCCAACGCGCTGCCACCGCTGATCGTCTCGGCGACGCTGGCCATCGGCACCGCCATCCTGTTCGAGGCCGGCCTGTCTTTCCTGGGGGCTGGGCGATCCCAACGTGATGAGCTGGGGCCTGATGATCGGCAGCAACCGGCCCTACATCCTGACCGCCTGGTGGGCGGTGACGCTGCCGGGCGCGGCCATCTTCCTGACGGTGCTGGCGGTCAGCCTGATCGGCGACGGCCTGAACGATGCCCTCAACCCCAAGCTGGCCAGCAAACGGAGGGCCTGATGAGCGCACTGCTTGAAGTCCGCGATCTCGGCGTGTCCATCACCCACGGCGGCACGACGGTGGTGCGGGGGGTGTCCTATACCGTCAACCGCAACGAGATCCTGTGCGTGGTGGGTGAGTCCGGATCAGGCAAATCCGTCACCGCGCACGCCATCATGGGCCTGCTGCCGCCGGAGCAACTGCGCGTGACCCAGGGACAGATCCTGTACGGCGGCCGCGACCTGGTCGGCCTGTCGGCGTCGGAGTGGCAGGGCCTGCGCGGCCGAAAATTCGGCATGGTGTTCCAGGAACCCATGACGGCGCTCAATCCCGTCATGCGGGTGGGCCGGCAAGTAGAGGAAGTGCTGGCCTGGCACACCAGGCTGGACGCCGGCGCCCGCAGGCAGCGTGTGCTGGACCTGTTCGGCCAGGTGTTGCTGCCCGACCCGCGGGCCATGTACCAGGCCTTTCCGTTCCAGCTGTCCGGCGGCCAGCGCCAGCGCGTGGTGATCGCGATGGCGCTGGCGCTGGAGCCGGACGTGTTGATCGCCGACGAGCCCACCACCGCGCTGGACGTCACCACGCAGGCGCAGATCCTGGCGCTCATCAAGGACATCCAGCGGCGCATGGGAATCGGCGTCATCTTCATCACCCACGATTTTGGCGTGGTGGCCGATATCGCCCACCGCATCGTGGTGATGCGCCAGGGCGCGGTGGTCGAGGCCGGAACGGCCGAAGAGATCCTGAACCGGCCACGGCATCCCTACACCCGCCAATTGATCGCGGCCGTCCCGCACAAGCCCGAGGGCAAGGATGAAGCCGCCGCCACGCCCGCGCTGATGACGGTCGCCAATCTCTGCAAGACCTACGTCACCGGCGGGCGCCGGGTCGACGCCCTGCGCGATATCTCGCTGGAGATCCGGCAGGGCGAAACCCTGGGACTGGTCGGCGAGTCCGGCTCGGGCAAGTCGACCCTGGGCAGCGCCCTGATCGGGCTGGTGGCGCCCGACAGCGGCAGCGTGCGGCTGGACGGCCGTGAACTGGTGGGCATGACGCCACGGGATTTCCGTCCCTACCGGCGCCAGATCCAGATGGTGTTCCAGGACCCGTACGCCTCGCTCAACCCCCGCCAGCGCGTCGTCGATTCGGTCGCGCAGGGCCCCATCGGCTTTGGCGTGAGCCGCCAGACCGCGCTGCGCGAAGCCCGCGAACTGCTGGCCCTGGTGGGGCTGGGCGGCGACGCGGGCGAGCGCTATCCGCACCAGTTCTCGGGCGGCCAGCGCCAGCGGGTCGGCATTGCCCGGGCGCTGGCGCTCAAGCCGCGGCTGCTGGTGGCCGACGAGGCGGTCTCGGCGCTGGATGTGTCGATCCAGGCGCAGGTGCTGGATCTGCTCAAGACCGTCAGCGGCCAGTTCGATCTGTCGGTGCTGTTCATCACGCACGATCTGCGCGTCGCGGCGCAGATCTGCGACCGCATCGCCGTGATGCGGCACGGGCAGCTGGTGGAGCTGGACCGCGCCGCCACGATTTTCTATCACCCGCGACACGAATACACGCGCCGCCTGATGGATTCGGTGCCGGGCAAGGCCTGGAACAAGCCCGACCTGCAGGCGCTGTCGGACACCACGAACGGGAGCACGCAACATGCATGACACGCCGCATCCGGCGCAGGCGCAAGCCGCCGCCCGCACCACCATCTTTGCCGCCCGCGCCATCCTGACGATGAATCCGGCGCAGCCGCGCGCCACCCACGTGGCGGTGCGCGACGGCCGCATCCTGGGCGTGGGCAGCCGCGAAGACCTGGCCGGCTGGGGCCCCGCCGAACTGGATGAGCGCTACGCTGACCACATCCTGATGCCGGGGCTGGTGGAGGGGCATTGCCATCTGCCGGAAGGCGGCATGTGGCAGTTCGCCTACGTCGGCTATTACGACCGCCGCGGGCCGGACGGCCGCGTCTGGCCGGGCCTGAAGAGCTTCGAGGCGGTGGCGGCGCGCCTCGCCGAATTCGCCGCCGGCCTGGCGCCGGACCAGACCCTGATCGGCTGGGGCTTCGACCCGATCTTCTTCGGCGGCCAGCGCATGAGCGTGCGCGACCTGGACGCGGTATCGGCAGAGCGGCCTGTGGTGGTGATGCATGCCAGCATGCATCTGATGAATGTGAACACGCCGATGCTGGCGCGCGCCGGCATCGACCGCGATACGGATATCGAAGGCATCAGCCGCTTTGCCGACGGCCAGCCCAGCGGCGAGCTGTGCGAGTTCGCCGCCATGTTCCCGGTGATGCGGCTGATCGGCAATCCGTTCCGCACCGTGGGCCTGTCCGAAAACGGCCTGCGCATGTTCGGCAAGGTGGCGCAATGGGCCGGGGTCACCACCGCCACCGACCTGGTCAACGAGCTGGGCGACGAGGGCCTGGCGACGCTGGCGCGGGTCACGGCCGAGCCCGACTATCCGGTGCGCATCGTGCCGGCGGCGTCCGCGCTGACCTATGCCGGCGACCCGGCCGCCTGCCTGGCGAAGCTGCGCGAGGCCGGCCGGCTCAACCATGGCAAGCTGCGGCTGGGCATGGTCAAGCTGGTGGTGGACGGCTCGATCCAGGGCTTCACCGCCAGGGTGCGCTGGCCGGGCTACTACAACGGCGCGCCCAACGGCATCTGGGTCATCGCCCCGGGCGAGCTGGACGCCCTGGTACAGGCCTATCACGACGCCGGCGCGCAGCTGCATATCCACACCAATGGCGACGAAGCCACCGAACTGGCGATCGACGCCATCGACCGGGCCTTGCGCCGCAGCCCGCGGCGCGATCACCGCCACACCCTGCAGCATTGCCAGATGGCGGACGCGGCGCAGTTCCGCCGCATGGCCAGTCTGGGCATGTGCGTGAACCTGTTCGCCAACCACATCTTCTACTGGGGCGATGCCCACCATGCCCTGACCATGGGGCCGGACCGCGCCAACCGCATGGACGCCTGCGCCTCGGCCGCGCGGGCGGGCGTGCCGTTCGCGATCCATTCGGATGCGCCCATCACGCCGCTGGGGCCGCTGTTCACGGCCTGGTGCGCCGTCAACCGCCAGACCGCCTCGGGCCGGGTGCTGGGCGAGTCCGAGCGCATCAGCGTCGAAGCGGCCTTGCATGCCATCACCCTGGGCGCGGCCTACACGCTGCACATGGACCACCTGGTCGGCTCGATCGAGGTCGGCAAGCACGCCGATTTCTGCGTGCTGCGCGACGATCCGCTAGCGGCGCCGGCGCAACGGCTCAAGGACATCGAGGTGCTGGGCACCGTCATCGGCGGCCGGCCGCTGGCGCCGCGGGCGGCGTGACATGGGGCGCATTCCGCTGACGGTGGTGGGCGGCTTCCTGGGCGCCGGCAAGACCACCTTGCTGAACCACGTGCTGGCGGCCGGTGGACGCCGCGCCGCGGTGCTGGTCAACGATTTCGGGCCGGTGGACATCGACGCTGGCCTGCTGGCGGCGCGCGCCGACAACGTGATCCGGCTGGCCAACGGCTGCGTCTGCTGTTCAATGGCGGGAGGCCTGGACGACGCGCTGGCGCGGGTGCTGGCGCTGGACCCGGCGCCCGAGTGGATCGTGATCGAGGCCAGCGGGGTGTCCGACCCCGGACGCATCGCGCAAGTGGGCCTGTCGGATCCGTTGCTGCAACGGGAGGCGGTGCTGGTGCTGGTGGACGCCGGCGGCATCCGCGACACGCTGGCGGACCCGCTGCTGGCCGACACGGCGCAGCGCCAGCTGCGCGCGGCCGACCTGCTGGTGCTGAACAAGACCGACCTGCTGCCGCCGGACGAGCTGCCGGCGCTGCGCGATTGGCTGCGGGCGCAGTCGGACGGGGCGCCGATCGTGTCGACCCGGGAAGCGCGGGTGGATCTGGGCGCGTTGGCCGGAGCGACGGCATGCGGCCATGCGACGTGCGCGGGCGCTTGCGACGACCTGGCGCACGGCCATGATTACCCGGCGCACGCCCACGGCGACCCGGCGCATGTCCATGGCGCGCCCGCGGATGCCGCGCGCCCTGCGCACGCAGCGCCCGCCGACGATCCGAGCCATCCGTTCCAGAGCTTGCTCTGGCCGGCGCCGGCGGTGCTGCATGCCGACCGCCTGGCCGAGGCCCTGCGGCGGTTGCCGCGCCACTGGCTGCGCGCCAAGGGCTGGGTGCGCACCGAGCGCCACGGCTGGGTGCTGGTGCAGTTGGCGGGGCGCCGGGTGCGCTTCGATACCCAGGCGGCGCGCCCGTCCGAGGTGCGGGCGCCGTCGCTGGTGTTCATCGGCATGCGGGGCATGACGCAGGGCGATGAGGTGGCGGCGCGGTTGGCGCAGGCCGCCGCCTGACGCCGGCGCCGGTCTGGTGCAAGCGATTTGCCGTGTCTGGTTCTAGACCCTTCCTGACCCCCCGCGTACCTTGGGTTTACAGCCTGGGCGCATGCCGCGCCCGGCGATCGAGGAGGGTAGGCAATGCACAAGACCGTCACCGTGGACATGCTGGCCGAGTTCGCGGCCGCCTGGAACCGCCACGATATCGACGCCCTGATGTCCTTCATGAGCGACGACTGCGTCTTCGAAACGGTGGGCGGTCCCGAGCGCTGGGGCGCCCGGCACAGCGGCCGCGAGGCCGTGCGCGCGGCCTTCGAGGCGGCCTGGAAGAGCTTTCCCGATGCGCAATGGAACAACGGCGGCCACTGGGTGGCGGGCGACCGCGGCGTGTCCGAATGCACCTTCACCGGCACGGCGGCGGACGGCTCGCGGGTCGAGGCCGACATGGTCGACGTCTTCACGTTCCAGGACGGCAAGATCCGCGTCAAGAACGCCTTCCGCAAGCAACGCCCGGCGCTGTCGGCCCGCGCCTGAGCCGACGCCGCCACCGGACACCGCCCCATGGATGCCGCTATGTCTTCCGATCTGTCGAATACCGCCGGTACGTTCGTCGATCCCGCCGGCGCGCCGGCGGCCAGCCCGGCCGCCAGCGCCTACAACCCGACCTACGACCCGCTGGTGTCGCCGCCGGGGCGCGGACAGGAATACGCGCCCACCTACTGGGTCGCCACGGCCGGACCGCCGCCGGCGGACGACGGGCCGATCCAGAGCGACATCGAGGCCGACGTGGTCATCGTCGGATCAGGGTTCACCGGCCTGTCGGCGGCGCTGGCGCTGGCGCGCGACTACGGCGTGCGGGCGGTGGTGCTGGAGGCCAACCGCGCCGTGTGGGGTTGCACCAGCCGCAACGGCGGGCAGGGCCAGAACGCCTCGGGCCGGCTGTACCGCTCGCAATGGATCGAACGCTGGGGGCTGGAGACCGCGCGGCGCCTGGATGCCGAGATCCACGAGGGCTTCGACTACTGGAAGAGCCTGGTGGCGCAGATCGACTGCGACGCGCAACCCGGCGGCCATCTCTACACCGCGCACCGCGAGAAGAAGATGGACTTCCTGCGCAACGAGGCGCGGGTGATGCGCGAGCAGTTCGGCTACGACACCCGCATGCTGACCCGCGACGAGCTGCGCGAACGCTACGTCGATGACCACGAGGCGATGGGCGCTCTGCTCGAACCGGACGGCATCGGCGTGCATCCGCTGAAACTGGCCTATGGCTACATGCGGCAGGCCCGCGCGCTGGGGGTGCGGCTGCATCCGGGCAGCCCGGTGCTGGGCTGGACCGAAGAGGGCGGCGGCTACCGCCTGCAGACCCCGGGCGGCACCGTGCGCGCCCGGCGCGTGGCGTTCGCGACCGGCGGCTACACGGCGCAGGGGGTGAACCGGCTGCTGGACAACCGCATCATGCCGATCCTGTCCAATTCCATGGTGACGCGGGCGCTGACGCCGGACGAACGGGCGCAGGCCGGCCTGAAAAGCACGGTGTTCATCACCGATACCCGCACCCTGCGTTTCTACTACCGGCTGTTGCCGGATGGCCGCATGCAGATCGGCAGCCGCAGCGCGCTGCGCGGCGCCGACGCGCAACACCCGCGCCACCTGGCGCTGCTGCGCCATGGCCTGGCGCGCAAGTTCCCGGCGCTGCGCGGCATCGACGTGGACTACGCCTGGACCGGCTGGGTCGACGTCAGCCACGACATGATGCCGCGCATCACCCAACCCGATCCGGCGCGCCAGGTGTTCTACGCCTTCGGCTACGGCGGCAACGGCGTGGCGTTCTCGGCGCATGCCGGCCGGCGCCTGGCGCAGCGCATGATGGGGCAGGATGGGGTCAGCTGGAATTTGCCGATTTACAACACGCCGCTGCCCGGCCACCTGTTCGCGCCGTTCCGCCGGATCGGCCAGGCGCTGCTGTACCGGTGGTACTACCTGCGCGACGAGGTGCTGTAGCGGCGATGGCGGCGGCCTGTGCCGGCGCGCGCGGCTACCGGCGGACGGTATCCGGGGGCGCGCCGGCTTCGTTCAAAACTGATAGCGCACACCGACCTGGCCGCTGTAGTCGTGTTTCAGTTTGCCGGCGAAGCTGCTTTCGACCTGGCTGTAAACGCGCCAGTTGGGCGACAGCCTGGCGTTGAGCGACACGTTGACCAGATAACGGCTGTCGTCCGCCATCGGATTGCTCAACCTGTCTCCCGGAACGCTGTTGTTCAGGATCTCGACACTGCCGCCGCGCCGCAGGTTCTGCAGCCGGAACAGCCCCGCGGACAGGGTCAGCGCATGCTGTTCGTCCGACTCCAGGGTCAACCCGGCAGCGGCGCCGATCTTGGCATAGATCGGCGTGCTGGCATTGATCCGCACATCGACGCTGTTGTCGGCGCCATGCAGCGTATAGGCGCTGGCGCGGCCGGTGGCCACTTCGATCGAGGGTTCGACGAAGGCGCGGCCATTGAACAGGTTCTGCCGCCATCCCGCCTGCACGCTGGCCAGCAGCGACGTGGATCGCGCGTCCTGGCCGTCGATGTTCAGGTTGGCCGGCAGATGGTAGGCCTGGCGGGTTTTCAAGTACTTGGCGACGACGTCGATGAAGGGGCCGTTCTCGTTGATCCACGCGTAGTAGACGCCGATGCCGCCCGTGGTGTGCTTTTCCGACAGATCGCCTTCTCCTCGGGCGGACCCTTGGGTGTAGCTTCCCATGACGCCATACAACTGCCTGCCCAGCTTGCGGTCAAGACCCAGTTGCAGCGTGGTGTGTTTCAGGTGCAGTTGCTCGTAGTCGGCCTGGCCCTGGCTGGTCTTGAACCATAGCCCGGCTTGTTCATTCAATTGGCGCACGTCTCCCAACCGTTTGTTGAGCTGGTTGGTCTCAAGCACGAAAGCGACCTTCGGCAGGCTGGCCAGCACGCTGGTGCGGAGGATTTGCCGCCGTACCGAGGTAATCTGCTTGATGGTGTCATCGTTCGCGGTGATGCCGGATTGTTGCAACCGGTCGATGATTCCCCCGCGCGATTGCAGGGCGTCCAAGTCGGACAGTCTCAATGAGAATGGCGTGAACAGCGACAGGCCGCCCGTGCCGCGCGCGGCGGTACCCGTATCCGGTGTACCGACAGGGGTCGGATCCAGGCCGGGTTCCTTCTCGGCTTGCGGGGCGGCGGGACCGGTGGAACCCGTGTCGGTGGGGGTATCGACGGGACCGGTGACGCCCGTGTCGGCGGGGTTATCGGCAGGGCCGGTGGAACCCGTGTCGGTGGGGGTATCGGCGGGACCGGTGGAACCCGTGTCGGTGGGGGTATCGGCGGGACCGGTGGAACCCGTGTCGGCGGGGTTATCGGCAGGGCCGGTGGCGTCCGCGCCGGGAGGCGTGTCGGTCGATCCGGTGCCGAGCGGGGGCTCTGCCTTGTCGCCGCCACCGGCATCGCCTGGCAGCGGCGTCGTCGGCGCATCGCCGGGCGTCGGTGTCTCGCCGGGCGGCAAGGCCTCCGGGCGCCCCTTGTATGCCAATTGCCATTTCTTCAGCGTGCCGTTGCTGACGATTTCCAGATTGGGCGTGTAGACGGTGAGCCCCTGCGTGACGGAGCCGGGTTTGAAATAGCTGTCCGCCGTCGTCACGGGGGCGGCTGCCAGCAGCAGGGCGCCGCTGCTGTCGGGCGGCACGGGGTCGTGTACCAGGAGCGTGAGATCCAGGCTGTTGTCGCCGCCCTGGGCCACGGTGGTGATGAGGATGCTGTCGCTTTCGCCGCTTTGCGGCCGCGCGCTCAGGGCGAAATGCACGCCGCTGGCGATCAGCGTGTCGGTCTGCAGGGTGTGCGGGGTCCAGTCCGCGCCGGGTTGGGACAATTCCACGCGACCCGCCGTCGGCAGATGCAGCAAATCGAACTGGCGATCTTGCGTCAGCCGCCAGGGGGCATCGCTGCGCAGGCTGATGAGCCGCCATTGCCGTTGGTCCGCGTCATGGCTGACCGCAAGGCCGCCCAACCATGGATTGCCCTGGGCTGGCGTATCGGCGACATCGACGTTTGCGAAAGCCTGCTCCAGCGTGAACAGGTCTGCCGGCGTGGATGATGGGGCGCTCACCAGCAGCGTTTCCCTGGCTTGCGTGGCAGCGCCGCTTCGAGGGATGCCGAAATCGGTGATTCGCAAGCGGTTGCCGCTGCCGTCAAGCTGGGTGCTGACCGTCAACTGGTCATGCTCGCCGCTGGTCGGGTCGACGCGCAGGGCAAACACGCTGTCCGATGCGGCAACGGTGTCGACGGTCAGCGTGTAGGACGCCTTCGTCGTCCCGGCCGGAGGCGGATTCAATGCCAGCGCAGAGCCGGGATTCGCCCGCGTCATGAACGCCTGTTGCGTCAGGTCCTTGTCGTCGAAACCCAGGATCGCGTTGCTGGCGCGCAGCGATTTCAGCGTGGAATCGCCCGTGATGATCCAGCGGGAATGGTCGTTTGCCTGCATGTCCGCCTGGGCGGCGCTCACGGCTCCGGCATACACGGTCTGGGGCGGCGCGGTTGCGGCCGGCGTGCCCAATGTGATGTGGCTTGCCGTCAGGCTGGAGATATCGCTGAACGAATGGCTGCCGGGCGCCATGTGCACGCTGGCATCGCTGCCCAGCAGATGGATGCCGTTGGTGAAGTAATCGGCCGGGCGGATGTCGGTCGATGGCAGGCTCGCGGTGTTGCCGGACAGCGTCAGCGCCGCGCCGTCGGCCACCGTGATGACGCTGTCGCCATACCAGCCGGCGGCTCCCCGCAGATGCGCGCCGCGGTGCAGCGTCAATGCGCTGGCGGTGAAGCGGCTGTAGCCGGTCAACGTCGCCTGATCTGAAAAGACATTGATGGCGCTGTCGCCGGCATCGATGGCGCCCGCGAATTGCTCGTGGATGTCCAGTGTTGAGTGTCCGCCCACGGAAACCTTGCCCTGGTAACGGCTCTTGTCGGCGTCCGTGCTGGCGATGGATGTGCCTTTCAGCGGTTCCTGGCCCAGGGGTCCGCCATCGTTCCTGTTGAGGTACAGCAGCGGGCTGCCCAGGATGACCTGCGCGCGCTCCGCGACAATGTCGCCCAGCAGGGTGGCGTTGCGTGACAAGCGGAAAGTGGTGTCTGTCAGCGCCAGTTTCCCGACGGCGAACTCGCGCGTTTCCCAATCCGGCTGGTCAAACGACACGGATTGCGTCCGGACGGAGTCATCCCCGAGATCGAGCAGCTTGCGCGCATCATCCGGGGTGTTGATCGCATGGATCACCGGGTGGCCCTGGAAGACCAGTTCGCCTTGCCGCTGCGTGAACGAGTTTTCGCCGAGGTCCATGCCGCCGTCGGCGATGAACACCGCCTGCGACGGGTTGGCGATGCTGACGTCGATATTGCCCTGCAGAGTTCCCGGGAAGATGAATTCCGACTGTCCGGGGAAGTACGCCCGTTTGCGTTCATTCGCCTTCGTCAGCGCGACCTCGCGGACTTGTCCCACGTATTCCCAGTAGTCCTCGCTGACGGGGGTGCTGTAGGCGGGGAAATTGTCTTGTTTCAAGACATAGTAGTCGGCCCCTTTCTTGTACAGGTCGCCCCGCTGTCCGGTTCCCGACCTGATGGGCATCAGTATGTAATCGCTTACCGTTGGCGGGGCCACGGGCGCGACGTTGATGGTTACGGTTGCGGTCTTCGTCGCGGTGTTGGTGATCGTGGCGCCATGGTCTTTGGCATTGGCGTGCAGTCGATTGAACGTGATGTCATTGCCATTGAGGTTCAGGACCCCGCCGCGAGCGCCCCATTGGATACGGTCGGGGTCGACCTGCCTGCCGTCGCCAAGCACGACTTCGGCGCGGCCGCTGGACAGGGTGATGCCGTCGAACGCCTGGACGCTGCCGCCTGCGTCCGGCCGTTGCGACAGAATCACCTTGCCGTCACCCACTTTCAGGCCGCCCGGGTTGACGCCTTGGCCCGCGATGGTCAGGGTGCCGCGGCCGATCTTGTGCAGGTTGTCGCCGGCCACGCCGTTGACGCGCCAGACGACGGTGGCGCTTTCCTTGACGTCGATGCCGCCGCCCATCCAGGTCTGGTCCGTTTCCGGGGAAACCTCGTAGCTGTCGTGGAAGGTCAGCGAACCGGCTCCCTGGTTGATGGTGTCTTGCAAGGTGATTTCGCCACGGCCCGTGCCGTCTGCGGTGCGCAAGGACAGGTTCTTGCCGGCGTCGAGGCCTTCGAAGTCGAGCGCGCTGTTGGCGTCCGCATAGCTCAGGCCCGGCGTCTTCTTGTAGCCATGCATCAGGAACTGGCGGTCCTGCTGGGTCAGGCTGCCCACGCCCTGCGCGCGATCGAATGACCATTGCAACGGGCCTTTGCCTGCCGCGAAGACCACTTCCGGATCATTGTCCTTGTCGAAAACGCTGGCGATAAAGTCCGATGGAAGGTGCGACCAGTAGACGTAACTCGCATCGTCGGGCAATTTAAGATCCGCCGTCACGCCAGCAAGCACCCACTGCTTATGCTCGGCATCCCAGGCGAACAATGGGGAACCGCTGTCGCCGTGCAGCGCGAATGAGGGCAACAGGCCGTTGTCTCCCCGCGCGACGACAAACGTCTCATTCGACCATGTCGGCGTCACGATGCCGCCTGTCGCCCATTTGTACGCATAACCGAGCTTATGCGCGCCGGGCGGGATTGCGATCGTTTCGTTCGCGGAGTCGAGGCCCCTTTCGGGATGATCGCCGACGAACTGGATACCCATGCCGACACGATAGAACAATGGGAATCGCTTTTTCTCTTCTTCTGTCCAGAGATCCGCATCGCCCATGGAAAGCAATGGTGTCGACGTGCGCGCCACCGGAAAGGTGGCGACTGGCGCCACGTCGGTGGCCAGTTTGCCCAGCCGGTTGAGATCGAAATCCCATTCCTGGGTCCAATCCCTCTCGCGGTGGTAATCCGGGTGCACGTCCCTGCGGATCTGGGAGTAGGTCGCGCCGGCAAAGCGGGTGCTGTCATGTCTGCCATTGTGCGCCACGCCGGCGGTGTATTGCGGTGCGATCAACGTTGCGATCCCGTTGTCGTCGCTGACGCTGGAGAAATCGATGAACGGAATGTCGCCGCTCAAGCGGCCGCGCAGGGCGCCCGATTTGTCGTGGATGGGAGCGCCCAGCGCGCCAGGCTGGAAAGCCCCCTTGTTTTCGGCGAAATCCCGGTAGGTCTGGTAGGGGATGTCGATGCTTACGTAACTGGCGCCCGCGATGCCTGGACACAGGCTGGCGAACAACAGGGGCAGGGCGGCCGATAGCTTGCCGATCGGCATTCTTGCGCTGGCCGACCGGGGGGTGGCCGTCGTCGAGCCACGTTTGCGTCCGCCGCATAACTCGGATACCGCGATCAACTGGTGCCGATGATCATATTTGAGTGAGTAGATCTTGTTCATGGTGATGGGACGTGCGCCCGTTGGAAGGGGGGGCTGTCGCGGCGGGTTTTCTCGACATCGCTGCAAACGCGGCGGGCGGCATTTCCTGGCCGCCCGTTCGGAAATCAAGCAAGGACGCGCAGGAGGATTCCCGGAAGAAATCCTCCTGCGCGTCCTTGCTGGAATGGGATTGAACTTGAGTTTGGCGAGCCCTGCGTTGAATCAGCCGATAAATCGGACTGCTTCCATTTCAACGCCGGTTCAGGCGGCCGCCCGCAGGCGGAAACGGCGCACCACCTGCGCCAGTCTCTCGATGCCCGGACCGATATGCTCGGCGCGGATCGAGGTGAAGCCGACCCGCAGGAAGTTGCGCGGCGCGCCGGCCGCGTCCATGAAGAACACCTGGCCCGGTTCCACCACCACGCCTTCGGCCAGCGCGGCCTGCGCCAGTTCGGTGGCGTCCAGCCATTCCGGGCCTTTCAGCCAGCACGAGGAAGAACCGGTGATGGGCACGGCGGTGAAGTCGGGCAGCCAGTGCGCCAGCGCCTCGGCCAGCTCAGTGCCGCGCTTCTGATAGGCCTGCGATTGTCGCCGCAGCAGCGAATGATGGTGCCCCAGCGAAATGAACAGCGAGAACGCCCGCTGGATGTAGGCCGAGGGATGGCGCAGCATCAGCCGGCGCAGCGCGCGCAGTTCGGCCGTGAGTTCGCGCGGCGCGACGATGTAGCCGATGCGCAGCCCCGGCGCGAACGACTTGGCCAGGCTGCCGACGTAGATCACGCGGCCGTCGCGGTCCAGGCTCTTGAGCGCTGGTATGGCGCCGTCGCCCCAGCGGCTTTCGCTTTCGAAATCGTCTTCGATGATGAGGCTGTCGGCCTGGCGCGCCAGCGTCAGCAGCGCCTCGCGGCGCGCCGGCGACAGCGTCACGGTGGTGGGGCACTGGTGGCCGGGCGTGACGAACAGATAGTCGCAGCCCAGCAGCTGGGTGCCGGTGCACAGCCCCTGTTCGTCCACCGGCAACGGCAGCAGGTGGCGGGTGTGGCTGGCGAAGATGTTGCGGGCATCGGGATAGCCCGGGTCCTCCATGCCGACCACGGTGTCTTCGTTGACCAGCAGGTCGGCCAGCAGATAGAGCGCGTGCTGCGCGCCGACGGTGACCACGATCTCTTCGGCGTCGGCCCAGATGCCGCGGCGCGGCAGCACCTGGGTGCGGATCTGCTCGATCAGGGCGCTGTCATCGTGGGTGATGAGGTCCGGCGCCCAGCTGCGGATGTCCAGCACCGACAGCGCCTTGATGCAGCATTCGCGCCAGTCGGCGGTGGGGAACAGGTCCTGGTCGAACTGGCCGTAGACGAACGGGTAGGGCTGCGTCTGCCAGTCGCGCGGCTTGACGATGTTGCGTTGCCGGCTGGGCCGGAAGCGCAGCCGCTCGTCCCAGCGGACCTGGTCGGCCGAGGGCGTGGCGTCCACTTCGGCGGCGAGCGGCACCGCGCGGCCCTCCAGCACCCCGTCATGGACGAAATGGCCGCTGCGCTCGCGCGATTCCAGGTAGCCCTCGCTGACCAGCTGCTGGTAGGCGAACACCACCGTATTGCGGGCGATGCCCAGCTGGTCGGCCAGGTAGCGGCTGGACGGCACCGGCGCGCCCGGCGGCAGGTGGCCGCTGAGGATGGCCGACACCAGCATCTGCCGCACACGGCCCTGCAGGCTCAGGTTGGGCGCGCTTTCCCGTTCGAACAGGCGTTCCCACAACACAGGCTTGAGCATCGAGGCCTGGCTGGACATGGCGGCTCCTTGTAGTGGCGGCGCGTCCCGGCGACGCCGGCGCAAGAGGCCAGGCGAGACCAGGGACGGAACCCCAGGATAGAGGAGCGGCATGGGCGAAAGGAATGCGGGATTGCCCTGCCGGCGGGGTGGGTCTGGACGCGCCGGCAGGAAAATGGAACGAGATAGGTCCTGGAATGCAACTCGTGGTGGGATCCGCGTCAGTCCGGCCTGGGTCGAAACGCGCTGCGGGACTCCAGCAGTCGACGGGTGTTTTCAAGCTCTTTCTGCAGCAATTCCGTATCGGGTAGCACCGTCCGGTAGTTCGCGGCCATCACCTGGGTCGGCAAGCCGTCCAACGCATATCGCGCCAGCGCGCTGCCCCGGTCGGCGCAGAGAATCAACCCCCACGGGCGGATTCTCGTCGGGATAGGCCCAATGTGCCTTGGCATAGTTGCAATACATGTGCATCTGCCCCACGTCGGAATGGCTCAGGCTACCCAGCTTCAGGTCGATGATGACCAGGCAGCGCAACTTGCGGTGGTAGAGCAGCAGATCCACCCGGTGCCAGGTCTGGTCGATGCGCAGCCGTCGTTGCCGCCCGACAAAAGTGAATCCTTCGCCCAGTTCAAGCAGAAAGTCCTCCAGCCGTTGGGTGAGCGCGGCCTCAAGATCGGACTCTGAGTATTCGTCCTTGAGATCGAGAAACTCCAGGACGTACGGATCCTTGATTGCCTCGCCAGGGGTCATGGCATCCGCGGTCTGTGGCCTGGCTCCCTGGGCCAGCATCGCGACCTTGTCGCCGGACAGTGCCGTGCGTTGGTAGAACTGGCTTTCGATCTGCCGGTCGAGCTGGCGTACGCTCCAACCTCCCCGTAGCGCCTCGGCGTGGTAGAACCGGCGGGCGTTGTCGTCCTTGACTGATAACAGCCGGACGTAGGCCGACCACGGCAGCGTGAATGCTTGTGTCAGGGCCGACAGCCTCAATTTCCCAGACACTGTCTGGGAAATTGAGGGTCTGCCTTTCTGCTCCGCCTCGACAATGCGGCGGCCAATATCCCAGTAGCTGGCCGTCATCAGGGCATTGACGTTGCGTGCGGCCGCCTGCCGTGCGGCATCGAGCAATTCGACGATGCCGTCGTGAATACCTTCGTAGCCAGCAGGTGGGGCTAGTCGCTTTCCGGTTTCTGAAGGGGGCATCCTGGTCATGCTGTCATCTCCGTAGGATGCGGCGCATCGGCGATCCATCGGGGCCGACACGTGACCCATTTGGGGCGTGACGCACCGCATCATCTTCGGCATCAACATAACGCAGGAAAACGTGGCCGCGGGACGCCCCGTGAGCTTTCAGTCCACACCGGATTGGCCCGCAGTCTGACGTTCAAATCCGTCCCTTCCAAGGAATCGCGAACTTCTCCAGATACCGCACCAGCAGATCGAAGGCGAACGCGAACACGCCGATCACGATGATGCCCATGATGACCGTGTCGCTGGCCAGGAATTGCGCCGCGTTCAGCACCATGAAGCCCAGCCCGCGGTCGGCCGCCACCATCTCGGCGGCGACCAGCGTGGTCCAGCCGACGCCGATGCCGATGCGCATGCCGGTGAAGATCTCGGGCATGGCGGCTTTCAGGATCACGTGCCATACGATCTGCATGCGGGTGCCGCCCATGGCATAGGCGGCGTGGATCTGCTCGATCGAGACCGAGCGCACGCCGGCGCGCGCGGCGATCGCCATGGGCGCGAAGATGGCCAGGTAGATCAGCAGGATCTTGGGGAATTCGCCGATGCCGAACCAGATGATGATGAGCGGCAGGTAGGCCAGCGGCGGCAGCGGGCGGTAGAACTCGATCGGCGGATCGAAGATGCCGCGGGCGTAGCGGTTCACGCCCATCAGGATGCCGACCGGGATGGCGGTGGCGCAGGCCAGGAAGAAGGCCGAGAACACCCGCGTCAGGCTGGCCAGGGCGTGCTCGGCCAGGGTCGAGTTGGCCACGCCGTCGGTCATGGCGGACACGAACTTGCCGTACACCGCCTGCGGCGACGGCAGGAACAGCGGCTTGACCCAGCCGGCGTTGGTGGCCAGGAACCACAGCGCCAGCAGCGCGATGCTGGTCAGCAGGCTGATGTGGCCGCTGTAGCCCGCGCCCGGCGCGCCGTAGACCTTGCCCGGCGCGGCGGGCCGGCGGCCGCCCAGGCCGCTAGGCATGAGCGACCTGCGTGTCGGACGCGGCGAGTTCGTCGCCGTAGATGATGCCGAGGACTTGCTCGCGCATGGCGATGAAGTCGGGACTTGATTTGATACCGCGGCCATCGCGCGTCTCCAGGTAGCGCCGGTTGAAGTCCGGCTGGAAGGTGTGGGTGATGCGTCCGGGACGCGGCGACATGACGATCAGCCGCGAGCCCAGGAACAGCGCCTCTTCCACGCTATGGGTGATGAAGAAGAACATCTTGCCGGTCTGGCGCCAGATATCCAGCAGCAGCTCCTGGATGGTCTCGCGCGTCAGCGCGTCGAGCGCGGCCATCGGCTCGTCCATCAGCAGCATGGCCGGATCGCAGGTCAGGGCGCGGGCGATGCCCACGCGCTGCTGCATGCCACCGGACAGCTGGTAGATCATGTGGCGGTGGAAGTCCTTCAGGCCCACCAGCTCCAGGTTGCGGCGGGCGCGGGCGCGGCGGGTCTCCTTGTCCACGCCCTGCAGCTTGAGGCCGAATTCAGTGTTCTCCAGCACGTTCAGCCAGGGCAGCAGCGCGTGTTTCTGGAACACCACGCCGCGATCGGCGCCGGGGCCGATGATGGGCCGTCCGCCCAAGGTGATCTCGCCGTCGGTGGGCGACAGGAAGCCGGCCAGCAGGCTCAGCAGCGTGGTCTTGCCGCAGCCCGAGGCGCCCAGCGCGACGACGAATTCGCCGGGCTCGATGGTCAGGTTGACGTCCTGCAGCGCGACCACCGGCCCGCTGTCGTGCAGCCCGGGGTAGGTGACGCTGACGTGGTCCGCGCGCAGGGCCTGCGCGGGCGTGGCGGGTGTGGTCATGCGAGGTCCCCTTGCATGGTGCGGCGCCCGCGGCCAGGCGGGCGCCGGGGCCGGACGCGGCTGGTGGCGCGCCCGGGGCATTGCCGCGGCTATTTGGCGGCCGCTTTGGCGTACTGGTCGGTGACGTGGGCGCTGTAGTCGCCCAGCGCCTTGTCGATCTGCTTCTGGTCCTTCAGGAACTTGGCGCTGGCGGCGAAGGCGCGCGCCGCGCCCGAATCCTTGCCGCCGCCCAGCCATTCGGGCGAAGCCTGTTCCTGGGCGGTCGGGAAGGTCAGCAGCTTGAGCGCGGTGGCGACGTCATCCGGTTTGCCGCCGATCAGCTTGACGATACTCTTTACCTGGGCCGAATCGGCGGTCCAGGCGGCGGGGTTGGCGCGGTAGGCGGCGTACGACTTGGCCAGCACGGCGGTGAAGGCGGCCATGAACTTGGGATTCTTGGCGGCCCAGGCGCGGTCGACCACCAGGCCGTCGAAGGTCGGCACGCTGGCGTGGCCGATGGCTTCCGAATCGGCGATGACCTTGCCGCTCTTCTCGATCTCGGTCAGGGCGGGCGGCCAGACGTAGGCGGCGTCGATGTCGCCGCGCTGCCAGGCGGCGACGATCTGCGGCGGTTGCATGTTCAGGATGCGCACGTCGCGCGGGTTGATCTTCCAGACCTGCTCCAGTCCCACCAGCAGGTGGAAGTGGGAGGTCGATACGAACGGGGTGGCGACGCGCTTGCCCTTCAGGTCGGCGGTGCTGTTGATGCCCGAGCCATTGCGCGCCACCAGCGCTTCCGATTTGCCGATGTTGTCCAGGATCCAGAACAGTTCCAGGTCGACGCCGCGGGTGGCGGCCGAGGTGATGCCGGTGGAACCGAGCACGCCGACCGGCACGTTGCCCGAGGCCAGCGCGGTGGAAATGTCGCCGCCCGAGGTGAACTGGCGCCAGTCGACCTGGTAGCCGGCGTCCTTGAGGGCGGCGTCGAAGCTGCCATCGGCGATGGCGGTCAGGAAGGGGCCGACGATGAGCTGGTAGCCCACGGTCAGGCGGGTCTGGGCGTAGGCGGGGGCGGCCAGCAGGGCGGCGGCCAGGCCGGCCAGGATGCTGCGGCGGATGAGGCGGTATAACGCGTTCATGGTGAGCTCCGGTGGGGAATGGGCCGCGCCCCGACGCGACCGGCTTGTGCCGGTGCGGCCTGTGGTGCCAGTTTGCCCGGATGGGGCCACAGCGCTAGGGCCAGATGCCGTATTCGATAGGAGCCAATAGGCGGCCCGGCGGTGGGACGGGCGTTCTTGTGTGCGATCGCGGGCTCGCCCTAGGCCTTTTGGCGGAGGACGCGCAAAAAAAAGCCGCCCCCGAAGGGACGGCCGTTTCTGGCGATGCGCGGGGGCGTTCAGCGGATCAGGCTGAGGAACTCGGCGCGGGTCGACGGGTTGTCGTGGAACTCGCCCAGCATCACCGACGTGACCATGGACGAATTCTGCTTTTCGACGCCGCGCATCATCATGCACATGTGCTGGGCCTCGATGACCACGGCCACGCCGGCGGCGCCGGTGACCGACTGCACCGCCTCGGCCACCTGGCGGCTGAGGTTTTCCTGGATCTGCAGGCGGCGGGCGTACATCTCGACGATGCGAGCCACCTTCGACAGGCCCAGCACCTTGCCGTTGGGCAGGTAGGCCACATGCGCCTTGCCGATGAAGGGCAGCATGTGGTGCTCACAGAGCGAATACAGCTCGATGTTCTTGACCAGCACGATCTCGCGCGTGTCGGACGTGAATAGCGCGCCGTTGACGATCTCGTCCAGGTCCTGGGTGTAGCCGCGGCACAGATGGCGCATGGCCTTGGCCGCACGCGCCGGCGTGTCCGCCAGGCCTTCGCGGGACGGATCTTCCCCCAGTGCTTCAAGAATGGCGGTGTAGTGATTTTCCAATGACATGGGAACTCCAGGGGGCTGCGCGCCTGCGGTGGCGATGAACACGCAAGTCTACTCCAGCGCGGGCCCGCTTCGCAGGCGGGAGACCCGACGGCCAGAGGGGTTATACGCCGCGGTTCTCGACCGCGTACTTGATCAGTTCGGCCTGGCCGTCGATGCCCAGCTTGCGCTTGATGTTCAGGCGGTGGGTCTCGACCGTGCGCACCGACAGGCCGAGCGCCTGGGCGATCTGCTTGTTGGCGTGGCCGCTGGCGATGTGGCGCAGCACATCGCGCTCGCGTTGCGTCAGCAGGGTGGCCGGGGCGCTGGCCTGGGACAGGCGCAGCGACACGGCGGCGCTGAAGTAGGTGCGGCCGGTCATGACCGCGTCGATGGCGGCCAGGATCTCCTGGGCCGGCTCGTCTTTCAGCAGGTAGCCGCGGGCGCCGGCGCGCACCGCCTGCACCATGTATTCGGCGTTGTCGTGCATCGACAGCACCAGCACCGCGATCTGCGGATAGCGCTCGTGCAATTGCGCGGTCAGTTCCAGGCCGCCCACGCCGGGCATGTTCAGGTCCATCAGCGCCAGTTGCGGCAGGGCGCCGCCCTGCGGGTCCTCGGCCAGGCAGGCCTGCAGGAAGGCCAGCGCGGCGGCGGCGTTGCCGGCCTCGCCCACCACCTGCAGATGGGGCACGGTCTCCAGGCGCAGGCGCAGGCCGTCGCGCACCAGCGGGTGGTCGTCGATCAGCAGCAGTCGGATGGGGGAGCTAGGGTCGGTCATGCGGGGCGGGAGGCGTCGGAGGCGTCGGAGAAGGGCGGCGGCAAGGGCAGCCAGGCCTGCAGGGTGGTGCCCTGGTCGGAGGTATGGAAACTGAGGCTGCCGGACAGCGCCGTCATGCGTTCGCGCATGTTGCGCAGGCCGATGCCGCGGCGCGGGTCCTGCTGCACCTCGGCGTAGTCGAAGCCGCGGCCGTCGTCGTGGATGGTCAGACGCAGGTCGCGTTCGGTGTAGGCCAGCGTCAGGTCGGCGCGGCGGGCGCCGGCGTGGCGCACGACGTTGGTCAGGGCTTCCTGGGTGACGCGGAACAGCGCGGTGGCGTAGGCGTCGGGCAGCTTCACCGGCCGGCCCTGGGTCGACAGGCGCACGGCCAGCGGGGCCGCGCCGTGCTGGCTGGCGCCGGCGAATTCGCGGCCCAGGTGTTCGAGCGCGGCCGGCAGGCCCAGGTCGTCCAGCAGCGTCGGGCGCAGGTTGTGCGAGATGCGGCGCACCTCGCCCACGGCGGTGTTGAGGCGGTCGAGCGCGCCGCCCAGCGGCGTGTCGATGTGCGCCAGCGCGCGCGGCTCGGCGCCCAGGGCCTGGCGCAATCGTTCGCGGGCGGCCTCCAGCGCCAGCTTGATCGACACCAGCACCTGGCTGATGCCGTCGTGCAGTTCGCGCGACAGGCGGGCCCGTTCGTCTTCCTGCGAGCGCACCAGCTGCTGCGCCATCAGCCGCAGCTTGGCGTCGGACTGGCGGTGGTCGCTGATATTGAGCGCCAGGCCGCAGGCCGCCACCCCCAGGATCGAGACCGCGGCGATGCCGGCGACCCAGGCGAACATGTCGCGGATGTTGGACTGGGCGGCCGCGTCGATGTGCGCCAGGGTCTGCTCGACGTCGTCCAGGTAGATGCCGGTGCCCAGCATCCAGCCCCAGCGTTCCAGCACCACTACGTAGCCGAGCTTTTCCACGGTCTGGTGGGTCGAGGGCTTTTCCCACAGGTAGTGCACCGCCTGGCCCTGGCTGCCGCCGCGGCGGGCGGCCGCCAGCAGGTTCTGGATCACGGGCTGGCCGCGGGTGTCGTGCAGGCTCCAGAGGTCCTGGCCGACCAGTTCCGGCTGGCGCGGGTGCATCAGGTTCTTGCCCTGCAGGTCGTAGACGAAGAAATAGCCGTCGTGGCCGAATTCCATCTGCGCCAGCAGCGCCAGCGCGCGCTCGCGGGCGGCGTCGCCGTCGCTGGCGTCCTGCAGCGGGGCGATGGCGCTGTAGGCCAGGCTGACGTAGTGGCGCAGCTCGCTTTCCTTGCTGCCGAGCCAGGCGCTTTCCACCACCTCTTTTTCGCGCTGGGCCAGTTGCAGGCCCTGCACGTAGACGGCCACGGCGATGGCCGCCAGCGCCACCAGCAGGGGGACGGCGGCCAGCAACAGGATTTTCAGGCGCAGCTTCATCAGGGGATTTGTATCAGCGCGGCAAGCGCGTGTTGCGGTGCATCAAGAGTGTTGGGCCATGCCGGACGGGCGGGTGTGCCGCCGATTTTACGATCGCGGCGCAAATATGCTGCGGCGCTTTCCGTAGTACCACGTAGCGCGATTGCGTAGTTCCGCGCTTGTTGCGTCCAGGTCAAACCGAAATACTAACGCCCGCGTCGACCGGACGCCGCGTGGACGTTCGCGTCCGCCACCCTACAACAATGAGTCTGCCCACCCGCAGGACGAAAAAAGCGTTGCACGCCAAAAGCATGGCGGGAGGCAAGAGGAGCACTTATGCATACCAGCAGTAAGGGACTGGGTCAGCACCTGGTCTGGCTGGCGGTTGCGGTATTGGGCGCGTTCGCGCTCGGCACCGTGGCGCTGGCCAGAGGGGAGACCATCAATGCGCTATGGGTGGTGATTGCCGCCGTCTGCGTGTACTTGATCGCATACCGCTATTACAGCCGCTTCATCGCCAACAAGGTGTTCCGCCTTGACCCGACGCGCATGACGCCGGCCTGGAAGCACAACGACGGCCTGGACTACGTCCCGACCAACAAGCACGTGCTGTTCGGCCACCATTTCGCCGCCATCGCCGGCGCCGGCCCCCTGGTCGGCCCGGTGCTGGCCGCGCAGATGGGCTACCTGCCGGGCATGCTGTGGATCCTGGCCGGCGTGGTGTTCGCCGGCGCCGTGCAGGACTTCACCATCCTCTTCATCTCGACGCGCCGCGACGGCCGTTCGCTGGGCGACCTGGTCAAGTCCGAGCTGGGCAAGATCCCGGGCGTGATCGCGCTGTTCGGCGCCTTCATGATCATGGTCATCATCCTGGCGGTGCTGGCGCTGATCGTGGTCAAGGCCCTGACGCACTCGCCGTGGGGCACCTTCACGGTGGCCGCCACCATCCCCATCGCGCTCTTCATGGGCGTGTACCTGCGCTACATCCGCCCGGGCAAGATCGGCGAAGTGTCCATCATCGGCTTCGTCGGCCTGATGGCCGCCATCACCTTCGGCCAGGACGTGGCCGCGCACCCGGTGATCGGCCCGATGTTCGACTTCGACGGCAAGGGCCTGACCTGGATCCTGATCGTCTACGGCTTCATCGCCTCGGTGCTGCCGGTGTGGCTGCTGCTGGCCCCGCGCGACTATCTGTCGACTTTCCTGAAGATCGGCACCATCGTCGGCCTGGCCATCGGCATCGTGGTGGTCGCGCCCGAGCTGAAAATGCCGGCGCTGACGCAGTTCGTGGACGGCTCCGGCCCGGTGTGGTCGGGCAACCTGTTCCCGTTCCTGTTCATCACCATCGCCTGCGGCGCGGTGTCGGGCTTCCACGCCCTGATCTCGTCGGGCACCACGCCCAAGCTGATCGAGAACGAAACCCAGGCCCGCTACATCGGTTACGGCGGCATGCTGATGGAATCGTTCGTCGCCATCATGGCGCTGGTGGCCGCTTGCGTGATCGAGCCGGGCATCTACTACGCCATGAACAGCCCGGCGGCCGTCATCGGCACCACCCCCGACCAGGTCGCCCAGGTGGTGTCCAGCTGGGGCTTCGTGATCACCCCGGCCGACCTGGTGCAGACCGCCAAGGACGTCGGCGAGAGCACCATCATCTCGCGCGCCGGCGGCGCGCCGACGCTGGCCGTGGGCATGGCGCACATCCTGCACCAGGCCATCGGCGGCCCCAGCATGATGGCGTTCTGGTACCACTTCGCCATCCTGTTCGAAGCGCTGTTCATCCTGACGGCCGTGGACGCCGGCACCCGCGCGGGCCGCTTCATGCTGCAGGACCTGCTGGGCACCTTCGCCCCGTCGCTCAAGCGCACCGAGTCGTTGCCCGCCAACCTGATCGCCACCGGCCTGTGCGTGGCGGCCTGGGGCTACTTCCTGTACCAGGGCGTGGTCGATCCGCTGGGCGGCATCAACACGCTGTGGCCGCTGTTCGGCATCGCCAACCAGATGCTGGCCGCGATCGCGCTGACGCTGGGCACCGTGGTGCTGTTCAAGATGAAGCGTGACCGCTACGCCTGGGTCACCGTGCTGCCCACGCTGTGGCTGCTGGCGTGCACCCTGACCGCCGGCTGGCAGAAGCTGTTCCACGCCGACCCCAAGGTCAGCTTCCTGTCGCACGCGGCCAAGTACAACGCCGCGATCGCCGAAGGCAAGGTGCTGGCCCCGGCCAAGTCGCTGGCGGAAATGTCGCGCGTGGTGCTGAACGACTACATCAACGCCGGCCTGTGCGCGATCTTCATGTTCGTGGTGGTCAGCATCGTGGTGTTCGGCATCCGTTCGGTGCAGCGCGCCCGCGCCGAGAACAAGCCGACCGCGCGCGAAACGCCCTACGAAACCCTGCCGGCCACCGCTGCCGCCGGCGCGGACTGACCCAAGGAGGCGCCGCCATGCTGTTTTCCAACATGACTTCGGCGGCCGGCGCCGCCGGCCGCTACCTGGGCCAGACGCTCAGGCTGATGGTCGGCGTGCCCGACTACGAGACCTACGTCGAGCACATGCGGCGCACCCATCCCGACCAGGAGCCGATGAGCTACGAGGACTTCTTCCGCGAGCGGCAGGACGCCCGCTACGGCGGCAAGAAACGCATCGGCTGCTGCTGACGGGACCCGAGGGTCCGTTGACCGCAACGCAACAGGCGCCGGCTTTGTCCGGCGCCTTTTTTCTGGCCGGCCCTCAGCGCGCGTGCTTCTTGGCTCCGGCCACGCAGATCACCGCGGCCAGCGTCACCAGCAGCATGCCCCAGCTGACCTGCTCGTGCAGCAGCAGCGCCGCCAGGCCCAGGCCCATGAAGGGCTGGAACAGCTGCAACTGGCCCACCGCCGCGATGCCGCCCTGGGCCAGGCCGCGGTACCAGAACACGAAGCCGATCAGCATGCTGAACAGCGACACATAGGCCAGGCCGATCCAGCCGGCCGGGGTGACCTGCGCGAACGAGGGCGGCCAGGTGAGCAGCGTCAGCGGCAGCATCACCGGCAGCGACAGCACCAGCGCCCAGCTGATGACCTGCCAGCCGCCCAGCGTGCGCGACAGCTTGGCGCCTTCGGCGTAGCCCATGCCGCAGACCACGATGGCCGCCAGCATCAGCAAGTCGCCCTTGAGCGACACCGCCAGCCCGCCCGTCAGCGCGTAGCCCACCACGAAGGCCGCGCCCGCCACCGAGAACAGCCAGAAGGCCGGCCGCGGGCGTTCGCCGCCGCGCAGCACCGCGAAGACGGCGGTGGACAGCGGCAGCAGGCCGAGGAACACGATCGAATGGGCCGAGGTGGCGTGCTGCAGAGCCAGCGCCGTCAGCAGCGGGAAGCCCAGGACCACGCCGATGGCGGTCAGCGCCAGCGCCGGCAAGTCCGCGCGCCGCGGCCGTGGCTGGCGCAGCAGCCGCAGCAGGGCCCAGCCGAGCAGGGCGGCGATGGTGGCGCGGGCGCCGGTCAGGAAGAGGGGGTCGAGTTGCGCCACCGCCACCCGGGTCGCCGGCAGGGAGCCGGCGAAGATCGCCACGCCGATGAAACCATTGATCCAGCCGCTTGTTGCCTTGTCCATCCACTGCTCCGCGCAAAGCGTCCAGTGAAGCATCCGGGCGCCGGATTCCCCAGAGACAGTCCAGTACAATTTAAAATAACTGTTATGCAAAACAGTCCAGTACAGACGGAGGCGGAATGACATCAGGCGGCACCCGGATCGAGACGGTCATGGCGCAGGTGCGGTCGCGCATCGCATCGCGCGCGTATTCGCCGGGCGCGCGCCTGCCGTCGGTGCGGGCGCAGGCCGGCGCCATGGGCCTGTCGGTGTCGACGGTGGTGGAGGCGTATGAGCGGCTGGCGGCGGAAGGCAGCATCACGTCGCGGCCCGGTTCGGGCTTCTACGTCGCCGGCCCCGTGGCGCCGCTCGCGCTGACCGAGATCGGCCCCAAGCTGGACCGCGAAATCGATCCGCTGTGGGTCTCGCGTCAGTCGCTGGAGGCCCGGCCCGACGCGCTGCGGCCCGGTTGTGGCTGGCTGCCGGCCGACTGGATGTACGAGGCCGGCATCCGCCGCGCCTTGCGCGCGCTGGCCAAGGCCGATTCCATGGCGCTGACCGAATACGCCACGCCGCTCGGCCACCCCGGGCTGCGCCAGGTGCTGTCGCGGCGCCTGGCCGCCGCCGGCATCGAGACGATGCCTGAACAGCTGATGCTGACCGAGTCCGGCACCCAGGCCATCGACCTGATCTGCCGCTTCCTGCTGGAGCCGGGCGATACGGTGCTGGTCGACGATCCCTGCTATTTCAATTTCCACGCCTTGCTCAAGGCGCACCGCGCCCGCGTGGTCAGCGTGCCGTACACGCCGAACGGGCCCGACGTGGCGCGCTTCGAGGCGGCGCTGCGCGAGCACGCGCCGCGCCTGTACATCACCAATTCGGGCATCCACAACCCCACCGGCGCCACGCTGTCGCCGCTGGTGGCGCATCGGCTGCTCAAGGCCGCCGACGGCGCCGGGCTGGTGATCGTGGAAGACGACATCTTCGCCGACTTCGAGAATACGCCGGCGCCGCGGCTGGCGGCCTTCGACGGGCTGTCGCGCGTGATCCAGATCGGCAGCTTCTCCAAGACCGTGTCGGCCTCGCTGCGCTGCGGCTTCATCGCGGCGCGGGCCGACTGGATCGACAGCCTGGCCGACCTGAAGATCGCCACCACCTTCGGCGGCGGACGGCTGGCGGCCGACGTGGTGTTCCGTACCCTGACCGACAGCGGCTATCGCAAGCATATGGAGTGGGTGCGGCAGCGGCTGGCCGAGGAACGCGACAGCGCCACCGCGCGTCTGCGGACGCTCGGCATCGTGCCGTGGCTCCAGCCGAAGGCGGGCATGTTCCTGTGGTGCCGGCTGCCGGCCGGCACCGACGCCGCGACGGTGGCGCGCGCCTGCCTGCGCGACGGCGTGGTGCTGGCGCCGGGCAATGCCTTCAGCGTGTCGCTGAGCGCGGGCGACTGCCTGCGCTTCAACGTGGCCCAGTCCACCGATCCGCGCGTGTTCGACACGCTGGCGCGGGCGCTGGCCTCGGCGCGTAACGCGTGAGCCGTCTTGCGGATAGGCCCGCGCGCTAGGGGTTCCTGGCCGGCGTGTCCCGGCGCGCCCGTTTCTCGGCGGCCAGCACCAGCGGAATGGCGCAGGCCGCGCACAGCGCCATCACCAGGAAGCCGCCCGGCGCGTAGTTGCGATACAGCGCGCCGCCCAGCTGGATGCTGCCGAACATGAACACGCCGCCCGACAGCAGCGCGTACAGCGCGATGGCCGAGGTCTTGCAGGCCGTCGGCACGCGGCGCGCGATGTACCACATGATGGCGGCGTTGTTGCCGGCCAGCGTGAAGCATTGCAGCACCTGCAGCGCCGCGATCCAGGCCGGGTCGGTGGTGGCCGACAGGCCGGCCCAGCGCAGCGCCGTCATGGCGGCCGAGACCACGATCAGCCATTGGGCGCCGACCCGCGCCAGCACCTTGGGCGCCAGGAAGAAGAACAGCACCTCGCTGGTCACGCCCACCGCCCACAGCATCGAGATCAGTGCCGTCGACAGGCCGCGATCGGTCCAGTAGAGCGTGGAATAGGAATACAGGAAGCCGTTGCTGGCCTGCACCAGCGAGGCGGCGGCGATGCACAGCAGCAGCGGCCGGTCGCGCAGGATCTCGCGCATCGGCAGCCGCACGCGCTCGGCCGGCGCCTCCTCGGCGCTCGGGCGGGCGGCCTGCGGCAGCAGCCGCACGCAGGCCAGGCAGGCCACGATCAGCAGGATCGACAGCCACATCACCCAATTGGCGTCGAAGGTCTTGATGAGGTAGCCGCCGGCCACCGTGACTACCGCGAAGCCCAGCGAGCCGCAGGCGCGGATGATGGTGTACGAGTTGCCCTGGCCGCGGCCGCTGGCGATGGCCATGCGGTCCAGCAGCGGCAGCACCGCCGGGAATACCGCGTTCAGCAGCAGGGTGACGGCGAACAGCCAGGCGGGCGCCGCGCTGAACGGGTAGCAGATGAACAGCAGCAGCGACGCCGCCAGCGCCGCGAAGATCAGGCCGTGGGCGCGGCCGCTCTGGTCCGCGACGTGCGCCACCACCGGCGTCGACAGGATCTTGGGCAGGAACGAGGTCGCCACGATCAGGCCGATCAGCGCCGGATCGAGGCCGCGGCTGGCGAACCACAGGGGAAGAAACGGGATGCTGACGCCCTGCAAGCCGTAGTACAGGAAGTAGAACCCATGCAGGGCGATAGCGCCTTGCCGGGCGTCGGGGTTGCCGCGCATAGCGATGTGACAGGAGTGTGGCCGGTGTGAAGCGCCGTAGCATACTCCTTCCGCGGGCCCGGCTCGGCGGCGCCGGCGGCCCCGTCGCCCGGGGCGCGCTGGCGCTACCAGGGCAGGGGCGCGGCTTCGCCGTTGGCGTGCTCGCCGTAATAGAGCGACGGCAGGAAGCGCGACAGGAAAGTGAACTCCGTATAGCAGTGGCGCAGCAGGTTCAGCCCCAGCGCGTCCGGCACGTCCTGTTCCGGCCGCTCGCTCGACAGTCCCAGGTAGAAGCGGCTGCGCAGCACGCAGCCAAACGGCGTGTCGCGCGTCAGGTGGATCATCTGGCCGTCCATCGGATCGCCGTCCGCGTCGAGCTGGACGTGGTCGCCAAAGCCGATGCGGGCGTAGACGGCCGCCGACATGTCCTGCTTGTCCTGCGCCGCGCGCAGGCGGTCGGCGTCGAAGGCCTCGGCGGGCGCATGGAACTTCAGCCTGGCCGCCACCGGCGGCAGGTCGGCCAGCGATTCGACCGCGTGGATCGAGGCGCCGATGTAGTTTTCGCCCCGGCGCCAGGCGCTGTCCCAGCCGCGATGCTCGACGTGGTCCTGCGGATGCCACCACTTGATGTGCTGGGTGGTCTGGAAGAACTTGAACCACCAGTCGAACATGCGGCCCTTGCAACCGTGCAGGTCGGTGCGCGCGGCCACCACCAGGCCGCCGCCGGGCAGCCGGGCGATGCCGGTCTCCAGGCGCAGCGGCGCGGGGTCGAGCAGGCTGTCCATGTCGGCGGCGATGTGCGCCATGTCGGGGTGCGGGGAAGTCATCGTGGGGCTGTCCGGAAACGGGGAACGCGGATTCTACAATAAAGAAACGTTAATCGTTTCCAAAATAATCGCAGCGTGTAAGATCGCACCTCAACCACAGGAGCATCGCCCGACCATGGCATCGTCCCCCCCGCCACGTCCGCGCGGCCGTCCCGCCCGGCCCGACGCCGAATTGCGCGCGGCCGCGCTGGAGGCCGCCACCTGGCTGCTGCTGAACGAAGGCTACGCCGCGGCCACGCTGGAGGCGGTGGCCAGGCGGGCCGGCATGGCCAAGAAGACCGTCTACCGCTTCGCCGCCAATCGCGAGGACCTGGTGGCGCAGGTGGTGCGGGGCTGGACCGACACCTTCGTGCCGGTGATGGCGCAGGAGGTCGGCGGCGCCGCCGACGTGCTGCCCGCGCTGGCGCGGGTCCTGCAGGCGATCGCCGACCGGGCCTTGTCGGCCGAGGCGGTGGGCATGTTCCGGCTGTTGACCGCCGACTTTCCGGCGCGCGCGGCGCTGCTGGCCGTCTACCAGGAAAACGGCATCGAGCGCGGCACGGGCCTGCTGGCGGGATGGTTCGAGAAGCTCGCCGGGCGCGGCTTGATCCGTATCAAGGAACCGCGCGTCACCGCCGGCCTGCTGCTGGCCATGACCATCGCCGAACCCCTGCGGCAAATGGCGCTGGGGTTGGCGCAGCCGCTGCCGCAAGGCTCGGTCGCGGATCGCATCCAGGCTTGCGTGGCGCTGTTTTCCGGTCAGGGCCGGGTGTTCGAGATCCTGCCGGACTAGTGCCGGCGTCACGCCCGCGCGGGCGTGTCCATTCAGCTTGGCGCCAGCCGCGCGCGGCCATTGGCAAAGCGCGCGCACGGCATTACCCTGGCATGTCGCGGTGTGAACGATCGCGCCGCGCGTGTTTTCCGAATCATTTCCAGGAGCTGCGATTCATGGCCAAGAAACTGAATGAGAAGACCACCAAGGCGGCGAAGACGCTGCGCAAGCGCCCGCTGGCGACCCCCACCGATCTGGCCGCCGCCGCCACCCGCGATATCTCCGCGGTGCTGAACCAGGTGTTGGCCGATGTGTTCGCGCTGTACCTGAAGACCAAGAATTTCCACTGGCACGTCAGCGGGCCGCACTTTCGCGACTACCACCTGCTGCTGGACGAACAGGGCGACCAGTTGTTCGCCATGACCGATCCCATCGCCGAACGCATCCGCAAGATCGGCGGCACCACGCTGCGGTCGATCGGGCATATCTCGCGCTCGCAGCGCATCGCCGACAACGACGCCGACTACGTCCAGCCGCTGGACATGCTGGCCGAGCTGCGCGAAGACAACAAGACCCTGGCGGCTTCGCTGCGCGAAGCCCACAACGTCACCGACGAGCATCGCGACATCGCCAGCTCCAGCCTGATCGAGAACTGGATCGACGAGACCGAGCGGCGCACCTGGTTCCTGTTCGAGGCCAGCCGCCAGGGCGACAGCACGGGCCATTGATAGGCGTTGGCGGCCCTTGTATCGTGCCCTTGTATCGGGAGGCGGGAGAGGGCGGGGCGAAGGGCGGGCCGCCGGTTGCCGGCGTCAGCCCTCGCGCCCAAATCCGCCGCGGGCCCATTCCGAGGCCCGTTGCACGCTCAGCTTGTAGTTGGGCGCCACGTGGATTTCGGCCAGCTGTTCGCCGGATTCGTCATAGGCGCTGAGCACGGCATAGGGCTCGTCCTCGTCGGGAACGATATCCAGCTTGACGGTCAGGCGGCCCGCGGCCGCATCGATCTTCACGCTCTTGTGCAGCGTCGCGTGCAATTGCTGCTCGTGGCGGCGCAGGACTTCGTTGGCGGTCTTGACCAGGGTGTGGAAGGCGGGGGTATCGAGCGGCTTGGGGTTCTTCTTGTCGCGGCCCATGGTCCACGGGCCCACCAGGGCCGGTTCGGCCTGTCCGTCCAGGGTCATCTCGACGGCCCAGCCGTCGTCGTCTTCGTTCTTGATGATACGGGCGGTCCAGCCATCATCGCGCCACAGGGTGGCTTCGTGTTCCTTGCGATATTCGGAGGCGCCGTCGTCCGGCATGCGGGTGTCAGTCACTGCTGTGCTTTTCCTGGATTCATGGATTCGCGGCCTGGCGGCCGCTGGCCTCGCGGGAGGCCGACGAGATCTTGAGGCGGGCAGGGCGGATTTCCGGAGGTCCGGATTCCGCCTGCCCCCCGCACTGTAGCGCAATGCGCGTGAGCTTTCCCGGCGCGGCGGGCGCCGCGATGGCGACACCCGCCGTCTTGCGGCGTGGGCCTAGAAGCGCACGGCCAACTTCAGCAGGCCCGACTGCTGGCGGTTGCCGCCGCCGAACTGCGCGTCATAGGCGACGCCGGCCGTGGTGTTGCGGGCCAGGGCGATTTCGGCGCCCAGGCCGACCACCGCGGCGTTCTTGGCGATCGGCACGCCGCGCACCGAGAACGTGCTGCCGCCGTCGAAGGCCAGTTGCTGGCTGGGCTTGACGTCGCCCATGGCATGGCGCCAGCCGAGCGAGGCGGTCAGGCGGCCCGGCGCGCCGCTGGACTCGAACTGCCACGCGCCGCGCATGCCCAGCGTGCTGCTGGTGACGTCGTCGGTGCGGCCCTTGCCGCGCAGGGCGGCCGATCCGCCCGATTCCTCGAAATCACGCGTGCGCAGCTGGTTCCAGGCCAGGCCGGCATAGGGCTCGATGCTGTAGGCATCGTTCAGCGGCAGGTGGTAGCCGAGCTCGCTGAACACCTGCGTCGACGACGCGCGGTAGGACGATTCCAGGCGCTGGTTCAGGCTGCCGGCGGCCACGTCGCGCTTGGTGTCGATGTCGTGCCAGGTGTAGGCGGCGCCGGCCATGAAGCGGATGTGGCCGGGACCGGCCTGGAAATTGCGTCCGCCGAAGATCGTGGCGGTATAGCTGTCGACATCGGTGCGCGACGCGGAATCGGCGAGCGAGCTGTGGCTGCCGACGTAGCCGACCGCGCCGCCCAGGCGCCAGCCGCCGCCGACCGCGCCATCGCCGCCGACGAACAGGCCGCCGGCCGATTGGCTGACGCTCGAGGCGTTGCCGTCGCTGGCGAAGGTGCTCCAGTTGCCGAACGCCTGCGCCCAGACCGGCGAGGCGCCGCTTTGCGGCAGGGCATCGGACGACGGCGAACCCAGCTGGGCCGTCGGCTGCCCGGCGCGCACCGGCGCGTCCAGATTGCCGCGCAGGTGATCCAGCGGCATCGTGCGCACGGTGTCCGCCTGGCCCTGCAGCACCGTGGCGGTGCTGGCGTAGGCCTCGCCGGACAGCTGCTTGAGGGCCGAGCGCGCTTCATTGGGCGTCATCGACAGCACCGCCGTCGTCACCTGGCGCGCGCCGGTGCCGGCGGCCGCGCTGGTGCCGCTACCGACCACGGACGAGCCGCTGCCGCTGGTCGCCGAGCCGTTGCCGGTGGTGGTCGAACCGGTGCCGCTGGTGGGCGGGTCTTCCTGGTCCAACGCGCCGCCGACGCTGGTCTCGTTGCCGGTGTTGCCGACGCTGCCGATCGGCACGTCGTTGCGCGTCAGCGTCATGAAGGCGTTCTTGGCGTCGTAGCTGAGCGTCGGGGTGAGGAAGGCGTAGGCGCTGGAGGCGCCGGTGAAGCGGCCCTGGATGCCGCCGTCGGCCGTCAGGATGTTGTAGGTGGTGCGCGGCGCGTAATTGCCGGCGGGGCCGACGTGCGCCACGGTGCCGTCCAGCACGGCCACGCCGGTGACGTGGATGCGGTCGCTGGCGCTGCCGGCCGGATCGGCGTGCACGCGATAGATGGTGTCGGCGCCGAAGGTCAGGTTGCCGTTGATCGTCAGCGTGCCGATGGGCGAACCGTCATTGCCGGGCGAGATCACGGCGGTGGGGTAGAGCGTGGTGGTGCCGAGCTGGCCGACGCCCGCCAGCACGACTTCGCGGCCGATATCGACCGGGCCGTTCAACTTGCCGTCGATTTCCAGGGCGCCGTCGGCGATCAGGATGGGGCCGCTCAGCCCGCTGCTGTCGCCGGTCAGGATCAGCGAGCCAGGGCCGGTCTTGACGAAGCCCTGCGTGCCTTGCAGCGGGTTGTGGATGGTGTCGACGAACTGGCCCGAGGCATAGGTGCCGTCGCCCACGACCAGGGCGGGCGGGTTGCCGCCGTTGCCGACCAGGGTGATGGGCGCGCCCTGCACGGTATAGCGGTCGGTGGCGAACTGGATGCCCGACACGCGCACCGGGCCGGCGCCGCCGTCGACGGTGACCGTGCCGGCCGCGCCGGTGAAGATGGCGTAGCCGCCGTCGGGCAGGGCGCCGGTGGCGTTGGTGGGGCTGTTCCAGTTGGCGCTGGCGGCGCTCCAGGTGCCGTTGCCGCCGCCGGCGCGCGTCGCCGACGCCGCGCCGTTGCCGTTCCACAAGTTGGTGGTGCTGGGGCCCAGGATCAGGTTGATCTGCTTGTCGCCGGTCAGCGACTGGATGGTCGCGGCGGGCTGCGAGTCGCCGGTCACGGTGCCCAGGGTCAGGCCGTTGCCGCTCAGGGTGCCGCCGTACGACAGGATGCGGTAGTAGCCGGCGTTGACGCCCAGCGTGTTGACGGACACGTTCAACGTGGTGTTGTTCAGGGTGGCGTTGCCGGCGACCGTGATGTTGTCGCCGGTGCCGGGTTGCGTGATCGGCAGGCCCGCGTAGCCGGTCTCGAAGTCGAACACGGCGTTGTTCATCGACAGGTCGCCCCTGACGACGAGGTTGCCGTTGGACACCCCGGTCGGCGTGCCGACCGGGTAGCCGGGCGCAACGCGCGCGCCATTCACGTTGAGGTTGCCGTTGATCGCCCCGAAGCCCGAGACGGTGCCATTCGCGGCGGCGTTGACGTTCCCCGTGAGGGTGACGCCGGCGCCGCCGCCATTGCCGCCGATCACCAGCGTGCCGCCGTTGACGTCAACGCCGCCGGGGAAGGCGGCCGAGCCGTCGAACACCTGCGTATTGCCGGGCGCCACCGTCAGGTCGGCGGCCATGGCGGCGCCGCAGCAGGTGGTACTCAATGCGACCGTGGCGGTTAGCCACTTGTTCGTGCCGTATATCAAGACAGGGATCCTTTTTGTCGCGGCCCGAGGTCCGGATGCCATACGCGATTGCCCACGGAAATCGTGTTTCCGTTTGCTGAAATACTTTGTATGGAATGGACTGACCGGTGGAAAAAGGACGCAATTTATACCTGCTTTTTTGCAAATTAAAAAACTGCCTGAAAGATACCATCCAATAGTGTTGTTTTTGGCTGTTTGGATACCAACCAATTGTTTTTATTGGGTTTTCAGATACCGTCCATATTATCAATATGGCGTGAATTGATACATTCGATATTATCTGTCAGGCACGATGGATGCTGATTTTCAATTTTTGAAATCAGCGCGATTTTTATTATTCATTCTGTTTATCGAGGGGGCGCGAAAAGCGGGGGCGGCACACGCTTGGCCGCCCCGCGCGGGCCGTCTACGGATTCACCAGCACCGGCTTGTCGCGATAGGCCGTCGGGAAGGTCTTGGCCAGGTTTTCCACCTTGGGCACGTCGTTCACCATGATGTACATGCTGTACGGATGCCGCACCAGGTAGTCCTGGTGATAGCCCTCGGCGGGATAGAAGCCCTTGAGCGGTTCCACCGTGGTCGCCAGCGTCTTGGCGTAGACGCCCGACTTGTTCAGCTGCGCGATGTAAGCCTCGGCCACCTTGCGCTGGTCGTCATTGGCGGGGAATACCGTGGAACGGTATTGCGTGCCGCTGTCCGGGCCCTGGCGGTTGAGCTGGGTCGGATCGTGCGCCACCGAGAAGTAGATCTGCAGCAGCTGGCCGTAGCTGACCAGCTTGGGGTCGTAGGTGATTTCCACCGATTCGGCGTGGCCGCTGCGGCCGCCGCTGACGGTGTCGTAGTCGGCGGTGGACGACTGGCCGCCGGCGTAGCCGGAGACCGCCGAGGTGACGCCCTTGACGTGCTGGAACACCGCCTGCACGCCCCAGAAGCAGCCGCCGGCGATCACGGCTTTTTCCTGGGCCGCGCCGGCCGCCGCGTCGAGCGTGGGCGGCGGAATGATGAAGGCGGTTTCGGCGGCGCTGGCCGAGCCGAGGGCCAGCAGGGCGCCGGCGGCGGCCAGCACGGCCTGGCGGGCGCGGGAGAGGGGACGAAGGGGCATGATGCGCAATCCTCGGAAAAAATACGCGGGCCGGGGTCAGGCCTGCGGGGTGAAACTCATGGCCACGCCGTTCATGCAGTAGCGCAGTCCGGTCGGGCGCGGGCCGTCATCGAAGACGTGGCCCAGGTGGCCGCCGCAATTGCTGCAATTGACGGCGGTGCGGGTCATGCCGAAGCTGCGGTCCTCGAGCGTGTCGACGGCGTGTTCCAGCGGCTGCCAGAAGCTGGGCCAGCCGGTGCCGCTGTCGAACTTGGTGGTCGACGCAAACAGCTTCTGGGCGCAGCCGGCGCAGGCGAAGGTGCCGGCGCGGTGCTCGTCGTTCAGCGGGCTGGTGTAGGGCCGTTCGGTGCCCTCGCGGCGCAGCACGTCGTATTGCGCGGCGGTGAGCTTGGCGCGCCACTGCGCGTCGGTCAGCGTGTAGGGATAGGCCTGCCGCGGCTGGGCGGCGCGCGCGCCGCGACCGGCCAGCAGCGGCGCCAGGCCGGCGGCGGCCGCGAAGGCGCCGCCCGCGCCAAGGAAATGCCTGCGTGTCAGTCTCATCGGAAACTCCTGGTGTAAGGGGCCGCCCGGAAGGGTCCGCCTGCGGCGCGGCCGCAGCGGCGCCAGCCGGGCGGTGGGCGGGGGGCTTACTTGCCCATGCTGTCTTTGCTCATGGAGCCGCCCTTGGACATGCCGTCTTTCGACATGCCATCCTTCGACATGCCATCCTTGGCCATGCCGTCCTTCTTCATGCCGTCGTGCGACATGCCGTCCTTGGACATGGAGTTCTTCGACATGCCGTCCTTGGCCATGCCGTCTTTCGCCATGCCATCTTTCGACATGCCGCTCTTGGCCATGCCGTCCTTCGACACGTTGTCCTTGGACATGCTGTCGGCCGCGTGCGCGGCGACCGCGCCAAAGGCCAGGCACAGCGAAAATGCGGCGGTGGTGAGTGTCTTCATGATGCGTTCCTCTGGTGTGTCGTGGTGAGAAGGGAAAAAAGCCACCTAGCTGCCGCCGAACCAGTTGTAGCCCTGGTCCTCCCAGTAACCGCCCGGGTAGGTGTTGGTGACGAAAATCGCCTGGATATGCTTGGGGTTCTTGTAGCCAAGCTTGGTGGGCATCCGCAGCTTCATCGGGAAGCCGTACTCCGGCGGCAGGGTCCTGCCGTCGTAGGTCAGCGCCAGGATCGTCTGCGGGTGCAACGCGGTGGGCATGTCGATGCTGGTGTAGTAGTCGTCGGCGCACTTGAAGCCCACGTATTTCGCGGTCAGGTCGGCGCCCACGCGCTTCAGGAAGGTCGAGAACGGCACGCCGCCCCACTTGCCGATGGCGCTCCAGCCCTCGACGCAGATGTGGCGCGTGACCTGGTCGATCTGCGCCATGGCGCGCAGCTCGTCCAGGCGCCAGCGGCGCTTGTCGGCCACCATGCCGGTGACCTCCAGCCGGAAGCTCTCTTCCTCGACCTGGCGCACCTCGTCGATGCCGTAGTAGGCATTGAAGGGAAACGGGCGGGTGATCATGGATTCCGGATAGGTCGGCGCCAGCTTGTTGGGATCGAAGATCCAGCCCTGCACGCGGTCGTTGAAGCGCGACACGGCGGTCAGCGCCTTTTCGACGTTTTCGTCGTCGGACAGCGTGCAGCCGGACAGCATCGCCAGCCCGCCCAGCGTCAGGCTGCTGCGCAGGAAGGCCCGGCGCGACGGCGCCTCGACCCGCTTGTCCAGAATCTTCACGGCTTCCTTGAGAATGGCGGGGCCGTCCAGGCCCAGCAGCGACAGGCGTCGTTTTGCGCTCACGTCAGGCTCCTTATTTGCCACGGATCATGGCGATCAGGCTGCGCGGCACCAGCGCCACCATGACCAGGTGGACCGCCACGAACGCCACCAGCAGCGCCATGGCGAAGAAATGGATGCGGCGCGCGAATTCATAGCCGCCCAGCAGCGTGCGCAGCGTGTCGAACTGCACCGACTTCCACAGCACCAGGCCCGACAGGACCAGCACCGTGATGTCGGCGATGACGAACAGGTAGGCGAGCCGCTGCACCTGGTTGTAGTGGCGCGGGTCGGCATGCGACAGCTTGCCGCGCAGTGCCGCGGCCAGGTCACGGGCGACGCCGCGCGGGCCGACCGGAAAGAACTTGCGCCACAGGCGGCCGGTGGTGAGATTCAGCCCCAGGTAGAGCAGGCCGTTGACCAGCAAAAGCCACATGCCGGCAAAGTGCCATTGCAGCGCGCCGCCCAGCCAGCCGCCCAGGGTGATTCCGTTGGGAAAGGTAAAGTCGAAGAACGGCGCGGCGTTGTAGACGCGCCAGCCGCTGGTCACCATAATGACCACGGCCAATGCGTTCAGCCAGTGCACGATGCGCAACCAGCCGGGATGCACCGGGCCGCGGGTGTCGGGCGCCGGGGCGGCGGGGGCGTCTGGGGTGGCGGGCGTGGCCATCATGGCGGGGCTCCTCGGGGAGGCGGTTGTTGTCGTTGGAGCCATTCTTCCCCGGGGCCGATATCGAAGTCCTCACGCAAACTTAAAATAAATGTGATAACTCGCCGGCCCTGGATTGGCGACAATATGAGCCTTGCTTCCTGACCGGACCCCTATGGATACGCCTCGCCGCGTCCTGATCGTCGAAGACGACGCCCACATCGCCGAATTGCTGCGCCTGCACCTGCGTGACGAGGGTTACGCGGTCGAGCACGCGGCCGACGGCAACGAAGGCATGCGCCGGCTGGAAGAGGGCGGCTGGGACGCCCTGGTGCTGGACCTGATGCTGCCCGGCATCGACGGGCTGGAAATCTGCAAGCGCGCCCGCGCCATGACGCGCTATACCCCCATCATCATCACCAGCGCCCGTTCCAGCGAAGTGCACCGCATCCTCGGACTGGAACTGGGCGCCGACGACTACCTGGCCAAGCCGTTCTCGATGCTGGAACTGGTGGCGCGGGTGCGCGCGCTGCTGCGCCGCACCGAGGCGCTCGAGCGCAATGCCCGCATCGATGCCGGCAGCCTGCGCCAGCACGGCGTGGCCATCGACCCGATCGCCCGCACCGCCTCGGTCGACGAGCGCCGGCTGGAACTGACGCCGCGCGAGTTCGACCTGCTGCATTTCTTCGCCCGCAACCCGGACAAGGTGTTTTCGCGGCTCGACCTGTTGAACCAGGTCTGGGGCTACCAGCATGAAGGCTACGAGCACACGGTCAATACCCACATCAACCGGCTGCGCACCAAGATCGAGGCCGATCCGTCCAATCCGCAGCGCATCCTGACGGTCTGGGGCCGTGGCTACAAGTTCGCGGCCGAGCCGGGCGCGCCGGCGGAGTCCGCATCATGAAACGCCTGACCCTGACCCAGCGCCTGTCGGCCGTGTTCGCCATGCTGCTGCTGGCCTGCTGCGGCGCGTCGGCCTGGTTGCAGATCTCGGCCAACCTGCGCTACGAGCAGGAAGTGGTGCAGCGGCTGTCCAGCGGCCTGGCGCAGCACATCGCCGGCACCAACGAGCTGATGGACGCCAACGGCTGGAAGCCGGACGCGGTGCGCTCGCTGTTCTCGATGCTGATGATGGTGAATCCGGCGGTCGAGGTCTACCTGCTGGACAACGACGGCCGCATCGTCGGCGATGCCGCCTCACCGGGCCAGATCAAGCGCGACCGGGTCGACCTGGCCCCGGTGCGCCGTTTCCTGGCGGGCGGGGCGCTGCCGATCGAGGGCGACGACCCGCGCCACCTGGATACCGCCAAGGTGTTCTCGGCCGCGCCGGTGCGGGTGGCCGGGCGCGACGAAGGTTACGTCTACGTGGTGCTGCAGGGCGAGGCGCACGACGCGCTGGCCATGGCGGCCTCGCGCAGCGCGGTGCTGCGCACCACCCTGTGGTCGATCGCGCTGGTGGCGCTGCTGGGACTGGTGGCCGGCCTGGCCGCGTTCGGCCTGATCACGCGGCCGCTGCGCGGGCTGACGCGCGCGGTGCGCGCCTTTGGCGATGACGACGGCCGCGCGCTGGCGACGCTGGAAAAGCCGGCCGACGCCAGCGGCGACGAGATCTCGCTGCTGCGCCGCAGTTTCGTGCAGATGGGCCGGCGTATTTCCGAGCAATGGCGCGAGCTGACGCGGCAGGACCAGCAGCGGCGCGACCTGGTGGCGAACATCTCGCACGACCTGCGCACGCCGCTGACCTCGCTGCACGGCTATCTGGAAACGCTGCGGCTCAAGGACGAGACGCTGGACGCGGCCGAGCGCCGCCGCTACCTGGACATCGCGCTGGCGCAGAGCCGCAAGGTCGGCCGGCTGGCACAGGAGCTGTTCGAGCTGGCGCGGCTGGAGTCCGGGCTGGTGCGGCTGGAGCCGGAGACCTTCTCGCTGCCCGAACTGGCGCAGGACGTGATCCAGAAATTCGAGCTGGCCGCCGAGGCGCGCCAGCAGCGCCTGACCACCGCCATCGACCAGGAATTGCCGGCGGTGCGCGCCGACCTGGGCATGATCGAACGGGTGCTGACCAACCTGCTGGACAACGCCATCCGCCACACGGCGCCGGGCGGGCGCATCGAACTGAGCCTGGAACAGGCGCGTGGCGGCGTGCAGGTGCGAGTCAGCGACAACGGCGCCGGCATTCCCGACGCGTTGCGGGCGGGCCTGTTCACCCGCGCCTCGGTGCTGGCCAATGGCCCGCGCGATGGCGGCGGGCTGGGGCTGGTGATCGTGCACCGCATCCTGCAGCTGCACCACAGCGACATTCGGCTGGTGGAACGGCCGGAACCGGGAGCGGTGTTCGAATTCGACCTGCCGACGGCGCCATAGGCGACGGCCCGCCATCCTGCCTGGCGGTGGCGTGGCGCGGTCGCGCCGGCCACGCCTGATCGGATCAGGCCGCCGTCGGCATCCTGCCGTTGAGCAGGTAGTCCATCAGTTCGCGCACGCTGCGCATGGCGTCGCCGAACGGCAGCTTCGAGGCGCCGCGGAAGAACAGGCCGCGGCTGACTTCGCCGCGCATGGCGGCGGCCAGTTTCAGGTCGATGCAGAACTGGCCGAAGCGCGCGATGCCGTCGCGCAGCCCGCATTGCGTCAGGCAATCCATGCGCTGGCTGCAACGGCGCGCGTCGCAGCGAGTGTTGTCCTGCAGCGTCTTTTCCTGGCGCAGGTAGCGCGTCAGCCACGGCGTCGGCACGGCGCGGGCGGGCAAGCCGGCCACGCTGGTGAATTCGGCCAGCTTGTCGGGATCGGCTTCCATCAGCACGCGCTTGAAGTTCTCGTGCGCGTCGCCTTCGTGGGTCACGGCGAAGGCCGTGCCCACCTGCACGCCGTCGGCGCCGTTGCCGAGCCAGTGGCGCACCTGCTCGTGGCTGCCGACGCCGCCGGCCACGATCAGGCGCGGCGCGTCGCGGCCCAGCTGCAGGTCCTGGAACAGCTGGCGGCATTCGGCCAGCACGCGCTTGAAGTCGAAGCGTTCGTCGTGGATGTCGTCCAGGCGCGCCGCGCCCAAGTGGCCGCCGGCGTAGCCGGGGTGCTCGATGACCACCGCGTCGGCCATGCGGCCCTTCTTCATCCACTTCTTCAGCACGGCGGCCACGCCGCGCGCTTCCGACAGGATCGGTATCAGGGCCATTTTGGGATAGTCGGCGGTCATGTCGGGCAGGTCCAGCGGCAGGCCGGCGCCCATGACGATGGCCTGGGCGCCGCTTTCGCAGGCCTGGCGCACCAGGGCGGGATGGTCGCGCACCGCCTTCATGACGTTCACGGCGACTACGCCGCGGCCCTGCGCGGTGTCGAGCGCGGCGCGTACTTCACGGTCCAGGGCGATCCGGTTGGCGTTGTCGATCTGCTCGCGGTCGCGGCAGTCCTCGGTCTGCTCGATCAGGTCGGGATGGTGATGGCGCAAGTCCACACTGGCGATGGTGCCGACCGCGTTCTGGCTGGCGACCGCGCCGGCCAGGCGGTGGGCGGAAACGCCAACGCCCATGCCGCCCTGGACGATGGGCAGCAATTCGCGTCCGGCGAGAGTGAGGGATTTGAACCACGTCATGAAATGGGAGCCTTTATTGGGAACAGTGGCTCCGAGGCTAGAGCAAGGCATGACGCGCCGCCTTGCGCGGAATCAAGCGGGCGGGGGAAAGCGGAGGGAATGACGGGTCAGGACGGGCGGCCCCGCCAGGCAGATGAAAAAAAAGGGGCGGAGCAAGCCGGCTCCGCCCCTTGTCGATGACGTTTCAGGCCACCAGCTTGACCAGCGCCGGCACGGTCAGCACGGCGGTGTAGTAGCCCATGAACTGCACGCCGGTGTTGAAGCCGAACAGGCGCGACAGCAGGCCACCGAACAGGCCCATGGTCAGGATCACCAGCAGGCCCAGGAACTGGCCTTCCCACACGCTGATCACGATGATCAGGCCGACGAAGGTGGCGATGATGGCCTCGTGGCTGACCTTGCGCGACACGAACAGCGCGGCGCGGCGCGCGAAGTTCATGGCGAACGGGTACGACACGATGGCCGCCAGCAGCACCGCCAGCATGCCGTAGCCCAGGAATTCCCAGTGGTTCAGCAGGTTGTGCAGGTTGTGGGTCTGGCCGCTGGCCGCGTCCACCGTGAAGCGCGGCGGCGCGTTGAACAGCGGCGCGGCCGGGCCGGCGGCGACCGGGCTGAGCGGCAGGCCGAAGGCGATCAGCGGGATCAGGGCCTCGGCGATGTAGGTGGCCTCGGTGACGCCGTTGCGCGCGCTCAGCACCGTGGTCAGGCGGTGATAGGCATGCTTGACGCGCGAGCCCACCAGTTCGCCCAGCACCACCGTCATCGCCACCGGGCTGAACACGAAGGTGGCGCTGGAGATGGTGGCGGTGGCCAGCGTCCAGCGGGTCTGGATGCGGTCCATCACCTTGAGCGGGTTGGGGAAATAGCCCGACCAGCCCTTGACGTCCGGCGCCAGCGAGAACGTGCGCACCTTGTCGCGCATCATTTTCGCGCGGCCCTGCGGCGCGATCACGGTGAACAGGTCGGCGATCAGCGGGCCGATGGCGATGCCCAGGAAGTAGCTGATGCTGAGCTTGACGCCATATTTGGCGGTCAGGCTCTGCAGCGCCACGATCACCACCACGAACGGCACCAGCAGCGCCACCGCGGCCCAGCGGCCGGCCGAGAAGTAGGCGATCAACACCGCCGCGGCCAGGAAGATCCACGGCGCCGACTTGGTGATGGCGGCGCCGAACGGCGCCAGCAGCACGGCGAACAGCACCGCCAGCGGCACCGCCACGAAGGCGGCGACGATGGCGCCCGACACCATCTTGCGCAGCGCGATGTGCGGCACGCCCAGCTTGCGCAGCATGTTGGCGTCCTGCAGCAGCGGCGTGGCGAGCGTGTCGCCGGGAATGCCCAGCAGCGCCGTCGGCACCGCGTGGGTCATGTGCTTGGCGACCGCGCCGGCCAGGAAGAAGGTGAAGACGCCGGCGGGCGGCACGCCCAGCAGCACCACCAGCAGCGTCAGCGGCGCCAGGGTGGTGGTCTCGTCGGTGCCGGACACCAGGCCGATGGCGGCGAACACCACCGCGCCCAGGAGGCCCATGCCGGCGGCCACCATGATCTGTTCGAGCAACACGGGATCGCTCATGCCGGCACCTCTTCGCGCACGGTTTGCGGGCGGCCCTGCGGCGCCGGCGCGGCGGCGGGCGCGGCGAACAGCTCGTACAGGTCCAGTTCCTTCAATTCCTTGACCACCGCGGGCGGCAGGTCCGCCAGCGTGCCCAGGCCGCCGGGTTGCGCGGCCAGTTCGGCCAGCACCTCGGCGCGCCAGGCCGGATCGTGCGAGGCGCTGTGCTCGACCACCTCGCGCTTGGGCGGGAACAGGCGGGCGCAGATCACGCCCGCCAGCACGCAGCCGGCCAGTCCGGCCAGCATGGCGTAGGCATGCGCCAATTCGGGCGAGGCGACCTTGTCGCGCAGCCAGCCGCTGGCGGCGTAGAAGCCGGCCACGCTGACGGCGATGCCGATGGCGATCGCCCACGCCAGGTGGCGCAGGTCGACGGTGTCGTTCCATACTTCGGCCAGGCGTCCGGCGGACGCCTTGCTGTCTCTTTCCATGTCTGTCTCCTTGAGGGACGGGCGGCGCGGGAGGTTCCCGGCGCCGCCTCTGTTCTTGTGCGGCCGGCGTGCGTGCGCCGGCCGTGCCGTGCCGTCAGGCCGGTTTCCGCAGTTCCTCCAGCAGCGCCAGCGCGCGGTCGGCGCGCACGTCCTTTTCCTCGGCCATGCGTTTGGCCAATTGGTCGATCTCGGCGCCCACCGCGCCCACCGTCAGCGCGATGTTGCGCGCGTGCAGCGCCATGTGGCCGCGCTGGATGCCCTCGGTGGCCAGGGCGCGCAGCGCGCCCAGGTTCTGCGCCAGGCCCACGGCCACGGCGATCTCGCCCAGTTCCTGGGCCGAGCGCACCGCCATGATCTTGAGCGCCAGCCGCGCCAGCGGATGGGTCTTGGTGGCGCCGCCGACCAGGCCCACCGGCATCGGCATTTCCAGCGTGCCGACCAGGGCGCCGCTGGCGTCCTTTTCCCAATGGGTCAGCGAGGTGTAGCGGCCGTCGCGGCAGGCGTACGCATGGGCGCCTGCCTCGACCGCGCGCCAGTCGTTGCCGGTGGCGACGATGACCGGGTCGATGCCGTTCATGATGCCCTTGTTGTGGGTGGCGGCGCGGTACGGATCGGTGGCGGCGAACACGTAGGCATCCAGCACGCCCTCGATGATCTCGGCGCCGCTGCGGTCCTTGGTGTCGAGGGTCTGCGGCGTCAGGCGCACGCGGGCCCGCGACAGGCGCAGGTCGGCCAGGTTCGACAGGATGCGCAGCCGCACCGTGCCGCCGGTGATTTCCTCGACCAGCGGCGCCACCGCCTCGGCCATGGTGTTGACGGTGTTGGCGCCCATGGCGTCGCGCACGTCGACGATCAGGTGCAGCACCAGCATCGGGCCGCGCGGCGTGTCGGCGAACACGTGCGCCTCGATGTCCTGGCAGCCGCCGCCCAGGCCGATCAGCACCTGGTCGCGGCTGTTGGCCAGCTTGACGATGCGCTCGCGTTCGCGCAGCAGGGCGACGCGCGCGCCGTGCGGATCGGTCAGGCCCAGCACCTGCACCTGGGCGCGCATCAGCGGCCGGGTGCTGGAGGTCTCGAAGCCGCCGTTCTCGCGCGCCAGCTTGGCCATGAACGAGGCCGCCGCCACCACCGACGGTTCTTCCACCGCCATCGGCACCAGCACGTCGCGGCCGTTGACCTGGAAGTTGCCGGCCACGCCCAGCGGCAGCTCGAAGGCGCCGATGACGTTCTCGATCATGCCGTCGGCGCGCTCCAGGCCGAGCGCGCCCGGTTCGGCCAGTTGCTGGCGTTCCTCGGGCGTCAGGCCGGTGGCGTCGGCGATGGCGGCGAGGCGTTGGGCGGGGGTGAGGGCGCGGAAATTGGGCAGGCGTGAATCGGCCACCATGGCATCTGTCTCCATCGGAAAATCTAAGAATTGGGTGGCCAGATTCTAGGTAAACTGTACCGGCATTCAGAGGTACAGTTTGGACGAACAGTACCATCGCACTGCACCAATTTCCGACCTTTCCCCTGCTGGAAACCACCCCGTGGACGCCGACAACTCCCTGGGCCGCGCCCCGCGCGCCGCGCCCATTGCCGAAAGCCTGGCGCGCCTGATCGGCCGCCAGATCGCCGAGGGCGTCTACCGCCCGGGCGACAAATTGCCGTCGCTGCGCGAACTGGCGCAATTGCACCGCTATGCCAAGAACACCGTGGTGGTGGCGTTTGAGATGCTGGTGGCGCGCGGCCTGGTGGAACCGCGCCGCGGCTCGGGCTTCTACGTGCTCGATACCGGTCCGGCGCAGCGCGCCGCCGACGAGGAACCGGGCCAGTTGAGCCGCGCCATGGACATCGTCTGGCTGATGCGCGAGCAGCTCAAGACCCAGCCCGACGCCATCGCCGCCGGCGACGGTTTCCCGCCGGTGGAGTGGCTGGCCGACATGCGCATGGACCGCTATCACCAGAAGGTGGTGCGCACCGGGCTGGGCACGCTGTTCCGCTATGGCAGCCGCTTCGGCTACGCGCCGCTGCGCGAAAGCCTGGTGCGCAAGCTGGGCGACGTCGGCATCAGCGCGGCGCCGTCGCAATTGGTGCTGACGCATGGCGCCAACGAGGCCATGGACCTGGTGATCCGCTACTTCCTGCCGCCGGGCGCGGCGGCGCTGGTGGACGATCCGGGCTATTACCCGCTGTTCGGCAAGCTCAAGCTGGCCGGCGTGCGCATGCTGGGCGTGCCGCGCCTGTCGGACGGCCCGGACCTGGCGGCGCTGGAGGCGTTGTTGCAGCGCGAGAAACCGCGCCTCTTTTTCACCCAGTCGCTGGCGCACAATCCCACCGGTTCGGACATTTCGCCGGCCAAGGCCTACAAGCTGCTGCAGTTGTCCGAGCGCTACAACCTGATCGTGGTGGAGAACGACCCGCTGGCCGACTTCAAACCGACCTCGGCGGTGCGGCTGTCGGCGCTGGACCAGCTGGAACGCACGGTCTACATCGGCAGTTTCTCGAAATCGTTCTCGGCGGCGCTGCGGGTCGGCTTCATCGCCTGCGGCGCGGGGCTGGCCAGCGACCTGGCGGACCTGAAGGCGCTGGTGCACGTCAGCAGTTCGGAATACTGCGAACGCATGGTCGACGTGATGCTGCGTGACGGCCACTATGAGCGCCACCTGGTGCGCTTGCGCCAACGGCTGGAGGCGGCCACCGGCGACGCGCTGCGGGCGCTGGATTCGCTGGGCGCCGCGGTCTACACGCGGCCCACCAGTTCGCTCTATCTGTGGGCGGCGTTTCCCGGCATCGACAATTCGCTGGCGCTGGCCGAGGACCTGATGCCGGAGAAGGTCATCATGGCGCCGGGCCGCGTGTTCAGCGTCGACCCGACGGCGGCCTCGCCCTGGTCGCGCTGCAATGTGGGCGCGGTGGCCTCGCCGCGCTTTCATGCCGCGCTGGCGGCGCGCCTGGGCCGCGCTGGCGCTCAGCGGTAGGCGAACTCCTCGAACCAGCCGCGCAGCATGGCCTGCGCCTGCGGGCCCAGCAGCCGCGCGGGCGGGGTGCTGGGGCAGCTGCGCGCGCCTTGCACCGCGAAGCGCTTGACGCCGCGCCGCGCCAGTTCGCGCGCCAGGCCCAGCAGCCGGGTCTCGTCGAGCCAGTCGGGGTGCCAGGTGATGCGGCATTCGAAGTCCACGCCCGCCGTCAGCAACTGCGTCAGGCAGGCCTGCGCCGGGCGGTGCGAATCGCGGCGGCCAGTGATGTCGTCATAGCCTTGCGCGTCGGCCTTGATGTCCAGGCCGACCCAGTCCAGGTAGCGCAGCACGTCGGCCAGGCGCAGCGGATAGATGCCGGCCGTGTGCAGGCCGATGCGGTATCCCATGCGCCGCGCCTCGCGGATCATCGACGGCAGGCGCGGTTCGCTCAGCGGCTCGCCGCCCGAGAACACCACCCCGTCCAGCAGGCCCTGGCGGTTTTCCAGGAAGGCGCGCACGTCGCGCCAGTCGTAGCGCGCGTTGCGCGTCTGCAATTCGGGGTTGTGGCAGTAGTGGCAACGCCACGGGCAGCCGGCAATGAAGATGACGGCGGCCAGCGTGCCGGGCCAGTCCACGGTGGAGAAGGGCGTCAGCCCCCCCACCGCCGGGGAATGGCGCGGCAGCGGCTGGGCCGCCGGCCGCGGCGGCGCGGCATGGACCATGCGTGGCGGCTGGCGGGCGGGAGCGGCCTTGCGGCCGCCCGCCGCTTCAGGCACGTTGTTCGACGAAGAAGCGGCGTTCATTGAATTCGCCTTGTTTGCCGGTATTGAAGGAAGACACGGGGCGGTGGTAGCCCATGACGCGGGTCCAGACTTCGCAGCGCACGCGCTGGCTGTCGTCCAGGCGCAGCGCCTGCGGGGCGGCGGCTTCGGGGGAGATCACGGTTTGCATAATGGCTCCTGGGGGAAAGGCCGGGCGGGGATCGCCCGGGAAAAAAAAGCGGTGGGCGGCGATATCAGGCCGGCGCGCAGCAAGACGCCTGTTTGGCCAGCAATTCGGCGTCGCACTTCGGGCAGAACTCGTGGTGCCCGGCCAGATAGCCGTGGTTCGGGCAGATCGAGAACGTCGGCGTGACGGTGATGTAAGGCAGCCGGAAATTCGACAGCGCGCGCCGCACCAGCTCTTTGCAGGCGCTGGCCGAGGACACGGCCTCGTTCATGTACAGGTGCAGCACGGTGCCGCCGGTGTACTTGCCCTGCAGCGCTTCCTGCAGGGCAAGCGCCTCGAACGGATCGTCGGTGTGGCCCACCGGCAGCTGGCTGGAGTTGGTGTAGTAGGGCTGGGCCTCGGTGCCGGCCTGCAGGATGCCGGGGTAGCGCTTGCGGTCCTCGCGGGCGAAGCGGTAGGTGGTGCCCTCGGCGGGCGTGGCCTCCAGGTTGTACAGGTGCCCGGTCTCTTCCTGGAACTCGGTCATGCGCGCCCGCACCCGGTCCAGCAGCCGCACCGCCAGCGCGTGGCCGGCCGGCGTGGTGACGTCCTCGGCGTCGTCGCTGAAGTTGCGGATCATCTCGTTGATGCCGTTCACGCCCAGCGTGCTGAAGTGGTTGCGCAGAGTGCCGAGGTAGCGCCGGGTGTACGGGTACAGGCCCTGGTCGATGTAGCGCTGCACCACCTTGCGCTTGGTTTCCAGCACGTCGCGGCCCATGCCCAGCAGCAGGTCCAGGCGCGCCATCAGCGCGGCCTCGTCGCCGCGGCAGGTGTGGCCCAGCCGCGCGCAGTTGACCGTCACCACGCCCACCGAGCCGGTCTGCTCGGCCGAACCGAACAGGCCGTTGCCGCGCTTGAGCAGCTCGCGCAGGTCCAGTTGCAGGCGGCAGCACATGGAGCGCACCATGTGCGGCTCCAGGTCGGAATTCAGGAAGTTCTGGAAATACGGCAGGCCGTAGCGCGCGGTCATTTCGAACAGGCGCTCGGTGTTGGGGTGGTCCCAGTCGAAGTCGGGCGTGATGTTGTAGGTGGGGATCGGGAAGGTGAACACGCGCCCCTTGGCGTCGCCGGCCATCATCACCTCGATGTAGGCGCGGTTGATCATGTCCATTTCGGTCTGCAGGTCGCCATAGGCGAACGGCATTTCCTCGCCGCCGACGTAGGGGATCTGCTCCTTCAGGTCGGCCGGGCAGGTCCAGTCGAAGGTCAGGTTGGTGAACGGCGTCTGCGTGCCCCAGCGGCTCGGCACGTTGAGGTTGTAGATCAGTTCCTGCATGCATTGCTTGACCTCGGTGTAGGTCATCGCGTCGCGGCGGATGAAGGGCGCCATGTAGGTGTCGAACGAACTGAACGCCTGGGCGCCGGCCCATTCGTTCTGCAGCGTGCCCAGGAAGTTGACGATCTGGCCGATGGCCGCCGACATGTGGCGCGGCGGTGTGGCCTCGATCTTGCCGGGGATGCCGTTGAAGCCCTCGGTCAGCAGCTGGCGCAGCGACCAGCCGGCGCAATAGCCGCTGAGCATGTCCAGGTCGTGGATGTGGATGTCGCCGTCGCGGTGGGCCTGGCCGGCCTCGGGCGTGAAGACGTTGGACAGCCAGTAGTTGGCGGTGACCTTGCCGGCCACGTTCAGGATCAGGCCGCCCAGGCTGTAGCCCTGGTTGGCGTTGGCGTTGACGCGCCAGTCGCGCTGTTCGAGGTATTCCTCCATGGCGCTTTCCACGTCCACCAGGGTGTGGCGCAGCGCGCGCAGGCGGGCGTGCTGTTCGCGGTAGACGATGTAGGCGCGGGCGGTGCGCCAGTAGCCGGCCTTGACCAGCGTTTCCTCGACCTGGTTCTGGATGGTCTCCACGCCGGGGCAGACGTTGCCCTCGGCGGCCAGCGCCGCGATCACCGCGCTGGCCAGTCCCTGCGCGACGTCGGCGTCCAGTTCTCTGGTGCTGCGGCCGGCGGCGGCGAGCGCCGCCGCGATCTTGTCGCGGTCGAATGCGACGACCCGGCCGTCGCGCTTGAGGATGTGTTGGAGTTGCATCGCTGACACCATATGTTGTGGGGTAGGAAAACTCTACCACCACCTATGGTGTTGAAGACCCGGCTGCCGAGGCGTTTGTCAGCCTGGCTTGACGCTGGTCAAACGGCGCCGGCCGGGCCGGCGCGGGCGCAATACGGCCCTAGAATCCGAAGCCGACCCCGGCGATCGAGATCACCACCGCGAGGGCGGCGGTGCGCATCGCCGGGCGCGGCGACCACGACAGCATGCCGACCCACAGCAGGGCGCCGGCCGACAGCCAACCCAGCCAGGCCACCACGCCGACGGTGTTGCCCCACAGGCCGACGCAGGGCAGCAGCGCCAGCAGCAACAGCAGGATGCCGGCGGCGCGCAGCACGCGGGTATGGCTGGCGGAGGGATCGCGGCCCCACACCTGGTCGTAGTGGCGCGGCATCGCCAGGCTCAGGCAGGCCATGCCCGAATAGGTCAGCAGCAGCGCCATGGCGATGCCGTATGCGTCGTTCAGATTCATGCCGTGGCTTCCTGGGGCGGTCGGGCGTTGCGCGGCGGCGGGGCCGACAGCGGTTTCCGGTGCAATCGTAGCGCAGCCCAGCCGGCCGCCAGGCCGGTGGCCACGGCCGTGAGCTCGACGCCGGCGCTTTCCCAGTCGCCGCGCGCGATCTGCGCCAGCGGATGGTCGCCCAGCGTCAGCAGCGACAGCAGCGGCAGCAGCAGGCACAACGCCGACAGCAGGCCCAATTGCCAGATCCACGCGCGCCGCGGCGCGCACAGCCAGGCGTGGGCCAGCGTCAGCGCCCAGACGATGAAGAAGGCGCGCAGTTCCCAGCCGGCGCGCTGCGGCAGCGACACCGGCAGCAGGCGGTTGGCCCACAAGTAGGCCACGCAGGCGATCGCCAGGCCGGCCAGCGCGGCCACGTTCAGGCCTTCGATCAGGCGATACACGCGCGCCGTGGCGGCGCCGAATTCGTGGCCCATCTTGTTGCGGCGCTTGACCATGAACAGCACCGCGCCGGTGCCCATCATGGCGGTGCCCGCCAGGCCGCACAGGAAATACAGCCATTGCATCGCCAGTCCGCCGAACTTCACCATGTGCAGGTCCGACATCACCTGGCGCGTCAGCGGCGCGGCGCCGCCGTGCACGCCGCCGGGCATGCGCATGCGCAGCAGCTCGCCGGTGGCGGCCGAGAATTCCGCCATGCCGGTGGTGCTGCTGATGTGGGCGCGCATGTCCGCGTCCTCGTTCCAGCCATAGACCGCGATGCGCATGGCGCCGTCTTCGGGGTTGTTGATGACGATGGCGCGGGCGCTCTGGCCGATCATCTGCTCGGCGCGCGCCACGATCGGTTCCAGCGGCGGCACCGCCAGCGGCGTGCCGGCGCGGGCCGGACGGTCTTCGCCCATCAGTTCCGCCAGGTATTGGCGCGAGGCCTCGGCGCCGGAACCGTAGGCGGCGGTGACCGGCGCGGGCATCAGCGTCACGCTGGAAATCACGATGCCGGTGTAGGCGATCATGAACTGGAAGGGCAGGGTCAGCACCGCCGTGGCATTGTGCGCGTCGAGCCACGAACGCTGGCCCTTGCGGGCGCGGAAAGTGAAGAAGTCCTTGAAGATGCGCTTGTGCGTCACCACGCCCGAGACCATCGCCACCAGCATGGCCATGGCCGCGAAGGCCACGATCCAGACCCCCAGCGGCTGGGCGTGCAGGTTGTAGTGGAAGTCGACGAAGTGGCTGCCGCCAAGCGTGGCGCGCGCCGCCGCGTGGTCCGTCTCGTGCAGTTCCTGGCCGGTCTCGGGGTCGAGCTCGGCGTCGGCGTATTCGCCGTTCTGGTCGAACCAATAGGCCACCAGGCCGTTGTCGTGATGGCGGTTGACCGGCCAGATCTCCCACATGCCGGCGCCCGGATGCTGGCGCGTCATGTATTGCACCGCCAGGTCGAGGCGGCGGCCGCGGTCCACCTGGGCCGGCTCGCGCGCCGCGGCAGCGGCTTCGGCGGCGTGGTGCTCCGGCGTCATCCAATGGGTGATGGCCTCGGAAAACACGGCCAGCGTGCCGGTCAGGAAGACGGCGAACAGCAGCCAGGAAAACCACAGGCCGACCCACGTGTGGAGCCAGGCCATGGACAAGCGGAAACTGGGTTTCAGAACGAGCCTCTTTCTTTTTGCGACCTGCCGCGAGCAGGCGTTGGTCTTATATTGAGAATGGTTCTGATTCTAGTCGAAATGGGGCCGGATTGGCGCGTTCACACGCCGCGGTGGCCGGCCGGCGAAGGGCCGGGCGGGACAGGCCAGGATGTCAGCGGATCATCCGCCGCGCTTGACCTGATTCGGCAACACGTCGTGGACCCGCTTGAAGGCGCTGGAGAAATGGCTCATGTTGGTATAGCCCAGCCTGAGACCGGCCTGCGACACGCTGAGCCCGCCCGTGGCGATCAGGTCCCAGGCCGCGCGCATGCGTTCACGCTGGTAAAGCGTGTGCACGGGCAGGCCGAAATATTGCTTGAACGCCTGCTTGAGCTTGAAGGTGTTCATGCCGCATTGGCGCGCCAGGTCGGCGATGGAAGGCGGTTGCGCCAGATCGGCCAGCAGCAAATCGCGGGCGTGGTTCAGGCGTTCATGGTCGGCGCGGCGCACCACGGCCGGCGGGGCGGTGGCGCCGTCCGACCGGATGGTCCCGCGCACGCGCAGCACCTGGATCAGGAATTCCAGGCTCTTGGCCTCGCGCAGCAGCGGCGAACTGGCGCCGCCCATCAAGGCGCTGTCCAGCTCCTGGGCCGCGTGCAGCAGCCGCGGGTCGCTGGGCGCCAGCCACAGGCCGAGGCCGCGTTCCAGGTCGGCCGCCAGGGCATCGCCGTCTTCGCCGGCGATCTGGCGCAGCAGGGCGGGGGACACCAGCAGCCCGACGTGCGGCATGTCGCCATTCATCTGCGTATGCCACGGCCCGGCCCCTAGCGTGCCGCACAGCAGTTGACGGCTCTGCAATTGCCGTTGACGGCCGTCCACCGCGACCTCCATGCCGCCCTTGGGCCAGATCGACAGCAGCAGGCGCCTGTCGGAATCGCAGATCAGGCAACCGACCGGCTGCTCGTAATGGCTGTGGCTGGCAAAGGCCGTCAGTCCGGTGCCGGTCTGGTGTACCGCGTTGGGCTGGGGCACGGCGGGCCACAGCTCGGGCGGCGGATTGGGGTCGTCGGGCAGATGCCGGGCAAGGTCGATCAACGGCAGGTCCATCGCAAATGCTCCCGATCCGGGCAGGAATACTGCCGATTCGGGCAGTAATTGTTAATGAGAATCGCTATTGTATGGCGGATTCCTTCCCACCCCTGTGCGATTTCATGCCCATGCCTACCCGAACTTCCCTGGCCCTCGGCCTGTCCCTGGCGCTGGCAGCGCCCCTATCCCTGCGCGCGGCGCCGCCTGCGCCGAATGGCGAGGCGGCGCCTGATGCCGTCAGGCTGGCCCCGGTGGTGGTGACCGCCACCAAGCAGGCCGCGGCCGAGCAGGTCACGCCGGCCAGCGTGACGGTCATCGACGGGCTCGCCGTCGAGCGCGAGGGGCTGGACAGCCTGTTCGACGTCGCGCACCGCTCGCCCAATGTCTACTTCACCAGCTTTACGCAGAACACGCCCAGCATCACCATCCGCGGCCTGGGCTTTTCGGACGATGAATCCGACAGCACCAGCACCAGCGTGCTGATCGACGGGGTACCGATGACCGTCATGACATTGGGCCAGTTGTTCGACGTCGAGCAGATCGAGGTGTTGCGCGGCCCGCAAAGCACGCTATACGGGCAGAACAGCATGGGCGGGCTGGTGGCGGTGCGCACCCGCGACCCCGGCTTTGCATTCGGCGGCAACGCCCAGCTGGAGTACGCCACCGGCAACCGCCGGCGCGAGACGGCGGCCCTGGACATTCCCTTGTCCGACCGCACGGCCATCCGCATCGCGGGTGGCGCCGAGAATGCCGACGGCTACGTCAGGAACGACGTCCTGGACCGGGACAACACCGGCGGCTGGCGCAGCCGCTTCGGACGCATCAAGTTGCTGCACGTGGACGAGGCGGGCGGCGAGTGGCGGCTGGGCCTGCACGGCGTGGACACCAAGGGCGGCAACGATTTCTTCACGACGCGCCAATTGGCGGACGAGCACCATTCGGCCAATGGCGACGCGGGGCGCAACGACCTGTCCTACACGCTGGTCACGGGTTCGTACGATCGCCAGCTGGCCAACGGCAACCGGCTCGCCGTCAACCTGGGCGGCAGCCACATGAAATGGGGCTACTGGATGCCGGAATCCGCGCTCGGCGGACCCAGCGGCTTCGATTCCTCCGTCGAGCAGTACAGCGGCGAGGCGCGTCTTTCCCACACGCCCGCCGGCGACACCGGCCTGGACTGGATGGGGGGCGTCTACGGCTCGAAGATACGCCGTGATTCGCCCTATACCTTCGAGATGCCGAACGTCTTTGGCAGCGTCACGTCGGCTCGCATCAAGGGGTCGACCGCGGCGATCTTCGGTGAACTGGGCTGGCGCTTCAACCCCCGCTGGCGCATCGCCGGGGCGTTGCGCGTCGAACGCGACGAACGCCGCATGGACTGGCGCAGCACGCAGAGCGCCGGCCCCTTCCAGTCGGTCGAGACGCTGCGCAGCAAGACGCACGACACCGTGCTGCTGCCGCGGCTGACGCTGGAATACCGTCCGGATGCGCAGCAGTTCGCCTGGACCACCCTGGCCCGCGGCTACAAGGCGTCGGGCTTCAATCAGTACGCGACCGACAGCGCGTCCGCCGCGCAGGCCTACCAACCCGAATACGGCAATTACGCCGAGCTGGGCTATCGCCTGCAGGGGCTGGACGACACCTGGAGCGTGAGCACCGTCGGCTTCTACACCCAGCTGCGCGACCAGCAGGTCGTGACGATCGGCAGCGGCGGCCAAAGCCTGACGTCCAACGCGGGCCGGTCGCACAACCTGGGACTGGAACTGACCGGCACCTGGCGGCCGGTTCGCAGCGTGGACCTGAGCGCCTTCGTCGGGCTGGTCAAGGCGGTCTACGACGACTACAGCAAGGGCGGCGTGGACTACGCCGGCCAGCAGTTTCCCAACACGCCGCGCCAGAGCTATGGCGTGACGGCAGCGTGGCGCTTCGCGCCGGGCTGGGAGGCGGGCCTGGCGGTGCGTCACCAGGGGGCGTCCAACCTGTATCCCACCACCACGGCCAGGAACGACGCCTATACCCTGCTGGATGCGCAACTGTCGTACCGTGTCGATCGTCACTGGACCATCGGCGTCTACGGCAAGAACCTGACGGATCGCGTCTACTACACCCGCGCGCTCAATGACCTGGTGGTGGCCGGCACGGGCCGGGTGGTGGGCGTGCGCGTGGGCCTGGACTTCTAACATGGCGCCGCGAACCTTGCCGGACCGGCGCAGCCAGTTCGTCGCCCTGGGCCTGATGTATTTCGCGCAGGGCCTGCCCAGCGGCCTGGCCTTCAACGCGCTGGGCGTGCTGATCCGTGACGCCGGCCACAGTGTGTCCGAGGTCGGCCTGACCGGCCTGGCGTTCCTGCCGTGGGCGCTGAAATTCCTGTGGGCCGGGCCGATCGAGAACTGGTGCGCCCGGCGCAGCCATGCCTATGTGATCGGCGCGACGCAATGGCTGGCCATCGTGCTGTGCCTGCTGTTGTCGTACGCTGCGCCGTCCACCGGCCTCTATCTGTGCGTGGCCGGCGCGGTGGCGTTGAACCTGGTGTGCGCCACGCAGGATATCGTGACCAATGCCTATGCCGTGACCCGCATGCGGGGGCGCACGGCGGGCGCGGCCAACGCGGTCCAGGTGACGGCCTTCATCGGCGGCATGCTGGCCGGTGGCGGTGGCCTGCTGGCCCTGCACCAGCAATGGGGCTGGACCGTGGCGATGCAATGCATGGCCGGGCTGATGCTGCTGCTCTATCTTCCGTTGCTGCTGGGCCGGCGCTGGCGCCAGGCGCCGGCGCCCGCGCCCGATGGCGCGCCGGTGACCGGCCCGGTCGGGCGCGTCCGCTTGCGCGACCTGCGTGAACATCGCGACCTGGGCTGGGCGCTGTTGATCGCCGTCATGTTCAAGTGCGCCGGCACGGCCGTGGCGACCTTGCTGCAACCGTGGCTGGTCGATCGCGGCATGTCGGTGGCGCAGGTGGGCGGCCTGCAGGTCAGCAATCTCGTGTCCAGCGCCGTGGGCGGCGTGCTCATCGGCATCCCGTTGATCCGCTGGCTGGGCGACCGGGGCGCGGTGCTGGTCTCGCTGGCGGGGGTGACGGCGTTGCTGGGCACGGCATGGATGCTGCAGTGGGCGCAGGTCGACGACATCCGCCTGATCTTTGCCGCGTTTGCCGCGCAGTCGCTGGTCGAAGGCGCCATGTACGTGGCGGTCTGGGCGCTGTTCATGAACTGGGCTTCGCCGCGGCGTCCGGGGACGGACTACACCGTCATGCAGTGTTGTGAGAGCCTGTCCAACGCCATCGCGGCGGCGGCCATCGGCGGGCTGGGGCAGGCGCTGGGTTACCGCGACGCGTTCGCGCTGGCCTGGGCCGTGGCGCTGGTGGCCCTGCTGCTGATCGGGTTGGGCCTGCGCCGGCTGGAGGGTGCGCGATGAGCGCGCCCACGGCATGGCGGGACGCCGGCGCTGCCGACGTGGGCGCGTCGGCGGCCCCGGCCGGCGCGGCCAAGGATGCGGCGGATCCGGTGATGGACGCGGGCGGCCACCGCTTCGCCAGCCTGGTCCGGCATTCCCCCGGGTTGCTGGGCCTGTCGGTGGCGACCGCGGTCCTCTCGGCGGCCTTGAGCGTGGCGCCGTTCTGGTTGATCTATCGGATGGCGCTGGAATGGCTCGCGCCGGCGCCCGATCTGGCGCATGTGCGCCGCCTGGCCGGCTGGACGCTGGCCGCGTTGGCGTTGCGCTGGGCCGCCATGGCGGCCAGCCACATCCTGGCGCACCGCGGCGCCTTCTGTATCCAGCATCGCCTGCGGCTGGCGCTGGCGCGCAAGCTCGGCCGGGTGCCGCTGTCGTTTTTCGCGGCGCGCGGCCGTGGCGGCTTGCGGCGGGTGCTGACGGACGACGTGAACGGCCTGGAGGGCTTTCTGGCCCACATGCTGCCCGACGCGGTGGCCGCGGCCGTGGTGCCGCTGGCGGCGCTGGCGGTGCTGTTCGGGGTGGATTGGCGCCTGGCATTGGCCGCGGTCGCGCCCTTGCCGGCGGCGCTGGCGGCGCAGGCCATCCTGATGCGGCAGGCCGCCCGCGGGGCGGGGCGCTGGAACGCACTGCAGCGCGAGATCGCCGACCAGGTCGGCGAATACGTGCGCGGGGTGCAAGTGGTGAAGTCGTTCGGGCTGGACGCGCGTTCCTTCAGCCGGCTGGCCGTCGCCATCCGCGGCTCCGCGGACTGGGTGGCGCAATACGCGCGTGCCAGCGCCCGCGGCTGGCAGCTGTACGTCGGGTTGCTGTCGTCCAACCTGTTGCTGGTGGCGCCCCTGGGCGCGTGGCTGCATGCGCGCGGGACGCTGGACATCCCGACCCTGTTCCTGTTCCTGTTGCTGGCGCCCGCGGTGTTGCAGCCCTTGCTGCGCCTGACGTTCGCGCTGGGCGAGCAGTCGCAGCGGGCGCAGGCGCTGGCCAATATCAACGCCGTGCTGGCCGAGCCGGCGCTGGCGGACAAGGCCGACGGCCCCGTGCCGACCGGTCCGCTGCATATCGAGTACGACGCCGTCAGCCATCGCTATGGCGAGCGGCTGGCGTTGGACGGCGTGTCGTTGCGGGCCGAGGCGGGCCGGCTGACCGCCCTCGTGGGCGCGAGCGGATCGGGCAAGAGCACGCTGGCGCGGTTGTTGCCCCGGCTGTACGACGTCAGCGCCGGCGCGGTGCGGGTGGGCGGACGCGATGTGCGCGACTGGCCGCTGGATGCGTTGCTGTCCCAGGTCAGCGTGGTGTTCCAGGACGTGTTCCTGTTCCACGGCACCATTGCCGACAACCTGCGCCTGGCGCGCGCCGACGCCAGCGCCGCGCAACTGGAAAGCGCCGCGCGGGCGGCCGGCGCGCACGGGTTCATCATGGCGCTGCCGGACGGCTATCAGACCTGCATCGGTGAGCGCGGCGCGCGGCTGTCGGGCGGAGAGCGCCAGCGCCTGTCGATTGCGCGGGCGTTGCTCAAGGACGCGCCGATCCTGTTGCTGGACGAAGCCACGTCCAGCATCGATGCCGAGAATGAGGCGCTGGTGCAGGACGCCTTGTCCGGACTGTGCCGGGGCCGCACCGTGCTGATGATCGCGCACCGGTTGCATACGGTGATGCAGGCGGACCACATCGTGGTGATGGCGCATGGCCGGGTGGCGGGGCAGGGCACGCACGAAGCGTTGCTGGCCGGCTGTGCCGCCTATCGGGAACTATGGCGCGACCATCAGGACGCGCGCGACTGGCGCCTGGCGGCGCGGGGAGAGCAGGCATGATCCGAGCGCTGGCGCAGGCCGGGTTCCGGTTGGCGGGACGGCGCGATGCGCGCCTGGCCCGCGGTATCGCGTGGGCGGTGGCGGAAGGCGCGCTGAGCGCGGCCTTCTATGGCGCGCTCTATCTGCTGTTGCGGCGGGCGTTCGCGGGTGAGGCGTCGCCGGCGTTCATTGCCGGCTCGGCGGTGGCGCTGGGGACGCTGGTCTGGCTGCGCATCGCGGCGGGGCAGCGTGCCATGCCCCTGATATTCGCCGGCGCCTACGCCATGATGGGCGAGGCGCGACTGCGGCTGGCGGACCATCTGCGCCGCTTGCCGATGGGCTGGTTCGAGCGGCAGCGCGGCGGCGACCTGGCCGCGCGCCTGACCTCGGACCTGGAGATGGTCGAGTCGATCTGGTCGCACTTTCTGGGGGTGTTCGTCTCGGGTCTGGCGATGCCGTGTTTCCTGCTGTTGTTGCTGGCCTGGCTGGACGCACCGATGGCGTTGTGGGTGGCGGCCGTGGTGCCGTTGGCGGCGTTGGCGATGGCCTGGACGCAACGGGTGGCGCGGCGGCCCGGCAAGCGCATGTTCGCCGCCAACGAGGCGGCCCAGGCGGCGCTGGCCGAGTACGTGGCGGGTGTCCCGGTGTGGCGCGGCTTTGGCCGCCATGGCCAGGCGTGGCGCCGGCTGCGCGGCATCCTGGACGAACAGCTGGCGGCGGTCACGGCGGTGGAGTCCCGCCCGGCGCCCTGGCTGGCGCTGTTCGGTTTCGTGCTGGAAGCCGGTTTCGTCGGGCTGGCGCTGGCGGGCGCGGCGCGCCTGGCCGACGCCGCCTACACGCCGCAGCAGCTGCTGTTGTTCCTGGTCGTGGCGCTACCGCTCTACCGGCAATTGTTCGAGGTCGGCCTGTCCACCTTGCTGTTGCGTTTCGCGCACCGCGCCATGCAGCGCATCGAGGCGGTATTGGCGGAACGTATGCTGCCGGAACCGTCGCACCCGGCGCTGCCGCAAGGCCTGGATTTCGAGCTGGACGGCGTGGCGTTCGCCTACGATGGCGGCGAGCCGGTGCTGGCGGACGTATCGTGCCGCATTCCGGCCCGGGGCGTGACCGCCATCGTCGGCCGCAGCGGGGCCGGCAAGACGACGCTCGTGCATCTGCTGGCGCGGCTGTGGGATGTCACGGCGGGCGCCATCCGCCTGGGGGGCGTGGACGTGCGGCAGCTGGGCACGCGGGCGCTGCATGAGCGGGTGGCCATCGTGTTCCAGGACGTGGTGCTGTTTTCGGGTTCGGTGCGTGACAACCTGCTGATCGGCAAGCCGGATGCGATGCCGGCCGAGGTCGAGGCGGCGGCGCGTCGCGCCCATGCCCACGACTTCATCATGGCGCTGCCGCAAGGCTATGACACGGTGCTGTCCGAGAATGCGGAGTCGCTGTCCGGCGGCGAGCGCCAGCGCTTGTCGATTGCCCGGGCGCTGCTCAAGGATGCGCCGATCCTGCTGCTCGACGAGGCGACCGCGAGCGTCGACCCGTCGGCCCAGGCCGAGATCCAGCGCGCCATTGGCGACCTGGCGCGGGGGCGCACCGTGATCGTCATCGCCCATCGCCTGAACGCGATCCAGCATGCGGACCAGATCCTGGTGCTGGACGGCGGGCGCCTGTGCGAGTGCGGCACGCATGCCGAGTTGCTGGCACGGGAGGGCGCCTACGCCGCGATGTGGCATCGCCAGCAGCGGGCGCGGGGGTGGCGCTTGCAGTCGTAGCGGCGTGGCCGGGCCCGCCGCCATGGGCGGGCGCCCGCCTCAATCCAGCTTGATGTTCGCGCGCCGGCCCACTTCGCCGAAGGTCTGCAATTCCTGCGCCATCCGCGCCGTGAAGGCCGGCCCATCCAGGTAGACCGGCTCGAGCGCCAGGTCGTTGACGGCGCGCTGCACCTGCGGATCGCGCATGATGTCCGCGACCGCGTGGTTCAGCGTGGCCAGCACCGGCGCGGGCGTGCGGGCCGGCGCCACCAACCCGTACCAGCCCACCATCGAGACGCCCGGCAGGCCGCTTTCGATGAAGGTCGGCACGTCCGGCAATTGCGGCACGCGGTGTTCGCCGGTGACGGCCAGCGCGCGCACCTTGCCCGCCTTGACCTGTGGCGCGGCCGAGGACACGGTGTCGATGCCGAGCGCGACTTCGCCGCCTATCAGCGCGGTGATGAATTGCGCGCTGCCCTTGTACGGCACCGGCGTCATGCGGGCGCCGGCGGCCTCGGCGAACATTTCGCCCACCAGGTGCGGCGCCGATCCCGGGCCGAAGGTGCCGTACATCAGGCCGCCGCTGGCGGTCTGGCGCCGCGCCAGCTCGGCGGCCTGCTGCGCGGTCTCGGCAGGCAGGCTGTTCTGCACCAGCAGCACCACCGGCGCCAGCGCCACGATGGCGATGTGTTCGAAGCTGCGGCGCGGATCGTAGGGCAGGTTGGGCTTGAGCGCCGGCAGCACGGTGTAGGTGGTGCTGCCCGACAGCATCAGCGTGTAGCCGTCGGGCTGGGCCTGCGCCACGGCATTGGCGCCGATGACGGTCGACGCGCCGGGCCGGTTTTCGACGATCACGGCCTGGCCCAGCTTGCCCGACAGCCGGTTGGCCAGCAGGCGGGCGACGGCGTCGGTGGCGCCGCCGGGCGTGAACGGCACCACCAGCTTGATGGGCTGTTCGGGATAGGCGGCATGCGCGGCGGGGGCGGCTTGCAAGGCAAGGGCCGGCAGGCAGGCCAGCGCGGCGGCGCGGAGTCGGGAGATCATTGAGGATCCGGTCAGAGGGTGGGAGAAGCGGTTTCGGCGGCGGCCTGGCGCAGCGCGAGGCCCTGGTCGCCCAGGTCCCAGAACAGGCCGGCCATGATCGCCAGGCCCTCGCGCGCCACGCTGCCGAGCAGGTGCTCGTTGGGCGCGTGCTGGGCGCAGGCGGGATACGAATGCGGCACCCACAGGGTGGGCAGGCCGAGCAGGTCGGCGAAGATGTCGTTGGGCAGCGAGCCGCCCAGGTTGGGCAGCAGCGCCGGACGCAGGCCGGTGCTGCGTTCGATCGAGGCGGCGGCCCAGCGCACCCAGGGGTTGTCGGGCGACAGGCGGGTAGCGCCGGCCTGCATGCCGACGCGGATCCGCACGTCGGCGAAGCCGGCCGCGTCCAGGTGCGCGCGCAGGTGCCGTTCCAGCGCCCGCCAATCGGTGCCGACCACGAAGCGCAACTGGCACCAGGCCGTGGCGGCCGGCGGAATGGCGTTGACCGGCTTGGCCGGATCGCCGGCGCCGAAGGTCAGCACGTCCAGGCTGTTCCAGCCGAATACCTGCTCGGACGGCGACAGGCCGGGCTCGCCCCAGTCGTGGTCGATGGCGGGGTCGTCGGGGCCGCCGCCGACCTCCAGGTCCGCCAGCGCGGCGGCCACCGCGGCGGGGATGGGCGGCGGACGCAGGCCCGGCACCAGGATGCGGCCGCGCGCGTCCACCAGGGTGGCGATGGCGTGCGAGAGGATGATGGCGGGATTGGCCAGCAGGCCGCCCCAGTTGCCGGAATGGTAGCCGCGTTCGCGGGCGCGCAGGCTCAGTTCGAAATTCACCGCGCCGCGCGAGCCCATGAACAGGGTGGGGCGGGCGGCGGCCAGGCGCGGACCGTCGCTGGCGATGAAGACGTCGGCGGCCAGCGTCTCGCGCTGTGCCTCGCAGAACGCGGCCAGGCCGGGCGAGCCGGCTTCCTCGCCGGTCTCGATCAGCCAGGTGGCGTTAAAGCCCAGCTTGCCGCCGCGCGCGTGCAGGGTCTGGCGCAGCGCCGCCAGGTTGATGGTGTGCTGGCCCTTGTTGTCGGCGGTGCCGCGGCCATACCAGCGGTCGCCTTCGACCCGCAGGCGCCACGGATCGCGGCCCGCGTCCCACTTGGCGGCGTTGCCGCGCACCACGTCGCCGTGGCCGTACAGCAGCACGCCCGGCAGCGACGGCGATTCGATGCGTTGCGCGACCAGGATCGGCAGGTCGACGCCCGCCGGATTGGGATGCACCCGACAGGTGAAGCCGAGCCGTTCCAGCTGCGGCGCCAGCTCGTCATTCAGGTAGGCGTGCTGGCAGGACGCCTGGCCGGGCTCCTCGCTCTCGGTCTGATAGGCGACGCGGCGGGCCAGTTCGGCCTGCAGGCTGCCGTCGTCATAGGCTTGGGTGGCGTGGAGGATGGCTTGTTCGCGGATCACTGCGGTCTCGGGTAGCGGCACAGCCACAAAGTTATTACGCTTATGCGCATGCCACAATTAGATAATTCGCATTTGATCGTTGCTATTCAGGCAATGGTTTGGGGACGCTTGCCATGATTTCGCTGGGCCTGAGATATTTCCTGGAAGTGGCGCGCTGCGGCTCGATCGCCGCCGCGGCCACCGCCCAGCACGTGGCGGCCTCGGCGGTCAGCCGCCAGATCGCCAAGCTGGAAGACGAACTGGGCATCGCGCTGTTCGAGCGCCAGGCGCGCGGCATGGCGCTGAGCGAAGCCGGCCGCCAGCTGGCCGCCTACGCCAACGCGGCGGCGCTGGAGGCCGAGCGCGTCACCACCGGCATCCGCCAGCGCAGCGCGCTGGGCGACGTGACCATCCGGCTGGCCTGCACCGAGGGGTTCGCCCACCGCTTCCTGCCGCAGTGCATGGCCGACTTCAAGCGCACCCGGCCCGAGGCGCGCTTCCACCTGCTGGTGGAGCGGCCCGAGGAGGTCAACCGCCTGGTCCTGGAAGGGTTGTCGCAATTGGCCTTGCGCTACACGGTGGCGCCGGACGAGCGGCTCAAGACCGAGCTGCATTGCCGCGCGCCGGTCTACGCCATCATGTGCCGGCGGCATCCGCTGGCCGCGCGCCGCAGCGTCGGCGTGCGCGAGCTGGCGCAGGTGCCGCTGTCGCTGGGCGATCCGGGCACCACGGTGCGCGACCTGTTCGACGCGGCCTGCGCCAATGCCGGCGTGCATATCGAGCCGGCCTATGTGTCGAACCACTCGGCGGCCTTCCTGCCGATGCTGCCCGGCAGCCAGATCGTGGCCCTGTCGGGCTACCTGACGCTGATGGGGCAGCCGGACAGCGCGCGCCTGGTGGCGGTGCCGTTCAGCAATCCGGAAATGCGCCAGCGCAGCATCCAGGTGGTGACGCTGCGGGGATGCACCTTGCCGCCGCTGGCGCGCGAATTCCTGGCGTTGCTGGCCGAGCGCCTGAGCGCGGCGCCGCGCGCCCCGGAAGCGGAACGCGAGACCGGCTGAGTGAAGCCGGACCGGGTCAGGCGCGGCGCGCGCGCCACCCCGCCACCTTCAAGCGCAGCCGCTCCAGCGCCAGGTACACGATCGGCGTGGTGTACAGCGTCAGGAACTGGCTGATCATCAGCCCGCCGACGATGGTCACGCCCAGCGGCCGGCGCAGTTCCGAGCCTTCGCCCATGCCCAGCACCAGCGGCAGCGCGCCAAGCAGGCCGGCCAGGTTGGTCATGACGATGGGGCGCAGGCGCAGCATGGCGGCGCGGTGGATGGCCTGTTCCGGCGTCAGGCCCTCGCGCCGTTCCAGCCCGAGGGCGAAGTCGATCATCAGGATGGCGTTCTTCATCACCACCCCCACCAGCAGGAACAGGCCCAGCAGCGCGATCAGGCTGAATTCGATATTGGCCAGCCGCAGCGCCAGCAGCGCGCCGACGCCGGCCGAGGGCAGGGTCGACAGGATGGTCAGCGGATGCAGCGGGCTTTCGTACAGGATGCCCAGCACCAGGTAGATCGCCACCAGCACGCCCAGGATCAGCCAGGGCTGGTCCTGCAGGCTCTGCTGGAAGCTGCGGGCGTCGCCGCCCAGGCGCGTCTGGATGTGGGCCGGCACCATCAGCCGCGCCATGGCGGCGTCGATGGCGGCCAGGCCCTGCTGCAGCGAGACGCCCTCGGCCAGCGAGAAGCCGACGCCGACGGCGGCGAACAGGCCGTCGTGGAAGACGCGGTCGTTGACCAGGCCGTGCTCGTAGGTGGCGAAGGCCGACAGCGGCACGCGGCTGCCGTCGGCCGCCACCACCTGCACGCGCTCGAGCACCTCGGGGTCCTCGGTGTAGCGCGGATCCAGCTCCAGCACCACGCGATACTGGTTCATGGGGTCGTACAGCGTCGCTACCTGGCGCTGGCTGAAGGAATTGCTGAGCACGCTGGCGATGGTGCGCATGTCCACGCCCAGGCGCTGGGCGGCGGCGCGGTCGATGTTGATGACGACCTGCTGGGTGGCGGCATCGCCGACGGCATCGACGTCGCGCAGCTCGGGAATGTCGCGCATCGCGCGCGAGATCTTGCGCGACCATTGCCGCAGCGCCGGCACGTCGCTGGCCATGATGGCCAGCTCGTGGTCGCCGGAATTGCCGAAGCCGCCCGGCATGCGCAGGTCCTGGTCGACGTTCAGGAAGAACATGCCGCCCGGCACCGGCGGCGCGTTGGCGCGCAGCCAGTCGATCACCTGGGCCGAGGATTCGCGCCGCTCGGCAACCGGCTTCAGGCGGATCAGGAACAGCGAATTGCTGATGCCCAGGCTGCCGCCGTTGTAGCCGATCACGTCCTGCACCGCGGGATGCCTGAGCACCAGCTGGCGGTAGACGTCGATCTTGGGCTGCATCACCTGGAACGAGAAGCCGTCGTCGCCGCGCACGAACCCCATCAGCTGGCCGGTGTCCTGCTGCGGCAGGAAGCCCTTGGGCGCCTGCGCGTACAGGTAGGCGTTCAGCGCCACCACGGCGGCCAGCAGCAACAGGGTCAGGCGGGCGTGGCCCAGCACCCGCGCCAGCGACGCGCCGTACCACTGGTGGACGCGGGCGAACACGGCGCGCAGGCGCGAGGCGCGCGGCGGGGTCTCGGCCGGCGACCGCAGCCAGCGCGCGCACAGGCTGGGAATGATGGCGACCGAGACCACCAGCGAAATCAGGATGGCGGCCACCAGGGTGATCGAGAATTCGCGGAACAGCCGTTCGACCAGCCCGCCCATGAACAGGATCGACACGAACACCACCGACAGCGCCAGCGTCATCGCCACCAGCGTGAAGCCGACCTCGCGCACGCCGCGCAGGGCCGCCTGGCGCGGACCCAGGCCGCGTTCAAGGTGGCGCGAGATGTTCTCCAGCACCACGATGGCGTCGTCCACCACCAGCCCCGCGGCCACGATCAGCGCCATCAGCGACAGATTGTTGAGCGAGAAGCCCCACAGGTACATGACGGCGAAGGTAGCCACCAGGCACACCGGGATCGCCACGCTGGGAATGGCGGCGGCGCGGGCGCTGCCCAGGAACAGCCACACCACCAGGATGACCAGGCCGACGGCCAGCCCGAGCGTGACGTGGGCCTCGCGCAGCGTGGCGTGGATGCCGGGCGAGCGGTCCAGCACCACCGTCAGGTCGACGTCGGCCGGCATCAGCGCGCGCAGGCCGGGCAGGGCCTGGTTGATGGCGGCGATGGTCTCGATGATGTTGGCGCCCGGCTGGCGGCTGATGGTCAGCACCACCGCCGGGTCGTGGTTGTGGAAGCCGCTGCTGTAGCGGTTCTCGACCGAGTCGCTGACGCGCGCGATCTGCGCCAGCCGGATGGTGGCGCCGTCCTGGTGGCGCACGATCAGGCCGTTGTAGTCGTCGGCCGTGCGCGGCTGGCCGGGCGTGCCGACCTCCCAGCGCTGGCCGGCCGAGTCCAGCTGGCCCTGCGGGCCCATGGGGGCGGCGTCGGCGATGGACTGGCGCAGGTCGTCCAGCGCCACGCCATAGTGCGCCAGCGCGTTCGGGTTGACCTGCACCCGCACCGCCGGCAGCGAGCTGCCGCCCAGCGTCACTTCGCCGACGCCGACGATCTGCGAGAGCTTCTGCGCCAGCACCGTGGCGCCCAGGTCGTACAGGCGCCCGGCGGGCCGCGTCGGGGAACTGAGCGCCAGCGCCATGATGGGCGCCTGCGACGGGTTGACCTTGCGGTAGCTGGGGTTGCCCGGCATGCCGGACGGCAGCTCGGCGCGGGCGGCGTTGATGGCGGCCTGCACGTCGCGCGCGGCCGCGTTGATGTCGCGGTCCAGCGCGAATTGCAGCAGTACGCGGGTGGCGCCCTGGTTGCTGGACGAACTCATGGCGCTGACGCCGGCGATGCTGCCCAGCGCGCGTTCGAGCGGCGCGGCCACGGTGCTGGCCATGCTCTCGGGACTGGCGCCGGGCAGGTTGGCGCGCACCTCGATGGTGGGAAAGTCCACCTGCGGCAGGGGCGCCACCGGCAGCAGGCGCCAGGCCACCGCGCCCAGCAGCGTCAGGGCCAGCGCCAGGAAGATGCAGGCGATGGGCCGGTGCAGCAACGCGCGGATCATGGCGCCGGCGGGTCCGCGGGCGTCGGCGCGGCCTTGCGGCGGCCCGCGCCCAGCTGGTGGAAGAACAGGTAGACGGCGGGCGTGGTGAACAGCGTCAGCACCTGGCTGACCAGCAGGCCGCCCACCATCACCCAGCCCAGGGGCTGGCGCAGCTCGGCGCCCGAGCCGGTGGCCAGCATCAGCGGCAGGGCGCCGAACAGCGCCGCCAGCGTGGTCATCAGGATCGGCCGCAGCCGCAGCAGCGCCGCCTCGCGGATCGCCTCGCGCGGGGCCAGGCCGCGGCTGCGTTCGGCTTCCAGCGCGAAGTCGACCATCATGATGCCGTTCTTCTTGACCAGCCCGATCAGCAGGATGATGCCGATGACGGCGATCAGGTCCAGCGGCCGGCCGGTCAGCAGCAGCGCCAGCAGCGCGCCGACGGTGGCCGACGGCAGGGTCGACAGGATGGTGACCGGGTGGATCGCGCTTTCATAGAGCATGCCCAGCACCAGGTACATGGTGACCACCGCCGCCAACATCAGCCACAGGGTGTTCGATAGCGAGGCCTGGAAGGCGGACGCCGCGCCTTGCAGGCGCAGCTCGACGCTGGCGGGCATGGCGATGTCCTGGCGCGCCGCCTCGATGGCGGCGATGGCCGCGCCCAGCGAGCCGCCCGGCGGCAGGTTGAACGAGAAATTGACGGCCGGGAACTGCGACAGGTGGTTGACCGCCAGCGGCACGGCGCGCTCGCTGACCGTGGCCAGCGCCGACAGCGGAATCGGCTGGCCGTCCGCCGTCCGCAGGTGGATGCGCTCCAGCGCCTCGGGGCTGGCGGCCAGGCGCCGGTCCACCTCCAGCACCACGCGGTACTGGTTCGACTGGGTGAACAGGGTGGCGACCTGGCGCTGGCCGAAGGCGCTGTAGAGCGCCTGGGTGACGTCGTCCATGGTCAGGCCCAGGCGCGCGGCGGCGTCGCGCGACACCTCCAGGTAGGCCTGGCGGCCGCCGCCCTGCAGGTCGGACGAGACGTCGGCCAGCTGCGGCGTGGCGTCCAGGCGCTGGGTCAGGGCATGGCTCCAGCGCGCCAGCAGGGCGGCGTCGGGCGAGGTCAGGGTGAACTGGTACTGGCCGCGGCTGACGCGGTCCTCGATGTTCAGCTCCTGCACCGGTTGCAGGAACAGCGAGATGCCCTGCACCTGGCGGGCGCGGGCATCCAGCCGCGCCATGATGTCGGCCAGCGGCGCGCCGCGCTCGCTCCAGGGCTTGAGGTTGACCAGTAGGCGGCCGGTGTTGAGGGTGGCGTTCATGCCGTCGATGCCGATGAAGGACGACAGGCTGGCGACGTCGGGGTCTTGCAGCAGGCTTTGCGCCAGCGCCTGCTGGCGCCGCGACATGGCCTCGAACGAGGTGTTCTGCGCCGACTGGGTCACGCCTTGCAGCACGCCGCCGTCCTGCACCGGGAAGAAGCCCTTGGGCACCGCCAGGTACAGCAGGCCGGTCAGCGCCACGGTGGCCAGCATCGCCAGCAGCGTCAGGCGCTGGTGGCGCAGGGTGATGTCGAGCCAGCCGGCGTAGCGCGCCTGCAGGCGGTCCAGCAGGCCGGGCGGGCGCTCGGCGTGCGGCGGCAGCAGGCGCGCGCACATCATGGGGGTCAGCGTCAGCGACACCGCCAGCGAGATCAGGATGGCCACCGCCAGCGTGATGGCGAATTCGCGGAACAGCCGGCCGACCACGTCTTCCATGAACAGCAGCGGGATCAGCACGGCGATCAGCGACAGCGTCAGCGACACCAGGGTGAAGCCGATCTGCCCGGCGCCCTTGAGCGCGGCCGCCATCGGGCTGTGGCCCTGTTCGCGGTAGCGGGCGATGTTCTCCAGCATGACGATGGCGTCGTCGACCACGAAGCCGGCGCCGATGGTCAGGGCCATCAATGTCAGGTTGTTGGTCGAAAAGCCCGCCAGGTGCATCACGCCGAAGGTGCCGATCAAGGACAGCGGCACCGCCAGGCTGGGAATCAGCGTGGCCGGCAGGTTGCGCAGGAACAGGAAGGTCACCAGCACCACCAGCCCGACGGCGAAAGCCAGCTCCCACTGCACGCCGCGCACCGAGGCGCGGATGCTTTCGGTGCGGTCGGTCAGCACGCGCACCTGCACCGCGGCCGGCAGGCTGGCGGTCAGCTGCGGCAGCAGCGCCTTGACCTGGTCGGCCACCGCGATGACGTTGGCGCCCGGCTGGCGCTGGATGTTCACCAGCACCGCCGGCTGGCGGTCGACCCAGGCGGCCAGGTAGCGGTCTTCGGCGCCGTCCTCGACCGTGGCGACGTCGCCCAGCCGCACCGGCGCGCCGTTGCGCCAGGCCACGATCAGGTCGCGGTATTCCTGCGCGCTTTGCAGCTGGTCGTTGGCGTCCATGATGACCGAGCGCACCGGGCCGTCGAAGCTGCCCTTGGGCTGGTTGGAGTTGGCCTTGGCGATGGCCTCGCGCAGATCGGTCAGTTGCAGCCCGCGCGCGGCCAGCGCCATGGGGTTGGCCTGCACCCGCACGGCGGGCCGCTGGCCGCCGGCCAGGCTGACCATGCCGACGCCCGACAGTTGCGCCAGGCGCTGCGTCATGCGGGTGTCGACCAGGTCATAGACCTGCGGCAGCGGCAGGGAATCCGAGGTCACGGCCAGCGTCAGGATCGGCACGTCGGCGGGGTTGACCTTGCGGTACACCGGCGGCGTCGGCAGGTCGGACGGCAGCAGCGAGCCGCTGGCGCTGATGGCGGCCTGCACCTCCTGTTCGGCCACGCCCAGCGACACGTCGAGCGAGAACTGCAGCGTGATCACCGAGATGCCGCTGCCGCTGGCAGACGACATCTGCTTGAGCCCCGGGATCTGGCCGAAGCGGCGTTCCAGCGGCGCGGTCACGGCGCGCGCGGTGACGTCGGGGCTGGCGCCGGGGTAGGGCGTGGTGACCTGGATGATGGGGTAGTCGACCTGCGGCAGCGCCGCCACCGGCAGCATGCGCCAGGCGAGGATGCCCGACAGCAGCAGCGCCAGCATCAGGAAGGAGGTGGCGACCGGGCGCAGAATGAAGGGGCGGGACAGGCTCATTGGGTTTCCACGATCAGCACGTCGCGGCCGTCGTGCAGGCGGTCCACGCCTTCGACCACCACGCGTTCGGCCGCGGCCAGGCCCGAGCGGACTTCGACGCGGCCGGCGTTGGCGCGGCCCAGCGTCAGTTCGCGCCGGGTGGCGCGCTGGTCATCGCCGATGACGAAGACGAACGCGCCTTCGGCGCCGTACTGCACCGCCGCCGTGGGAATCGACAGCACGTCTTCCTGCCGCGCCAGCGCCAGGCGGATGTTGACGAACTGGTTCGGGAACAGGGCTTCGTCGGCGTTCTCGAACAGGGCGCGCAGCTTGACGGTGCCGCTGGCCACGTGGATCTGGTTGTCCAGCGCCTGCAGGGTGCCGAGCGCGATCAGGCGGCGCTCGTCGGCGTCCCAGGCCTGCACCTGCAGCGCGGCGTCGCCGGCCTGGGCCTGGGCCTGCCGCAGCAGGTCCAGATGGGTCTCCGAGATCGAGAACAGCGCCGAGATCGGGCGCGTCTGCACCAGGGTGGCGAGGCCGTTGGTGTCGACGGCGCGCACGTGGTTGCCGGCGTCCACCCGGCGAAAGCCGACGCGGCCGTCGTGCGGCGCCAGGATGCGGGTCTGCGCCAGCAGGCGGCGGGCATCGGCGACGCCGGCCGCCAGGCGCTGGCGCTGCGCGGCGTAGCTGCGCACCTGGGCCTCGGCGGTGTCCAGTTGCTGTCCCGCCACGGCTTCCTGCCGCGCCAGCTGCCGGTAGCGGCGCAGGTCGATCTCGGCATTGCCCAGCAGCGCTTCGACGCGCGCCAGTTCGCCTTCGGCCGCCGCCAGCGCCGCCTGGTAGGGGCGCGGATCGATCTCGGCCAGCAGCTGGCCGCGTTGCACCGCCTGGCCTTCCGTGTAGTGCAGGCGCTGCAACTGGCCATCGACCTGGCTGCGCAGCACCACCTGCGCCAGCGGCGTGATGGTGCCCAGCGCGTGCAGGTCGCGCGGCAAGGGGCCGCTACGCGCGGCGGCGACGCTGACGGGGACCGGTTGCTGATCGTAGTTGGGAATGGCGGCGGGCGCGGGGCCTTGCAGGGCGTAGCGCCATAGCGCCCACGCGGCCACCAGGGTCACGGCCAGGAGGGTGGCCAGCGCCAGGCGGCGGCGCAGGGCAGCGGGGCCCGCGGAAGGGGGCAGGGACATCGTGGTACTGCCGGAAACAGTTAGTTGGGGACAGGACGGATTCTATCTGAATAATAATTATTAGCGTTTTAGCATCAGTTTTCTGTCAGGTTCGGACTCGCCGCCGGAGCCACAAGGACGCTGAATCGACCGTGGCGCGCGACCTGCTTGCCTCGCCGTTGCCGGACTGCTAGCATTCGTCCGTTCGTCGGAGATGGCATTCCTCCACCAACCGCCGCGTATCCTGCGCGGCTGATGATGCCTACAGATCCCTGGTACCGCCGGGGCTGTAGGCATTTTTTTGCGTCCGCGGTTTTCGTGCCCGCGCCCGATGCATCCCGCAGCCTGGTGGATCAGGGGAATTTTTTTTCCCCTTGCATCCTGAACCCCATGCCGCGCTCCCCACGCCTAGAACAGTTGGAACTCCTGCCGTACATCGGCAAATGGCTCGTCATCGCTTTCGTCGTCGCCTGCCTGGCGGGCGCCGCTTCGGCGCTTTTCCTGCACGCCCTGGATTGGGCGACCGCGACGCGGCAGGCGCATCCGGCGCTCATCTGGTTTTTGCCCTTCGCGGGCTTTTTCGTCGGCTGGTGCTATCTGCGTCTGGGGCGGCCCGTCGAGGCGGGCAACAACCTCATCATCGATGAGATCCACGATCCGAAGAAGGTGATTCCCCTGCGCATGGTGCCCATGGTGCTTGGAGGCACCGTGATGTCGCACCTGTTCGGCGCGTCGGTGGGGCGCGAGGGAACGGCGGTGCAGATGGGCGCGGCGCTGGCCGACCAACTGACCCACCTGCTGCGCCTGCGCCCCGAAGACCGGCGGATCGTCCTGATGGCGGGAATCGCGGCGGGCTTTTCCTCGGTGTTCGGCACGCCCCTGGCCGGCGCCATCTTCGGGCTGGAGGTGCTGGCGATCGGCCGCATGCGCTACGACGCGCTGTTTCCCTGCGTCGTCGCGGCCATCGCGGCGAACCAGGTCGGCCTCGCGCTGGGCATCCACCACACCCACTATGCCGTGCTGGCGGTCGCTCCCCTGGGCGTGGTGAGCGTGCTGAGCGTGGTGGCCGCCGGCATCCTGTTCGGCCTGATCGGCATGATCTTCGCCAACGGCGCGCACGCCATCGGCGCCTTCATGAAACGGCATATCGCCTATGCGCCGCTGCGGCCCCTGGCGGGCGGGGCGGTGATCGCGGTGGCGGTGTGGGCCACCGATGGCTATCGCTACATCGGCCTGGGAATTCCCTCGATCGTGCAGGCGTTCCAGCAACCGGCCGCGCCCTGGGACTTCGCCGGCAAGCTGCTGTTCACCGTGGCCTCGCTGGGCAGCGGGTTCAAGGGAGGCGAGGTGACGCCGCTGTTCTACATCGGCGCGACGCTCGGCAACGCGTTGGCGCCGCTGCTGCAGTTGCCCTTCTCGATGCTTGCGGGGCTGGGTTTCGTCGCCGTGTTCGCCGGCGCCGCCAACACCCCCATCGCCACCATCGTGATGGCGATCGAATTGTTCGGGCCGGACATCGCGCCCTTTGCCGCCATCGCCTGCATCGCGGCGTACCTGTTCTCGGGACACAGCGGCATCTACCACGCGCAGCGCGTGGGCCACGCCAAGCACCGCGTGCTGCCCGAGGAACTGCGGCTATCGGAACTCGGGGCGTACCGGAAGCGGCTACGCCAGCAGCCCATGGCCCGCACCCCCGAAGAATGAGCCGAGGAACCCACCCGATGACGACCGACCTGACCGCGTTGCGCCTGTACTTTCCCATTTCCGCCAGGGCCCGCGCCACGCGCTTCTGGCACAGGCTGAGCGCGCCGGCGCTGGCCCAGCACCTGATCCATGCCGCGCGCCACGCCGGCATCCAGCAGGCAGTGCTGCATTCCATCCAATCCGGCTACCTGGCTGGCGAGAGATTGAGCCACCATCATCCGGAGGTCACGCACATGAAGCACCCGCAGTGCATCGAGCTGATCGACCGCGAAGCGGTGCTGCGGGCGTTTCTGCATGACCATGCGGCGGAACTGCACAAGGTTCGGGCGGTATTGCTCACGTGCGAAATCCCGCTGATTCCCGCCTCGGGGCCGGTCGTTCGGTGAGCCCGCGGCGGGAGCGGGCGCGGGGCCCCGTCAGGGTGGGCGCTCGCTCTTACGTTCGCGGCGACGGCGCGGCGGAAGGACCGAGGCCGGCCTCGGCCAGGCGTTGCTGGATCAGTTCCAGCAGCGCCCGGGCCCGCGCGCTGACCGACTGGCGGTGGCTGTAGACGCCCAGCAGTTGCAAGGGCGCAGGTTGCAGGTCCAGCCGCACTTCACGCAGGCGGCCGGTGGCCAGGTCGTCGCGGCAGGCGCCGGCGGCCAGGATCGCGAAGCCGATGCCCTGGCGCGCGCCCATCAGCGCCAGTTCGCCGCTGTTGACGCGGTAGCGGCTGCGCACCGGCACCTTGACGATGTCGCCGGCGGCGTCCACGAATTGCCACGGCATGCCCTTGAGCGCGCTCAGGGTGGTGATGCAGGGCAGCGCCTTGAGCTGGCTCACCTGGCGCGGTTCGCCGACGCGCGCCAGCAGCGCCGGCGCGGCGACGACGATGCTGGGCAGGACGGCCAGTTCACGCGTGATGAGGCTGCTGTCGTCCTGGCGGCCGCGATGGAACACGATCGACAGGTCGACATCCTCGCGCAAGGCGTCGAGGCCATCGAGGCGGGTGTCGCAGGCCAGTTCGATGCCCGGGTGGCGGTCGCAGAATTCCGCCAGGATCGGCGCCAGCAGCCGCGGCGCTTCGCCCGGCATGCACAGGTGCAGCGGCCCGCGCAGCTCCTGCCGCACCGCGCCCAGTTCCTCTTCCGTGGCGGCCAGGGTGTCCAGCAGCGGCTTGGCCCGCTGGTACAGCAACTGGCCGGCTTCGGTCATGCGCAGGTGGCGGGTGCTGCGTTCCAGCAGCCGCACGCCCAGCCGCCGTTCCAGCCCGGCGACATGGCGGCTGACGTTCGACGACGGCATCGCCAACCGCCGCGCCGCGCCCGCGAAGCTCTGTTCGTCCACGACCGCCGCGTAGACGCGCACGCTATTCAGATCCAGGGCCTGGCCCATGATTATCCCGTTTGAGATATGAAAGGAACCCATTTTTCCATACTAGTTCTCGTATCCGGCGGAATCTACGATGCGATTCCCGTGTCCGGTGTGGGATCGGCGCGCGGGACGTGAAGCAAGGATTCAATATGGATATCGGAATACTGGGCGGCGGGATCGCCGGCCTGAGCGTGGCGCTCGCCCTGCATCGGTCGGGGCACCGGCCGCGGGTCTACGAACGCGGGGCCGTGCCGGCCAGCATGGGGGCCGGCGTGACGCTTTGGCCCAATGCGGGCGCCGTGCTGGACCGGCTCGGCCTGCTGCCGGACATCGCCGCGCTGGGGGGCAGGCCGGTGGCGATGCGCCGCTACGACCCCGCGGGCAACGCCCTGGGCGGACTCGACATCACCGCGCTGGATCGCCTGATGGGCTACCCGACCCATGCCATCCTGCGCCGCGACCTGCTGGCCGTACTGCTGGCGCACGTGGCGCGCGCCGGCATTCCGATCGAATACAGCCACCGCGCCGTGGCGATCGAGCCGGGCGACGATGGCCGCGCCACGGCGCGGTTCGGCAACGGCGCCACCATCCGCCCGGCGCTGCTGATCGGCGCGGATGGCCGCATGGACTCGGTGGCGCGCCGCTTCGTCACCGGCGACAACACGCCGGTCTACCAGGGCTTCGTGAACTGGATCGGCGTGGCGTCCGGGCCCGGCCTGGCCGATGACATCGCCATCCGGGACTATTGGGGCGTCGGCGAGCGTTTCGGCTGCGTCGCGGTGCGGCCGGACCTGGTCTATTGGGCGGGGGCCGAGGCCCGGCCGCTGTCCGCCGCCGCCCCGGGGGCGGATCCGCGCGCGGAAGCCGCCGGCATTTTCGCCGGCTGGGCCGAACCGATCGCGCGCATCATCCAGGCCACGCCCGCCGACGCGGTGCGCCTGATCGCCGTGCATGACCTGGACACGCCGGCGGTGTGGCATCGCGACAACGTGTTGCTGGTGGGCGATGCCGCGCACGCGCCGTTGCCCACGTCGGGCCAGGGCGCCTGCCAGGCGCTGGAGGATGCGTGGCATCTTGGGCAGTGCCTGGCGGCCATGCCGCGCGGCCTGGACGCGGCGCTGGGCGCCTTCACCGCGATCCGCCAGCCCAAGACCGCCGGCTTGACCGAGTTGGCGCGCGTCCATGCGCGCGGCCTGTTCGAGCGCGATGCGGAGGTCTGCCGGTTGCGCGACCAGCAGGCCAGGGCGGCCGATCCGGCGGCGGCGCTGCGGACCTTGGCGAGCGCCTGGGGCGAGGGGCTGTGAACGGGGATAATACGGGTTTCCGAACAGTCTCCGTCCCGGCGCGCGCCGGGGCGCTCACAGGGTTTCATCCATGCAAGAGAATACGTCCGCCGCCGCGCTGATCGATGCGCTGCGCACCGACCGCGCCGCGTTGCAGTTGTGGCAGTCCGTGGCGCGCGAGTACCAGGCCAGGCACGCCGAGGTACTGGCGCCGCTGGAGGTCACCGAGATCGAGCTCAAGGCCAGGCTGGTGTTCTGCTTCGACCATGCCTGCAAGCAGAAGGAATTGACCAAGGCGGAACGCCAACTGGTGTCCGAGATCGCCGCGCAGCTGGGGCAGGAAACGCTGTTCTCGATGCTGCTGGATGGCACGCCGGCCGAATGCGACGTCGAGCGCCTGAAGGCGGTCTACCGCAAGCACAGCGATTCCGACATCGACGCGGAAGTGGCCGAGGAACGCGAGGCCGAGGCGGCCGACAGGGCTGCCTCCGCCCAGGCGCAGGCCGACGAGCCGGCCGCCGCCGTGACGTTCGCGCCGGACGCGCTGGCGCAGGCCGAGGCGTTGCTGGCGCAGGGGCCGGACGGATTGGACGGCGTCGCCGAAGACAAGCTGGCGCTGGCCATCCCGGTGCTACAGGAGCAACTGGCCGCCCTGAACCGCGAGCTGGCCGCGTTCGAACGCGATTTCAAGGCCGAATACCGCTTCGATCCGGAACAGCCGATCGACCCCGCCGACCTGATGGAAGACGTGGACGCCGAGATCGCCGACGTCCAGGAATACATTGGCGAGCTGGAGTTCGAACTGTCGCAGTTCGTCGACATGCAGCAGGTCAAGGCGTGGCTGAAGGCGATGAAGAAGCAGTTGGACGCCGACCGGCGGCGCGGCATGAAGGGCTGAGGCCGCGGCCGCAGACGGCGTGCGCCGCGGGGCTGCCCCCGCGCGCCGCCGCGCATGGCCACCGTGTCAGGGCGCCCGGCGCGGCCCGGCCGGCACGATCTTCATCATCGGCGCGGCGGGCTTGGCCGCGGCGTCCGCGCGCGGCCGGATCATCCACGGCAAGAAGCGCCACAGGTACAGGCCGAATGCCAGCGCCCAGGCGCAGGCCGAGGCGTGCAGCAGGCCGAGCGTGGCGCCGGTCGGCAGCAGGGCGGCCAGGCGCAGCAGCGCCGCCAGGATCACCAGGGCGTAGCTCAGCACCATGCTGCGGTCGGCGCGCAGCGGCCGGCCCAGGTGGCCCATGGCGGTGCGCGTGGCCATGCCGATGATCAGCACCGAGAAACCGGCCACGCCGATGACGTGCGCCGGCCAGGCGGGCCGCGCCACGTAGCCGGCCAGTTGCGCGGCGCCCACCAGCAGGCCGAGGCCCAGGCCCAGGTAACCCACGTACAGGATCCACAGCAGCGGCACGCGGCGCGCGGCCCACGGCTTCCAGGCCAGCCACTGCACCAACGCCAGGACGCCGGTGACGGCGAGCAACAGCGCGGCGGCGCGTGGCGCGCCGGCCAGCAGGCAGGCGATGGCCAGCACGCCGGCGCCCAGCTGCCAATGGCCGCTGCGGGTGTGGGGCGGAATCTCCAGGCCCGCAACGGCGCGCTTGGCGAAGAACGGCAGCACGCGGCGCGCGATCAGCAGTGTCAGCACCGCCATGGCGAGCAGGCCGCTGTTGAAGTAGCGCATCAGCGCCAGGTAGTCGCCGGCCAGCGCGGCGCGCAGGTACAGCGCATGGGCCACGGCCAGCGCCAACAGCAGCAGCGGCACGCCGTAGTTGCGGCGGTTGCGCGTGATCCAGACGGCGCGCGCCAGCGCGGCGGCGGCCCACAGGAAGAACAGCAGGTCGGCCGCCGCGGCGATCGCGAACGCGGTCATGCCGGGCGCCAGGTAGGCGCCGCGCGCCACCAGCCAGACCGCGCACAGCGCCGCCAGGGGGCCGCCGCGCAACGGATTGCGGCCGGTCCAGTTGGCGCCCGCGGTCATCAGGAAACCGACCGCGATGGTGGCCACGAAGCCCCACAGCATCTCGTGCGCGTGCCACGGCATGGCGGTCAGCACGCCCGTCAGGCGGGCCGGCGCGAACACCCACAGCAGCACCGAGGCCAGCGCCCAGAAACAGCCGGCCAGGTACAGCGGGCGAAAGCCCATTTCGGTGAAGGCGCGCCAGTTCGGCCGCGCGGCGTCGCCGGCGGTGGGTTCTTCGAGGGTGAGCAGGGGGGACATGGGGGCCTTTGCGCGGGGCTGCCTGGGCAGCGGTCTTTAATGTGTATTTGAAATACATATTAACGCCGCCGGCCGCAGCGCGCACAGCGCGCGCGTTTGATCCCGCGCAAACGCGGCGGTCTTTGCGGGGTGACTAGTCACATCGACAGGGGGGATTTGGTCGGCCGGCGAATGGTGGCGGACGGCGCGGATGCCTAGGCTTGGGGCTGTCGTATTCCGTGTGCAAAAAAAGCGAGAACCACCATGGCATCAACCCACCCCTCGGCCAGCGCGCCCATGCGGGTCCTGGTATCCAGCACCTTCGCATTCACCATCTGTTTTGCGGTATGGATGATCTTCGCGGTGCTGGGCATTCCCATCAAGACACAGCTCGGCCTGTCCGAGACCGAATTCGGCCTGCTGGCCGCCATGCCCGTGCTGACCGGCTCCCTGGTGCGGGTGCCCCTGGGCATCTGGACGGACCGCTACGGCGGCCGTCCGGTGTTCTTCGTGCTGATGCTGCTGGCGGTGGTGCCGATCTGGCTGCTGTCGTATGCCACCGAGTACTGGCAGTTCCTGGTGCTGGCGCTGTTCGTCGGCCTGACCGGCGGCTCGTTCTCGGTCGGCACGCCCTATGTGGCGCGCTGGTTTCCGCGCAACAAGCAGGGCCTGGCCATGGGCGTGTTCGGCGCCGGCAATTCGGGCTCGGCCATTACCAAGTTCGTGGCGCCGGCGCTGATCGCCGCCGCCGGCGGCGCCTGGGTGATCGTGCCGCAGGTCTATGCGGTGGCCCTGTTGGTGACGGCGATCCTGTTCTGGCTGTTCTCGGCCTCGGATCCGTCGCACCGGGTGGCCGGCGGCGCTTCGCTGCGCGCCCAGTTCGCGATGCTGAAGGACCCGCGCGTATGGCGCTACTGCCAGTACTACTCGGTGGTGTTCGGCGGCTACGTGGCGCTGGCGCTCTGGATGACCAAGTACTACATCGGCGAATACGGCTTCGACATGAAGCTGGCAGCGCTGCTGGCCGCGTGCTTCTCGCTGCCGGGCGGCGTGCTGCGCGCCATGGGCGGCTGGATCTCGGACCGCTACGGCGCCTACAAGACCACCTGGTGGGTGATGTGGGTGTGCTGGGTGGCGTTCTTCCTGCTGAGCTATCCGCAGACCCATTTCACCATCCTGACCACCGGCGGCCCGCGCCAGTTCGACATCGCCCTGGGCCCGACCAGCTTCACCATCCTGCTGTTCATCGTCGGCATCGCCATGGCCATCGGCAAGGCCTCGGTCTTCAAGTTCATCTCGGATGAGTTCGGCGAGAACATCGGCGCGGTCTCGGGCATCGTCGGCCTGGCCGGCGGCATGGGCGGCTTCATCCTGCCGATCCTGTTCGGCGTGCTGCTGGACCTGACCGGCGTGCGTTCCAGCGCCTTCATGCTGCTGTACGGCACGGTCTGCGTCTCGCTCATCTTCATGCACTTCAGCTTCCGGCCCGAAAGCGCCGCCACCGCGCGGCGGCAAGCCGCCTGATCCCGACCTCACCGGAGAAAACCTATGTCTTCCCATGTCCTGGCGCGCTGGGAGCCGGAAAACCCCGGCTTCTGGAAACAGACCGGCGCCCGTATCGCCAACCGCAATCTGTGGATTTCCATTCCCGCGCTGATGCTGGCGTTCAGCATCTGGATGCTGTGGAGCGTGGTGGTGGTCAACCTCGACCGCGCCGGCTTCATGCTGTCCAAGAACCAGCTGTTCTGGCTGACGGCGCTGCCGGCGCTGTCCGGCGCCACGCTGCGCATTTTCTATTCGTTCCTGGTGCCGGTGTTCGGCGGCCGCAAATGGACCGCGATCTCGACCGCCTCGCTGCTGATCCCGGCGCTGGGCATGGGCTTCGCGCTGCGCGACCCGACCACCTCGTTCCCGACGCTGCTGATCCTGGCGCTGCTGTGCGGCCTGGGCGGCGGCAACTTCAGCTCCAGCATGGCCAACATCAGTTTCTTCTTTCCCAAGGACAAGAAGGGCCTGGCCACCGGCCTGAACGCCGGCATCGGCAACCTGGGCGTGTCGCTGGTGCAGTTCGTGGTGCCGGTGGTGATCTCGATGGGCGTGTTCGGCGCCCTCGGCGGCGAGTCGCAGACGGTGACGGCCGGCGACGTCCAGCGCAGCCTGTGGCTGCAGAACGCCGGCTTCATCTGGGTCATCCCGATCGCGCTGGCCTCGCTGGCGGCGTGGTTCGGCATGAACGACATCGCCGACGCGCGCGCCTCGTTCGCCGACCAGGCGGTGATCTTCAAGCGCAAGCACAACTGGCTGATGTGCTGGCTGTACGTCGGCACCTTCGGCTCGTTCATCGGCTTCTCGGCCGGCTTCGCCATGCTGACCAAGACGCTGTTCCCGCAGGTCGACCCGACCACCTACGCCTTCCTGGGGCCGCTGGTGGGCTCGCTGACCCGGCCCGTGGGCGGCTGGGTGTCCGACAAGGTGGGCGGGGCGCGCGTCACGCTGTTCACCTTCGTCGGCATGATCGCCGCGGTGCTGGGCGTGGTGATGTTCCTGCCGCTGAACGGGCAGGGCGGAGATTTCAACGGCTTTTTGGCCATGTTCATCGTGCTGTTCGCGCTGACCGGCGTGGGCAACGGCTCGACCTTCCGCATGATCCCGGTGATCTTCCTGCGCGAACGCACCCAGGCCGCGCAAGGCAAGGGCGAGGCCGCGCAGAAGCAGGCGCTGACCGATGCCGCGCGCGAATCGGCCGCGGTGCTGGGTTTTTCCGGCGCGATCGGCGCCTACGGCGGCTTTTTCATCCCGCGCAGCTTCGGCACCTCGCTGGAGCTGACCGGCAGCGCCCAGGCGGCCCTGTATTGCTTCATCGGCTTCTACGCCACCTGCGTGCTGATCACCTGGTGGTTCTACGCGCGCCGCAACGCGCCCGTGCCCTGCTGAGGCCGGGTTGGCCGGGGTGACTAGTCACTCTGCCGCGCCCGCCCTGTGCCACCGGCGAATGGTCGGCCGGGCGGGCGACGCCTAAAGTGGTTATGACAGCACAGATTGCAGTACGCGCCGGCCGCGCCGGCGCTCTTGGAGAAACGCAATGAGTCATTTTCTGGACCGGTTGAAGTTCATGTCGCGGGTGAAATCCACCTACGCGGACGGTCACGGCGAAGTGGTCAATGAAGACCGCAAGTGGGAAAACGCCTATCGCGCCCGCTGGCAGCACGACAAGGTGGTGCGCTCGACCCACGGGGTCAACTGCACCGGCTCGTGCTCGTGGAAGGTGTACGTCAAGAACGGCCTGATCACCTGGGAAACCCAGCAGACCGACTACCCGCGCACCCGTCCCGACCTGCCCAACCACGAGCCGCGCGGCTGTCCCCGTGGCGCGTCCTACAGCTGGTACGTCTATTCGGCGCAGCGCGTGAAGTACCCGATGATGCGCGGCCGCCTGATGGAAATGTGGCGCGAGGCGCGCAAGACCATGGACCCGATCGCGGCCTGGGAATGGATCAGCCAGGACCCGGCGCGCGCCAGGCGCTACAAGTCGGTGCGCGGCCTGGGCGGCTTCGTGCGCACGGACTGGGACACGGCGATGGAAATGATCGCCGCCGCCAACGCCCTGACGATCAAGAAGTTCGGCCCCGACCGCGTCATCGGCTTTTCGCCGATTCCCGCCATGTCGATGGTCAGCTACGCCGCCGGCGCCCGCTACCTGAGCCTGCTGGGCGGCGCCTGCCTGAGCTTCTATGACTGGTATTGCGACCTGCCGCCGGCCAGCCCGCAGATCTGGGGCGAGCAGACCGACGTGCCGGAATCGGCCGACTGGTACAACTCGACCTACCTGATGGTATGGGGCTCGAACGTGCCGCAGACCCGCACCCCCGACGCCCACTTCTACACCGAGGTCCGCTACAAGGGCACCAAGACGGTCGCCGTGTCCAGCGACTTCGGCGAAATGGTCAAGTTCGGCGACATCTGGCTGGCGCCCAAGCAGGGCACCGACGCCGCGCTGGCGATGGCCATGGGCCACGTGATCCTCAAGGAATTCCACCTGTCGGGCGCCTCCGCCTATTTCCGCGACTACGTGCGCCGCTACACCGACATGCCGATGCTGGTGCTGCTCAAGGAGCGCGATGGCTTTTATGCGCCCGACCACTTCCTGCGCGCCTCGCAGCTGGACGGCGCGCTGGGCGAACAGAACAACCCCGACTGGAAGACGCTGGTGTTCGACGAAACCAGCGGCGACCTGGTGGCCCCCAACGGCAGCATCGGCTTTCGCTGGGGCGAGGGCGCGGTCAATGGCGGCGAGAAGGTCGGCCGCTGGAACCTGGAAGCGCGCGACGGCGGCAGCGGCCGCGCGATCGAGCCGCGCCTGAGCCTGGTGGACGGCGCCGACGCCGTGGTCGGCGTGGGTTTCCCGTACTTCGGCGCCGAGCACGACGAACTGCTGGTGCGCAACGTGCCGGTGCGCCGCATCCGCCTGGCCGATGGCAGCGAGGCCCTGGCGGCCACGGTGTACGACCTGCAGATGGCCAACTACGGCCTGGACCGCGGCCTGGGCGGCGGCAACGTGGCCACGTCCTATGACGACGACGTGCCCTACACCCCGGCCTGGCAGGAAAAGCACACCGGCGTGCCGCGTGCGCAGGTGATCCAGGTGGCGCGCGAGTTCGCGCAGAACGCCCACGATACCGAAGGCAAGTCGATGGTCATCGTCGGCGCCGGCCTGAACCACTGGTATCACATGGACATGATCTACCGCGGCATCATCAACATGCTGATGATGTGCGGCTGCGTCGGCAAGAGCGGCGGCGGCTGGGCCCACTACGTGGGCCAGGAAAAGCTGCGTCCGCAGTTCGGCTGGGCGCCGCTGGCGTTCGCCTCCGACTGGGTCCGTCCGCCGCGCCAGATGAACGGCACCTCGTTCTTCTACGCTCACACCAGCCAGTGGCGCCATGAAAAGCTGAACGTGCAGGAAGTGCTGGGCCCGACCGCCGACCGCGGCCGCTACGGCGACCTCAGCATGATCGACCTGAACGCCCGCGCCGAGCGCATGGGCTGGCTGCCGTCGGCGCCGCAGCTGCGCACCAACCCGCTGGACCTGACCGCGCAGGCCGAGGCCGCCGGCAAGGACCCGGTGGCCCACGCCGTCGAGCAGCTCAAGTCCGGCGAACTGCGCATGTCCTGCGAAGACCCGGACGATCCCGCCAACTTCCCGCGCAACATGTTCGTGTGGCGCTCCAACATCCTGGGCTCCAGCGGCAAGGGCCATGAGTACTTCCTGAAGTACCTGCTGGGCACGCAGAACGCCGTGTTCGGCGACGAGGCCGACGCCATCAAGCCGGTCGAGGTCACCTACCAGGAAGACGCGGCCGAGGGCAAGCTCGACCTGCTGACGGTGCTGGACTTCCGCATGAGCACCACCTGCCTGTACGGCGACATCGTGCTGCCGACGGCCACCTGGTACGAGAAGGACGACCTCAACACGTCCGACATGCACCCCTTCATCCACCCGTTGAGCGAGGCCGTGCAGCCGCTCTGGGAAAGCAAGACCGACTGGGAGATCTACAAGCTGCTGGCCAGGAAGTTCAGCGAGATCGGCGGCCCGTACCTGGGCAAGCGCCGCGACCTGGTGCTGACGCCGCTGATGCACGACACCCCCGGGGAACTGGGCCAGGCCTTCGAACCCAAGGACTGGAAGCTGGGCGAGTGCGACCTGGTGCCGGGCAAGACCGCGCCTAACATGACCGTGGTCGAGCGCGACTACAACGACATCTACCGCAAGTTCACCTCGGTGGGTCCGCTGCTGGACAAGCTGGGCAACGGCGGCAAGGGCATCAACTGGAACACCGAGCATGAAGTGGGCGAACTGGCCGGCATCAACGAGCGCGTGGACGAACCCGGCGTGAGCCAGGGCCGGCCGCGGCTGGACACCGCCATCGACGCCGCCGAAATGATCCTGACCTTCGCGCCCGAGACCAATGGCCACGTGTCGGTCAAGGCCTGGGAAGCGCTGGGCAAGATCACCGGCCGCGACCACACCCACCTGGCGGTCGGCCGCGAGCACGACAAGATCCGCTTTCGCGACATCCAGGCGCAGCCGCGCAAGATCATCTCGGCGCCAACCTGGTCGGGCCTGGAAAGCGAAGAGGTCAGCTACAACGCCGGCTACACCAACGTGCACGAACTGATCCCATGGCGCACCCTGACCGGCCGCCAGCAGTTCTACCAGGACCACCGCTGGATGCTGGACTTCGGCGAGGGTTCGTGCGTCTACAAGCCGGCGATCGACACCAAGACCGTCGCCCCGATGCTGGGCCGCTATCCGAACGGTGAAAAGGAGCTGGTGCTGAACTGGCTGACGCCGCACCAGAAGTGGGGCATCCACAGCACCTATTCCGACAACCTGCGCATGCTGACCCTGAGCCGCGGCGGTCCCCACGTGTGGATCTCCGAGACCGAGGCCAAGCAGGCCGGGCTGGTCGACAACGACTGGGTCGAGGTCTTCAACGTCAACGGCACGCTGACCGCGCGGGTGGTGGTGAGCCAGCGCGTGCCGGCCGGCATGTGCCTGATGTACCACGCCCAGGAAAAGATCGTGAACGTGCCGGGCGCGGAGACCAGCGGCAAGCGCGGCGGCATCCACAACTCGGTGACGCGCACCGTGCTCAAGCCGACCCACATGATCGGCGGCTACGCGCAGCAGGCCTACGGCTTCAACTACTACGGCACCGTGGGCGCCAACCGCGACGAATTCGTGGTGCTGCGCAAGATGAAGAAGGTGGACTGGCTGGAAGGCCCGCTGGTCGAAGACCCCGCCGTCCAAACGCAACAGGAAGAGAAGCAATCATGAGGATACGCGCCCAAATCGGCATGGTGCTGAATCTGGACAAGTGCATCGGCTGCCACACTTGCTCGGTCACCTGCAAGAACGTCTGGACCAGCCGCGACGGCGTCGAGTACGCCTGGTTCAACAACGTCGAGACCAAGCCCGGCATCGGCTATCCCAAGGAATGGGAGAACCAGGAAAAGTGGAAGGGCGGCTGGCGCCGCACGGCGGCGGGCAAGCTGGAACCGCGCCAGGGCGGCAAGCTGCGCATCCTGGCCAACCTGTTCGCCAACCCGAACCTGCCGCAGATCGACGACTACTACGAGCCGTTCACCTTCGACTACGAGCACCTGAAGAACGCGCCGCTGTCGCAGACGCCGCCCACGGCGCGCCCGGTGTCGGTGCTGACCGGCAAGAAGATGGACAAGATCGTCTGGGGCCCGAACTGGGAAGACGACCTGGGCGGCGAATTCGCCGCGCGCAGCCGCGACGCCCTGTTCGAAGGCGTGCAGAAAGAGATGTACTCGACCTTCGAGAACACCTTCATGATGTACCTGCCGCGCCTGTGCGAACACTGCCTGAACCCGGCCTGTGTCGCCAGCTGCCCGTCGGGCTCGATCTACAAGCGCGAGGATGACGGCATCGTGCTGGTCGACCAGGACAAGTGCCGCGGCTGGCGCATGTGCATCTCGGGCTGCCCGTACAAGAAGATCTACTACAACTGGCACAGCGGCAAGGCCGAGAAGTGCACCTTCTGCTACCCGCGCATCGAGGCCGGCCAGCCGACCGTGTGCTCGGAAACCTGCGTGGGCCGCATCCGCTACCTGGGCGTCATGCTGTACGACGCCGACCAGATCGAACGCGCCGCCGCCGTGGGCAACGAGCAGGACCTGTACGAGTCGCAGCTGGACCTGTTCCTGGATCCGCATTCGCCCGAGGTGATCGCCGCCGCGCGCGAGCAGGGCATCCCGGAATCGTGGCTGGAAGCCGCGCGCCAGTCGCCGGTCTACAAGATGGCGGTGGAGTGGCGCGTCGCCTTCCCGCTGCATCCGGAGTACCGCACGCTGCCGATGGTCTGGTACATCCCGCCGCTGTCGCCGATCCAGACCGCGGCCGAGGCGGGCAAGATGCCGCAGCGCACGCTGGGCAAGAGCGCCATGATCCCGGACGTGGCCAGCCTGCGCATCCCGGTGCGCTACCTGGCCAACCTGCTGACCGCGGGCAAGGAAGCCCCGGTGCTGCAGGCGCTCGAACGGATGCTGGCGATGCGCGCCTACAAGCGTTCCGAGACCGTGCACGGCGAGCACGACACGGCCCTGCTGGAGCAGGTCGGCCTGTCGGAGGAAACCGTGCAGGACATGTACCGCATCATGGCCATCGCCAACTACGAGGACCGCTTCGTGGTGCCCAGCAGCCACAAGGAAATCGTCGAGGACAGCTTCAACGAGAAGGGCAGCTGCGGCTTCACCTTCGGCAACGGCTGCTCGGGCGGCGTCTCGGAAGGCACGCTGTTCGGCCGCAAGCCGCAGGGCAGCGAGATCTTCATCGAGATGCCGAAGTCGCGCAAGAAGGCCACGGCCTGAGACGGGAGAACACCATGAGCCTTTATCGCCTGCTTTCCGCGCTGCTCTGCTACCCCGAACAGGAGCTGCTCGACGCCCTGACCGAGGTCGAGAGCGCGCTGGCCGCCTATCCGGAGGCCGAGGAGACCCTGCAACCGCTGATCGGTTACCTGGCCAGCCAGGACCTGATTCCGTTGCAGGAGAACTACGTCGCCACCTTCGACCGCAACCGCGCCCATTCTCTGCACCTGTTCGAGCACGTGCACGGCGAAAGCCGCGACCGTGGCCAGGCCATGGTCGACCTGCTCGAGACCTACCGCCAGCACGGCTTCGAGCCGGTGGTGTCGGAACTGCCGGACCACGTGCCGCTGTTCCTGGAGTTCCTGGGCGTGATCGACCCGGCCGTGGCGCAGGACCTGCTGGACGACGCCATCCACGTGCTGGCCGCCATCGGCGCGCGCCTGGCGCGCAACGAAAGCCCGTACGCCAGCGTCTTCGTCGTGCTGCGCGGCCTGTCGCGGGTCACGCCGCGCGAACAGACCGCGCCGCCGGTGCGCGACATGGACGAAGCCATGGAGACCTTCGGCACCGGCGCCGACGGCGTCGAGCCGCTGCTGCGCCCGTTCTCGGGCGACGGCGCGCAAGCCGTGCGCTTCTATCCCCGCGCGCCGGCGACCCGCTAATTTCCAGGACACGCATCATGAATTCCCTGAACCAGTTCTTCTTCGGCATCTATCCCTACATCGCCCTGACGGTGTTCCTGCTGGGCAGCCTGGCGCGCTTCGAGCGCGAGCAGTACACCTGGAAGACCGACAGCTCGCAGCTGCTGCACCGCGGCCAGCTGCGGCTGGGCAATATCCTGTTCCACGTCGGCATCCTGGGGCTGTTCTTCGGCCACCTGGTCGGCCTTTTGACCCCGGTGGTGGTGTGGGACACGCTGGGCGTATCGCACACGCTCAAGCAGACGGTGGCCATGGTGGCCGGCGGCGTCATGGGCGGGCTGTGCCTGATCGGCCTCCTGATCCTGATCCACCGCCGCCTGAGCGACCCGCGCATCCGCAAGACCACCCGGCCCGGCGACAAGCTGTTGCTGCTGTGGATCCTGGTGACGCTGCTGCTGGGCCTGTCCACCATCGCGCTGTCGGCCGGCCACATGGACGGCGAGATGATGGTGCGCCTGATGCACTGGGCGCAGCACATCGTCACCTTCCGCAGTGGCGCCGCCGACTTCGTGGCCGAGGTGCCGCCGTTGTTCAAGGCGCACCTGTTCATGGGCCTCACCCTGTTCGTGATCTTCCCGTTCACGCGCCTGGTGCACGTCTGGAGCGGCTTCGCCTCGGTCGGCTACCTGGGCCGCGCCTGGCAACTGGTGCGTCCGCGCTGAGCGACAAGGAGGCCGACATGCCTGTGACCATCAACGGCGTCGAACTGACCGACGCGGATATGGAACAAGAACTGCCGCTGCACGCGGACGCGCCCAACCCGATGCGCGCCGCCACCACGGCGCTGGTGCTGCGGCGGGTGCTGCTGGACGAGGCGGCAAGGCAGGGGCTGGACCCCGCCTCGGAAGACGACGCCATCGGCGCCTTGCTGGCGCGCCACGCGCCGGCGCCCGAGGCCGACGAGGCGGCCTGCCGGCGCTACTACCAGGCCAATCCGCAGCGCTTCATCGTGGGCGAGCTGATCGAGGCCGACCACATCCTGTTCCAGGTCACCCCCGGGGTGAACCTGGACATGCTGCGGGCCCACGCCAGCGCCGTGCTGGCCGACCTGCTGGCCGATCCTTCCACCTTCGCCGAAGTGGCGCGGCGGCAGTCGAACTGTCCGTCCGCGGCGGTCGGCGGTAACCTGGGACAGCTGGGGCGCGGCGACACGGTGCCCGAATTCGAGAAGGCCGTGTTCGCCTTGCCGGCCGGCGGCCTGCTGCCGCAGGTGCTGGAGACCCGCCACGGGCTGCACATCGTGCGGGTGACGCGGCGCATCGAAGGACGGCTGCTGCCGTTCGAGCAGGTGCATGAATCGATCGCCTCGGCCCTGACCGCCGCCAGCCGCGACACCGCCTGGCGCCAGTACGCCAGGCTGCTGGTGGAACGCGCCGACGTGCGCGGCATCGACCTGGGCGGCGCCGAGGACGACCGGGTGTTCGGGAGCCCGTCATGACGCCCGCTCCCGCCCTGGCGGTGGCGCCGGCGGCTTCGGTTGCCACCCTCGCGCCCGCCGCGCCGCGGGGGCTGGTCGACGGTTTCGGCCGCCGCATCGACTACCTGCGCGTCTCGGTCACCGACCGCTGTGACCTGCGCTGCGGCTACTGCATGCCCAAGGGCTTCAAGGGTTTCGAGGAGCCCGCCAACTGGTTGCGCCACGACGAAATGGCGCGCCTGGTGGATCTGTTCGCCGGCCTGGGCGTGCGCCGCGTGCGCCTGACCGGCGGCGAACCGCTGCTGCGCCGGGGCGTGACGGACCTGGCGGCCACCATCGCCGCGTTGCCGGGGGTGGACGACCTGTCGCTGTCGACCAACGGCACCCAGCTGGCGCGCCATGCGGCCGCATTGCGCGCGGCGGGCGTGGATCGCCTGAATATCAGCCTGGACACGCTGGACGCGGCCGAGTTCGGCCGCATCACCGGCCGCGACTGCCTCGACGCGGTGCTGGCGGGGCTGCGCGCCGCGCGCGACGCGGGCTTCGCGCCGATCAAGCTCAACAGCGTGGTGCACGCCGCCACGCCCGAAGCCGACGTGCGCAGGCTGCTGGACTACGCCGTGGCGCAGGGCTTCATCCTGCGCCTGATCGAGCCGATGCCGGTGGGCGATTGCGGCCGCCGCTACGCCCATGCCGACCTGGGCGCGCTGGGCGCGCGGCTCGCGGCCGACGCCGGCCTGGTGCCGGCGCTGGCGGGGCAGGGCGCGGGCCCGGCGCGCTACTGGAGCGCCGGCGGCGGCGCCCCGGTGCTGGGCGTCATCACCCCCATGTCGCGCCATTTCTGCGCCGCCTGCAACCGCGTGCGGCTGGGGGTGGACGGCACGCTCTACCTGTGCCTGGGCCAGGAAGACCAGGTGCCGCTGGGCCGGCTGCTGCGCGACGGCGCCAGCGACGCCGAGCTGGAACAGGCGATCCGGGCCGGCATCGCCGCCAAGCCGGAACGCCACGAATTCACCACCCGGCCCGAGCGCATCGTGCGCTTCATGTCGCAGACCGGAGGCTGAACCATGCGCGACCTGGAACGGCTGGTGGACGGCTTTCAACGCTTCCAGCAGCAATACTACGAAGAGGCGCCGTCGCTCTACCGCAACCTGCGCGACGGCCAGCACCCCAGCACGCTGCTGGTGGGCTGCTGCGACTCGCGGGTCGATCCGGCCATGCTGCTGGGCTGCGATCCGGGCGACATCTTCACCGTGCGCAACGTCGCCAACCTGGTGCCGCCGCCAGACCGCGACCAGGGCCATCACGGCGTGCTGGCCGCGATCCAGTTCGCGGTCGAGCAGCTCAAGGTCAGCCGCATCATCGTGCTGGGCCATGCCCAGTGCGGCGGCATCCGCGCGCTGATGGAACGGCCGGCACGCGGCGACGGCGAGCCGGATTACCTGAACCGCTGGATGGACATCGCCGAACCGGCGCGCCAGCGGGTGCTGAACCAGATGCCGGCGGCCTCCGCGGCCGAGCGCCGGCGGGCCTGCGAGCAGGCCTCGATCCTGATCTCGCTGCGCAACCTGGAGGCGTTGCCGTGCGTGCAGCGGCGCCTGCAGGCCGGCGACCTGACCCTGCACGGCTGGTATTTCGACCTGGTGGCGGGCGCTTTGCTGGCATACTCGGCGCGGGCGGACGCGTTCCTGCCCATCGTCTGTCCCTTGTTCACGGAGCCCGCATGACCCCCGTTTTCGGCATCGCCGGCCGCTCAGGCAGCGGCAAGACCACCCTGATCGAGGCCATGCTGCCGCTGCTGGGCGCGCGCGGCCTGAAGGTCAGCGTCATCAAGCACAGCCACCACGACTTCGAAATGGAGCCGCCCGCCAAGGACAGCGCGCGCTTTCGCCAGGCCGGGGCGCAGGAGGTGATGGTGGCGTCGCCGTTCCGCTACGCCATCGTGCATGAGCTGCGCGGAGCGCCCGAGCCGTCGCTGGCCGAGCAGGTGGCCCGCCTGGCGCCGGCCGACCTGGTGCTGGTCGAGGGCTTCAAGCAGGCCGCCATCCCCCGCATCGAGGTCTACCGCCCGGCGCTGGGCAAGCCGCCGCTGCACGCCGAGGACGCCAGCTTCCTGGCCGTCGTGACCGACGCGGCGCTCGATACCGGCTTGCCCTGCCTGCCGTTGAACGACCCGGCGGCGGTGGCCGATTTCATCGTCCGCGCGCTGGGGCGGGGCTGAGCGAAAGGACTACACTTGACCGGGTAGGCCGCGCCGCGCGCGGCCGTCCCCGGCCCAGCCGTCCCGCCCGTCCACCCGCAAGCCTTTCCTGATGACCATGCCCGATTCCTCCGCCGACGCCCAGGGGCTGCCGTCGCCGCGCCACCGGCTGTCGACGCGCATCGTCGCCAGTTCGCTGCTGGCGCTGATCGTGGTGCTGGGCATGATTGGCCTGACGCTGTGGCTGTCGTGGCAGCTGGAAGGGGCGGGCGCGGCCATCAACGACACCGGCAGCCTGCGCATGCGCGCCAACCGCGTCGCGGTCGAGCTGATGCGGCCGCAGGCCGGGCGCCAGGTGCGCACCGAGGAACAGGTGCGGCTGATGGACGACACCATTGCCCGGCTGGAGCGCGGCAACCCGGCGCGGCCGCTGTTCATTCCCAACGACCCGACCATCCGCCAGCATTGGCATGGCGTGGCCGACTACTGGCGCGACATCATGCGGCCGGCGGCGATGCGCGCCATCGCCCGCGAGGACGCGGCGGAATACCTGCAGACGCTGCCCGATTTCGTCGCCCGCGCCGACGAGCTGGTGCGCATGATCGAACAGGACAACGCCGGCAAGACCACCTCGTTGCGGCTGTCGCAGGGCGTGCTGGCGGCCATCGCCAGCGCCGGCACCCTGGCGATGATCTACCTGCTGTACCTGTGGATCATCGCGCCGGTCCTGCGCCTGCGCGACGGCCTGCAGCGCATGGCGGCGCGCGAGTTCAGCACCCGCCTGCCGGTCGAGAGCGAGGACGAGTTCGGCGTGCTGTCGCGCGGTTTCAACCGCATGGCCGACGAGTTGCAGAGCCTGTACACCGGCCTGGAGCAGCGCGTGGGCGAAAAGACCGCGCAGCTGGCGGCGCAGAACCGCGACATCGGCGCGCTGTACGACATGGCGGCGTTCCTGAACCAGCCCAACGACATCGAGGCGATGTGCCAGGGCTTCCTGCGCCGCGTCATGCTGCAGTTCGACGCCGAGGGCGGCAGCATCCGCGCGCTCGATCCCGACAACGAAAAGCTCAACCTGGTGGTGTCGGTGGGGCTGTCCGAGGAACTGGTCGAGTCCGAGCACTGCATGCGGGTCGACGACTGCTATTGCGGCGTGGCCACCCGCCAGGCCGGCGTCATCGTGATCCAGGACCTGCGCCAGGTGCCGTCGCAGGCGGACCTGAACTGCCAGCGCGACGGCTTCGCCAGCGTGGCCGTGTTCCGCATCGTTACGCGCGACGAGGTGCTGGGCTCGTATTCGCTGCATTTCCGCGAGCCGCGCAAGCTGGCCGCGTCCGAATCGCAGCTGCTGGAGACCCTGGGACAGCACCTGGGGGTGGCGCTGGACAACCGCCGCCTGGGCGCCCAGGCGCGCCAGCTGGCGGTGGTGCAGGAGCGCGGCCTGGTGGCGCAGGGGCTGCACGACAGCCTGGCGCAAGGGTTGAATTTCCTGAACCTGCAATTGCAGCTGCTGGACGCCGCGGTCAAGCGCGGCGACCAGGCCGAGGTCGAGGAGATCCTGCCGCTGCTGCGCACCGGCGTGGATGAAAGCTACAAGGACGTGCGCGAACTGCTGACCAATTTCCGCGACAAGCTCGGCCAGGGCGACCTGAAGACCGCCATCCAGGACACGGTCGAGCGTTTCCGCCGCCAGACCGGCATGCGCACGGACCTGGCCTTCAGCCAGGGCGTGGGCGCGCCGCTGGCGCCCGAACAGCAGTTGCAGGTGCTGTTCATCCTGCAGGAAGCGCTGTCCAACGTGCGCAAGCATTCCGAGGCGGACCGGGTCGACATCGTGGTGCGCAACGACCGCGATTTCAACCTGCTGATCGCCGACAACGGCCAGGGCTACGACCCGGCCGAGGTGTCGGAGCGCGGCGAGGCCCACATCGGCCTGCACATCATGCGCGAACGCGCCGCCCGCATGCATGGCACGATTACAATGAAGTCCCGGCCCGGCGGCGGCACGCGCATCGCGCTGACCCTGCCCGGGGCTGAACGCCAGGCCGCCTGAGCCATCAAGACCATGCCCATCCGTATCCTGCTCGTCGACGACCACACCCTGTTCCGCTCGGGGATGCGCCTGCTGCTGCAGCGCCAGCCCGATTTCGAGATCGTGGCCGAGGCCGGTGACGGCGTCGAGGGCCTCAAGCGCGCCAAGGAACTCAAGCCCGACGTGGTGCTGCTGGACCTGAACATGCCGGGCCTGTCGGGGCTGGAGACGCTGCAGCTGCTGACGCAGGACCTGCCGTCCTGTGCGGTCATCATCCTGACGGTCTCCGAAGAGGCCGACGAGCTCGGCCAGGCGCTGCGCGACGGCGCCCGCGGCTACCTGCTCAAGAACATCGACGCCGAGGCGCTGACCACCGCCATCCGCCGCGCCGCCGGCGGAGAGCCGGTGATCGCCGAAAGCATGACGGCCAAGCTGGTCGAACAGTTCCGCGGCCAGGCCAGTCTGGCCGCGCAGGCGCCGGCGGGGCAGGCCGAGCGCCATCGCCTCACGGCGCGCGAACGCCAGATCGTGCAATGCCTGGCGCGCGGCGCCAGCAACAAGGTCATTGCGCGCGAGCTCGACGTCAGCGAAAGCACGGTCAAGATCCACGTGCAGAACGTGCTGAAGAAACTCAACCTGACCAGCCGCGTGCAGGTGGCCGTCTACGCCGTCGAACACGGCCTGCACGGCGACGATCCGGTCTGACATCGCGCGGCGGCGGCGCCGCCGCCGCGGGGTTTGATCTGCGACAAGGCCCCGCGCCGCGCCGGCCCCTAGACTGGCCGGCATGCAAACCCGAACCTCCCCCCTAGAACTCGTGGCGCCGGCAGGCAGCCTGGCCGCGCTGAAGGCGGCGATCGAGGCAGGCGCCGACACCGTCTACCTGGGCCTGAAGAACGCCACCAACGCCCGCAACTTCGCCGGGCTCAATTTCACCGAAAGCGACATCCGCGCCGGCGTCGAGCTGGCGCACAGCAGGAACCGCCAGGTGCTGTTCGCCATCAACACCTTCGTGCAGGCGGGCCGCGGCCACGAATGGCGCGAGGCGGTCGATGCCGCGCATGCGCTGGGCGCCGACGCGGTCATCATGGCCGATGCCGGCCTGCTGGGCTATGCGCGCGACCGCTATCCCGACCTGCGCCTGCACCTGTCGGTGCAGGGCTCGGCCACCCACACCGACGCCATCGAACTGATGAAGGAACAATTCGGCATCCGCCGGGTGGTGCTGCCGCGCGTGCTGACGCTGGCCGAGATCGCCCGCATCTGCGCCAACGTCAGTGTCGAGGTCGAGGTGTTCGGCTTCGGCAGCCTGTGCGTCATGGCCGAGGGCCGTTGCCTGCTGTCGTCGTACGCCACCGGCGACTCGCCCAACAACAAGGGCGTCTGTTCGCCCGCCAGCGCGGTGCGCTGGGTCGAGGAAGACGGCCGCCTGGACGCGCGCCTGAACGGCATCCTGATCGACCGCTATGCGCCGGGCGAGGCCGCCGCCTATCCGACGCTGTGCAAGGGCCGCTTCGAGGTCGACGGCGTCGCCGACCACGCGCTGGAGGAGCCCACCAGCCTGAACGCCATCGGCCTGCTGCCCAAGCTGGCCGAGATGGGCGTGTCGGCGATCAAGATAGAAGGGCGCCAGCGCAGCCCGGCCTACGTGACGCAGGTGGTGTCCACGCTGCGCGCCGCGCTCGACAGCGCCCACCTCGACCCCAACCGCTATTCCCCCCGTCCCGAATGGAACGCCACGCTGGCGCGCCATGCCGAGGGTTCCCAAGTCACGCAAGGCGCATTTGAACGTCCATGGAAATGAAACCCAAGGCTTTCCGCATCTCGGTCGGACCGCTGCTGTACTACTGGCCGCGCCAGCACACGCTGGCCTTCTACGCGGAACTGGCCGACAGTCCGGCCGACATCCTCTACATTGGCGAAACCGTCTGTAGCCGGCGCCACGAACTGCGCGCCGACGACTGGCTCGACCTGGCGCGCGACCTCGCGGCCACGGGCAAGGAAGTGGTGCTGTCCGGCCGCACGCTGATCGAGACCGGCGCCGAGGCCTCGGCGCTGAGGCGCCTGTGCGAGCAGCCGGACTTCCTGGTCGAGGCCGGCGAGGCCGGCGCGCTGCGGCACCTGGGCGGCCGGCCGTTCGTGGCCGGGCCGCACATGAACGCCTACCATGGCGGCACGCTGGAGTGGTTGGCCTCGCGCGGCGCGACGCGCTTCGTGGCGCCGCTGGAAATGCACGTCAACACGCTGGCGCGGCTGCTGGCGGAGCGGCCGGCGGGGCTGGAGGCCGAGATCATGGTGTGGGGCCGCATGGCCCTGGCTTTCTCGGCGCGCTGCTTCACGGCGCGCCATTTCCGCCTGAAGAAGGACGACTGCGGCTTTCGCTGCATCGAGCATCCGGACGGCCTGGACATGCGCACCCGCGAATCCCGTGAATTCCTCGCGATCAACGGCATCCAGGTGCAGTCGGCGGCCTGTCTCGACCTGCTGGACCAGGCCGGCTACCTGGCGCAGATGGGCGCCGACGTGTTGCGCGTCAGCCCGCAATCGTCCGGCACGCTGGAGGCCATCGCCGCGCTCGATGCCGCGCGTGGCGGCCGCGCCCAGGAGCCCGTGGCGCCACCCGCCGGCATCGGCCGCTGCAACGGCTACTTCCACGGGCAATCGGGCATCGCCTGGCAGGAGGCGCCATGAGCGCCGCCGGATTCACCGTGCCGGGGCTGGTCGCGCGCCTGGGCCGACGCCTGCCGGCGCCGCTGGTGTCGCTGCACTTCGTGGCCGGGCTGGAACTGGCCCGGCGCCTGAACTGGCTCAGCCCGCCCGCGGAACTGGATGGCCGCAGCTTCGCCATCACCATCGAGGACCTGGGCGTGCGCAGCAGCTTCATGGTGCGCGGCGGCGTCTTCCGCCCGCTCTGGAATGGCCAGGCCTGCGAACTGGAACTGGGCGCCAAGGTCGCCGACCTGCTGGCGCTGATGCGCGCCGAGACCGACGCCGACACGCTGTTCTTCCAACGCCGGTTGCGCATCTCGGGCGACACCGAGCTGGGCCTGATCGTGAAGAACTGGCTGGACGCCGCGCCGCGTCCGGCCTGGCTGGAGCGGCTGGGTGCCCGCGGCCACTAGGCGGCAAGCCCGGTGCGTGCCTCAGGCCGCCGCCGGTCCTTCCATGCGCCGCGCCACCCGCGACAGCGCCAGGCTGGCCGTGAAGTACAGCAGCGCCACCGCCAGGTAGACCTCGACGTGGTAAGGCCGCCAGTCGGTGCCGGCCACCACCGCCTTGGCCGCGCCCAGCACGTCGAACACGCCGATGATGCTGACCAGCGAGGTGTCCTTGACCGCGCCGACGAACACGCCCAGCGCGGCCGGCGCGGCGATGCGGCGCGCCTGCGGCCAGATCACCGTCCAGTACGCCACGGTCGGCCGCATGCCGAGCGCGCGCGCCGCCATCATCTGGCCGGGCGGAATCGCCTGCAACGCGCCGCGCAGCACCTCCGCCAGCAGGCAGGCGGTATGCAGCGTCAGCGCCGCCAGCGCCATGCCGAACTTGGACACGCCGCCGCCCAGCAGCAGCGGCAGCACGAACGACGCGAACAGCAATTGCGTCACCAGCGGCACGCCGCGCACCGCCTCGATCAATGCCGCGGCCGCGAGGGATCCGCCAGGGCTGCCGGAACGGCGCAGCAACGCCAGGCCGAAGGCCAGCGGCAACGCCGCCAGCAGCGCCGCGATCGCCAGGATCAGCGTCACCAGCAGGCCGCTCCAACGCAGCGGACCGATGGCGCCGCCGCCCCAGGGCCAGCCGCCCAGCGCGGCCGCCGTGATGGCCACCATCAGCGCGATCCACGCCAGGCGTGGCCGCGCGGCGAGCCGGCCCAGGCCCAGCGCCACCGCCACGCCGGCCAGCAGGGCGCCGCAGGCGACCAGGGCCTGGGCGCGGTCGGCCTGCGCCATGGCGCCGAACAGCAGCAGCGGCAGGTTCTCGCCCACCGCGGCCCAGCAGGCGCCCGCCGCGGCGGCGCAGGTGGCGGGGCTGCCGCTCCAGACGGCGCGCAGCAGCGCCCAATCGAACAGCGCCCAGCCCGCGGCGGCGAGCAGCAGCGCCATCAGCGCCGAACCCAGCCGGCCGCCGATGCCGCGCGTGTCGCGGTCCAGCAGGCGCAGCGCGGGCCGCTCGCCCAGGCGCGCGCCGTGGCTGTCGCCGGGGCCGTGGCGGGCGTGGCGCGCGTTCCAGGCCGACAGCGTGCCGCCCAGCGCCAGGGCCAGCCCCAGGTAGACGGCCACGGCCAGCGTGATGCCTTCCAGCGCCAGCCCGGTCTGGGTGATGGCGGTATTGATGACGGCCATCAGTTCCTGGTAGCCGATGGCGATGGCCAGGGTGCTGTTCTTGACCAGCGCCAGGCACTGGTTGGCGTAAGGGGGTAGGGCCACGCGCACGGCGTAAGGCGCGACGACGTGGCGCAGCACGCCCCACGGCGTCAGCGCCATGGCCTGGCCGGCTTCCACCAGCCCCACCGGCACCGCCCGCACGGCGGCGCGCACGATGTCGGCGATGTAGGCGGCGTGGAACACCACCAGGCCGATCACCAGCGCGGCGAATTCGATGCTGGGCTGCCAGCCGCCTTGCAGGCCGAGCCCGCGCCTGGCGGGCAGGTCCACGGTCATGCCGGGCAGCAGCGTCCAGGCCAGCGTGGCCAGGCCCAGCGCGGCCCAGGGTGCGGCGCGGCCCAGACGGTGGCGCAGGCGCCAGTAGAGCAGCAGGGCGCCGGCCGCCGCCAGCGCGTAAGGCAGCCAGCCGTGCAACGCCGGCAAGGCCAGGCCGCGGTTGGACAGCAGCACCGAAGGCAATGGCGACCACGCCTGGCGCGCATCCGGCAAGCGCAGCAACAGGCCGTACCAGACGAACAACTGCAGCAGCACCGGCGTGTTGCGCAAGGGCGCGATGACGACGGCGGCGGCGCGCGCGGCCAGCGGCCGTGACGACAGCCGCAGCAGGCCCAGGCCGATGCCCAGCAGCGTCGCCACCGGAATCGCCACCAGCGCCACCGTGAGGGTATTGACCAGGCCGGCGGCGATCGACATCCAGTAGGGATCGTCGGGCGTGACCGGCAGCAGGCTTTCCGAAATGCGGAAGCCCGCCGGCTGTAGCAGGAAGCCGAAGCCGCCGCGGATGCCGCGGGCCGCCTGCGTGGCCTCGATGTGCAACAGCAGCACCGCCGCCAGGGCGCCCAGCCCCAGCGTCCAGGCGGCGGCGGGCCACCAGCGCCGCAGGGCGGCGCTCCAGGGCAAGGGGGAGATGGCGATCATGTCTGTCCTCGCGGACGCCGGGCGCGCCGGCGGCTTCCGAAAAAGGCGCAGGCGGGCCCTCGGCCCGCCTGGCGGTGTGTCACGCGCGTGCCGGTTTACTGGAACGGCGGCGCGTACAGCAGGCCACCCTGGTTCCATTGCCGGCTCAGGCCGCGCTCGAGCTTGAGCGGCGTGGCCGCGCCCAGGTTGCGATCCCAGACCTCGCCGTAGTTGCCGACGGCCTTGATCACGTTGCGGGCCCAGCCTTCATCCAGGCCGAAACCCTTGCCGATGCCGGGGTCCAGGCCCAGCAGGCGGCGCACCTGCGCATCGGTGCTCTGCGCCTGGCTGTCGACGTTCTTCGAGGTGATGCCCAGTTCCTCGGCGGCGACCAGCGCATTCACGGTCCAGCGCACGATCGCGGCCCAGTTCGGATCGTCCTGGCGCACGAAGGGGCCGAGCGGCGACTTGTTGATGCGTTCGGGCAGGATGACGAAGTCGTCCGGATTGGCGGCGCGCGCGGCGCGGCTGGCGGCCAGCGTCGAGGCATCCGACAGATAGACGTCGCAACGGCCGGCGTAGAACGCCTGTTCCAGTTCGACCAGGTTCTCGATCACCACCGGGCGGTAGCTGAGCTTGTGCTTCTTGAAGTAGTCGACCAGGTTCTGTTCGTTGACGGTGCCCGGCTGCACGCAGACCTGCGCGCCGTCCAGTTCGGTGGCGCTTTTCACGCCCAGCTTCTTCGGCACCAGAAAACCCTGGCCGTCGTAGAACACGATGCCGGCCGACACGATGCCCAGGCCCGCGTCGCGGCTGGAGGTGATGGTGGTGTTGCGGTTGAGCACGTCGATCTCGCCGCCTTGCAGGGCGGGGAAGCGCTGCTGCGAACTGAGCGGCACGAAGCGCGTCTTTTCCGGATCGCCCAGCACCGCCGCCGCCAGCGCGCGGCACAGGTCGGCGTCCAGTCCGGTCCAGCGGCCCTGCTTGTCGGCGATCGACAGGCCGGCCGAGCCCTGGCTCACGCCGCACACCAGTTCGCCGCGCTTCTTGATGGCGTCGACCGTGACGCCCGCCGAGGATGCGCCAGCGTAAGCGAGCGCCGCCGCCACGCCGGCGGCCTTGAGTAGAGAGATCAACCGCATGCCGTTCCCGTATTCGATGTATGCAAGAAAGGCATGAATTCTATGGCTGCGCATCGCCATCGTGAGCGACTGTATCGTCATATGGTTATGAGAACTTAGCCTTATCCAAATTCGCGTCATATACCTAGAATCCGTCCATACCAAGTTGCACCATCGAGAAGGTTTGCGCATGAGCTGGCAGGACGAATTCAGGCAGTGGTTTCCCATCACCCGCGACAAGGCCTACGCCAATATCGCCTACACCAGCCCGCTGTCGCCCAAGGTGGCCGACGCCGTGGCCGCCTTCTTCGATGGAATCACGCATGCCCGCAGCGACAAGCCGCAATGGCTGCGCGACGCGGGCGCCTTGCGCACCCGGCTGGCCCGGCTGATCGGCGGCGACGCGCGCCGGCTGGCCTTCACCAAGAACACCACCGAAGGCCTGAACACCGTGGCGCAAGGCCTGGCCTGGCAGGACGGCGACAACCTCGTGGTTGACGACCAGGAACATCCCACCAACGCCTTGCCCTGGCTCAACCTGCGCCGCCGTGGCGTGCAGGTGCGGGTGGCGCCGGCGCGCGCGCACCGCTACACGGTCGACGACCTGTGGCAGCACGTCGATGCGCGCACGCGGCTGGTGGCGGTGTCGTGGGTGCAGTACGGCACCGGCCTGCGCACCGATATCGCGGAACTGGGCCGACGCTGCGCCGAGCGCGGCATCTGGCTCGTGGTCGACGGCATCCAGGGCGCGGGGCTGTTGCGCGCGCAAGTGGACGCGTGGGGCGTGGACGCCTTCGCCAGCGGCGCGCACAAAGGCTTCCTGGGGCCGCTAGGGGTGGGCCTGCTGCACGTGTCGCCGCGCCTGCTGCAGGCGCTGGAGCCGCCGCACATCGGCCCGTCGGAAGTGACCACGCTGGACAAGTCCGGCCTGCAATGGCAGCTGGGCGTGGCCGATGCCGGCGATGCCCGGCGCCTGGAAACGGGCAACCTGAACTATCCCGGCATCGCCGGCTGGGCCGGCGCGCTGGACCTGATCGAATGGGCGCAGCCGGACCGCATCGAACCGTGGGTGCTGGAACTCTCCACGGCGCTGAGCGACGGTTTACGCGCCCAGGGCCTGCAGGTAGTATCGCCGGTCGACGAGGCGTTGCGCAGCACCACCACCGCATTGCGCGTGCCGGATCCGGCCGCGGCGCTGGCGCACCTGACCCGCGAGGGGGTGGTGGCCAGCATCGTGGAGTATGGTTACCTGCGCCTGTCCGTCGGCGCCTATAACAATCACGGGGACATCGACCGCATCCTGCGCGCCACGCGCGGGCTGGCCGCCTGACTCCATCATCGATAACGCATTTCGAGGAGCACTACATCATGACCGAAGCGAAGAAGCCCGAGTGGCGGCTGGAAACCATCGCCGTGCACGGCGGCTACAAGCCGGACCCGACCACGCGCGCGGTGGCCGTGCCGATCTACCAGACCGTGGCCTACGCCTTTGACGACACCCAGCACGGCGCCGACCTGTTCGACCTGAAGGTGGCGGGCAACATCTACACCCGCATCATGAACCCGACCACCGACGTGCTGGAACAGCGCGTGGCGGCGCTGGAAGGCGGCATCGCCGCGCTGGCGCTGGCCTCGGGCCAGGCCGCCGTCACCTACGCCATCCTGACCATCGCCGAGGCGGGCGACAACATCGTCTCGTCCAGTACGCTGTACGGCGGCACCTACAACCTGTTCGCCCACACGCTGCCGCAGTACGGCATCACCACGCGCTTCGCCAACCCCAGCGACCTGGCCGCCTTCGAGGCGCAGATCGACGAGCGCACCAAGGCCATCTTCGCCGAATCGGTCGGCAACCCGCTGGGCAACATCACCGACATCGCCGCGCTGGCCGAGCTGGCCCACCGCCACGGCCTGCCGCTGATCGTCGACAACACCGTGCCGTCGCCGTACCTGCTGCGTCCGATCGAGCACGGCGCCGACATCGTGGTGCAGTCGCTGACCAAGTACCTGGGCGGCCACGGCACCAGCCTGGGCGGCGCCATCATCGACTCGGGCAAGTTCCCGTGGGCCGAGCACAAGGCCCGCTTCAAGCGCCTGAACGAGCCCGACGTCAGCTACCACGGCGTGGTCTACACCGAAGCCTTCGGCCCGGCCGCCTACATCGGCCGCGCCCGCGTGGTGCCGCTGCGCAATACCGGCGCGGCGATCTCGCCGTTCAATTCGTTCCAGATCCTGCAGGGCATCGAGACGCTGGCGCTGCGCGTGGACCGCATCGTCGAGAACGCGGTCAAGGTGGCCAGCTACCTGCGCGAGCATCCCAAGGTCGAGTGGGTCAACTACGCCGGCCTGCCGGATCACCCGGACCACGCGCTGGTGCGCAAGTACCTGGGCGGCAAGGCGCCGGGCCTGTTCACGTTCGGCGTGAAGGGCGGCCGTGAAGCCGGCGCGCGCTTCCAGGACGCGCTGCAGCTGTTCACGCGCCTGGTCAACATCGGCGACGCCAAGTCGCTGGCCACGCACCCGGCGTCCACCACCCACCGCCAGCTCAATCCCGAAGAGCTGCAGAAGGCCGGCGTGCGCGAGGAAACCGTGCGCCTGTCGATCGGCATCGAGCACATCGACGATCTGCTGGCCGATCTGGACCAGGCCCTGGCGCAGGTGTGAGCGGCATGAGCATGCTTTCCCGCAGGACCTTGCTGCAACTGGCCGCCGGGTTGCCCGCCCTGGCGGCGGCGCCCGCCATCGCGGCCAGGCCGGCCGCAGGCCGCGCCAAGACCTACGTGCTGGCGCACGGCTCGTGGCACGGCGGCTGGTGCTGGCGGCCGGTGGCCGACCAGCTGCAGGCCGCCGGCCATCGCGTCTACGCGCCCAGCTTCACCGGCATGGGCGACCGCGCCCACCTGCTGCACAAGGGCATCACCATCGACACCTTCGTCGAGGACCTGGTCCAGGTCATCCAGAGCGAAGAGCTGAACGACGTGATCCTGGTGGGCCACAGCTTCGGCGGCATTCCGATCTCGGGCGTGGCCGACCGCATTCCGGAGCGGCTGGCGCACCTGGTGTACTTCGATTCGATCGTGCTGCAGAACGGCCAGGATGCGTTCTCGGTGTACCCCAAGGCCGACGCCGAGGCGCGCATCGCGGCCGCGTCCAAGGCCACCAATGGCCTGGCCGTGCCGATCCCGGACCCGCTGCCCGCGGCCTGGGGTTTCAAGCCCGGCAGCGCCGACGAGGCCTGGGTCAAGCGCCGCCTGACGCCGCACCCGCTGGCCAGCTACACCACGCCGCTGACGCTCAAGCATCCCATCGGCAACGGCCGGCCGCGCACCTACATCCATTGCACCCAGCCCGAGCTGCCGGTGCTGGAGCAGTCGCGCCAGCTGGTGAAGTCGCAGCCGGGCTGGAACTGGGTCGACATCGCCGCCCCGCACGAAGCCCACATCACCCATCCGCAGTTGCTGGCGGAGTTGTTGCTGGGCCTGTCCTGAGGCGCGGCCTGCCTGGGCGCGCTCCGCTCAGGCGCCGCCGCGGCGCCAGGCCGAGGGCGCCACGCCCTCGGTGCGCTGGAACACCCGGCTGAAGGCCGCCTGCGAGCGATAGCCGACCCGTTCGGCGGCATCCGCGATGGCGGCGCCCTGCGCCAGCAGGCGCCGCGCCACGCGCATGCGCAGCAGCTGCAGCAATTGCGCCGGCGTGGTGCCGCTTTGCAGCGTGAAGCGGCGGTGGAAGGTGGCCTTGGACATGTGCACGTGGCGCGCCATGTCGTCCATGCTCCAGGGATCCGCCGGCCGCGCCAGGATCGCCTGCAGCAATCCCGCCATGGCCGGATCGCGCGCCAGCACGAACAGGCCATGGGCCTGGCGGTCGTGGATCGCCAGGTGGCGCAGCATGAAGAAGATCAGCATGTCGGTGAGCCGTTCCAGCACCACCTCGGAGGCGCCGCCGTCGCGCGCGGTCTCGCCCAGGATCAGGTCGAACACGCCGCGCGCGCTGGCGTAGCGGGCATCGTCGGCGCGCAGCACCAGCACGTCGGGCAGGGTCTCGGCCACCAGGTCGGCCAGGCCCGGGCGGAACTGGAAGAAGCCGCAGGCCAGTCCGGTGCCGTCGGCCTGGCGCGGCAGCAGCGGGCGCATGTCCCGACACTCCGGCGCGGCCGGCGCAGGCGCGTCCAGCGGCGTCAGCGTGTGCGGCAGGTCGCGCAGGAAGAACACGCCGTCGCCGGCCGCCAGGGTCAGCGGCGCCTGGCCCGGCCCCAGGTCGACGCGGCAGCGGCCATGCAGGATCAGGTGGAAGCTGGCGCGGGCGCGGCCGCTGGTGCTGGCCGACCAATTGCCGCAATACTGTCCCAGGTGATACAAGCTGGATTGCACCTCCAGGCTCGACAGCAGCAGGGCGTCGACGGCGGCTTGATCGGCGTTCGGGGCGGGCGAGGGCGGCATGGCAAAGGCGGTTCGGCAGGGGCCGGGCCGCGCTGGTATGGCGGCACGACCGGATCAGTTTGGCGCGATGATACGCGGGGCGTCCTGGTTATAAGCGCATAGCTGAAAGTCGATAAGATCGAGCATCAGCTTGCGATCCCCGTGCATTGTCGCGCGGGGCCGGGCGCCCGCACAATCGAGTTTTCGTTGATCGTCTTCTGGAGACCTTCATGGCCCGTTTGCCCGTCCATACCGCGCAGAGCGCTCCCGAACCCACCCGCGCCGCCCTGTCGGCCGCCGAACAAGGCGCGGGCTACCTGTCCAACCTGCTGGGCGTGCTGGCCAATGCGCCGGTCGCGCTCGAGGCCTACCAGACGCTGTCGCAGATCAACGCCCGCGCCGGGCTGACGCTGCAGGAGCGCGAGGTGGTGCAACTGGTGGCCGGCACCCGCCACGGCTGCACCTTCTGCGTGGCCGGCCATACCGCGCTGGCGCGCAACAAGGCCAGGCTGTCGCCCGAAGTGGTGGACGCGCTGCGGGCCCAGGGCACGCTGCCCGACGCGCGCCTGCAGGCGCTGGCCGCCTTCACCGAAGCCGTGATCCGCAGCCGTGGCCGCGTCAGCGACGCCGAATTGCAGGCGCTGCGCGAGGCCGGCTACAGCGACGGCAACGCGTTGGAAGTGATCGTCGGCGTGGGCCTGGCGACCATCTGCAATTTCGGCAACAACCTGGCGCAGACGCCGCTGAACGAGCAACTGGGCGCCTACGCCTGGAGCGGCGCGCAATGACGGCGGGACAACCGGACCCGCGCCTGACGCCCGGATTGACCGCCTGGCTCGACGCCCACGCCGGCGCGCTGGACGATGGCAGCCATGACGCCGCCGAGGTCCTGCCGCAATTGGCCGCGGCGGGCGTCTTCCGCCTGGGCGTGCCGGCCGCGCAGGGCGGTACGCCGGGCTCCGACATCGGCGATGCCATCGAGGCCGTGTCGCAGGTGGCCGAGCATTCCGTGGCCGCGGCCTTCGTGGCCTGGGGCCAGCGCGTCTTCATCGAATACCTGCTGCGCAGCCCCAACACGGCCTTGTCGCAGGCCTGGCTGGCGCCCTTGCTGGCGGGCGAGGTGGCCGGCGCCACCGCGCTGTCGAACGCCATGAAATTCCTCAGCGGCATCGAGTCGCTGCAGATCGGCGCGCGCCAGGACGGCGCCGATTGGCTGCTGGACGGCCGCATGCCGTGGGTGACGAACCTGCGCAAGCAGGGCTTCCTGGTGGCCGCGGCCGTCTCGGCCCCCGATGGCACGCCGGCCGTGGTGGCCCTGCCGCATGATATCGACGGCCTGACGCGCAGCGCCGACCTGGACCTGCTGGCGCTGCAGTCCAGCAACACCGCGGCGCTGGACGTGCGCGGCGTGCGTATCGATCCGCAATGGCTGATCCACCCGGATGCGCGCCAGTACCTGCCGCAGGCGCGGCCGGCCTTCGCCGGGCTGCAATGCGGCCTGTCCATCGGCCTGGCGCGACGGGCGCTGCGCGCCGCGGGCGAAGCCGGGCAGGGCCAGGCCTCGCGCGGCATCCTGGCCGAACCCTTGCAGGCGCTGGCGCGGCAACTCGACGATGCCACCGCCGGCCTGGTCGGCGGCGTGCGCAGCGCGCGTTTCGTCGCCGAACCCTGGCTGCTGTTCGAGCACCGCATCGCGCTGGCCGAGATCGCCAGCCAGGCGGTGCAACTGGAATTGCAGGCCAGCGGCGGCGCGGCCTACTTGCGACCCGCCGGCGACGGTTTCGCGCGGCGCTGGCGCGAGGCGGCCTTCCTGCCGATCGTCACGCCCAGCCTGGTGCAGCTCAAGACCGAGCTGGCCAAGCGCCAGGCGCGGCTGGCGGCCGAGGCCGCCGCATGAGCGCGCCGCCGCGTCCAGTGTTGCAGGCGCATGGCCTGGCGCTGCGCTACGCGCAGGCGCCGGCCGATGTGTTCCAGGACGTGGACCTGGTGCTGGACCGTGGCGAGGTGGTGGCGGTGCTGGGCGCCAGCGGCGCCGGCAAGTCGAGCCTGCTGCGGGTGCTGGCCGGGCTGCAGCCGGCCAGCGCCGGCACGCTGCTGATGGAAGGCGCGCCGCTGACCGGCGTGCATCCGCGCGTGGCGGTGGCGTTCCAGGATCCCGGCCTGCTGCCGTGGCTGTCGCTGGAGCGCAATGTGGCCTTCGGCCTGGATTTCACCCACCAGCCCAGGCTGACCGCCGCCGAACGCCGGTTGCGGATCGACCAGGCCATCGACGAGGTCGGCCTGTCGCACGCGCGGCACCTGCGGCCGGCGCAGCTGTCCGGCGGCATGGCGCAGCGCACCGCATTGGCGCGTTGCCTGGCGCGCCAGCCGGCGGTGCTGCTGCTGGACGAGCCGTTCGGCGCGCTCGACGAAGTCACGCGCGGCGAAATGCAGGCGCTGCTGCGCAAGGTGGTGGCCGACTTCCATACCGCCGCCGTCCTCATCACCCACGATATCGACGAAGCGCTGCTGCTGGCGGACCGCATCGTGCTGCTGGGCGGCGCGCCGGGACGCATCCTGGGCGTGTGGCCGGTGGACCTGCCGCAGCCGCGCGCCGACCTGTTGCCGGAAATGGGCGCGTTGCGCCTGGAAATCCTGACCCGCCTGCGCGCCGCGCTGCGGGTCGCACGCGGCGAAGCCGCCAAGGAGTCTATCGATGTGCCTTGAACACATGTCGCGTCGCGACTGGTTGAAACTCTCGGCCCTGCTGACGGCGGGCGGCGCCGCGCCGCTGCTGGCGGCCTTCAATGCGCGGGCGCAGAGCGAGCCCGACGCGCCGGTGCGCATCGGCTACCTGCCGATCACCGACGCGGCGCCGCTGCTGGTGGCGCACAACAACGGCCTGTTCGACAAGGCCGGCGTCAAGGCCGAAAAGCCGACGCTGTTGCGCAGCTGGGCCCAGGTGATCGAAGCCTTCATTTCCGGCCAGGTCAACGTGGTGCACCTGCTGTCGCCGATGACGGTGTGGGCGCGCTTCGGCAGCCAGGTGCCGGCCAAGGTGGTGGCCTGGAACCACGTCGGCGGCTCCGGCCTGACGGTGGCGCCGGCCGTCAATAGCGTCAAGGAACTGGGCGGCAAGACCGTGGCGATCCCGTTCTGGTATTCGATCCACAACGTGATGCTGCAGTACCTGCTGCGCGAGAACGGCCTGACGCCGGTGTCGCGCAAGGACGGCGCGCCGGCCGCCAACGAGGTCAATCTGGTGGTGATGGCGCCGGCCGACATGCCGCCGGCGCTGGCGCAGAACCGCATCGCCGGCTACATCGTGGCCGAGCCCTTCAACGCCGTGGCCGAGACGCTGGGCGTGGGCAAGGTGCTGCGCTTTACCGGCGACATCTGGCGCAACCACGCCTGCTGCGTGGTGTTCATGCACGAGCGCGACCTGCAGCAGCGGCCCGAGTGGTCGCAGAAGGTGGTCGACGCCATCGTCCAGGCGCAGCTGTGGATCCGCGACAACCGCGAAGAGACCGCCAAACTGCTGTCCAAGGAAGGCATCAACCGCTACACCCCGCATGGCCTGCCGGCCTTGAGCAAGGTGCTGGCGCCGCCGGCGTCGGACCGCGAGCAGTACCTGGCCAGCGGCGCGATCCGCCACGCCGACTGGGACGAACGCCGCATCGACTTCCAGCCGTATCCGTTCCCCAGCTACACCGAGGAACTGGTGCGGCGCCTGCGCGACACGCTGATCGAGGCCGATCGCGGCTTCCTGGCCGGGCTGGATCCCGCCCGCGCCGCGGCCGAACTGGTCGATGACCGCTACGTCAAGCGCGCCATCGAAGCCGCGGGCGGCCTGCAGCGCTTCGGTTTTTCCGACGCCTACACCCGGACCGAGACGGTGCAGGCGTGACGGCGCGCGAGTCTGTCGCCGCGGCGGGCGCGCGCGCCGTGGCGCCCGCCGTCGGTCCGGCCCGCGCGCGGCCGCCGCGCCACGGGCTGGCGGCGCGGTGCGCGCTGGGCCTGGCCGGCCTGGCGGCGTTGCTGGCGCTGTGGTGGCTCGGCACCGATGTGCTGGCGCCCGCCGGCGGCATGGCAAGGCGCTTCGCGCCGGGGGCCACCTTTGTCAGCCTGTGGCAACTGCTGACGGACTCCGATCTGCCGCTGCACGTGCTGGTGAGCCTGCGCCGGGTGGCGGTGGGCCTGGGGCTGGCGCTGGCGATCGGCGTGCCGCTGGGCCTGGCCATCGGCAGCTACCGGCGGCTGGAGGCGGCGCTGTCGCCCGCCATGCAGTTCCTGCGCATGATCTCGCCGTTGTCGTGGATGCCGATCGCGGTGATGGTGTTCGGCGTCGGTGACGACCCGGTGTATTTCCTGCTGGCCTTCGCCGCGGTCTGGCCGATCGTGCTGAACACCGCCGCCGGCGTGCAGCAGCTGGACGCGCGCTGGCTGCTGTTGGCGCAAAGCGTGGCCGCGACCCGCTGGGAGACCCTGCGCCACGTGATCCTGCCGGGCGTGCTCGGCCATATCCTGACGGGCGTGCGGTTGGCCATCGGCATCCTCTGGATCGTGCTGGTGCCGTGCGAAATGCTGGGCGTGTCGGCCGGCATGGGCTACTTCATCCTCGACACCCGCGACCGCCTGGCCTATTCGGAACTGATGGCCATGGTGCTGTTGATCGGCGCGCTGGGCTTCCTGCTGGACGCCGCGGCGCGTGGGCTGTACCGCTGCTGGCGCGGGTAGGCCGGCGCCGCGCCGCCGCTATTTGCGCGAGGACTTGCCGGCCGGGCAGATCACGCTGCGCAGTTGCCGTTGCACCGGGTCGCGCGCCACCGGCGCGTTGGAAATCCCGGCCACCGGCAGCGATTCCACCAGCTCGCCGGTGGCGTCCGGGCCGGCATAGTGCTGGGTTTCGGTAATCGTGTAGGTGTTGTTGCTGCAGTTGATGGTCACGGGCTGGGTCACCGAGCCATAGGGCTGGCCGTTGGCCTCGGAGACCCGCGGCTGCGCATAGAACCAGGCGACCGTTGCCAGCATCACCAGCGGCCGTTCGGTCAGTTGCACGATCGAGTCGCGGTCGTAGAACACCCCCGGCATGGTCTGCGGCGCCAGCGGCTGCCAGGCGGGGCCGCCGAAGACGATGCCGCGGGTATCCGGCGTGGCCGGCACGATGCTGACGGCGCAGGCGTCGAGCGGCACCGGATCGCCCTCGCGCACGGTCACCACCGCGCAGGTATCGGCCGGGGTGGCCGGCGCCGCGCTGCCCGCCTGCGCCCAGGCAGGTCCCGCCAGTACAGCCAGGACGAGGGTGAGTTGCGCTTGCCTTGCTGTCATGGGGCCTTCCCTGTGGGACATCGGTATGGAGTCACCCCAGTATAGAGAAAGATTTCGTGACGGCCGGAACCCGGCGGCGAGCGCGGCGCGGGGGTATAGTCTCGTCCGTTCGACAAGCGATGCCGACGCCGCGCCACGGGGCGCCGGCCGGGGTCGGAGGAGAGGCGACGACGATGAATATCAGGGTGCTCGCCGGTGCGGCGGCCATCGCCGTGACCGGGGTGCTGGCTTACGGGTTCTACCAGCTCGTGCCGGAAGGCGAGCCGCTGGCCCGCAGCGAAGTCATCGGCGAGCTCGACGGCCCGCCGCTGGCCGGCTATTCGCGCACGCGGCTGTACCGCTACGGCGAGCATCAGTTCCTGGTCGGGCAACTGATCGCCGGCGACAAGGATATCGCCGGCCTGATCAAGGCGCCGGTGCTGGACGCATTGCGGCCCATCGCCTCGGACTGCTGCCAGCCGGACGGCGCCGCACGCGCGGAGGCCGCCTCGGCCGATCCGGCGCAGGGCATGCTGCAGGCCGCCGCGACGGCTCGCGACGTGCGCAACCTGGTCTATGGCGGCCGCGACAATGGCCGCTACGCGCTGCTCGGCTCGATCGGCGGCGATACCGGCGTCACGCTCCTCGGCGGGCCGCAGGGGCAGGCCATCTACCTGGTGGGCGGCAGCCAGCGCCGCGGCCGTGACGGCGACGCGTCCACCGGATGGGACGTCTGGCGTTCCGACGACCAGGGCGCCAATTGGCACTACGCGCCTGATTTGCAGCTGGGCGCGCCACGCCGGTTCACCGTGTTCCTGACCGATGAGCGGGCCATGGCGCTGACCGACGGCAGCAATGGCGCCGGGGATGAACGTCTGCTGGTCAGCGAGGACGGCGCGCGCCACTGGTCGGCGCTGTCCTTGCGCGAGCAGGTCTGGCCCGACGCCGATAGCTACGGCAAGGCGTTCCAGGAGCATCTGGGCCAGGTCCGCGCCACGGCGGACCAGCTGGTGTACGGCTGGTCGCTTTACCCGCTGGCCGCCGACCGCGCGGTGGGCTGGAGCTGGCGCGACCGGGTCACGGCCGGCACGGTGCGCCGCATCGAGACCCGGCGCTTCGAGGTGCGGTTCCAGGACGGCGCTTCGCCCGCATTCCGCATCACGCATGACGTGGCGGCCGTGCCGCCGCAGGACCCTCGCTCGCAGCCGCGGGTGGGGCAGCCCGAGTACGCCACGGCCGACAACCGCATCTACCGGCTCGATCCGGCCGACAGCAACTGGCACGAGCTGGCGACCCTGCCCGCGGTGCGCGGCCAGCGCACCTGGATCGGCCAGGCCTGGTTCGGCCGCAACGGCTGGGTGGTGCAGACCTATGCCGACCACCTGTTCTCGTTCAACGACTACACCCGCACCTATTTCCACACGCGCGACCAGGGCCGCACCTGGCGGCCGTTCCAGCTGTCGCCCGACCAGGAGCGCGGCCTGCTCGGGCTGGACGCGGCGGGCGGGGGCCTGCTGGTGCACGTCGACCGGGGCGGCAAGACCATCATCGTGCGCTATGCGCTGGAGTGAGGCGTGGCGCTGACGATACGCGCGGCGGACGCCGCCGGCCTCAATCGGCCTGCACGTAGTCCGGATAGCGCTTGCAGATCTCTGCCACCTGGCTGAGCGTGCCCGACAGGTGTTCGCGCAGCGCCTGTTGCGCACGCGGCGCATCGCCCGCGGCGATGGCGTCCAGCACCCGCTGGTGGTCGTCCATGATGCGCTCGGCCTTGCCGGCTTCGGGCAGATGCAGGCGGCGCAGGCGGTCGACGTGGCCGCTATAGCGCTGCTCCATGTCCCACAGCGCGGTGACGCCGGCGGCCCCGTGCATGTCGCGGTGGAAGGCCTGGTCGGCCTCCATGAACTGCTGGTATTGGCCGGCGGCGTGGCAGACGCGCTGGCGGTCGATGCTGGCCTGCAGCCGCTGGACCAGCAGCGGATCGGGCGCCTGCGCCAACAGGTGCACGATTTCCAGCTCGATCGAGCGCCGCAGGAAGTGCGCCTGGCGCGCCGCGGCGATGTCGATGCGGCTGACCACGGTGGTGTGCTGCGGGTAGATCTCGACCAGCGCTTCCTCGGCCAGCTTCATGAGCGCGTCGCGGATCGGCGTCTGGCTCAGGCCGTAGGCTTCGGCCAGCGTCACGCGCGACAGCGGCGCCCCGGGCGCCAGTTCGAGGGACATGATCTGTTCGCGCAGATGTTCGAAGACCTGCGGCGCGGCGTGCCGCGAGCGGTCCAGTCGGAGCTTGTGGCTGGGCATCGGAGCGAAGTTCGGTAAAGGGTCGGAACGGTCGGGGGTGGAAGCGGAGTGTAGCGGGTTTTCACCTAGCTGACGCACTAATGTATTAGTGTTTAAATGGTCCGGTCAATGATTTCGTCTCTTTCATTTCACCGCATCCCAGGATCCGCTTCCCCCATGAAACGCACCTACGAAAGCCTGCGCAGCGCCGCCTGGATGGCCAAGGACGACCTGCGTTCGTTCGGCCATCGTTCCCGCATGATGCAGATGGGCTACGGCCCGGACGACTGGGTCGGCCGCCCGATCATCGCCATCATCAACACCTGGTCCGACCTGAACCCCTGTCACAGCCACTTCAAGCAGCGCGTCGAGGACGTCAAGCGCGGCGTGTTCCAGGCCGGCGGCTTTCCGGTGGAACTGCCGGCGATCTCGGTGTCCGAATCCTTCGTCAAGCCCACCACCATGCTGTACCGGAACATGCTGGCGATGGAAGCCGAGGAACTGCTGCGCAGCCACCCGGTGGATGGCGCGGTGCTGCTGGGCGGCTGCGACAAGACCACGCCGGGCCTGCTGATGGGCGCCATCAGCGCCGGGTTGCCCTGTGTCTACGTGCCCGCCGGCCCGATGCTGCGCGGCAACTGGAAGGGCAAGATCCTGGGCTCCGGCTCGGATGCCTGGAAGCTGTGGGACGAGCGCCGCGCCGGCAAGATCACGCAGGAACAATGGACCGAAGTCGAAGGCGGCATCGCCCGCAGCTACGGCACCTGCATGACCATGGGCACGGCCAGCACCATGACCGCCATCGCCGAGGCCATCGGCATGACGCTGCCGGGCGCCTCGTCGATCCCGGCGGCCGACGTCAACCACATGCGCATGTCGGCCGAGTGCGGCCGCCGCGTGGTCGAGATGGTGTGGGACGACCTGACGCCGCAGCGCATCCTGAGCCCGGCCTCGTTCCACAACGCCATCAACGTGGCCATGGCCATGGGCTGCTCCACCAACGCCATCATCCACCTGGTGGCCATGTCGCGCCGCGCGGGCCACCCGGTGGGCCTGGACGACTTCGACGCCGCCAGCCGCAAGGTGCCGGTCATCGCCAACATCCGGCCCAGCGGCGACAAGTACCTGATGGAAGACTTCTTCTACGCCGGCGGCCTGCCGGCGCTGATGTCGCGCCTGGAAGGGCACCTGGACCTGTCGGCCATGACCGTCACCGGCAAGACGCTGGGCGAGAACATCGCCGGCGCCGAGGTCTACAACGACGACGTCATCCGCAAGCTCGACACCGCCATCTACGACGAGGGCGCGCTGGCGGTGCTGCGCGGCAATATCGCGCCGGGCGGCTGCGTCATCAAGCCCAGCGCCTGCGCGCCGCAATACCTGCAACACACCGGCCCGGCGCTGGTGTTCGATGACTATCCCAGCATGAAGGCCGCGGTCGACGACGAGAACCTGGACGTCACCGCCGACCACATCATGATCCTGCGCAACGCCGGCCCGCAGGGCGGCCCCGGCATGCCGGAATGGGGCATGCTGCCGATCCCCACCAAGCTGGTCAAGCAGGGCGTGCGCGACATGCTGCGCCTGTCCGACGCCCGCATGAGCGGCACCAGCTACGGCGCCTGCATCCTGCACGCCGCGCCCGAGGCCTACATCGGCGGCCCGCTGGCGCTGGTCAAGACCGGCGACCTGATCACCGTCGACGTGCCGGCCCGCAGCATCCACCTGAACGTCAGCGACGAGGAACTGGCCGCGCGCCGCGCCGCCTGGACGCCGCCGCCCAAGCGCTACGAGCGCGGCTACGGCTGGATGTACTCGCAACACATCCTGCAGGCCGACGAGGGCTGCGACTTCGACTTCCTCGAGACCAGCTTCGGCGCGCCCGTGCCGGAACCGGAAATCTTCTGAACCCGCCATCCCCTGAATCGCTTTCCCTGGAGTTTTCCGTGTCAGACATGAATCCCGCCACCCGCGCCAAGCTGGGCGGCATCAGCACCGCCACGCTGTGCACCGCCTTGTTCAAGCGCGGCCTGCGCAATCAGTTCATCCAGGACGTGCGGCCGCTGAACGCGACGCTGCCCAACATGGTCGGCCCGGCCTTCACGCTGCGCTACATCCCGGCGCGCGAGGACCTGAACACCATCAAGGTGTTCGAGGACCGCGCCCACCCGCAGCGCGCCGCGGTCGAGACCTGCCCGCCGGGCGCGGTGCTGGTGATGGACAGCCGCAAGGACCCGCGCGCCGCCTCGGCCGGTTCGATCCTGGTGACCCGTCTGATGAAGCGCGGCGTGGCCGGCGTGGTCACCGACGGCGGTTTCCGCGACTCGCCCGAGATCGCCGAGCTCGGCTATCCCGCGTACCACAACCGTCCGTCCGCGCCGACCAACCTGACGCTGCACCAGGCGCTGGACATCAACGCGCCCATCGGCTGCGGCGACGTGGCCGTGTTCCCGGGCGACATCGTGGTGGGCGACCGCGAGGGCGTGGTGGTGATCCCCGCGCACCTGGCCGACGAGATCGCGGCCGAAGCGGTGGAGATGACCGCGTTCGAGGACTTCGTCACCAGCCAGGTGCAGGCCGGCGCGTCGATCCTGGGCCTGTATCCGCCCACCGACCCCGGCACCAAGGACAAATTCGCCGCCTGGCGCAAAGAACAGGGCCGTTGAGCCTTGGCGCCGGCCGTCCGGCCGGCGACCCATGCCTATAAAACACAGAGGGCAGGAGACAAGCATGAACAAGCAACGTCGCAGCGCGCTGGCCGCGCTGCTGGCAGGACCGCTGCTGGGCGCGTGGGCGCTGCCGGCCGCGGCCGCCGAGTGGCCGGCGCAGAAGCCGATTTCCTACGTGGTGCCGTTCACCGTGGGCGGCTCCACCGACGTGGTCGGCCGCGTGCTGGCGCAGAAGCTGGGCGACCGGCTGCACCAGAACGTCATCGTCGAGAACAAGCCCGGCGCCGCCGGCGGCATCGGCGCCACCTACGTGGCCAAGGCCGCGCCCGACGGCTACACGCTGTTCGGCGGCACCATCAGCACCCACGCCATCAACGCCAGCCTCTACAAGAACCTGAAGTACGACCCGGTCAAGGACTTCGAGCCGGTCTCGCTGATCGCCTACCTGCCCAACGTGCTGCTGGTCGATCCGAACCTGGGCGTGAACTCGGTGGCCGACCTGATCGCGCTGCTCAAGAAGGATCCGTCCAAGCGCACCTTCGCGTCGTCCGGCGCCGGCACCTCCACCCACCTGGCCGGCGAACTGTTCTCCAGCATGATCGGCGTGCCGCTGACGCACGTGCCGTACAAGGGCACGCCGCCCGCGATGGTCGACGTGTCCTCGGGCGCGGTGACCTTCATGTTCGACCAGATGACCGCCGCCTTGCCGCTGCTGCAGACCGGCAAGCTCAAGCTGCTGGCCGTCACCACCAAGGACCGCATCTCGCTGGCCCCCGACGTGCCCACCATGCAGGAGGCCGGCGTGCCCGGCTTCCAGATGGCGTCGTGGCAGGCGGTGTACGCGCCCAAGGGCACGCCCAAGCTCATCCTCGACAAGCTCGCCGCCGAGATCGCCGTGATCGTGAAGGAACCCGACGTGCAGGAAAAGCTCGGCAAGACCATGGGCATGGAACTGGTCGGCAGCACCCCCGACGAACTGCGCGCCCTGATGGCCACGGAGATTCCGCGCTGGGCGGAGGTGGTGAAGAAATCGGGGGCGACGGTGGAGTAGCGCGTCGTCGCAATGGTGAATAGCCCTTCCGGGGAACGTTGGATGCGATCCCCGGGGCTAGCTTCAGTGGGGCAGGATCAGGAATCGCCGTCGCCGCCGACCCGAACGCATGCCCGCCGCGCGGCTTGCGGCAATCCATTGGCTTGCAATACCCGCAGCGCGTCGGTTTCAGTCGAAACGCCATAACGCTTCCAGATTGGTTCGTGGTGGGACAGGCGATTGCGGAAGTCCCGCAAGGTCGAGACGAGACGACGGGCATGATCCAGCACAACGCCCGCCCGAGGGGCTGGCCACTGTCCGCGGAAGACCTGGGGCATGTGCTTGGGCCACACCAGGCCTCGTCCCCGGAATTCGCGGTCCAGGATGAACTCCCATGTCGAGAATGCCGTCTTGGCAATGACGCCGCTGTGCGGGATGGCCTGCGCGCGCTGCGTCTCGGGACGCCGGCGTTGTTCCGCGAGGTGGGCCCGGGTAGCCAAGGCGAAGTTCTCTCGCAGTGCCTTGACGGCATGGGGCGCTTGCGCCTGGGTGACGAATGAGCGGTAGTGCAGTTTGTTGCTTGTCCACCAGAAGCGTCCCAGGCTGGCCACGAACGCATGGTCGATTGCGTTGCGTAGTGTGACCTCGGCGGCACTGAATGCGTTCGTTGCTGATGAGCGTATCAATCAGGATGGGCCGGTACGGCAGCGTGTGGGGCATGTCGCAGAAGCGCGTAAATGACAGACTGATCGTCCTTTGACCGCGCTGGTTCCAAGCGTCTAGAATAGCGACTAGGTTGGTGATGGCTGCCAATGGGCGCAAGCCTACGCCCCATCATGTAAGACCTGATTCCCACCCCGGCCTGGAGCCGGGGCTTTTGTTTTCCGCGCCCGGATTCGCCGCGTCAGGGTTTCAGGTTCAGCTTCGGCACCAGCGCATTGAAGGCCTGTTCCTGCCGCGCCACGTCGGCCGCGAATTGCGGCTGGTCGGCGTATGACGGCGTCAGGTTCTGCTTGCGCATCAGCGCCTGGAAGTCCTGCGACTGCGCCACCTGGCGCGCGGCGGCGCGCCATTTCTCGATGGCGTCGGCCGGCGCCGACTTCGGCAGGCCGATGCCGCGCCAGACGCTGAACTGCAGGTCGGCGCCGCGTTCCTTCATGGTCGGCACGTCCGGCAGGGTGTCGAGCCGCTTTGGCGCCATCACGGCCAGGGTGCGCAGCTTGCCGGTGTCCACGTGCTGCTGCAACTCGGCATAGGCCACCGTGGTGGCCTGCACGTCGCCGGACAACAGGCCCATGATGGCCGGGGCCGATCCCTGGTAGGGCACGTGCACGAACTTCACGCCGGTCTGCTCGCCCAGCGCCGCGGCCGCCATGTGCGGCACGGTGCCGATGCCGGCGTTGGACACCGCCACCCGTTCCGGATTCTTCCGGGCGTAGTCGAGGAATTCCTCCACCGTCTTCCACGGCGCGTCGGCGCGCACCGTGACCGACGAGGGATCGTCGGTGAAGCGGGCGATGGGCTGGAAGTCCTTGACGGTGGTCTTGCCGATGCCCATCAGCGGCACCACCAGCATTTCCGGCGTCATCAGCACCAGCTTGTAGCCGTCGGGCTGGGCGTTGGCCACATACGACCAGCCGATCGAGCCGCTGGCGCCGGGCTTGTTGATGACCACGGTCGGTTGCGCCAGCAGCGGCGGACGCACCGCCTCGGCGATGGCGCGGGCGGTGTTGTCGCTGCCGCCGCCGGGCTGGTAGGCGACCACCAGCTCCATCGAGCGGCTGGGGTAGTCGGCCGCCATCGCGGCGGGGGCGGCCGCGACGCAGGCCAGGAAGGAGAGGGCGCTGAAGGCCAGCGCGGGCAGGCGGGTGCGGGTCATGGTGGCTCCGGTATCAGTAGCCCAGGGCTGAGAGGTCCGCCAATGTCTGGCGGGTGATGGCAAGGGTGCGTTCGCGTTCGGCGCCGGCCAGGTCCAGGCGCGGCGGCTTGACGGTTTCGGCGCTGCCGGTGATCAGGTGCTCGGCCAGCTTGATGTGCTGCACCAGCTTGACCACGGTGTCCAGGTGGAACAGCGGCGTCAGCGCCGCATACAGCTTGCGGGCTCGCGCGAAATCGCCCTCGGCCGCCAGCCGCAGCAGGTCGACCGAGGCCTTGGGCACGGCGTTGGCCATGCCCGAGACCCAGGCGGTCACGCCCAGCGCGGCGCTTTCCAGCACCAGGTCGTCGACGCCGCAGACCACCGCCAGGCGGTCGCCGAAGCGCGTGATCAGGTCGGTGACGCGGGTGGTGTCGTAGGACTCCTCCTTGATGGCGACGATGGTCGGCTCCTCCAGCAACTGCGCCACCAGGTCAGGCGTCAGGTCGACGCCGTAGCCGCGCGGGTTGTTGTACAGCAGGATCGGCAGGGGGCTGGCCTGCGCCACGCTGCGGTAGAACGCCACCGTCTCGCGCTCGTCCGACTTGTACGTCAGGCCGGGGAACACCATCAGGCCATCGACGCCGATCTGCGCGGCCTGCCGCGCGAAGGCCGCGGCGCGCGCGGTGCCGGTCTCGGCCACGCCCGACACCACCGGCACGCGGCCGCGCACGGTCTGGACCGCGGTGCGCAGCACCTCCAGTTTTTCTTCCGGGGCGAGTTGGGCGTTCTCGCCCACCATGCCCATCATCACCACGCCGCCCACGCCGTTGGCGATCAGGCGCTCCAGGCCCTGGCGGATGGCGTCCAGGTCGAGGGAGAAATCGGGCTTCAGTTTGGTGGTGACCGCGGGAAATACGCCTTGCCATTGAATGCTCATGCTGCCGCTCCTGTTGCGTGATCCGTCCGGTCCGTACCGTCGGAGTATTGATTGGATATTGGATCCAAAATAAAAACACCAGAAAAACGAGGCGCGAGGCCTCGGCCCGCCGCCCGTGTAACGGCGGCGATATCTGCTGGATCATGGATCCAATATACTCACATTAAACGGGCTGTGGATGCCGGCTGTCTCTCGGGGTTTTCCTGGGCGTGCAGCGCGGTGGTCGCGGACCCGCCGCCGTCCGGCGTCCGCCGGGCGGGATTTCCCACCGGATGTGACGTGTCCCAGAATTCCTCTCCCGCCAGCGCCGCCCAACCCCGTCCCGCCGCCGGCGCCACCGGCCGCCTGGTGCGCAAGACCGCCGTCGACCTGGTGGTCGACGCCTTGCGCGACCGCATCCTGTCCGGCGCGATTCCGCCGGGCTCCGCCTTGCGCCAGGAACTGCTGGCCGAGGAACTGGGCGTGAGCCGGCTGCCGGTGCGCGAGGCCATCCGCCAGCTCAGCGCCGAAGGCCTGGTCGACATGATCGCGCACCGCGGCGCATACGTCTCGATGCTGTCGCGCGCCGAAGTGCAGGAGTTCTTCGATATCCGCCTGCGGCTCGAACCCTGGCTGCTGCGCCTGGCGGTCTCGCAGCATGCGCCCGAGGACCTGGACGAGGCCGCGCGCATCGTGGCGCAGATGGACAGCGCCGAACCACAGCAGTGGGGCCGGCTCAACTGGCAGTTGCATGAACTGCTGTACCGCGCCGCGCAGCGGCCGGCGGCGCTGGCCATGGTGCGGGCGCTGCATGAAAAATCCGAGCGCTACTTCCGCTTCCAGATCGTCAACGCGCCGATCCGCCAGCAGGCCCACGACGAGCACAGCGCGCTGATCGCGTTCTGTCGACAGGGCCGCGCCGGCGAGGCCGAGGCGGCGCTGGAATGCCATATCGCCGAGGCCGCCGAACAGATCCTGGGCATCGTCGATCACCTGCTGGATACGACCGCTGCGCCGGCGTAACTCAGTTGATCTTGATGTTGCGTTCCTTGACCAGCACCTTCCACTGCGCGGTTTCCTTGGCCAGGTAGTCGCGCAGTTCGTCGGGCGTGCCGCCGATGGATTCGGCGCCGATCGAGTCCAGCGTCGCCTTGACCTTGGGCTCGTTCAGGGCCTGGCGCATGGCGGCGTTGAGCTTGGCCACGACCTCGGGCGGCGTGCCGGCCGGCGCGAAGGCGGCGAACCAGGGCATCAGCTCGTAGCCGGGCAGGCCGCTTTCGGCCACGGTGGGCACGTTGGGCAGCGCGGCCGAGCGCTTGGCGGTGGTCACGGCCAGTGCGCGCAGCTTGCCGGCCTCGATGTGCGGCTTGGCCGAGGTGACGCTGTCGAACATGTAGTCCACCTGGCCGCCCAGCAGGTCGGCGATGGCCGGGCCGCTGCCCTTGTACGGCACGTGCAGCATGTCGATCTTGGCCATCGACACGAACAGCTCGCCCGCCAGGTGGATCGAGGTGCCGACGCCGGCCGAGGCGTAGGTGTAGTGGTTGGGCTGCGCCTTGGCCTTGGCGATGACTTCGTCCACGCTCTTGACGTCATTGCGCGCGGGGTTGGTGACCAGCACGTTCGGCACCACCGCCAGCAGCGAGATCGGCGCGAAGTCCTTGATCGGGTCGTAGTTCAGGTCGGCGTACAGCGCGGGGTTGACCGCCATGCCGTTGGCCACGATCAGGATGGTGTAGCCGTCCGGCTTGGAGCGCGCCACGCTGGCCGCGCCGATGTTGCCGCCGGCGCCGGCGCGGTTCTCGACGATGAACGAGGTGTTCAGTTGCTTGCCCATCGACTCGCCCAGCGTGCGGGCGATGCTGTCCATGGCGCCGCCCGGCGGGAACGGCACGATCCACTTGACGGGCCGGTCGGGGTAGCCGTCGGCCAGGGCGGCGCCGGCGGCGCCGAGCAGGGCCAGGCCCATGCAGGCCCGGGCGAGGTGTTTGAAAGCGTGGCGCAAAGGCATGGTGTGTCTCCGTGTGCTTGAATTATTTTTCCGCGCGCCGATGCGTGGCCGGCGCGCGGGAACAACCGTGGGGCAGGGCGCGTCAGCGGTCCCTGCGGTAGAAAGCCAGTTTGTCTTCGTCCAGTTCCAGGCCCAGGCCCGGACCGGTGGGAATCTGCATCTCGAAATCGCGGTAGCTGGGCGGGTTGGCGACGATGTCGTCCTTGAGCAGCAGCGGGCCGAACAGCTCGGTGCCCCACGACAGCCGCGGCAGGCAGGCGAAGCCGTGGGCCGAGGCGATCGAGCCGACCGAGCCTTCCAGCATGGTGCCGCCGTACAGCGACATGCCGGCGGCGTCGCCGACCGCGGCGGTGCGCAGCATTTCGTGAATGCCGCCCGACTTGGCGATCTTCAGCGCCAGCACGTCGGCCGCGCCCAGGCGCGCGATGGCCAGCGCGTCCTCGGGGCCGTTGACGGCTTCGTCGGCCATGATGGGCACCACGAAGCGCGCCGCCAGCCGCGCCATGCCGGCGAGGTTGGCGCGCGGGATCGGTTGTTCGATCAGGTCGACGCCGGCCGCTTCCAGGCGCGCGATGGCGCCGGCCGCGTCGGCCTCGTTCCAGGCCTGGTTCACGTCCACCGTGACGCGGGCGCGGTCGCCCAGCGCCTGCTTGATGCGCGACACGTGGGCCACGTCGTCGGCCACCGCGCGGCGGCCGACCTTGAGCTTGAAGGTGTTGTGGCGGCGGCTGGCGAGCAGCGACTCGGCTTCCTCGATGTCGCGCGCGGTGTCGCCGCTGGCCAGGGTCCACAGCACCGGCAGGCTGGCGCGCACGGCGCCGCCCAGCAGGGTCGAGACCGACACGCCCAGGCGCTTGCCCTGGGCATCGAGCAGCGCGCTTTCCAGCGCCGACTTGGCGAAACGGTTGCCGCGCGCCACGCTTTCCAGGCGCCGCATGGCGGCGTGGATGTTGGCGGCGTCCAGGCCGGCCAGCGCCGGCGCCAGGTAGGTGTCGATGGCCAGCTTGATGCCTTCCGGGCTTTCCTCGCCGTAAGACAGGCCGCCGATGGTGGTGGCCTCGCCGATGCCCTCGATGCCGTCGCTGCAGCGCAGGCGCACGATCACCAGCGTCTGGCGCTGCATCACGGCCATGGCGAGCTGGTGGGCGCGGATGGTCGGCAGGTCCACCAGGATCGCCTCGACCGAGTTTATCGTTACCGGATTCATACTTTCCAAAGCAGGTTCTTCAGGTGAAGCGCAGTATCGCTTGCGTTACGCCGCCAAGTCCAAGACTATATGGGTCTCCATTGATACCTTTAAGGTTTGAATCAGCCATGGAACTCAGGCACCTGCGGTACTTCCAGGCGGTGGCGCGCGAGGGCAGCTTCACCCGCGCCGCCGAAGCGCTGCACATGGCGCAGCCGCCGCTCAGCCGCCAGATCCGCCAGTTGGAAGAGGAACTGGGCGTGGCGCTGTTCGAGCGCACCACCCGAGCGCTGCGGTTGACCGAGGCCGGGCGCTTCCTGCTGGAACAGTCGCGCCTGCTGACCGCGCGGCTGGACGAGGTGCTGGAAGGCACGCGCCGGCTGGGCCAGGCGCGGCGCCGCTGGTTCGGCATCGGCTTCGTACCGTCGACGTTGTACGGCTTCGTGCCCGAACTGATCCGGCAACTGCGCGGGGCCGACGCGCAGGTCGAGGTCGGCTTGATGGAGATGACCACGCTGCCGCAGCTGGAGGCGCTCAAGGCCGGCCGCATCGACCTGGGCATCGGCCGCATCCTGCTGGATGATCCGGCGATCGAGCGCCGCGTGCTCATGACCGAGCCGCTGATGGCGGCGGTGCCGTTGCATCATCCGCTGGCCGCCTGCGCCAGCGTCTCGGTCGACCGGCTGGCGCAGGAGCCGTTCCTGCTGTATCCGGCCCGGCCGCGGCCCAACTTCGCCGACCACGTGCTGGACCTGTTCCGCGCCGCCGGCCATGCGCCGCAGGTGGCGCAGGAAGCCAACGAACTGCAGACCGCGATCGGCCTGGTGGCGGCCGGCCTGGGGGTGACGGTGGTGCCGGCGTCGGTGCAGCGCCTGCAGCGGCGCGACGTGGCCCACGTGCGCATCGACGCCGAGGCCTTCGTGTCGCCGGTGATCGCCAGCTATCGCAAGGACGACGCTTCGCCGTTCCTGGCGCAGGCGCTGGCCCTGGCTGCGCAACTGGCGAAGGGGTAACAAAGCGTAGACATGGCGGTTGCGGCGAGCCGGCTTGCGGCACACTACGCGCGTGCCAATCCCGTGCTTCCAATAACAATCGTCATAGGGACCCTAGCAATGCTGATCGTCAACATCCAGAACAAGGCCAAATGGCTGTTTTCCCAACTGGGGCAGCTGGTCATCGCCGTGGGCCTGCTGTCGCTGGTCTTCAACTACGCCTACCGCTACACGGTCGATCGCCATATCGATACGCCGGTCTTCTACGTGGCGACCGTGGCGCTCGGCCTGATCACGTTCCTGCTGATCCGCAAGGACTACGTGTTCGTGAACCGCTATGCCTTCAGCGACAGTGAGATCCAGGTCAGCACGTTGCTGGGCGTGAAGAAGAACTACCCCACGTCGCGCTATGAATTCGTGCCGTCGCTGCACAAGGCGATCAACCTGCCCGAGCAGAAGGCGTCGCTGTCGTTCTACGTGCGCGACGCGCAGAGCAAGAAGAACGTCCGCAATTATTCGTGGGCCGGTTTCTCGCCCGAGGATTTCCAGGCCGTCTCGCGCCTGTACGGTTATCGCGGCGAGACCGATTTCAAGCAGAAGGATTTCGGCAAGCGCTAGGGGCCTTTCACACGCAAAGGCGCCTGGCAGAGGTCGCCAGGCCGCGGGCGCCTTATGCCTTGCGGCAGACCCAGCCCTTGAACGTCAGCGCCGCGTAGAACAGTTCGACGTCGGTGAAGCCGGCCTCGCGCAGCAGGGCTTCATCCGCTTCGGGCGCCAGCACGGGCAGTTTTTCCTTCATCGCCTGCATGCCGCTTCGCGCCTGTTCGGCCGGCACGCCCGCCGCCACCACGAAGGCGGCATTGCGCGCCAGCCAGGCGTCGCGCCGTTCGAGCGGAAAGCTGTGGTGCGCGACGATGAACGGGGCGCCGGGCCTGAGCCGGCGCGCGACCTCGCGGACGGTCCTGAGCCGTTCGGCGGCCGGCAGGAAATGCAGCGTCAGCAGGCAGGTGGCGCCGTCGAAAGGGCCTTCGGGCGCGTCGTCGATATAGCCCTGGTGCAACGTCGCGCGCGAGGCCAGCTCGCCCAGCGTGGCGCTGGCCTGGCGCAGCATGTCGGCCGAGGGATCGACGCCGTCCAGCCGCCAGCCCGGCCGCGTCCCGGCCAGGGCCTTCAGCTCCAGCCCGCCGCCGGCGCCCAGCACCAGCAGGCGGCCATCGTCCGGCGCCTGCTCGGCCATCAGCACGCCGATCATGCGGTGCAGGTCGCGCAGCCCGGGGACATGGCGCGCGACGCGTTCGGCGTAGTCTTCCGAGGCGCCGGGCGTATTGGTGAAGGACATGGGATCTCCGGGGCGGGGGCGCCAAGGGGCGCGCCATTATCAAGAAACATATGATGTTGCATGATGGCCCGGCCGTCAAGCGGCGCGCCGTGCCGGCCGCCCGCAAGGGGAGATCAGGGGAGACTCAGGCCGCGATGGACAGCGCCCGCGCCGCGCCGGGAAAATCCGGCAGCACGATGTCGCAATGGCCGGGACGGACCCAGCGCACCCGTTCGCGGGTGGCGTCGATGCAGCCGCCCGCGGCGTACACGCCCTGCGGGTCGCGGATCCGCATCATGCGTTCGAGGATGACGGCCGTGGCCTCGGGATCGGCCAGGGTGGCGTGCACGTGTTCCTTGACGATCTGCTCGTCGATGTAGCGCTTGCCGGCGGCATCGGTGCGCAGGCCGTGCCGCCAGTGGTAGATCTCGACGCACTTGGACGTCAGCGTGTACGGCACGCCGCGTTCCCAGAAATTGTTGAACAGGCCGCCGCCCAGGTAGAACACCCAGGACCCCTCGTAGCCTTCGACGTCCGACGATTCGGCGTCGGGGTTGCGGAACCAGAGCCGGTCGCCGGGCACGTAGAAGCGCTGCGGCAAGGGCGCGTCGAGCGCGCCGTACTCGTGCAGGAAGGTGTCGTGGAAGCTGCCGGACATGACGGCGCGCGTTTCCCACTGGCGTTGCAGCCGGCGGCCCAGCTCGGGGTTGGCCGCCTGCAGTTCCTGCGCGATGCCGAGCACGGTGACGTATTCGGTGGCGCGATAGCACGAGAACGAATACAGCTGGCCCGAGGCCTCGGGCTGGGTGGCCTTGCGCAGTCCGTCGATCAGCGAGCGGCCCGGCAGCACGGTGAAGCCGCGCGCCTCGTCGTAGGTCCAGTAATCCTCGGGCCGTTCGGCGTGTTCGGTGTCGAAGGCCAGGGCCGTCTTGCCGGCGGCCTGCACGATGTAGCGGCGGATGCGCACCGCCGACGCCAGTTCCGCGACGCTGGGGAAGTCGAAGGCGACCGGACTGGCCAGCATCGCCAGGACGATTTCGCGGTCCAGGTCGGCCTCGTTGGCATCGGGGCGCAGGCTCAGCGCGCGCGCCACGCGGGTCGTGTCGTGATCGGGCAGGTAGCTGGCGGCGAAGCCGCGATTGAGCGTGGCGTGCGCGCCGGGCGCGGCGTCCTTGAGCAGGTCGCAGCGGGCGGCGGCGCGCAGGCCGAGGTCGGACAGGAATTGTTGCGTGGCCTCGAGCACGGCGCCGGCCTGGCCGGCGTCGGCGGCGAGGATGCGGATCCCGCCCTGATCGGGATGATTCGGTGACTGCTGGGAAGACGGCATGGGAAGCGAATCGGTAGCGGCGGACAGGGTATGGATAGGCGCGAGGCGGGGTGAGTTCCCGTCAAGCTGCAAGAGGGGGTGAAGAACTATTTCAGCCCCTCTGGCGCCTTGCGGCCGGCCCCTGGCGAACCCTTGTGGGGCCCGCCGGATTGTAGGGGCGCTTCCTTAATAATAGCTGTACGAAACGGGCCGCAACGGTCACCGTTCTGTCATCCCGCTGTCATGCCGGCCGGGCTTATTCGGCCAGATAGGCGGGCGCGCCGATCTCGATGATCTGCTCTTCGCTCAGCGTGCGGTGCCAGTACGAATACAGCACCTGCCGGTCGGCGGGCAGGCCCAGATCGTGGCGCAGATAGCGGTGGATGGCGCGGAACGCCTTGTGCTCGCACCCGCCCCAGAAGAAGGCGTCGTCGAGCGCGTTTGGCCATGACACCGCGCGCACCGCGTCCGGCAGCAGCGTGGTGGCGCCAGCGGGCGCGCCATCGCGGTGCAGCCAGCGCAATGCGATGCCGGCGGGCGCGGCCAGCGGCAGTTCCTCGCTGGCGTCGCGCACTTCGATGAAGGCGTGGCCGCGCGTGTCGGCCGGCAGCGATTCAAGGATGCGGGCGATGCCGGGCAGACCGGTTTCGTCGCCCGCCAGCACATGGAACGAGGCCGGCTTGGGGCCGCCGGCCGCGGGGCCGACGACGCCGACGCGGTCGCCCGGCACGGCCGCCTGCGCCCACCGCGTGGCGGGCCCGGCATCGGCGTGCAGCGCGAAATCGATGGTCAGCGCGCCCGCGGCCGGATCGATGGCGCGGATGGTGTAGACGCGGGTCGGCATCTTGCCGCCGGGCCAGGTGACGCGGCCGTGGCCGTCCAGCATCGGCCAGGCGACGTCGGCGTCGCCCTTGGGCGCGAAGATCAGGCGGCAATGCAGCTGGTCGGCGCGATCCAGATGGGCCAGGTCGACGCCTTGCAGCACGATGCGGCGCAAGTGCGGCGTCAGGTCGCGCACCGAGGCCACGCGCAGGATGCGCAGATCGTCCAGCGGCGTCAGGCCGCCGGCGTCGCCGCGCCACTGGATGTCGAGCCGCTCCTGCGCGGCGATGAAGCCGATCGGGCCGGCCAGCGCGTGCTTCATGCGGTTCAGGGCGGCGGGGTTTTCGGCCTCGACCTGGATGTGCAGCGCGCCCGGGCGGGCTTGCAGGGTGGCGTGCCCGAAGGGCGCGGTGACGATGTGCTGGTCGTGGTCGGCCTGCACGCTCATGTCGTGCGTGGCGATGGCCGCCAGGATCGGCTCGAGATAGTCGGCCAGCTTGGGAAAGGCGATGATGGCCGACGCCGTACAGGACGGCGTGGAGGGCTTGGACAAGATTTACTCCTGGAGGGAGACCCACAGCGGGCCGTCGATCGGCTCCTGCAAAAAGCGGCGATTGATCGTCGCCAGGGTCTCGGCGGGGTCGAAGTCGGCAAAGCGGTCGGGATGCAGCCACTTGGCGGCGGCCTCGACGAAAAGCGGATTGAACGGCGCGACCGTGATGAGGCCGGTCCAGATGCCGTGCACGCGCCCCTGGCGCACGCTGGGCAGCGCGGAAAAACCGGTGCGGGCCACCAGGCGCCGCAGGCCGGCGCGGCCCTGGGCCGGGTCGATGCCGGGACCGATGGCCGGGCGTCCGCCCGAGACCCAGCCGCCGCCCGAGGCGATGTAGACATCGTGTGGCGTGGCCAGCAGGTATTCGAGCTGCAGCTTCTGGTACCAGGGCGCGGTCACGCCAGGCAGGCTCTGGCCGCCGGCCAACGCCAGCAGCTCGCCCCAGACCTGCTTGCCGGCAGCCCAGCAGCAGTCGTCGGGCGTGGATTGCACTTCCAGGTAGGTGGTCACCGGTTTGGCGCCGGCCAGCCGCCGCGCCACCTCGGCCAGGCGTTCGTCGGCGAAGGCCGAATAGGCCGCGGCCCGGTCGCCGGCATCGAGGATGTCGCCCCACATGCCCAGGTTGCGGTGCAGCGTGTCGATCGGGCCGGCCCCGGCGGGCGCGACGGCGTTGCTGGCGACATCGCTGAAGGCCACCGGGATGCCCAGCGCGGCCAGGCGCTGGAGCAGGCCGCTGGCGCCGTCCTGGGGCGCCATGAAGGCGCTGGCCACCACCAGGTCGGGCGCCAGGTTGACGATGCCTTCCAGCGAGATCGTGGTGGGCGCCTGCTTGCCGATCACGGCGATCGGCCGCTTGCGCTCGAAGCGCGCCTGCAGCGCGTCGCTGTCGATGCGGTCGGCGGCGGCCCAGCCCACCACCAGTGACGCCGGATCGGGGTGCAGCAGCGCCATGGTGAGGATGTCGCGCGCCTCCAGTAGCACGATGCGGCGCGGCGCGGCGGGCAGCCGCAAGGTGCGTCCGGACATGTCGGTCAGCGTGCGCGGTTGGCTGGCAAGGGCGGGCAGGGCGCCGCCCAGTCCGGCCAATGCGAGTCCCGCGCAGAAGCGGCGTCGATCCATGGTCAGGTCCTTACCAGCGGTAGCTCAGGCCGGCGATGATCTGGCGGCCGTTGCCGTACTGGCAGAAATAGTCGGAGCTGCAGCTGGAATAGTAGGTCTTGTCGAACAGGTTGTTGATGTTCAGGCGGCCTTCCAGCCCCTTCAGGCTGGGGATGGTGGCGCCGAAGTCGTAGCGCAGCGCGGCGTCGATCAGGGTGTAGCCATCGGCCTTCACCTTGTTGGCGTTGTCGGCGTAGCTCGAGCCCACCGTGCGCACGCCGGCGCCGACCTTCAGGCCTTCCAGCGCGCCGGAACCGAAGCGGTAGTTGGCCCACACCGAACCGTAATAGGTGGGCACCGCCTGCGGCCGCTTGTCGTTGTTGGCCTCGACCGCGGCCTGCGTGACTTTGGTGTCCAGCAGCGTCAGGGCGGCGATCAGCTCCAGGTTGGAGGTGACCTGTCCGCGCGCCTCGAATTCCAGGCCGCGCGAGCGGATGCGGCCGTCCTGGGTATTGAAGCCGAAGGTGTCCGGCACCAGCGCGGCGCGCTGGCGGATGTCGAACGCCGACACCGTGAACAGCGCATCCACGCCGGTCGGCTGGTACTTCAGGCCGACCTCGTATTGGCTCGCCTTGCTCGGCACGAACGGCGCGCCGCTCGAATTGACGCCGACATTGGGCTCGAACGAGGTGGCGTAGCTGACGTAGGGCGCGAGGCCGTTGTCGAACAGGTACAGCAGGCCGGCGCGGTAGCTGGTCGCTTCGCTGGACTGGTTGGTGCTGGACCTGGCCAGGCGGTTGTCGGAATCCTGTTCGGTCCAGTCGTGGCGCACGCCCAGCAGCGCCCGGAAGCCGCCGAAGCGGAACTGATCCTGCACGTAGGCGCCGGTCTGGCGCAGCGTCTGGCCGCTGTCGATGATGGTCATCAGCGGGCCGATCGGCTGGCCGTACTGCGGATTGGTGACATTGAGGGACGGCGCCGGCCCCCAGTTGTATTGCCAGTTGCTGCGGGTGTGCTGGTAGTCGATGCCGGTCAGCACGGTGTGCTGCACCGCGCCGGTGGCGAAGTCGATCTGGGCCTGGTTGTCGAGCGCGACGCCCTTGACGTCCTCGATCGAGCGCAGCGCCTGGCGCGCGATGGTGCCGTCGGCGGCCAGCGGCGCGGCCATCTGCAGCGAACGGAAATCGACGTCGACGTCCGAGTAGCGCAGGCGCGAGCGCAGCGTCAGCGCCGGGCTGACGCGGTGCTCCAGCTGGTAGCCGATGCCGTGCTGTTCGCGCTCGAAGGCGTCGAACTTGGGGTCGCCCACGTTGAAGCGGCGGCCAAGATCGTCCTTGTACCGGGACGGCGCCAGGAACTTGGGATAGACCGAGTTGAAGTAGCCGCCGTCCGGATCCTTCTGGTAGTACGCGGACAGCGTGAAGGTGGTGTCGGCGTTGGGCCGCCAGGTCAACGACGGGGCCACCGCGTAGCGGCTTTCGTGCACGCCGTCGTAGCGACTGTCGGCGTAGCGGCCGACCCCGGTCAGGCTGTACTGCAGCGTGCCGGCCTCGTTGACGGCGCCCTGGCTGCTGAAGCCGGCGCGGGCGCGGCCATCGTTGCCGCCTTCGAGCAGGATCTCGTGCGTGGCCTGGTCGGACGGCCGGCGGCTCACCTGGTTCACCAGGCCGCCGGGGCTGACCTGCCCGTACAGCAGCGCCGACGGCCCCTTGAGCACGTCGATGCGGTCGAGCAGATAGGGGGCGATGGCCGCTTGCGCGAAGGCCTGGCCGCGCGGCAGCTTGAGGCCGTCGAGGAAGTTGACGTAGTTGGTGGCGGTGCCGAAGGCGCCGAAGCCGCGCAGGAAGACCGAGTCGTAGCGTGAGTTGGTGTCGCGGTCGGACAGCACGCCGGCGGTGTAGCGCAGGGCTTCGCTGACGGTCTGCGGCGCCTGGTCGTCAAGCTGCTTGCGGGTGATGGTGGAGATCGACTGGGCCGTCTCGAGCACCGGGGTGCCGGTCTTGGTGGCCGACGTGGTGGTCGGGAGCAGGATGCGGTCGCTGCTGTCGGCCGGGTCGGCGGACTCGCCCTTGACCACCACCGGACTGAGTTGCACTGCTTCCTGCTGCGCCTGGGCCGCGCCGGCCGCCAGCAAACCAGAAACCGCCCCGAGGATCACGGCTTCCCGGACATCAATCGCCATTTCAACACCTGTTGCAAATGAAAAGAAATCTCAATTGCAATCATCATCACATAAACGGGACGGTAACGTCCAGTTAATTTGGAAAAAATAAAACCCTTGACGCCCGTCTCTGCGGGGTGATAACGGGACTTTTGCGTTTGGTTGTTTGCCGTGCGGCGCCCGCTGGGGGACAATGGCGGCCATCAAGACTGCCACCCACGGACCGATTGGATGACCACCACCCAGCCCAGCAAGACCGCCACCCCCGCCCGCCGCATCGCCGCGCCGTCGCCCGCCGGCGAGACGGCGCGCAAGGCGCCGGGCGGGCGGCCGACCCGGGAAGCGGCGGCGCAGCTGGAGCGCCGCATCCTCGAGGTCGCGGCCGAGCTGTTCGCCGCGCAGGGCTACGCCGCGACGTCGATGGAGCAGGTGGCCGAGATCTGCAAGGCGGGCAAGGACACGCTGTATCGCCGCTACGCCTCCAAGGCCGCGCTGTTCGGCGCGTTGATGGACACGTTCCGCGGCGCGATCGTCGAGGAACTGAACGCCTGTATGGCTGAAGCGGGCGCGCCCGAGCAGCGCCTGCGCCGCTACGCGCGCGCCTTGCTGGACATCAACCTGCGTCCGCAACTGGTGGCGCTGAACCGCGTGGCGCTGGGCGAGGCCTTGCCGGCCAAGGGCGTGCAGCCCACCCCCGGCGCCGACGATCCCTTCCTGCGGCGCCTGGCCGATATGGTGACCGAGGCGCAGGCGGCCGGGACGCTGGGCGGCGGCGACGCCGCGTTCATCGCCGAGCAGCTGCTGTACGCCACCTCGATCAAGCCGCTGGTCGCCACCATGCTGGGCGAGACGCGCTTTGCCGATCCGGCGGCGCAGCAGGATTACTTCGACCGCGCATGGGACCTGTTCATGCGCGGCGCCGCGCCGGGTTGAGGCCGTGTCCAATCCCTTGTCCCGCGACGTGATGGCGCTGTACCAGGCGCATGCGGCAGCGTTCGAGCGCGACCGCGGCGCCGCGTTGATCGAGCGCGCCTGGCTGGCCGATTTCCTGGCGGCGTTGCCGACGGCCGCGCCGCGGGTGCTGGACATCGGCTGCGGCACCGGCGTGCCGATCGCCGGCCACCTGATCGAACACGGCTGCCGGATTACCGGCGTCGATAGTTCGACCGCATTGCTGGCGCGCGCCGCGGCGCGCTTTCCCGAGCAGGCGTGGATCGCCGCCGACATGCGCCAGCTGCCTTGCGCCGGGCCGTTCGACGGCCTGATCGCGTGGCACAGCTTCTTCCATCTGTCGCCCGAGGACCAGCGGCCCATGTTCGCGCAGTTCCGGCGCCTGGCCGCGCCGGGCGCGGCGCTGATGTTCACCAGCGGCACGACGCTGGGCGAGGCCATCGGCCAGCTCGACGGCCAGCCGCTTTATCACGGCAGCCTGGACAGCGCCGAATACCGCGAGCTGCTCGCCGCCAACGGCTTCGAGGTATTGCGCCACGTCGAATGGGACGCCGCTTGCGGCAACGCGACGGTGTGGCTGGCCAGGCGGACCTGAGCCAGGCGGTGCGACGGGCCGTCAGGTCATAGATGCGGATCGCGCAGGATCGCCCGGATCCTGAGGAAGGCGTAGGCGGCGCAGCCCAGCGCGATCAGCACCACGAGCCAGGCATACGCGTTCTTGCGCTGCTTGGTGGACCAGGCTCTATCGTAGGTGGCCACCGGATCCCACAACACCTTGCCGTCCATCTGGCGCAGCCCATAAACCCTGATGGGCACGTGCACGCTGAACATCTGGCCCTCGTAGACGTTCTTCAGGTCGTCCGGCTCGCGGTCGGTCAGCAGTTCCAGGGTCCGTGGCAGGACGAGGCCGGTCACAACGGCGCCCGCCTCGAACGCCACGTCGGGATAGTCGTTCGAGAAATAGCAAAGGGGCCTGTAGCCGCTGTTCTGCCGGGAGCCGGCGGTCCGCGAGTAGGGGCATACGGCCAACTTGTCCACGCGCACGGCGATGGCGTGCAGCGTGGCGGGATCGGGCGGCAGGTACGCCCTGTTCGCGGCGTCGAAGAGATCGCGGGACAAAATCAGTAGCATCAGGCAGAGGAACAGCGCACTTAGCGGGCGCTTGAAGCGCGCCTTGATCTCGCTCCATTCGCTCATCGGTGTGGCCTCGTAGCGCGGGGGGTTGCGGTAGTCATGCACATCCTTGGTTCAGGCTCAAGGCCTCTTCGATTGCCGTATTGTAGGTGGCGGGTGTATGCGAGCGAATTCGGGCGGCGCATGCAGCGCCATCAGTTCCGCCACCCAGTCGATGAACACCCGCAGCTTGGCGCTGACGTGGCGGTTGGGCGGAAAGGCGATGTACAGCGGCATCGAATCCAGCCGCCAATCCTCGAACAACGGCGTGAGCTCGCCGCGCGCGGCATGCTCGCGCGCCATGTAGTCGGGTAGCCACAACACGCCCATGCCCGCCAGGCCCGCCGCCAGATAGGCGTTGCCGTCATCCACCGCGACCACGTAGCGGCCGTGCACATGGACGCGCTCGTCGCCGCGCCGCATGGCGTAGGGCAGGGGCTTGCCGCTGCGCGACCAGAGGAAGCCGACGATGCGGTGGTGGCTGTCCTCGAGATCGCGCGGATGGCCGGGCGCGCCGGCCCGCTGCAGGTAGGCGGGCGCGGCATAGACGCGCAATTGCAGGTCGCCGACGCGCCGCGCCATCAGTGATTGGTCGGTCAGCTCGCCGCCGCGCACCACGCAGTCGACGTTCTCGCCGATCACGTCGACGATGCGGTCGCTCACGCCCATATCCAGCTGGATGTCCGGGTAGCGCGCATGGAAGGCGGGCAGGGCGGGCACCAGGATCATGCGCGCCAGCGGGCTGGGCACGTCGACCCGCAGGCGGCCGCGCGGCACGGACGCGGCGCCGGACAGGCTGGTCTCGGCGTCGTCCATGTCGGCCAGCAGCCGCAGCACGCGTTCGTAGTACACAGCGCCGTCGGCGGTGACGTTGACCTTGCGGGTGGTGCGGTTGAGCAGGCGCACGCGCAGCCGCGCCTCGAGCTGCTGCACCAGCTGGGTGACGCTGGTCTTGCTCATGTGCAGCGTGTCGGCCGCCTTGGTGAAGCTGCCGGTTTCCACCACCCGGGCGAAGGCCTGCATTGCGTCGAAACGGTCCATCGCCACTCCAGGGATCAGGGGATTGTTTGCATTTTACAAACAGTGATGGACAGGCTTGCCCGTTTATCGGCGGCGGCGCCGTCCGTACAGTGACTGCATCATCAATACGGGCCGAGGCCCGGGACAGGAGTACTTGAATGGCAACGCGTGATGTGGTTTTTCCGGCCGGGCGCCAGGCGCTGTACGAGCGCAACCGCTATTCGCCGGCGGTGCGGTCGAACGGCTTTCTGTTCGTGTCGGGCCAGGTGGGCAGCCGCGAGGACGGGTCGCCCGAACCCGATCTGGAGGCACAGGTGCGGCAGGCGTTCGACAACCTGAACGCGATCCTGAAGGCGGCGGGCGGCAGCTTCGAGGACGTGGTCGACGTGACCGTGTTCATGGTGGATCCCGCGGCCAAGTTCGAAACCATCTGGAAGGTGGTGCCGGAATACTGGGGCCAGGCGCCGCATCCGACCCTGACGGCGGTCGGCGTGACCTGGCTGTACGGCTTCGATTTCGAGATCAAGGTGATCGCGAAGCTGCCGCAGGACGGCTAGCCGCGCCTGGAGACGGCCCAAAAAGCGACGGGGCAGGCCGGCATAAGCGCCGGACCTGCCCCGTTGTACGTGCAGAGGCGGGATCAGCCGCGCAGGCGGGCCACGGCCTGGGCCAGGTCTTCCTGCTTGCGGACCAGGGTGGCCTCGACCTGGTCGCGCGGGGTGCGCGCGTCTTCGCGTGCCGAGTTCAGGTCGGCGGCGCGCAACAGGCCCATCAGGTCCTCGGAGCGCGTCTGGGTCGTGGGGGTGATGCTGCTCTGGTCGACCAGCTTGCCCTTGATGAACTTGGTCACCAGGGTGGACATCGTGCTGGATTCGGTGAACGAGGCCTTGGCCAGTTCGCCGTCTTCGTAGGCGATGTCGGTGCGACTGCTGTGGTCGTCGCGGATCTGGTAGAACGCGTAGTTCTGCGACTCGGGATCCGTGGTCAGGTTCAGCTTCTGATCGGGCGTGAGCGCGCGGTGGAAGCTGGCGTTCAGCGACGATTGCTGCTGTTGCGAGATCGCCAGGTCGAGTTGCGGCCGGCCGCTGGACGTGGTGTTCTGCGACGTCTCGTACGAGAAGGTGTCGAGCTCGCGCGCCTGCAGCGGATTGGACGCGACCGGCGCCTGGTTGATCGAGGCGGAAAAGTCGGCCAGGCCCGACAGCATGGTGCGATGCACCTCGGCCGGCATGCCCAGGCGCGTCGTGGTCTTGCCTTCCGGGGCCCACTCGCCGTAGCTCTTGTGCAGGTCCGAGAAGCCCGACTTGAACAGCGTCATGAGCGCGGCATCGCCCTGGCCGCGGTTCTGGGCGCTGTCGAACTTGGTCAGGTAGCTGTTGATGGCGGCCGTCTGCTGCTGGGCGCTGCCGAACTGGCTGGGCTTGCTGGCGTCGACGTTGATCTGGGCCGAGCCGGCCACGGTCTTGATCGTCAGCGAGCGTTGGCCCGCGTCGGCCTGGAAGTTGAAGCTGACGCGGTCGGGGCCTTCGGCGCCGACCGTGGCTTCGAGCGAGACCGACGACAGCACGCTGCTGTTGAACTTGGCCAGCGCGCCCAGCGCCAGCTTGGGCGGCACGGCGGCCAGGCCGTCGACGGCTTCCTGGAACGATTTGGACAAGCCGGCGATGGCGGTGCGTTCTTCCTCGGTGAGCTTGGCGTCGCCCACGTCGATCTGCACGCCCAGGCCCTTTTCGTTGCTTTCCAGCGTGACCGTGACCTTGGCGCCGCTGGCGGTGGTGATGCGCAGCGCGACCGAATTGTCAGCCACGGCCGGACCCTGGGGCGCGGCGACGCCGTCCACCGGCGCGGCGGCGCGGGCCAGGGGCATCGATAGCGAGTAATTGCCGCCATCGTTCTGCATGCGGCCCAGCAGGGCCGCGGCCAGGCCCTTGAACTGGCCGGTCAGCGACGAGGCGCGGACGTTGTCGGACATCAGCGAGGACAGGGCGTCGGGTTCCTGCACCTGGCCAGCGGCGACGGATTCGGGCGAATAGGTCAGCACGTTGGCCGGCTGGCCCAGCGTCACCGAAGTGGACGCGGGGATGTCGGGACTGCGGTTGACGGTGGTGACGCGGGACACCCCGGTCGCCGGCGCCTGCGGGGCGATGACGAGCGGCGGGGTGTAGCTGGAGATCGTGGTCATGTCAGTGGTATTCCTGGCGGGCAACAGCTGCCCATGAGGCTTGCCGGGGAGTATCACCACCACTAACGGCACAGGCGCCGGGAAATTAATCGACCAACGATATTTATTTTTTCTTTTTCGTAATTAAGGCTTTTTCATTCAGCTTGATGGCAGTCTTGGAGCAGGATTGATAATAATGTCGACAAAATGAATATCCCCGCCGCCATTATCTGCCTGCATGGGCGGCGTGTTTCACACGGCCGCCCGGGGCCCTTATTTCACGACATAATTCTTGGCTTCGTTTTCACCGGCCCATTTGCGCAAGGCGGCGATGAATTCCGGGCAGACGTTGCCGTCGACGGTGGAATCGACGATGACGCTGTCCTTCATGCGCATCAGCACCTTGCATTCGTAAATACGGCTGCGGCCCTGGTAATAACCGCTGCTGCTTTGCTGGAATACCGGCGTCGCCGCGGTCGTGTTGGTGGCCGGGATCATGCCGACCACCTGCTGGCTGGTGCCGGTCGTGACCCATTCCTGGTACGGCGCCGACTGGTAGTCGGACCACTCCAGTTCCATGGTGTTGCCGATCGCGCGCTTCTTGGAAGGCTCGCCCAGCGCCGCGATGGCGTCGTCGATCGAGCGGCCCTGCATGTTGCGGGCGACGTTGACGCTGGGAGAGAACGACAGGCCTTCCGAGAAAACCCGGCTCAGCGACGGCAGCGACGAACTGCCGCCGGAGGGCATCGGCGCGCACCCGGCCAGGCTGGCGGCGGCGATCAGGCTGGCGGCCAGGCGCAGCGGCGGGCGGCGGGCGGAAAGGGGCAGGGGGAACGTCATGGCGTGCGGTCGGTGCTCCGTGGCGGCCGGGCGCGGCGGCTGCGATCGCAGGCCGGGCGCGCCGGGCGTTTTGTGTCTCTTCGTGACAGGCCGGATCTGCACGGCATGTGACGGGAGAGTGATTGCAGACTGACAGCCTGCTTACGAAATGTCCGCCATTTTCACCGGAAAACGGGGCCAGCTTCCCCCTGTCAGCTGTGAAATTTGTTACTCAATATGCCTGGGCGGCGTCGGCAAAGGGGACGGACCGGGGAAACCGCTTGCTAAGATCGTGGCCGCTGAATCCACCCGATCCGGAACCCGAACGATGATATTTGCCCGATTTTCTCCGATTATCCGCGCCGCGCTCGGCGCGCTGGCGTTGATGGCGGGCCTGTTCGCGCCGCAGGCGCATGCCGACAAACTGTACGGCGGCATCGCGACGGATGGAAAACACGCCAAGATCTATTGGGCGCTGCCGGAGGATTCCGAAAAGGCGGCCGAATCGGCGGCGCTGGCGGCGTGCCGCAAGGGCGGCGGCAAGGACTGCAAATCGCTCAGCTGGTTTTCGGACAGCTGCATGACCTATGCCCGCAACACCTCGAACGACCTGTTCCCGGGCAACAGCGTGTCGCCGGAAATGGCGGCCAAGAAGGCGATCCGACGCTGCACCGCCGGCAGTCCCAACGGCAAATGCTGGCTGACCACGATGCCGCTGTGCGTGGGACCCGGCTACAGCGCGCAGGACGTGGCCGCGGCCAGGCAGGCCACGCCGGCCGAGCTGGAGGCGCTGTCCGCCAAGCTGAACGACCGCGAGTACTGGGGCGCCGTCGCCGAAATGGAGTCGGGCGACCTGACCTACGCGGATGGCTATCCCAACGAGAAGGACGCCATCAGCAAGCTGCTGGATTGGGAAGAGTGCGTCGGCTGCACCAAGGTGCTGACCTACCGCGACAGCTGCGTCGGCCTGGCCTGGATCAAGGGCGTGAAGGGCCGTGGCACCAGCTACACCGCGCTCGATCCCGATCCGAAGGCGGCGCGCGACGCGGCGCGCAACACCTGCAGCGCCAAGAGCGGCCTGCCCAATTGCGTGGCGATGGTGCGCTGCTCGGGCCGTCCCTACATCAGCGGCTATGCCGGCGAGGACGAAAAAGCCAATTGATTTCGCCATGAGGCGGCAGCGCGCCGCGTGGCACGGCGAGCCGGCACCCGGGAACGGGGCCGGCTTTTTTCATGCCGGCCCGGTTCATTCCCGCAAGCGCGCGGCGGCGTCCCGGACCACCTGCTGCAGCCACGCCAGCGCCGCGTCGCCGGGCGCGCGCCGGCTGCACACCATGTCGATATCGAAAGGGCCCGGGTCGACTTCGGGCGGCAGCGGCCGCAGGGTCAGGCCGTCGCCCGCCAGCCGCAACGCGGCGCGCCGCGCCAGCGTGGCGATCAGGTCGGTGCCTTGCACCGCATGCGGCAGCGCGACGATGTGGGCGAAGGTGCAGGCCACCCGGCGCCGCTGCCCCAGCCGCGCCAGGCTGGCATCCACCACCCCGCGCGCCGAGCCATCGTCGCTGGGCGTGAACAGCGCATGCGGTAGCGCCACGTAGCGCGCCAGGTCCAGCTTGCGGCCACGCAGCGCGGGGTGATGCTTGTCCGCGATGCAGACGAAATGCTCCTGGTACAGGCGTTCGCGCAGCATGCGCTTGGGCGGCGCCAGGTGGCCACCGATCGCCAGGTCGACGCTGCCGTTGTCCAGCTGTTCATACAGGGCGGCGCGGTCGAGCCGCGCGATGCGCAGGTCGATGCCGGGGGCGTCGCGCCGCAGCGCCGCGACGATGTGCGGCACGATCACCACGTCGGCGTAGTCGCTGGCCGCCACGGTGAAGCGGCGGCCGGCCGCGGCCTGGGGATCGAAGCCGGCGCCTTGCGCCAGCGCCTGGCGGATCTGGTCCAGCGCTGCGCTCACGGCCGGCATCAGCGCGACGGCCTTGGGCGTGGGCTGCATGCCGTCGGCGGTGCGCAGGAACAGTTCGTCCTGGAACAGCAGGCGCAGGCGCCCCAGCGCGCTGCTGACCGACGGCTGGGCGCGGTTGATGCGCTGGCCGGCCAGGGTCACGTTGCGGGTGTCGTAGAGCGCCTCGAAGGCGACCAGCAGGTTCAGGTCGACGGCGGAAAGATTCATGCCATCAATAATACGAATAGCGATTATGGATTTCAACAATTCCATGGCGCGGTCCTACCATGGCTGGCAGCAATTGAATCGAAGGACTGCGCAATGACGACCGTATTGATTACCGGCATCGAACCGTTCGATGGCGAAACCCTGAACCCGTCGTGGGAAGCCGTGCGGCGGCTGGATGGCACCCAGGTGGCCGGCGCCACCCTGGTGGCGCGCCAGCTGCCATGCGTGATCGGCAAGGTGGTGGGCGTGTTGCGCCAGGCCATCGAGGACACGCAGCCGGACCTGGTGATCTGCCTGGGCCAGGCCGGCGGGCGCAGCGACATCTCGATCGAGCGCGTCGCGATCAACGTGGTCGACGCCCGCATCCCCGACAACGAAGGCCGCCAGCCGATCGACGAGCCGGTGGTCGCGGGCGGCCCGGCCGCCTATTTCTCGACCCTGCCGATCAAGGCCATCGTGCGCGATCTGCGCCGCGCGGGCGTGCCGGCGTCGGTGTCGTCGACGGCGGGCACCTACAACTGCAACACCATCTTCTATGGCCTGGCGCACTACATCGCCACCGAGCGCCCGGCGTTGCGCGGCGGCTTCGTGCACGTGCCGTACCTGCCGGAGATGGCGGCCCATCACCCCGGCCAGCCCAGCCTGGCGCTGGAGACGCTGATCGAGGGCGTGAAGGTGATGGTGGCGACCTCGCTGGCGGTGACGGCGGACATCAAGACCAGCGGCGGCGCGCTGCATTGAACGGAGACGGACGATGGATACTTTCAAGGACGCCGACGCCTTCGCGCTGGACGGCGTGCCGTTCCGCCACCGGCAGGTGCGGGTGGACGGCCTGGGCTATCACGTGGTGGAAGGCGGCGCCGGGCCGGCGCTGATCCTGCTGGCGGGGTTTCCGCAGAGCTGGTACGCGTGGCGCCGGGTCATGCCGCTGCTGGCGCCGCATTTCCGCCTCTATGCGGTGGACCTGCCCGGGCAGGGCGACTCGGACAAGCCGCTGGACGGCTACGACACCCGCACGGCGGGCGAGCGCCTGCGGGCGCTGTTCCACACGCTGGGGCTGACGCGCTACGCGCTGGCCGGGCACGACATCGGCGCCTGGATCGCCTATCCGTACGCGACGCGCCACGCCGACGAGGTCGAGCGGCTGGTGCTGTTGGACGCGAACATCCCCGGCGTGACGCTGCCCGCCAGCTTCGAGCTGGGACCGGACAACTGGAAGCGCTGGCATTTCCTCTTCAATACCGTGCCGGACCTGCCCGAAGCGCTGCTGCAGGGCCGCGAGCGGGTGCTGATCGAGTGGTTCTTCAGCCGCAAGACCGCCAATAAGCCGGGCGTGTTCAGCCGCGCCGACCTGGATGAGTACGAGCGGGTCTACCAGACGCTGGGCGGCTTGCGCGGCATGCTCGGCTATTACCGCGCGGCGCACCAGTCGGCCGAGCAGAACCGGGCGCTGCGCGAGACGCCGTTGACGCTGCCGGTGCTGGCGCTGGGCGGCGAGCACGGCAGCGCGCCCGACCTGCACCAGGCGCTGGGGCCGCTGGCGCGCGACTTGCGCGGCGGGGTGCTGGCCGATTGCGGCCACTATCTGCCGGAAGAGCAGCCGCGCGAACTGGCGCGGCGCATGCTGGCGTTCCTGGCGTAGCCGCCGCAGCATACGGCTGCCCCAGCATTTCCACATTGCGTATCGGTATTTGTCCGGCGCACGGCGCGCTCCTATCCTGGCCTGCTTGGAATTTCCGCAGGGAGCAGGATGATGGGCAATCGACGCAGGTCCCTCTTGAAGGCCGCGTTCGGCCTGGCCGGTGGCGTGGTGGTGGGCGCGGGCCTGTTGAGCAACATGACCGGCGCCGCGCCGGCCGCCACGGACGACGCCACGCGCTATCCGAGCCGGCCGGTCAAGCTGATCGTGCCGATCGCGGCCGGCGGCAGCGCCGACAAGCTGGCGCGCACCGTGGCGCAGAAACTGAGCGAGAAGTGGGGGCAGAGCGTGGTGGTGGAGAACCAGCCGGGCGCCAGCAGCGCCATCGGCAATGCCGCGGTGGCGCATGCGCGCGGCGACGGCTACACGCTGCTGCTGGGCGGCGATGCCTTGTCGCTGAACGCGCTGCAACCCGCCAAGCCGCTGTACGACCCGTTGCGCGACCTGCGCGGCGTGACCAAGGCGGTGGTGAATCCGCAGCTGCTGGTGGTGCGTCCGGGACTGGGCGTGAAGACCTTCCAGGAATTCGTGGCGCTGGTGCGCAGCCGGCCCGGCGAGATCTCGCTGGCGCTGCCTGGCGGCAACGGCAGCCTGCAGCACCTGGCGGTGGAACTGCTCAACGAACGCATCGGCGCCAAGACCAACCAGATTCCCTATCCGGGCGGCGGGCCGGCCACGCTCGACGTACTGGGCGGCCACGTGGATGCCATGCTGATCACGCTGGCCGCGGCCACCGAGAACGTGCGCTCGGGCAAGCTGGTGGCGCTGGCGGTGACCACGCCGTACCGCTCCAAGGCGCTGCCGGAGGTGCCGACCATGCAGGAGGCGGGCCTGGCCGATTACGCGGTCGAGAGCTGGCAGGGCTTCGTGGTGCCGGCCTCGACCCCGGCGGCGTTGGTCGAGCGCATCCATCGCGATGTGGTGGCCGTGCTGCGCGAACCGGAGACCGCCACGCTGCTGGAGAACCTGGGGTTCGCCATCGCCGCCAGCACGCCCGAGGCGGTGGACCAGACCGTGCGCGACGACATCGCGACCTATCGGCGCGTGATCGCCACCGCCGACGTCAAGCTCCAGTAGGCGCGCCGCAACAGGGGTTTCATATTCATATCTGAAAGTCTTCTTTGTGTTGTGCGGCGGCGGACCGCAGCATAGAACTCCGTTCAATGCCTACGACACAACAACATGAAGACTCGCAATATCTCCGGCCGTATCCTGCAGGCGGCCGTCGCGCTGGCCCTGGCGGCCGGCGCCGCCGGCGCCCATGCCGATGCCACGCTGAACAAGATCAAGGAACGCGGCACCGTCACCATCGGCGTGCTGGCCAACGGCGGCGTGTTCGGCTCGATCGACCCGGCCACGCAGCAGCTGGTCGGCTGGAATCCCGACCTGGCGCGTGAACTGGCCAAGGGCCTGGGCGTGAAGGCCGAGCTGGTGCAGGTGCAGACCGCCACCCGCACGCAGTTCCTGATCTCGGGCAAGGTCGACCTGCTGATCGCGTCGATGGAGCTGAACCCCGAACGCGCCGAGATCCTCGGCTACGCGCCGACGCCGTTCTTCCGAGTGGGCGGCGCGGCCGCCACCCGCAAGGACAGCGGCATCGCCAAGTGGGAAGACCTGCGCGGCAAGCCGGTCTGCGTGTCGCAGGGCAGCAGCTTCGCGCGGCCCCTGCAGGCCGACTACGGCGCGGTGGTCAAGGGCTACAAGAGTTCTTCGGACTCCCTGCTGGCGCTGCGCGGCGGCCAGTGCGTGGCCGCGGTGCACGATTCGACCCTGATCCATCCGCTGCTGCGCAGCAATCCCGAATGGGCCGACTATCACGCGCCCATCGCCACGGAAGTGCTGCCGGCCAATTCGGTGGTCTGGACCCGCAAGGGCGAGGCCGACACCATCGCCGCCGTCGACAAGGTGATCCAGGGCTGGCACCGCAGCGGCTGGCTGATCGCCACCGAGAAGCGCCTGGACATCCAGCCGCCGCAGCCGCTGCTGCAGGAACTGCACGACAAGTACAAGCAGGGCAGCTGAGCCTCGCGCCCGCCCGTGTTGGAAAAGACCGATGAATAGACAAGCAATCAAGTGGGCCGCCGCGCTGGCGCTGGCGTCCCTGGCGACGGCGGCGCACGCCGACGCCACCCTGGACCGCGTCAAGCAGCGCGGCAAGCTGGTGGTGGGCGTGGACGGCGCCAGCCCGCCGTTCGGCCTGCTCGATCCGGCCACCGGCAAGGTGGGCGGCTTCCAGACCGAGCTGGGCCGCGATATCGCCCAGCGGCTGGGCGTGACGCTGGAAACGGTGCCGGTGACGGCCTCGACCCGGGTGCAGTTCCTGCAGGCCGGCAAGGTCGATCTGCTGATCGCCAACATCCAGTGGACCCAGGAGCGCAGCGAGATCCTGAGCTACGCGCCGACGCCCTACAACCTGGTCGGCGGCGCCGCCATGGTGTCCAAGCGCAGCGGCATCAAGCGCTGGGAGGACCTGAAGGGCAAGGTGGCCTGCGTGTCGCAAGGCAGCAATTTCGCCAAGCCGCTGCAGGACACCTATGGCGCGGTGGTCAAGGGCCTGCGCAACATCCCGGAATCGCTGCTGGCGCTCAAGGGCGGCAGCTGCGACGCCTCGGTGCACATCCAGCCGGCGCTGTACGAGACGCTGCACGGGCCCAATGGCAAGGAATGGGAGGGCTTCGAACTGGCCACCCCGGACCAGCTGATCCCGTCGCCCACGGTGATCTGGACCCGTCGCAACGAGGCCGATACGCGCGCCTTCGTCGATGGCGTGATCCGCGACTGGCACAAGTCCGGGCTGCTGGTGCGGCAGGCCGACAAGTTCGGCGTGCCGGCCGACTACCTGCGGCAGGCCAACCGCGACGCGCAGGCCGGCAAGTTCGACAGCGCGCCGCCCGAGGCGCAGGCCAAGCCATGACCACGGCCGCCGACGACACCTTGCTGGCCGCGCTGCGAGCGCGGCTGGGCGCGGACTGGGTGCTGACCGGCGCGGAGGCGGCGCCGTTCCTGACCGACCAGCGCCGCGTGCTGCACGGACAGGCGCTGGCGGTGGCGCGCCCGGCCGATGCCGACGGCGTGGCGGCGGTGCTGCGGTTGTGCAATGCCGCGCGCGTGCCGGTGGTGCCGCAGGGCGGCAATACCGGCCTGATGGGCGGCGCCACGCCGGACGCCAGCGGCCAGGCCGTGGTGCTGTCGCTGGGCCGCCTGAACCGGGTGCTGGGCATCGATACCGACAACGACACCATCACGGTGCAGGCCGGCTGTGTGCTGGCGCAGGTGCAGGAGGCGGCCAGCCAGGCCGGCCGCCTGTTTCCGCTGAGTCTGGGATCGGAAGGCAGCTGCACCATCGGCGGCAATCTCGCGACCAACGCCGGCGGCACGCAGGTGCTGCGCTATGGCAACGCGCGCGAGCTGACGCTGGGGCTGGAGGTGGTGACGGCCGAGGGCGAGGTCTGGAACGGCCTGCGCGGATTGCGCAAGGACAACACCGGCTATTCGCTGCGCGACCTGTATATCGGTAGCGAGGGCACCCTCGGCGTGATCACCGCGGCCACGCTCAAGCTGTATCCGAAGCCGGCCGAGCAGGGCAGCGCCCTGGCCGGGCTGCCGTCGATCGAGGCGGCGCTGGGGTTCCTGTCGCTGGCGCGGCGGCGCCTGGGCGCGCAGCTGACGGCGTTCGAACTGATCGGCCGGCCGGTGCTGGAACTGGTGGCGCGCCACGTGCCGGACCAGCCGCAGCCGCTGCCGGCGCTGGCGCAACCCTGGTACGCCTTGCTGGAGGTCTCCGCCAACGAGGCCGGCGCGGCGGACGCCTTGCAGCGCCTGGCCGAGGCGGCGCTGGGCGAGGGCTTGCTGGAGGACGCGGCCATCGCCCACAGCCTGCAGCAGGCCGCGGCGTTCTGGCGGCTGCGCGACGAGGCCATCGGCCTGGCGCAGGCGCGTGACGGCGGCAACGTCAAGCACGATATTTCGGTGCCGGTCTCGCGGATTCCGGCCTTCCTGCAGGGGGCCGCGCAGGCGCTGCGCGCGCTCGACCCGGGCCTGCGGCCGATGGCGTTCGGCCACCTGGGCGACGGCAACCTGCACTACAACGTGTCGCACGACCCCGCCGGCCCGGTGGCGCGCCTGTTCGCCAACGAGGCCCGCATCCATGACCTGGTGCACGCCCAGGCCCATGCGCAGGGCGGCTCGATCAGCGCCGAGCATGGCATCGGCCAGGTCAAGCGCGACGCCTTGCCCCATTTCAAGAGCCCGCTGGAACTGGCGCTGATGCGCCGCGTCAAGCAGGCGCTCGATCCCCTGAACCTGATGAATCCCGGAAAGGTCCTGTCATGACTGAATCCCTGTTTCCCGGCGTGTTCTCGCGCCGCGCCCGCGGCGTCGAATTGTCGCCCATCGCCGCGGCCGGCGCGCGCGCCGCGCGGCTGGCGGCCGAGGGCCGCTCGATCGTGGTGCTGACCTCGGGCGAGCCCGATTTCGACACGCCCCAGGCCATCAAGGACGCCGCCGCGCTGGCGCTGGCGCAAGGCCAGACCAAGTACACGCCGACCGCCGGCACCGCCGCGCTGCGGCGCGCCGTGGCCGATGGCTACCGCCAGCGCCATGGCCTGCCGACCGAGGCGGCCAACGTCATCATCTCCAACGGCGGCAAGCAGGTGATCTACCTGGCGCTGGCCGCCACGCTGGACGAGGGCGACGAGGTGATCGTGCCGACGCCGTACTGGCCCACCTTCCTCGATTCGGTGCGGGTCAACGGCGGCACGCCGGTGCTGGCGCCGACCGCCGAGGCCGATGGCTTCAAGCTGACGCCGCAGGGCCTGCGCCAGGCGCTGACCGCGCGCACCAAGTGGCTGATCCTGAATTCGCCCGGCAATCCGTCGGGCGCCGTCTACAGCGAGGCCGAACTGGCGGCGCTGGCGGCGGTGCTGCGCGAGCATCCGTCGGTGCTGGTGCTGTGGGACGAGATGTACGAACAGATCTGGTTCGAGCAGGCGCCGGCGCACCTGCTGCGCGCCGCGCCGGACCTGGCTGGACGCACGCTGGCGGTGAACGGCGTGTCCAAGGCCTACGCCATGACCGGTTGGCGCATCGGCTGGGGCGTGGGCCCGGCGGCGCTGATCGGGGTGCTGGAGGCGGTGCAGTCGCAGGTGTCGTCGGGCCCCAGTTCGCTGGGCCAGGCCGCCGCGCTGGTGGCGCTGCAGGGCGTGGCCGACGATTTTGTCGATAACGCGCGGCTGGCCTATGCGCGCCGGGCGCGGCTGATCGTGGACGGCCTGGGCGCGGTGCCTGGCTTGAGCGTGGCGGCGCCGCGCGGCTCGTTCTTCGCCTGGATCGGCGTGGCCGGCCTGATCGGCCAGGTCCGGCCCGATGGCGGCGTCATCGCCGACGATGGCGACGTGGTCGACTGGCTGCTGGAGGCCGAAGGGGTCGCGGTGGTGCGGGGCGCGGCCTACGGCCTGTCGCCGTATTTGCGGCTGTCGTTCGCCGCGTCGGACGCCAAGCTGGCCGAAGCCGTGACGCGTATCGGCCGCGCGGTGGCGGCCCTGCGGCCGGCGGCATTGGAGGCGGCCGCATGATCGAACAGGCATTGCAGGCCTGGGTGCATTTCTTCAAGCCCCTGGGCCTGAACTACAGCTTCGTGCTGGACCCGGGCGAATTGTCGGCCTTCGGCCACGGCCTGCTGGTGACGCTGCAATTGTGCGCCTGGACCATTCCCGTCAGCCTGCTGTTCGGCGTGCTGATCGCGGCCGGGCTCACCAGCGGCCGCGGCTGGCTGGCGCGGCCGCTGCAGGCGTTCGTCGAACTGACCCGCAACACGCCGACGCTGGTGCAACTGTATTGCGCCTTCCTGGTGCTGAACATGCTGATCACGCAGAAGCTGGGCGGCGGCAGTCCGATCACGCCATTCATGTGGGTGGTGATCGTGGTGGCGCTGCACAAGGGCGTGTTCCATGCCGAGGCGCTGCGCGCCGGCATCGAGGCGGTGCCGTCGGTGACGCTGGAGGCGGCGCGCTCGCTGGCCTTTTCGCGCCGCCAGATCCTGGCGCAGGTGCAGTTGCCGCTGGCGCTGCGCTTCGCGCTGCCGGCGCTGGTCAACAACCTGGTGGACCTGGTGAAGATGACCGCGATCGCCTCGGCCATCGCGGTGGGGGATGTGACCTACGAGTCCATCATGATCTGGTCGCACCGCGACAACGTGCTGGAGCTGCTGCTCCTGATCCTGCTGTATTTCGGCCTGCTGACCTGGCTGGTGAGCGTGGGCGGACGCTGGCTGGAAACGCGCTTGAGGATGCCCGGCTATGGCCAATGAACTGGCATTGAATGGCGCTAACGCGCGCCGCGCGGGCGGCGGCTGGCTGGCGCTGCTGCGCGATCCGTGGGTGGTGCTGCTGCTGGCGCTGGTCGCGCTGGGCGTCGCCTGGGCGCTGACCGACAGCGCGCCGGCCGCGGTGCGGCACCTGTGGCATTGGTCGCCGGCGCTGCTGCGCGGCCTGGGCATGAACGTGCAGATCAGCGTGCTGGCCATGGCGCTGGGCACGGCCGCGGGGCTGGTGGTGGGCGCGCTGTCGCTGTCGCCGTCGGCGCTGCTGCGGCGGTTGACGCGCGTCTACGTGCTGGCGTTTCGCAACGCGCCGATCCTGGTGCTGGTGTACTTCACCACCTATGTGTTCCCGTTCGAACTCAACCTGGGCGGCTGGAACCTGCCGTTCCCGGACTGGATCAAGGTGGTGATCGGGCTGGGCCTGCCGGCCAGCGCCAATGTCGCCGAGATCTTCCGCGGGGCGATCCAGTCGATCCCCGAGGCGCAATGGGAAGCGGCGCAGTCGCTGGCGTTCCGGCGTTCGCAGATCTTCCGCATGATCGTGCTGCCGCAGTGCGTGCGGCGCATGTTGCCGTCGTGGATGAACCTGTACGCCAGCATCACCATGAGCACCTCACTGGCCTCGCTGGTCGGCGTGCACGACCTGGTCGACACGGCCACGGTGGCCAGCAACACGGTGGCGCGCAGCGACTTCACCATCCTGGTCTATTTCACGCTATTGGCGCTGTTCTTCGCCTATTGCTATCCCATCGCGCGCTGGACGCGCCATCTGGAACGACGCTATGCGCATCACTGACCGCGGCGGCCACGCCGCCACCGACACCCCGCTGGTGCGCCTGCGGGACGTGCACCTGGCATTCGGCCAGACCGAAGTCCTGAAGGGCATCGACGTCGAGGTCCGGCCCGGCAACGCCGTGTCCATCATCGGTCCGTCGGGCTCGGGCAAGTCCACCATCCTGCGCTGCATCACCGGCCTGTTGCGGCCACAGCGCGGCGAGATCGAGGTCGGCGGCGTGCGCGTCGACGGCCTCAAGACCGAGTCCGAGCTGATCGCCTTGCGCAAGCGGGTGGGCTTCGTGTTCCAGCAATACAACCTGTTCCCGCACCTGAGCGTGCTGGAGAACCTGGTGATCTCGCCCATCAAGGTCAACGGCCAGCCGCGGGCCCAGGCCCAGGCGCTGGCGCGCGAGCTGCTGGCCAAGGTGCGCATGGACCACAAGGAAAACGCCTATCCGGGCGAGCTGTCGGGCGGCCAGCAGCAGCGCGTGGCCATCGCCCGCGCGCTGGCCCTGCGGCCCGAACTGATCCTGTTCGACGAAGTGACCTCGGCCCTGGATCCGGAAATGGTGGGCGAGGTGCTGACCGTGATCCGCGACCTGGTGCAGGACGGCCTGACCTGCGTGCTGGTGACGCACGAGATGCGCTTCGCCCAGGAGGTGAGCGACACGGTGTACTTCACCGAGGCCGGCCGCATCGTCGAGCATGGCCCGCCGGCCCGCATCTTCGGCCAGCCCGACAGCGAGCGCACCCGCGCCTTCCTGCAGCGCGCCTCGGCCGAACCGCCGGTGCGGCGCGCGCAAGCCGATCCGATCGATGCCTACCTGACCTTTGACCCGCTGCGCCTTGCAGTGTGACGCCTTTCCGACCCCGGAGCCGACATGACCACCGAATCTTCCGTTTCCCTCGAACGCCGCCAGCGGGTGCAGGACGCCCTGGCCGACATCCGCGGCCTGCTGGCCGCCGCGCCGCTGACCCGCGACCTGCTGGCGCAGGTCACCACCCGCCTGGAACAGCTGGCGCAGCAGCGCGCGCTGTTTCCCGCGGCCGAATTCGCGCCGCCGGCGCCGGGGCAGGGCGTGGGCGCCTCGACCCGTTATCGCCTGAACCCGGACGACGCCGCTGGCGAGCCCGCGCTCTACCTGAATTCGATCAACCCGGGCAAGACCACCTTGCCGCACAACCACACCACCTGGGCGGTGATCGTGGCGTTGTCGGGCCAGGAACTGAACCGCGTCTACCGCCGCAGCGACGATGGCTCGCAGGCGGGCCGCGCCACGCTGGAGCAGGTGCGCGAAGTGGTGGTGCAGCCGGGTCAGTCGGTGTCGTTCCTGCCGGACGACATCCACAGCATCCACGTCACCGGCGACGAGCCGACCCTGCATTTCCACCTGTACGGCCAAGCGCTGGAGACGCTGTCGGGCCGCATCGGCATCGACCTGGCCACCGGCGAGATCGTCAACTACAACGCCACCCAGATGAAGCCCGGCCAGGAGCAGCGCGCATGAGCCTCGATCACGCCCACGTGCAGACCCGGCTGGTCCACGCCGGCAGTCCCGACCTGAAGCAGGGCGCCGGCCCGGTCAACGTGCCGGTGGTGCGCACCAGCACCGTGCGCTTTGCCGACACCGCCACCCAGGCGGCGCTGAGCAGCCAGCGCGCCGCCGGCGAACGCGTCGCCACCTATGGCCGCCACGGCCTGGACACGCACCAGGCGCTGGAGGCGGCGGTGGCCTCGCTGGAAGGCGGGCATCGCAGCATCCTGGCGCCGTCCGGCCTGTCGGCCATCGTGCTGGTGCTGCTGGCCACGCTGGCCCCGGGCGAGCACGCGCTGGTGTCGGACAGCGTCTATTCGCCGGTGCGCCGCGTCGACAAGGCGCTACTGCAGCGCTACGGCATCGAGGTCGAGTACTTCTCGCCCGGCCGCGACGACCTGGCCGAACGCTTCCGGCCCAACACGCGGCTGCTGTACCTAGAGTCGCCCAGCTCGCTGCTGTTCGAGGTGCTGGACCTGCCGGCGCTGGCGTCCGAGGCGCGCAGCCGCGGCGTGGTGGTGGCCACCGACAACACCTGGAGCGGCGGCCTCTACTACCAGCCGCTGGCGCTGGGCGCCAACATCTCGATCCAGGCCGCCACCAAATACCTGGCCGGCCATTCGGACGTGATGATGGGCGTGGTCACGGTCGACAGCCCCGAGCTGGCGCGGCGGGTCGGCGCCACCTACGACGCGCTCGGCCTGGCGGTGGGCGCGGACGACGCTTACCTGACGCTGCGCGGCCTGCGCACGCTGGACGTGCGCCTGGCGCGCCACCACCAGAACGCGTTGAGCGTGGCGGAATACCTGTCGCGCCACGCGGACGTCGAGCGGGTCTATTACCCGGCCTTGCCGCAGGATCCCGGCCATGCGTTGTGGCGGCGCGATTTCAGCGGCGCCAGCGGCCTGGTGTCGTTCGCGTTGCGGGCGGACCAGCCGGGCGCGGCGGCGCGCTTCATCGACGCGCTGCGCTACTTCTCGATCGGCGCGTCGTGGGGCGGCTACGAGAGCCTGGCGCTGGAGGCGGCGCCGGAGCGGCTGGCCGAGCACAGCGTGTGGCAGGGCGGCCATGAAGTGGTGCGCCTGCACATCGGCCTGGAGCATCCGCTGGACCTGGTGGAGGACCTCGACCGGGCCTTCGGCGTGGTCCGCGACGGCCTGCGCCGCAGCGCCTGACGCATATGCAAATGACTGCATTTCCTTAGGGATTCTGATTATGTAGAAGCAATTACAACCTCTTTGTCCGGTTGGACCCCCGGGGTCTAGAATTTGCCTTGTTCCAAGGTTGGCGGCAGGGCATGTCCTCTATTTCTTCGATCGGATCGGTACAGCTTTCCTTCGCGGCGCGGCAGCTGGACGCCGTGCGCGAGTTCTACCGCGGCACCCTGGGGCTGGATGAAATGCCGGTCCCGGACGGGCGCCTGCTATTCGCGCTGGGCGACGCGACCCTGTCGCTGTCGCCCGTGGCCGAGGTGAACCGCGAGGTCAGGGCCGACTACCTGGCCATCCGCACTGGCGCCTACGACGACATCCTGCTGCGCCTGCGCGACGCCGGCTATCACCCGGTCTGTTCGCTGCCCGACGCCTCGCCGCGCGTCATGTACGTCAAAGATCCCAGCGGCAACCAGCTGGCCTTTCTCGGCTAGGCCTCGTGCTCGGCTCCCTCACACAGGCCTCGGCGATTCCATGAACTTCCAGCAACTGCGTTCCGTGCGCGAAACCGTGCGCCGCGACTTCAACCTGACCGATGTGTCGGAAAGCCTGCACACTTCGCAGCCCGGCGTCAGCCGCCAGATCCGCGAACTCGAGGAAGAGGTCGGCGTCGATATCTTCGTGCGCTCGGGCAAGCGCCTGATCGGCCTGACGCCGCCAGGCGAGCAAATCCTGCCGCTGGTCGAGCAGATCCTGCAATGCGCCGACAACATCCGTCATGCCGGCGCCGAATACGCCGACAGCCGCAAGGGCGTGCTGTCGATCGCCGCGACCCATTCGCAGGCGCGCTATGCCTTGCCGCCGGTCATCAAGGAATTCCGCCAGCGCTATCCCGAGGTGGTGCTGCACCTGCACCAGGGCTCGCCGCGGCAGGTCTCGGAAATGCTGCTCGAAGGCGAGGCCGACATCGGCGTCGCGACCGAGGCGGTGGCCGACTATCCCGGCCTGCTGAACCTGCCGTGCTACCGCTGGAGCCACAGCATCATCGTGCCCAAGGGGCATCCGCTCGCCGCGGTGGAAGGCGGCATCAGCCTGTCGCAGCTGTCGCGCTATCCCATCATCACCTACGGCCGCGGCTACACCGGCCGGGCCCACATCGACGAAGCCTTCGCGCGCGCCGGCATCACGCCGGACATCGTCATGACCGCGATGGACGCGGACGTCATCAAGACCTACGTCGAGCTGGAACTGGGGGTGGGCATCGTGGCCGCCGTGGCCTGGGACGCCGAGCGCGACACGCGCCTGTGCGCCATCGACGCGCGCCACCTGTTCGAGATCAACCTGACGCGGCTGGCCATCCGCCGCGGCGCCTGGCTGCGGGGCTACGCCTTCCATTTCATCGAGATGTTCGTGCCGACGCTGACGCGCGCGGTGGTGGACCAGGCGCTCAAGGGCGAGGCCTGACCACGGCGGGCGCGCCGTCGGCCACGCGCCATCGCGCGCCGCGCAGCCGCCGCATATCCATAGACGCATTTCTACGTTGTCCGCGCCGGGCCGCGGACGTAGGCTGATCCGGTTATTCAACCCCAGGAATTCCGGATCCCATGAGCACCCATTCCGACGCGGCCGCCGCCGCTTTCCGCCACGATACCGAACGCGCCCGGGCCGTGCGCGACTTCATCGCGCAGGTCAAGGCGCTGGTGCCGGACCCCGCGCGCGCCACGCCCGATCAATTGGCGCCGGTCGCCCGCCTGCTCGAAGCGCTCGGCCGCCGCGCGGAACTGTTTCCCGCGCAGGCCTTCGAGGTGGTGCCGGGCCGGCCCACCGCGATCTACCGCCTGGCCGAAGACGCCGACGGCGGCTATGCGCTGTACCTGTCGCTGGGCGAGTCGGGCAAGGCCCAGCCGCCGCACGACCACACCACCTGGGCCATCATCGCCGGCGTGTCGGGCAAGGAACGCAACGAGGTCTATGCGCGCAGCGTCGGCGCCAAGCCGGGCCGCGACGTGCTGACCCATGTGCGGCGCGTCGACGTGGCGGCGGGCGATTCGATCGTGCTGGGGTCGACCGACGTGCACACCATCGAGCTGGTGGACGGCACGCCCGGCGCGCACCTGCATTTCTATGGCCTGGCGCTCGACCGCCTGCATGGCCGGGTGGTGTTCGAGAGCACCGCCGGCGGTTCCTATCGCACGTTCTCGCCGCCCGCCGCGATCTACCACGCGCGCCTGTCGCCCGCCGGCTTGCAGGAGGCGCTGCGCGGCGAGGCCGAGATCGCCGTGCTCGACGTGCGCGAGGCCGGTCGCTACGCCCGTCGCCACCTGCTGTATGCGGTGCCGGCGCCGCTGTGGCGCCTGGAGGCGCTGGCCGACCGCCTGGTGCCGCGCCGCGACACGCGCATCGTGCTGGTGGATGACGACGAGACGCTGGCCCACCAGGCCGCCGCCAAGCTGACGCGCCTGGGCTGGACCGACATCTCGGTGCTGGCGGGCGGCACCGACGGCTGGGAGCGCGAGGGGCGCGAGCTGTTCTCCGGCACCAACGTGCCGAGCAAGGCCTTCGGCGAAGTCATCGAGCACGAGAAGCACACGCCCTGGATCGACGTCGACGACCTGCACGAGCGCGTCGCGCGCGGCGACGACATCGTGGTGGTCGACAGCCGCACGCCGGAGGAATTCCACAACTTCACGCTGCCGTTCTCGCACAGCCTGCCGGGCGCCGAGCTGGTGTACCGCATCCGCGAACTGGCGCCGGATCCCAAGACCTTCGTGGTGGTGAACTGTGCCGGCCGTACGCGCAGCATCGTCGGCGCGCAGACGCTGATCGACGCCGGCATCCCGAACCGCGTGGCGTCGCTGCGCAACGGCACCATGGAATGGTTGCTGTCCGGGCGCGAACTGGCCTACGGCCGCCAGGCGGCCTTACCGGAACCGTCCGCCGACAGCGCCGCCGCGGCGCGCGAGCAGGCGCGCGGCCTGGCCGCGCGTGCCGGCATCGGCCATATCGATACCGCCACCTTGCGCGCCTTCGAGGCCGAGCAGGGCGCGCGCACGCTGTACAAGTTCGACGTGCGCACCCGCGAGGAATACGAAACCGGCCACCTGCCGGGCTGGCGCTGGGCCCCCGGCGGCCAGCTGGTGCAGGCGACCGACGAATACCTGGCGACGCGCCGTGCGCGGGTGGTGCTGGTCGACTGGGACGGCGTGCGCGCGCAGACCACCGGCGCCTGGCTGGCGCAGCTGGGCGCGGTCGAGGTCTACCTGTACCAGCCGCCGGCGCTGGCGGCGCTGGAACGCGGCGCCGAGCCGCGCCGCGTGTTGCGCCACCGGCCCGACGCGCCGGCGCTGCGGGCCCAGGCCCTGCAGGCGGCCATCGACGCGGGCAGTGCCGAGGTGTTCGATATCGAATCGCGGCTGGCCTACGAGCGCGGCCACGTGCCGGGCGCGCGCTATGCCGCGCCGGATCGCCTGCAGGAGTTCCTGCCGGCCGATGCACAGCGGACGATCGTGCTGACCTCGCCCGACGGCGTGCTGGCGGCGGTCGCGGCGGCCGAGCTGGCGTGGCGCACCGGTCGTCCGGTGCACTACCTGCTGGGCGGCACGCGCGCCTGGCAGGCGCAGGGCCTGCCGTTGGACCGGGGCGCGGATGGCGTGCTGACGGGCGATGACGACCAGAGCATCAGTCCGTATCTGTTCGATGACCTGTCGGCGCGCGACCAGGGGTTCCGCGATTATCTCGACTGGGAGCTGGGCCTGGTGGCGCAGCTGGAGCGCGATGGCAGCGCGGATATCCGGTTGATCGCGGCGGCATAGACAGGGTGTGGCGGGCGGCGCCCAGTCAGGGCGTCCGCATCGCGGCGCAACGGCGTCGGCCCTTCGTGAAGGCAGGCGTCGCGCCGGCCTCGCGCCCGGAATCCGCGGGCGCGGGTCGCGTTCGATCACGAACTGCGCATTCCGGTAATCAGGATATGACCAGTAAATTGTTCCTGACTGTAAGCTGAACAAATATGCTCCGGATTTCCAGGTGCGCATTGCGCCTGCTTCCGGAGAGCATGATGTCCCTTTCGAAACTGCTGGCGGGCGCCTTCGCCACGCTGGCCAGCCTGATGGCCTTTCCCGCCACGGCGCAGCACGCCAAGTACCTGGTCACCACCGAGTGGCTGGAGAAGAACCTGAACGACCCCAAGGTGCGCGTCATCGAGGTGAGCGTCAATCCCGGCCTGTTCGAGCGCGGCCACATCCCCGGCGCCAGCAACGTCAACTGGCACACCGACCTGGTCGACACCGTCAACCGCGACATCGCGCCGCCCAAGCAATTCCAGGCGCTGCTGGCGCGTTCCGGCGTCAACACCGACAGCACCGTGGTGCTGTACGGCGACAACAACAACTGGTTCGCCGCCTGGGGCGCGTGGATCTTCGACATCTACGGCATCGACAACGTCAAGATCCTCGATGGCGGCCGCAAGAAATGGGAGGCCGAGGGCCGTCCGCAGTCCAACAGCGTCAAGGCGCAGCCCGCCGGCAACGCGCGGCCGAAGGACGCCAACCCGGCGCTGCGCGCCCACCTGCAGGACGTGTTGGCAGTGGCGCGCAAGGACAAGGCCGGCGTGCTGGTCGACATCCGTTCGGCCGACGAATACAACGGCAAGATCTTCGCGCCCAACGGCGTGCCGGAACTGGCGGTGCGCGCCGGCCACGTGCCGGGCGCGGTCAACGTCACCTGGAGCAAGCTGGTGGCGGAAGACGGCACCTTCAAGTCGGCCGACGAGCTGCGCGCCATCTACCAGGCGGCTGGCGTGGATGGCAGCAAGCCCATCATCACCTATTGCCGCATTGGCGAGCGCTCCAGCCATTCCTGGTTCGCGCTGCGCAAGCTGCTGGGCTACGACGTGCGCAACTACGACGGTTCGTGGACCGAGTACGGCAACAGCGTCGGTTCGCCGATCAGCAATCCCTCGGGCACCGTGTGGGGCAAGACCTGAGTGAGCGCCCTGGAAACCCGCGCGCCGCTGCAGCGCGCGCAGACCGGCGCGCCGCTGCGCTACACGCTGGCCGCCGCGCTGCTGGCCCTGGTCGGCGTGGCCGCCTGGCGGCTGGCGCCGCTGCCGGACGGCGGCCGCGACCTGTCCTTGTCGTTGCTGTTGGGCGCGGCGTTCGGCATCGTGCTGCAGCGTTCGCGTTTCTGCTTCTACTGCATCGCGCGTGACGCCATCGAGCGCCGCGACCCGCGTGGCGCCTACGCGGTGCTGGTGGCGCTGGCGGTCGGCACCTTGGGCTATCACGCGGTGTTCGGCGCCTTCCTGCCGGTGCCCGGAGCCGAACGGCTGCCGCCGGGCGCGCACATCGGGCCGGTCAGCCTGGCGCTGGGGGCCGGGGCGTTCGTGTTCGGCGTGGGCATGCGGATCTCGGGGTCCTGCATCAGCGCGCATTTCTACCGGCTGGGCGAGGGCGCGTTGGCGTCGCCGTTCGCATTGCTGGGCGCGGGCGCCGGCTTCGTGCTGGGCTTCGCGTCCTGGAACACGCTGTACCTGGCGATGATCCAGCCGGCGCCGGTGGTGTGGCTGCCGCATCATCTGGGGTACGGCGGCACGGTGTTGCTGCAAGGCGCGGCGTTGGGGTTGCTGGCGTTGGGCCTGAGCCGGCTCGGCCGCGGCGGGCGCGAACCCGCCTCGCGCTTGCCCGTAGGCGCTCGGGACGCCGCCGGCCAAGGCCCGGACGGTACTCGCGTCGACCCCCTTGCGAGGGACGTTTCGCCACCCGTCGCCACGGCCCCGCCGCCATGGCGCGCGCTGCTGCAAGACCGCTGGTCGCCCGCCGTGGGCGGCCTGCTGGTGGCCTTCATAGGCGTCATCGCCTACTTGCGCATCGCGCCGCTGGGCGTGACCGCCGAACTGGGCAGCGTGGCGCGCACGGCGGCTTCCGCCGCGGGCATGCTGCCGTCGCGGCTCGAAGGGCTGGACACCTTCGCCGGCTGCGCCACCGCCGTCAAGAATGCGCTGCTGTCGAACAATGGCGCGTTCGTGCTGGCGCTGGTCGCCGGCGCCTGGGCCGCCGCGCTGACCGCGAACGCCTTCCGGCCGCGCCTGCCGACCGGCCGCGAGATCGTTCGCAACTTCACCGGCGGCGTGCTGATGGGGTGGGGCGGCATGACCGCGCTGGGCTGTACCGTCGGCACCTTGCTGTCCGGCGTGATGGCGGGCGCGGCGTCGGGCTGGATCTTCGGCGTGGCGTGCGTGGCGGGGATCTGGGTGGCGTTGAAGCTGCGGCCGACGCGCTGAGCATCCGTCCGCTTTCCACCGACAACCGCTTCCGCTCGACCGTTTTCGCCGATACGTTATCGCAGATCGGCAATAACGGCTCCGTGCGTGGGCCACTCAAGGCGGGCGGCGCGCCTCGTGCGGCGCCAGGGACGTTCGGTTGCCGGATGGCGGCGTGGAGGCGGCGGTGGTGCGGCATCGGAAATACGGGGCGGGGTGTTCGGCGTTGTCGCTGAAATCCAGTTATTGCATCTGTGGGTCAGACTCGGCGCTGAGATGAGGCGACGGCGATGAAGCGACATCAATCACGTCTGCTCGTGATCGCGTCGGTACTGGGGATGCTCCTGCTGGTGCCGTTGTCATGGTTGCTGCCGTTCCCGCACGGGTTCTCCAAGCCACCCGTCAAGCCGGACGAGTGGGTACAGGAGACGCCAACGATACGGACGCCGTTCTCCCCACCTAATGGCGGCCGGGAGATCCGTTCGCTTAGCGTGCATCCCGAGGGCAACGATTGGCTGTTCGTGGAGTGCGCCCGGACCGGCGACAACCGGTGCGACGTCATGCGCTATCAATGGAAGACGGGAAAGCTGTATCGCTACGGTCTGCCCACAGGGTACACCTATCCCTACGCCCACTATTCACCGCAGGGCAACTACATCGTGATGTCGCGGCGGCGGATCTCCGGGCACTCCGACGATGAACAGCGCCGTTCGCTCGATGCCATGCAGATCCTGCTGATGCGCAGCGATGGCGGGGGCCTGGAGGTCCTTCCATTGGCGCGGGGCAACAAGCTCTCGCCTTTCATGTCGCGGGACGAGAGCCGGATTGCATTCTGGAGGACGGGACGCATCCTTCCGCCCGGCCAACGCCTGGGCCTGCTCGATTTCGATATCTGGGAGTTCGATCGGGCTCACGCGACAGAACGGCCTTTCGCGGGCATCTTCAAATTCGTTTCCGGCGGCCAGGCGCAGTATCTCTCGGGTGACGAGATCCTGTTTCGAACGTTCGGGCCAGCGGGACATCTCTGGAGCTACGAGCCCCTGTATGGTGGAAGTCGCATTCATCGCATGCGGCGTGGAGATACGCGGCTACCCGAACCGCATGTCTTCAGCGGCATCAAGTACGCCGAGATGCCGACGATGGACCGCGCGGGGAACCTGTATCTCTGGGGGCAGACACCGCGGTATGGCCTGAGCGTGATCCGTATTGAAACTGGAGGGCAGCGCAGCGCATGGCAGCCGGGCGTGCGATTCGTTCCGCAGGAGCTGATCTGCGATCCGGCTGGCACGTATCTCGCGACGATCTATTGGGACCAGCCGATGGATGTCACGAACCGTCCGGGCGGGTTGGCCATGCTGGATATCGCGACGGATACCTGGACCGCGATTTCCCTGCCGTTGTGGCGGGATGCGGAAACCATTCCGGTGAGCACAAGTGCGTGCGGCATGCATAACGGCGCGCAGGGCTGTTCGATAAATTCGAGGAGCGACTGATGGCAATGGAGCATGACGCAATAGGATTGGTGGATCTGGATTTCTGGAGTCCAACAAGCTACATGCCCGTGTATGGTCTTTGGTGCGGGCCAAATTGGTCCGCGGGGGAGAGAGGCGGGGAGAAAACCAGGGCGCAGTTGGTCGAGAGCGAGGTGCTGACGCGCATCGGTATCGACGGGGTGACACCAGAGATCAGCCCCGTCGATTCGTTCTGCAAGGACCATGACATTGCCTATTTCGATGCGCGGGGGCAGCCGGATGAAGCCATGCGGAAGCTGGAAGCGGACCTTGTCTTGATGGCCAGGCTCGAACAGCTTGATTTCGACCAGCTTCCGGAGACCGAGCGCCTGTATGGCCGCCTGATGTCGTTTGCATTCTTCGAGAAAATCCTATGCGTTGATCTGCCCAACGCTTCGAGCGAGTGGATGGGGAACCGCATTCTCGAACTCTCCAAGTCCTTCGAAAGGCTCTTTCAGAAAATCGATGGTCTGACCTACACCGATCAGTTCGGTACCAAGATGACAGGCGTGGCCCTCGATGGCAAAGTTGGAGGACTCTCCTATCAAATGTACTGGGTGACCGACAGGCAGGCGGACGGATCAAGCCGTATGTGGAGCTATTACAAGGATGCATTCGAAGAGGCCCATGGCGTTAGTTCTATCATGAATGAAGAGATCTTCGGAGAATCTCTAATAGAGATCACTGTCATGCGCGATGGTTCGGTCTCGGAACAAGTGGGGGACTCAGAGCCCATTACCCTGATTACGCCTGGCTACCATCCTGCTCCGGAGTGGGCCGTGGCGTCAAATAACCCGTTGGCGCCGCACGAATCCGGGCAACTGTCCTCGGGGGGAGGATTCGGGATGCCGCCAGATGGCTTGGGAGGGGGGGCATACGATTCCTATTTGCCCTTCTGGATGTCTGTGCCACCAGAAGGGCAGGCGGATGCGCCGGTGCTAGCAGAGAGCCCAGAGGTGTCCACGCCACCAGATTCCGGGACGAGGTATTTCGCCGAGGTCGTGGAGCCGTCGGGCCCGGGCGATCTGATGGGCCGGCCATCTCCACCGATCAAGGTGGTGAGCGATGACCCCATGGTCGCATGGACGCCATCCCCTTGGGATCCCGACCCCTTCGGGTGCCTTTCATGGGAAGGCTCGCCCGAGTTTGATGACTGCTGGAGGCTTTTTTCTCGGAGCCTGTTCGCCGTATCGGGGCCAGATCCAATAAACGGATTCGAACTTGTGGCCATTCAAAGCGGCGAGCCTGGAGGGGTTGAGGACTCTATGTATCGCCATGAACTCAACAACGAGCAAGAGGCGCACGATCTCGTCTATGCGCCGGTTCTGGGATTGTCATTGCCTCAACCCGGCGATGTCCTGGTTGGGCAGGACATGTATTGAACTCGCCCGCACTGCAGCCCGCCTTATCCCTCGTCAGCCCCACGACTGCGCCACCGCCGCCAGGCACGCGACCACCGACGCGAACGCGATGCCCAGCCCGATCAGCTTGCGTTTTTCCAGTTCGGTCCAGAGCAGCACCCCGGTCAGGCACAGCGCGATCAGCGCGCCGCCGATGGTGTCCGACAGCAGCACCCAGGCCACGCCGGTGCCATTGGCGCGATGGAAGTTCTGGATCACGCCCCACCAGCTGGCGCTGCTGCGGCGCGCGCTGGCGGCGCCGCTTTGCGGCCAGAACTCCACCTGCACCTGATAGCCCGGCGCGCGGAACAGCGCCTGCCAGCGCTCGGGCTGGCGCGCGGTGACGTCGCCCCAGCGCACGTCCTGCGCGGCTTCCTTGCGGATGCGTTCGACCGGTTTGTCCAGGTTCAGGGCCTGCTGCAGCCACTGGCCGACCGCCGCGTCGGTGCGCGGCAGGCCGGCCGGGGCCTGCAATTGCAGGGTCTCGACCACCGGGCCCGGCATGTCGATCTTGAGCACGGCGCGATGGTTCTGCAGGATGCCGCTGGCGCCGAACAGCAACCCCAGCAGCGCGCCCCACAGGCCGAGCCAGCCGTGGGCCTTGCGCAGCGCCTTCAGGTACTGCCCGCGTCGGGCTGGCGGGCGCGGCCGGGCCGTGGCGGACGCGGTGGCGGTCATGGCCGCGCCTCGCGCAGGCGCAGCGCGGTGATGGTGAAACTGTTGGCGGCGAAGTGGCGTTGCGCCTCGCCGCCGCCCGCCGGATAGACCTCGGTGTCATCCATGCTGGGCAGGTAGGCGACGCCGCGGCCGGCGTCGTAGGCCATGTTGTGGGCCCAGGGCCGGGTGCCGATGGCGGCCAGGCGGCGCAGTTGGCCGGCGGGGCTGGCGTCGTGGATCGACAGCCGGGCGTCGGCGCCGCTGGGCGCCAGCAGCCAATCGCGGCGGGCGTCGTAGGCCAGGGCGTTGATGTCGCGGCCGGCGGCGACGCTGGCCAGGACCGCGCCGCTGTCCGCGTCCAGGCTCAGCAGGCGCGGTTCGGCGCCGCGGCAGGCGACGAACAGCCGCTTGCCGGCGGGATCGGCGGCCAGGGCGCTGGGGCGCGGGCATTGCGCGGGCTGCCACAGGCGGGTCAGGGTCAGGCGGCGCAGGTCGATGACGGCGATGCGGCCCTCGTCGCGCAGCGGCAGCGCCACCATGCCCGGGCCCAGCAACACCGGCGCATCGAGCTTGGCCGCGGGCAGGTCGAGGCTGGCCCGCACGCAATCGCAGGCCGGATCGAGGCGGTAGACGCGCGACACGGCGCCGCGCCGGCCGCTGGTCACCAGCACCTGGCCGCTGTCGGGGTCGTACAGCACGTTGTTGAGATTGCCGATGTCGAGCGGCACGTGCTTGAGTACCTGCCGATCGGAGGCTCGCACGACGATCACGCTGCCGTCCATGCTGGCCACGTAGAACCGGTCGGCCGACGGCACGGCGACGACGGCGTTGGCGCCCTCGGTGCCGGGTATCCGGGCCAGCGCCTGGCGATTGGCGGTGTCGTAGACGGTCAGGCCGTTCTCGCGGCGCGCCAGCAGCAGTTCGCCGCCGTCCCGCGCCAGGGCGGCGAAGCCCCAGCTGTGGCCGCTGCCGGGCAGCACGGTGGCGCTGCGCTCGGCCACGATGGGATCGCGGGCGGCGGCCGTTTCGGCGCCGGCCGGGGCCTGGGCGATCAGGGCCGCGGCGGCGCAGGCGGCGGACAAGGCGGCGCGCAGGCGCGGCGCGGCTCGGCGCGGGAACGCGGCCGGCGCGGAGGCGGTGATAGGGGGTTGCATGCTCAGAATTCCATCCGCGTCGACAGCACGAACTGGCGCGCGTCGCCCATGGAAATGAAGTACTGGTTGGCGCTGGAGGTGTAGTAGGTGCGGTCGAACAGGTTGTTGACGTTCAGCTGGAACTGCACCTTGCGGCCGGCGATGCGGGTGTCGTAGGTGGCGAAGGCGTTGACCACGGTATAGGCCGGCAGCACGAACGAGTTGGCCGAGTCGCCGGGGCGCGTGCCGACGTAGCGCGCCGCGGTGCCCAGGCGCAGGCGGCCTTCGCCGATCTGGCCGGCGTTGTAGACCAGCGCCAGCGACCCGGTGTGCTGGGCCACGTTCCACAACCGGTTGCCCTGGTATTGCGGGTCGTCGGTGGTGCGGGCGTCGAGATAGGCGTAGCTGGCCATGAAGTCCCAGCGCGCCGACAGCGAGCCGCTCACGTCCAGTTCCACGCCGCGCGAGCGCGCCGCGCCGCTGGTGCGCCAGTCGGTCAGCTTGGTGACGTCGTTGTACTGCGACACCAGTACGTTGCGTTTGCGGATGTCGAACAACGCCAGCGTGCCGGTGGTCTGCCCCGGCATGTCCCATTTCAGGCCCAGCTCCCACGACTTGGCCTGTTCCGGCGCCACGCCGGAATCGATCACCGTGCCGCTGGTCAGCGGCGCGATGGTCGAGGTGGGCTTGAGCGATTCGGTGTAGCTGCCGTACAGCGACACCTCGGGCGTCCACTTGTAGACCAGGCCGGCGCGCGGCAGCCACTTGCCGCCCTCGATGTCGGTGTTGGTCTTGAGCGGCCGGCCGCGCCCGGCCAGCTGTTCGTAATGCTGGTAGCGCAGGCCGCCGACCAGGATCCAGCGCTCGCCCAGGTGCAGCGAGTCCTGCAGGAAGAACGAGGTGGCGCGCAGCTTGTCGGTCTGGTCGCTGTCGCTGGCGACCACGGTGTTGCCGGGGTCCTGCTGGTCGTAGACCGGATTGACGTAGCTGAAGGGCTTGGACAGGTTCTGCCGGATCAGGTCGGAACGGAAGATCTTGCGGCGTTCGTAGTCGGCGCCGACCTGCAGGTCGTTGCGCAGGCCGCCGATATCGACGCGGCCGTCGACGTAGCCGATCACGTAGTGGTCGGTGGACAGCGCGCCGCGGGTGCCGTCGTTGCTGCGCTTGAGCGTGCCTGCCACCGGATCGATGGCGGTCACGCGCACCTGGTTGGCGTCGTAGCGTTCCTGGTTCCAGCTGTAGCCCAGGTGCGCCTTCCAGTTGTCGGTGACGCGCTGGTCCACCGTCACCTGGGCCAGCTCGGTGCTGCCCCACATGTTGTTGTAGGGCTCGTCCAGGCGGCGGCGCGACGGGATGTCGAGCGGCTTGCCGGTGGTGGGATCGAGCGCGGTGCCGCGATCGAACGGGTACAGGTAGTCGCGGTGTTCGTAGGACGCCACGATCTGCGTGTCCTGCCCGTACCAGGCCAGCGACGGCGCCACCAGCGTGTCGCGGCGGCGGCCGAAGTCGCGCCAGTAGTCTTCATTCATGGTGTCGACCACCAGGCGGTAGGCCAGCCGCGAGTCGCCGATCGGCCCGGTGCTGTCGAGCGTGGCGCCGACGCCGTCGCGGCCCTGGGCGTAGCTCGAACCCGTCAGCGTGAGGGCGTGGTACGGCGTCAGCTGCGGCCGCTTGCTGACGATGTTGATGACGCCGCCCGGGTCCATGATGCCGTACAGTAGCGACGCCGGGCCCTTCAGGACTTCGACGCTGTCGGCGGCGGCGTTCAGGCCGCGGCCCTGCACCAGCGGCATGCCGTTGTGCATGATCGAGCCGTCGCGGTTGGCGCCGAAGCCGCGCTTCATCAGCGTGTCCTGGGTGCCGGCGAGCGTGTTGCCCTGGGTAATGCCGCTGACGTTGGCCAGCGCGTCATCCAGGTTGCGCGGGCGCTGGTCGCGCAGTACCTGGGCCGGCACCACGTTGACGGCTTGCGGCTGGTCCAGCACCGCCAGCGGCGAGCGTGTCACCGAGGCCACCGGTTCCGGCTGGTAGGCGCCTTCGGCCGTCGACGCGCCCACGACGGTCACCGGCTCCAGCTGGGCGGCGCTGTCGCCGCTGGTCAACGGGCGCACCGTGTAGACGTTGTCCGAGCGCCGTTCGGCGCGCAGGCCGGTGCCGTCCAGCAGCCGGCCGAAGCCCTGGTCCACGCTGTAGGCGCCGGACAACCCGGGACTCTGCTTGCCGGCGACCAGGCGGCCGTCCAGGGACAGCGTCACGCCGGCCTGGCTGGCGAACTGGCTGAGCGCCTGCGACAGCGGGCCGGGCGCGACCTGGAAGCCGACGGGCGCCTGGGCCTGCGCCGGCGCGGCGGCCAGCAGGGCCGCGGGCGCGGTCAGTGCGGTGGCCAGCGCGCGGGCCAGGAGCGGATAACGGAAGGGACGGACGTGCATGGGTTTCCTTGGCGGCGGACGCGCGAAACGCGTCGTACATCTGCCATGCCAAGCGAAAAGGAAAAAGGGGAACTGGAAATCCGCGGCTGTTACAAAATAGTCCTGACACATGCCCGCGCCGGGCGGCGCTAGGCGGCCTCCAGCCTGACCCAGCCGGGCAGCACGCGCCGCACGCGCACCGGCAGGGTGGCTTCAAGCGCGCGCAGGATGCGGTCGGTATCGGCCAGCGGAAATACGCCCACCAGCGGCAACTGCGCCACCTCCGGCGTACAGGTGACGAAGCCGCGGCGGTAGCGCGCCAGCTCGGCCGCAAAGCGCGCCAGCGGCTGGCCGTCGGCCACCAGTTCGCCGCGGGTCCAGGCATCGCGGGCGCGGTCGAGCGGTTCGGCCGCATCGATGGCGCCGCCGCTGAAGCCGGTGCGGGTGCCGGCCTGAGCGACACGGGCAGGCGCGGCGTCGGGGCGGATCTCGACCGCGCCGGCATAGACGTCGAGCCAGGCGCGGCCGCCGTCGCGCAGCACGGCAAAGCGGGTGCCCAGCGCCCGCAGTTGCGCATAGCCCACGTCCAGCAGGAACGGCCGGGCCGGCGCGCGGGAATCGGGATGGGTGTCGATCAGGGTTTCGCCGTCCACCAGCACGACCCGGCGGGCCTGCGCGTCGAACCGCAGGTTGACCGCGCTGGCGGTGTTCAGCCACAGCCGCGAGCCGTCCTCCAGCGTGGCCTGGCGAGTCTGGCCGACGTCGGTGCGCAAATCGGCCAGCTGGCGACGGGTGGCCGGCTGGTTCCAGGCGGCGGCGCCCAATCCGCCGGCGCCGGCCAGCAGCATCAGCGTGCGCAGCGCGCGGCGGCGGCCCTGTCCGGCGCCGGTCAGCGCTTCCAGCGCCGGCTGGCCGGCCACGGATTCGAAGCGCGCGCTGATGGCGGCCACGGCGTCCCAGGCGCGGCGGTGTTCCGGCCGGGCGTCGAGCCAGGCCTGCCATTGACGGGTGTCGTCGGCGCTGGCGCGTTCGTCGCCCAGGCGCGCGAACCAGTCGGCCGCGGCTTCCAGCACGCGGCGGTCGGGCAGGGCTGGCATCGCGGCCGGCCTCACCAGACGCCGTCCGCGATCAGCAGGCATTGCAGCATCACCTGCGCCATGTATTTCTTTACCATGCGCTCGGACACGTCCAGGCGCTGGCCGATCTCGGCATAGGTGTAGCCGCCCAACTGCGCCAGCAGGAAGGCCTCGCGGGCGCGGGCCGGCAGGCGCTGCAGCATGGCATCGATCTCGACCAGCGCCTCCAGCACCAGCGCGCGCCGCTCGGGCGAGGGCGCGCAGGCCTCGGGGCGCTGGGCCAGGGCTTGCAGATAGGCGTGTTCGAGATCGCGGCGGCGCCACAGGTTGACCACCAGGCCATGGGCGATGCGGGTCAGGAAGGCGCGCGGTTCGCGCAACCCCGGCGTGTCGCGGGCGGCGATCAGGCGCACGAAGGTGTCCTGGGCCAGGTCGGCGGCGTCATGGTCGTCGCGCAGGCGACGCCGCAGCCACGCCGTCAGCCAGGCGTGGTGCGAGCGGTAGAGCGTGTCGACGGCGTGGGGAGCCGGGATGTCGCCGGGCGGCACGGAGAGTCCAAACCTGAAAGAATAATGGGAATGGTTCCTATTATAGCTATTCGGGCCTGGAGTTCCAGGGGGGAATGTGCTTAGCCGTTGTGTTGGGCGCAGGAACCGTCGCTGTTCCGCGCGCGGCGGAAGGCTGTCGACGCGCCTGGCCATTTCCTGAGTATTCGTCCGCTTTCGCCGAGCAGCTTCTTTCGCCGCCAGGATCATCCATATACGTTGTCGAACATTGCTCCGCTGCCTTGGCGGGCTTCTGAACGTATGCGGAAGCGACGATGAAGCGAAATCGCGCGTGGATCTTCGTGGCAACGGTGGCGCTGATTTGCGCGCTGCCGTTGTGGTGGTCGCTATGGACTTCGGCCTCCCCGGTCGCGAACGAGAAAAGGGCGCCCGTCGCTGTGGTGGAAACGCCGACCACGCGGACGCCGTTTTCTCCTCCGAACGGTGGCAGGGATATCCGCTCGCTGAGCCTGCATCCGAATGGCGTGGATTGGCTGTTCGTCGAATGCGCCCAAAGCGGCGATAACCGGTGCGACGTCATGCGCTACCAACTCGATTCCGGCCGGCTGTATCGCTATGGGCTGCCGCAAGCCTATTCCTATACCTACGCGCACTATTCACCCAAAGGCAATTTCATCGTGATGTCGCGCAGGCCTGTCTATGGCGGGTCGGAAGACGCCTTGGAGTGCTCGCTCCATGACAGTGAAATCGTGTTGATGCACCAGGACGGCCGCGGGCTGGAGGTCATCCCGACAGCGCCCGGCAACAAGCTGTGGCCGTTCATGTCACTGGACGAGACGCGCATCGCGTTCTGGCGAGCCGCTCGTCTGGTGCCGCCTGGCAAGCGCATCCGCCTGTTCGATTTCGATATCCGGGAATTTGATCGACGCGACAGAGTGGAACGGCCCTTTGCCAGCGTCTTTCATTTTGTCGACGGTGGGCAGGCGCAATACATCTCGGACGACGAGATCTTGTTTGAATCTTATGGGCCGATAGATCATTTCTCGGAATACCACCGTCGCTATGACGGCAATGAAATCTATCGAATGAAGCGAGGGGTCGACACGGTGCCGACTCCTGATGTGTTCGATGGAATCGAACATATCAGGATGCCGTCCATGGATCGTGCAGGCAGTCTGTGCCTGTGGGGCCAGACGCCCCGTTATGGCCTGACGATTATTCGTATTGCGGCCGACGGTGAGCGCAATGGATGGCTGCAAGAAGACGGGTCGGAGGCGTCGTTCGATCCCAGGGAAGTGGTCTGCGATCCGAACGGTAAATATATCGCGTCCATTTATCGGGATCATCCCCTACGTTTTGGTGGCGGGGCAGGGGGGCTCGCCATGCTCGACATTGCTGCCAACAAATGGGTCACATTGCCGTTGCCGCCACGGGCGGAGGCTGAGGAAATTCCGGTGGTCATCTCCAACGAGGAGATGCATCGAGTCGCAGAGTAGTTTTCAAAAGCAGTGCATTGACGAGTGGGAAATGACATGGCAACAGATGATGGCAGCATCAGTGTGCAAAACCCGAGTTGGAATCCCTCCAGCTGGCTTCCGGTATACGGTCGATGGTGCGGGCCGGATTGGTCCGCGGGAGCGCGCGGAGTAACGAAGACTGTGGAAGAGCTTCTTCGAGAGCCCGTATTCAAGCGTGTCGGCCCCGGTGGAGGGGTGAAGGTGGACAGTCCGCTGGATGAGCTCTGCAGGGCGCATGATATTGCCTACGTTAAGGCCATGGATCATCCGGACCACGAGGCAGCGCAGAAATTTCATGCGGATCTGGATCTGTTAAACGACCTCGTGGCGCTGGACCAGACCAAGCTCACGAAAGATGAGAAAACCTACAGCAAACTGATGGCGGTCGCTTTCGCCGAGAAGATCTTCAACGTCGATGTCCCTGCGCTTGGCTACGAGGTGGTCATGACGGCTATGAAAGATCTGATGCTATCGCTCGCAAGCCTCTTCGACAAGATTGAGGGGCTCTCCTATATGGATCAGTTCGGCGCCATGATGTGGGGGGCGGTCAATGAAGGAGACCTCCACGGCGGATTCGGTGATCAGGAGTTCTGGGACATCCCGTTCACACGATTCACGCTGATCGCGACCGATACGGCTGGGGCCGGTGCGGTAATTTCGTATTACAAAGATCCGTATCGGGAAGCGCACGGTATCGCAGCCGTTGTCGCGGGCGAAATAGTCGAAGAATCGTCCCGAATGATCACCATCTATGACGGGGGCTTTGTCACTGCGCAATCCGGTCTGCAGGACCCTGTCGTGCTGGCGGAGCCTCCAACCATGGCCTGGCCTGGGCTGTATCTCGACGATTTTCAGGTCTTCCCTGACCTGATCCCTGGCAGGCCGCCTGCGGCGGCATCGGCGCCTCCAGCAAGCCATCCGGATCCGGATATGGCGAGTATGCCGATACCTTCGATCATCGGCATCGGGCCGATAACCTCATATCCCTTGCCGTCGGTCCCGTTACCGTCTTTACCCGAACCCACCGCTCCTTCCGGGGAGCAGTCGGCGCCGCCCGGCAGCACTGATGGCGGTCCGTTTTACGCAGTGTTGGTGGACCCTCCGTTTCCCGACGACGGAACGGGATTGAAGGGGCCTCCGTCGCCGCCCATCGTGGTCCAGGGCAGTCCCGTCAATGACTGGATCAACGCGACCTGGGATCTGTTCCAATGCAACAGCCCCGATTTTTTCACGAAGACTTTCTGCGATGGCCTGCTGCGCGACGCACATCCCATGGCGATCGACCGGGCCGCTGACCTCCTGATAAGGCAGGACCTCAATCAGCTCGTTACAGCCGATTCCGGTGTGACGGCGACGCTGGCGCAGGGAGATTTTCAGTCCAGTGCGCTGCTGTCCGATACGGGCAATGCGTGGCTGTTCGAAGAAGGTTGGGCGGTCGCGGATACCGGTTGCGCCTTGGTGGGCAATAACCTCGATGATGTGGGTTGGTGATTCGCATTTGCGAGCCCCGCAGGCCGGCAAGCGCGGACAATCCACCTTTGAGTCAGAGCGCGGAGCCGGCCCTTGATTGGCCGATATGCGGCGGCAGTCAGAGGCCGGCTCCGCTCGCCGCTTACTTGAACAGCGCCGCGTTCTCTTCCAGCACCGCATCCGCGCACTGCGCGTCCAGGTTGCCGCCGGGCGCGCCGGCCACGCCGATGGCGCCGATGACACTGTTGCCGGCCTTGATCGGCACGCCGCCGCCCAGCAGCAGGTAGCCGGGGATGTCGGTCAGGTTGGCGGCGCCGGGGTTCTTCTGCGCGTTCTCCATGATGGCCAGCGTCGGCGCCTTGGCGGAGGCCGAAGTGAAGGCCTTGGCGCGGCTCGCCTCGATGGTGTGCGGGCCGGCGTTGTCGGCGCGCACGAAGGCCTTGAGCAGGCCGGCGCGGTCGACCACCGAGGCGCTGACGTTGTAGCCCTTGGCCTGGCAGGCGGCGACGGCGGCGGTGGCCAGCTTCTGGGCGTCGGCGGTCGAGATATTGCTTTCGGTGAGCACGGCGGCGTGGGCGGCGCCGCTGACGGCGAGCGTGGCAACCAGGGCGGCGAGCGTGTGGCGGGTCATGGTCTGCGTCCTATTTTCGTGTGGGGATCAGGAGCAGTCAGTGTGGCCAAAAGGCCCGTGGCGCGGTATACGCCCGATTACCCACGCGCCTCCGTAGCGCTACGGAGGCGGCCGGGCGATGCCTCAGTCGAGCAGCGTGGCGTACTGGCGGATCAGCTGCGCCAGCGAGTCGGCCTCGAGCTTGGCGAAGACGTTGGCGCGGTAGGTCTCGACGGTGCGGGGCGACAGGTCGAACTCGCGCGCGATCTCCTTGTTGCTCAGGCCCTGCACGATGCGTTCGAAGACCTCGTGTTCGCGCGTCGACAGGCGCGCCAGGCGTTCGGCGGCGGCCTGCGTCACGGCCAGCCGCTCGCGGCTGGCGATGTGGCCGCGCACGGCGGTCTGCACCGCGTCCAGGAAGATGTCGTCGTCCACCGGCTTTTGCAGGAATTCCATGGCGCCGCCCTTGAAGGCGCGCCGGCACAGGTCGACGTTGGCATGGCCGGTCAGCATCACCACCGGCAGGTCGGACGCCTCGGCCAGCCGCGCCAGCACGTCGAGCCCGCTGATGCCGGGCATGCGGATGTCGAGCACCACGCAGCCGATGGTCTGCGGCGCCAGCTGCGCCAGGAACTGCTGGGGATCGCCGAAGCCCGCGCTGCGCAGGCCGACGCTGCGCAGCAGCAGCGCCAGCGCGTCGCGCACGGCGTCGTCGTCGTCCACCAGGTAGACCAGCGGCGATTGGTCGGGCAGGTTCATGCGGGGCCTCCAGCCAGGGGCAGGGTCAGGCTGAGGCAGGCGCCCGACGGTTGCAGGTTGCGCGCGGCCAGCCGGCCATCCATCGCGCCGGCCAGCGTCTCGCACAGCGCCAGTCCCAGGCCCATGCCCTGCGCGCGGGTGGTGTAGAACGGGGTGAACAGCCGTGGCAGCGCGTCGGCGGCGATGCCCGGCCCGTTGTCGCTGACGCTGAAGACGTAGTGGGCGCCGTCGGCGCGGCCTTCGAGGGTGATCTGGCGCGGCCCCGCGGTGTTGGCCAACGCGTCGGCGGCGTTCTGCACCAGGTTGTGCAGGATCTGTTCCAGCGCCACCCGCTCGGCCAGCGGCCGCGCCTGCGGGCTGGCGTTGTGCCAGTGCAGGCGGATGCCCAGGCGCGCCAGTTCGGGTTCGCGCAGGAAGCGCAGCGAGGCCGCCAGGGCGTCCGGGTCCAGCGCCTCGCGCCGGCCGGGCGCACTGGGCTGCACCAGCGCCCGCATGCGGCTGATGATGTCGGCGGCGCGCTTGGCCTGTTCGGCGCTGGCCATCAGGGCGCGGCGCACGCTGGGGCGTTCCTCCTCGTCGTCCAGCAGCCGTTGGGCGGCGCGGGTCTGCGCCAGGATCGCGGTCAGCGGCTGGTTCAGTTCGTGGGCGATGCCGGCGGCCATTTCGCCCAGCGTGCTCAGCCGCGCCATGGCTGCCAGCCGCGCCTGTTCCTGCTGGCGCCGGGCTTCGGCGCGCGAGCGCCGCGTGGCGGCCACGCCGGCCACCAGCAGCGCGCTGGTCAGGCCCCACAGCCCCCACGTCAGCCACGGCCAGGACGCGGGCGTGAGGGTGCGGGTGCTGCGCAGCACGAACGGCTGGCTGGCCGCGCCCAACGGTTTGGCGAGCGCGAGCGGCCATCCCGGCCCGGTCGGCGCCGGCTGCCGTTGCAGCAGGGCCAGCGGCTGCTGGCCGATGGCGAGGGTCAGGTTGGCCAGGCTGGCGGGGAAATCGGTGGCGGCGATGAAGTCGCGGGCGTCCACCAGCAGGCTCCAGCTGGAGGGCGCCACCAGCCAATAGCGGGCGGCGTCCAGCGGCAGCGCCACCGGGCGGCCGAGCGTGCGGGCCTGCTCGACCGCGGCGCGCAGGCCGGGCGGTTCGGCGGCGCTGCCGGCCCAGACGCCGTCGGGCAGGTAGCCGAGCGCCTGCAGTTGCGGCATGGCCGGCCGCAGGCTGGGAAACAGCCGTTCGGGCGCGGGCGGATGCGACAGCGCCGACAGCGTCGCCAGCACGGCTTCGTGCTGCACCGTCTTCTGGCTCAGCATGCGCTGCGCCACGCTGGTGTCCTGGAAGAAGCGGTCGTACTGGTCGACGTAATGCTGACGCCCGATCCAGAGGGCGCCCAGGCAGAACAGGACCAGCCAGGCGAGGAGGGCGCGGTGGCGCAGGGGCGGATTCACGCTGGGATTATGCCCCGCGGCCGCGCCCCGGCGGAATCCGTAGGGCTACGGAGGCGCCGCGGTTCACGCCGCCAGGCGGCTGTCGTGGCCGGGCGCGGCCTGCGCGGCGGCCGACAGCGCCATCTGGTGCAGGGCGGCCACCAGGTCCGACTGGGTCACCAGGCCGGCCAGCACGCGGCCTTCGGCCAGCACCGGCACGCAGTGCAGGCTGTCGGCCATGGGCCGCGCCAGCTCGATCGCGGGCAGGTCGGGCGTGGCGAACGGCACCTCGGAACGCATGCAGTCGGCCACCAGCAGGTCGGCGGGCGCGCCGCCCGCGGCCGCCACCTGGGCGGGTCGGTTCCTGCGGGCCAGCGCGTCGGCCTGCGCCAGCATGCCGACATAGTGGCCGGAGGAATCGAGCACCGGCAGCCATTGCAGGCGGTGCTTGTCGAACAGGCGCACGGCGTAGTCCAGCGGATCCTGCTGCTGCACCACGACCACGTCGCGCGACATGATGTCGGCGCAGCGCACGTCGCCGAAGCGCCGCCGGCTGGCGCGCAGTTCGGCGGCCAGCACGATTTCCTCGAGGTCATCCTTGCTGATGTCGAGCAGCTCGCCGCGCTGCGCCAGGGCCTCGTCCAGATCGGCGCGCGAGAAGCCCAGGCGGGCACTGGGCGCCGGGTCGCGGGTCTGGTGGCCGGGCGCGGCTTCGACGTGGCGGCGCGGATAGTTGCGCCGGAGCAGGCCATTGAAGACCACGGCGATGCACAGCAGGATGGCGGAATTCAGCGCCACCGGCCACAGCACGAAGCCATAGCCCAGCGCCGCGACCTGCGGCCCGCCCAGCACCGCGGTCAGCGCCACCGCGCCACTGGGCGGATGCAGGCAGCGCAACGAGAACATGGCGGCGATGGCGAGCGCCGCCGCCGTGGCCGCGGCCACGCCGGGATCGTATATCGCCTGCGCGCAGAACACGCCGATCAACGCCGACACCAGGTTGCCCGCCATGATCGACCAGGGTTGCGCCAGCGGGCTGGCCGGCGCGGCGAACAGCAGCACGGCGGATGCCCCCATCGGCGCGATGAACCAGGGATTGGCGTTGCCCAGCGCGTGGTGGCCGACCCATTCGGTGCAGAACAGCCCGACCAGCGCGCCCAATGCGCCATAGAGCTTTTCGCGCATGTTGACGCCGACCGGCGCCGGCGCGAACGCACCGAGCCAGCGCTTGATAGCCACAGCCAAAACCTTTACCTCGCCGCTTCAAATATATCGGGGGACGACAATTTATCACGCGGCGCACCGGTTGGCGGCATGAGCTTATGCCCAGCGGTAATGAAGAGGGGGCCGGATCAGCGCTCGCCGGCGTCGTCGTCGATGCGCGCCAGCAGCCGGGTCAGCAGCGGGCGCATGGCGCGCAGCTCTTCCAGGTGCGAGGCCGACAGGCTGGCCAGGATGCGCTCGGCCTTGTCGGTCAGCACCACCTCGACGCGGCGGCCGTCTTCGGGATCGGGCTCGCGGCTGACGAGGTCGAGCCGCTCCAGGCGGTTGACCAGTTCGGCGGCGGTGTGCGGACGCACCAGCAGGCGCTCGGCGATCTCGCCGACGTACAGGCCGCGGCGGCCGGGTGCGCCGGGCCGGCTGCCCTTGATGGCCAGCAGCGCCTGGTGCTGTTGCGGCATCAGGTCGAGGCCGGCGGCGGCGTTTTCGCTGAAGGCGGCGAACTTGCGCAGCGCGTAGCGGAAATCGGCCAGCAGTTCGTAGTCGGTGGCGGACGGCAGGTCGGGGGCAGGGGAACGTTTCACCCGGCCGATTCTAATATATGTCGTGATACGATATATTTGATTTTTCGCAAACACCGGCCTGTCGCCGTCCCCCGTGGACGCGTTGGCCGCGGGTTCCGTTCCCACCTTTTCTCCTCGTACCATGCCTCCCGTTTCCTCTTCCGTGCGCGCCTTGCGGCTGGGCGACTTCACCACCGACAAGCGTGTCGTGCTGCTGATGGCGCTGGCCGTGCCGACCGGCCTGGCCAGCGTGGCCGCCGCCTGGGCCCTGTTGCGCCTGATCGCGCTGTGCACCAACCTGGCCTACCACGGCCTGTTCTCGTTCGCCGACCTGCCCATCACCACTGGCCGCCTCGGGCCGGCCTCGATCTTCATTCCGGTCATCGGCTGCCTCATCATCGGCCTGATGGCACGCTACGGTTCCGAGAAGATCCGCGGCCACGGCATCCCGGAGGCAATGGAAGCCATCCTGATCGGCAAGAGCCGCATCGCGCCCAAGGTGGCGGTGCTCAAGCCGGTGTCGTCGGCCATCTCGATCGGCACCGGCGGCCCCTTCGGCGCCGAAGGCCCGATCATCATGACCGGCGGCGCCATCGGCTCGCTGCTGGCGCAGACCATCCACCTGAACGACGGCGAGCGCAAGACGCTGCTGGTGGCCGGCGCGGCCGCGGGCATGACGGCGATCTTCGCCACGCCGTTGGCGGCGGTGCTGCTGGCGGTGGAACTGCTGCTGTTCGAATGGAAGCCGCGCAGCTTCCTGCCGGTGGCCACCGCGGCGCTGGTGGCGGCCGTGGCGCGCGCCTTCGCGCTCGATGCCGGGCCGGTCTTCAGCTACGCCGGCGTGATCTCATTCACCCCGTGGCACCTGCTGGCATGCGCCGCCGTGGGGGTGCTGGCGGGGTTGGGCTCGGGCGTGCTGACGGCGCTGGTGTACGCGGCCGAGGACCTGTTCGAGAAACTGCCGCTGCACTGGATGTGGTGGCCGGCGCTGGGCGGCCTGGCCATCGGCATCGGCGGCCTGATCGAGCCGGCCGCGCTGGGCGTGGGCTACGACAACATCCGCCATCTGCTGGCGGGCGACCTGGTCTTGCAGGCGGTGTTGCTGCTGCTGGTGGTCAAGGTGGCGATCTGGTCGATCGCGTTGGGCTCGGGCACCTCGGGCGGGGTGCTGGCGCCCTTGCTGATCTTCGGCGGCGCGCTGGGCGCGCTGGCCACGCCGCTGTTGCCGCCGGCCGCGCCGGGCTTCTGGGCGCTGGTGGGCATGGCGGCGATGATGGGCGGCACCATGCGCGCGCCGCTGACGGCGACGCTGTTCGCGGTCGAGCTGACCGGCAACCTGGGGGCCTTGCTGCCGGTGCTGGCGGCCTGCGTGTTCGCCTACGGCGTCACGGTGCTGCTGCTGCGCCGCTCGATCCTGACCGAAAAGATCGCGCGCCGCGGCCACCACATCAGCCGCGAGTACCGCGTCGATCCGTTCGACTTGCTGCGCGCCAGCCAGGTGATGACCACGCCGGTGCAGACGCTGCCCGACAGCCTGACGGTGGCGCAGGCGATCGCGCATTTCACCACCGCGCAGCCGGTCCACACCAGCTATCCCGTGGTCGATGAGGCCGGCGTGGCGGTGGGCGAGGTGACGCGCGCCGACAGCCTGGCCTGGGCCCTGGAACCGGCGTTGCACGGGCAGACCCTGGCGCAGGCGCTGCAGGGGCGCGAGCTGGTCTACGGCTTTCCGGAGGAACTGGCCAGCCAGATCGCCGACCGCATGGCGCTGTCCGGCGCCGGCCGCGTGCCGATCCTGGACCGCGCCAGCGGCCGGGTGCTGGGCATCGTCGGCCGCAAGGACCTGTTCCGCAGCCGCGCCCGGCGCCTGCGCGAGGAAGCCGAGCGCGCGGCGTTCCTGCGGCGGGCGTCGTCTTCGAGGTGATGCGCGAAGGCCCGCGTCCGGCGCCGGGCGGCGTGCGGGGGGCTGGCCGCGGTCAGTCCCCGCGAGCGGGCCTGGCCTGGCGCGGTGGGCGGGATCAGGCCTGTCCGCCGGCCGCGCGCAGCAGCCACAAGGCATCCAGCACGTGCTGGGTGGCGCGTTCGACCTGGCCGTCGCGATGGGCGATGCCCAGCGGCCGCCACAGCGCCGGGCGCAGCGGCCGCATGGCGATGCGCGGGTCGGCCTGCGGCGCTGTGGCTTCGTGCGGCAGGAGCGTGGCGCCATAGCCGGCCGCCACCAGGCTCTTGATGGCGTCGTTGTAGTTCAGCTGGATGCGCGGCCGCGGCTGCAGCCCGGCGGCGGCGAACCATTCGCCGGTCTGGCGCGACAGCCGCGTGCTGGCGTCGTTCAGGATCAGCGGCCGTTCGCCCAGCCAGGCCGGCGTGACGCGCGCCGGCGGATTCCAGGCGGCGGGCAAGAAGGCCATGATGGGGTCGCGCCGCCAGGGCCGCAGCACCAGGCCCGGCACGGGCGGCTGCGGCAGCGCGACCAGGCCCACGTCGAGCGTGCCGTCGCCCAGCTGTTGCAGGGTCTCCTGCGAGGTCAGCACGGCCACCTGGACGTCGATGCCCGGGTGTTCGCGGCCCAGCGCTTCCAGTGCCTGCGGCAGCAGGTGGGCGATGGCGCCGGTCGACGCCCCCAGCCGCACCCGGCCGGCCAGGCCCTGCACCTGCCGCTGCACGTCGTCCAGAGCCTGATCGGCCTCGGCCAGGAGGCGGCGCGCGCGTTCCAGCAGGGTGTCGCCGATGGGCGTGGGCCGGACCTGGCCGCGCTTGCGCGTCAGCAGCGGCGCGCCGACGCGCGCCTCCAGGTCGGCCACGTGCAGGCTGACGGTGGGCGGCGCCAGGTGCAGCGCGCGGGCGGCGTCGGCGAAGGAACCGAGGTCGGCGATGGCGACCAGGGTGCGCAGGCGGTCGAGGTTGATTTCACGCATGGCGGTTTCGTTCAGGATTTCTGAATCTCGTCGTCATGATATTCGACTTTTCGTATGTGGCGCGATGGGCAATGATGGACGCCTGGATCCACTTTCGATCCCATCCGCCGGCGCCGCGCCGGCTCTTTCGCAAGGCCACGCACATGACGCATCCCCTAGTATTCATCGACGGCGACCAGGGCACCACCGGTCTGCAGATCCACGAACGGCTGCGCGGCCGCGCCGACCTGCGCCTGCTGACGCTGGCCGAGGGCGACCGCAAGGACCCGCAACGGCGCGCCGAGGCCATCAACGCCAGCGACATCGCCATCCTGTGCCTGCCCGACGAGCCGGCGCGCCAGGTGGTGGCATCGATCGTCAATCCGGACGTGCGGGTGATCGACGCCAGTTCGGCGCACCGCACCACCGCGGGCTGGGTCTACGGCTTTCCGGAAATGGCGGCCGGGCAGGCCGAGCGCATCGCCCAGGCCAAGCGCGTCAGCAATCCGGGCTGCTACCCCACGGGCGCCATCGCCTTGCTGCGCCCCCTGGTGCGGGCCGGCCTGGTGCCGGCCGACTATCCGCTCAGCGTGCACGCGGTGTCCGGCTATTCGGGCGGCGGCCGCGCCAGCGTCGACGCCTACGAGGGCCCGGGCGCCACCGGCGGGCTGGCCTTCCAGGTCTACGGCCTGGGCCTGGCGCACAAGCACACCCCGGAAATCGAACGCCACGCGGGCCTGACGCAGCGGCCGGTGTTCGTGCCGTCGTACGGCGCGTTCCGCCAGGGCATCGTGCTGACCGTGCCGTTGCAGCTGCGCCTGTTGCCCGCCGGCGTCAGCGCCGCGCAACTGCAGGCATGCCTGGCCCGGCACTATGCCGGCGCCCGCCACGTGCAAGTGGTGGCCCCGCAGGACGCGGCGGCGCACACGTCGCTGGATCCGCAGGCGCTCAACGGCACCAATGACCTGCGGCTGGCCGTTTACGGCAACGCCGATCATGGCCAGGTGCTGCTGAGCGCGGTGTTCGACAACCTGGGCAAGGGCGCGTCGGGCGCGGCGGTGCAGAACCTGGACCTGATGCTGGAAGCGCTGGCCCTGGCCGAGGCCTGAACCGCCAGCGATCTGTCAGGAGATTTCTGCTCAACTGGGCAGGCGCTGCCGTTCCGGTCGCGCCTGCCCGGAATCCCTTGCCTGGAATCTTCATGAGCCTGGAAATCCTGCATCGCACGCCGCTTTGGGTATGGGCGCTGTTCGCGCTGTTGCTGTATCGCGGCATCCGCGCGCTGCGGCCGCGCCAGCTGTCGGTGTCGCGCACTTTCCTGTTGCCGGTGCTGTTCCTGGTCTGGGTGCTGGTGTCGATCCACGGCGAAGTCACCGACCTGCGCGCCGCCTACGAGGCGTTCGCCGCCAGCATGGTGGCGGGCGGCGTGCTGGGCTGGATGCTGTGGTCGCGGGCCGGCCGCGCCACCTATCACCCGCAGACGCGCATGATCGAGCGGCCGGGGTCGCCGATCACGCTCGTCCTGCTGGTGCTGGCCTTCGCGTCCAAGTTCGTGCTGATGACCATGTTGGCGCGCGATCACGGGCTGGCCGCCGACGCGGCGTTCTCGGCGGCATTCGGCGGCGTGTCCGGGCTGATCGACGGCATGTTCTGGGGCGGCACGCTGTCGCAGGTGTGGCACCTGCGGCATCTGGCGCTGCCGCCGCTGGCGCGGCGCTGACAGGGCGGGCGCCCGCCGAACGCGTTGTCCGGCGGGACCGGCCGTGATGCTTGTGCGCGGCGGCTACCGCCGCATCACCACTTCATTTCACCCTTGGCGACCTTGGCGCTGATCTCCAGCGAGGCGGCCGCGCCGGCCTGCGGGTAGCGGGCGCGCATGGCCTGGATCAGCGCGGCGCTGTCCGGCGCGCGGGCGGCCTCGGCCTCGAAGGCGCGCAGGTAGCCCTGAGTGTAACGCACCGATTCCAGCGTCAGCGGCGCGCCGGGCGCGTAATGGCCGGGCACCACCGTGGCCGGCTTCAGGGCATCGATGCGGGCCAGCGTGGCGAGCCAGTCGGCGCGCGATTGCGGCGACTGCGTGTCGGCGGTCCAGACGTGCAGGTTGCCGAACACCACCACGCCGCCGACCACCGCCTGGCGCGACGGGATCCAGACGAAGGTGCGGTCGGGTTGCGGGCCGTCCAGGCCGGTGATTTTCAAGGCCTGGCCTTCGAGCGTCAGCGTGTCGCCTTCCAGCACTTGCGGCACGACGGCCTTGCGCGGCGCGTCGGCGCCCAGCTTGGGGCCCCAGAACGCCAGCTTGGCGTCGACCGTTTCGCGGATGTGGCGCACGGTGGGCGCGGTGGCCACGACCTTGGCGTCGGGGAACGCCGCCTGGAGGGTATCGAGGCCGAAGTAGAAATCGGGATCGCCGTGGCTGATATAGATGGTGGTCAGGCGCTTGCCGCTGGCGCGCACCATGGCCACGACCTGGTCGGCCTGGGACTTGCCGAATTGCGCGTCGACCAGGATGGCGTCGCGTTCGCCGCTGACCAGCACCGAGGCGACCTGGAAGATGGCGTCGTTGCCGGGGTTGTAGGGGGTGATCGTCAGTTCGGTGGCGGCGAGGGCGGGCGCGGCGGCCAGGGCCAGCGCGAGGGCGGGAATCAGGCGGCGCAGGGCGGGCAGGGTGGGCATGGCGGTGTCCTGGAAAAGAGGGAGTGACGGCAGTCTAGTTGCGTCATCCGGCCAGATAAACCGGCATCCATGCGTGAGTCTGTTGCTTGATTCGATCAAATCAGGGCGCCAGCCGCCGTTCCGCCCGCGTCCCGGTCCGCCAGGGTGTCCACCACCAGCGTGCGCAGCCAGCGCGTGCCGGGGTCGCTCTCGAAGCGCGGATGCCAGTGCACCGTGACGCTCAGCGGCGGCAGCGTCAGCGGCAGCGGCCGGATCTCGAAGGCGTTGTCGCGGTTGAACCAGACCGCCGCGCGGTGCGGCAGGGTGACGGTCAGGTCGGTGCGCCGCACGATCTCGGCGGCGGCCGAGAAATGCGGCAGGGTCAGATACGGCTGGCGATGCAGCCCGGCCTCGCCGAGCACGTCGTCCAGCAGCCGGTGGGCACTGGCGCGCGAGGCCACCAGGATGTGGTCGAGCCGCTTGAACTGGCCGCGCGTCAGGCCGGCCGACAGCACCGGGTGGCCGCGCCGGCCCATGCAGGCATAGCGCTCGCTGAACAGATCGGCGTGGCGCGTGTGGCGGCCCAGGCCGGCCAGGTTGCCGATCGCCAGGTCGATGTCGCCGTCCTTGAGCGCCTGCGCCAGCTGTTCCAGCGGCACCTCCACCACCTCGACCTGCAGGCGCGGCGCCAGCGCGTGCACGCGTTCCATCAGGCTGGGCAGGAACACCATTTCGCCGATATCCGACATCGACAGCCGGAACCGCCGCGTGCTGCTGGCCGGCTCGAAATGCTGCCGCAGGCTGACCGCCTCGGCGAAGCTGTTCATGCCGCGCTCGATCGGGCCGGCCAGGGCGAAGGCCACCGGCGTGGGCCGCATCCCCGACGGCGTGCGCACGAACAGCGGATCGTCGAATTTCTCGCGCAGCCGGGCCAGGGCATAGCTGACCGCGGGCTGCGTCAGCTGCAGCCGTTGCGCGGCGCGGGTGACGCTGCGCTCATGCAGCACGGTCAGGAAAACCCGCATGAGATTCAAGTCGAAGTCCACGTCCGCCCTTGTTATCAGTCTGGTTTATGCAATGAATAATACCCATAAATTTGACACATAAATAGTTGATTCCTAGACTAATTTTCACGAGCCGCGGCAGTGACCAGGCGGCCGCCGACAACAAGGGGAAGAGCACGTCATGCATGCATTGACTTTGCCGTCGCTGTTGCGCGACCAGGCGGCACGCCAGGGAACGCGGCCGTGGATCCAGGCGCCGGGCGGCGCGTTGCGCTATGCCGAGGCGCCCGGCCAGGCGGCCCGCTGGGCGGCGCTGCTGGCGCAGGCCGGCGTGGCCCGCGGCGACCGCGTCGGCCTGATGGCGGGCAACCGCATCGAATTCATGTCGCTGGTGCTGGGCTGTGGCTGGCTGGGCGCGGTGGTGGTGCCGATCAACACCGCCTCGCGCGGCATGCAGTTGCAGCACATCCTGGCCAACAGCGGGTGCGTGCTGCTGGTGGCCGACCGGGCCTCCTGTCCGGCCCTGGCCGGGGTCGACGCCGCCGGCCTGGCGCTGCGGCAGATCTGGCTGCTGGAGGACGGCGCGAACGACACGGCCGCGGTCCCGTCCGGCCTGCCGGCGCCGGCCGCCGCGCTGCCGGCCTTGCCGGACACGCCCGCGCCCGAGGCCGACCTCGGCCCCGGCGATACGCTCGCGATCCTCTATACCTCTGGTACCTCGGGCCTGTCCAAGGGGGTGTGCTGCCCCCATGCACAGTTCCACTGGTGGGGCGTCATCGCCGCCCGCAATCTGGAGATCGGCGCCGACGACGTGCTCTACACCAGCCTGCCGCTGTTCCATACCAACGCCCTGAATGCCTGCTTCCAGGCGCTGGTGACCGGCGCGTCGATCGTGTGCGACGAACGCTTTTCCGTCAGCCGCTATTTCGAGCAGTTGCAGGCCACCGGCGCCACCGTCACTTACCTGCTGGGCGCGATGGTGCCGATGCTGCTGGCGCGCGAACCTGCGGCGGCCGAGCGCGGCCACCGCGCCCGCATCGCGCTGGCGCCGGGCGTGCCCGAACGTTTCCACGGAGTGTTCACCGAGCGCACCGGCATCGCGCTGCTGGAAGGCTACGGCTCCACGGAAACCAACTTCGCGCTCGGCGGCACGCTGGCCGAGCAGCGCCCCGGCAGCATGGGCCGCGTCGCGCCCGAGTTCGACGCCATCGTGGCCGACGCGGACGATGCGCCGCTGCCCGATGGCCAGGCCGGCGAGCTGCTGCTGCGCGCGCGGCCGCCGTTCGCCATCGCCACCGGCTACTTCGGCATGGCCGACAAGACGGTCGAGGCCTGGCGCAACCTGTGGTTCCACACCGGCGACCGCGTGGTGCGCGACGCCGACGGCTATTTCCGCTTCCTGGACCGCATGAAGGACGCGATCCGCCGGCGGGGCGAGAACATCTCGTCATACGAGGTCGAGCAGGTGCTGCTGGCGCATCCCTCGGTGGCGGTCGCGGCGGTCTACGCGGTGCGGTCGGAACTGGCCGAGGACGAGGTCATGGCGGCGCTGGTCTACAAGCCGGGCTGCGTGCTCACGCCGCAGGCCCTGCTGGATTTCTGCCAGCCGCGCATGCCGTATTTCGCCGTGCCGCGCTATCTGCGCGTGCTGGACGACCTGCCGCGCACCGAGAACGGCAAGGTCCGCAAGTTCCGGTTGCGCGATGAGGGCGTGACGGGCGACACCTGGGATCGCGACGCCGCCGGCTACCGCGTGGCGCGCTGAATCCCGTCCATATAAAACAAGGGGCAAGAGCATGACAATGGCATACCAGGGCGCGGCGCAGAGCGCCGACGAGCAGGCCCGGCGCAAGCGCACGCGGCGGGTGGTGATGGCGTCCGTCGCCGGCAACGCGATGGAGTGGTACGACTTTTTCATCTACGGCACGGCGGCGGCGCTGGTGTTCGGCGAACTGTTCTTTCCCAAGGGCACCGATCCGCTGCTGGGCACCATGGGGGCCTTCGCCGGCTTTGCCGTGGGCTTCCTGGCGCGGCCGCTGGGCGGCGTGATCTTCGGCCATATCGGCGACCGCTATGGCCGCAAGCTGGCGCTGGAATGGACGCTGGGCATCATGGGCGCGGCCACCTTCCTGATCGGGCTGCTGCCAACCTATGAGCAGATCGGCATCTGGGCGCCGGTGGCGATGGTGGTGCTGCGCGTGATGCAGGGCGCGGCGGCCGGCGGCGAATGGGGCGGCGGCGTGCTGCTCATCAGCGAGGCGGTGGACGGCAAGCGCCGCGGCTATTTCTCGTCGTTCAGCCAGCTGGGCGTGGCCGGCGGCTTCGTGCTGTCGTCCGGCGTCTTCATGCTGGCGCAGCAACTGCCGCAGGAGGCCTTCATGAGCTGGGGCTGGCGCCTGCCGTTCCTCCTGAGCGTGCTGATCTTCGGCATCGGCCTGTACATCCGCAAGCACATCCCGGAAAGCGACGAGTTCGTGCAGGCCAAGAAGACCGCCAAGCGCGGCATGCCGGCGGTGGAAGTGTTCCGCCGCTATCCGCGCCAGGTGTTCACCGCCATGGGGCTGCGGGTGGCGGAGAACGGCGGCTCGTACATCTTCCTGGCGTTCGCGCTGGCCTATGGCAAGTTCCTGGGCATTCCCAACGACGTGATGCTGGGCGGGGTGCTGGCCTCCATGTTCATCGAACTGGGCACGCTGGTGTGGTTCGGCCACCTGTCGGACCGCATCGGCCGGCGCACCGTCTACCTGATCGGCTCGGCCGGATTGATGCTGGCGGCGTTTCCGTTCTTCTGGCTGGTGCAGACCAAGGACCCGATGTGGATCTTCCTGGCGTTCTTCCTGGGCAACACGATCTGCCACGCCGCCATGATCGGCACGCAGCCGGCGTATTTCGCCGAGCTGTTCCCGGCCGAGGTGCGCTACACCGGCCTGGCGCTGGGCCACGAGCTGGCCTCGGTGTTCGCCGGCGGCCTGTCGCCGCTGATCGCCATGGCGCTGCTGCGCAAGTATGAATCGGCCACGCCGGTGGCGTGGTTCCTGGTGGGGATGGCGGCGATCACGGTCATCACCTTGCTGCTGACGCGCGAGCCGCCGCGGCAGGAATCGGCATGAGCGCCGGGCCCGGCATCGTCGGCGTGGGCGAGACGCCCGCGCTGCGCCATCCCGAGCCCGGCTGCGACACGGCCACGCTGATCGCCCAGGCGGTGCGCCTGGCGCTGGATGACGCCGGGCTGCGGCCGGCGGACGTCGACGGCCTGGGCCTGGCCTCGTTCACGCTGCGCCCCGACCGCGCCATCGACATGGCGTGGCGGCTCGGCCTGACGCTGGGCTGGTGCATGCAGGACGAGATGGGCGGCGCCAGCGCCATCAACCTGCTGCGCCACGCCTGGCTGGCGCTGCGGGCCGGGCAGGCGCGCACCATCGTGCTGGTGGCCGGCGACCATTTCGCCGGCGCCGATTTCGCCGCGCTGGTGGGGCGCTACAACCGCAGCGCGCAGGATTACCTGAGCCCGCTGGGCTGCGTCGGGCCGAATCCGCTGTTCGCCATGCTGACGCAGCGGCAGATGGCGCGGACCGGCCTGCGACGCGAGGATTACGGCGCGCTGTGCGTGGCGCAGCGGGCCTGGGCCGGCGCCAATCCCAACGCCGCCTACCGCCAGCCGCTGACGCTGGCGCAATACCTGGACGCGCCGATGGTGGCCGAGCCGCTGGGCCGGCTCGACTGCGTGCCGGTGGTCAGCGGCGCCTGCGCGCTGGTGCTGCAGGCGCGGCCGCAAGGCGTGCACGTCACGCTGCGGGCCAGCGGCGCGCGCTACAACTTCGATCATCAGGAGGGGGATGGCCTGGTGACGGGCATTGCCGGCTTCGCGTCCGCGCTGTGGGCCGAGGCCGGCCTGGGGCCCGACGATATGGACGTGGTCGGCGTGTACGACGATTATCCGGCGATGGCGGTGGCGCAGCTGTGCGACCTGGGCCTGGCGCCGGCAAATGACCTGCCGGGCTTCATCGCGCGCCGCATCGCCACCCGCGAGCTGCCGGTCAACACGGCGGGCGGGCAACTGTCGGCGGGGCAGGCGGGCACGGCCGGCGGCATGCACGGGCTGGCGGAAGTGGCGCGCCAGCTGCTGGGCCGGGCCGGCGCGCGCCAGGTGGCGCATGCGCGCCATGGCGTGGCGACCGGCTACGGCATGGTGCAGCTGCGCTACGGCATGTGCGCCAACGCCGCGGTGCTGGCCAGGGAGGACGCATGAGTTTCAACGTGAGGGAATGCGCGCAGTGCGGGCATCGGGTCTATCCGGCGCGGCTGTGGTGCCCGGCCTGCGGCCACGACCGGGCCGTCGAGGCGCCTGTGGAGGAGGCCGAGCTGCTGGCGTGGACCCAGGTGCCCGGCAAGGCGGCCGGCGGCGGCAGCATCATCGCCACCGTCAACGCGCTGCCGCGCGGACCGCTGCTGGTGGTGCGCCTGCCTGACGTGCCGCGGGCGGTGGGGCAGCGTCTGCGATTGCTGGCGCGAATGGAGCAGGAAACGGAACAAGGGGTGGCGCTGCCTTGGGCGCAAGCGCTGCCCGGCAGCGGCGGGGCTGGCGGCGAGGCTTGAGGGCCGCGGGCGCGGCGGGACGGCGCCGGTGACACCGTTCAGTTCCGCCGTTCAGCGCGGCGCGTCGGCCGCCCGGATCGATTCCAGCCGCTGCGCCAGCGTGGCGCTGGACAGTTCGCCGACGCGCACGTCGATCAACCGACCCTGGGCATCGAGGAACAGCGTCGCGGGCAAGCCTCGGTTGCTCATCTGGCGCGAGGCCTCGCCGGCCGGATCGAGCAGGGCGTTGGCCAGCGACGGCGCGTGCTCGTCCAGGTATTGACGGACGGTGGCCGCCGCCTCGCCCTGGTTGAGAAAGACGAAATGGATGTCGGGGTTGGCCGCCTGCGCCTGCTCGAACGCCGGCATCTCGCGGCGGCACGGCGGGCACCAGCTGGCCCACAGGTTCACCACCGTGGGTTTGCCGTGAAAGGCGGCCAGCGCGGCCGGCGCGCCATCCAGCTGTTGCAGCGACAGGCCCGCCAGTTGCGGCTGCGTCTGGGTCGAGGGCGCCAGCAGGCGGCCGCCGCCGAGCCAGACGGCCGTGCTCAGCGCCATCGCGACCAGCAGGGCGCGGCGCGGGGCGCGGTTGCGCAGCACGGCGTAGGCGCCATAGAGCAGCGCCGCGGCCAGCCCGGCAAGGCCGGTCCAGCCGCCGTCGCGCAGGTCCAGGATCTTGAGCGGATCCTGCAGGAAGTGATCGCGGTATTGCCAGACGAAGGCGAGCCGGGCCACCAGCAGGCCCAGCAGCAGGCAGCGCCACAGGACGCGGCCGGCGTCCTCGGCGCGCGTGCCGGCCAGCAGGCGGCCGGCGAGCAGGCCGACGGCGGCGGTGGCCACCAGCAGGGCGAGTTCGATGGGAAAGACCAGGGGGCCAAGACGCAAGGCTGGACTCATGCGGCGCGCTCCCGGCGCGCGGCCAGATCGGGGCGGCCGTTGCTGCGAAATTCCATGGCGTGAGACGAGTAGGGGGAAGGCCCAAGCCTAGCATGCCGTTGCGATATGCTCGGGTGTCCTCCATTGCCGTCGTGTGCCCGAGATGAAATCGCTGCCTTCGCTGTTGCCCCTGATCCAAGCGCCGATGGTCGGCTCCTTCAGTCCGCTGGCGATTGCCGCCTGCCGCGCTGGCGCCCTCGGGTCGCTGGCTTGCGCCGCGCTTGGCCCGGACGCGCTGCGCGAACAGATTGCCGCGATCCGCGCCGAGACCGACGCGCCGTTCAACCTGAATTTCTTCAGTCACACGCCGCCCGCGCCCGACGAGGCGGCCCAGGCCCGCTGGCGCGAGACGCTGGCGCCGTACTACCGCGAGGCCGGGCTGAACCTGTCGGCCGCGGGCAGCGGCCCGGGCCGCGCGCCGTTCGACGAGGCCATGTGCCAGGTGGTCGAGGAATCGCGGCCGGCGGTGGTCAGCTTCCATTTCGGGCTGCCCGACGACGCGCTGCTGGAGCGCGTGCGCCGCGCCGGCGCCATGGTGCTGTCGTCCGCCACCACGGTCGAAGAGGCGCGCTGGCTCGACGCCCGCGGCGTGGATGCCATCATTGCCCAGGGGGTGGAGGCCGGCGGCCATCGCGGCATGTTCCTGACCGACGACATCGGCGCCCAGCCGGGCCTGTACGCCTTGCTGCCGCAGGTGGTGGACGCCGTGGGCGTGCCGGTGATCGCGGCCGGCGGCATTGCCGACGGGCGCGGGATCGCCGCGGCCTTCGCGCTGGGCGCGGCGGCCGCGCAACTGGGCACCGCTTATCTGCTGACGCCGCAGGCGGGGCGTTCTGCCATTCACCGGCAGGCGGTGCGCGCGGCGCGCGACGACGCCACGCGTCTGACCAATCTGTACACGGGCCGCCCGGCGCGCGGGCTGCTGACGCGCTTCATGCGCGAACAGGGCCCGATGAGCGCGGTGGCGCCCGCGTTTCCGCTGGCGACCGGCGCGGTCGATCCGTTGCGAGTCGCGGTGGAAAAGACCGGCAGCGGCGATTTCTCGCTGCTGTGGTCGGGCGAGGCCGCCGCGATGGCCCGCGAGACCGACGCCGAGGCGCTGACGCGCCAGCTGTGGGACGACGCGCTCGACTGCGCGGCCGGCCTGCGCGCGGGCATGGCGGCGCGGGCCGGCTAGCGCGCGGCCCTGCTGTTGGCCCTATATATGTCCTTCATGAAACACATATTTCCAGGAACGCTAAAATAACCGGCTCGCGGCTTTCGTCGAGCCCTCCGGCCTTCTTCATTCCTGCGCCTCGCGCCCTCGATAAATATGAAAAAACTGACTGCTGTTCTTCTCGTGTCCGCAACCACGATGCTGACCGCTTGCGGCCCGTCCGACAACGCGCCCGCCGCCAGTGCGCAGGCGCCGGCCGCCGCCCGCAAGGTCGTCGTCGGCCTGGATGACAACTTCCCGCCCATGGGTTTCCGCGACGCCAACAACCAGATCGTCGGTTTCGACGTCGACATGGCCAAGGAAGCCAGCAAGCGCCTGGGCCTGGAAGTCGAATTCAAGCCGATCGACTGGAGCGCCAAGGAAGCCGAGCTGAATGGCAAGCGCGTTGACGTGCTCTGGAACGGCCTGACCATCACCGAAGAACGCAAGAAGAACATCAGCTTCACCGCGCCCTACATGGCCAACCACCAGATCATCATCGTCGGCAACGCCTCGCCGGTGAAGGCCAAGGCCGATCTGGCCGGCAAGGTGGTCGGCGCCCAGGATGGCAGCAGCGCCACCGACGCCATCGCCAAGGACCCGGTCGCCGGCAGCATCAAGGAAGTCAAGAAGTTCGGCGACAACGTCACCGCGCTGATGGACCTGGCCGCCGGCCGCCTCGACGCCATCGTGGTCGACGAAGTGGTGGGCCGCTACCTGATCAGCAAGCGCGCCGGTGAATACCGCGTGCTGGACGACAACTTCGGCACCGAAGACTACGGCGTCGGCGTGCGCAAGGACGACACCGAGCTGCTGGGCAAGCTCGACAAGACGCTGGACTCGATGAAGCAGGACGGCACCGCCGGCCGCATCGCGACCCAGTGGTTCGGCGCCAACATCGTCAAGTAATCTCCCGGGAAACGCCCGGACCGCGGCGCGGTCCGGGCGTTTTTCAGTCCGGCGATCCTTCGCGCCGGCGCCCCGGCCCCTGATTCCTCCCGCCACCCACGGCGCACTCCCATCCGCATGGACTACGTACTCTCCCTCCTGGGACCCCTGGCGCAAGGCGCGAAAGTGACCTTGACGCTGTTCTTCATCACGCTGGCGCTGGCCGTGCCGCTGGGCCTGGTGCTGGCGCTGCTGCGGATCTCCAAATGGGGCTTCGTCAGCCAGCTGGTCAATGGCTACATCTGGCTGATGCGCGGCACGCCGCTGATGCTGCAGATGCTGTTCATCTACTTCGCGCTGCCGTTCGTGCCGGTGGTGGGGGTCCGCCTGCCCGACTTCCCGGCGGCGGTGGTGGCCTTCGCGCTGAACTACGCGGCGTATTTCGCCGAGATCTTCCGCGCCGGCATCCAGTCGGTCGACCGCGGCCAGTACGAAGGCAGCAAGGTGCTGGGCATGACCTACCTGCAGACGCTGCGCCGCATCGTGCTGCCGCAGATGGTGCAGCGGGTGCTGCCGCCCATGAGCAACGAGACCATCACCCTGGTCAAGGACACTTCCCTGATCTACGTGCTGGCGCTCAACGACATCCTGCGCACCGCGCGCGGCATCGTGCAGCGCGACTTCACGACCACGCCGTTCCTGGTCGCGGCCGCCTTCTATCTCCTCATGACGCTGGTGTTGACGTGGTTCTTCCAGCGTATGGAAAAGCGCTATGCCAAATACGACCAGTAATCCGTCCGCCGGCGGTCGCGGCGCCATGATCTCGGCCCGCGGCATCGTCAAGTCGTTCGGCGCCAACCGGGTGCTGGACCAGGTCTCGCTGGAGCTGGGCAAGGGCGAAGTGGTGGCGGTCATCGGCCCGTCGGGCTCGGGTAAGAGCACCTTCCTGCGCTGCCTGAACCACCTGGAAACCATCGACGACGGCACCATCGAGATCGAGGGCGAAGCCCTGGCCACGGCGGTGCCGGGCGGCCAGAGCCGCTACGCCAGCGACGGCGACGTGCGCCGCATCTGCCGCAAGATGGGCATGGTGTTCCAGTCGTTCAACCTGTTCCCGCACATGACGGTGCTGCAGAACATCATCGAAGCGCCCATGATCGTCAAGGGCATGCCGCGCGCCGCCATCGTGCCCAAGGCCGAGGAACTGCTGCGCAAGGTCGGCCTGCTGAACAAGCGCGACAACTATCCGACGCGCCTGTCGGGCGGCCAGAAGCAGCGCGTGGCGATCGCCCGGGCGCTGGCGATGGAGCCGGACATCATGCTGTTCGACGAGCCGACCTCGGCGCTCGACCCGGAGCTGACCGGCGAAGTGCTGCGCACCATGCGCCAGCTGGCCGACGAGCACATGACCATGCTGGTGGTGACCCACGAAATGGGCTTCGCCCGCGAAGTGGCGCACCGCGTCATCTTCATGGACGAAGGCCGCATCGTCGAAGAGGCGCCGTCGGCGGACTTCTTCCGCGCGCCGCAGCATCCGCGCAGCCGCGAGTTCCTGGCGCACATGCTGTAATGAAAAGGGCGGGGGCCGGCTCGGACCCGCCCGTTTGGGGCAGGGCGCTACCCGCTGTGCCTGCCTTGCCCGGGCCTGGTGGGCCCGCGGCAGGGCGGCATGAGAAACAAATAAGGGTTTTCCCTTGGTTTCATGACGCCGCGGATGTATCAGGCTTGGCGGTCACATCCTTGATGTAAACAAGAATTCAACTCGGATGTAGTCCTAGTCGGCAAAATAGATAATGGTTATCATTACCGTCGATTGTCCGGGTCAACATTGCGGGAGACGTCCATGTCCAGCGAAGCGGGGTTACGAGAGCGTACGGCGGTGCTGTATGCCGAGCATCATTCGTGGCTCGCGCGCTGGCTGCGCTATCGCACCGCCAACTCCGACTGCGCCGCCGACCTGGCGCACGACACCTTCATGCGGGTCCTGACCGCCAAGGAAATCCCGCCGCTGTCCGAGCCGCGCGCGTTTCTCGCCACCATCGCTCGCCGGCTGCTGTCCAACCACTATCGGCGCGAAATGATCGAGCGGGCCTATCTCGAGGCCCTGGCCAATCTGCCCGAGCCCGTGGAACCCAGCCCTGAATCACGGCACATCGTCATCGAGACGCTGCTCGCCATCGATCGCGCGCTCGATTCGTTGCCGGGAAAGGTGCGCGAGGCGTTCCTGCTGGCGCAACTCGAAGGGCTCAGGCATGAAGATATCGCGGCGCGGCTGGGGGTGACCACCCGCACGGTGAGCAACTACATGGTGCGCGCGGTCCAGGCCTGCTTCTTCGCGCAGGACGGTTTCGCGTGACGCGGGTGAATGCGACGCCCGCCGCCTACGCTGGCGGACTGCCGCTACCGGCGCATGTGGCCGAGCAGGCGTCGCGCTGGTACGTGCTGTTGACGAGTGGCGCCGACACCGTGCAGGACCGGCTGGCCTGGGAACGCTGGCGCCAGGCGGATCCCGACCATGAGCGGGCCTGGGCCCACCTGATGCGCGTCGATGGCCGCATGCGCGAACTGGGGGGCAGTCCCGCCTATCAGGCGCTGACGGTCGATCGGCGCAATGGCCGCCGCCGCGCGCTCATCGCCATGCTGGGGCTGGCCACCTGTACCGGCGGCCTGGTCTGGACGGCCGACCGCATGCGCTGGGTACGACTCTCGCCCGACTACGTGGCGGCAGTGGGGGAGCAACGGTCGGTGACCCTGGTCGACGGCACCGAGGTCCTGCTCAATACCGACAGCGCGATCGACGTGCTCTATGACGGACGGACACGCCGCCTGCGCCTGCGACGCGGCGAAATCCAGATCCGTACCGGGCACGCGGCCGGCTATGCCGGCCTGCCGTTCCGGGTCGACACCCCTTCCGGGGGCGTGCGCGCGCTGGGCACGCGCTTCATGGTGCGCCTGGACGGAGACCAGACCCGCGTGGCGCTGCTCGAGGGGCACGTGGAGATCGAGCCGGCGGCCGGCGGCAGCCCGCTGTTGCTGCAGCCGGGGCAGGCCACCCGCTACGGCGCGCACGGTATCGAGCCCGTCCGTCCGGTGGCGCTGGCCGATACGGCCTGGATCAATGCCGAGTTGGCGGCCGATGACATGCCGCTGGACCGGTTCCTGGCCGAACTGAGCCGTTACCGGCACGGGTTGATTTCCTGTGACGCGCCGGCGGCGAAGTTGCGGATCTCTGGATTGTTTCCCTTGAACGACACCGACAGGGCGCTACAGGCGGTGGCCCGCCTGCTGCCTGTCACGGTGACCCGGCGCAGCCCTTATTGGGTTCGCGTTTCGGCTCGGTAACAGCCCCGATTTCTCCATTCGCCCGGATTCCGGGTTTTTTTTTGTCGATACCTTTCCGGTTTCCGGTTTTGGCGTGTCCTTTCAATCAAGAGGACTCAATTGCACGGAAAAAAGCCGGAATCCATGGTTATCGGAGCAGCCGATCAACGTCTCGTACGCGCCCCTGGCCCCATGGCGGGCGGGCGGCTGTGCGCGCGGATGCTGCTGCTGGGCGCGCTCGCGGCCATGCCGTTGGCCGGGGCTCAGCCCGGGCCGCAGGCGGCCACCACGCGCAGCTTTCACGTCGCGCCCGGGCCGCTGACCCAGGTGCTGCAGCAGATCGCCAGCCAGGCGCATGTGCTGGTCTACTTCGATCCCGCGGTCACCCGTGACCTGAGCAGCGACGGCCTGGACGGCGCCTACGCGCCCGCGCTCGCCTTCGAGGCGGTCTTGCGCGGCCACGGCCTGGAAGTCTACGAAGACCTGTCGGGCGGTTTCCGCGTGCGTCGAACCTGGATGCCCGCCGTCGCGATCCTGCCGATCACACAGGTCGAAGGCATGGCGCGGGGCTTCACGCAGCTCGAGGATCGCGCCGCCACCAAGACGCTGGCCCCCCTGGTCTCGGTGCCGCAGTCGGTGTCGGTGGTGACGGCCGCCGACATGCAGGCGCGGGGCGCCCGTTCGGTCACGCAGGCGCTGCAGTACACGCCGGGCGTGCAGATCGACAACTATGGCGGCACCGAGGTCCGCAATGACTGGGTCGTGTTGCGCGGTTTCGATGCCAAGCTGACCGGGGATTACCGCGACGGCCTGAGCCAGATGCCCTATGACCAGATCCGGGCGCGGGTGCCGACCTATGCGCTGGAACAGATCGAGGTCGTGCGCGGGCCGGTATCGGCGCTGTATGGGCAGGCCGCGCCCGGCGGGATCGTCAACCGCGTCACCAAGCGTCCCCCCGAGACGCCGCTGCGCGAAGCCGCGCTGCAGTTCGGGTCGTTCGAGCACAAGCAGGCCTACCTGGACCTGGGAGGGCCTTTCAACGAAAGCGGGCAGGCCCGCTTCCGCCTGACCGCGACCGCCAAGGAATCCGGCACGCAGGACAAGTACGACAGCGACCATCGCTACCGCGACAACCTGGCCTATGTGGCGCCCGCCTTCGGCTGGCGTGACGCGGACACCTCGTTCACGTTGCTGATGCACTACCAGCATGATCGCAACGACGGCGAATCGCGCGCCTACTATCCGACGCGGGTGCTGGTGGGCGACTACGACTACGACCGCAACGACCGCGATTTCTTCAGCCTGGGGTACCAGCTCGAGCATCGCCTGAACGCGCAATGGCGGGTGCGCCAGAATGCGCGCTACCAGCAAGGCGACATGCTGCTGCGCAATCTGTATGCGGGGGCGCTGGCCCGCGATGGCCGTACGCTGGCGCGCGCCCAGCTGCAGGCGCGCGAACGTGCCGAAGGGCTGGCGGTGGACAGCCAGATCGAAGGCGACCTCGAAGCGGGCGGCCTGCGCCATACGGTGCTGGCCGGGCTGGATGCCAGGCGCCTGTCGGGGCGCCAGCACTATCAGCAGGCGGCCGCGCCCAGCCTGGATCTGCTGGATCCGCGCTACGGGCAGGGCATCGCGCTGCCGTCCGGCGCGCCGTCGATCATCAAGGTGCGGCAGGTCAGCGAGCAGTGGGGGCTCTATCTCCAGGACAAGGTGCAGGCGGGGGACTGGACCGTGCTGCTCGGCGTGCGGCGCGACGACTACCGCGACGTAACCGACAACCTGCTCGCCGGTACTCGTACGCGTGGCCGTGGCGATGTCTACACGGGACGAGTAGGGGTGTCGTATGCGGCGGGGGCGGGGGTCGCGCCCTATGTGGGCTATGCGACCTCGTTCGTGCCCCAGGCCGGCGCCTCGTACGAGGGCAAGCCGTTCGATCCGTCCCGGGCCGAGCAGTTCGAGGTGGGCGTGAAGTTCCAGCCGCCGCAATCGCAAAGCCTGTACACGCTGGCGCTGTTCGACCTGCGGCAGCGCAACGTGCTGACCGCCGATCCCGATCCGGCGCACCCCGGCTTCAGCGTCACCACCGGCCGCGTGCGCGCGCGCGGCGTCGAACTCGAGGCCAAGGTCAGCCTGGCGCGAGGGTGGGACGTGCTGGCCGCCTATACCTTCAACGATGTGAAGAATCAGCAGGCCAACGACGGCACGACCGGAAAAATGCCCATCGTGACGCCGCGCCAGATGGCTTCTCTCTGGCTGAACCGCTCGCTTGAGGGCTGGTTGGCCGGATGGACCGCGGGCGTAGGGGTGCGCCATATCGGCTCCACCTACGTGGACGCCGCCAACACCATGAAGAACGAGGCCGCCACCGTCGTGGACGCCGCGCTCGCCTACGACGCAGGCGCCTGGCGCCTGGCGCTGGATGCCAGCAATGTTTTCAACCGGCAGACCGTGGTCTGCCGGGGAGATCGCAGCAATTGCCGCTATGGCGTGGACCGCACGGTACTCGCCACTGTCACTTACCGCTATTGACGCCGCGCCATCACGGGGCGGTGTCGGACTATGACGTGGGCGCCCGGCGCCCGAGGAGGTACACATGGTTACGAGCACTGCGCCGACGATGGAAACACTGACCACGCTATACGAGGCGAACCGGCGGCAGCTGGTTCGCGCGGCGATGCGCATCCTCGATTCACGGGAGTTGGCTGACGACGTGGTGCAGGATGCCTATGTCAAGCTGCTCGAGGGCGCGGTGCCGCAAGGCGTGCGCGAGCCGGCGGCCTATCTGTACCAGACCGTGCGCCATCTGGCGATCGATTGCCATCGGCGCCGCGCGCTGGAACAACGCCTTTTCGCGGACGAGGAGGCCGGCCGCCACGCGGTCTCGGCCTCGGTGGCCGAAGACGCCGCGGTGAGCAGCCAGGCGCTCAGGATGGCGACCACCGCGCTGACGCAGATGTCGGCCCGCACCCGCCGGGCGTTCGAACTGCATCGGTTCGAAGGCTGCACGCAGCGCGACGTGGCGCGCGAACTGGGGGTCTCGACGGCGCTGGTCAATTTCATGATCCGCGATGCCCACCTGGCGCTCAGTTCCTGCCACGAATGCCTGCAGCCCGGTTGAGGCGGCCGCGCGGCGGCAAGCCGTCACCCATGCGGGTCGCGCCCCGAAAAAAGCGCGAATGAAATCCTGAATTTCCAACTGGCTGGTTCGTCATTCTAAATAAGAGTCAATCTCGTATCGGGATGACGTTTTCTTTTCAGGGATACGACACTATGAACTGTTTCGACCGCGAGGACGCGGAGCTGCGCGTGTTGGTCAACGACGAAGACCAGTACTCCCTCTGGCCCGATTTCAAGCCGACCCCGGCGGGCTGGCGTGACACCGGCGTCAAGGGCGACAAGCAGACCTGCCTGGCGTTCGTGGAGCGCGTCTGGACCGACATGCGGCCGGCGTCGCTGCGCCGTTTCATGGAAAGCCAGACCGAGACCGCGCCGCAATGAGTCTTGCGCCTGTCGCCCTGTTGTGCCTGCCATGCGCCGGCGCCAGCGCCACCATGTACTTGCGGTGGCGCCGCGCGCTGCCTGCATGGTTGCGGCTGGTGCCGGTGGAATTGCCGGGGCGCGGCGCACGCATCGGCGAGGCATACGCACAGGATTTCGACACCCTGGTGGCGCAATTGTGCGAGGCGCATGCCGCCGACCTGGCTTTGCCGCACGTGTTGTTCGGGCACAGCATGGGAGCCTTGCTGGCCTATGCCATGGCGGCCCGCCAACGGCAGGCCGGCGCCCGGTTGCCGGCGCTGTTGATCGCGTCCGGCAGTCCGGCGCCGGCGCGCCGCGATCCGCATCGATTCGATGGCCTGGACAACGACGCCGCGCTGATCGACGACATGCGCAAGCAGGGCGGGACGCCCGAGGCGGTCTTCGACAGCCCCGAGCTGCTGCGCCTGGCGCTGGGCACGCTGGCCGCCGACTATGCCCTGTGCCGGGGTTACCGGTATCAGCCCGTGCCGCGCCTGCCATTGCCGATCGAGGTGCTGGCGGGCAGGCAGGATGATATCGAGGCCCCGTTCATCGAGGCCTGGCGCGACGAGACGCTGGCGCCGGGGCGCACGACCTGGTTCGACGGCGGCCATTTCTTCATCCGCCACCACGAGGCCATCGTGGTGGACGCCGTGGTCAATCGCATCGCCGAACATTGCCGGCCGGAACACCATGCAGCGCTTGCGCCTATCTGACCGGGTCCCGCCCGACATCGAGGCATGGCAGGCGATGTGGCCCGAATCGCCGGACTTGCCTGGCCTGGCGGGCCTGGGCACGCAGGTCGCCGATGGCGCCGCGCCACCCTCGGCCTGTGCGTTGCCGGCGCCGGCGGGCGGTCTCGCCGCGTTGGCGTGGTTCCGCACGGAAACGGCCGGTATGCCCGCCTGAGGCGCAGTTCCCCTGCGCCGCGCGGTGCGGTCCGGCACCCCTCATCTACGGATTTGAAGCTATGGAACGATTCGAGCGTGTTGCACCGCCCGGCAGCGAGTTGCCGCTATTGTTGACGCCGGCTGCCGTGGGCGAGTCACTGTCCGCCGCCCAGGGCCGGCTGCGGGCGCAGATCGATTCGGCGCTGCTGACCATCGGCGGCGTGCTGCTGCGAGGCTTCGAGGTGCCTTCGGTCGATGTATTCCGCGGCTTTGCCGCCGGCTTTGGCCATGAACTGCTGGCCTACGAGTTTGGCTCGACCCCGCGCAGCGCGGTCCAGTCAGGGGTGTACACCAGCACCGAATACCCCGCGCACCAGCACATCCCGCTGCACAACGAACAGGCCTACACCCGGGAATGGCCGATGCGCATCTGGTTCCACTGCGTGACCGCCGCGCAGTCGGGCGGGGAAACACCCATCGCGGACAGTCGCGCGGTCTATCGGCGGATGCCCGCGGCCATCCGTCGGCGCTTCGCGCGCGGCCTGGTCTACGTGCGCAATTTCGGCGATTTCGACCTGCCATGGCAGACGGTCTTCAATACCGACGACCGCGCCCGGGTCGAGGCCTATTGCCGCCAGGCCGGCATCGAATGGGAATGGCTGGAGGACGACGGCCTGCGCACGCGCCAGCGCTGCCAGGGCGTGGAGCGTCATCCGCACACCGGCGAGTTGGTGTGGTTCAACCAGGCGCATCTCTTCCACGTGTCGTCCCTGCAGGCCGACGTGCGCGAATCGCTGGAGGAGGCCTTCGGCATCGAGAACGTGCCGCGCAACGTGTACGACGCCGACGGCAGGACCATCGCCGACGAGGTCTTCGACGAGATCCGCGCGGTCCTTGACGAAGAGACGGTGCGCTTTGCCTGGCAGGCGGGCGACGTGATGATGCTGGACAACATGCTGGTGGCCCACGCCCGCACGCCGTTCGCCGGTCCGCGCAAGGTGGTGGTGGCCATGGCCGACCCCCATGGCAATGTCGAGGCGGCCGATCCCACGGCGCTGCGCCTGGCGGACGTCGACGACCTGTCGTGCGTGGGTTGATGTCATGAACGATATCGTTTCCTTCACCTCGCGGGCCGGCAGCATCGCCGAGCGCCTGCGTGAAAGCGTGGCGCTCGCGCCCGATCAGGCCGCCCTGACGGTGTTCGACGCCGCCGGTGAGCGCGCCTATACGCATCGGACGCTGGATCAGCGGGTGCGCGCCCTGGCGGCGCGCCTGCAGCAGGAATTCGCGGCCGGCACCCGCATGCTGCTGCTGCTCGACAATGACGAGCATTACGTGGTGGCGTTCTTTGCCTGCATGTATGCGGGCATGACGTCGGTGCCGGCCTTTCCGCCCGAATCGGCGCGCGACCAGCATCTGGGACGCCTGCACGCGATGGCGCGCGACTGCGAGGCCGGCGCCGTGCTGACCACGGCCGCGGTGGCGCAATGGCTGTCGCGCGAGGCCGGCGTGTTCTCGCAGGCGCGCATCCTGGCGGCGGACGAACTGGACCTGGCCTGGGCGGAACAATGGCAGGCCTTCACGCCGGATCCGGCCTCGGTGGCGTTCCTGCAGTACACCTCCGGTTCGACCTCGTCGCCCAAGGGCGTCATGGTCACGCACGCGAACCTGATGGCCAACGAGCACGCCATCCATGGCGCCATGGCCACCGATCGGACCGACCGGTTCGTCTCCTGGTTGCCGCTGTATCACGACATGGGCCTGATCGGCGGCCTGTTGCAGCCATTCCATATCGGCTGCGAAGTGATCCTGACCTCGCCCAAGTATTTCCTGGAACGTCCGTTGCGCTGGCTGCAGGCCGTGTCGCGGTTCCGCGCCACGGTCAGCGGCGGCCCCGACTTCGCCTTCCGGTTGTGCCTGGAGCGGATCCGGCCCGAACAGCTCGAGGGACTGGACCTGTCGGGTTGGCGGGTCGCGTTCTCGGGCGCCGAACCGGTGCAGCCGGAGACGCTGGCGGCGTTCGCGCGGTTGTGCGCGCCGGCGGGGTTTGCCGCCGAGGCGCTCTATCCCTGCTACGGCCTGGCCGAGGTCACCTTGTTCGTGACCGGCACGTCGCCGGGGCGGGGCGGGCGGGTGCGCCATTTTGACGAGATGGCGCTGGCGCGCGCGGCGGTGCGGCCGCAGGAAGCCGGCCTGGCGCTGGTGTCCTGCGGGCGGCCCCAGCCGGGTAACCGGCTGATGATCGCCGACACCGTGACCGGCGAGCCGGTGGCGCCCGGCGTGCTGGGCGAGATCTGGACCTCGGGACCGAGCGTGGCCGCCGGCTATTGGAACAATCCGCAGGCCACCCGCGAGGCGTTCGTCGACCGGGATGGCGAGCGCTGGCTGCGTAGCGGCGATCTGGGGTTCATGCACGAGGATGAGCTGTATGTGCATGGGCGCCTCAAGGACCTGATCATCGTGCGCGGACAGAATATCTATCCGCAGGATGTCGAACGCGTGGTGGAGGCCGAAGTGGCGGCCGTACGCAAAGGACGGATCGCGGCGTTCCGGGTGGACGGGCCGCAAGGCGAAGGCATCGGGCTGGCCGTGGAAGTGGGGCGCCTGCAGCGCAAGCGCCATGCCGCGGCCGAGATCGTGCGGGCGCTGCATCGGGCGGTGGGCATGGCGACCGGTGAGTCGCTGGCCGTGGCCGTGCTGCTGGAACCCGGCGCGTTGCCCAAGACTTCCAGTGGCAAGCTGCAGCGCGCGGCGACGCGCAAGGGCTGGCAGGACGGCAGCCTGTCGGCTTATGCGCTATGGCGGCACGGCGCGTTCGAATTCGGCGGCGAGTCCGCGGCGCTGGCGGAGCCTCCCCGCGAAGGCGCCGAAACGATACTGGCCTCGCTGTGGGCCGAGGTGCTGGCCGGTCCGGTATCGGACCGGCGGGCGAATTTCTTCGAAATGGGCGGAAATTCCCTGGACGCGGCGCAATTGCTGACCCGCATCCGCGCACGCCTGGGCGTGTCGTTGCCGTTGCGCGCCCTGTTCACCCATGCCGAACTGGCGGATTGCGCTGCCCTGATCGAGACGCAGGCGGATGCCACTGCTTCGGTCGGACTGGACGATGGCCCGCGCGCCGACCTGGCGGCGCCTGACGGCGCAGCGGCCCTCGCGTCGTTGTCCCTGGCGCAGCAGCGCCTGTGGCTGGTCGACCGCCTGGCGCCGGCCGCGCGGCGTTCGGCCTACAACCTGAGCGCGGCTTATCGCCTGGAGGGCGAACTCGACATCGCACGGCTCGAACGCGCGCTGGCGATCGTGGTGTCGCGTCATGACAGTCTGCGTGCCGCGTTCGTCGAGGACGAGCAGGGCAATCCCCGCGTGCGGGTGCGCGCCGACGCGGCCGTGTCCTTGCCGCTGATCGAGGTGGCGCAGGCCGAGGTGCCGGCCAGCCTCGAACGGCTGGCGGCCGCGCCGTTCGACCTGGCGCAAGGGGCGCCGCTGCGCGCGGCCTTGCTGCGGGTCGGGCCGCGCGACCACGTGCTTGCCCTGGTGGTCCATCACATCGTGTTCGACGGCTGGTCGCAAGGGGTGATGTTGCGGGAACTGGCGGCGGCGTATGCCGGGTTGGCGCTGCCATCCCTGCCGCTGCAATACGGCCATTACGCCGCCTGGACGCACGCCCGCGCCGCGACGCCGGCGTTCCGCAAAAGCACGGACTACTGGCGCGAGCGCCTGGCCGGCGCGCCGGCACTCAGCACTTTGCCGGCCGACCCGCAGGTGGCGGCGGGCGCGGATGCCACGGCGGGCTGCCAGCGGGTGGCGATCGAGCCACGCCTGGCGCGGCGCCTGCAAGACCTGGCCCGGCGCCAGGGCGCCACGCTTTTCCAGGTGCTGCTGGCGGCGTTCACGCTGGTGCTGGCCCGCCATGCCAACCAGCGTGACCTGGTGGTGGGCACCGATCTGGCCGGGCGCGATCACGCCGACCTGGAGCCGTTGATCGGCTTCTTCGTCAACGTGCTGCCGATCCGGCTCCATGTTCCCGAGGCGGGTTCTTTCACGGACTGGCTGGCGCGGGTTCGGGACACCCTGCTGGCGGATCACGAACACCGCGAAGTGCCATTCGACCGCATCGTCGAGGCGGCGGGCGTACCGCGCGAGCGCGGCCGCAATCCGCTGGCGCAGGTGCTGTTCGTCATGCAGAACACGCCCGCTTGGCCGTTGGCGCTGCCGCAATTGCAGGTGACCACGCTGCCGGCGCCGTTGCCCGAAGCCAAATTCGACCTCGCGGTATTCGTCCACGAGCGCGAGGACGCCTTCGAGGTCGAGTGGATCCATGCCCGCGCCCGCTATCAGCAGGCCACGGTGGCCGCCGTTGCCGAAGAATGGACATCCCTGTTGCGCCAGCTTGGCCGGCAAGCCGACCTGGCACTCTCTTTTCGCCCTGAACCCCTTTCCAAGGAGGCCGGCATGTCGATGACCCCAGCTCCTGCGGCCAACAAGCAGGAAAAACTGAAGAAATTCGCCGCTCGCGCGCCGCTGGCGGGCGCGCCGGCGCCGCGCCCACTGGTGCGCACCTCGTTCCTGTCCAGCGAGCGGCAGTTCCCGCTGGTGGTCCAGGCGCTGGATCCGACGCTGGATGCGGTGGCCTGGGCGTCTGCCCAGCGCGACCAGATCGAGGCGTGGATCGCCCAGCATGGGGGCATCCTGTTCCGCGACTTCGCGATCGCCTCGCCCCAGCAATTCGAGGCCTTTGCCGAATCGGTCGAACCGACGCTGTTCGGTGGCTACGGCGACCTGCCGAAGAAGGAGGGCGGACGCAACACCTATCGGTCGACGCCGTATCCGGAAAAGCAGATGATCCTGTACCACAACGAGAGCGCCCACCTCGACAGCTGGCCTCGCAAGCAATTGTTCTACTGCGAATTGCCGTCCCGGGTCGGCGGCGCCACGCCCATCGTGGACTGCCGCGAAATGCTGCGGCGCCTGCCGGCCGATCTGGTCGCCGAATTCGAGCGCAAGGAACTGCTTTACGTACGCACCTTCACCGAACGCTTCGACGTGAGCTGGCAATCGTTCTTCAAGACCGACGCGCGGGCGGACGTCCAGGCGCGCCTGGATGAACGGGGCGTGGCCTACCGTTGGCTGGACGACGACACGCTGCAGACCCGCACGCGCTGCCCGGCGGTCATCACGCATCCCGTGACGGGCGAGCGGGTGTTCTTCAACCAGGTGCAACTGCATCATCTCCATTGTCTCGAGCCGGAGGTGCGGGAGCACATCATGGAGACGATCGGCCTGGAGCGGGCGCCGCGCCACGTCACCTTTGGCGACGGTTCGCCCATTCCGGATGCCGCCATGGACCTGATCGGCGCCGCCTACGAGGCTTGCGCGGTCCGTTTCGACTGGCGCCGGGGCGACGTCGTCATGCTGGACAACATGCTGGCCGCGCACGCGCGGGATCCCTACGAGGAACCGCGCAAGGTCGTCGTCGCGATGGGGGCCATGTTCGATCGCGCGGACCTGGCGCCGCGCGCCGCGGGGGAGTGAGCGGATGCAACCGAATCCCGTACTGCGGTCGGACAGCGCCCTGGCGCTGAGCATGGAACAGCGCGCGCACGAAGGCGCGGCGCAACCGGTGACATTGTTGGTTCGCCTGCCGGCGGGCTGGGACGAGCCGGCGTTACGCCGCGCGCACGCCACGGTCCTGGACCGGCTGCCGGCCGCGCGGCTGGTGTTCGGCGAGGTGGCGGGCTTTCACGGCCTGCGGCAGGCGAGCGGCGCCGCGCCGGAAGGTTCCTGGCGCACATACGAGGCGGATATGGCCGATCCGGACGCGCGTCCGCAAGCCTACGCAGCCTGGCAAGCCGACCTGGCGCTGGCGCTGCGTTCCGGTCGCCACGCCGGCCTGCATGCGGCCTGGTTCGATGCCCCCGAGGGAGGCTGGCTCGCGCTGGGGGCATCGCCGCTGGTGGCCGATGGCGGCTCGCTGCATGCCCTGGCCGAATCGCTGCTGGGCACGGCCCGCGGTCTCGCCACCGGGGACGACGAACCGTTCGACTACCTCAACTACGTGCTTTGGCGACAGGACATCGAGGCCGATGACGCCGCGCCGGCCCAGGCCTACTGGGCCGCCCATGCCACGGCAACGGCTGTCGTGCCGCGCCTGGCGTTGCGGCGCGACGAGGCTGTCGCGGACGAGGAATCCCCGGCCATTCAGGTTGCGCTGGATGAAGCGCTGGCGCGGGCCGTGGATGCGGTCGCGGCGCGGCTGGCGCGCTCGCACGAAGAAGTGCTGCATGCCGCATGGTTGGCATTGCTCGGACGTCTGCAAGGGGATGGGCCGCTGGTATCGGGTTGGCAGCACGATTGCCGGGATGACTACGAGATGCTGGCGGGCGCGGTCGGAGCGTACGAGAAACGCCTGCCGCTGCATCTGTCCTGGAGCGGCGAACAGTCCTTCGAGGACTGGACACGGGCATTGGCGGATCTGCGGACGACGCATCGCGAAGTCCAGGAGCACTGGCACGGTTGCGGCCAGGCGGCGCACACGGCGTTCGGCTTTGCCAGCCGTCGTGCCGGCACAGGTTTTGAAGGGGTTACGGTGGCCGACGCGCCGCTGCCGACGGCATTCGAGCTGGGCTTGAGCGCCATTGGCGATGCCGCGGGACGGCCGGTTCAACTGTGGCTGAACGCTTGGCCCGGGGCGTACGAGGCCGCCGCGCTGCGGACACTGGCTGCCCACTATCGTGATGTCCTGACCGCCTTGGGCGCGGATCCGCGATTGCCGCTGGCGCGGGTATTGGAACCGGCCGAGCCTGCGTGCCTCCAAGGGCCGGCGCTCGATGTCGGCGCAAATTCGCTCTATGAACGCATTGCGCAATGGGCGCGCGATACCCCGCAGGCGCCGGCCGTGGTCGATGTCGAGCAAGGTATCACCCTGGATTACGCAACCTTGTTCGAGCGGGTGGAATCGTTGGCGGGCGCACTGCAGGCGCGCGGCGTGCGGCCGGGGACGGTCGTGGCCTTGCACCTGCCGCGCAGTGCCACGCTGGTGGCGGCGATGCTGGCGGCATGGCGTTGCGGCGCGGCCTATCTTCCCCTGGATCCGGCCTGGCCGGCGGCCCGCACCGAGACCATCCTGCGTGACGCGAACGCCGCGGCCGTGGTGGCGCCGGCTGCCGGAACCTTGCGGTATCCCGTGCCGGCGGTGACGCCCGAGACGGACGCCACGCAGGCGCAAGCGGCCGCGTTCGACCCGGAGTCGGCGCGGGGCGGCCACGCCTACATCTTGTACACGTCGGGGTCGACGGGGACGCCCAAAGGCGTGCCCGTCGGCCAGCGCCAGCTGCTCAATTACGTGGTGGCGGCGAGCCAGGCCATGGCGCTGGGGCGGTGGCGCCGCTGGGCCATGACGGCTACCATCGCCGCCGACCTCGGCAACACGGCGGTGTACGCCGCGTTGCTGCATGGCGCCGCGCTGGTGATCGCGCCGGAGCCGGCCCTGCACGACGCCAAGGCCTATGCCCGGTTCGTCCGGCAGCAGGGCATCGATGCCGTGAAAATGGTGCCTTCGCACCTGGCCGCATTGCTGGAGGACGAGGCGAGCGCCGTGCCGGCGTGCGTCGTGCTCGGTGGCGAGGCCACTTCGGGCGCGTTGTTGCGGCGCATCCTCGCCTTGGCGCCGGCGTGCGAAATCCATAACCACTATGGCCCGACAGAGACCACGGTGGGGGTACTGGTGCACCGTGTCGCCGGCCCGGACGATACCCGGGGCGGCATCGTGCCGCTGAGCCAGCCGCTGGCCAATTGCCGCGTCTACCTGCTCGATGGCGAGGGCCGGCCGGCGCCGGTCGGGGCGCTGGGTGAACTGCATGTGGGCGGGGCCCAGGTCGTGGAGGGCTATCTCGGCCAGCCGGAACACCGCGCTTTCGTGGCCGATCCGCGGGTGCCGGGCCAACGCTGCTACCGCACGGGCGATCTGGCCTATTTGCTGCCCGGGGGCCGCTTGCGGCTGGCGGGGCGCGTCGATCACCAGTTGAAAGTGCGCGGATTCCGGGTCGAGCCCGCGGAGATCGAGGCGGCGTTGCTGGCGCAGCCCGGCGTCCTGCAGGCGGTGGTGCTTGCCCACGACGTCGCGCAGTCGGTGCAACTGGTCGCTTTCGTCGCGGCGCGGGTCGAACCGGCCGAGCTCGAGGCGCGACGCGAATCCCTGCTGCGGGCGTTGGCCGAGGCGCTGCCCGAGCCCATGGTGCCGGCCCGCATCGTTTTCCTGCCGGTGCTGCCTCGACTGGCCAACGGCAAGATCGACCGGCTGGCGCTGGCGCCGCAACTGGATCAGGCGGCCGAACCGCTCGACCTGCCGCGCGACGCGCTGGAGGCCGTCATCGCCGACAGCGTGGCGACCCTGCTGCAGCGCGACCGCATCGGCGTGCATGACGATTTCTTTGAACTGGGCGGGCATTCGCTGCTGGTCATCAAGCTGGTGACGCGCCTGCGCAAGCAATTGCGCGAGGAGGTGGAGCCGGGCCTGGTGTTCGATCATCCGACCGTGGCCCGGTTGGCCGCCGCGCTGCGCGCCCAGGCCGCCGATGCCGCCGCGCTGGATGAAGTGGCGGCGGCGCGTATGCAACTGGCGGCCCTGGCGCCGCAGGAACGGGCGGCCCTGGTCGCCACTCTCTCGGAGTCCGCATGAGTTCTGTCAATCCGTCCCTCCTGAAAGCGCTGCTCGACGAGGATCAGGACGATGCGCCTGCGGACCTGGACGTGCCCGCGTATCCGGACGACCTGGACGCGCCGTTGTCGTTCATGCAGGAACAGTTGTGGTTCCTGGGCCGGCTGGACCCGACGTCGACCGCCTACCACCTGCCGCGGGCCGTGCGATTGAAGGGCCCGCTGGATGTCGCCGCGTTGCGCGAGGCGTTCGCGGCCCTGGTCGCGCGCCACGACATCCTGCGCACGACCTTCCATGACGACGACGGGCAGCCGCGCCAGCGCGTGCTGCCGGCCGGGCGCTTCGCGCTGCCGTTGCATGACCTGGGACCGCTCACCCCCGCGCTGCGGGAAGCCGCCGTGCGCGAAATGTGCGAGCGCCTGGCCGGACATGCCTTCCAGCTGGATCGCGAACCCGCGCTGGTCGCGTCGGTGGCGCGGCTGGGGCCGCGCGAGCACGTGCTGGCCTGGTGCATGCACCACATCGTCTCCGACGCCTGGTCCAATCCCATCTTCATGCGCGACCTGGCGGACGCGTACCAGCAAGCGACGCAGGGCCAGCCCCCGGCGCTGCCGCCGTTGCGCCGCCAGTATCGTGATTTTGCCGCCTGGCAACGGGGCCAGGCCGAGGCCGGACGCTACGCGGCCAGGCTCGATCATTGGGATGCCCATCTTGGCGACGACCTGGTCGACCTGGACCTGCCGACCGATCACGCCCGTCCCGCCGTGCTGGAGACGCGCGGCGCGACGCACTATTTCGAGGTGCCGGCCGGGCTGGCGGGCGAGATCAAGGCGCTGTGCGCGCAATTGCGCTGCACGCCTTTCGTGGCGCTGTTCGCGGCATGGCAGATCCTGCTGGCGCGCCTGAGCGGCCAGCGCGGTTTCGCCGTGGGCGTGCCCAGCGGCAATCGCACGCGGGCCGAATTGCAGGATGCGATCGGCTTTTTCGTCACCACGCAGGTGTTTCGCGTCGACGTGGCGGCGGATCAGACCTTGCGGCAGGTGTGCGAGCGCGTGCGCGCGGATGCGCGGGCCGCCCTGGCGCATGCCGATCTTCCCCTGGATCTGTTGATGGCGCGGCGCGGCGTGGCGCGCGATCCCGCGCGTACGCCGCTCTATCAAACCCTGTTTGGCCTCCAGGTTGGCAGCATCGGCCCCGGCCTGTCGCTGCCTGGCCTGGAAGTGGCGCGCGAGCCCATGCCGGAGGGCGGCGCGAAGATGGAGTGGTCGCTGGACATGCTGTGGGATGAGGCGAAGCAGGGGCCGGTGCTGCATGGACGTCTCGAGTTCAACACCGCGTTGTATTCGGCCGACACGGCGGGTCGCATGGCCGAACGTTACCTGCGGGTGCTGCGCTGCCTGGCCAGCACGCCGGACACCCGCGTCGGCGCGCTCGATCTGGTGGCGCCGGACGAGCATGCCCGGCTCCAGGCCTGGAGCCAGGGCCCGCTGGGCGCCGCTTTCGACGAGCCGGTGCATGCGTGGATCGCCCGTCAGGCCGCGGCCACGCCCGCGGCCGTGGCGGTGGTCAGCGGCGCGGACAGCCTGACCTACGCGGAATTGATGGCGCGGGCCGACGATTGGGCCGCGGCGTTGCAGGCGTGCGAGGCCGGGCCGGACGCGCCGGTGGCCATCGCCATGGAACGCTCGCTGGAAATGGTGGTCGGGATCCTGGCCGTGCTGCGCGCCGGGGCGGCCTACGTGCCGCTGGATCTCGACTATCCGGCCGAGCGCCTGGGCTACACCCTGCGCAGCAGTGGCGCCCGCATCCTGCTGGTGGCGGGAGGCCTGCCCGAGGTATTGCGCCAGGCGGCGCCCGAACAGGTGCTGGACCTGCGCCAAGCTCCGCCCGCCGGCGGCGACTGGACGCCGGTTCCCATGCATGGGGAGCATATCGCCTACATCATCTATACCTCGGGATCGACCGGCAGACCCAAGGGGGTGGCGAATCGGCACGCCGGGCTGGCGAACCGCCTGCGCTGGATGCAGGACGCCTACGGCCTGGAGCCGGGCGATGTGGTGCTGCAGAAGACGCCATTCGGCTTCGACGTGTCGGTCTGGGAATTCCTGTGGCCGCTCATGGTCGGCGCGCGCCTGGTCATGGCCGCGCCGGGCGACCACCGTGATCCGGAGAAGCTGGCGGATCTGATCGTGCGCCATGGCGTGACCACGCTGCACTTCGTGCCGTCGATGCTGCAGGCGTTCCTGGCCTGCGGCGAGGCGGCGCGCTGCGCGTCGCCGCGGCGCATCCTGTGCAGCGGCGAAGCCTTGCCCGCCGACGTGCGTGATGCCGCGCTGGAAGCCTGGCCCGGCGCGGGCCTGTACAACCTGTATGGGCCGACCGAGGCCGCGATCGACGTGACCGCGACGGCTTGCGCCCGGGAGGACGGCGGCCGCGTTCCGATCGGCGCACCCATCCAGGCCACCCAGGCCTGGGTCCTGGATGCGGACCTGAACCTGACGCCGCCAGGCGCGGCGGGCGAACTGTATCTGGGCGGCGTGCAGCTGGCGCGCGGCTATGTGGGCGCGGCCGGTCTCACGGCGGACCGCTTCGTCGCGGACCCACGGGGCGACGGGGCGCGGCTGTACCGCACCGGCGACCTGGCCGCGTGGCGCGATGATGGCATGCTGCTGTACCTGGGGCGCACCGATCACCAGATCAAGATTCGCGGCTTCCGTGTCGAACTCGGCGAGATCGAGGCGCGTCTGGCCGCCCGGCCTGAAGTGGGCGCCGCCGTGGTGGTGGCCCAGTCCACGCCCCAGGGGGCAAGACTGGTGGCGTATGTGAGCGGCTCGGACGAGGCCGCCGGCGCGCCGGACGCGGCGGTATTGCGCGCCGCGCTGGGCATGGCGCTGCCGGACTACATGGTCCCGGCCGCGATCGTGGTGCTGCCGGCGCTGCCTCTGAGCGACAACGGCAAGATCGACCGCAAGGCCTTGCCCGCCGTGAACTTTGCGCAGGCGGGAGGGCAGGCGGCGCCCGAGGGCGCGATGGAGGTCATGCTCGCCGGCATCTGGCAGGAAGTGCTGGGCGTGGAGCGCGTGGGCCGCGACGACAACTTCTTCGAGCTTGGCGGCGATTCGATCCTGACGCTCAAGATCGTGGCCGCCGTGCGCAAGCAGGGCTGGCGCGTCTCGCCGCGCGATGTCATGGAGCGGCAGACGATCGCGGCGCTGGCCCGCGCGGCAAGCCCGCTGCGGGAAGCGACGGGCGCGCAGGCGCCGGCGCAGGGCGAGGCGCCTTTCACGCCGGCCCAGCGCGGCTTTTTCCAGCTCGATCCGGCGTCGCGCGATCATTGGAACCAGTCCGTCGTGTTGCGGCCGGAAGGCGCCGTCGATGCCGCGCGGCTGGAACGCGCGATGAATGCGGTGCTGGCGGCGCACGACGCGTTCCGCCTGCGCTTCGAGGCCTCGGGTGAGGGCTGGCGGCAACGGTACGAAGCGGCCCCTGTCGCGCCGAGGTTGGTCCGCACCGCGCTGCGTCCGGACGAAGACCGCGAGGCGCGGCTGGCCGCGCTGTCGCGGTCGATGCAGGGCGGCCTGGACCTGGCGCGTGGCCCGGTGGTGGCGGCAACCTGGCTGGACGAGGGCGAGGCGGGCGCCGGCACCCTGCTGTGGGTGGCGCATCACCTGGTGGTGGACGGCGTGTCGTGGCGGGTGCTGGTCGACGATCTGCAGCGCGCCTACCAGGATCCCGAGGCCGCGCTGCCCCAAGGGCCTTCCCTGAAGGCATGGGGCCAGGCGTTGCGCATCTACGGCGAACGTCCCGAAACCTTGGCGCAGCTCGACCATTGGAAGCAGGCCTGCGGCCAGGAGCCCGCGCGCTTGCCGCTGCGCCGTCCCGACGGCGCCAACCGTGTCAGCGATCAGCGCAGCGTGGTGCTGAGCCTGCCGGCCGCGCGGGCGCAGGCCTTGTTCGCCGCCGCCGCGCGCAGCTTGCGCGCCCAGGCGCACGAGGTGCTGTTGAGCGCGGTCGCGCATGCGCTGGGACAATGGATGGGCCAGGACAGCGTGCGGATCGAACTGGAAGGACACGGACGCGAGGAAGGCGCGACCCACCTGGCCGCCGACCGCATCGTGGGCTGGCTCACGGCGCTGTATCCGGCGTGCCTGCCGGCCGGCGCGGCCGATCCGGGCGAGGCGCTGGCGCAGGTCAAGGTCGCGCTGCGCGGCATACCGGACAAGGGCCTGGGGTACGGCGTGCTGCGCCATCTGGCGCCAGAGGGCGCGGTATTGGCGGATCTGCCGTACCCGGCGATCACCTTCAATTACCTCGGCCGGGTCGACATGGCCGGTAGCGGCTGGCGCTGGACCGGTGAAAGCGCCGGCGCGGACCGCGCCGGTGACGGCTGGCGCCGCAACCTCATCGACATCGGCGTATCCCTGCGGGAAGACGAGCTGCGCTTCGTCTGGACATACAGCGCGGCAATGCTGGACGAGGCCGATGTGCGCGCGCCGGCCCAGGCGTGCCTGGACCGCCTGCTTGCCCTGGCGCAAGCCCTCGACCGGCCTGGGGCCGGCCGGATGGCGCCGGAGGATTTCCCGCTGGCCGCCGTGACGCAGGCGCAGCTGGACAGGCTCGCCGTGCGCGCGGATGACGTCCAGGACATCTATCCGCCCACGCCGTTGCAGGAAGGGCTGCTGCTGCATACCCTCATGACCCCGGGATCCGGCATGTACCTGATGCAGGATCGCTACCGCTACGGCGAACGGGTGGATCCGCCGGCGGTGGCGAACGCCTGGCAGGCCGTGGCGCGCCGCCACGAAGCCCTGCGCGCCGGCTTTGCCTGGCACAGCGGCGAGCGACCGGTGCAGGTGATCCTGCGCGAGATCGAGGTGCCGGTATTGGTGCACGATTGGCGCGCGCTGCCACAGGCCGCGGGGCTGGCAAGCCTGGAGCGGTTGCTGGCCGAGGAACGCGACAGCGGCTTCGACATGGCGCGCGCCCCCTTGTGGCGGATTCACCTGGCCCGCACCGCCGAGGCCGACCTGATGATCGTGAGCTATCACCACATCCTGATGGACGCGTGGTGCCGCTCGCTGTTGCTGGCGGATTTCTTCGCCGCCTGCGAAGCCCAGGCACGGGGCGTCGAACCGCCCCGGGCGGCCAGCGTGCCGTTCCGCGACTACATCGCCTGGCTCGGGCGTCAGGACCTGGCGGTGTCGCGCCAGTACTGGCGCGACACCCTGCGCGGTTTCAACGACATCACGCCACTGCCGCTCTCGATGCGTGCCGAGGTCCGCGCCGATGCCGCGCGGGCGGCGGATGCGGTGCTGGCGCTGACGCCCGCCCAGACCGCCGCGCTGCAACAGATGGCGCAGCGCCATCAGCTGACGATGAATACGTGCGCGCAGGGGGCCTGGGCCTTGTGGCTGGCGCGTTGCGCGGGTGTGGACGAGGTCGTGTTCGGCGTCACCGTGGCCGGCCGCCCGACCGAGCTGGATGGCATCCAGCAGACCATCGGCCTGTTCATCAACACCCTGCCGCTGCGAGTGGCGGTGCCTTGCGCCACCGGCGCCAGCCGGTTGGGCGTGGCGCAGTGGCTGCGCCAGGTGCAGGATCGCAACGCCGGGCTGCGCGAGCACGAGCAGGTCTCGCTGGCCGAGATCCAGGCCGATGCGGACGTCCCGCGTGGCTCGTCGCTGTTCGAAACGCTGTTCGTGTTCGAGAATGCGCCCGTCGAGGAGGCGTTGTTGGCGCAGGCGGCGCGGATCGGCGCGCGTGCCGACGGCGCCCGCACGCACACCAATTATCCGTTGACCGTGGTGGTCAAGCCGGGCGATGCGCTGGTGCTGCAGATCACCTACGATCCGGCCCGTTTCGAGGCCTCGGAGGTGCAGGCCGTCCTGACCGGCCTGCGGCACGTGCTGATGCAGTTTGCCAGCCAGCCCGACGCCGCGCTCGACGGGATCGAACTGCTCGATCCCGAGCAGGGACGCCTGGCGCTGGCGGCGGGAGCCGGCCCCACGCCGGATTATCCGTTGGACGCGGGCTATGCCGTGCTGTTCGAAACGCAGGCGCGCCGGCATGCCGATCGCATCGCCGCGCGCGACGCGATCGGCGAGATCCGCTATGCGGCCCTGGACCGGCTGGCGAACCGGCACGCGCATGCGTTGGCGCTGGCCGGCGTGCGCCGTGACGACGTGGTGGTCGTGCTGGCCGAGCGTGGCATTGCCATGCTTGCCGGCGTGCTGGGCGTTTTCAAGGTCAATGCGGCCTATCTGGCCCTCGACCCGTCGCAGCCGCCACAGCGCATTGCCCAGATCTTCGCCCTGAGCCGGGCGCGGGCGCTGGTGGTGGATCCGGTCGCCGCGCGCCAGCATGCGTCCTTGATCGACACGCTGCGCGGCACGGTGCCGGTGCTGGCATTGGCCGACGTGCCCGAGGCCGGCGCGGATCGTGGCCCGGCCGAGCCGGCCCGCCCGGGCCAGGCGGCCTACGTGATCTTCACTTCGGGGTCGACCGGCACGCCCAAGGGTGTCGTCGTGACCAGCGCGGGAATGCTCAACAACCAGTTGAGCAAAGTCCCGGCGCTGGCCCTGGGAACGGACGACGTGATCGGACAGACCGCGTCGCAGAGTTTCGACATCTCGGTGTGGCAATTGCTCGCGGGCCTGCTGTGCGGCGCGTGCGTGGACATCGTGCCGGACGCGGTCGCGCGCGATCCGCAGGCGCTGATACGCCATGCCAATGCGCGCGGCATCACGGTGCTGGAGTGCGTGCCGGCGCTGATCCAGGGCATGTTGATGGGCCAGGCCGAGGACATGCCGCGGCTGCGCTGGATGCTGCCGACCGGCGAAGCCAGCCCGGCCGCGTTGGCCCGGACCTGGTTCGAGCGCTATCCGGGCGTGCCATTGATCAACGCGTACGGCCCCGCGGAGTGCGCAGACGACGTGGCCCTGCACCGGCTCGATACGGCGCCGACGGATGCGGGCGCGGCGTTGCCCATCGGGCGGGCCACCGACCACACCCGCCTGTATGTGCTGGACGCGAATCTGGCGCCCACGCCGGCCGGCGTGATCGGCGAGCTGTGCGTGGCCGGCGTCGGCGTGGGCCGCGGCTACCTGGCCCAACCGGGACTGAGCGCCGATCGCTTCGTGGCGGACCCCTGGGCCCTGACGCCCGGCGCGCGCATGTACCGGACAGGCGATCTGGCGCGCTGGCGCTCGGATGGCGTCCTGGAATACGCGGGGCGCCGCGACCATCAGGTCAAGGTGCATGGTTTTCGCATCGAGCTGACCGAGATCGACGCCGTGCTCGCTCGCCAGCCGGGCATCAGGCAGGCGATCACCACGGTGCGCGACGACGGCCAGGGCCGGCGGCTGGTGGCCTACGTGGTGCCCGTCGATCCGGCGGCAGCCATGGAAGGCGGCCGCCAGGACTGGTGGCAGCCGGCACGCGAGGGGCTGGCGGCGGCGTTGCCCGCGTACATGGTGCCGACCGTCTGGATGACGCTCGACCGCCTGCCGCAGACGCCCAACGGCAAGATCGACCGCAAGGGCCTGCCGGCGCCCGATCCGCTGCGGACCGGACGCGAGCACGTGGCGCCCGAGGGGTCGTTGCAGCAGCAGCTGGCGCGGATCTGGGGCGACGTGCTGGGCGTGGCGCAGGTGGGCCGCCATGACAGCTTCTTCGAGCTGGGAGGGCATTCGTTGCTGGTGATGCGCGTCGTCGCCAGGATCCAGGTCGATCTGGGCCTGGAGGTGCCGCTGGTGGCGCTATTCGAATCGCCGACGCTGGCAGCCTTTGCCGAGGCCGTGGACCGTGCCGGCGCGCGGGCACAGTCGCAGGACCGGGCGCTTCAGGACATTGGCGCCTTTATCGATACGCTGGAGACACACTGATGGACGACACGCTGGCCAGGCAGATCGCCGCCAAATTTGCCACGTTGGCCGCGCCGCAGCGCCGTGCCGTGTATGAAAAGATGCGCGAGCAGGGCCTGGATCCCGGCGCGCTGCCGATCCTGCCGCGCGACCGGCCGGCCGTCATGTCCCACGCCCAGGAGCGCCTGTGGTTCCTCTGGCGCCTGGCGCCGGAGGACGCCTCGTACCATCTGCCCGGGGTGTTGCGACTGCGCGGCGACCTGGATCCCGACGGCGTCCGGGCGGCCTTTGACCGGCTGTTGGAATCGCATGAGTCGCTGCGGACGCACTTCGACATGGACGAGCTGGGGATGGGCCGGCCGGTGGTTCAGGCGCAGGCCCGGGTGGCGCTCGTCCAGTCGGACCTGCGCGGCCTCGGCGCGAATGCGGAGCAGGGCGCGAAGGAACTGGCCGCGCAGTGGATCGCCGAGCCGTTCGACCTGTTGGCCGGGCCGCTGTTCCGGGTCGGACTGATCCGGATCGGCCCCCAGGATCATCTATTGGTCACCGCCATGCATCACATCGTGTCGGATGGCTGGTCCATGGGCGTGTTGATCGAGGAATTCGTGCAGTCCTATGCGGATTGGCGCAGCGGCAAGCCGGGCGCGGTTGCCGCCGGGCGACTGCGCTATGCCGACTATGCGCACTGGCAGCGCGATCTGCTGGAGGCCGGAGAGCGCGAGCGGCAGGCAGGCTACTGGCGGTCGGCGCTCGACGCGGACCAGGCGCCGTTGGTGCTGCCGGGCGACGCCCGCAAGCGGACGGGCGCGCCGTATGCGGCCGACGCGGTGACGCGTCGGCTCCCCGCCACGCTTGCCGGCGCGCTGCGCGGCCTGGCGCCCGGCGGCTCCCTGTTCGTGACGCTGCTGGCGGCATTCCAGGCATTGCTGGCGCGCTACGCGGGCCAACATGACCTCAGTGTCGGCGTGCCCGTCGCGGGGCGTGGCCGGCCCGGGCTGCAAGACGTGGTCGGCCTGTTCGTGAACACGCAGGTCATGCGCGCCCGGCTGGCGCCCGCGACCTCGTGGCGCGACCTGCTGGAACAGGTCCGGCGGGCCTGGCTCGAGGGGCAGGCCCACCAGGAGTTGCCGTTCGATCAATTGGTCGACGCGCTGCGACCGACCCGGGTGGCGGGCGAAACGCCGTTGTTCCAGGTGCTGTTCAATCATCAATCGCTGCCCGCGCGGCATGACTGGCGCGTGGCGGACCTGGTGTGTCAGCCCGTCGCGATGGCGGCGCCCATGTTGCCTTTCGAGCTGCAGTGCGACAGCGTCGAGTACGACGATGGCAACGTGCAGTTCACGCTACGCTACGCCCGCGACGTGCTGCCGCGCGCGCTGGTCGAACGGATGGCAGACGCCTACGAGACCCTGCTGCGCGAGCTGGCGCGGGCGCCGGACGCGGCCGTGCTGGCGGTGCCGTTGATCGACGCCGAGGCCGGGCCGCGGCAAAAGGCTTGGGAGCGTGGCGCGGCCTTGCCGGTTGTGGAGGGGTCGGACGACCCGATGCCGGTGCGCATCGCGGCGCAGGCGCGGCGCACGCCGGACCGGGTGGGGCTGCGGGTGGGCGAGACTGCCTTGAGCTATGCCGAGCTGGACGGCCGCGCCAACGCGCTGGCCTGGCAACTGCGGCAGGCCGGGGCGGGGCCGGAGCAGGTGGTGGGCATCCTGGCCGAGCGCTCGGTGGAGATGGTGCTGGCCCTGCTGGCGGTGCTCAAGGCGGGCGCGGCCTACGTGCCGCTGGACCCGGACTATCCGGACGATCGATTGGCCTACATGATGGCCGACAGCGGCCTGGGGCTGCTGCTGGCACAGCCGGCGCTGGCCGCTCGCGCCGTCACGCTGGCGCCGTCGGCGCGGGTGCTGGCGCTGGACGAGGCCTTGATAGCCGGGCGTGCAGAGGCGCCGCCCGAGGTGGCGTGGCACCCGGAACAACTGGCCTACGTGATCTACACGTCGGGCTCGACCGGTCGGCCCAAGGGCGCGGCCAACCGCCATTCGGCGCTGGGCAACCGACTGGCATGGATGCAGCAGGCGTATGACCTGCAGGCCAGCGACACGGTGTTGCAGAAGACGCCGTTCAGCTTCGACGTATCGGTGTGGGAGTTCTTCTGGCCGCTGGCGCAGGGCGCGCAGTTGGTGCTGGCGGGGCCCGGCGAGCACCGGGAACCGGAACGGCTGGTGCAACTGATCGAGGCGCACGAGGTGAGCACGCTGCACTTCGTGCCGTCGATGCTGCACGCATTCCTGAGCCATCTGGAGACGCAACCCACGCCGCGCTGCGCCAGCCTGAAGCGCATCGTGTGCAGCGGCGAGGCGTTGAGTCCGGAACTGTTGCAGCGGGCGCTGCGGTGCCTGCCGCAGGCCTCGGTAGAGAACCTGTACGGCCCGACGGAAGCGGCCATCGACGTGACGGCTTGGCATGGCGTATTGGATGAAGAGGGCCAGGCACCGGCCATTGTTCCGATCGGTCGTCCTATCGCCGGCGTACAGACGAAGGTGCTGGACGGGCAACTGAACCCGGTACCGGTCGGCGTTGCCGGCGAACTGTACCTGGGCGGCGCCGGGCTGGGTCGAGGTTACCTGGGCCGGCCAGGCATGACGGCCGACCGCTTCGTGGCCGATCCGGACGGCGGCGGTGCACGTTTGTACCGCACGGGCGACCTGGCGCGCTGGCGCGAGGATGGCGAACTGGAATACCTGGGCCGGCTGGACCACCAGGTCAAGATCCGCGGCCTGCGCATCGAGCTGGGCGAGATCGAGTCGGCGCTGCTGGCGCAGGATGGCGTGGAGCAGGCCGCGGTGCTGGCGCAGGACGGCCCCGCGGGTGCGCGGCTGGTGGCCTACGTGGTGCCGGCCTCGGCGCCGGTCACCGCCTTGCGCGAGGCGCTGGCAGCACGCTTGCCGGATTACATGGTGCCAGCAGCCTTCGTGACGCTGGATGCGCTGCCGGTCAACGCCAACGGCAAGCTGGACCGCCGCGCACTGCCGCAGGCGAGCTTCACCGCACAGCAAGCCTACGAGGCGCCGCAAGGCGAGGTCGAGGCGGCGCTGGCGGCGATCTGGTCGCAGGTGCTGGGCGCCGAGACCGTGGGCCGCCACGACAATTTCTTCGAACTGGGCGGCGACTCGATCCTGAGCCTGCAGATCGTGGCGCGGCTGCGCCAGGCGGGTTGGCGCATCACGCCGCGCCAGGTGTTCGAGCGCCAGACGGTGGCGCAACTGGCGGCGGTGGCCGAGGCGGCGCGGACTGACGCGACGCCGCAAGGGCCGGCCCGCGGCGAGGTGGCGCTGCTGCCGATCCAGGCGCAGTTCCTGGCGCAACCGCTGGCCACGCACGATCACTGGAACCAGGCGGTGCTGCTGCACAGCGACGCGCCGGTCGATGGCGATGCGCTGGCCCGGGCGTTGGCCGCGCTGGTGGCGCACCATGACGCGTTGCGGCTGCGATTCAGCCGCGAGGGCGACGGTTGGCGCCAGCGCTATACAGATGTGGACCAAGGCGATGGCGAGGGGCTGCTGTGGCGGCGGCCGGCCGCCGACCGCGCGCAGATCGAAGCGATCTGCGACAGCGCGCAACGCAGTCTGTCCATCGGCGAGGGCCCGCTGCTGCGTGGCGTGCTGATCGAGGTGGCCGATGGCTCCTGGCGCGTGCTGCTGGCGATCCACCATTTGGCGGTGGACGGGGTGTCGTGGCGCATCCTGCTGGAAGATCTGCGCACGGCCTATGGCCAACTGCTCGCCGGTGAGCCGCTCCGCCTGCCGGCGCGTACCAGCAGCTACGGCGACTGGTCGGGCCACCTGTGGCAGGCGCATCGCCCGAACGCGGCAGAGTCGGCCTACTGGCGTTCGTTGCCGGCCGGCGACGCGCTGCCGGTGGATTATCCGCAAGGCGCCAACCGGGTGGGCGACCTTCGCCAGGCCGTGTTGGCGCTGGACGAAGCCACGACCCAGGCGCTGCTGCGCCAGGCGCCCGCGGCGTATCGCACGCAGGTCAACGATCTGCTGCTGGCGGGCCTGGTGCGGGCGCTGCGGCGCTGGGGCGGCATGACGCAGGTCCGGATCGACCTGGAAGGCCACGGCCGCGAGACCGGTGACACGGCGCTGGATCTGTCGCGCACGGTGGGTTGGTTCACCAGCGTGTATCCGGTGGCGCTGACCGCCGAGGACGACGACGCGGCGTTGATTACGGGGATCAAGGAATATCTGCGCGCCGTGCCGGGACGGGGACTGGGCCACGGCCTGCTCGATGCCCAGGGGGTGGCGCGATCTTCGATCCTGTTCAACTATCTGGGCCAGTTCGAGGAGACGGCCGCGGGGCAAGGCTGGCGCATCGCGGCCGAAGGCGTGGGCGCGGGCCAGCTGGAGACGGCGCCGGCCTCGCATGCATTGACGATCAACGGCCAGGTGTACGCAGGCACGCTGCGCCTGACGCTGGGCTACAGCGGCGAACGCCACGACGCGGCGCGCATGCAGGCGCTGGCTGACGCCTATGCGCAGGCGCTGCGCGAGCTGGTGGCGCACTGCGCCAGCGGCGCGCAGGGCGTGACGCCGTCGGACTTCCCGCTGGCCGGGCTGGACCAGGCCGCGCTGGCGGCGCTGCCGATCGACGCGCCGGTCTCGCAATGGGAGGATCTCTACCCGGTCACGCCGATGCAGGCGGGCATGCTGTTCCACAGCGCCTGGGCGCAGAGCGAAGGCGAGGCGGGCGAGCCGGCCTACGTGAACCAGCTGTGCGTGGACGTGCAGGGGCTGGACGAGGCGCGCTTCGAGGCGGCCTGGGCGGCGGCGCTGGCGCGCCACGAGGTACTGCGCACGGGCTTCGTGCAAGGCGCCGGCGCGCCGCTGCAATGGGTGGCGCGCGAGGTGGCCGTACCGTTCGAGCGGTGCGAACGGCTGGGCGCGGACGCGGCGCAACTGCAGGCGCTGGCGCGCCAGGCGCGGCGCGGTGGCTTCGACCTGTCGCGGCCGCCGCTGATGCGGCTGCTGCTGGTGCGCACGGGCGCGGACCGGCACCACTTCATCTGGACGCACCACCACCTGCTGCTCGATGGCTGGAGCGTGTCGCAGTTGCTGGGAGAGGTGCTGCGGGCCTACGAAGGGCAGGCAGTGACGCGCGGCACCGGCCGCTACCGGGATTACCTGGCCTGGCTGGGCCAGCGCGATGGCGCCGCGATGCAGGCGTACTGGCAAGGCGTGACCCGGATGCTGGACGAACCCACGCTGCTGGCGCCGGTTCTGCCGCATGGCGCGCAGGACGGCTCCGACTCCTTGTCGCCGCCACTCGATGCCAGCGTGACGCTGGACGAAACGCAAACCCGGCGCCTGACCGAGGCCGCGCGGCGTCATCGCATCACATTGAACACGTTGCTGCAGGCGGCCTGGTCGCGCGTACTGGCGCAGACCACCGGCCATGACACCGTGGCTTTCGGCGTGACCACGTCGGGGCGTCCGGACAGCCTGGCCGATGCCGGACGCATTCTCGGCCTGTTCATCAATACGGTGGCATTGGTCGTCCCGAGCGCCGCGGATCAGGAACTGGGTGAATGGCTGCGGGCCATCCAGGCGCAGAACCTGGCGTCGCGCGAAGCGGAGCATGTGCCGCTGGCCGATGTGCAACGCTGGGCCGGCCACAATGGCCGGGCGCTGTTCGATACGCTGCTGGTGTTCGAGAACTATCCCGTGGACGCGGTGTTGCGGGGTACCGGCGGCAGTGTGCGATTCGGTGAACTGACCACCGAAGAAGACACCAACTTTGCATTGACCGTGCTGGCGTCGGGTGATCGCTGCCTGAGCCTGCGCCTGCGCCGCGATCCGGCCCGGGTGCCGGCGGCCGCGATGCGGGCCTTGGCGCAACGGTTGCTGGCGCAGTTGATGGGGATCGCGACGCACGACGGCGCCGTCGGCGCGCTGGCGACGCCCATCGCCGCCGAAGACAGCGAGCGCCTGGCGCATTGGGAGCGGGCCGTGGCCTTGCCGGCGGCGGACGGTTCGGACGACCCGATGCCGGTGCGCATCGCGGCGCAGGCGCGGCGTACGCCGGGCCGGGTGGCGCTGCGGGTGGGCGAGACTGCCCTGAGCTATGCCGAGCTGGACGGCCGCGCCAACGCGCTGGCCTGGCAACTGCGGCAGGCCGGGGCGGGGCCGGAGCAGGTGGTGGGCATCCTGGCCGAGCGCTCGGTGGAGATGGTGCTGGCCCTGCTGGCGGTGCTCAAGGCAGGCGCGGCCTACGTGCCGCTGGACCCGAACTATCCGGACGATCGGTTGGCCTACATGATGGCCGACAGCGGCCTGGGGCTGCTGCTGGCGCAGCCGGCGCTGGCCGCTCGCGCCGCCACGCTGGCGCCGACGGCGCGCGTGCTGGCGCTAGACGAGGCCCTGGTCGCCGGCTCGGCCGAGGCGCCGCCGGAGGTGGCGTGGCACCCGGAACAACTGGCCTACGTGATCTACACGTCGGGCTCGACCGGTCGGCCCAAGGGCGCGGCCAATCGGCATTCGGCCCTGGGCAATCGGCTGGCGTGGATGCAGCAGGCGTATGACCTGCAGGCCAGCGACACAGTGCTGCAGAAGACCCCGTTCAGCTTCGACGTATCGGTGTGGGAGTTCTTCTGGCCGCTGGCGCAGGGCGCGCAGTTGGTGCTGGCCGGGCCGGGCGAGCACCGCGAGCCTGAGCGGCTGGTGCAACTGATCGAGGCGTACGAGGTGAGTACGCTGCACTTCGTGCCGTCGATGCTGCATGCCTTCCTGAGTCATCTGGAGACGCAACCCGCGCCGCGCTGCGCCAGCCTGAAGCGCATCGTGTGCAGCGGCGAGGCGTTGAGCCCGGAACTGTTGCAGCGGGCGCTGCGGCGCCTGCCACAGGCCTCGGTAGAGAACCTGTACGGCCCGACGGAAGCGGCCATCGACGTGACGGCTTGGCACGGCGTACTGGATGAAGATGGCCAGGCACCGGCCATTGTTCCAATTGGTCGTCCTATCGCCGGCGTACAGACTCGGGTGCTGGATGGAAACCTGAACCCGGTACCGGTCGGTGTGGCCGGCGAACTGTACCTGGGCGGCGCCGGACTGGGTCGAGGTTACCTGGGCCGGCCCGGTCTGACGGCCGACCGCTTCGTGGCCGATCCGGACGGTGGCGGTGCACGTTTGTACCGCACGGGCGACCTGGCGCGCTGGCGCGAAGATGGCGAACTGGAATACCTGGGCCGGCTGGACCACCAGGTCAAGATCCGCGGCCTGCGCATCGAGCTGGGCGAGATCGAGTCGGCGTTGCTGGCGCAGGATGGCGTGGAGCAGGCCGCGGTGCTGGCGCAGGACGGCCCCGCGGGTGCGCGGCTGGTGGCCTACGTGGTGCCGGCCTCGGTGCCGGTCACCGCCTTGCGCGAGGCGCTGGCAGCACGCTTGCCGGATTACATGGTGCCAGCAGCCTTCGTGACGCTGGATGCGCTGCCGGTCAACGCCAACGGCAAGCTGGACCGCCGCGCACTGCCGCAGGCGAGCTTCACCGCACAGCAAGCCTACGAGGCGCCGCAAGGCGAGGTCGAAACCGCGCTGGCGGCGATCTGGTCGCAGGTGCTGGGCGCCGAGACCGTGGGCCGCCACGACAATTTCTTCGAACTGGGCGGCGACTCGATCGCCGTGATGACGGCCACCGCCATGTTGCGGCAGCGCCATGGCGTGGAATTGTCGCTGCGGGCGGTGTTCGACACCCCGACACTCGCGGCCATCGCGGCCCAACCTGAACTCGCGCGGCTGTGCAATGGCGCCGGCGCGACTGGGCAAGACGAGCGACAGGCGGAACTTGCCGCCATCGACTCGCTGTTGAACGAATTGGAGATTTGAGCACATGGGACTGGATCCTCGCACGCTGGCCGAACGCATCGCAAAACTGGATTCCGTGCAGCGCCAGGCGCTGTTGGACAGGTTGCTGGAGCAGGGTATCGACCCCGCATCGCTGCCGGTCGTGCCGTTCCCTGGCAGGCAAACCTACCCCCTTTCGCACGCCCAGAACGCGCTTTGGCTGACCTGGCGCATGGCGCCGGACTCCGCGGCCTATAACCTGTCCGGCACGCTGGCGTTGTCCGGCCCCCTGGATGTGGACGCGCTGCGCCGCGCGGCGCGGCGGCTGGCCGCGCGCCATGCCGTACTGCGGACCGTCTTCGAGGCGAGCGATGACGCGGCGCCGGTGCAGCGGGTGCTGGCCGATCCGGAAGTCGAATGGCGCCAGGTATCGGTGCGGGAAGTCGATGCGGAGCAGCGCATGGAAGCCGCCCGACGGGCCAGCGTGGCGATGGTGGAGGCCGCATTCGACCTGACGCATGCGCCGGCCTGGCGGTTGGGCGTGGTCAGCCTGGATGCGGAGCAACACTGGCTGACGCTGTGCGTGCATCACATCGTGGCCGATGGTTGGTCGCAGGCGATCCTGGTACGCGAGCTGGCGGCCCTCTACGACGAGGAGGCGACCGGCGTGGCCGCGGCGCTGGCGCCGCTGCCGGTACAGTTTGGCGACTATGCATCGTGGTTGCGTGAGTGGCATGCGCTGCGGCGCCTGCCGGCGCAGATGGAATACTGGAAGGCCCGCCTGGCCGGCTTGCCCGAGAACCTGCGGCTGCCGCTGGACCGGCCGCGTCCGGCGCACCGCGACGCGGTCGCCGGCTCGCACACGTTGCGGCTGGACGCCGCCGCCAGTGACGCCGTGCGCCAATTGGCGCGCGCCAGTGGCGCCTCGGTGTTCATGGTGATGCTGGCGGCATTCAAGTACACGCTGTCCCGCTATTGCGGCGCGGACGACGTCGTGGTGGGCACGCCGCTGGCCAATCGCGACCAGGCGGAAACACATGGCCTGATCGGCTATTTCACCAACACCGCGGTGCTGCGCACCCGTGTGAACCGCGACGCGAGCCTGCGGGAACTGGTGGCTGACGTGCGCGATACGGTGCTGCAGGCGCAGTCCCATGCCGATTGCCCCTTCGATGTGCTGGTGTCCGAACTCGCCGGCGAGCGGGTGCCCGGCTTGAACCCGTTGTTCCAGGTCAAGTGCACGGAGCAGGCGCAGGGCGATGCCATTGGCGCCGGTTTCGGTTCCCTGGGGATGCGGCCCATGTCGCTGCACGCGCAACAGGCGCACTTCGACCTGAGCCTGGACGTGACCAATGGCCGCGATGCCATCCAGTGCCAGTTCGACTACGCCGCCGATGTGTTCGACGCCGCGACGATCATGGCGTTGGCCGAGGCGTTTGGCCAATGGCTGCGCCAAGGCGTGGCCGACGCGGATATCCCCCTGGTCGAGCTGCCGTTGGCGCAGGCCTCGGGCGAAGCGGGCGGCGAGACGGTGGCGTGGGCGGCGACGGATGTGCTGACGCTGTGGGATGCCTGGGTCGCGCATGCGCCGACGGCGACCGCCGCGGTGCAGGAAGACCGCAGCCTGTCCCGCGAGGCGCTGGACGGCATCGCCACCACGCTGGCCGGCAGATTGCGCGGATTGGGCGTGTCTTCGGAGACGCGCGTCGCCGTGCACGCCGGACGCGGCCTGGCCTTCGTCGCCGGCCTGCTTGCCGTGTTGCGTGCAGGCGGCGCCTATGTGCCGCTGGATCCCGCGTTGCCCGAGGCGCGCCGCCGCCAGTTGATCGATGACAGCGGCGCGATTTGCGTGCTCAGCGAAACGGAATGGGAGCCGGCGGGCGTGCCTTGCCTGGATATCGACCTGAGCGCATGCGCGGCGGTCGAGAAGCCGGTGGCGGTGGCTGTCCATCCGGCTCAGACGGCCTATCTGATCTACACGTCGGGCTCGACAGGCCAGCCCAAGGGCGTGGCGGTCAGCCGGGGCGCGTTGGCCAACTATGTGCAGGGCGTGCTGGCGCGCCTGGACTTGCCGGGGACGGCGCGCAGCATGGCCATGGTTTCGACGGTTGCGGCCGACCTGGGGCACACCACCCTGTATGGCGCCCTGTGCGGCGGCTGCGCCTTGCATCTGATTGCGCCGGAGCGGGTCTTCGATCCGGACCGGTTCGCCGAATACATGCGGCAGCATGAGGTTGACGTGTTGAAGATCGTGCCCAGCCATCTGCAGGCGTTGCTGCAGGCCGCGCGGGCCGCGGACGCATTGCCGCGCCATACGCTGGTGTTGGGCGGCGAACGCACGCCGGGCGCGCTGCTGGATACCATCCGCGAACTGGCGCCGGCGTGCCGGATCTACAACCACTATGGCCCCACCGAAACGACGGTCGGCGCGCTGGTGCAAGCCGCGGCGGACACGGGCCGGGAAGAGGGCAGGAACCTGCCCATCGGGCGGCCGTTGCCCAATCTGCGCGCCTATGTCCTGGACGCCTATCTCGACCCGGCGCCAGCCGGCGCCGAGGGCGAACTGTACCTTGCCGGCGCCGGCCTGGCGCGCGGCTACCAGGGACGGCCGGGCCAGACGGCCGAACGTTTCGTGGCCAGCCCCTTCGGGACGGGTGAGCGGCTGTATCGCACCGGCGATCGCGTCCGTATGAATGCGCAGGGCGCCCTGGTCTACCTGGGGCGCGGCGACGACCAGGTCAAGGTGCGCGGCTACCGGGTCGAACCGGGCGAGATCGCCGCCCTGTTGCGCGCGCAGTCCGGCGTGGCGGCCGCGGCGGTGGTCGCGCGGCACGACGACGGGCGGACAGCGCTGCACGCCTACGCGGTGGCGGCGGGCGAGGCGGTGGCGGATGCATTGGCGGTGCTCGCCGAAAAACTGCCGGATTACATGGTGCCGGCCACGCTGACCTGGCTGGACAGCCTGCCACTGACGGCCAACGGCAAGCTCGACATCCGTGCCTTGCCGGCGCCCGCCGTTCAGGCGCAGGCCGATGGCGAAACGCCGCAAGGCGAGGTCGAGGTGGCGTTGGCGGGCATCTGGCAGGAAGTGCTGGGCGTGCCGGCGGTCAAGCGGCAGGACAATTTCTTCCAGCTGGGTGGCGACTCCATCCTGAGCCTGAAGGTCATGGCGCGCGCGCGTCGCCTCAAGCTGCCGATCAAGCCCCGCCAGATCTTCGAATGCCAGACCCTGCAGGCGCTGGCCCGGGCGATCAGTCCCCAGGCGCAGGCCGAGCCGCCAGCCGCGGCCGCCGGCGGCCTGGCGGCCCCGGCGCAGGAACCCGTGGCAACGGTCGCGGCCCCTGCCCAACAGGACGAGCCGGCGCCGCAGCGCCCCGGGCATCGCATGGCGGTGCTCTCGCATGCGCAGCAGCGGCAATGGTTCCTGTGGCGCATGGATCCCCAGAGTTCGGCGTATCACATCAGCGGCGCGCTGCGCTTGTCGGGTGCGCTGGACGAGGCCGCGCTGGCCGCCGCGTTCGAGGCGCTGGTGGCGCGCCATGCCAGCCTGCGTACGCGATTTGTCGCGACCGACGACGGCCAGGCCGAGCCGGTGGTGCAGCCGCCGGCGCCTTTCACCTTGCTGCGTCAGGCCGCCAGCGATCCCATGCGGGCGCAACGGGCGGTGCAGGCCTGGACGCAGGAACCCTTCGACCTGGAGGTGGGGCCGCTGCTGCGCGTGGGGTTGCTGCGCCAGGCGCAAGACGATCATGTGCTGGTCGTGGTCATGCACCACATCATTTCCGACGGCTGGTCCATGCAGGTGATCGTGGAGGAGTTCGCGGAACTGTACCGGGCCCGCGTCGAGGGCCGGGCCGCCGCGCTCGCGGCCGTGGGCCTGGCCTATGAAGACTACGCGGCCTGGCAGCGCGGCTGGCTGGCGCGGGGCGAGGGCGAGCGCCAGCGCGAGTACTGGCTCCGCACCCTGGGCGGCGAGCAGCCGGTATTGCAATTGCCGACGGCGGCGCCGCGCCAGCCCAACGCTTCGTACCAGGCGGCGCGCCACACCTTGTATTTGCCCGCCGGGCTCGTCACCCGGCTGCGCGCGACGGCGCAGGCTCGAAGCGCCACGCTCTTCAGCGCGCTGCTCGCGGGTTTCCAGGCCGTGCTGTACCGCTATAGTGGCCAGACGGACGTGCGCGTCGGCGTTCCCATCGCCAACCGCCATCTCGGCGACACCGAACGCGTGGTGGGTTTCTTCGTCAATACGCAGGTCCTGCGTGGGCGCTGCGATCCGGGCGAGACGCTGGGCGGGCTGCTGGCCCAGTCGCGCGACCGCGCGCGCGAGGCCCAGGAGCACCAGGATCTGCCCTTCGAGCAACTGGTCGATGCGCTGCAGCCCGGACGCGATGGCCATACGCCCTTGTTCCAGGTGCTCTTCAATCACCAGCGTCCCGACTACCGCGCCTTGCGCGACCTGGGCGGCTTGCGCACCAGTGACTACGGCATGCCCGAACAGCAGGCGCAGTTCGAGCTCAGTTGCAATACGGCGGAACTGCCGGACGGCCGGGTCCAGGTCGCGTTGTTGTATGCGCGCGAGCTGTTCGACCCGCGCTTGATCGTCCGTTTGGGAAGCCATCTCGAACGGATGCTGGAAGCGTTGATCGACATGCCGGAGCAGCGCCTGGACCGCGTGGCGTTGCTTTCCGACGCCGAAGCGGCCCAGGTGATGGCATGGGGCCGCGCCACCGAGGCAGACCCGACCGCTGCCCATGACACGCTGCACGGCCTGATCGAAGCGCAGGCGCTGCGCCAGCCCGGCGCCATCGCCTTGAGCTGCGATGGCGCGCAGATGGACTATGCCGCGCTCAACGCGGCGGCAAACCGTATCGCGCATCGGCTGATTGCGCTGGGCGTGGGGCCGGAAACCAAAGTGGGCGTGGCCTTGCCGCGCTCCATGGCGCTGGTCCAGGCCCTGCTGGGCGTGTTGAAGGCGGGCGCGGCCTATGTGCCGCTGGATCCGGCCTATCCGGAGGACCGCCTGCGCTACATGGCCGCGGACAGCGGTTTGCGGGTGGTGCTGACGGGGCAGGCCCAGGCCGATGGCCTGGCGTGGCTGCGTGAAGACCTGCCCGGCGTCACGCTGGCGTGCGTCGACGGGGACGAGGTGTCGCGAGCGCCGGCGCACAATCCCGCGCTGCCCGTGCATACCGACAACCTTGCGTACGTCATCTACACATCGGGCTCGACTGGCCGGCCCAAGGGCGCACTGTTGGCGCATCGCCAGGTGTGCCGGCTGTTGTCGCGCACCGCGCATTGGTTCGGCTTTGGCCCCCAGGACACCTGGACGCTGTTCCATTCCTACGCTTTCGACTTCTCGGTGTGGGAGCTGTTCGGCGCGCTCTGCACCGGCGGGAAGCTGGTTGTGGTGCCCTACGAGCAGAGCCGTGAGCCGGAGGCGATGCTGGCGTTGCTGCGACGCGAGCAGGTCACCGTGTTGAACCAGACGCCGTCGGCGTTCCTGCAACTGATGCAGGTGCCCGGGCTGCTGGGCGGACCGACGCCCACCGGCCTGGCGTTGCGGACCGTGATCTTTGGCGGCGAAGCCCTGGATCCGCGCAAATTGAAACCCTGGTTCGACCATGTCGGCGACGCAATGCCGGCCTTGGTCAATATGTATGGCATCACCGAGACCACGGTGCATGTCACGCACCGCCTGTTGCGGCACGACGATCTGGCGGCGGGCGGCAGCCCCATCGGGGTGGGCATTCCCGATCTCGGCCTGCACGTCTACGACAACGAGCTCAACACCGTGCCGCCGGGTGTCAGCGGCGAGCTGTATGTCAGCGGGCCGGGCCTGGCGCGCGGCTATCTGGGCCGCGGCGGGCTGAGCGCCGAACGTTTCATCGCCGATCCGGCGGGCAGCGGCGGCCGTTTGTACCGCACGGGCGACCTGGCGCGCTGGCGCGAGGATGGCGAACTGGAGTACCTGGGACGCGCGGACCAGCAGGTCAAGATCCGCGGCTTCCGCATCGAGCTGGGCGAGATCGAGTCGGCGTTGCTAGCGCAGGACGGCGTGGAGCAGGCGGCGGTGCTGGCGCAGGACGGCCCCGCGGGCGCGCGGCTGGTGGCCTACGTAGTCCCGGCGAATCTGGCCGTCACCACGCTGCGCGAAGCGCTGGCGGCACGCTTGCCGGACTATATGGTGCCAGCAGCCTTCGTGACGCTGGATGCGCTGCCGGTCAACGCCAACGGCAAGCTGGACCGCCGCGCGTTGCCGCAGGCGAGCTTCACCGCACAGCAAGCCTACGAGGCGCCGCAAGGCGAGGTCGAGATCGCGCTGGCCGCGATCTGGTCGCGGGTGCTGGGTGCCGAGACCGTGGGCCGCCACGACAACTTCTTCGAGCTGGGCGGCGACTCGATCCTGAGCCTGCAGATCGTGGCGCGGCTGCGCCAGGCGGGTTGGCGCATCACGCCGCGCCAGGTGTTCGAGCGCCAGACGGTGGCGCAACTGGCGGCGGTGGCCGAGGCGGCGCGGGTCGAGGCGGTGGCGCAAGGGCCGGCCCGCGGCGAGGTAGCGCTGCTGCCGATCCAGGCGCAGTTCCTGGCGCAACCGCTGGCCACGCACGATCACTGGAACCAGGCGGTGCTGCTGCACAGTGACGCGCCGGTCGATGGCGATGCGCTGGCCCGGGCGTTGGCCGCGCTGGTGGCGCACCATGACGCGTTGCGGCTGCGATTCAGCCGCGAGGGCGACGGTTGGCGCCAGCGCTATACAGATGTGGACCAAGGCGATGGCGAGGGGCTGCTGTGGCGGCGGCCGGCCGCCGACCGCGCGCAGATCGAAGCGATCTGCGACAGCGCGCAACGCAGTCTGTCCATCGGCGAGGGCCCGCTGCTGCGTGGCGTGCTGATCGAGGTGGCCGATGGCTCCTGGCGCGTGCTGCTGGCGATCCACCATTTGGCGGTGGACGGGGTGTCGTGGCGCATCCTGCTGGAAGATCTGCGCACGGCCTATGGCCAACTGCTCGCCGGTGAGCCGCTCCGCCTGCCGGCGCGTACCAGCAGCTACGGCGACTGGTCGGGCCACCTGTGGCAGGCGCATCGCCCGAACGCGGCAGAGTCGGCCTACTGGCGTTCGTTGCCGGCCGGCGACGCGCTGCCGGTGGATTATCCGCAAGGCGCCAACCGGGTGGGCGACCTTCGCCAGGCCGTGTTGGCGCTGGACGAAGCCACGACCCAGGCGCTGCTGCGCCAGGCGCCCGCGGCGTATCGCACGCAGGTCAACGATCTGCTGCTGGCGGGCCTGGTGCGGGCGCTGCGGCGCTGGGGCGGCATGACGCAGGTCCGGATCGACCTGGAAGGCCACGGCCGCGAGACCGGTGACACGGCGCTGGATCTGTCGCGCACGGTGGGTTGGTTCACCAGCGTGTATCCGGTGGCGCTGACCGCCGAGGACGACGACGCGGCGTTGATTACGGGGATCAAGGAATATCTGCGCGCCGTGCCGGGACGGGGACTGGGCCACGGCCTGCTCGATGCCCAGGGGGTGGCGCGATCTTCGATCCTGTTCAACTATCTGGGCCAGTTCGAGGAGACGGCCGCGGGGCAAGGCTGGCGCATCGCGGCCGAAGGCGTGGGCGCGGGCCAGCTGGAGACGGCGCCGGCCTCGCATGCATTGACGATCAACGGCCAGGTGTACGCGGGCACGCTGCGCCTGACGCTGGGCTACAGCGGCGAACGCCACGACGCGGCGCGCATGCAGGCGCTGGCTGACGCCTATGCGCAGGCGCTGCGCGAGCTGGTGGCGCACTGCGCCAGCGGCGCGCAGGGCGTGACGCCGTCGGACTTCCCGCTGGCCGGGCTGGACCAAGCCGCGCTGGCGGCGCTGCCGATTGGCGCGCCGGTGTCGCAATGGGAGGATCTCTACCCGGTCACGCCGATGCAGGCGGGCATGCTGTTCCACAGCGCCTGGGCGCAGAGCGAAGGCGAGGCGGGCGAGCCGGCCTACGTGAACCAGCTGTGCGTGGACGTGCAGGGGCTGGACGAGGCGCGCTTCGAGGCGGCCTGGGCGGCGGCGCTGGCGCGCCACGAGGTACTGCGCACGGGCTTCGTGCAGGGCGCCGGCGCGCCGCTGCAATGGGTGACGCGCGAGGTGGCCGTGCCGTTCGAGCGGTGCGAACGGCTGGGCGCGGACGCGGCGCAATTGCAGGCGCTGGCGCGCCAGGCGCGGCGCGGTGGCTTCGACCTGTCGCGGCCGCCGCTGATGCGGCTGCTGCTGGTGCGCACGGGCGCGGACCGGCACCACTTCATCTGGACGCACCACCACCTGCTGCTCGATGGCTGGAGCGTGTCGCAGTTGCTGGGAGAGGTGCTGCGGGCTTACGAAGGGCAGGCAGTGACGCGCGGCACCGGCCGCTACCGGGATTACCTGGCCTGGCTGGGCCAGCGCGATGGCGCCACGATGCAGGCGTATTGGCAAGGCGTGACGGGGACGCTGGACGAACCCACGCTGCTCGCACCGGTTCTGCCGTTCGGCCAGGCCCGACAACAGGGGGACGCGGCCGCGGGCCATGCCGACCTGCTGCTCGACTGGGACGAAGCCGCGACCCAGGCGCTGGTCGCATTTGCCCGGGCCGAACGCGTGACCGTCAACACCCTGGTGCAGGCGGCCTGGGCGCATGTGCTGGCGCAGGCCACCGGCCACGACACCGTGGCCTTCGGCGCCACCACGTCGGGCAGGCCGGAAGCCTTGCCCGGTGCACAGGCCATGCTCGGGCTGTTCATCAATACGCTCACCATGGTGGTGCATCTGCCGACGGCCTCGCCCACGGGTGACTGGCTGCGCCGGATCCAGGCCGACAGCGTGGCGTCCCGGGAATGGGAGCACGCCGCCTTGGCGGACGTCCAGCGTTGGGCCGGCCACAATGGCCAGGCGCTGTTCGACACGTTGTTGGTATTCGAGAATTTCCCGGTGGACGAGGCCTTGCGCCAGTCACGACCCGCCGGACTGGCCTTCGAAGGGCTGGCCAGCCGCGACCACGCCAGCTATGCGTTGAGCCTGGTGGTGGCGCAGCGGGAGGGTTTGAGCCTGCGGTTGAGTTACGCGCGATCGCAGGTCGATGACGCGGCCGCCGCGGCCTTGGTGGCGCGCGTCGATCTGGCGTTGCGCGGCCTCATGCGGGACGGCGCCGCACCGGTTGCCGATCTGTGCACGCTTACCCACGAAGACAGCGCACGCCTGCGTCGCTGGGAGCGTGCCGAGGCCTTGCCGACGGCGGAAGGTTCGGACGACCCGATGCCGGTACGCATCGCGGCGCAGGCGCGGCGCACGCCGGACCGGGTGGGGCTGCGGGTGGGCGAGACTGCCTTGAGCTATGCCGAGCTGGACAGCCGAGCCAACGCGCTGGCGTGGCGGCTGCGGCAGGCCGGGGCGGGGCCGGAGCAGGTGGTGGGCATCCTGGCCGAGCGCTCGGTGGAGATGGTGCTGGCGCTGCTGGCGGTGCTCAAGGCAGGCGCGGCCTACGTGCCGCTGGACCCGGACTATCCGGACGATCGGTTAGCCTACATGATGGCCGACAGCGGCCTGGGGCTGCTGCTGGCGCAGCCGGCGCTGGCCGCTCGCGCCGTCACGCTGGCGCCGTCGGCGCGGGTGCTGGCGCTGGACGAGGCCTTGATAGCCGGGCGTGCAGAGGCGCCGCCCGAGGTGGCGTGGCACCCGGAACAACTGGCCTACGTGATCTACACGTCGGGCTCGACCGGCCGCCCCAAGGGCGCGGCCAACCGCCATTCGGCGCTGGGCAACCGACTGGCATGGATGCAGCAGGCGTATGACCTGCAGGCCAGCGACACGGTGTTGCAGAAGACCCCGTTCAGCTTCGACGTATCGGTTTGGGAGTTCTTCTGGCCGCTGGCGCAGGGCGCGCAACTGGTGCTGGCCGGGCCGGGCGAGCACCGCGAGCCTGAGCGGCTGGTGCAACTGATCGAGGCGCACGAGGTGAGCACGCTGCACTTCGTGCCGTCGATGCTGCACGCGTTCCTGAGCCATCTGGAGACGCAACCCACGCCGCGCTGCGCCAGTCTGAAGCGCATCGTGTGCAGCGGCGAGGCGTTGAGTCCGGAACTGTTGCAACGGGCGCTGCGGTGCCTGCCGCAGGCCTCGGTAGAGAACCTGTACGGCCCGACGGAAGCGGCCATCGACGTGACGGCTTGGCACGGCGTACTGGATGAAGATGGCCAGGCTCCGGCCGTTGTTCCGATCGGTCGTCCTATCGCGGGCGTACAGACTCGGGTGCTGGATGGAAACCTGAACCCGGTACCGGTCGGTGTGGCCGGCGAACTGTACCTGGGCGGCGCCGGACTGGGTCGAGGTTACCTGGGCCGGCCCGGTCTGACGGCCGACCGCTTCGTGGCCGATCCGGACGGCGGCGGCGCACGTTTGTACCGCACGGGCGACCTGGCGCGCTGGCGCGAGGATGGCGAACTGGAATACCTGGGCCGGCTGGACCACCAGGTCAAGATCCGCGGCCTGCGCATCGAGCTGGGCGAGATCGAGTCGGCGTTGCTGGCGCAGGATGGCGTGGAGCAGGCCGCGGTGCTGGCGCAGGACGGCCCCGCGGGTGCGCGGCTGGTGGCCTACGTGGTGCCAGCGGATCTGGCCGTCGCCACGCTGCGCGAGGCGCTGGCGTCGCGCTTGCCGGACTACATGGTGCCGACGGCCTTCGTGACGCTGGACGCGCTGCCGGTCAATGCCAACGGCAAGCTGGACCGCCGCGCACTGCCGCAGGCGAGCTTCACCGCGCAGCAAGCCTACGAGGCGCCGCAAGGCGAGGTCGAGGCGGCGCTGGCCGCGATCTGGTCGCAGGTGCTGGGCGCCGAGACCGTGGGCCGCCACGACAATTTCTTCGAGCTGGGCGGCGACTCGATCCTGAGCCTGCAGATCGTGGCGCGGCTGCGCCAGGCGGGTTGGCGCATCACGCCGCGCCAGGTGTTCGAGCGCCAGACGGTGGCGCAACTGGCCACGGCCGCCGAGGCGCTGGGTGACGCGGGCGATACCGCTGCCGAGCGCCAGGCCGCTGGGTCCCAGGGCCTGCAAGACCATGCCGGCGCGCCTTCGCTGGCAAGCCTGGGGCTGCGGCCCGAACAGGTCGAGGACGTCTATCCGCTATCCCCGACGCAATCCGGCATGCTGTTCCACACCCTTGAGGCACCGGGTTCGGGTCTCTATGTGAACCAGCTCAGCGTGCCGGTCCAGGGATTGGACGCGCCGCGCCTGGTCGCGGCCTGGCATGCCATGGTGGCGCGTCACCCCGTGCTGCGCACGGCGTTCCTGTGGCAGGAGGGAATGACGCGGCCGCTGCAGCTCGTGCTGCGCCAGGCGCCGTCGCCGGTCGAGGAGGTCGATCTGCGCGGCCACGAGCCGCATGAGCAGCGGGAACGGGTGCGGCGCCTGGCCGGGCGGGACCTGTTGCTGCCCTTCGATTTCCTGCGTCCGCCCGTGGTCCGCCTGACTTTGGTACGGACGGGCGAAAAGGCGTATCAGTTGATCTGGACCTACCATCATCTGCTGTTGGATGGCTGGAGCGCCTCGCGCCTGATCGGGGAATGGCTGAGCGCCTACGGCGGGCAGTCCCTGGGCCAGGCGGGTCCAGGGTATGGCGACTACGCCCGTTGGCTCGAACGCCAGGATCGCGCCGAGAGCGAGCGGGTCTGGAAGCATGAACTGCGCGACTTCGACGGGCCGACCTTGCTGGCGCAGGCGGCGCGGCAGGTCACGCCGGCCGGCGCCGCCGCGCCCACGGACGACACCATGCCGGCGCAGGCCGACTACGGCAAGCTGTATACCCGGCTCGACGGCCCGGCGACCGAAGCGCTGCGCCGGCTGGCCCGGGAACAGCGGGTCACGCTCAACACCGTGGTGCAGGCGGCATGGGCATTGGTGCTCAAGCGCTACACCCAGCAGGACACCGTGGTGTTCGGCGCCACCGTGGCGGGCCGCCCCGCGACGCTCGCGGGCGTCGAGGAGATCGTCGGCCTCTTCATCAACACGTTGCCGGTGCCGGTGCGCCCGGATCCGTCCCTGTCGCTCTCGGCCTATCTGCAAGCCTTGCAGCAGGGCAACCTGCGCCTGCGCGAGCAGGAGCACAGTGCGCTGGCCGACGTGCAGCGCTGGGCGGGTTCTTCCGGACGGCCGCTGTTCGACAGCATCGTGGTGTTCGAGAACTACCCGATCGACGAGACCCTGCGCCGCGGCGATCGCCACGGCCTGCATTTTGGCGCCATCGAAGGCATGGGCCTGACCGGCTACGCGATGGACCTGCAGGTGGTGGCCCGCGACGATCTCGAGATCGAGTACTGCTACGCGCGCGCCGACATCGCGCCGTGGCTGGCCGCCCGCATGCGGCGCCAGATGGAATGCCTGCTTGCCGCCATGGCGGCGCATCCCGGGCGCACGCTGGGCGAGCTGCCCTGGCTGGATGAGGCCGAATGGCATGCTCTGGGGCGGTGGACCGTCGATGCCGACCAGGCGCCGGCGCCGGCCGATGGCCATGGCTACGTTCACACCCTGATCGCGCGCCATGCCCTCGAGCGTCCGCAAGCCCTGGCCGTCGTGATGGGGCAGGCGGGCTTGACCCATGGCGAACTCGAGCAGCGGGCCAACCAGCTCGCGCATCACCTGGTGCAGGCTGGCGTGGGGCCGGAGCAGCGGGTCGGCGTGGCCATGCCGCGCTCGCTGGATACGCTGGTCGTGTTCCTCGCGGTGCTCAAGGCCGGCGGCGCCTACGTGCCGATGGATCTCGAGCACCCGGCCGAGCGGCAGGCCTATGTCATGCAGGACAGCGGCATGCGCCTGGTCGTGACGGCCGCCGAGTCGCCGGCGCATCTGCCCGCGGTCCAGGGCGTCGTTCGCCTGGGCTACGTCGCGGACGCGTTTGCGACGCGACCGGTGACGCCGCCGCAAGTGCGGCTGTCGCCCGACAACATGGCGTACGTGATCTATACCTCCGGTTCCACGGGCAAGCCCAAGGGCGTGGCGGTGACGCATGGCCCCCTGGCCATGCACTGCCGTGCCACGGCCCGCATCTATGGCCTGACGCCGGACTCGCGCGAGCTGTTGTTCATGTCGTTCTCGTTCGACGGCGCGCACGAGCGCTGGCTGACCGCGCTCACCACCGGCGCGCAACTGGCCGTGCGCGGCCCGGACCTGTGGACGCCGGAACAGGCTCTGGACGCGCTGCGCCAGCACGGCACCAGCCACGTGGCGTTCCCGCCGGCCTACCTGACGCAACTGGCCGATTGCGCCGCGCAACAGGGCGAGGCGCCGCCGGTGTCGCTCTATGTCTTCGGCGGCGAAGCCATGCCGCGCGCCGCCTACGAGCGGGCGCGGGCCCATCTGCGGCCGGATTGGTTCATCAACGGCTACGGGCCGACCGAAACCGTGGTCACGCCGCTCATCTGGAAGACCCCCGCCAGTGCCAGCTTCGATACCGCTTACGCGCCGATCGGCAAGCCGGTGGGCGAGCGCACGGTCTACGTGCTCGACGCCGACCTGAATCCCGTCCCGCCCGGACACCTGGGCGAGCTCTATGTCGGCGGCTACGGCGTGGCGCGCGGGTATCTGGGCCGGCCCGGCCTGTCGGCGGATCGTTTCGTGCCCGATCCCTTTGGCGCGCCCGGCGCCCGCATGTATCGCAGCGGCGACATGGTGCGCTGGCTGGCCGACGGCAATATCGAATATGCGGGCCGGGGAGACCACCAGGTCAAGATCCGCGGGTTCCGCATCGAACTGGGCGAGATCGAGGCCCGCCTGATGGCGCTGCACGGGGTCGCCGAGGCCGCGGTGGTGGTGCACGAGGGACCCGCGGGCAAGAAACTGGTGGCCTATGTGGCGCCGGCGGCCGAGGTGGGCGCCGACTTCACCGCCGGGTTGCGCGCGCTGTTGGCGGCGCAATTGCCCGACTACATGGTGCCGGCGGCCTTCGTCCGCCTGGCGCGGCTGCCGCGCCTGGTCAGTGGCAAGCTCGATCGCGCCGCGCTGCCTGAGCCCAGGCAGGTCGAAGCGCGCGAGTTCCATGCGCCCAGCACCGACGCCGCCCGCCGCCTGGCCGAAATCTGGCAGGAGGTGCTGGGGGTGCCCAGCGTGGGGCAGCGCGACAATTTCTTCGAACTGGGCGGCGATTCCCTGCTCAGCCTCAAGGTGCTGACGCGGGTGCGGGCCTTGCGTGATCCCGCGCTGACCTTCACGCTGCGGGACCTGATGCAGCGGCCGACCATCGGCCAGCTGCTGCGGATCGAGGAAGCGCCGTCGCCCGCCGCGCGCGCCAGCTTGCCGCTCAATGGCGGCCAGGGCGACGCGGCGCCCTTGTTCTGCGTGCACGCCGGCATGGGAACGCTGTTTGACTACCAGCCGCTGGCGCGTGCGCTGGATGGCGGGCGCGCGGTCCATGGCCTGCCGTTCCGCATGCTGGATGATCCGGCGCATCGTGACGTGTCGCTGACGCAGATGGCCCGGGACTACTGCGCGATGATCCGCGCGCGCCAGCCCCAGGGGCCGTATCACCTGCTGGGCTGGTCGCTGGGGGGGACGCTGGCGGCCTTGATGGCCGCCGAGCTGGAGGGGCAGGGGGAATCCGTGGCCTACCTGGGGCTCATCGACCCCTATGTGCCGGGCCGGGAGGACGGTGCGCTGCGTGAGTGGCAGGAAGACCTTGGCCACTTCGCCGCGGCGTTGGGGCTGCCAAGGTCCGCGCCAGTCGCAGCGAGTGCCGGCGCGGCCGCGGTGCCCATTTCGCTTGACGCCGTGCAGGCGCGCCTGGCGCCATGGGTGGCGGCGGCGGAGGGCGCCGAAGGCTATGGCGCGCTCGGCGCGGATGAATTGGCGCGCATCTTCCTGGCGGCGCGTGCCTTGCAGGCCCTCTCGTTGCAGGCGGGGCCGGTTGGCGAAGTTCGCGCGCCGCTCGACTGCTGGTGGACGCCGCCGCGCGCACGGGCGGTACGTGACGCATGGGCCGAACAGCTGGGGCAGCCCGTGACGGCCGAGCGCGAGATCGACGTCGACCACTACGCGATCATGCGCGACCCGAACTTGCTGCGCGAAGTGATGCGGGCACTGGCGGCGCTGCCGCTGGCGCAAGGGCAGGCGTGCATGGTGGAGAAATGAAAATGGGCCGGCGCTTTTGGGCGCCGGCCCATTCATTGCATCACGCGGGTCAGGCGGACGTGGCGCTGTCGAAGCTGCGGCGCAGATGATCCGCGAGATCGCGGCGCAACCCGGCCGTCTGGGCGACGATGTTGCCGAAACGGGCAAAGTCGTGGGTCATTCCGGCATGCACGCGCAGTTCGGTGCGCACGCCCGCCACCCGCAGGCGATCGGCATAGGCCCGGCCTTCGTCGATCAGCAGATCGTGTTCGGCCAGCGCGACATGGGCGGGAGGCAGGTTGCGCAGATCGGGGTGCGTCAGCGGCGCGAAGCGCCAATCCCGCGCGTCGCCGTCCCAGCCCAGATAGTTCGCGTACATCCAGGCGAGGGTGTCGGCCTCGAGCAGATAGCCGCGCGCGTAGCGACGGCGCGACGGGCTGTCGTCGCCCGGGCTGGTGCAGGGATAGAGCAGCAGCTGCGTCAGCGCGGCCGGGCCGCCGTCGTCGCGGGCCTGGATGCAGACGGTGGTGGCCAGCGTGCCGCCGACGCTGTCGCCGCCGACGGCCACGCGTCCCGCGTCCAGGCCAAGCGCCGCGCCCTGGTCATGCAACCAGCGCCAGGCATCCACGGCGTCGTTGAACGCCGTGGGAAAGCGATGCTCCGGCGCCAACCGGTAGTCGATTGCCAGCACGGCGCAATCGGCCAGCGCGGCCAGGTCCCGGCACAGGGAATCGTGCGAATCCAGTCCGCCGACGACGTAGCCGCCGCCATGGAAGAACAACAGGACCGGCAAGGGGGTATCGGCGCGGCTTTGATAAAGGCGCGCGCCGATACGCGCGCCATCGCGGCACGGCACGTCCAGGTCGCGCACCTGCGCCAACGGTGCTCCCGGAGCGTCGATGACCGCGGTGGCCGCATCGTAGCCGAGCCGGGCGAGGGCCGGCCCGGCCTCGTGCATGGGCCGACCCTCGCTGGCGGCGGCCAGCTCCAGGAAGGCGGCCAGATCGGGATCCACCTCGCCGTCGAGCATTGCGCCGCTTACCATCGATAGGCCACGCTGGCGATGATCGTGCGCTCCAGGCCGTACCGGCAGTTGGACTGGGTGTTGTTGCGGCACACGATGGTCTCGCGGTTGAAGAGGTTGGTGGCATCGAGCGCGAACCGCCACTTGTCGAGCTGGTAGCTCAGGCCGGCGTCGACCATGAACGACGAGCCGTTTTCCATGGTGTTGGCGACATCCACATAGGTCTTGCCGACGTAGCGCACGCCGACGCCCATGCCCAGTCCGCGCAGCGCGCTGTCCGACAACGTGTAGTTGACCCATGCCGACGCCATGTGGCGCGGCGTCACGATGGGCGTTTTGTCCTTCTCGAGCGGATTGTTGCTCTGGGTCACGGTGACATCGTTCAACGTATACGAGGCCACCACGTCCAGGTTGCGGATCAGTTCGGCCTTGCCTTCGAGTTCGATCCCGCGCGAACGGATCGCGCCGGTCTGGACGCTGAAGTTGATGTTGCGCGGGTCGGGGGTCAGCGCGTTGCGCTGCGTCAGGTCGAAGAACGACGCGGCCACCATGCTCTTGGAACCCGGCGGCTGGTACTTGATGCCGAACTCGTATTGCTCGCCCTTGGTCGGCTTGAAGGGGGTGGCGTCCATCGACACGCCCGCTTGCGGGTTGAACGAGGTCGAGTAGCTCACGTAGGGCGTCACGCCGGAATCGAACAGGTAGGCCAGCCCCAGGCGGCCGGTCAGCGCGGTATCGTTCTGGCGGGTGGTGCTGCTGGTCAGGTTGTTGCGGCTTTCGGACCTGGCCCAATCGTGCCGCAGGCCGGCCGTCACCACCACGCGATCGACCTTGATCTGGTCCTGCAGGTACAGGCCGTACTGCCGGTTGACGTCCTTCTGGTCGATGAAGGCGTTGGCGGCGCCCGGATACGGAATATTCTGGTCGTATACCGGATTGTTCAGGTCCAGGTCGGGCGCGAGGCCCTGGCGATACCATTGCTGGCCGTCCTGGAAGCGGTAGTCGAAGCCCGCCAGCAACGTATGGACGGCGCGGCCGGCATTGAAGCGGAATTCTCCCTGCGTGTCCACGACCACGCCATCGGCGCTTTCCTTCGAGACCATGGCATAGCGGCGCAAGGTGTGGCCATCGGGCCTCAGCCCCTGGGCGTAGAGGTCACGCTGGTCGAGCTTGCCGTGCTGGTAGCGCGCATTCTGGCGCACCGTGACGCTGTCATTGAACCGGTGCTCGAACAGGTAGCCGATGGCGTACTGTTTGCGGTCGTATCGGTTGAAGCCGTAATCGCCCACCGGCACGTGGGTCGGGTACACCGGACGCGACTCGCCGTCGGTCTCGTCGTGCTGATAGTGGGTCAGCAGCGTGAACGAGGTATCCGAGTTCGGACGCCAGGTGAAGGCCGGCGCGATGTAGCCGAGGTCGTCCGGGTAGCGGTGGTCGCCGTCATACTTCACCTGGGTGCCGCTATCGCGCAGAATGCCGGTCAGCCGGTACAGGTACTTGCGGTCTTCGTCGATCGGGCCGCCGATGTCGAAGGCGGCCTGGCGCCGGTCGAAGTTGCCGGCCTGCAGCACGACCTCGCCGAACGGATCCAGCGTCGGGCGCTTGGTGATGCGATTGACCAGGCCGCCGGGCGCCACCTGTCCGTACAGCACCGACGAGGGGCCGCGGATCACTTCGACGCGCTCGAGCGCGTAGGGGTCGGTGCGTGCCCGGATCTGGTCATAGGGCAGCTGGTTCAGGCCGTCGCGGTAGTCGCCGGTTATCTTGGCGTCGAAGCCGCGCAGCACGATCCAGTCGTTGCGTACCTCGGCGCCGCCGAAGTTGGTGATCTGCACGCCCGGAACATACTGGATCGCCTGCGACACGCTTTGCACGCCCCGATCGCGCATTTCCTGCGCGCCCACCACCGAGATGGATTGGGGAATCTCGCGCAACGGCGTGCTGGTCTTGCTACCCGACGTGGTGTCTTCCGCCACGTAGCCCTGCACCGGGCCCGTGCCGGTATCGGCGGTGCCGCTGACGGTGACGCTGGGCAGCGTGCTGACGTTTTCCCCTGTGGCCTGTTGCGCAAGCACCGGCGCGGCGACGACCAGACCCAATAGCGTCAACGTGTGATGCGGGCGAAGCGTAAAGGCTGTGCGTAATGTGTTTTTATGGTCTTTCATGATGTCTTCAGGTAGTCGGGCGCGCCTGCTTCCAGGCTCGCCCTTTTTGAGCGCGTCAAGCTGCCTGGGCGGCCGCCGTCGGCTGTAACGGCGCACGCGCGTCTGGCGTGCTCCGGGCAAGGGAAGCCGTGTCCACGGCATGTCGGAGCGCCGCGGCGAAAATCTCGCAGACGTGGTCGATCTGCGCGGCGGTGATGATCAGGGGCGGCAGGAAGCGCACCACGCAACCGTGGCGTCCGCCCAGTTCGACGATCAGGCCGCGCCGCAGGCATTCGGCCTGCACCTGGCCCGCCAGGGCCGTGGCCGGCGCGCGGCCGTCGTCCTGCGCGGGGTCGATCAGTTCCACGCCCTGCATCAGGCCGCGGCCGCGCACGTCGCCGATCTGCGGCAAGTCGCGCTGCAGGGCGCGCAGATGCCCGGCCAGGCGTGCGCCCATTTCGGCGGCGTGATCGGCCAACGCTTCTTCGCGCAGGACCTTCAGGGTGACGCTGCCGGCCGCCATCGCGAGCTGGTTGCCGCGGAAAGTGCCGGCATGGGTGCCGCTGGTCCATTGATCCAGGTCCTGGTCGTACACCACCAGCGACAGCGGCAAGCCGCCGCCGATGGCCTTGGACAGCACCACCACGTCGGGTTCGATGCCTGCGTGCTCGAACGCGAAGCGCTTGCCCGTGCGGCAGAACCCGGATTGGATTTCGTCGGCGATGAGGGGCACGCCGGCACGCCGGGTCAGGTCGCGCACGCCCGCCAGCCAATTGGTCGGGGCCGGGATCACTCCGCCTTCGCCTTGCACGGGTTCCAGGATCATCGCCGCCGGGGTGGCCACGCCGCCCTCGGGATCCGTCAGGACCGATTCGATGTAGCGCAGGCCCGCCTTTACGCCGGCGTCGCCATGCAGGCCGAAGGGGCAGCGGTAGTCATAGGGATACGGCAGGAATTGCACGCCGGCCAGCGGCGAGCGCAGCGACTGCTTGGGACGGGTGTTGCCCATCAGTTGCAGCGCGCCCTGGGTCATGCCGTGGTACGCGCCCTGGAAAGCCAGCACGTCGGCGCGGCCGGTGGCCGTCTTGACCAGCTTCAATGCCGCCTCGATGGCATCGGTGCCGGCCGGACCGCAGAACTGCACCCGTGCGCGCGCCGCCAGCCGCGCAGGCAGGAAATCGAGCAGATCACGCATGAATCGATCCTTGACCGGGGTGGTCAGGTCCAGCGTCAGCAAGGGCAGCTCGTCGCGCAGGGTGTTCTGCATGGCCTCGGCGACCGCGGCATGGTTGTGGCCCAGCGCGAGCGAGCCGGCGCCGGCCAGGCAGTCGATGAAGACGCGGCCCTCGACGTCCTCGACATAGATGCCTTTGGCACGCCGCAGCGCCAGCGGAATGCGCCGGGGATAGCTGCGCGCGTTCGACTCGCGCTCGGCCTGGAATTGCAGCAGCGGATGGTGCTTGATCACGTAAGGATGGCGCAATGCATCGTGCCTGCGTTCCAGATCCTGCTCGGTCGTCGAGGGTGCGAGATGGGTTGCCATGAGAATTCGCCTTCAGTGAGCCGCCCGGCGCGGGCGGCGGGACGGGGCGGCGGTAGCCGCCCCGGTCATGAGATCAACGCGGCCGCCGGCCGCACAGGCGCGGCGACGCGCGCGTCGGCGGGCATGTCCAGCAGGGCGCTACCGATTTCCTGCGAGCGGATCGCCAGGATCGACAACAGGCTGTCGCTGATGCCATGGGTGCTTTCGCTGCCGCCCTGCACATAGATGGCGGGCAGCAGGCGGTCGGTGGCGCGCACCCGGTAATTGCGATCGATCTGGAAATCAGGCAGGAAGGACGCCAGGGGGCTGAGCAGCGCCCGATGCTGGTCGCGCACGTAGCCGGTGGCCAGCACCACCGCGTCGTAGCGGCATTGCGTCCGGTCGCCGCTCTCGCTGTCCTGCAACTGCAGGGTGATCCCGTCGTCGCCAGGCTGCACGGCCGTGATCCGGCAGTGGCGTTGCAGGCGATGGCGCGCCTCGCGCCGGACCCGCTGTTGATACAGCACGTCATAGATGCGTTCGATCAGTGCCAGGTCCGGCGCGGCATAGTTGGTGTGCCAGACGTCGGCCAGCAGGGCATCGCGCTCGTGCGGCGGTCGGTCGTAGATGTAATCGGTGTGTTCGGCGTTGAAAATCTCGTTCATGAAGGGGCTGTCGTCCGAAGGACGCAGCGCGCGGCCGCGGATCAGCAGGTCGACGGCCGGCTGGCGCGGGTGGCCATGCAGGTCCATGAAGATTTCGGCGGCGCTCTGCCCGGCGCCCACCACGGCGACGCGGCCCAGCTCGCCAGTCTGGTTGATGGCGCTCAGGTATTTGCTGGAATGGATGATGCGCGCGTCGTGCCGTGCCTGGGCGAAGATGTCCGGCACATTGGGGCGCCCGCCGACGCTGACGATCAGGTTGCGCGCCAGGCGGTCGGTGATCCTGCCCTGGGCGTCGCGCGACACCACGCGCAGCAGCGTCACGGTGTCGCCGTCGAATTCGGGGCGGACCTCGATCACGTCTTCGCCGTAGCGCACCTGTTCGTCGAAATGGTCCGCCGCCCACTTCAGGTAGCCGTTGAAGTCGTGGCGGCTCGGAAAGAAGGTTTGCAGGTTGATGAACTGCTGCAAGCGGCCCTCGGCGTGCAGATAGCTCAGGAACGAGAAGGGGCTGGCGGGATTGCGCAGGGTGACCAGGTCCTTCAGGAAGGAGATCTGCATGTGCGTGCCGTCGAGCATCATGTGCGGATGCCAGGCGAATTCCGCTTGCCGTTCCAGGAACAGGGCGCGCAGCGGCGGGCCGGCGCGCTCGCGCAGGGCGATGGCCAGGGCGATGTTGGACGGCCCGAAGCCGATACCGATGAGATCGTGTACGAGCATGGCGGCCTTCAGTGCAAGGAGGGGGAAACGGGGCGGTCGGCCTGGCGCGGCTGGAGCGGCGCCAGTGCCTGGGGGGTGATGCCATCGGCGGCCCGCGGGACCCAGAGCGATTCATTGAAGAACCGTTCGCGCGTGAGCGTGCCCAGCATGGCGCGTTTGTGGGGGAAGTCGAAGGTCTTTTCCAGCGCGTAACCGCTGCGTGCCAGGCTGCGCAGCATCTTCGCGTTGTCGATGCGGGGCTCGATGACCAGGCGCTGTGTGCGGGGATCGTCCAGGAACAGGTAATGCGAGATCGACGGCATCCAGGCCGAGACGAAATGCTGGCCGCGATAGGCGGGATCGCCGATCAGCACATGCCAGCCGCGATCATGGTCGGCGGCGCCGCAGAACGCGGCGATGCGGTCCTCGCGGGCCCAGTAGGCCTCGACGTAGCCCAACGGGACACCGTCCAGGCAGATCACCAGCGGCAGCGTATGCGCGTCCTCGGTTTGCTTGCGCAGATAGGCGCGGTGCTTTTCGATGGGGCCCGCCTCTTCCCAGAAGTGCGCGACCGTCGGGTCGTTCATCCACAGGTTGAGACGGACGGCATCGAGCTCCTCGGTGGCAACGCGCAGGGACAAGGTGGCCTGCAGCCAGGGAATGTGGCGCCGGTAGACCACGCTGGCCGGCTTGGGCGGCCGGCGCGGATGGCGGGCCGCGCCCGTCATGACGTAGTCCAGCGGATAGGGCGCCGCCGCCGGGCCGGCGAGCCAGGGATGCTGCTGCTGCCAGAAGAGGCCGGCCTGGGCGATGATGGGTTCGTCCGGCGGGCGCCGCAATATCCCCTGCGTGAACAGCGGCGATTGGCGTGGCAACGGCGCGACCACGCGGATCGTGCGCGGGGCCGGGTGCAGCGCGAACGTGGCCTCCAGCGCGGCCAGCAGTTCGGGCGTGTCGGGGCCGGTCGAGCAGGGCCCCAGCCAGTCGAGCTGGGCCTGGTCGCCGGCGTGGTGCAGGCGCCAGGCGCTGGCGGCATCGCGATCGATGACCTTGATGGTCAGGCAGGACCCTTGCATGACGGCTTCATGGGGCACGCCGCCGGGGTGGCAGAGATAACGGTGCGATTGCGCGTGTCCAATCGAGGTTTGCTTGGTGACGGGTGGCATCTGCGTCCAGGGAAGGAGAACAACCGGGCGGGCCGGCGTATGAAGCGCTCTTCTTAACTAGACGAATGAGAATCGCTGCCGTTCAGCAGGCCGCCGTGTCGACGTCGGCGCATGGGCCGGCCACGCGCCGGGCGGCGCGATTGCATGGCGCGAGCGGGCAGAGATCGCAGTAGCCATGGCCCGGCAACTGGTAATAGAGGCAGCAGCGGCGCAACAGCGTGTGGGTCGTGTCGCCCTGCGCGCTGCCGCGCGTGACCGCGCGCGCCGGCCGGTACATCGGGTTTTCGAGGCCGTCCCAATCGGGACGCGCGAGCAGCCAGGCGTGATCGGCGCGCAGGCCTGCATGCGTCGGCAGCATGCGCGCGAGTTGGCTGAAGATCACCTCGAGATAGCGGGCCGCATTGCCCCACACGATGCGCGGCGCCACGCCGCAGCATTCGGCCAACCGGGCGGCGACGGGCGCGATGTGGCCGTGCAGCAGGGTGGCATAGCGCTCGGCGCTGGGCGCGCCGGGCATGGCGTGGCCGTCGTGAGGCAGCAGGAAAGGCAGGGGTGCGCCATCTTCGGCCAATGCCAGGCGAGCCTGCGTGGTGCCGACAGGCAGGACGCGCTGCAGCACGCTGGCCGCCGCCACGACCGGTGGCAGCAGGCGCCAGAAATAGGTGAGCGACCAGACCGAGGCCAACGCCGCCAGGGGCGCCTGCGGATCCGTGACGGGCGGGTCGAGGTGGCGGGCGTGGGCCCGGCAGGCGGCCGCAAGCGTCGCCGGGCATTCCAGCCACGCCGCCACCGTTGGCGCCGTGCTGCCGGACGGCGCCAACGCCACGCCAGCGCCGTGCGTGCGCCATTCCCCGGGAAAGAGCGGTTCCAGGCAGGGGATCATGGGACGACGGCACCGTCACGGTTATGGCTCATAGGAATACAGACGAATCAGCCTGGCGAAAATTCAATGCCCAGGCGTTCGGCCCGATCCGTGGGTAAATTTCGGTTCGGCCGGTTCGTCTATCCATAAGACCCCCTCCGCTTTTTCTAGGAATCCGGCTTGATTACCCATTTGATCCGGCAGTCTCGCGCCGCGCTGGTCCTGGCGTCGCTTGCCTGCCTGTGCGCAGGCGTGGCCAGCGTGTTGCTGGTCGTCTTGATCAACACGGCCTTGACGGCCGAGCCCGATGCCCGTGGCGGGTTGGCATGGCAATTCGCGGCCGTCGCCATCTTCGCGATGCTGGCGCGCATGGCCGCATCGTTGATGTTCGAACGCCTGGGGCAACAGGCCCAGGCCGATCTGCGCCGCTACATCACGGACCGCGCCATGCGCGCCGACTATGCCCGGCTCGAGGAAGTGGGCGCGGACCGCCTGCAGTCCGCGCTCACCGAGCACAGCGGCAATATCGCCCAGTACTTCGTGATGCTGCCCGCCATCCTGACCAACGCGGTGATCGTCGTCGGCTGCCTGCTCTATCTGGCGCTGCTGTCCTGGCAGGTATTCCTGGTGGCGGTGCTGGTGGTGGGCCTGGGGTCGCTCGGCTACCATTTCGCCCACCTGCGGGCCATTCGTCACCTGGAGGTGGCCGCGCGTGAGCAGGACGGCCTGTTCGCGGGCTTCCGTTCGGTCAACGCGGGCGCCAAGGAATTGCGGCTGCACCAGGGCAAGCGCGCCGCCTTCACGCAGGACGTGCTGCATCGCTCCATCGAGGCGGTGCGGCGCGCCCGCACGCGCGGCATGTCGATCTTCGTGGTGTCGACCAGCTGGAGCCATTTCCTGATCTATGCCTTCATCGGCCTGGTGCTGTTCGCACTGGCGGGCGAGGGCGCCAGCCAGCAGCGCGTCATGACGGGCTTCGCGCTGGTGTTCCTGTACATGGTGGCGCCGCTGGAGGCGCTGCTGCTGAACATCCCGCGCGCCAACCTGGCGCGGGTGGCGGCCCGGCGCATCGATGCGATCGTGGCGGGCCTGGTGGCTTCCGAATCCGCCGCGCCGCCGGCCGAGTCGCCGGCCACGCTGCGATCGGTGGCCTTGCGGGGCGTCACCCATGTCTACTATCACGAGCAGTCCGACGATACCTTCCAGCTCGGGCCGGTGGACCTGGCTTTCGGTCCCGGCGAGATCGTGTTCCTGGTGGGGGGCAACGGCAGTGGCAAGACCACGCTCGCCAAGCTGCTGGTGGGCCTCTACCGGCCGGAACAGGGCGCGATGACCGTCGATGGCGTCGAAGTGACGGACGCCAACCGCGATGCCTATCGCCAGCGCTTTTCAGCGATCTTCTCCGATTTCCACCTGTTTGACCGCCTGCTCGAAGCCAGCCGGGGCAACCTCGATGACGAGGGCAATCGCTGGCTCGAACGCCTGCTGCTGAACCACAAGGTGCAGGTGCGCGACGGCGCCTTTTCCACGCAGGCGCTGTCGCAGGGGCAGCGCAAGCGGCTGGCACTGGTCGTAGCCTACCTGGAGAACCGCCCGTTCATCGTGTTCGACGAATGGGCGGCCGACCAGGATCCGGTGTTCAAGGACGTCTTCTATCGCGAACTGCTCCCCGAGCTGAAGGCGCGTGGCAAGACGGTGCTGGTGATTTCACACGATGACCGCTACTTCGACCTGGCCGATCGCATTCTGCGCATGGAGCACGGGCAATTGCTGGGCGAGGCCGCAAAGGCGCCGGCCACGCCCGCGTCAGCGCCGGCGGGGACTCGCCCGGGCTTGATCGACGCGGCGATTCCCCGGGCGGAAATGGTGCCTGGCGCAAGCCCGATCTGAACTCAGCCCTGGCCGCCGCGCCGGGGCACGATCATCGGGCTGCCGGTCTCCGGATCCGGCAGCACCCGGCATTCCAGGTCGAACACCCGCCGCATGGCGTCCTCCGTGACCACCTGCCGCACCTCGCCCTGCGCGGCGATACGGCCGCCCCGCATCATGACGACGCGGTCGGCGTAGCGGAACGCCAGGTTCAGGTCATGCAGCACCACCACCAGCGTGCGCCCGGCGCGGTGCAGGCGCGCGCACAGTTCCAGCAGGTCGATCTGGTGGCGGATGTCGAGAAAGGTGGTGGGTTCGTCCAGCAGCATGATGCCGGCGTCCTGCGCCAGCACCAGCGCCAGCCAGGCGCGCTGCCGCTGGCCGCCCGACAGCGTGTGCACCGGCTGGTCGGCCAATTGCGCCAGGTCGGTGTCGGCCAGGGCCGCGTCGACTGCCTGGGCGTCGGCCGGCGACCACTGCCGCAGCAGGGTCTGGTGCGGATAGCGGCCGCGCGCCACCAGGTCGCGCACCGTGATCATTTCCGGCGCTACCGGATTCTGCGGCAGATACGCCAGGCGCCGCGCCACCGCCTTGCGCCGCAGGCTGGCCAGGCTGGCGCCGTCCAGGAAGGCCTGCCCGCGGCTGGGCGCCAGCGCGCCACCCAGCACGCGCAGCAGCGTGGACTTGCCACAGCCATTGGGGCCGACCACCGCCGTGAAGGCGCCCGCGGCCACCGCCAGCGACAGGTCCCGCAGCACGGGCGTGTCGCCATAGGACAGGCTGACCTGCCGCAGTTGCAGGGCGGACATGCCGCCGGCCGGATCGTTCAGGTCGAGGTCTTGCGCCATTCGAGCACCAACAGGAAAGCGAGATAGATGCCGCCGATGCCGGCGCTCAGCACACCGACCGGCAGGCCATTGGGCCCGGCGGCGCGGGCGAGCAGGTCGGCGGCCGCGAGCAGCACGGCGCCGGTCAGGGCCGCCAGCAGCGGCTGCGGACCGCTGGCGCGCACGCAGCGGCGGGCAATCTGCGGCGCCGACAGGGCGATGAAGGCGATCGGGCCCGCCACCGTGACGGCGGCCGCGGCCGCCAGCACCGCCACCAAGGTGGCGGCCAGCCGGCTGCGCGAGGGCGTGGCGCCGAGGGCCTGGGCCAGGTCATCGCCCATTTCCAGCAAGCGTAGCCGGGCGCACAGCGCCAGCCCCAGGGGCAGCAATACCGCGCAGGCGGCGCCGATCAGGGCCACGTCGGCCCAGGTCTTGCCGGCCAGGCTGCCGTTGAGCCAGGCGGCGGCCAGGTAGGCCTGCTCGCGCCGCAGGTTGGACAAGCCATATTGCACGAAGGCGAAGGCGATCGCGCCCACCGCGATGCCCGCGATGACCATGCGCTGGGGCGCGGCAAAGCCGGCGCCGGAGCCGAACCAGACGCCGGCCGTGGCCAGCAGCGCGCCCGCCGCCGCGCCCCAGGCCACCGGCATCAGCCCCGGCCAGACCATGGCCACCGCCACCGCGCCCGCCGACGCGCCGGCCGTCAGGCCGATGACGTCGGGGCTGCCCAGCGGGTTGCGGGTGAGGCTCTGGAACAATGCGCCGGACAGGCCCAGCGCGGCGCCGGCGCCCAGGGCCGCCAGCACGCGCGGCAGGCGCACCGTGTGCACCAGCCATTGCTCCACGGCGCCGCCCGCGCCATGCAGCGCCAGCCACAGCGCGCGCCAGGAAAGGCCCGGATCGCCGGCCCGCAAGGTCGCGACGACCACGGCGCAGGCCAGCATCAGCAGCAGCGCGGCATAGGCCAGCGCCCGCGGCGCGACGGGCCAGGCGAGCCAGTTGCCGGCGCGCAGCAGGCATGCGGGCCGCGGAGCGGAAAAAGGGGCGTTCCAGGTCATGCCAGGCTCCGCGCGCGGCCGCGCAGCGCCGCCAGCAGGAAGGGCGCGCCGATGAAGGCCACCACCACGCCCGTCAGCAGCTCCGCCGGCGCGCGCAGCAGCCGCGCCAGGATGTCGGCGACCAGCATCAGCAGCGGACCGAGCACCACGCAGTAGGCCAGCAGCCAGCGCAGGTCGGGGCCAGCATAGCGGCGCGCGATGTGCGGCACGGCCAGGCCCACGAATGCGATCGGGCCCGCGGCGGCGGTGGCAGCCGCGGCCAGCACCGCCACGCACAACAGGCCCAGCATGCGATACAGGCCGGCCCGCAGTCCCAGCGCCTGCGCCAGCGCCTGGCCCAGCGCCAGCAGGTTGAGCGGCCGCGCCAGGATCGCGGCCAGCAGCAGGCCGGCGCCGATGTAGGGCGCGGCGCGCAGCGCGGCCTCCAGCGCTTGGCCTGCCAGCGAGCCCACCGCCCAGAAGCGGTAGGCATCGAAGATGTCGTCGCGCAGCAGCGCCACGGCCTGCACGTAGGCGAACAGCACGGCGTTGACCGCGGCGCCGGCCAGGATCAGCCGCACGGGTTGCAAGCCGCGGCCGCCCGCGCCAATCAGGTACACCGCCGCCGCGGCCGCCAGCGCGCCGGGCAGGGCGGCCCAGAACGGATGCGCGGGCAGGCCGCCCAGCAGCAGCGCCGCCGTCACGATGGAAGCGGCCGCGCCGGCGTTCACGCCGAGCAAGCCGGGCTCGGCCAGCGGATTGCGGGTCAGCGCCTGGATCAGGGCGCCGGCGACGGCCAGGGCGGCGCCGGTCAGCAGGGCCAGCACGGTGCGGGGAATGCGCGAGGCGACCACCAGCGCGGCGTGGCTGTCATCCGGCTGCAGCAGGACGCGCCAGACCGTGGCCGCCGACAGGCCGTGCGAACCGAGCCACAGGCTGGCCAGCGCGGCGGCGGCCAGCAACATACAGGCGGCCAGCAGCAGTGGCGCCCGCGAGCGCCGCGCGGCCGGGATGGGCGCATCGGCCTGTACAGCGGGCGATCGGGGGAAGCGCCGCATCAGTCGCCGGCCCCGTCGCCGCGAGCATGGCGCGCGGCCTCGGCCAGGCGAGGCGCCAGCCGGTCCAGCATCCACGCCACCGCCAGCGGCGTGCCGGAGGACGAGGCCATGACCAGCGCCGGGTCGCTCAGCGCCACGTAGGCGCCGCGCCGCACGGCCGGGATCGAGGCATACAAGGGCAGGGCCGCGGTGCGGTCGCGCTCCTCGGGCGTATAGAACCAGGACACCAGGATATCGGCGTCGCCAAGGGCGTCGGCGTGCTCGAACCCCAGGTAATGGGCGAAGTGCCCGGCGCTGGCGCGCAGTCCGCGCACCGAAGGCGCCAGGGTCAGGCCCATGGCCGTGAGCGTGTCGACGCGGGGATCGCCGGCGACGTAGGCGGCGAAATTGCCGGAACCCAGGTCGGCGCGCACGTAGGCGAAGGTCTTGCCGGTCAGTTCCGGGTAGCGGCGCGCCACCTGGGCCAGGGCGTCATGGATGCCGCCCTTGAGCGACGCGGCGGCTTCGGGCCTGCCCAGGGCGGCCGCGATCAGGTCGATCTGCGTGTCCACCGGCGTCAGGAACGGCTGCTCGGGATAGGCCACCACCGGCACCAGCCGCGACAGCTGCGCATACGCCTCGGGACTGACGCCGGAGAAGGGCGCCAGCACCACGTCGGGGCGCAGCGCGATGATCTTTTCGATATCCAGTTCGGGATAGACGGTGATGCGCTCGGGCAACGCCTGCCCCCGGGCTTCGATGGCGGCGCGCACCCAGGGCCAGTAGTGCTCGGGGTCGCCGCCCCAGTCGGCGCGGCCCACCCCCACGGGCACCACGCCCAGCGCCAGCGCCAGGTCATCGGCGCCCAGGCCGAGGGTGACGACGCGCCTGGGCGGGGCCGGGATCACCGCCTCGCCCAGGGCGCTGTGCAGCGTAACGGGAAAGCCCGGGACGGACGCCGTGGCCGACGCGCCGGCCGAGGACGGCGCGGATGCGGCCGGCGCCGGCGCGCGCTCGCAGGCGGCCAGGGTCAGCACCATGGCCAGCGCCGCCACGCCGGCCAGGGCATGGCGGCGCATGCGCGCCGTGACAGCAGGATTCAAACGCATCGTGCTGCAACACTCCCTGGCTTGTCGCCGTATGCCATCGCCATCAGTACTGTGCGCGCACGGTCAGCATGACGTTGCGGGGCGCGCCGTACCAGCCCTGGCTGTAAAAGCCGATCTGGTCGTAGTACTTGCGGTCGAAGACGTTGTTCAGGTTGAGGGTGGCCGAGACCTGCTTGCTGAAATCGAAGCGGGCCATCAGGTTGACCAGCGCGTAGCTGCCTTGCTCCACGTCCACGTTGCCGCGCGGGCTGGCGGCGGACTGGTACATGCGGCTCTGCCAGTCGACGCCGCCGCCCACCGTCAGGCGGTGCAGGTCGCCCGGCAGGCGGTAGGTGGTGTACACCTTGAACAGGCTGCGCGGATGGCTGGTGTTGATCGGCTTGCCGTCGGCGTCCTTGGCGGTGAAGTGGGTGTAGCTGGCGCCGATGTTCCAGCCGGGCGTGAGCTGGCCGCTGGTTTCCAGCTCGAAGCCCTCGACCTTGGCGCCGGTGGCGGCGCGATAGGCCTGCGTGCCCGGCATGCCGCTGACCGACTCGCCCGGGATGGCCTGCGCCAGGTTGTTCTGGCGCGTCTGGTAGAGCGACGCGGAGGCGTTCAGCAGGCCGTCCAGGTAGGCTGCCTTCAGGCCGACTTCGTAGCTCTTGCCGTCGATCGGCGGCAGGATCGAGCCATCGGGCGTGCGCGCGTTCTGCGGCTGGAAGATCTCGGTGTAGCTGGCGTAGGCCGTGTAGGTGCTGTTGATGTCGTACAGCAGGCCGGCGTACGGCGTGAACTGGTCGCTGATCTTGTAGGCGCGCTTGCTGCCGAAGTAAGTCTGGTTGGTTTCCCAGTTGCTCCAGCGGCCGCCGACGATCAGGTGCAGCGGGTCGGCCAGCGAAAAGCGCCCGACCGCGTAGGCGCCGGTCTGCTTGACGCGCAGGTCGTCCGCGGGCGTCTTGGTACCGGACCAGGTGGGCTCGGCGATGTGGTCCTGGCGCCAGTCGAAGAAGCTGCCGATCGCCGGCTTGGCGCCGGTCATCGCGTACTGGCCGATGTTGCTGTGGTCGTTCACGCTCATCCAGCCCAGCGCCAGTTCGTGCTTGCGGCCCAGCAACTGGAACGGACCCGATACGGTCAGGTGGATGTCGTCGCGCGAGCGGTCGCCGTCGTAGTTGTTGAACGAGCTGGTCATGCCGGCGCCGGTCGCCTTGTTCGGGTAGCCGCCGCGGTACAGCTGCTTCATGCGGTAGTCGCCGTCGGTGTGGCTGTAGGCGGCGCGCACCTTCCAGTCGTTGGCGAAACGGTGCGTCAGGTCGACGAAGGTGGTGGTGGACTCGGTGTCGATGCGGGCCCAGCGGGTGTTGTTGGCCACCGAGCGGTTGAAGTCGGTGCGCGAGCCGTCGCTGTAGAACAGCGGGAAGCCGCTGCCGAAGCCGTTGCTCTGGTTGCGGAAGTACTCGACGCTGGCGGTCAGCACGGTGTCGGGGGTCAGGTCGGCGCTGACCACCCCGTAGAAGGTGCGCTTGCGCGAATCCAGGAACGTGACGTAGTCGTCGCCCTGGTTGTAGGCGGCCACGAAGCGCGAACGGATGCGGCCGTTCTCGGTAAGCGGCACCGACAGGTCGAGGTCGCCGCCGACATAGTCCCAGCTGCCGGCGCTGGCGCTGCCGGACAGGGCGAATTCGCGCAGCGGCTTCTTGCGGATGAAGTTCACCGCCGCCGACGGGTTGCCCGAACCGGTCATCAGGCCGGTGGCGCCGCGCACGATCTCGACCCGGTCGTAGATGGCCGCGTCGATGTCGGTGGCGCCGTAGTTCCACTGGCTCAGGATGGGTGAGTTCAGGCCGTCGAACTGGAAGTTGTCGATGGAGAAGCCGCGCGACGAGAACGACAGCCGGTTGCTGTCGCTGCGCGTGACCGAGATGCCGGGCGCGCTGGCCAGGATCGAGCCGGTGTCGCGCAGCCCCTGGTCCTCGATCTGCTGGCGCGTCACCACGCTGACCGATTGCGGCGTCTCGCGCGGCGACAGCGTCAGGCCGGTGGCCGTGTTCATGGCGTCGGTGGTGTAGGAATGGGTGCCTTCCGTGGTGCCCGGGATACCCGCGCCGCTGACGGTGACGGCGGGCAGTTGCGCCACGTCATTGGACGCGCCGCCGGCAGGGGCCGCGTTCTGGGCGTTGGCTTGTTGATGGGCGAGTGCGGAGCAGAGCAGGGCCGTCTGGATCGCGTAAGCAAGGGGACGCACCCGGCGCGGCTGCGCGGCGGGCGAGGGTGGAACGGACGACATGAGGACAAGCTCCAGCGGTAAGGTTTGGTAATGAGAATTATTGATTTTTACCGTTGGATTGATGTATGCGCCGCGATGCGATGCGTATGGCAAATGCCGCCGGGCTATCCCGCCTTGGCCGGCGCCTGCCCCAGGGGCGCGGCGCAGCGGTGCAGCCAGGCCCAGCCCGCCGCGCTGGCCGCCACGAACAGCAGCATCGCCGCCGCCAGCCGCAGCGGCTGGCCGTAGACCAGCGGCACGCCCCAGCCGCTGGCCAGCGAAAACGTCAGCATCTGCATGAAGCCCAGCACCGATGCCGCGGTGCCCGACAGATCCGGCACGTGCCCCAGGATGCGCAGGGTCATGGCCGGCACCCCCATGGCCAGCCCGCAGGTGAACAGTCCGGGCAGCAGCACCGCCCAGGGCAGGCGCGGCGGCTCGGCCGCGGCCATGTACAGCACATAGGCCAGGCAACTGCCGCTCATCAGCAGGAAGGCCAGCAGCGTGATGCGGCCATCCGACCAGCGGCCGGCCTTGCGCGCCGCCAGCAGGGCGCCCGCCATCGCGCCCACCACCAGCGGCACGAACAGATAGGCGAAGTCCGTTTCCGGCAGGCCCAGCACGTTGCTGATGAAGTCGGGCGCCGCGCCGATCAGGAAGCCCTGGGCGGCGAACAGCAGGCTGAACGCCAGTCCCAATGCGGTGTAGCGCCGGTTGCCCAGCACGCGCGCGTAGTTGGCGGCCAGCGTGCGCCAGGCCAGCGGTTGGCGCCGTTCGGGCGGCAGGGTCTCGGGCAGACGCCGCGCGCACAGCAGCCAGGCGGCGCCGGCCAGCAGGGTCAGCAGCAGGAACACCGCGCGCCAGCCCTGGTGCGCGGCCAGGTAGCCGCCCAGGATGGGCGCCAGCGCTGGCGACAGGTTGAACACCAGGATCAGGTAGGACATGGCGCGGCGCGCCACCGCGCCGTCGTAGCAGTCGCGGATGATGGCCTGGCCGACCACGATGCCGGCGCCCGCCGACAGGCCTTGCACCGCGCGCCCGGCCAGCAGCCAGCCGAAGCCGGGGGCCAGCGCGGCCATCAGCGAGCCGCAGACGTACACCGCCAGCGCCGCCAGCACGATGCGGCGCCGGCCCAGCGAGTCGGACACGGTGCCGTGCAGCAGCAGCATCGACGCATAGCAGGCCATGTAGACGCCGAGCGTCAGCTGCACGGTCTCCTGCGGCACGCCGAACTCCCGGCCCAGCGCCCCGAAGGCGGGCAGGTAGGCGTCGATGGTGGCGGGCGCGACACAGGACAGCAGGCCCAGCATCAGCACCATGACGGGAAACGAGGGCAGGGGTTCGGGGCGTGACACGGGGACATCCATGGCGGGCGCTTCCGGGGAGGGGAAGCTCTGCCGCATGGTCGCCCGTCACCGCGGATTGCAGGAATGGGAAATGCCGTAAGACCAATGGGCGCCGCCGGAAGCCGTCCACGGCCGGGGTCAGTTCAGTTCGCTGGGGGCGATGCCGTAGCGTTCGCGGAACGCCGTGGCGAAGTTGGTGGCGTGGCGGTAGCCGACGAAATGCGCCGCCTGCTGCACGCTGCAGCCCTGGGCCAGCTGCTCGCGCGCCACTTCCAGGCGGCGTTCGCGCAGCCAGCTGAAGACCGAGCGCTGGTAGGTGGCCTGGAACTTGGCGCGCAGGGTGCTGGGGCTCATGCAGGCCAGCCGCGCCAGGTCGTCCAGCGTGTGTTCCTCGCCGGGCGCGCTGTGCAGGCGCTCGCGCACCCGCTCCAGCAGCTGGCGGTCGCGTTCGGACACCGCGTTCTCGGCCGGCGCGCGCTGTTCCAGCGTGGCCAGGGCGTGGGCCAGCAGCTGGGTGCCGACGCCTTCGCGCAGCATGTGCTGCAGCGGGCCGTCCCAGCCGCAGTCCAGCAGGTGTTCGATGGCCTGCAGCAGATGGCCCTGCACCTGCCAGCGGCGCAGCCGCAACGACGGTGAACGCAGCGCCTTCCAGATCATTTCGCTGGTCTGGTCGTCGCCCGCGCCATCCGGGTCGGACAGCGACAGGTTGACGCTGCGCAGGCGCTGCCCGGCGGCATGGGTGCCGGTCATGGCGACGGTGTCGCCATACAGCGCGCTGACGCCGCTATGCGCCGCCAGGCGGACGTCGTCATGGCGGTCGATGCGGGTCTGGGCGTGGCCCTGCAGCATGACGATGGCCGAGAAGCGCGGCGACATCATCGAGGTGGCTTCGTAGTGCTGGTGCACGCGCACGTCGGACAGCACCAGCGTCAGGCCAGGCCGGATGGCATAGGTGTCGACCCGGCCTTCGGCGATGCACAGGGTTTCCGGGTCTGCGCGCAGCGCGCCCGTGAGCCGTGGCAGGCGGTAGCGGAAACCGCTCTGGCTGCCCATGCGGTTGAAGTCGGCGACGGTGAATTGGGCGGGGGAGGCTGATGGGTTCAAGATCGTCACTCGCGTTACGGGATGAGCCCTTTGGCGGCGCGAAAAAGCCCCGTCAAATGTGAGAATGAGAATAGCATATGTTCTCATTGTTGCGGTTTTTTGCCGGCGTGTTCCGGCACCGCTATCGCTCCGGGCGCCTGCCTCCTCCCTCCGACGTCTCAAGGCGCGGCGCCCATATGCAGGGTGGCGAGGCGCATAGGGACATGGCCGCCGCGCATAAGCTCATGCGGCGCGCGGGCCCGCGCCATGTCGGCGGGTTATGCTTGCCGCCATGTCAGATAAACCTCCTGTGCTCAGGCTGCGCGGCGTCTACAGCGAACGCCTGTCGCCGGTCAGCCTCGATCTCGCGGCAGGCGAGTGCGCCGCCATCACCGGCCCCTCGGGCTCGGGTAAATCACTGCTGTTGCGCCAGGTGGCCGACCTCGATCCGGGCCATGGCGAAGTGGAACTGGACGGCGCGCCGCGCTCGGGCATGCGCGGCTATCAATGGCGCCGCCAGGTGATCTACTGTCAGGCCGAGGCCGGCTGGTGGGACGACCACGTGGCGCCGCATTACACCGATGCGGCCCGGGCGGCCGATCTGTTCCAGCGGCTGGGCCTGGCACCGGGAAAAATGGACGCGCTGGTGCAGGAGCTCTCCACCGGCGAACGCCAGCGCGCCGCCTTGGCGCGCGCCCTGGCGCTGGCGCCGCGGGCCCTGCTGCTGGATGAACCCACCGCGGCGCTCGATCCCGAGGCCACCGCGCGGGTCGAGACCGAGCTGCATCGCTATCTCGATGGCGGCGCCGCCATCCTGATGGTGACGCACAATCCCGAGCAGGCGCGGCGCATGGCGCGGCGCGGCTGGCGCATGGAGCAGGGCAGGCTGGAGCCGCAATGGACGTGATCAGACTGCAGGCGCTGGACCTGGTCATCGCCTCGCTGCTGGTGCTGCTGTCGGCCGGCATCTCTTTCGCGCTGCGGCTGAACCTGCAGCGCCAGGTGTTGTGGGCGGCATTGCGCACCGTGGTGCAGCTGCTGCTGGTCGGCCACATCCTGCGCGTCGTGTTCGCGCACGCCGCGCCCTGGCTGACCGCGCTGGTGGTGGCGGTGATGATGGCGCTGGCCGCGCGCGAGGTCGCGGCCCGGCCCAAGGCCCGGCTGGCGCGCCGCGGCAACGGCCAGGTGGGCGCGATGGCGGTGGTGGCCACCACGGTCGTGACCGCGTTGTTCATCCTCAGCACGGCGCTGCGGCCCGAGCCCTGGTACGACCCGCGCTACACCATCGCGCTGGTCGGCATCGTGCTGGGCAGCGTGCTGAACGCGGCCAGCCTGGCGCTGGACGGCGTGCTGTCGGGCGTGCGCCGCGACCGGCTGGCGATCGAGGCGCGCCTGTCGCTGGGCGCCACCGCGCACCAGGCCTTCGCCGCGTTGCTGCGCGAATCGGTGCGGCGCGGCATCGTGCCCAGCATCAACCAGATGTCGGCGGCCGGCATCATCACGCTGCCCGGCATCATGACCGGCCAGATCATCGCCGGCATGGATCCGATCGACGCGGCCAAGTACCAGATCCTGCTGATGTTCCTGCTTTGCGGGGCCAGCGGCATGGCCGCCATGGGCGCGGCCTACGGCGCCATGCGGCGCCTGACCGACGAGCGCGGCCGCCTGCGGCTGGACCGGCTGCTGTCCGAGCGCTAGCCGGCGCGCGCGTCCGCGGGCCGGCGCCAGCGCGGCCGAAGCGGCAAAATTTGATGAAATATCGACGGGGCCCGCGGCATACTCGGCGTTTTCATACGCAGGCCGGCCGCGCCGGCCGCCGCGACAAGGACCGGATCCGCATGAGTATTACCGAGCTGTTCTCCTGGCTGACCAGCGAGCAGGGCCTGATGGCGCTGCTGGCGCAAAACTGGGTGCTGGGCACCTGCATCATCGCCGCGATCGTGTTCATCGAGACCGGCCTGGTGGTGATGCCGTTCCTGCCGGGCGACTCGTTGCTGTTCGCCGCGGGCGCCTTCCTCGGGCTGGCCGGCATCGATCCCATCGTCTCGCTGGCGGCGATCACCTTTGCCGCCATCGCCGGGGACGCGCTCAACTACGCCATCGCCTCGTCGCGCTGGGGCCAGAAACTGGCGCACAGCCGCTGGGTCAAGCCGGACCACCTGGAACGGGCGCGCGACTATTTCGCCCGCTACGGCGCGATGACCATCACGGTGGCGCGTTTCGTGCCGATCGTGCGCACGCTGGCGCCGTTCGTGGCCGGGCTGTCGCAGATGCCGCGCCGCACCTTCTTCGTCTACAACGTGGTCGGCGCCATCCTCTGGTGCGGCTCGATGCTGCTGGCGGGCTACTGGCTCGGCTCGATCGCCTGGGTGCGCGCCAATCTGCACTGGGTGTCGGTCATCATCATCGGCCTGTCGCTGATTCCGGTGGCGCTGCAGTGGCTGCAGATCCGCCGGGCGCGCAGGGTGTCGCAGGCCTGAGCGGCGAAGAAAAAGCCGGCGGCTCCGCGAGGAACCGCCGGCTTTGACGCGACCGGGCCAGGCGGCCCGGGGCGGGGGGCTTAGCCGATGTTGGCCAGCACCTGGTTCAGCGTGGCGCTGGGGCGCATGGCGCGGCTGGCCTTGTCTTCGTTCGGCTGGTAGTAGCCGCCGATGTCGACCGGCTTGCCCTGGGCGGCCTTCAGCTCTTCCAGGATCTTGGCTTCGCCTTGGACGAAGGCGGCCGCGGCCGGGGCGAACAGCGCGGCGAGCGCGCGGTCGTCGGTCTGCTCGGCCAAGGCCTGGGCCCAGTACGTCGCCAGGTAGAAGTGGCTGCCGCGGTTGTCCAGGCCGCCGACCTTGCGGTCGGGCGACTTGTTTTCGTCCAGGAACTTGGCGGTGGCCAGGTCCAGCGTCTTGCCCAGCACCAGGGCGCGGGCGTTGTCGTAGGCGCGGCCGAGGTGATCCAGCGAAGCGGCCAGGGCCATGAATTCGCCCAGCGAATCCCAGCGCAGGAAGCCTTCTTCCAGGAACTGCTGCACGTGCTTGGGCGCCGAACCGCCGGCGCCGGTCTCGAACAGGCCGCCACCGGCGACCAGCGGCACGATCGACAGCATCTTGGCGCTGGTGCCCAGTTCCATGATGGGGAACAGGTCGGTCAGGTAGTCACGCAGCACGTTGCCGGTCACCGAGATGGTGTCCAGGCCTTCGCGGATGCGCTTGAGCGAGAACTTGGTGGCCTCGACCGGAGCCAGGATGCGCAGATCCAGGCCGTTGGTGTCGTGGTCGTTCAGGTACTGCTTGACCTTGGCGATGACCTGGGCGTCGTGGGCGCGCTTTTCGTCCAGCCAGAACACGGCCGGCGTCTGGCTGACGCGGGCGCGGGTGACGGCCAGCTTGACCCAATCCTGGATCGCGGCGTCCTTGGTCTGGCACATGCGCCAGAGGTCGCCGGCCTCGACGGCCTGCTCCAGCAGCACCTTGCCGGCGGCGTCGGTGACGCGCACGGTGCCGGCGGCAGGGATGACGAAGGTCTTGTTGTGCGAGCCGTATTCCTCGGCGGCCTGGGCCATCAGGCCGACGTTGGGCACGCTGCCCATCGTGACCGGATTGAAGGCGCCGTGCTGCTTGCAGTCGTCGATGACGGCCTGGTAGACGCCGGCGTAGCAGCGGTCGGGGATGACGGCCTTCGTGTCCTGCAGCTTGCCTTCGGCGTTCCACATCTTGCCCGAGTCGCGGATCATGGCGGGCATGGAGGCGTCGACGATGACGTCGCTGGGCACGTGCAGGTTGGTGATGCCCTTGTCGGAGTTCACCATGGCCAGCTGCGGCAGCGTCTTGTAGGCGGCGTCGATGTCGGCGGTGATCGCGGCCTGCTGGTCGGCGGGCAGCGACTGGATCTTGGCGTACAGGTCGCCGATGCCGTTGTTGGGATCGAAGCCGGCCTGCTTGAGCGCGGCGGCGTGCTTGGCCAGCACGTCCTTGTAGAACACGGACACCACGTGGCCGAAGATGACGGGGTCGGAGACCTTCATCATTGTGGCCTTCAGGTGCACCGAGAACAGCACGCCCTGGGCGCGGGCGTCGTCGATCTGGGCCTGCAGGAAGGTCTTGAGCTTGGCGGTCGACAGCACGGCGGCGTCGATGATCTCGCCGGCCTTGACCGGGGTCTTTTCCTTCAGCACGGTCTTGCTGCCGTCGGCGGCCGTCAGTTCGATCTTGACGTCGCCGGCGTCGGCGATCAGGGCCGACTTCTCGGTGCCGTAGAAGTCGCCGCTATCCATGTGCGAGACGTGCGACTTGGAGTCAGCCGTCCAGGCGCCCATCTTGTGCGGGTGCTTGCGGGCGTAGTTCTTGACCGACAGCGGGGCGCGGCGGTCGGAGTTGCCTTCGCGCAGCACGGGGTTGACGGCGCTGCCCTTGACCTTGTCGTAGCGCGCCTTGACGTCGCGCTCGGTGTCGTTGGCCGGGGCGTCCGGGTAGTCGGGCAGCTTGTAGCCTTGTTCCTGCAGTTCCTTGATCGCGGCCTTCAGCTGCGGCATCGAGGCGCTGATGTTCGGCAGCTTGATGATGTTGGCTTCGGGCTGGACCGCCAGGGCGCCCAGTTCGGCCAGGGCGTCGCCCAGCTTCTGGCTGTCATCCAGGTAGTCGGGGAACAGGGCGATGATGCGGCCCGCCAGGGAGATGTCGCGGGTCTCGACCGTGATGCCAGCGGACTTCGCGAAGGTCTGGACGATCGGCAGCAGGGAACGGGTTGCAAGCGCCGGAGCTTCGTCGGTGAGGGTATAGATAATCTTCGGAGTAAGAGACATGATCCTTGAATCTGTTCGGCGGTGGCGCTAGGCGCAAACCCGAACATGCTATGCGGCGTCAGCCGGTAGATGTTGTCGAGAGTGGGTTCGTATGGGCAGACCCGGGCCAGGCCCCGATCGGCTCAACATGGCGTCGCCCGTCCTTTATTGCTGGTCCAATTGCCCGACCGCCTGGAAGGTGCGAGTGCCACGAACCAAACATTGTAATACCGTGACCCGCGCGGCGGGCGCGGAAATGGGCGCCAATCGTCCGCGGCGCGTGCGGCGGACGTCGAAAAAACGGAATTTTCCCCCAGGAATGGCGCCAAATTGACGCAATCTGCTGGCTTCGACCTGCAAGTATTGGCTAATATTCAGCATCTTCCCGCGCCGCCTGGCGGGGCGGGGCAGAGCGGGGCGCCGGATGACGATGGGCGTTGTAGCGCCCCGGCGCGGAGAAGAAATCAATGCGGTTTGGCAATTTGTTGTTCGATCCGAAGTTCCGCTACGCCAGCCGTTCCGATGGCAAGACAATCCAATTCACCCCGGTCGAGACCGCCGCGCTGGCGCTGTTGACCGAGCACGTGGGCCAGATCCTGCCGCGCCAGCGCCTGTTGGACGCGACCCAGCGCGGCGAGGCCGAGGCGCTCGAGCGCAGCGTCGACCTGCTCATCAACCGCCTGCGCGGCAAGCTCGGCGATTCGGCCCGCGCGCCGCGCTTCATCGCCACCAGCTACGGCGAAGGCTACAGCTGGATCGCCGCGCCCGAGGCGGGGCCGGGCGGCGACGTCTATGTCGCCATCGGCCCGGCGGCCGGACCCGAGGCGTTGCGCGCCGAGCCGCGGGTGCGGGCCTTCCTGACCGACCTGGCCGGCGCTCTGCGGGCGCGGCTGCCGAGCGAGCGCGGCGTCAGCCTGTTGTCGCTGGCCGCGGCGAACGAGGCCAACGCGCCGTTCCGCGTCGACGTCGGGCTGCGCCAGGACGAGGCGGGCGTGCATTGCGCGGTGGTGCTGCGCGAGGCCGCCAGCGGCGCCGCGCTGCGCGCCGAGCGCTGGACCATCGCGCCCACGGACGAGGCCGAGGTCGGCCACACCGCCACCTCCGCGTTCGCCGCCTCGATCAAGAGCGAGATCTGGCGCAGCCTGGCGCGCGCCCGCGGCGATGTGGCCGGGCCCACCGACGAGCCGATCGAGCTGCGCCTGCATCGCGCCGCCGTGCTGCTGGCGCGCACGCCGCAAAGCTGGCTGGAGTCGGAGGCCGAGCTGGAAAAGCTGCGCGCCGAGCAGCCGGACGATCCGCAGACCGCGCTGATGTGGGCCTCGCATCTCTACGCCAAGCTGGTGCTGGACCTGGCCAGCGATCCGGCCGAGCTGGAGCCGCGGATCGAGGCGCTGGTGTTCCAGGCCCTGCCGCACGTGCGGGGCAATCCGATGCTGGCGCTGGCCGCGGCCAAGCTGCTGTGCTTCGTCAGCCATGGGCATCTGGAACTGGCCGAGGCCCTAGCCGAAGAGGCCTTCGCCCACAGCACCGCGTTCGCGTCGGCCTTCGCGGTGCTGGGACAGCTGCGGCTGAACCGCGGCCGCCTGCGGGAGGCCATCGATTACTTCGACCAGGGCATCGAACTGGCCGAGGCCGGCTCCGAATTCCAGGTGTTCCTGATGGTGCTCAAGTGCACCACGCTGCTGGCGCTGGACGACCGCCAGGCCTGCCTGGCGGCCTGCGAGACGCTGTATCGGACCAAGCCGCTGACGCGGGCGCAGATGGGGCTGTTCCTGTCCTCGCCCGACGAGGTGCTGCCCGACGACCTGCGCCAGATCCTGCTGGGGCTGGACGCGGACCTGCTGCGCCGGCTGCTGGCGCACTTCGAATACCTGTTCGTGCGGCGGGTGCCGGACGCGGCCGGCAGGAAGAACATGTTCCGCGGCGTGCTGGCGCAGCTGGCGCGGCACCGGCCGCTCGACGGCCTGCCGCCGCAGGTGAGCGCCTACCTGTAGCCGTCCGCCGTGACTCGGCGGGGCGGTTCGACTTGATAGTCCGATTTGACAAACGGCCGCGCATGCGGGAAGCTACGGCCCATGACTTCCCGCGCCGTTCGCATTTCGCTGATTATTACCATCATTCCTGGAATGGTGGGTTAGCGCGCGACCGCAGTCAGTCAAACAAACCCGCCCCACGAGGCGGGTTTTTTGTTGCCGCCTCTGCCGGGCCCAGCCCCCACGCCGCAGAGAGTTTCCATGCAACAACCGCAAGCCGCCACCGCCAAGACGTCCGAGACCGACACCTTCATCCCGGGCCACGCCACGCCCATGGAATACCTGCGCCAGATCCTGACGGCGCGGGTCTACGACATCGCCCGCGAGACCGAACTGGACCCGGCCCAGGGCCTGTCGCGCCGGCTCGGCAACCGCGTGCACCTGAAGCGCGAGGACAACCAGCCGGTGTTCTCCTTCAAGGTGCGCGGCGCCTACAACAAGATGCGCAACACGCCGCAGGCGGCGCTCGAGCGGGGCGTCATCACCGCTTCCGCCGGCAACCACGCCCAGGGCGTGGCGATCTCGGCGGCGCGGCTCGGCGTGCGCGCCACCATCGTGGTGCCGCAGACCGCGCCGCAGGTCAAGGTGGACGCGGTGCGCGCCTTTGGCGGCCCGACGGTGCAGGTGGTGCTGGCGGGCGATTCCTACAGCGATGCCTATGCCTACGCGCAGACGCTGGCCCGCGACCAGGACCTGGCCTTCATCCCGGCCTTCGACGACCCTTACGTGATCGCCGGCCAGGGCACGGTGGGCATGGAGATCCTGCGCCAGCACCCGGGGCGGCTGGACGCAGTGTTCGTGCCGATCGGCGGCGGCAGCCTGGCGGCGGGCGTGTCGGTGTACATGAAGGCGGTGGATCCGTCGGTCAAGGTGATCGGGGTGCAGACGGTCGATTCCTGCGCCATGGCGCAGTCGATCCAGGTGGGCGAGCGGGTCAGCCTGGCCGAGGTCGGCCTGTTCTCGGACGGCACGGCGGTCAAGCTGGTGGGCGAGGAAACCTTCCGCCTGTGCCGCCAGTACCTGGACGAGGTCATCCTGGTGGATACCGACGCGGTCTGCGCGGCGATCAAGGATGTGTTCCTGGATACGCGCAGCGTGCTGGAGCCGGCGGGCGCGCTGGCGCTGGCCGGGCTCAAGCAGTATGTCGAGCGCGAGGGCGTGAGCGGCCAGTCGCTGGTGGCGATCACGTCGGGCGCCAACATGAATTTCGACCGCATGCGCTTCGTGGCGGACCGCGCCGAGGTGGGCGAGGCGCGCGAGGCGGTGTTCGCCGTGACGCTGCCCGAGGAACGCGGCAGCTTCCGCCGCTTCTGCGCCGTGATGGGCGCGCGCAGCGTGACCGAGTTCAACTACCGCATCGCCGACGCGAACACCGCCCGCATCTTCGTCAGCGTGCAGATCGCGCGCCGCGGCGAAGGCGCGGACATCATGCGCGGCCTGGAGCAGGAGGGCTTCGCGGTCAGCGACCTGAGCCACAACGAGGTCTCCAAGCAGCACATCCGCTACATGGTGGGCGGGCGCTCGCCGCTGGCGGGCGGCGAACGGCTGTTCCGTTTCGAATTCCCGGAGCGCCCGGGCGCGTTGACGAAGTTCCTGTCGGCGATGGCGCCAAACTGGAACATCAGCCTGTTCCACTACCGCAACCAGGGCGCGGACTTCAGCTCGGTGCTGGTGGGCATCCAGGCGCCGCTGGCGGACGACGCGGCGCTGGACCGCTTCCTGGCGCAGCTGGGCTACGCGCATTGGGAAGAGACGGCGAACGAGGCCTACCGCCAGTTCCTGATCTAGGCGGTGGCGGGGCGCCGGTCGCCGGGCTGCGCCGTGGCGGGCGCGACCGGCGTGAGCGTGCCGTTCGTCAGCCCATTCTGGGCCAACCCATCCACATGCACCTGCGGCTGGCCTTGCGGACAGCGTTCGACCCGCGCCAGCACGCCGTAGGCGCGGCGCAGCGTGTCGGGCGTGACCACCTGCTGCGGCGGGCCTTCGGCCAGCAAGGCGCCGCCATGCAGCAGCAGGGCGTGGTCGGCGTGGCGCAACGCGATGTTCAGGTCGTGCAGCACCACCAGCGTGATGAGGCGATGGCGCGCGGTCTGGCGGCGCAGCACGTCCATCACGTGGAACTGATAGTTCAGGTCCAGCGCCGACAGCGGCTCGTCCAGCAGCAGCAGGCGCGGCCGCCGCACCAGCGCCTGCGCCAGCGAGGCCAGTTGCTTCTGGCCGCCGGACAATTCGTCCAGGTAGCGGCTGGCAAGGTGGTTGATGCCGAGTTCGGCCAGCACCTGCATCGCCTCGCGCATCAAGGCGTCGCCACCCTGGCGCGCCCGGCCCGAGCGGGCCGCCACCAGCACCGATTCCAGCACGGTCATGTGCACGCCCTTGGGCAGGGCCTGGGGCATGTACATGGCATGCTCGGCGCGGCGGGCGGGCGAGAGGCCGGCGAAGTCCGCGCCGTCCAGCCGCAGGTCGCCGCCGAGCATGGGATTGAGCCCCGCCAGGGTCTTGAGCAGCGTCGATTTGCCGCTGCCGTTCGGCCCCAGCAGGGCCGTCAGCGTGCCTTCGGGCAGCGGCGCCGCCCGCAGGTCGCGCAGCACCGGACGGCTGCCGTAGCCGGCGGTCAGCGAGCGGATCTCCAGCGAGGCCATGGCGTCAGGGCTGCAGCGCCAGCGTGCCACGCATGTGCTGGGCGTGGGCGGGGAACGAGCAATAGAAGGTGTACGACTGGCCCGCGGCCAGGCGGCTGACCGGGAACGTGACGGTGGCGGTTTCGCCGCCGCCGAGCATCGGCGTCTTGGCCAGGATGCGAGCGTCGCCAGGCGCCAGGAAGTCGTGCGCCGCACCGGCCTTGATGCCGTCGACCATCACCGCGTCGATGTCCTCGGTCTTGGTCAGCACCCAGTTGTGGCCGGCCTTTTCCTTGCTGTTCTTGCCGGTGTGGATGAGGCGCACCGTGAAGTCCTTGCAGGTCGCGGGCACCACGATGTGGGCGGGCGCGAACTTCTTGCCAGGCTGGCCTTCGACGTCGATGCTGCAGGCGGGATCGGCAGCGTGAGCGGCGCCGGTGGCCAGCAGGGCAACGAGGGCGAGCGGGTAACGGTATTGCATGGGGAGGCGTCTCCGGGGTCGGGGGAAGGGGTCAGCTGCGCTTGAGGGCGCGGATGACGATGGTGAGAAAGAAGGGAATGCCGACCAGCGAGGTCACGATGCCGACCGGGATCAGGGCCCCCGGCAGCACGGTCTTGGAAGCGACCGAGGCCAGCGACAGGATCAGGGCGCCGGCCAGCGCGCTGCCGGGCAGGTAGTAGCGATGGTCCTCGCCCAGCAGCAGGCGGGCGATGTGCGGCGCCACCAGGCCGACGAAGCCGATGGTGCCGACGAACGACACCGCCAGCGCCGCCAGCGCGCTGACCCGCAGCAGGCTGACCAGGCGCAGGCGTTTGACGTCGATGCCGAAACTGGCGGCGCGTTCCTCGCCCAGGCGCACGGCGGTGAGTTTCCAGGCGTCGCGCAGCGAGAACGGCAGCGCCAGCGCCAGCGCTGCGGCCATCACGCCCACGGTGGTCCAGGTGGCGCGCGCCAGGCTGCCCATGGTCCAGAACACGATGCCTTGCAGCGCTTCCTCGCTGGCGATGAACTGCAGCAGCATGACCAGCGCCTGGAACGAATACACCAGCGCGATGCCGAACAGCACTACGCCCAGCGTCGAACCGCCGCGCCAGCGCGCCACGCGCTCCAGGATCAGGACCGACACCAGGGTGCTGGCGAAAGCCGACAGCGACACCACCATGCCGGGCGGCAGCGCCGGCACGTGCCAGTCCAGCGTGATGGCCAGGGAGGCGCCGAACGCGGCCGCGGCCGACACGCCCAGCGTATAGGGGCTGGCCAGCGGGTTGTCCAGCATGGTCTGCATCTCGGCGCCGCCCAGGCCCAGGGCCACGCCCACCAGCAGCGCCATCAGGGCGTAGGGCAGGCGGAACTGCCAGACGATGACGCGGGTGCCGGCATCGGCCAGGTCGGGATGCAGCAGCGTGCGCAGCAGGTCGGTCGGCGCCAGGCCGGCCGGCCCGCTGGCGATGTCGGCCAGCAGGCTGACGGCGATGGCCAGCGCCAGCACCAGGGTCAGCGCCAGCCGCCGCCGGCGGGTGCGGTGGTAGCGGGCGACGGGATCGTCCGGGGCGCCGTCGGCAACGAGGGCGGTGGCGGAAGTCTGCATGATGCGTGCCTGCCTGCCGTCAACGGGCAGTGGGCGCGGTCCAATAGGTGCCGGCGCCGTCCACGTCGAGGAAGTCGCGGTACAGCGTGGCCATCGTGGCGTCCGGGTCCAGCGCGGCGGCGCGTTCGGGGTACAGCCACTTGGCCATGGCTTCGATCGCCGCGACGTTGTAGGGCGAGTTGTAGAACGCGTGCCAGATGCCGAAGGCGCGGCCGCGCTTGACCGCGTCCAGGTCGCGGATGCCGTCGCGTTGCAGCAGGGTCGAGAGGCTGGCGGCGGACACGTCGGCGGCGGCGCCGGGGCCGACCAGCAGGCCGGGGCGGCCGGGGTCGGAACGGCTGCCGGTGGCGATGTAGACCTGCGGCTGGGCCTTCAGCAGGAATTCCATGCTGACGTCGCCGATCGCGCCCGGCAGCACCGGGGCGGCCACGTTGACGCCGCCGGCGGCTTCCAGCAGCTCGCCGAAGCTGCCGTTGCCGGTGGTGTGGCAGCAGGCGGGCCAGACGCCGGCCAGCATTTCCACGAACACGCGCGGACGCTCGGCCTGCGGCACGGGTTGCACCAGTTCGCGGACCTTGGCCAGGTGCGATTCATAGAACGCGATGTAGCGCTCGGCCTGTTCCGGGCGGTCGAGCGCCTGGCCCAGGATGCGCAGGCTGGGCACGGTGTTCTGCACCGGATGCTGGCGGAAGTCGATGAACACGACCGGGATGCCGGCCTGCTGCAGCGAGGCGATCATCGGGTTGTTGCGGCCGGGACCATGTCCGCTGAGGCTGAAGATGGCGACGTCCGGCTTGAGCGAGACGATCTTCTCCGGGCTGACGCTGGCTTCCGAGGTGGTGCCGATCAGCGGCACCTCGGCCGCCTTGGGAAAGCGCTTGATCAGCTGCTGCCAGGAATAGGGGTCCTGCTGCTTGAGCTCGCCCTGCCAGCCGACCACGCGCGCCACCGGGTCGGCGCGGTCCAGCAACGCCATGGCGAAGACGAAGCGGCCTTCGCCCAGCAGCACCCGCTGCGGATGATCGGGCACGGTGACGACGCGGCCGGCCAGGTCGGTCACCTGACGGGCCTGGGCGCCGGGCAGGGCGCAGAGCAGGGCGGTGGCGGCCAGCGCCGCGCGGAACATGTTTTTCAAACGCATGGGGAGATCCCGATCCAGTGGCCACGACACGCCCCGCGGGCTTGCGGGTAACGCGAACCATTCCTATCGGCAGGCAGTCTCCGCCATCGCGGTTCAAGAATTCGTTAAGACGCGCGCCGCTCTGTGGCGGCACAGCCGCGAAATCGGGCCAATCCGCGCCCGGATACCGGTCGCGCTTACAATCTGAGATTGATTTCCATTCCCCGCACCGCCCCATGCGCGTTCTTGTCATCGAAGACGACCCCGATATCCTCGCGAACATCACGCATCACCTGACGCGCCGCGGCTACATCGTCGATTGCGCCGAGGACGGCTTGCGTGGCTACGCCATGGCGGCCGAGGGCGGTTTCGACCTGATCGTGCTCGACCTGATGCTGCCGCGGCTGGACGGCTACGACCTGTGCCGCCGGCTGCGCACCGAGGCCGGCTGCGATACGCCGGTCATCATGGTGACGGCGCGCGACACGCTGGACAACCGGCTGACGGGATTCGACGCCGGCGCCGATGATTACCTGGTCAAGCCCTTCGCCCTGGCCGAGCTGGCGGCGCGCGCCAAGGCGCTGCTGCACCGCGCCAGCGGGGCCGGCGCGTCGCGGGTGCTGCGGGTGGGCGACCTGACGCTGGACACCGGCACCCTGGCGCTGGAGCGGGCCGGACAGCCGCTGCGGCTGCCGCCGTCGCCGCTGCAATTGCTGATGCTGCTGATGCGCGCCAGCCCCGCGGTGGTGCACCGCGGCCGGCTGGAAGAGGCGTTGTGGCGCGATTCGCCGCCGGACAGCGACAGCCTGCGCACCCATATCCACCAGATCCGTCACGTGGTGGACAAGCCGTTCGCCACGCCGCTGCTGCATACCGTGCACGGCATCGGCTACCAGTTGCGGGCCGTCGACGATGCGTAGCGCGCGGCGCGGGCTGGCGCGCTATCTGGTGCGCACCTACCTGCTGCTGGCGCTGCTGGTCGGCGGCGTGCTGACCTGGGTCTCGATCTGGAGCGTGAACACGCTCGAAGTCCATCTGCAGCGCATCGACATGGGCATGGCGGTCGAGCGCGTGCGCAGCGACTTCCTGGCAGGCATCGATCCGGGCCGGCCGCACCGGTTCTTCCATGGCGAGCCGGGCAGCGCGGCGTTTCCGCAAGGGCTGCGCGGCCTGGCGCCGGGGTTCCACAAGATCGAGCGCGAGGGCCGCGTCTGGCACGTGATGGTCGACGACAAGGACGGCCAGCGCTACATGCTGCTGCGCGACTACACCGAGTACGAACGCAACCAGTCCACCTCGCACTGGACCGTGGTCAGCGGCCTGGCCGGCGGCCTGGTGCTGGCGTTCGTGCTGGGCACCCTGGCGACGCGGCGCATGTTGCGGCCGCTGGCGCGGCTGGCGGCGCAGGTCACGGCGCGCGGCGCGCAGCCGCCCCAGACCCGCCTGGCCGCGGACTATCCGCCGGACGAGATCGGCCGGCTGGCGGACGCCTTCGACGCCACCTACAACCAGCTCGAACAGGCCCTGCGACGCGAGCAACTGTTCACCGCCGACGTCGGCCATGAGCTGCGCACGCCGCTGATGGTGATCTCCAGCTCCTGCGAGCTGCTGCTGGAGGAACCCGGCCTGGACGCCGACGGCAGCGCCCGCGTGCGGCGCATCGCGGCCGCGGTGACCGACATGGGTGAACGGCTCGATACCTACCTGATGCTGGCGCGCGGCCGTGATGCCGGCGACCAGTTCGCGCGCGAAAGCGCCGGCGGCGCGGCGCGTGAACAATTGGCGGCCTGGAGCGCGATGGCGCAGCGGCGCGGCATGTCGCTGGTGCTCGATGCGCCGGCGCAGGCGAGCGCGGCGGACCCGGACGACGCTCCGGCTGGCGCCGCGCAGGCCGACCCGCCGCGTTTTCCCGCGCCCTTGCTGCGCGCGCTGCTGTCCAACCTGATCCGCAACTCGCTGCAATACGCCGGTCCGGGCGCGCGGGTCACGATCAGCGCCGGCCCCCACTACCTGCAGGTGGCCGACGACGGCCCCGGCATCCCGCTGGAACGGCAGGAAGCCGTCTTCAGCCCGTTCGTGCGCGGCACGCAGGCCGATGCCGGCAACCTGGGGCTGGGCCTGTCCCTGGTGCAGCGCATCTGCGAGCACCAGGGCTGGCGCGTGTCGCTGCGCTCCGCGCCAGGGCAGGGCAGCGTGTTCCGGGTGGACCTCAGAACGACAGCTCGGCCGTGAAGGTCACGGTGCGCCCGGCGCCCGGCACGCCATACAGCTGGAAGCCGTCGAGCGAGGCGCCGACGCGGCTGTAGTAGAACTTGTTGAACAGGTTCTCCACGTTCATGCCCAGCGTCAGCGACTTGTCGACGCGGTAGCGCGCGGCCACCGAGTGCAGCCAGTAGGACGGCGCCTTTTCATCGTCGCGCACCCAGATCGGATGGTTGCCGTACGGCCCGGAGACGGTGGAGCTGTTGTTGTTCTTGCCGCCCACGTACTTGTTGTCGGTGTAGCGCCGCTTGCCCACGTACTGTGCGCCATAGCTCAGCGACAGCTTGTCCGTGGCCGCGTAGGTGGTCCACAGGTTGAACGTCAGGTCCGGCACGTTCTTGGCTTCCTCGCCGCTGTTGGCGCCCTTGGTGATGCGGCTCTTCATGGCGCTGACGCCGGCGAACGCCGACCAGCGCGGGGTGATGTTGCCGGCCAGCCCCAGCTCGATGCCGTCGACCCGCTTGGCCGGCAGCGCGCGCACCACGTCGGTGGCGTCGTCGCCGTATTCCCAGGAGTCGGACAGCTCGGTGCGGAACACCGCGCCGGTCAAGGACAGGTCGCCCTGGGCCAGGTCCCATTTGCCGCCCAGCTCGTAGGTCTTGGACACCGCGGGCTTGTAGCTGTCGCCGCCGGTGGCGCCGTAGATGTTGTTGTTGGTTGACGCGCCCAGCGCGGACGGCTGCGCGGCCTGGCTGTAGGAGGCATAGATGCTGGCTTCGGGCGCCGGCTTGTAGGTCACGCCGACGCGGCCGCTCCAGGCGCCGTCCTCGACCCGGTTGGTGCTGTGCTTGGCGGCCGAACCGCTGACCTGGGTGACGCGGAACCGGTCATAGCGCAACGCGCCCTGCAGCAGCCATTGCGGCGTCAGCGTCAGGGTGTCGCCCACGTAAAGGCCCGTGTTGAAGACCTCGGCGCGGTTGCCGTCGGCGCCCTTGACGGTGTCGACGCCGCCCATGTCGACGCCGCCATTGGTGCGCAGGTCGAAGGTCGGATTGGTCGAGGGCGCCTTGATGGTGCGCTCGTGGTCGCCGTAGGTTTCCTTGTAGAACTCCACGCCGGTCACCAATTGGTGCTTGATGGCGCCGGTCTGGAAGTCCAGGCTCAGGTTGGTCTGGTTGGCCAGGATGGTGTAGCGCTTGGAGGTGCCGAAATCGTTGCCGCGCAGCTGACCGTAGGGGCTGGGGTTGTCCAGCGGCACGTAGCCGCTGTACGACGGGATGCCATCGGCGCTGTTGACCAGCGGCCCGGCGCCAACATAGCCGTAGGAGGTGCGCGAGGTGCTGTTCAGGCGCGCCGGCGACAGCACGCCGATGCGGTCGGTCTGCTCCCAGCGGCTGATGTTGGTCAGGTGCACGCGGTCGTTGAAATCGTGCTCCGCCTTCAGCGTGGCCTGGTCGGTGCGGGTCTGCTCGGTGTACAGCGACGGGTCGCCGTACCAGGCGTTGCGCGACACGTTCGGCATGCGCTTGCCGCCGGTGCCGCGCTGGATCGGCACGCCGCCGTCGGGAATGTTGTTGTCTTCCTGGTGCAGGTAGTCCAGGGTGATGCGGGTGGGCGTGCCCAGCCCCATCGCCAGCGAGGCGGCCATGCCGGAGCGGTCGAACTCGGTCACGTCGCGCTCGGCCACGCCGTTGTGGTGGCGCATCAGGTTGATGCGCAGCGCCGAGCTGTCGGTCAGTTCCTGGTTCAGGTCGGCCGTGATGCGGCGGTAGTGGTCGGTGCCCAGGCCGCCCGAGGCCTTGTAGAACGACCCCAGCCGGGCTTCCTTGCTGACCAGGTTGACGCTGCCGCCGACCGCCGAGACGCCGGACTCGATCGAGCCGGTGCCCTTGAAGACTTCGGCCCGTTCCAGGTTGAAGATGTCGGTGCGGCTGGACATGCCGGCGTCGCGGATGCCGTCGACGGTGATGCTCTGTTCCGCCGAGAAGCCGCGGATGGTGAACATGTCGCCCCAGCCCAGGTTGCCCTCGCCGGAGCTGAAGGTGATGCCGGGGACATTGCGCAGTACATCCTGCAGGCTCTGGGCATGCTGCTCTTCCAGCACCTCGTGGGGCACCACCGTGATGCTCTGCGGGGTGTTCAGCAGCGGCTGGACGAACTTGCCGGACTGCACCTGGTCGGCCTTGTAGGGCACGGGACTGTCGGCCTGCACCGTCACCGGCGCCAGCACCGTGGTGTTGTCGGCGGCCGGCTGTGCCTGCGCGCTGGCGGCGGCGCCAAGCGCCACGCCCAGGGTCTTGAGCGCCACCGCGCCGGGATGAGAGGGTTTGTACTGCGCCATGATCGGGTTCCAGAAAGAGTGCCAATGAGAATCGTTGCGATTCTAGGAAGGCGCGTCTCAAGATCTCGTTAAGGCATGGCGGCAGCCGGCCCCCCCGTGGATGGACGCGGGGTCGGTAAATCGGACCGAGGCAGGGGTGAACGAACGGCGGCGCCAGCGCCGCCGTCCGGTGGGCGTGCCGTCAGGCCAACAGCACGCCGTCGGTCATGCGCGGCAGGCCGAGCGGATTGGCGCGCTTGAGGCCGTCGGGCAGCAGCGCGTCGGGCAGGTCCTGGTAGCAGACCGGGCGCAGGAAGCGGCGGATGGCGGTAGCGCCGACCGAGGTCGAGGCGGGGTTCGAGGTGGCCGGGAACGGACCGCCGTGCACCATCGCATGGCTGACCTCGACGCCGGTCGGGTAGCCGTTGGCCAGGATCCGGCCGGCCTTGCGTTCGAGCACCGGCAGCAGGGCGCGCGCGGCGTCGGCGTCGGCCTCGTCCACGAACAGCGTCGCGGTCAGCTGGCCTTCCAGGTGCTCGGCCACCGCGCGCATCTGCGCGGCGTCGCGGCACGCCACCACCAGCGAGGCGGGGCCGAACACTTCGGCCTCCAGCTCGGACGAGGTCAGGAAGCGGGTGGCGTCGGTGCCGAAGACGGCGGGGCCGGCCGCATTGGCGGCGGGCCGCGACGCTTCGCCGCGTCCCAGCGTGGCGACGCTGGCGTGGCCGGCCAGCGCCTGTTCGCCTTGGGTGTAGGCAGAAAAGATACCCGGCGTCAGCATGGTGGCGGCGCCTTTGGCCTGCACCGCCTGGCCGGCGGCCTGGCGGAAGCGATCCAGCGCCGGGCCTTCGATGCCGATCACCAGGCCGGGATTGGTGCAGAACTGGCCCACGCCCATGACCAGCGATTCGACGAAGCCCTTGGCGATGGTCTCGGCGCGCGCCTCCAGGGCCGCGGGCAGCAGGAATACCGGGTTGATGCTGGACATCTCGGCGTACACCGGGATCGGCACCGGCCGCGCATTGGCGGCCGCCACCAGGGCCAGGCCGCCGCGGCGCGAACCGGTGAAACCGACCGCGGTGATGGCGGGGTGCGTCGCCAGCGCGGTGCCGATGTCGTTGCCGGCGCCGAACAACAGCGAGAACACGCCTTCCGGCAGGCCGTGCTTGGCGACGGCCTGCTGGATCACGCGGCCCACCATTTCGGAGGTGCCGGGATGGGCGTTGTGCGCCTTGACGATCACCGGGCAGCCGGCGGCCAGCGCCGACGCGGTATCGCCGCCCGCCACCGAGAACGCCAGCGGGAAGTTGCTGGCGCCGAACACCGCCACCGGACCCAGCGGCACGTTGGCCAGGCGCAGGTCGGCGCGCGGCAGCGGCTGGCGGTCCGGTTGGGCGGGGTCGACGGTGGCGTCCAGGAAGTAGCCATCGCGCACCACCCGCGCGAACAGGCGCAACTGGCCGACCGTGCGGCCGCGCTCGCCCTGCAGGCGGGCCAGCGGCAGGCCGGTCTCCAGATGCGTGCGCTCGATCAGCGCATCGCCCAGCGCCAGGATGCCTTCGGCGATGCTTTCGAGGAATTGCGCGCGGGTCTCGAGCGGCGCGGCGCGGTAGGGGTCGAACGCGGCCGCGGCCAGTTCGGCGGCGCGCGCCACGTCCTCGGCGGTGCCGGCGCAGAAGCCGGGTTGCAGCGGCTCGCCGCGGGCCGGGTCGATGGCGTGCAGCGGCGCGCCAGCGCCCTTCACGGCCTGGGCGCCGATCAACATGTTGCCGGTCAAAGTCATGCAGTCTCTCCGAATGAAAACGCCCCCGGACCGGGGGCGAACAGGTAGGGCGCGAAGCGGGCTTATTGCGGACCCAGCTTGCGGATCAGGGCGTCGAGCATCTCCATTTCCTCGGGATGCAGATCGGTCAACGGGGCGCGCACCGGGCCGGCGTCGTGGCCGACCAGCTTGGCGCCGGCCTTGACGATGCTGACGGCGTAGCCGGCGCAGCGGTTGCGGATCTCCAGGTAGGGCAGGAAGAACTCGTCAAGCAGGCGGTTGGTGGTGTCGTGGTCCTGGGCGGCGATGGCGCGGTAGAACTGCATCGCCGTCTTGGGCACGAAGTTGAAGACGGCCGACGAGTACACCGGCACGCCCAGGGCGCGGTAGGCCGCGGCGTAGACCTCGGCGGTGGGCAGGCCGCCCAGGTACGAGAAGCGGTCGCCCAGCTTGCGGCGGATGCGCACCATGGCCTCGATGTCGCCGACGCCGTCCTTGAAGCCGACCAGGTTGGGGCAGCGTTCGGCCAGCTGGGCCAGCTTGTCGGCCGACAGGCGCGACTGGGCGCGGTTGTAGACGATGACGCCGATCTTGACGGACTTGCAGACCTGTTCGACATGGTCGGCGATGCCTTGCTGCGAGGCTTCGGTCAGGTAGTGCGGCAGCAGCAGCACGCCCTTGGCGCCCAGGCGCTCGGCTTCCTGCGCGTAGGCGATGGCCACGCGGGTCGGGCCGCCGGCGCCAGCCAGGATCGGCACCTTGCCGGCGCAGGTGGTGACGGCCGTGCGGATGACGTCCGAATACTCATCGGGAGCCAGCGAGAAGAACTCGCCCGTGCCGCCGGCGGCGAACAGGGCGGTGGCGCCGTATGGGGCCAGCCATTCCAGGCGCTGGGCATAGGTCTTGGCGTTGAAGTTGCCTTGCGCGTCGAAATCGGTCACGGGGAAGGAGAGCAGTCCTTCCGAGACGATGGCCTTGAGCTCCTGCGGCGTGGTCATGGGCGGGTTTCCGTAAGTGGCGGGTCACCGCAGGCAGGCGAGCCTGTCGTGCGGATCCGGTTGAATAGGTACGTCATCGTACAACATGATTTTGGTCCATTCAACCAATCTCCTAGCGCGCAGCGGGCAGGCATTGGGGAAATCCGCAATGCGGACCAAGCCCGTCCAAACGCATAATCGCTCAGGTTGTACGATAACGTATCGCGCGCCGCCTAACGCGTCGCCACTTTCGCAGAGGATTCCACCATGCTGCCCGCGGCTGGCCCAGCGCCCGTGCTGATCAAGATTCATCCCGACGACAACGTCGCCATCGTGGCCAATGACGGCGGCCTGGCGGCCGGCGCCGCGCTGCCCGACGGCCAGACGCTGGTCGAGGCCGTGCCGCAGGGCCACAAGGTGGCGCTGCGCGACCTGGCGGCGGGCGAGCCGGTGCGCCGCTACAACGTCATCGTGGGCTACGCCGCGCGCGATCTGCCGCGCGGCAGCTGGGTCAATGAACGCGTCACCACCATGCCCGACGCCCGCACGCTGCAGGACCTGCCGGTCGGCACGCGCAAGCGCGCGCCGCTGCCGCCGCTGGAGGGCTACACGTTCGAGGGCTACCGCAATGCCGACGGCACGGTCGGCACGCGCAACATCCTGGCGATCAGCACCACGGTGCAATGCGTGCAGGGCGTGGTCGAACACGCGGTCGAACGCATCCGCCGCGAGCTGCTGCCGCGCTATCCCAACGTCGACGGCGTGGTGGGCATCGAGCACACCTATGGTTGCGGCGTCGCCATCAACGCGCCGGGCGCGGCGATCCCGGTGCGCACCCTGCACAACATCGCCCGCAATCCCAATTTCGGCGGCACCACGATGGTGGTGAGCCTGGGGTGCGAGAAACTGCAGCCCGAGCGCCTGCTGGCGCCCGGCGCGATCCCGATCCGCGCTGGCGAGGGCATGGCGGCGGACGGCGGCGTCGATACCATCGTGCTGCAGGACGACGAACACGTGGGCTTCGAGTCCATGATCGCCAACATCATGCGCACCGCCGAGCGCCATCTGCGGATCCTGGACCAGCGCCGCCGCGAAACCTGTCCGGTGTCCGAGCTGGTGGTGGGCGTGCAGTGCGGCGGCAGCGACGCGTTCTCGGGCGTGACGGCCAATCCGGCGGTCGGCTTCGCGGCCGACCTGGTGGTGCGCGCCGGCGGCACCGTGATGTTCTCGGAAAACACCGAGGTGCGCGACGGTATCGACCAGTTGACCGCGCGCGCCGCCACGCCGGAAGTGGCGCAGGCGCTGGTGCGCGAAATGGCCTGGTACGACGAATACCTGCAACGCGGCAGCGCCGACCGCAGCGCCAACACCAGCCCGGGCAACAAGAAGGGCGGCCTGTCCAACATCGTCGAGAAGGCGATGGGGTCGATCATCAAGTCCGGCACGTCCAACATCGACGGCGTGCTGTCGCCGGGCGAGCGGCTGACGCGCAAGGGCCTGATCTTCGCGGCCACGCCGGCCAGCGATTTCATCTGTGGCACGTTGCAGCTGGCGGCGGGCATGAACCTGCACATCTTCACGACCGGCCGCGGCACGCCTTATGGGCTGGCGCAGGTGCCGGTGATCAAGGTCGCCACGCGCAGCGACCTGGCGCGGCGCTGGCACGACCTGATGGATGTGGACGCCGGCCGCATCGCCACCGGCCAGGCCAGCATCGAGGACGTGGGCTGGGAGCTGTTCCGCCTGATGCTGGACGTGGCCAGCGGCCGGCGCCAGACCTGTGCCGAGACGCTCAAGCTGCACAACGCCCTGGCGCTGTTCAACCCGGGTCCGGTGACCTGACGCCTTTCCGGCGGGTCCGCCAGTGGCGGATCCGGCGCAAGCGGCACCCCGGCGCGCGGCGGCGGGGCTCGACCGGGCCTGCCGCGGCCGGCCCGGACACACGACCTACAACGACAACGGAGACAACATGGATTCAAACAGAAGGCACCTGCTGGCGGGCGCGGCCGCGCTGGGACTGGCGCGCCTGACGCCGGCCTGGGCCCAGGCGGACGCATGGCCGACGCGGCCGGTGCGCATCGTGGTGCCGTACCCGCCCGGCGGTTCGTCGGACATCATCGCGCGCGTGATCGCGCCGCGCCTGGCCGAGGCGCTCAAGCAGACGGTGGTGGTCGAGAACAAGCCCGGCGCCAACGGCAACCTGGGCGCCGGCATCGTGGTGCAGTCGGCGCAGGAGGGCCATACGGTGCTGCTGTGCGACGTCGGCGCGCTGGCGATCAGCCCGTCGGTCTACACCAAGCTCAGCTTCGATCCGTCCAGGGACCTGCGCGCGGTCGGCATGCTGGCCTATTCGCCGCACGTGCTGGCGGTGCATCCGGATGTGCCGGCCAAAACCGTGCCGGAACTGGTGGCGCTGTCGAAGAAGCAGCGCCTGAATTTCGCCGTCACCGCCATCGGCAGCGCGCCGCACCTGGCGGCCGTGGCGGTGCAGCAGGCCACCGGCGCGCAATGGGAGTACGTGCCCTACAAGGGCGGTTCGCAGGCGGTGACCGACACCATCGGCGGCCAGACCCAGGTCATCATGAACGGCCTGTTGGCGACGCTGCCGCACATCAAGGGCGGCAAGCTGCGCGCGATCGCGATCTCGAAGAAGGAACGCATGCAGCTGGTGGCCGACATCCCCACGATTTCGGAGCAGGGCGTGGCGGGCTTCGAGTCCGGCACCTGGCAGGGCGTGATGGCGCCCGTCACCACCACCGACAAGACCGCCAGCCTGCTGGCCACGCTGATGGGCCAGATCGTCAACCAGCCCGATGTGAAATCGCAGCTGAACGAGCAGGGCGCCGAGATCGTGGTGCGCGATCCGGCGCAACTGGCGCAGTTCTTCAACAGCGAGCGGGCGCGCTGGGCCAAGGTGGTGCAGAGCGCCGATATCCGGCTGGACTGATCCAGGCGGCCGGCACGACCGGCGCCCCAAAAGACCGCGGACCGTGAAGCGCCTGGCGCCGCACGGTCCGCGGTCTTTAGAGGCGGCGATCAGTCGCTGGTCTGCGTATCCGACGGCGCCTGGGTCGGCGTGTCCACCGAGGTATCGACAGACGTTTGCACCGAGGTATCGACCGACGCGTCCACGGACGTGTCGGCGGCGGCGGGCGCGGCGGCCTCGGCCTGCGCCGGCTGCTTGGCGCCTTCCGCGGCCGGCTTGCCCTTGTTCGCATTGCCCTTGCCGCCACGGCCACCGCCCGCCTTGGCGTGGCGGCGCGAGGCCATGCGCTTGGCGTGCTGCGCCTCGTTGGCGGTGACGGCGCCGGCGGGTTCGCCGTTCAGGTCCACGCGCGCGGCGGCCTCGACCATGCAGTCCCAATAGCGACGGCCATCACACCAGGTCTTGACGGCCTGCTTGATCTCGTCGGCGCTGAGCTGCAGGGGCTTGGCGTGTTGCACCAGGTCCTCGAGCACGCCCAGCTTGAGCGGCACCTTGGGCGCCGGCTTCTTGGGAAAGGCCTTGGGGAATTGCCGTTGCAGCCGCGAAATGGCGATCAGCACCGGGTCGACCGCCGGCGCCTCGCGTCGCTCGCCGGCCGGCGAACGCGCAGGTTTCTTCCGGGCGGCGCCCGCATCGTCGGACCCACGCGCGGACGGCTTGCGCGACCCCGCTTCGTTGGCGGCCGGACGGGCGGGTTTCTTTTTGGAAGCCGCCTCTTCGGGAGCCTGCTTCAACAGCAGTTCTCGGATTGCGGCGAGCTGTTCTAGACCCATGGTGTGCTGCGACTTCAAATGTTGAAAGCGTGGAGCATAACAGTTGTGGCGGGTCAGATTGAAGTTGCGGGCGTCCGGCGGCCGTCGTAAGCTCGGGACCACCATGGGGATGCACACGCCGGTTACGTTTACAAGCCCGTCCACCGCCGCCCGTCGCGCGGTGGCGTGGCTGGCGGCGGCGTTGCTGGTTTTCCAGTCGCTGGTGGCCTCCACGGCGTTCGGCGCGCCGGCGCCGGCGGTGTCCGCCGCGGTGTCCGGCAAGGGTGCCAGCGTCATCCTCTGCACCGCCAGCGGTCCGCGCGTGGTGGTGCTGGAGGCGGATTCCCCGGCCGGCCCGTCGGCGGCCGGCCATGACGCCGGGGCCAAGGGCGGCCCGTTGCCGCACTGCTGCGCCTCGACCTGCGCCATGCTGGGCGCGGCTTGCCCGCCCGCGCCGGCCGGCGTGGCCTGGCGCCTGCCGGCCGCGCTGCCGGCGCTGCCCTTTGTGGCCGACGCCGCACCGCGTCTGCGCGGCGAACCGGCCTGGCTGCCCCAGCAATCCCGGGCCCCGCCACGCGCGGCCTGATACCGTCTTAGCGCCGCGCTGGCACGGCATTGCCGGCTCGCCCGTCGTTCACGCGCACCGGATACCGGCCGTGGCGCCCGCCGCGGCCCGCTCCGCGCTCCATTCCCTTCGTGACTGTTCCGCGCGCCTGCCGCGCGTCCGTTTTTCGCCATGCGGCCTTGCGCCGCCTGTTTTCCAGGAGTTCATCATGTTCAAACCCGTTCTGATCGCCGCCACGCTGATCCTGGCCCCGCAATGGGCCTGGGCCCATGCCCACCTGCAACGCGCCACGCCGGCCGACAAGGCCGAAGTGGCCACGCCGTCCTCGGTGAGCGCCAGCTTTTCCGAAGGGCTGGAGCCCGCGTTCTCTTCGCTGACCGTGCTGGACGCCGCCGGCAAGCCCGCCGTCACGGCCAAGGCGGCGCCGGCGCCCGGCGACGACAAGACGCTGGTGCTGCCCGTGGCCAAGCCCCTGCCGGCCGGCGCCTACACGGTCAAATGGCAGGCGCTGTCCAAGGACGGCCACAAGACCGACGGCGCGTGGACCTTCACGGTCAAGCCTTGAAATGACGTCGTTGTTGCTGGCGTTCGCGCTGTGCCGGGCGCTCGCCGCCGGCGCGGTGGCGGTGTTGTTCGGCGCTGGCGCGATGCTGGCCCTGGGCGGTTCGCCCCGCCTCGGGCTGGAGGCGGAAGCCGCGCTGCGGCGCGTTTTCCGCCTGGCGGGGAGCGTCGGGCTCGCCGCCACGCTGTGCCTGTTGCCGCTGCAGGCCGCCAGCATCGCCGGCGACTGGCACGCGATGCTCGATGGCGACATGCTCGATACGGTGATCCTGCAGACCCGTTACGGCCAGGTCTGGATCGTGCGGGCGCTGGCCACGGCGGCGCTGCTGGGCGTGGTGCTCGGCCTGCGGCCCGGCAGCCCCGGCCTGATCGCCGGGGTCGCCGCGCTGGCGCTGGCGCCGCTGGCCTTGAGCGGCCATGCGGCGATGGACGAGGGCTGGCTGGGGCTGGCGCACGCGGTGAATGACTTCCTGCACGTGCTGGCGGCGGCGTTCTGGCTGGGCTCGCTGCCGGTATTCCTGCTGTGGCTGGCGGCATGGCGGCGGCCGGAATGGCGCCGGGACGCCACGCGCGCGCTGCTGCGGTTTTCGGCCTGGGGGCATGTGGCCGTGGCCGTGCTGCTGTTGAGCGGGGTGGCCAACGCGGTCCTGATTCTCGGTCCGGGGCTGCCCGACCTGGCCACCGGCTATGCGCGGCTGCTGTTGGTCAAGGTGGCGCTGGCGCTGGCCATGACGGCCCTGGCGCTGCGCAATCGTTATCACTGGATCCCGCGCATCCGCTCAGGGCCCGTGCCGGCGCTGCGCGCGATCCGGCGCAACACGGTGTGGGAACTGGCGCTGGGCGCGTTGCTGCTGGCGGTGGTGGGCCTGCTGGGGCTGATGTCGCCGCACTAGCCGGGCGCGGCGGGCATTCAGCCCGCCAGCACCAGCAGCAGCGCCAGGCCCAGCAGGATGGCGAACGCGCCCAGCGCGAACGGCAGCAGTTGCGCGTAGACCGCGCGTTCCTGGCCGCGGCCGTGGCCTAGGCCGGCGGCGATCGACATGCGTATCGGCGAGAAAAACCCCATCGACGTGCCGGACACGTGCAGCAGCGCGGCCGCCGCCGGCAGGCTCAGGCCGGCGTGCAGCGCCAGCGACAGCTGCGACGGCATGAACAGGCTGTTGGGCGCGTTGCCGCTGTTGGCCAGGATGCCGAAGGCGCCGGCCAGGAGCGGCGTCAGCAGCAGCGTCCAGTCCTGCAGGCCGCGGAACAGCCCGTCGGCGAAGGCCTGCGAAATGCCGGCGCCCGCCAGCACCTCGGCCATCATCGCGAACAGGAACACGGACAGCACCGCGTGCTTGCCGGTGTTCCAGGCATGGCGCGCATTGCCGGCCAGCAGGCCGGGCTGGCGGCGCCACAGCGCCATCAGCAGCGCGCCTCCGATGAGCCAGCTGCCGGCGTGCAGGAACGGCGCCCAGGCGGGCAGGTCGGGGTATGGCGCGATCCTGGCCAGCCCCGCCAGGGCCGGGTTCAGCCCCGGCGCCAGGCGGGTCACGACCAGGCAGGCAATCAGCAGGATGTAGGGCAGGGCGCCGCGCGCCGCCGTGCGCAGCTCGGCGCGGCCGGGCCGGCGGTCGAGCACGAAGCGCAGCACGATCAGCGGGCCATACGCGGCCAGCAAGGCGGTCTCGGGGCCCAGCAGCGCCGTGGCCGCCGTCAGCAGCCCCAGGCAGGCCAGCATCCAGCCGGCTTCGCGGAGGCGTTCGCCTGCCGCCGCCGGCAGGCCGGCGCGGTTCGCGGTGCGCCAGAACAATGTCATCCAGACGATCATCAGCAGCGCCACCGGCACCATGCCGAGCAGCGCCAGCTGCGCCGCCGGCACGCGCGCATAGGCCGAAGCCAGCAACGTGCCGCTGCCCATGGCGCCCCAGGGGATCAGGGTCTGGCTCAACAGCGCGAACACCATCAGCTCGCGCGGCTTGAAGCCGAGCGGCCGAATCAGCAGCACCGTGCCCAGCATGCCGACGCCGAAGCCGGTGGCCGACTCCGCGAACGGCCCCACCAGGAAACAGGCGAAGAACAGCAGGCGGCGCCGCGCCTGCGGGTCGGCCGGCGCCTGGGCGGCGCCGTGGCCGGCATCGCCGCGCGCGGCCATCTGCCAGAACAGCAGGCCGCCCAGGATGTAGGGGGTGATGACGGCGCCGATCCACAAGCCGCGCGCCAGGGCATGGCCGAGCTGCCCCGCGCCGAAGACGCCGGGCGCCGTGAACAGGGCCACCGGCGCGGCCGCCAGCAGGCCCAGCACGGCGGCCAGGGTGGTGTTCAAGCGGCCGCTGGCGATGGCGGCGATGACGATCAGCGCCGGCAGCGACCACAGCAGATAGGTCAGCATGCCGCCGCGAAGCCGCGCAGGATCGATTGGGCGTGCGGGGTGGGGGCCAGCGCAGCGCGCAGGGCGGCGATGTCGTGCCCCTCCGCCGCGAACACGTCCTGGCGCCGCGCCAGGCAGGCGTCCATCAGGCCGGCGGTGAATTCGGGGTGGAACTGCACCGACAGCGCGCGCGGGCCGTAGCGCAGCACCTGGTGCGGATCGTGCGCCGTGCCCGCCAGCACCGTCGCGGTGGCGGGCGGTTGCAGCACGCTCTGCTCGTGCGTCAGGTGCGCCAGGAAGCGGTCGGGCAGGCCCGCCAGCAGTGGATCGGCGGCCGCGGCGGGCAGGCGCTGAACCGTATGCAGGCCGATTTCGCGGCCGCGCGGGTGATAGTCGACCACGCCGCCGAACGCGTGCGCCATCAACTGATGGCCGTAGCAGATGCCCAGCAGCGGCAATTGCGCCGCCATGGCGTCGCGCAGCCACTGCGCGGTGCGTTCGCTCCACGGCTCGCGGTCGGTGACCATGGACCAGGAGCCGGTCAGCACCGCGCCGCGCAGCGAGGCCGGGTCGGGCAGGGTGTCGGTGGCGGCGGGATGGAGCACGGCCAGCGGAACCTCGACGCCCTCCAGGGCGGCGGCGACCCAGTCGGCCTGCTCCCCGTGAGTGGCGCGCAGATCTTCGGGCGGGCGGCCCATTTGCAGGATGGCGAGCGGTTTGTGCGGCATGTCGGTGGCGGAATCGGCGCGGCCCGGACGGGGCCCCGCGCCATGATGAGGCCAGCGCGGTCATTCATCAATATGAAAAACCGCCTATCTGCTATGAGCCAGGATGATATCGCCGGGGCGCCGGCCAATGGCCGCCTGGCGCCCCGGCGGACCTGGCGTCAGGCGGCGGCGGTTTCCGCCTCCGCGGCGCCGGCGCCCACCGGCGCCACGGCCCGATGCGGCGGACGCGCCAGGCCGAGATGCTGGCGCAGCGTGGCGCCCTCGTACTCGCTGCGGAACAGGCCGCGGCGGCGCAGCTCCGGCAGCGCCAGTTCGATGAAGTCGTCCAGCCCGCCCGGCAGCCACGGCGACATGATGTTGAAGCCGTCGGCGCCGTCTTCCTCGAACCATTGCTGCAACTGATCGGCCACGCTCTGCGGCGTGCCGACCACCTGCTGGTGGCCGCGGGCGCCGGCGATGCGCAGGTACAGCTGGCGGATCGTCAGGTTGTCGCGCCGCGCCAGGTCGATCAGCAACAGCTGGCGGCTCTTGCCGCCGTTGGTCTCCGGAATGTCGGGCAGGGGCCCGTCGACCGGATAGCCCGACAGGTCGAAGCCGCCGATCATGTTGGACAGCAGCTGCACGCCGACGACCGGATGGATCAGGTCCTGCAGGCGCGCGAATTTCTCCTCGGCCTCGGCCTGGGTGCGGCCGATCACGGGGAAGATGCCGGGCATGATCTTGATATCGTCGGGATCGCGGCCATACTCGACGGCGCGGCCCTTGATGTCGCGGTAGAACGCCTGGGCCTCGTCGAAGGTCTGGTGCGCCACGAAGATGACCTCGGCGGTGCGCGCCGCCAGGTCGCGGCCGGCGGGCGAGGCGCCGGCCTGCACCACCACCGGCCGGCCCTGCGGCGAGCGCGACACGTTCAACGGCCCGCGCACCGAGAAATGCTCGCCGCGGTGGCGCAGTGGATGCAGCTTGGCCGGGTCGAAATACTGGCCGCTGGGCTTGTCGCGCAGGAAGGCGTCGTCCTCCCAGCTGTCCCACAGCCCCAGCACCACGTCGTGGAACTCGGCGGCGCGGGCGTAGCGGCGGGCGTGCTCGACGTGCTCGTCCAGATTGAAGTTCTGCGCCTCGCCCTGGCCGCTGGAGGTCACCAGGTTCCAGCCCGAGCGGCCGCCGCTGATGTGGTCGAGCGAGGCGAACTTGCGTGCCACGTGGTAGGGCTCGTTGTAGGTGGTCGAGACCGTGGCGATCAGGCCGATCTTCTCGGTCACCGCGGCCAGCGCCGACAGCAGCGTCAGCGGCTCGAAGTGGTCGCTGCGGGCGGTGCGCGACAGCGACGCCAGGTCGGTGTTGCGCACGCCGACCGAGTCGGCCAGGAAGATGGCGTCGAACTTGGCGGCCTCGGCGCGCCGCGCCAATTCGGCGTAGTGGCGGAAATTGACCGGCGCGTCGGCCTGGGCGTCGGGATGGCGCCAGGCGGCGATGTGATGGCCGGTCTGCATCAGGAAGGCGCCGAGCTTGATCTGGCGCGGGGAACGGGTCATGGGGATGACTCCAGCAATGGGGTGGCCGGCAACGCTGCCGGGGATCGGAACGGGAACCTCACCAGGCCATGCGCAGCGAGGCCAGCGAGGGCAATGCGGGCACGCCGGCGGTGGCGTCCACGCCCAGCGGCGGGCTGTCGTCGGCGGGCGCGCCGTCCGGCTCCAGGAAGTCGGACAGCACGTCGTCGCGCAGCTTGATGAAGCGCGGGTCGCTGCGGTTGCGGGCATGCGGCAGCGGCACGTCGACGATGCGGCGGATGCGCCCCGGGCGCGGCTGCATGATGACCACCCGGTCGCCCAGGTAGACCGCTTCCTCGACGTCGTGCGTCACCAGGATCATGGTGATGCGCTCCTTCTGCCAGATGCGCTGCAGTTCGGCCTGCAGGCGCGCGCGGGTCAGCGCGTCGAGCGCGCCAAAGGGTTCGTCCAGCAGCAGCACGCGTGGCCGGTTGACCAAGCCGCGGGCGATCGCCACGCGCTGCGCCATGCCGCCGGAGATCTGGTGCGGGTACGACTGTTCGAAGCCCTCCAGCCCGACCAGGGCGACGTGCTCGGCCACGCGGTCACGCTTTTCGGCGCTGGAAATGGCGGCGTTGCGCAGCCCCACGGCGATGTTCTGCGCCACCGTCAGCCACGGGAACAGGCGGTGGTCCTGGAACACGATGCCGCGTTCCGGCCCGGTGCCGCGCACCGGCTCGCCACCCAGCGTGATGGCGCCCTCATAGGTATCGTCCAGCCCCAGGATCAGGCGCAGCAGGGTGGACTTGCCGCAGCCGCTGGCGCCGACGATGGAAACGAACTGGCCGGCGGGAATGTCCAGGTCCACGCCTGTGAGCACCTGCAGCACGCCGCCTTCGGCCTGGGCGCTGGGATAGCGCTTGCCGACCGCCTGCAGCGACAGGTCCAGCGAAGAATGTTGAGCCATGCTTGAGTCTTCCTGCGGTTATTGGTCCTGCCCGCGCAGGCGCGCGAGCCGGCGTTCGGCCACGCGGGCCAGGGCATTCATGAGCCAGCCGATCACCCCGACCACGAACATGCCGAAGATCACCAGGTCCATCTGGAAATGTTCGCTGCCCTCGATCAGCAGGTTGCCGATGCCGACGCCCGCCACCAGCAGGTATTCGGCGCCGATGGTGGCCAGCCAGGAATAGATCAGCGCCAGGTAGACGCCGGTGAAGATGGCGGGCGCGGCGGCCGGCAGCACCACCTGGGCGAAGGTCTGCCAGCGGCTGTAGCCGTACACCCGCGCCACCTCCAGCAGCTTGGGCGGCGCGTTGCGCACGCCGTCGCAGGTGTTGACCACCACCGGCACCAGCGCCGCCAGCGACAGGAACACCACCTTGGCGGTGTCGCCCAGCCCGAACCACACCGAGATCAGCGGAATCCAGGCGAACAGCGAGATCTGCTTGAAGGTGTTGAAGCTGGGACCGACCAGCCGGTTGAACAGCGGCGACAGGCCCAGCAGCACCCCCAACACCAGGCCCGAAACGGTGCCGATGGCGAACCCGGTCAGCTCGCGGCCCAGGCTGGCGCCCAGCGCGCGCCACAGCTTGCCGCCGACGATCTGGTCGGCCGCGGTGGCCAGCACCTTGCCGGGCGAGACCAGCAGGGCCGAGTTCACCAGGTCGGCGCGGGCCAGCAGCCACCACAGCGCGATCGCCGCCACCGGCAGCGCCAGGCCGCGCCAGCGGCCGCCGCCGCGCACGGCCAGCGGTTGCGACAGCGCCAGCTCGGCCGCGTCGCGCGAGACAGGCGTCGGCGCGCTCATGGTTGCACCTGCGGGGCCGTGGCGGCGCCGCGGCGGCCGTGGATCAGGCGGGTCTCGGCCCAGTCCAGCAGCCGGTCGATGGCGTAGCCGATGGCGCCCACCACGATCACCGCGGCCATCACCAGGTCCAGCTGGAACAGCTGGCGGCCGTAGACGATCAGATAGCCCAGGCCTTCGCTGGAGGCCACCAGTTCGACCACCACCAGCGACAGCCAGGCCTTGGTGAAGCCCAGCCGCAGGCCGGTGAACAGCGTCGGCAATGCCAGCGGCACGACCACCTCCAGCACCTCCTGGCGCCGGCTGTAGCCATAGACCCGCGCCACTTCGCGCAGCGCCGGGCTGGCCTGGCGAAAGCCCTGCAGGGTGTTGAGCGTGACCGGCACCAGCGCCGCCTTGGCGATCAGGATGTACTTCAGCGGCTCGCCGATGCCGACGATCAGCAGCACGAACGGCAGCCAGGCCAGCACCGGGATCTGCACCAGCGCGTTGAAGGTCGGCAGCACGTAGGCCTCGAGCCGGCGAGACAGGCCCATGGCCGTGCCCAGCAGCAGCCCCAGCAGGCTGCCCAGCGCGAAGCCGACCAGCACCCGCTGCAGGCTGGCGCGGGTGTTGAGCCACAGGTCGCCGCTGGTGGCCAGGTCGCGCAGGGTGTCCCAGACGAAGGCCGGCGGCGGCAGCACCTGTGGCGAGATCCAGCCCTGGCTGGCGCCGGTCTGCCACAACGTCAGCAAGGCCAGCGGCAGCAGCCAGGGCGCGGCGGTCCAGGCCGCCTGGCGCGCCCAGGCCGGCGCCGGGGCCAGGCGCGGCAGGGCGGAGGAAGAGAGGGAAGGCAAGGCCATGGCGGCGCTCCGGTCAGCGCGCGGCGGCCTGGGCCGGTCCGGCGACCGGCTTGCCGGCAGCGTCGAAGGCGGTCCAGTAGCGCTCCAGCCCCTGCGCCTTGAGCGCGTTCTGCAGATAGCGCGGATCGAACCAGCCGTCCAGCGAGACCTCGCGGCGGATCAGCTTGAGCTTGGCGGCGTCGGCCACCACCGCCTTGTAGCGGGCGATGATGAAGTCGTCGATCAGCGGCGAATTGCGCGCGGCCAGGTCCTGCTTGTCGAACTCGGCCGCCCACGAGGCGTAGGGCACGCCGCTCTTTTCCCAGATCTTGAACAGGGCGTCGCGGTTCTTCTCGTCGGACGACCATTGCGCGGCGCGCACGAACACGTCCACCACCTTCTGCACCTGGGCGGGGTTCTCGCGCTCGAAGTCCTCGCGCACCAGCAGCGACGCCTGGCGGGTGTAGGCGGGGTCCTGGCCCTGGGTGCTGTAGATGACCTTGGCCAGGCCCTGGTCGCGCACCTTGAACCATTCGTAGCCGCCGAAGGCCGCGTCCACGCCGTTGGACACCAGCGCGGCCTGGGCGCTGCCCGCGTCCAGGTTCACCCCCTTGATGTCGCGCTCGGCCAGGCCGTGCGCGGCCAGCACGTTGATCGCCACCAGGTGGCCGTTGGTGCCGCGGAAGATCGACACCTTGCGGTCCTTCAGGTCCTCGATGGACTTGAGCGGGGAATTCGGTGGGGCCACCAGGTACAGGTTGTTGCGCGCGCCGCTGACCAGCAGCAGCTTGGTCTTCAGGCCGTTGGCGCGGCCCACCACCTGCGGCAGGTCGCCCTGGTAGGCGAAGTCGATCTGCTTGTTCGACAGCGCCTCGTTGACGGCCGGGCCGGCGCCCTTGAAGAACAGCCACTCGACCTTGACGCCGTCGGCGGCGAAGGCCTGCTCCAGCCACTGGTTGACGCGCACCACGCCGCCCGGCGAGCCGCCCCAGGTGATCGGGTCGCCGCCGCCGGCGGTGGCCACGCCGACGCGGATGACGTCGGCGGCCCGGGCGCTGCCGCTCAACGCCGCCAGGGCCACCAGGCCCAGCGCGGCAACGTGTTTGCTCAGGTTCATCAATGACTTCATGGAAAGACTCGTTCAGAAAGGAAACGGGCAACCCGCCGGCGCGACGCCGGCGGCGGACAACGGCAGCAACAGGCCGGCGTGGATCAGGCCGCGGCGCGGGCCGGGGTGGCGGCGAGCTTGCGTTCGATGGCGGTGCCCTGGAAGAAGGCCGGATTGGCCTCGGTGTAGAAGCGGTAGGGGTTGCCGAACACCAGCGCCTTGAAGTCTTGCGCGCTGATCACGCCCTGTTCGACCAGGTCCCAGCTTTCGGCCAGCGGCGCGGTCAGGTCGGGCACGTCCCAGTGGCCGATGTCCGAGGACCAGATGGCGTTGATCTTCACGCCGAGCGGATTGACCTTGTCGTTGAAGGCCGCCGCCACGGTGCGGTCGTCGGACTCCGAGCCGAAGTAGAAACTGTCGACCCAGCGCTTGCGAATGTCCTCGACCGATTCGATGCCGGCGGCGGCGAAGTCGTCCAGCTCGTCCGGATGCGGGTCGCGGCTATGCGGCAGGGCCGAGATGCCCAGGCTGTCGCGCAGCAACTGCTGCGGGTCGATGTCGCGGCCGCGGATGAAGTCGGCGCCATAGCGCTGAAACAGCTCGTGCAGCAGCGCCACGTCGGCGTTGGCCGGGTTGTAGTTCTGCACCGCGGCGCGGTTGCGCTTTTCCCAGCGGTCCACCAGATGGGTGTAGACGTGCGAGCCCCAATCGGCGCCGCCTTCCAGCAGCGCCACGCGCAGGTTCGGGAAGCGCCGCGTGACGCCGCCGAAGAACAGCGCCTTGGCGAAGGCCTGCGAGCCATCGGCGAAGTGGCCGATGTGGTTGAACATGTAGTTGCTGATGGAATGGCGGCCGGTCCAGCCCTGGCTGCCGTAGTGCGTGGTGACCGGCACGCCCAGCTCGACCACCTTGGCCCAGAACGGGTCGTAGTCGTACTCGCTGTCGATGCCATAGAAATCGATATAACTGGCGTGCTTGGCGATCTCGGGATAGTCGGCGGCGGGATACTTGCGCGCGATCGCCTTGATCGGCCGCTTCACGCCGCCGGCGATGTTGATGACCTTCAGCCCCAGGGTCTTGACCGCGAACTCAAGCTCCTCGATGCCTTCCTGCGGGGTGTTCAGCGGGATGCCGGCCACCGGCGTCAGGCGGTCGCTGTACTTGCGGTACTGGTCGGCATGGAAGTGGTTGATGGCGCGGTGCAGCGGCTGGCGGAACTCGTCGCCCGCGGCCAGCGGCGCCAGCACGTCGTTGGGGAACAGCACGGAGTAGTCCGCGCCTTGCTCGGCCAGGCGCTCGTTGAGCAGCTCGGGCAGGGTATAGGTGGCCAGGTCCAGCGTGTTGCGCGTGACCCGCGCCCACCAGGGCGAGCGCAGGGTGCGGTTGTCCTGGCGCTCGGCCGGCGTCTGCTGGTACCAGTCCTTGCCGCCGCTCTTGGTGGCGAAGCGCGAGCCCAGCGCCTTGCGCAGCGCATCCACCAGCTTGCCGCCGCCGTAGTGCTGGACGTAGTCCTCCAGGACCGGCGCGTAATCGTTGACGTGCACGTCGGTGTCGATCACCGGGTAGTCCAGGGTCGCCTTGACGGCGGCGGACCGTGACGCGTGGCTCGGGTGCAAAGGCTGGTTCATGCTGGCGCTCTCCGTGGGTCGTATCGCGAGGCGCAGGGGAAGTCCCTGCTTGCCTGGCAAACATTACGGGAGCGCCGCGCGGCGCCCAACGAAGGATTGGTTGTTTAGTTGTGCGTCATGACCAAATAACCAGCAGTCACGGCGGGCGGGCCAGCCGCCGCGCCAGCGAGCGGGCTTCGCGCACGGTCTGCGTGAACGGATCGGGCCGCGTCGCAATAGGCGCCGAATACCGCTTTGCCGTCCAGCAGGTGGATGACGGGATGCAGGCCGTTGGCCCGGGGGCTAGCCGGGCGGCTCACCATTTGTAGCGCACCGAACCGACGATCTGCCGTCCCTGGCCCAGGTAGCAATAGCCGCCGCTGCAAGCCTGCACCTGCTTGTCGGCCAGGTTCTGCACGCTCAGGCGCGCCTGCCACCCCTTGAGCGCCGGATGCGCGTAGCCGGGCTCGTAGCTCACCGACACATCGAACAGCGTGGCCGCTGGATTGCGCATGAGGTTGAGCTTGTCGCCATAGCTGGCGCCGATGTAGCGCGCGCCCGCGCCCAGCCCAAGACCGGCCAGCGGGCCTTGCGGCAGTCTGTAGTCGAGCCACAGGCTGGCCAGGTGGCGCGGCTGGTAGGACGGCACCTTGCCGATCTCCGCCGGGTTGTTGCTCTTGATCACCTCGCCACGGTTGTAGCTGTAGCTGGCGATCAATTGGACGCCGCGCTCCAGGTCGGCCAGGCTTTCCAGTTCGAGGCCGGTGGAGCGGATGGTGCCAGCCAGTTCCGACCAGGGTTGGGCGGGAACGACGCGGGCCGCGTCCTTTTCCTCGATACGGTAGGCGGCCAGCGTCACATAGCTGTGCGAACCGGGCGGCTGGTACTTGATGCCGGCCTCGACCTGCTCGCCATGGGTCGGGTCGAGCACCTCGCCGGTCCGGGTAAGGCCGGTGTTGGGGATGAACGAGGTGGAATAGTTCATGTACGGCGCCAGGCCGTTGTCGGCCAGGTACAGCGCGCCGGCCTGCCAGGTGAAGGCATGGTCGGACTTGACCGTGGCGGGCTTGCTGCGGTTCAGCAGGTTGCGTTTGTCATGGCGCAGCGTGTCATAGCGGCCGCCCAGCGTCATGCGCCAGTTGCCCACCGAAGCCTGGTCGGACAGGTAGAACCCGTGCTGTGAATTGCGTTGCAACGACGATGAAAGGTTCGTCGGCGAGGTCGGTCGCGACACGTTGCCGTACTGGGGATTGTCCAGGTCCAGCGTGGGGTAGCCGGTCAGATAGCCATTGCCCTGACTCCATTTCAGCCACTGGTAGTCGAAGCCGGTCAGCAGGCTGTGGGCGACTTGGCTGGTGTTGAACCGCACGGTCGCGTTGTTATCCACCGACACGTTCTTGACCATGCTTTTGATGCTCCAGGCGTTGCGCTTGAGCAGGCGGGTACCCGGCTCCAGGCCGGCGCCGCTCAGATATCGCGCGTCCAGGTCGATACGGCCGTGGCGCAATTGCTGGCGCAGCGTGACGTTCTGGCCCAGGCGATGCTCCAGCTCGTAGCCGATCTGGTATTGCGTCTGGCGCTGGTGATCGTAGCGCGGATCGCTGACGCGGATCTTGGTGACCTTGCCGTTTTCGACGTAGTTGCCGACGCTGGCGTCGGTTTCGTCCTTCAGGTATTGGCCCAGCAGCGTCAGCGTGGTGTGCTCGCCCAGGCGGAACTCGAACGACGGCGCGAACAGGTCGCGGTCGTCGGCGATCATGCGTTCGGTCTCGCCGCGGCGCATCAGGCCGATCACGCGAAAGCGCGCCGTGCCCGCCTCGTTGATGTCGTCGCCGATGTCGAAGGCGGCCTGCTTGCGATCATGGGTCATGCCTTGGAGCATGATCTCGTGGACCGGCTCGGGGCCGGGCCGCTTCGAGATCCGGTTGACCATGCCGCCCGGCGTGCCCTGGCCGTAGAGCACCGACATCGGGCCCTTGACGATGTCGACGCGTTCCAGCGCGTAGGGCTCGGTGCGGAAGTAGGCGTAAGAGCCCGGCGTCTGGCGCAGGCCGTCCAGATAGTCGCCGGTGGTGTTGACCGAGAAACCGCGGATCGAGATCTGGTCGAAGCGCGGATCGAACCCGGCGCTGCCCGTGCCGACGCCGGCCGAATAGCGCACCGCCTCGATCATCGAGGTGGCGCCGCGGGCGTCCATCTGCGCGCGGGTCACCACGCTGACCGAGCGCGGCGTCTCCATCAGCGAGGTATCGCTCTTGAAGGCGCTGCCGCTGGCCCGCGCCACGAAGGCGTCCGCGTCGCGGGCGGCGGCGCCGACCACCGCGATCGGCGCCAGCGTGGCCGGCCCCGACGCCTGCGGCTGCAGCACATACTGTCCGTCCGGCGTGCGCGCGGCGGCCAGGCCGCTGCCGGCCAGCAGCGCGGCCAGCGCCTCCGGCACCGTGTAGCGGCCGGACAGGCCCGGGCTGGTCTTGCCCTGCGTCAAGGGCATCGCGCCGCCGAGCGGCACGCCCGCCGCCAGGCCGAAGGCATTGAGCGCCTCGGTCATGGGGCCGGCGGGGATCTGGTAGGCGCGGCGGCCATCGGCCGCGGCGGGCGCGGGCTGGGCCAGCGTGGGCAGGGCCGGCGCCAGGCCGGCCAGCGCCAGGCTGGCGGCCAGCAGCCAGGGACGCAGCCCTTGGGGCGAGGGAGAAGAGGGGGGCAAAGCGTAAGCGCGTGTCATGACGGTTCCGTATTCGTGCATCGGCGAGCGGGACGGCGATGAATGGCGGTCCCGCACTTACCAGATCGAACGAAACGGAAAAAAGGGAAGGCCGGCGTTCACGCCGGCGCCAACGTGGTCCACCAGGGCAGCTTCTGTTCCACCCGCAGGGACAGCGCGCGGGCCAGCAATTGCAGCGTGCGGTCGGGGTCGTCCAGCGGATAGGTGCCCATCACGCGCAGGCCGGCGACCTCGGGCGCCACGCCCAGGTGGCCGTGGCGGTAGCGCGCCAGCTCGGCCACCAGATCCGCCAGGCGCATGTCATTGGCCACGAGCATGCCGCGGGTCCAGGCGCCGGCGCCGGGGGCGGCGAGGTCCGGGCGGCCGATGCCGTCGGCGCTGAACGAGACCTGGCCGCCGGCGGACAGCGCCAGCGTGTCGCCACGGATGGCGCTGCGGATCTCGACCGTGCCTTCGAACACGGCCAGCCGCGCCGCATTCGCCAGCAGCCGCAGGTTGAAGCGCGCGGCGCGCGTGCGCAGCCGGCCATGGGGAGTGGCCACCACGAACGGCCGCGCGGCGTCGATGGCGTTCACGAGGATCTCGCCGCGCAGCAGCGTCAGGCGGCGTTCGGCCGGCCCGTCGTCGAAGTCGACGGCGCTGCCGGTGTTCAGCCACAGCGCGCTGCCATCGGCCAGCCGCCATTCTCGGACCTGTCCGACGGCGCTGCGGTAGTCGGCCGCCAGCGCCAGCAGTTCGTCGCGCAGCGGGGTATGACGCCAGGCCAGCCAGCCGCCCAGCAGCCCGCCGGACAGCAACGCCAGCGTGCGCAGATGGCGGCGGCGCGGCGGCGCCAGCGCCGCCTGCAGGCCGGCCGAGGCCGCGCGCGGTTCGCTGGCGCGCAGCGGCGCGAAGCGCTGGCTGACGGATTCGATATAGCCCCAGGCGGCCTGGTGGCGCGGGCTGCGGTCGAGCCAGGCGCGCCACTGCTGCCAGTCGGCGCTGTCGGCGGCGTCATCGTGCAGCCGCACGTACCAGTCGGCGGCCTGCTCCAGGCTGCGGTGGTCGGCGGCGCCGAGCGGGGCGCCGGGCAGCGTGGGCGAGGCCATGGCTAGGACGCCGCCGGCGCGCGCGAGGACGAGGCTGGAAAATGCCGGGGTTGCGCCGCGGCCTGGTATGACGCCTCCAGCAGCGCGCAGTGCAGCAGGGCGCGCGCCAGATAGCTCTTGATGGTGCGTTCCGAAACCCCCAGTTCGGCGGCGATGTCGCGGTACTTCATGCCATCGACCTGCGCCAGGATGAAGGCCCGCGCGACCTTGGGCGGCAGTTGTTGCAGCATCTGCGCGGCCTGCAGCAGGGTCTCGACGATGATGGCCTGCTGCTCCGCCGACGGCGCGGTGGCGCCGGCGCAGGTGCCGAGCGTATCGAGCCAGGCGCGCTCGACTTCCTGGCGCCGCCACAGATCGATGCACATGCCATTGCCCATGCTGCGCAGGTAGGCGCGCGCGCCCTGTGGGGTGTCGAAGGCGCGCGGCGCGGCCAGCAGGCGAGCGAAGGCGTCATGCGCCAGGTCGGCGGCGTCGAAGGCGTTGCCGAGCCGGCGTAGCAGCCAGCCGCGCAGCCAGCCGTGGTGCGCCTGGTACAGGCTGTGGATGTCCGGGGAGCGGGAATCGGAGCTCATGGCGGGGGAGAGGGGCGGAAACCCCCGCGAGTATAACAATAACGATTATCAATTACACGATTGCCTGATTGCGCGGCAAGCCCCGCTCCGCGCCGTCGTGGCGCGGAGCGGGCCGCCGGCATCAGGTGCTACGGCGCGAAGTCAGCCACTGCGACGGCAGCAGGGCATGGTCGACGATCCGCACTTCGCCGATGCTGCCGAAGAAGCCGTCGGCGCGCGCGCCGTCCCACGATCCGGCGCCGATCACCCAGGGCATGTTGGCCGCCAGCGTCGCCAGGCCCGGCGCGTCCGAGGTGTTGCGCAGCACCGGCGCGCCCTCGACGTACAGGATGGTCTCGTGGGTGGTGTTGTCGTTGACGATGGCCACGTGCATCCACTTGTCGGCGATGATCTCGCCCGACCAGTTGGTCTTGGCGTCGCGGGCGCCGGTGCGCTCGGGCACCACTTCCCACTGGATCTCGCGCAGGCTCGAGATGGCGAACAGCAGCGGCGGCGATTCGGGGTCGCCGCCGTTGAAGCCGGTCAGGCTGCCGCGCTTGCCGTCGCGCGTCATGATGTTCATCCACGCATGTTTCTGCGCGGTCCAGTCGCGGTCGATCTTGATGAAGGCTTCGACGGTGTAGCCGTTGGGCACCGTCTCGGCGTTCAGCGCGGCCGTGGTGGCGGTGGTGAAGTAGCTCATGCGCGGGGTGTTCTTGTCGGTGTTCAGGAAGCGCACCGAGCCGGGCGCCGCCGACAGGTAGTGGTGGTCGTTGGACCACACCACGTCACCCAGTTGCGCGCCGACCACGCCGTCGATGTTCAGCGTCGCGCGGCTGACCGGGTTGTTGCCGGTGCGGTCCTGGATCACCTGGCCCATCGGCACCGGCTGGCCATCGGCGCCGCCGAAGAAGCGCCAGTGCGCCAGCGTGCCGGACACCTGCGGGTAGTCCTCGCTGTCGGCCGCGGGCTTCTGCGTGGTGATGGCCGGGTCGGTGTAGTTGGCCAGGATCAGGGCGCGCGCCTGTTCGACCAGCGACGTGTGCGTGGGCGCGGCGGCCTTGAAGTCCTTGTTGAAGCGGGCGAAACGCTTGGCGAAGTCCATCTTGATGGTGAACTCCTCGTTGGCGCCGGTCAGCACCGCCTGGTCGAAGGCGTTGAGCGTGGCCCGGGGCTTTTGCGGCACCCACGGCGAGAACGACAGCACGCGGATCTCGTTGTCGCTCAGGTCGAACTCGTACAGGCGCATCAGGCCGTTGCCGCCCTGGTAGGCCATCTGGTAGTCCACCACCATTTCCTCGACCGGATTGCCGAAGGCGTTCATCTTGGTCAGGTGCGCCGCGCCGTGGTAGTGGCCGTTCAGCGTCATGAAGATCTGGTCGTTGTCGCGGATCAGCTTGTCCCACAGCATCAGGCCGTAGGGCACTTCCAGCGGGGTGACGCCGTCCTTGTCGATGTTGAGCAGCTGGTGGTTGACCAGGATCACCGGCAGCGTCGGATTGGCGCGGATCACCTGGTTGGCCCAGGCCAGTCCGGCGTCGGAAATGCGCCACGATAGCGACAGCACCATGAACTTCTGGCCCTCGGCCTGGAAGATGTGATATTCGTGGAAGCCGCTGGGATCGCGCCCGCCGAAGGTGGCCTGCTTGCTGGCGCGGTCGGTACCGAAAGTCTGCAGATAGGGTTCCGCGGCCAGGTTGCGCTGCGCGTCGGTGGCGCTGCCCTGGCTGCTGGGGTCGACGTAGTCGCGATCCAGGATCACGTCGTGGTTGCCCGCCAGGATCGAGTAGGGCACCTTGGCATCTTCCAGGATCTTCATGGCCTTGCTGGCCACGGTCCACTGGTCGGGCTTGCCTTGCTGGTCGACCACGTCGCCCAGGTGGATCAGGAACGGAATGTCGAGCGACTTGGCGTGGTCGGCGACCCACTGCGTCTGGGCCTTGTAGGGCTCGCTGCCGTACTTGCGCATGAACTGCTGGTTCTCGGCGTCGGTGGCATAGCGCGAGTAGAACTGCGTGTCCGGCAGCACCGCGACGGCGAAGCTGGAGATGTTCCTGGGCGGCGGGCGGCTTATAGCCATATAGCGCCAGGTTGGTTCGCCTGGCCGCCGGGGCGCGCTATCTTTTTCGTTTCGGCGAAAACAGGGTTCTTGTCATGCCAGCGCAACGTCAACTCAAGCTGGGCGCGTTCATGCGCCCCGTCAGCATCCACACCGGCGCCTGGCGCTACCCCGGCGCCCAGCGCGACGCCAATTTCAACTTCGAGCACCTCAAGCGCTACGCCCAGGCGCTGGAACGGGCGCGCTTCGACGCGTTCTTCATGGCGGACCACCTGGCGCTGCTGAACATGCCGATCGAGGCGCTCAAGCGCAGCCATACCGCCACCTCGTTCGAGCCGTTCACGCTGCTGTCCGCGCTGAGCCAGGCGACCGAGCGGCTGGGGCTGGTGGCGACCGCGTCGACCACCTTCGACGAACCGTTCCACGTGGCGCGGCGCTTCGCCTCGCTCGACCACCTGAGCCAGGGGCGCGCCGGCTGGAACATCGTGACCACCTCCAATCCCGACGCCGCGCTCAATTTCGGCCGCACCGAACAGCCCGACCATGCCCGGCGCTATGCCCGCGCCCGCGAGTTCTACGACGTGGTCACGGGCCTGTGGGACAGCTGGGCCGACGACGCCTTCATCCGCGACGCCGACAGCGGCATCTATTTCGATCCGGCGCGCCTGCGCACGCTGGATCACCGCGGCGAACACCTGTCGGTGCGCGGGCCGCTGCACATCGCGCGGCCGGTGCAGGGTTGGCCGGTGATCGTGCAGGCCGGCGCCTCCGAGCCCGGCCGGCAGCTGGCGGCGGAGACCGCCGAGGTGGTGTTCGCCGCGTCCGGCACGATCGAGGATGGCCAGCGCTTCTACGCCGACGTCAAGGGGCGCATGGACGCCTTGGGGCGCGACCGCGACCATCTCAAGATCCTGCCCGGCGTGCTGGTGGTGGTGGGCGACACCGAGGGCGAGGCGCGGGCCATCCGGGCACGCCTGGACAGCCTGGTGCACTACGAAAGCGCGATCGCCTCGCTGTCGGTCGCGCTGGGCTGCGACGCCTCGCGCTTCGATCCGGACGCGCCGCTGCCGCCGTTGCCCGAGACCAACGCCAGCAAGAGCAGCCAGGAGCGCGTGCTGCGCCTGGCCGAGCGCGAATCGCTCACGGTGCGCCAGCTGGCGCAGCGCCTGGGCGGCTATGGCGGGTTGGCGATGGTCGGCACCGCCGCGGGCATCGCCGACCAGATGCAGGAATGGCTGGAGACCGAGGCCTCCGACGGCTTCAACGTCATGTTCCCGTGGCTGCCCGGCGGCCTGGACGCTTTCGTCGGCCAGGTCGTGCCGGAATTGCAGCGGCGCGGCATCTTCCGGCGCGAGTACGAGGGCCGCACCCTGCGCGAAAACCTGGGCCTTCCGCGTCCGGCCAACCGCCATTTCACGCCGTGACGGGCGCCGCGATCAGTGCGTCGGCGCGGGACGGGCCTCGCCCCGGCGCCGCTCCATATAGGTCTTCACCGCCAGCGTCAGCAGCGCCATGCAGGCCAGCAGCGCCGCCGCGGTGAAGGCCGCGACGGTCTTGTAGTCGTCGTTGAGCTGTTCGATCAGCAGCGGCAGCGTCAGCGTCTTGCCGCGGATGGCGCCCGCCACCACCGACACCGCGCCGAACTCGCCGACCGCGCGCGCATTGGTGATGACCGCGCCGTACAGCAGCCCCCACTTGATGTTGGGCAGCGTCACGCGGCGGAAGATCTGCCAGCCGTTGGCGCCCAGCGTCAGCGCCGCCAGCTCCTCTTCCTGGCCTTGCGCCTGCATCAGCGGGATCAGCAGGCGCGCCACGAACGGCGACGTCACGAACACCGTCACCATCAGGATGCCGGGCCAGGCGAACATCAGCTGCACGCCGTGGCCGCTGAGCCAGCGGCCGAAGAGGCCTTCCAGGCCGTACACCACCAGGTAGCACAGCCCGGCCACCACCGGCGAGGTGGCATAGGGAATATCGACCAGCGCCACCAGCAGGCGGCGGCCGCGGAAGTCGTAGCGCGTCACGCACCAGGCCAGCAGCACGCCGAACACCAGGTTGATGGGCACGCTGACCACCGCGGCCAGCAAGGTCAGGCCGATGGCCGCGCGCATGTCGCTGGCGCCCAGGTTCTGCAGCAGGGCGTCGAAGCCGCCGGCGATCACCCGGGCGAAGATCAGGGCCAGCGGCAAGGCCAGCAACAGCAGGGCGGCGAGCAGGCCGGCGCCGATCAGCAGGCGGCGCGGCCAGGGAGAAGGGCGCGTCATGGCTCAGATTCCCGGCACGCGCTGCCACGGCAGCAGGCGGCCCTGCAGCACCTGCAGGGCGAACAGCAGCAGCAGGGAGGCCGCCAGCACCACGGTGGCGATGGCGGCGGCGGCCGGATAGTTGTATTCGGCCAGGCGGCTGAAGATCATCAACGACGTCACCTCGGTCTTGTAGGGAATGTTGCCGGCGATCATGACCACCGCGCCGAACTCGCCCAGGCTGCGGATGAAGGCCTGCGAGCCGCCGGTGAACAGGGCCGGCACCAGCGCCGGCAGCAGGATGCGCCAGGCGGTCTGGCCCGGGCTGGCGCCGAGCGTGCGGGCGGCTTCCTCGTATTCGGCCCCGATGTCGGCCAGCACCGGCTGCACCGAGCGCACCACGAACGGCAGGCTGGTGAAGATCATGGCGATCACCAGGCCCGGGAATGCATACGAAATCTTGATGCCCAGCGGCGCGAACCATTGGCCGACCCAGCCGCCCGGCGCCAGCAGCACGGAGAGGGTCAGGCCGGCCACGGCCGTGGGCAGCGCGAACGGCAGGTCGATGGCGGCGTCCAGCAGGGCCCGCCCGGGGAAGCGGTAGCGCACCAGGATCCAGGCTAGCAACAGGCCGATGACCAGCACCACGGCGGTCGAATAGATCGCCGCCAGCAGCGTGACGCGGTAGCTGGCCAGCACGCGCGGATCGGTGACGGCCTGCCAGTACTGGCCCCAGCTCATCTGGCTGCTGTAGAGCGGCAAGGCCGACAGCGGCAACAGGATCACGAGCGTGATGAACAGGCTGCTGACGCCGAAACTGAGGCCGAAGCCGGGCAGGACGGGATGCTGCCGGAAGAACGTGGACATGCGGACCTGAACGTAAAAGCGCCAGCCACCCTCGCGGGCGGCCGGCTGACGAGACGGAAGGCGGGGATCGACGCGGCGCGTCAGCGGCCGGCGCCCAGCAGTTGGTCGAGCACGCCGTTGGCGGCGAAATGGGTCTTGGTGATCTGGTCCCACGAGCCCAGCACGTCCTGCGGATTGATCAGCCTGATTGACGGAAAGCGGCTGGCCGCGGCCTTGACCGCCTCCGGGTCATGCACCCGGTAGTTGAAGTCGGTCAGCAGCTTCTGGATGGCGGGCGAGTACTGGAACTGCAGATAGGCCTCGGCGACCTTGCGCGTGCCTTTCTCGTCGGCCACCTTGTCGACCACCGCCACCGGGAACTCGGCCAGCACGCTGACCGGCGGCACCACCACCTCGAAGCCCTGCGCCTTGAACTCGTCGCCCTTGGCGATGTTGTTGACCTCGGATTCGAAGGTCAGCAGCGCGTCGCCCTGGTTGTTCTGCGCGAATGCCACGGTCGCGCCGCGTCCGCCGGTGGGGAAGCTTTCGACGTTCTTGAGCAGTTTGCCGACGAAGGCGCGGGTCTGCGCGTCATCGCCCTTGAACTTCTCGTTGGCGTAGAGCCAGGCGCCCAGGTACGAATAGCGCGCGTTGCCCGAGGTCTTGGGGTTCGGGAACACCAGCTTGACGTCGTCGCGCACCAGGTCGTCCCAGGTCTTGATGTTCTTGGGATTGCCCTTGCGCACCAGGAAGGCGATGGTGCTGTAGTAGGGCGAGCTGTTGTTGCCGAATTTCTTCTGCCAGTCGGCGGCCAGCAGCTTGTTCTGCGCCAGGATGTCGACGTCGGGCACCTGGTTGAAGGTCACCACGTCGGCCTTCAGGCCCTGGATGATCGACTGCGCCTGGCGCGAGGTGCCGGCGAACGACTGCTCGATCGTGACATCCTGCCCGGTCCTGGCCTTCCAGTCGGCCTGGAATTTCGGATTGATGGCGGCGAACAGCTCGCGCGCGATGTCATAGGAGGTGTTGAGCAGGGCCTGGGGCGCTTGCTGGGCTTGGGCGGCGCTGGCGGCCAGGGCCGTCAGCGTCAGGGCCGAGGCGAGCAGTCGTTTGAGCAAAGGGCTTCTCCGGATGAAAGGCGCAACGCGGGAAACCCGCGGCCGGGGCGGAAGGCCCCGATACCGCATGATGCTTACGCCGGCCGGCGTTTGGAAATATTCAATTACCTTTAACTCATAGCCGCACGTTGTATCCGATGCGTCGCGTCCGCGCTTTCCGCTATGTGGCGGGGTCGCCGAGCGCGCGGGCGCGGCGCGGACCGCGCCGGCCTCACGGGAACGCCATCAGCGCGTCGCTTTCGGCGGGATCGGGCTCGATCAGCTCGACTCGTTCCGGCGCCATCTCCTTGACCAGCCGGATCAGCATGCGGGCGAACTCGCGCGCCTGCTCCGACGGCGCAAAGGCGCTGGGCAGCAGGAAGCCATAGGGCATGGTCAGCCGCGGCTCGAAGTCGCGCAGCACGATGCCGGGCACGTTGGCCGCCAGGATCGGGTCGGCCAGCGCGATGCCCATGCCCAGCGCCGCCAGCTGGCAGGCCGATTGCCCGGACGAGGTCTCCATCACCAGCCGCAGCGGTAGCCGGCGCTTGGCCATCAGGTCGTCGATGTGCTGGCGCAGCAGGGTGAACGGGCGCAGCGCGATGAAGGGCTCGTCCTGGATGTCTTCGGCGCTGACCACCGATTTGGCGGCGAGCCGGTGGCCCTCGGGCATGGCGATCACCAGCCGCACCTGGGCGAAGGTGCGCGAGATGATGCCGGGAAAGTCGATCGGCAGCGCCGCCACGCCCAGGTCGAATTGCTGGCCGGACATCCACAGGCCGACGTCGACCCGCGAACGCACTTCCAGCGACACCCGCGTGTGCGGATGGCTGCGCGCGAATTCGGCGATGGCGCGCGGCGTGACGCTGTAGGCGAAGTAGGGCTGGGTCAGGATGCGCAGCCACGCGTCCTGCTTGTTGCGGATCGAGTCGGCGATCCGCGAGACTTCTTCGAAGCCGGCCAGGATATGGCGCGTGCCTTCGTAGAAGCGCAGGCATTCCTGCGTCGGGATCAGGCCGCGCCCCTGGCGCAGGAACAGCGGAAAGCCGACTTCGTCTTCCAGCGCCGAGATCAGCCGGCTGATCTGCGGCTGGGTGCGATGGATGCGGTGCGCGGCCTCGGTCACGCTGCCGGTCTCGAGCACGGCGCGCAGCGCCTGCAGGCGGTTCAGCCGCATAGGGACAAACCCCGATGGGGCGCACAGGGGGCCGGCGCGCGGTGGCCGCCGCGCCAGAGGGAAAAGCGCCTTGGTCGCGCCGACACATTACAAAAGTGCATGAATCGATACTCCAAACGAAATTGACGCATGAATTCACGCAATCTTAGGATCATCCCACCTTCAATGAAAGAGGCGCGGCGTGAATATCCTCGACAAACCGGTTTCCGTGGGCGGACCCGCGGCACTTTTTCCCGATGACCGCAACGGCATCGAACAGCTCGACTGGAGCAACATCGGCGACGCGTTCCCGATCAAGCAGCGGCGGGCCTACCTGAACAACGCCTCGATCGGGGCGCTGAGCCTGCCGGTGGTGGCGGCGGTGAACCGCTTCATGGAGGACGTGCGCGACAACGGCCGCAACGCCTATCCCGAGTGGTGCCGCTACGCCGAGGAAACCATCAAGGCCCGCATCGGCCGCCTGATCGGCGCTCACCGCGACGAGATCGCCTACGTCAAGAACACCACCGAAGGGCTGGTGAACGTGGCCAACGGCTTTCCCTGGCGCGACGGCGACAACCTGATCCTGCCCGACATCGAGTACCCGTCCAACGTGTACTGCTGGATGAAGCTGGCCGCGCGCGGCGTGACCATCCGCTGGGTCAAGAACCGCAACGGCCGCATCCTGGCTGACGACATCCGCAAGCTGATCGACGACCGCACCCGCCTGGTGTCGCTGAGCGCGGTGCAGTTCTCGAACGGCTTTCGCCAGGACCTGGAGGCCACCGCCAACCTGTGCCACGAGCGCGGCGTCTACCTGAACCTGGACGCGATCCAGTGGGCCGGTTCGCTCGAACTGGACGTCGAGAAGCTGGGCATCCACTTCCTCTCGGTGGGCGGCCACAAGTGGATGCTGGCGCCGATCGGCACCGGCTACTTCTATTGCCGCAAGAGCGTGCTGGGCCTGCTGGATCCGCCCAGCGTGGGCTATCACAGCGTCGACAGCACCGAGGACCACATGCACTACCTGCTGGAGTACCGGGCCAACGCCGGGCGCTTCGAGGAGGCCCTGGCCAACTTCACCGGCATCTGGGGCCTGGACGCCGCCGTGCGCATCCAGCTGGCGCTGACGCCGGCCCGGATCGAATCGCATATCCTGGAGTTGACCGATTACGCCAGCGCCGCGCTGCAACGCAAGGGCTACCAGATCGTCAGCTCGCGCGCGCCGGGTGAAGCCTCGGGCAACCTGTCGTTCAAGCACCCGGGCCAGGACGCGCAGGAACTGGCGCAACGCCTGCGCGACGCGGGCGTGGACCTGGCGGTGCGCGGCGGCAATCTGCGCATTTCGCCGAGCTACTACAACGATTCCAGTGAAATCGACCGCCTGGTCGAGGCGCTGCCGTCCTGACGGCGCGCCCGGCGAGCGGATAATCCAGAGCACAAGGGGTACAACATGACGTTCAAGCAGACATGGCGCCGGATGGCGCAACTGGTGGGCGCCTGCGCGCTGGCGGCCGCCGCCGCGGGCGCGCAGGCGGCCGACACGCCCAAGCCGGGCGGCACGCTGCGCTATGGCACGGTGTCGGAAATCGTGTCGCTCGATCCGCACGTCTACGGCGGCAGCGCCTGGAAGGTGCTGATCGAGGCGCTCTACAGCCCGCTGGCGGGCTACGACAAGAGCGGCGCCATCGTGCCGCGCCTGGCGCAAAGCTGGGACCAGCCCGACGCCCGCACCATCGTGTTCCACCTGCGGCCCGACGTGGCCTTCCAGGACGGCACGCCGGTGACCGCCGACGACGTCAAGTTCTCGCTCGACCGCATCCTGGACCCGGCCACCGGCGCCACGCTGCGCTCGAACCTGCTGGGCGCCACCGTCACCGTGGTCGACCCGGCCACCGTCAAGGTGGAAAAGCCGTCGCCCGACGCCACCATGCTGAGCGTGCTGGCCTTGCCCGAGGCCGCCATCGTGTCGCGCAAGTGGGTCGAGAGCGGCGCCAACCTGAAGCTGTCGGCCAACGGCACCGGCCCGTTCCAGTTGAAGAGCTACGAGCCCGCCGTGCGCGCCAGCCTGGTGCGCAACCCGCGCTATTTCGTGGCCGGGCAGCCGTATCTGGACGGCGTCGATTTCCGCATGATCAAGAGCGACGACGCGCGCGTCAACGCGCTGCGCAGCCAGTCGCTGGACATGATCGACTTCGTGCCGTGGAAGGACATCGACGTGCTGCGCCGCAATGCCGGCACCAAGATCGACACCGCCGGCGGCGCCTTCATGAGCGTCTGGTTCAACACCAGCAAGAAGCCGTTCGACGACGCCCGCGTGCGCCGCGCGGTGTCCTACGCCATCGACCGCGAGGCCGTGTCCAAGGCCGCCTTCTTCGGCTACGGCAAGCCGATCTATGGCGCGCCGACGCCCGAGGATTCGCCGTACTACGACAAGTCGCTGGACGGCACCTACAAGCGCGACACCGCCAAGGCTCGCGCGCTGCTGGCCGAGGCCGGCTACGGCAACGGCGTGGACGCGTCGATGGTGGTGTTCCAGGGCCTGGGCATCTACACCACGATGGCGCAGGTGGTGCAGGCCAACCTCAAGGAAGTCGGCATCAACCTGAAGCTGGAGCCGGTCGAATGGGCCACGCTGGTCGAGCGCAAGAACCGCGGCGACTATGACTCGATGATCTACGGCGTGTCGGTCAAGCTGCCCGACCCGGACGCGTACGCCTATTACCTGGGCGGCGACTCCAGCTACTGGGCCAAGCCGATCGGCTACCGCGATCCCGAGCTGGAAAAGCTGCTGGCCGAGGGCCGCGCGCTGACCGATCCCAAGGCGCGCCAGCCGATCTACCAGCAGGCCGAGAAACGCATCCTGGAGACCAGTCCGTGGGTGTTCGTGAGCTGGCGCGAGCAGGCCCAGGGCTACCTGCGCAAGGTGCACGGCTACACGCAGCTGGGCGGCGCGCTGAGCGAAAGCAGCCCGGGCATCTCGCTGCCCACCATGTGGATCAACTGAGGCCGGCATGCTGCCTTTCCTGTTCAGACGCCTGGCGTCGGCCATCGTCACCCTGGCGCTGGCGACGGGCGTGGTCTTCATCGCCATCCACCTGCTGCCGGGCGACCCGGTCGCCATCATGCTCGGCGACCAGGCCGGCAGCGACCCGGTGGCCGTGGCGCGGGTGCGTGCCCAGCTCGGCCTGGACCTGCCGCTGGGCACGCAGTTCACGCATTGGGCCGGCGCGCTGGCGCACGGCGACCTGGGCGTGTCGCTACGTACCGGCGAGCCGGTGGCCGACGAGCTGGCGCGCCGCATTCCGCGCAGCCTGGAACTGATCGGCGCCGGCCTGCTGGTGGCCGTGCTGCTGGGGGTGCCGCTGGGCGTGGTGGCGGCGCGCTCGCGCGGCCGCCTGGCGGGCGCCGCGGCCTCGGTGGTGGCGGTGGCCGGTTTTTCGGCGCCGGTGTTCGTGCTGGGCATCCTGCTGGTGCTGCTGTTCAGCCTGGCGCTGGGCTGGCTGCCATCGTCGGGCTTCGTGGCGTTCTCGGACGATCCCGTGCAGCACGTCCTGGCGCTGATCCTGCCGTCGCTGACCATCGGCCTGAACTTCATGGGCGTGGTGGCGCGCATGACCCGCGCCAGCCTGTCAGACGTCATGGGCCGCGACTACGTCAAGCTGGCCCGCGCCAAGGGCCTGCCGCGCGGCAAGGCGATCCTGCGGCACGCGCTGCCCAACGCGCTGGTGCCGGTCATCGCCATCATCGGCGTGCGCGCCGGCAACCTGCTGGGCGGCACCGTCATCATCGAGGCCCTGTTCGATTGGCCGGGCCTGAGTTCGCTGCTGGTGAGCGCCGCCTTCTCGCGCGACTATCCGGTGATCCAGGGCTCGCTGCTGGCCATCTTTGCCTTGTTCATCCTGATCAGCCTGGTCATCGACCTGGCGCAGGGTTTCGTCGACCCCCGCATTCGCAGGCCATCCGCATGATTGCATTCCTTCGAGCTTCCAAGGCCGGCGTGCCGGTACTGCTGGCGCTGGGCTTCCTGACGGTGATGGTGCTGGCCGCCGCCCTCGGGCCGGCGCTGGGGCTGGCCGATCCCTACCGCATCGACGCCGCCAATCTGCTGGCCTCGCCATCGTGGCAGCACTGGCTGGGCACCGACGAACTGGGCCGCGACCTGCTGGCGCGGGCGGTGTATGGCGCCCGCGTGTCGCTATCGGTGGCCGCGGCCGCCGTGATCCTGGCCGGCGTGCTGGGCGTGGCGGTGGGCGTCGGCGTGGCTTTCCTGGGCCGGCGCGCCGAGGCCGCCGCCATCCGCGTGGTGGACGTGTTCGTGTCGCTGCCGGAGATCTTCGTGGCGCTGGTGGTGCTGGCCTTCATCGGCGGCAACCTGCCGACGCTGGTCGGGACCATCGGCATCCTCTATGCGCCGCAGTTCGCCCGGGTCTCCTGGGGCGTGGCGCGCGGCATCCGGGCGCGCGAACACGTGCTGGCCGCCAGTTCGCTGGGCGCGGGCAGCGGCTGGATCATCTGGCACGAGGTGCTGCCCAACATGCGTTCGATCATCGCGGTGCAGGCCTCGTTCACGTTTTCCTTCGCGATGCTGCTGGAAGCGGGCCTGAGCTTCCTCGGCCTGGGCGTGCGTCCGCCGGTGCCGTCGTGGGGGCAGATGGTGGGCTCGCTCAAGGACTACCTGTTCACCAATCCGTGGCCGGTGCTGGTGCCGGCGCTGGCGCTGTTCTTCACGGTGCTGGCCGTCAACGTGCTGGGCGACTGGCTGCAGGACGCGCTCAATCCGGAGTTGCAACGATGAGTTCCGAGACGGATGTGCTGCTGTCGGTCAGGAACCTGACCGTCGATTTCGATACGCCCCAGGGGCCGTTCGCCGCCGTCAAGGGCGTGGACCTGACCCTGCGGCGCGGCGAGGTGGTGTGTCTGGTGGGAGAGTCCGGCTCGGGCAAGTCGGTCACCGGCTTTTCCCTGATGGGACTGGTGGACGCACCCGGACGCGTCGCCGCCGACGAGCTGCGCTTCGATGGCCGCGACCTGCTCCGCGCCTCCGAGCGCGAACGCGACGCGCTGCGCGGCAAGGACATCGCCATGGTGTTCCAGGAGCCGATGACCGCGCTCAACCCCGGACGCACCGTTGGCAGCCAGATCGCCGAAGTCATGCGCATACACGGCAATGTCAGCCGCAAGGCGGCATGGACCAAGGCGGTGGCGCTGCTGGAGCGGGTCGGCATCCGCGAACCGGCGCAGCGCGCCAAGGCCTATCCGCACGAACTGTCCGGCGGCATGCGCCAGCGGGTCATGATCGCCATCGCCTGCGCCTTGTCGCCGCGGCTGATCATCGCCGACGAGCCGACCACCGCCCTGGACGTGACGGTGCAGGCCCAGGTGCTGGAACTGCTGTTCTCGATCCAGGCCGAGACCGGCGCCGCCGTGCTGTTCATCACGCACGACCTGGGCGTGGTGGCCGAGATCGCCGACCGCGTGGTGGTGATGCGCGCGGGCGAAGTGGTGGAGGAGGGCGACGTGGCGCAGATCTTCGGCCGGCCCGCCCATCCCTACACCCAGGCGCTGCTGGCCGCCGTGCCGGACGTCGATGCGCCGCGCGACCGCGGCCGCCGCCTGACGCCGCGTGCGCGGGCCGCCGCACAAGGAACCCCGTCATGAGTGAATTCATTCTGCGCGCCGAAGGCGTCACCAAGGACTATGTCGCCGCCCGCGGCCTGCTGGGCCAGCCGACGCGGCTGGTGCGGGCGGTCAAGGGCGTCAGCCTGGCGGTGGCGCCGGGCACCACGCTGGCGTTGGTGGGCGAATCGGGTTCCGGCAAGAGCACGCTGGGCCGCTGCATCGCCGGGCTGCTGCGCCCGACCTCGGGCCGCATCGAGCTGGCCGGCCACGACGTGCGCCATCTGGCGGGCGGCCGGCTGATGGCGTTCCGGCGCCAGGTGCAGACGATTTTCCAGGACCCGTATTCCAGCCTCAATCCGCGCCGCCGGGTCGGCGACGCCATCATGGACGGCATGGTGATCCACAAGCTCTATTCGCCCGACGAACGCCGCGACCGCATGCAGACGCTGCTGGCGCGGGTGGGGCTGCGGCCCGAGCACGCGCAGCGCTTCCCGCACCAATTCTCGGGCGGCCAGCGCCAGCGCATCGCCATCGCCCGCGCCCTGGCGCTGGAGCCGCGCTTCATCATCGCCGACGAGGCGGTGTCGGCGCTGGACGTCTCAGTCAAGGCGCAGGTGCTGGACCTGCTGGCCGACCTGCAGGCCGAGCAAGGGCTGACCTATCTGTTCATCTCGCACGACCTGGGCGTGGTGCGCCACTTCGCCGACCGGGTGGCCATCATGGCCGCGGGCGAGCTGGTGGAAGAGGGCGAGTGCGACCGCATCTTCGAGGCGCCGGCGCAGGACTACACGCGCAGACTGATCGCCGCCGTGCCACGGCCCGATCCGTCGCGCCGCCGCCTGCGCCAGGCGGCCTGATCCGGGGCGCGGGCTTGATGCGGATCAAGCCCGCGCATCGGCGGCGGCCGTTGGCGCGTTTCCGAGCGTCCTACAAGGCTGCGCGCGCCTTTTTGGCCGGATCCTGCGTGCTACCATCGGCGCCTTCGAGGGGATGCGAATGCAGACGGGCGCCAATACCGGGAGACGATGGACCGCGCTAGCCGCGGTGTTCCTGTTCGTCTTCCAGGCGCTGATGGCCTCCGCCGCGCTGCCCGGTCCCGGCGCCACGCCGGGCGCCACCACCATCATCTGCACGGCCAGCGGCCCGCGCGTGGTCACGCTGGATACCGAAGGCGGCGTCACGCAGGACGCGCAGCAACACAGCGGCGCCTTGCCGCATTGCTGCTTCGCCGGCTGTGCCATGCTCGGCGCCGCCGCGTTGTCCGGGCTGCTGCCGCTGGCCTGGCGCCTGCCCCTGGTCCGGCAGGCGCTGCCGGCCCCCACCATCGACATCCACTTCTCCAGCGCGCAGGCGCGATTGCCGCGGCAGTCGCGCGCGCCGCCCGTCCTGGCCTGACCCCCCGCCTGTTCCCGTTGTTGCTGGCGCGCCTTGTCCGCGGCCCGCGTTGCCGCGCGCGCGTCCAGCCCGTTCAGATCCAGAGACTCATATGCACAAGAACAAGGACATCCTGCGGGCGACCAGCCTGGCCTGCGCCCTGGCCGCGTCGTTTCCCGCCTGGCCGCAGGCCACCGGCGCCGACGCCATCACCACCACCGATCCGGTGGTGATCACCGGCGTCGCCCCGAGCGCGCCGCTGACCGTCACGACCGACCCGAAGATCCCGCGCCAGCCCCTGCCGGCCAGCGACGGCACCGACTACCTCAAGACCATTCCCGGCTTCTCGGCCATCCGCAACGGCGGCACCAACGGCGATCCGGTGCTGCGCGGCATGTTCGGCTCGCGCCTGAACATCCTGACCAACGGCACCTCGATGCCCGGCGCCTGCCCGGCGCGCATGGACGCGCCCAGCTCGTACATCTCGCCCGAGAACTTCGACAAGCTCACCGTCATCAAGGGCCCGCAGACCGTGCTGTGGGGTCCGGGCGCGTCGGCCGGCACCATCAGGTTCGACCGCGACACGCCGCGCTTCAGCGAGCCCGGCGTGCGCTTTGACGGCAGCCTGGTGGGCGGATCAAACGGCCGCAACGACCAGGCCGCCGACCTGACCGTCGGCAACGACAAGGTCTACACCCGCATCACCGCCAACCATTCGCACGCCCAGGACTACAAGGACGGCGACGGCAACAAGGTGCCGTCGCGCTGGGACAAGTGGAACGCCGACCTGGCGCTGGGTTTCACGCCCGACGCCGACACGCTGTACGAGCTGACCGCCGGCACCGGCGACGGCAACGCGCGCTACGCCGGACGCGGCATGGACGGCTCGCAGTTCAAGCGCGAGAGCTTCGGCCTGCGCTTCGAGAAGCGCAACCTGGGCGGCGTGCTGGACAAGCTGGAGGCGCAGCTCTACTACAACTACGCCGATCACGTGATGGACAACTACACGCTGCGCAAGCCGGACATGACCAGCGCCATGCCGATGGCCATGGCGGCGGACGTGGACCGCGCCACCTGGGGCGGCCGCGTGGCCGGCACCTGGAACCTGGCGCCCGACGTGAGCCTGGTGACCGGCCTGGATTTCCAGCAGAGCCGCCACCGCTCGCGCAGCGGCACTGACATGCTGCCGTACCGTGAACAGAGCTGGGTCAAGGACGCCGCCTTTGCCAACACCGGCATCTTCGGTGAGTTGACCTGGCATGCCAGCGAGAGCAGCCGCGTCATCGGCGGCGCGCGGGTGGACTGGGCCTCGGCCAAGGACTTCCGCCGCGACAATGGTTCGATGATGATGCCGATGCCCAATCCCACCGCCGGCGAGCGCCGCAACGACACGCTGCCCAGCGGCTTCCTGCGTTACGAGCGGGATCTGGCCGACGTGCCGGCCACCGTCTACATCGGCCTGGGCCACGCGGAACGGTTCCCGGATTACTGGGAACTGTTTTCTCCGAAGAAGGGACCGGAAGGTTCGATCAACGCGTTTCGCGGCGTCAAGCCCGAGAAAACCACGCAGCTCGATTTCGGCGCCCAGTACAAGACCGAGACCTTGGATGCGTGGCTGTCCGGTTACGCGGGTTATGTCGACGACTTCATCCTGTTCGACTACGCCAGCGGTGGCATGGGCGGTATGGGCGGCATGCATGGCGGGCACGGCGGTCATGGGGGCCACGGCGGTTCCACGCAGGCCCGCAACATCGACGCCCGCATCGCCGGCGGCGAACTGGGGATGTCGTACCAGGTGGCGCCGCGCTGGACGCTGGGCGCGACGCTGGCCTACGCCTGGGGCCAGAACCGCAGCGACGGCCGCGCCTTGCCGCAGATGCCGCCGCTGGAGGCCAAGCTCAGCGCCGCCTACGACGACGGCACCTGGTCGGCCGGCGCGCTGTGGCGGGTGGTGGCCGCGCAACGCCGCTATGCCCTGAACGAGGGCAACGTGGTCAGCAAGGACTTCGGCCCCAGCGCCGGCTTCGGCGTATTCTCGCTGAACGGCGGCTACGCGGTCAGCAAGCAGGTCAAGCTGTCGCTGGGCGTGGACAACCTGTTCAACAAGACCTACGCTGAGCACCTGAACCTGGCGGGCGACGCGGGCTTCGGCTTTGCCGCCAACACGGCCTTCAACGAACCCGGGCGCACCTTCTGGGCGCGCCTGAGCTTCAAGTACTGAGCGCCGTCCGGATCCGCTTGAGATCCCGTTCCAGCTCGATGCGCATCGCTTTCAGCAACGCCCGCGCGTTCTCCGAAAGCGGTGTGCCGGGCCGGAACACCAGCAGGCAGGCAAAGCCGATATCCAGTTCCAAAGGCTTGATGGTCAGACCGCGCGCCAGGTAGTCCAGCGCCATGACCGGATGCACCAGGCCGATGCCGACGCCGTGCAGCGCGAACTCGCAGACGGAATTGGAGTAGGGCGTCTCCAGCACCGGCCGCAGCGCCAGGCCCTGGTCGTGCAGCGCCGTCTCCAGGCGCCGGCGGCTGGCGTCCTCGGGGTTGAGCGCGATGAAGGGATGCTCGGTCAGGTCGCGCAGCGTAATGCGCGGCCGCGCCGCCAGCGGATGGCGGCTGTGCATGGCGATCACGCCCGGCAGCCGCAGGAATTCCGAGTGTTCCAGGCCCGCCACCGACAGTTCGTCGGCCATCAGGCCGAAATCGAGCTGGCCGGCCGTGACCTGCTGCAGCACCTCGCGCGAACTCATGATCTGGAACGACATCTGGATGCGGCGGTCCTGCAGGCCGAAGGCGGCAATGGCGCGCGGCATGAAGCCGGTGCCCAGCGCCGGCAGCGACCCCACCGCCAGGCGTCCGACGCCGAACGACTTCAGGCTGCGGATGCGGTGCTCGATCAGCTCGAAGCCGGCGAAACAGCGATCCACTTCCTCCATCAGCGCGCCGGCCTCCTGGGTCGGCACCAGCCGGCCGCGCACGCGCTCGAACAGGCGCAGTTCCGACGAGGTTTCCAGCTTGCGGATGGCCTGGCTCACCGCCGGCTGCGAAATGCCCAGCAGGGTAGCGGCCTTGCTGGTGGTGCCGGCCTGCATCACGGCCCGGAAGACCTGGATCTCGCGCATGTCCATCTATAAGTCCCGCTTATTGACTAAGTTTTTTCGATTGTTGAGGCAATGGAAAGAAAGGCAGACACTGGCGCTGTTCCCGATCACTCCTAAGCTCAGCAAATAGATTAGATGAAAGCTATCAATCAGACTAATAGAGATTTCGCCAGCCTGTCGCCCGCGGTCCAGCGCGCCTCGACCGTGGTGTTCGACTCGCTGCAGGCCTTCGTCGAGCGCAAGCACCGCCAGCCCGACGGCTTCAGCTATGGCGTCACCGGCACGCCCACCGCGCGCCTGCTGGAAGACCGCATCGCCGCGCTGGAAGGCGGCCGCCACTGCGTCATCACGCCGTCCGGGGCAGCGGCGCTGATGACGGTGGTGATGGGCTTCGTGCGCGGCGGCGACCACCTGCTGCTGTCGGCGGCCTGCTATGGCGCGCTCAAGACTTTCGGCGAGAAATGGCTGGCGCACATGGGTGTGGACGTGGAGCTGTACGACCCGTCGATCGGTGCCGGCATCGAGGCGCTGATCCGCCCGGCCACCCGCATGATCTGCATCGAGGCGCCCGGCACCGTCACCATGGAAATGGCCGACGTGCCCGCCATCGCCGCCGCCGCGCGGCGCCACGGCGTGCTGACCATGATGGACAACACCTGGGCCAGCCCGCTGGGCTTCCAGCCGCTGGCGCACGGCGTCGATTTCAGCGTCGAGGCCGCCACCAAATTCTTCGGCGGCCATTCCGACGTGCTGATGGGCAGCATCAGCATGAACGACGCCGATCATTACGCCGTGCTGCGCGAGACCCAGAGCATCCTGGGCCAGCAGGTCAGCCCGGACGATTGCTTCCTGGTGCTGCGCGGCCTGGAGACGCTGGCGCTGCGGCTGCGCGCGCAGAGCGACGCGACGCTGCGCGTGGCCGAGTGGCTGCAAAGCCAGCCGCAGGTCGAGCGCCTGCTGTATCCGCCGCTGCCGTCCGACCCGGGCCATGCCCTGTGGCAGCGCGACTTCCGCACCAACGGCTGCCTGTTCTCGATGGTGCTGGCGCCGGCGCCGGAGGCGGCCTTCAACGGTTTCTTCGATTCGTTGCGCCATTTCGCCATCGGCGCCAGCTGGGGCGGGGTGCACAGCCTGGCGGCCTATTACCCGGCGGGGCTGCAGGCCGGCCGCGCCTTCCCGGCCACGGACCGACCCATCGTGCGGCTGTCGGTCGGCCTGGAGGACGTGGACACGCTCAAGGATGACCTGCGCACCGCGCTGGCGGCCTATCGGGCGCAGCGCTGAGCGCGCGGCCGGGCGGGGCCGCGCGCGCGCCTGGCGCCCAGCCCACCCGGACGGCGCTTTGCGCCGAATCCCGTTCAACACACCGGCCGGCCGCGCATGGCCGACCGGCACGAAGCGCCCCGAGGCGCTCATCACATAGCAAGGGGAATTGCCATGTTCAGCTTCAAGCAGACTTACCGTTGTCTCGCCCTGGCCATCGCGGCCTGCGTCCCGGCCGCCGTGCCGGCCCAGGCCGCCGCCCAGTCCGCGGCGCAACCCGAGGCACAAGCCGCGACACAAACCGCGACACAAACGCCCGCCGCCGGCGCCTCGCCGGTGGCGGCCGCCGTCACCCAGACCAACAGCCCCACGGTGGACCAGATCCGCGCCCGCGGCTATGTCATCTGCGGTTCCGGCCACGGCACCACTGGCTTCTCGGCGCCCGACAAGGACGGCAACTGGAAGGGACTGGACGTCGACACCTGCCGCGCCATCGCCATCGCGGTGCTGGGCGACGCCAGCAAGACGCGCTTCGTGCCGCTGACCGGCCAGCAGCGCCTGACGGCCCTGCAGACCGGCCAGATCGACGTGCTGCCGCGCACCACCTCGTGGACCCTGCGGCGCGACGCCAACGGCATCAACTTCACTTATCCCAACTACTACGAGTACGACGCCTTCATGGTGCGCAAGGACCTGGGCATCACCCAGACCAAGGACATGAACGGCGCCACCATCTGCGTACAGACCGGCTCCACCAACGAGGTCACGGTGGCCGACCTGTCGCGCAAGTTCAAGCTGGGCCTGAAGACGGTGCTGTTCGACAACGTCGCGGCCTCGCGCCAGGCGTTCTTCTCGGGCCGCTGCGACGGCCTGATCACCGACGCCTCGGCGCTGGCGGCGGTGCGCGCGACCCAGGCGCAGAACCCGGACGACTACGTGATTTTCCCGGCCAGCGGCCACAGCGAGGCGCTGACGCCGTCGGTGCGCCACGGCGACGACCGCTGGTTCGACATCGTCAAATGGGTCATCCAGGTGCCGATCGCCGCCGAGGACATGGGCATCACCCAGGCCAACGTCGACGACATGCTCAAGTCCGACGACCCGCGCATCGCCCGCTTCCTGGGCACGGAGCCGGGCAACGGCAAGGCGCTGGGGCTGGATGAGCGCTGGGCCTACAACATCGTCAAGCAGTTGGGCAACTACGGCGAGATCTTCGAGCGCAACGTCGGCAAGAACAGCCCGATGAAGCTCGAGCGCGGCATGAACCGGCTGTATCGCGACGGCGGCCTGATGTACCCGTACGTCTTCAACTGACCGGCGGGCGAGTCTCATCATGTTCAAGCGACTCTGGTTCGACGGCCGGGCCCGGGCCGTCCTGGCGCAGCTGCTGATCGCCTGCGCCTTCGTCGGCACGGTGGGCTGGCTGGCCTGGAACGCCCACGCCAACCTGACCCAGCGCGGCATCGCCATGGGCTTCGACTACCTTGGCGAGGCGGCCCGTTTTCCCATCGCCGAAAGCCTGCTGGCATACCAGCCGACCGACAGCTACGGCCGCGCCTTCCTGGTGGGGCTGGTCAACACGCTGTACATCTCGGCGCTGGTGATCGCGGCCTCGACGCTGCTGGGCTTCGGCCTGGCGCTGGCGCGCCGCAGCCGCCATCCGCTGGTGACGGGGGTGGCCACGGTCTACCTGGAAGCCGTGCGCAACACGCCGCTGGTGGTGCAACTGCTGTTCTGGTACAGCCTGGTGACGATCAATCTGCCGCCAGCGCGGCAGGCGTTGCAGCCGCTGCCCGGCGTGTTCCTGTCGGTGCGCGGACTGTTCTTTCCCAGCCTGTCGCTGCAGGGCGATACGCAGCCGCTGTGGTGGGCGCTGGGCGGGGCGGCGCTGCTGCTGTGGGGCGCCTGGCGTCTGGCGCGCCGCGCCGTCGCTCCGCGCATGCCATGGCGCGGCCTGGGCCTGCTCGCGGCGGTCGCGCTGGTGGCGGCCGCGGCGGGGTGGGGCGGCGCCTCGCTGCACGCCGACGTGCCGGCGCTGCGCGGCCTGAATTTCGCCGGCGGCAGCGCCTTCACGCCGGAGTTCACTGCCTTGCTGGTGGGGCTGACGATCTATTCGGCGGCGTTCTCCGGCGAGATCATCCGCGGCGGCATCGACGCGGTGCCCGCCGGCCAGTGGGAAGCCGCGCATTCGCTGGGCCTGAAACCCGGCGCCGCGCTGCGCTGGATCGTGGTGCCGCAGGCGCTACGCGTGATCATCCCGCCGATGACCAGCCAGTACCTGTCCATCATCAAGAACACCACGCTGGCGCTGGCGGTGGGCTACCCGGACCTGTCCTTCGTCATCACCACCACCATCAACCAGACCGGCCAGGCCATCGAGGGCGTGGCGGTGCTGATGGCGGTGTACCTGAGCATCAGCCTGAGCGTGTCGCTGTTCATGAATCTGTACAACCGCCGCATCCTGAGGACGCAACGCGCATGAGCCTGTCCCATCCTTCCTCCCTGCCGCCGCAGGCCCTGCGGCCGCCGCGCGAGCGCCGCGACAGCGTCTGGCACCGCCTGTTCGGCAGCGCCGTCAGCGCGGTCGCCAGCGTGGCCACGCTGGCGCTGGTCCTGGCCGCGGCCGGCAAGCTGCTGAACTGGGCGGTGCTGGACGCCGTCTGGCCGGGCGCCACGGGCGACGTCTGCCGCCAGGCCAGCGGCGCCTGCTGGGCCTTCCTGGGCGAAAAGATGCGCCAGATCCTGTTCGGCATCTATCCCCCGGGCGAGCAATGGCGGCCCACCGTGGTCTGCCTGTTCATCCTGGCGATGACGGTGTTTTCGCTCAGCCCGCGCCAATGGCGCGCCCGCACGGCGGTCCTCTGGATCGCCGGCCTGGCGGCCGGGCTGATGCTGATGCAGGGCGGCGTGTTCGGCCTGGCGCGGGTGCCCACCTCGTCGTGGGGCGGCCTGCCCATCACGCTGCTGCTGGCGGTGTGCGCGCTGGGCGCCGGACTGCCGCTGGGCGTGCTGCTGGCGCTGGGACGCCGCGGCAGCCTGCCGACGGCGCGCTTCATCAGCATCGGCGTGATCGAGCTGATCCGCGGCCTGCCGCTGGTCAGCCTGCTGTTCATGGCCTCGATCGTGCTGCCCATCATGCTGCCGGCCGGCATGACCATCGACAGCCTGCTGCGCGCCGGCATCGCGCTGACGGTGTTCTCGGCCGCCTACCTGGCCGAGGTGATCCGCGGCGGCCTGCAGGCGATCCCGCCCGGGCAGGCCGAGGCCTCGCGCGCGCTGGGCCTGTCGTGGTGGCAGATGACGCGGCTGGTGGTGCTGCCGCAAGCGCTGCGCAAGGTGATCGCGCCGCTCACCAACACCGCCATCGTGATGATCAAGAACACCAGCCTGGTGCTGATCGTGGGCCTGTTCGACCTGCTCAGCTCGGGGCGCGCGGCGCTGACCGATCCGGCCTGGCCCACGCCCTACGTCGAGACCTATCTCTTCATCGCATCGATCTATTTCTGCATCTGCTTCGGCCTGTCGCGCTACTCGATGTGGCTGGAGCACCGCTACAAAAAAGGGGAACTCCGATGACCACGCCTTCCGCCGCCACGCCGCCCGCCATCGCCATCGCCGGCATGCACAAGTGGTACGGCGAATTCCATGTGCTGCAGGACATCAACCTGCAGGTCCGCGCAGGCGAGCGCCTGGTGATCTGCGGGCCGTCCGGCTCGGGCAAGTCCACCATGATCCGCTGCATCAACCGGCTCGAACGCCACCAGCAGGGCTCCATCGTGGTCAACGGCGTCGAACTGAGCGACGACCTGCGCGCCGTGGACGGCGTGCGCACCGACGCCGGCATGGTGTTCCAGCACTTCAACCTGTTCCCGCACCTGACGGTGCTGGAGAACTGCATCCTGGCGCCGACCCAGGTGCGGCGCATGCCGCGCGCGCAGGCGGTGGAGCTGGCCATGCGCTACCTGGAGCGGGTGCGCATTCCCGACCAGGCCGGCAAGTATCCCGGCCAGTTGTCGGGCGGCCAGCAGCAGCGCGTGGCCATTGCCCGTTCGCTCTGCATGCAGCCGCGCATCATGCTGTTCGACGAGCCGACCTCGGCGCTGGATCCGGAGATGGTCAAGGAGGTGCTGGACACCATGACCTCGCTGGCCGAGGACGGCATGACCATGCTGTGCGTGACGCACGAGATGGGCTTCGCCCGCAACGTCGCCGACCGGGTGGTGTTCATGGACGGCGGCCGCATCATCGAGATGGGCGAGCCGGGCGCGTTCTTCGACAACCCCAGGCATGAACGCACCCGGGCGTTCCTGGAGCGCATCCTGCATTGAGGGCAGGGCGGCGCGAAAGATCGGGGCGGGGCGGCGATTTGGTGAGGTTTCAATTTATAATGAAACTCGTTCTTAATTGAAAATCACGCGGCCTGCGAGGCGGCGTACCCGCCATGGCCACTCAGGACCTGGATTACTCCGCCCCGATCGCCGTCGACGCCGTTGCCCGCACGCAGCTGCAACGCTTCTATGTCGACCACCATCCCTGGCTGCTGGGCTGGCTGCGGCGCCGCGTCGGCAACAGCAGCGACGCCGCCGACCTGTCGCACGACACCTTCCTGTGCCTGCTGGGCGAGGGCCGGCGCGACGCCATCCGCGAAGCCCGGCCGTTCCTGGCCACCATCGCCCGCCGCCTGATCGCGCGCCGGCGCCACAAGGCGGCGCTGGAAGCCGCCTACCTCGAAGCGCTGGCCTGCCTGCCGGTCCCGACCGCGCCGTCGCCGGAAAGCGTGGCGCTGGCGGTGGAAACGCTGCAGCAGCTCGACCAGGCGCTGGAAGGCCTGCCGCAAGCGGCGCGCAGCGCTTTCATCATGGCGCACATCGAGGAACTGACCTACGCGCAGATCGCCGAGCGCCTGCGCATCTCGCCCAGCACCGTCAAGAAATACCTGATCCGCGCCAACGCCCACTGCCTGTTCGCGCTGGCGGCATGAGGGCCGGGCCGGACCGCCGGCGGGCGGCCCGGAGCGTCGTCGTCAGAACTCCGTCGCCACCGACAGCCACAGCGTGCGCGGCATGCCGCTGATCAGGTAGCCGGTCGGATTGGCCTCCCAATAGTGCTTGTCGAGCAGGTTGGTCACGGTCGCACGCAGCGTCACGTCCTTGCCCGCCACGCGGGTCTTGTAGCGGCCGCCGAAGTCGTAGCGCGTCCAAGCCGGCACGCGCTGGCTGTTGTCGGCGCTGAGATAGGCCTGGCTGGTGTGGATGGCCCGGCCCATCAGGGTCAACCCCGGCGCGAACGGCGTATCCCATTCCAGCGTCAGGTTGGCCTGCAGCTCGGGCGCGCCGACGGCGTGGCGGCCGTCATTCAAGCCGCCCTGGGTTTTGCGCTGTTTCGCATCCAGCCAGGTGACGCCGCCCAGCAGGCGCACGCCGCGCGCCAGTTCGCCAAAGCCGTTCAGCTCGACGCCCTGGTTGCGCTGCTCGCCATTCAGGCTGTAGACCTTGGACACCGGATCGACGATGCCGCCCGGCACGCGGATCTGGAACAGCGCCAGCGACGCGCCGAAGGCGCCGAAGTCGAGCTTGCTGCCGATCTCGTACTGCTTGGACTTGTAGGGCGCGAACACCTGGTCGGCGTTGGCGGCGTCGGCCGGCGGCGAGGCGCCGGCCGTCAGCGCCTCGATGTAGCTGGCGTACAGCGAGACCTGTTCCGTCGGCCGCACCACCAGCGCGGCCGAGGGCGTCGTAGCGCTCTGGTCGTAGCGGTTGGTGACGTCGCCGGCCGGCGAGTACGAACGCGTGTTGACGTTCTGGCGGCGCGCGCCCAGGGTCAGTTGCACCAGGCCGTCCTTGACCGACAGGGTATCGGCCACGGCCACGCTTTGCAGGATGCTCAGGCTGGTCCTGGTTTCCGGCGAGTAGGCGATCGGCGCGCCCGGATCGGCCAGGCGCGCGGGGTGATAGATGTTGGTGGCGTAGTCCGCGTAGCGCGTCTGGCCCTGCCAGGTGCGCGATTCCAGCCGGTTGCCGCTCAGCACCAGCTGGTGCGTGACGGGGCCGGTCTCGATGCGACCGCGGATGCCGATCTCGCCCGAAGTGGCCTCGGCCTTGCCTTTCTGGTGGGTCGAGGTGGACAGCGCGTCGCCGTTGTCGCCGACGATGGTGGCGCCCGGCGCCTCGCGCTTGTTGTAGTCGAAGCGGTTGGCCCCGAACGCGCCGAACAGCGAGACCCGGTCGCTCAGGTCGTACTCGGCGCGCACCAGCCCGGTCAGGCTCTGCGCGCTGGACGTGTCGAAGCGCTGCGCCAGGTTGATCTTGGGATCGGGCGCGCCCGGCACCTTGACGCCCGGAGCGACCGTGTAGCCGCGCGCGGCGGCGCGCATCCAGTCGTCCTGGTAGACGATGTCGGCCGACAGCCGCAGCCGGTCGCCGCGATAGTCCAGGCCCAGCGAGCCCGAACCGTTCTGCGTCGACTGGCCGTCGATGCGCGGCTGGCCGCCGCGGAACGCGCCATTCACGCGCAGGCCGTACTGGTTCTGGTCGCCGAAGCGGCGCCCCAGGTCCAGGTGGCCGCCCCAGCGCGAGTCGGACGCGTATTCCGTGGTGAAGCGCGTCAGCGGCGCGTCGTCGGCGCGCTTGGTCACGATGTTGACGCTGCCGCCCACGCTGCCCCACGGCAGCATGCCGTTGAGGAAGGCGCCGGCGCCGCGTAGCACTTCGATGCGCTCCACCGGGTCGGGGTTGATGCGATAGGCCGGCACCAGGCCATACAGGCCGTTGAGCGCGATCTCGTCGTTGTCGACGCGAAAGCCGCGGATGGTCAGCGCGTCATAGCGGTTGCCGCTGCCGATCGAGGCGCGCACCGACGAATCGCTGGTGGTCAGCACGTCGGCGATGCTGCCGGCCTGCTGGTCCTGGATGGTCTGGGCGGTGTAGCTGGCGATGCTGAAGGGCGTGTCCATGTAGTCGGTGTTGCCCAGCAGGCCGAGGTGCCCGCCGCGCGCCACCTGGCCGCCGGCGTAGGCCTCGGGCAGCTCGTAGACCGAACGGGCGGTGACGGTCACGGGCGCCAGCGCGGTGACGGGCGCGTCGACGGCGGGCGTCAGCACGTAGCCCTGGTTGGCGCGCTGCACGGCCTGCAGGCCGGTGCCGGCCAGCAATGCCTCGAACGCCTGCGCCGGGCGGTAGGCGCCCTTGAGGCCGGCGGTGGTCTTGCCCTGGACCTGGTCGGCCGTGAAGGTCAGCGCGATGCCGGCGGTGCTGGCCAGGCTGCGCAGGGCCGGCGCCAGCGGGCCGGCCGGAATGTCGTAGGACGCCGCCGCCTGCTGTGCCGGCCGGGAAGCCGTGGCGCCCGGCGCCGCGCCCTGGGCTGCCGCCGCGGCGCTGGCGCCCAGCATCAGCGTGGCGATGAATGCGCGGGTCAGCCCGCGCGGAGGGTTCGCTGCCATGTGATCTCTCGAATGAAGTGCTGAAGGAATGAATTGACGTCAGCAGGTAGGAGCAGCGGGCAGCCGGATCGGGCACGCGAAACGGGCGTCGAGATGAAACAGTGTGTATCTTGAAACTCAGCCGGCCCTGGGAACCACCGTGACCCAGTAGCGCGTGACCTGGCGGATGGCCACCGGCAGCGAGTTCGGCAGCAGGGCCAGGATGTGGTCGGTATCGGCGATCGGGAACACGCCCGAAAAGCGCAGGTCCGCCACCGCCGGATCGCAGCGCAGGATGCCGGGCCGAAAGCGCGACAGATTGGCGATGAAGTCGCCCAGGCGTTCGTCGTCGGCGATCAGTTGTCCGCGCGTCCAGGCCAGGGCCTGCGCCGGCAGCGGCTCGGCGCGGGACGGCGCCCATTGCGTCAGGTAGGCCGATTCGCCGGCCGCGACGCGCAGCGCGAGGTCGGGCTGGCGCAGGGGCCGCAGTTCGACCGCGCCTTCCTCGACGCCGACCATGGTCCGGTCCGGATCGAGCCGCACGCTGAAGCGGGTGCCCAGCGGCCGCACCGAGCCCTGCGGCGTCCGGACGCTGAAAGGGCGCGGGTCGCCATGCGCGGTCGCCACGAAAATCTCGCCGGCGCGCAACGCGATGGCGCGTTGCGATGCGTCGAACTCGATATCCAGGGCGGTGCCGGTGCCCAGCAGCAGCCGGGAGCCGTCGTCCAGCGTGACCCAGCGCAATTCACCGGTGGCGGTGCGCAGGTCGGCGACCCAGGCGCGCCCGGTCGGCGTGCGGCTGGCCGCCAGGCCCGCCGCGCCGGCGCCGGCAGCCAGCCACAACGGCGCGAACACCAGTTTGCGGCGCGACGGCTTGCGCAGGCCGGCCAACGCGCGCGCGGCCGGCGCCTGTTCCAGGGCCTGGAAGCGGCCGAGCACCGCCTCGACGTGCAGCCAGGCGCGCTCGTGGTCCGGATGCGCGGCGCGCCATTGCCGCCAGCGCTCGCGTTGCGGGCCGTCCAGCTCGCCGGCCATCGCCTGGGTCAGCCAGGTGGCGGCCGCGGTGGCGACCGACTCGGGAATCGGCTCGCCCTGCGCGCGGGGGATCCGTCCGGGTGCGGCGGCGGAGGCGTCGTCAGCGGCCATGGTGGCGTCCTTGCATGGAATGCGGGTTTGTTTATGAAAATGGAAACCATTATCATGCCTGACTCTATCGATTGCGCGCCATGTCATTGCGTTCGTCCCGCCCATCCGGCTTCCTGGCCTATTACGAAGAACTGCTCGCGGTCTGGACCCGGAAGCTGGGCTGCCGCGACGCCGCGCGCGACCTGGCCCACGACGCGCTGGTCAAATGCCTGGAAACGGACCCGGCGCAGGTGGCGCAGCCGCGCGCCTACCTGCACCAGGCCGCGCGCAACGCGGCCGTCGACCAGTTCCGCCGCGACGGCGGGCAGGAATGGGTGCCGCTTGATACCATTGCCGACCACGCCAGCCCGCTGGGCGACCCGATGGCCCAGGCGCGCACCGGCCAGCTGGGCCAGGCGCTGGAAGCGGCGCTGGCGGAACTGCCGCTCAAGTGCCGCCAGGTGTTCGTCTGGCAGCGGCTGGAAGGCCTGACGCAGGCCGAGATCGCCGAACGCATGGGATTGAGCAAGAACATGGTCGAGAAATACATGATTCGCACCGCGTTGCATCTGCGCGAGCGGCTGGGGGCTTATGCGCCCAACTGACGCCGCATCGCCCGGGCAGGCCGGCCGCGAGGCCGGCGCCGATGCCATCCGCGCCGAGGCGGCGCGGTGGTTCGCGCGTGCCCATTCCGGCGAGTGGGACGCCGCGCAGGAACAGGCGCGCGCCGCCTGGCTGGCGGCCGATCCGCGTCACGCCTATGAGTACCGCCTGCTGGAATCGATCTGGCAGGCCGCGGACGCCGTCGCGCCCGAGCGCCTGCGCGCCCTGGCCGAAGCGCCGCGCCGCGCGGCCCATTCCGGACGGCGAGCCGCGCTGGCCTTGAGCCTGGGCGCCGCGATCCTCGCCGTCGGCGGCTGGACGCTGTGGCCGCGCGGCGCGGGCTGGACCGAATACCAGACACAGGTTGGCGAACTGCGCAGCGTGGCGCTGCCCGATGGTTCCCGCGCCGAATTGAATAGCAACAGCCATATCCGCGTGCGCTTCGACGACGCCGAGCGGCGCGTGCTGCTGGTGGCGGGCGAGGCGCTGTTCTCGGTCGAGAAGAACGCCGGCCGCCCGTTCGTGGTGGACGCCGGCCTGGGCACCGCGACCGTGACCGGCACGCGCTTCGACGTGCGCCGCGACGCGGAGCAGGTGCGGGTGCTGGTGGAGTCGGGCTCGGTCAAGGTGGCCGGCGCGCACGACGCGGCGGCCGTGCCGGTCACGGCCGGGCAGGGCGTGCGTATCGGCGCGGCGGGGCAGGCCGACCGGGCCGAGCCCGTCGACGTGGCCGCGACGCTGGCCTGGCGCGGCGGCCAGATCCGCTTCAGCAATACCGACCTGGCCAGCGCGGCGCGGGAAGTGTCGCGTTATCGCCAGCAGCCGATCGTGCTGGGGCCGGGCGTCGAGCATCTGACCGTGACCAGCGTGTTCCAGACCCGCGACACCGACGCCTTCCTGACAGCCTTGCCGCACATCCTGCCGGTGCGGGTGCGCCAGCTGCCCGACGGCCGCAGCGAAATCTCGGCGCGCTGACGCTGTTACAAAATAGTTGGCCCGGACATTCAGGTTTTTTCGCCGTATTGCGTCTTCTTCTTGATTCCGTGGGGCATGGGGCCTATCGAGAGCGGATCAGGAGCAGAAGCTGTGGTTCACAAGAAAATGGGACAAGGCGCGCCGGTGGGTGCGCGCCTGACGATGGCCGCGATGGCGGCATTGCTGGCGTTCGGCCCGGGGATGGCCAGCGCCCAGATGACGGCGCCCGTCGTCATCGACATGCCGGCGCAGTCGCTCGACCAGGCGCTCAAGCGGCTGGCCGAGACGCATGGGCTGCAGATCTTCTATGCGCCCCAGACCGTGGCCGGCATGCAGGCGCCGGCGCTGTCCGGATCCATGACGCCGCAACAGGCGCTGGCCGCGCTGCTGCAGGGCAAGCCGCTGCGGTTGCGGCAGGAGGGCACGGCCACCATCATCGAACCCGAGGCCGCCGCCAGCGGCGCCACCGTGCTGGCGCCGATCGAGGTCAGCGCCTCGCGCACGGCCAGCAACCTGGTCAGCCCGGTGCAGCAGACCATCGTGCTGGAGCGCGACGCCTTGCAGGAACTGCGCACCGGCTCGGACAGCCTGGCCACCGTGCTGGCCAAGACCGTGCCGGGCATGGCCGATTCCAGCCGCACCATGACCGACTACGGCCAGACGCTGCGCGGACGCGGCGTGCTGGTGCTGGTGGACGGCATTCCGCTGAACACCAACCGTGATTCATCGCGCAACCTGGCCAACGTCGACCCGGCCACCATCGAGCGCGTCGAGGTGCTGCGCGGCAGCAGCTCGATCTACGGCGCCGGGGCCACCGGCGGCATCGTCTCGATCACCACGCGGCCGGCCGGCGGCGAACCGGTGGCCGAGACCACCGTGACCGCCGTCAGCCCCCTGAGCCGGCTGAGCGGCGACGGCCTGGGCGGGCAGCTGCAGCAGCATTTCGCCGGCAGCCAGGGCATGCTGGACTACGCGCTGGACCTGGGCGCGCGCCACAACGGCGCCTCGTACGACGCGCGCGGCCGCCGCATCGCGCCCGAGCCCAGCCAGGGCGACCTGTTCGATTCGAACATCTACAGCCTGGGCGGCAAGCTCGGGCTGCGGCTGGATGACAAGCAGCGCCTGCAGCTGTCGGCCAGCTACTACAACGCCGACCAGAACTCCAATTACACCTCCGATCCCTCGGTCGGCCGGCTGCCGCCCGGCACGGCGCGCGCGCTGCCGCTGAGCGGCCTGGACCTGGCGGACCAGAACCAGATCCGCAACACGCTGGTGAACCTGGAATACCAGCACCTGGACCTGCTGGGCAGCAAGGTCACGGCGCAGATGTACTACCGCGACTACTACACGCGCTTCACGCCGTTCGACGCGCGCGCGGTGGTCACGCGCGGCGGCAACGTCGATCAGGTCATGCAGAACAGCAAGGTGTTCGGCAGCCGTCTCACCATCGACACGCCGCTGGGCGAGCAATCGAAGCTGCTGTGGGGCATGGACTTCAACCAGGAACGCAGCGACATGCCGATCGACGTGTTCGACGCGGCCGCCTACGACGCCAGCGGCGGCCGGGTGTTCCGCAAGACCGGCCGCCTGACCTACATGCCCGAGCTGACCTCGCGCAGCACCGGCATCTTCGGCCAGCTGGAACACCGCTTCAACGAGCAATGGTCGGTGCAGGGCGGGGCGCGCTATGAGTACGCCACGGCGCGCTTCGGCGACTTCGTGCCGCTGTCGCAGTCGCGGGTGGCGGCGCCGGCCTCGGTGCAGGGCGGCTCGGTCAGCTACGACGCCTTCCTGTTCAACGCCGGCCTGACCTATGCGCCGATCCGCGGCCAGGAGCTGTACGCCAACTTCAGCCAGGGCTTCCAGCTGCCGGACATCGGCGTGCAGATGCGCAACGCGCGGCCGGGCTTCGATATCGGCTCGTCGGACCTGCAGCCGGTCAAGACCAACAACTACGAGCTGGGCTGGCGCGGCGGGGTGGGTAACACGACCGCGTCGCTGGCGCTGTTCTACACCACCTCCAAGCTGGGCGACGTGCAGAGCTTCAACAACGGCCTGATCCTGACCCGCACCGAAGAGCGCATCCACGGCATCGAGGCGACGGTGGACTACCTGACCGACGACGAGAAGTGGGGCACGGGCGGCACGTTCACGTGGATGAAGGGGCGCGAACGGCCCGACAACGGCCCATGGCGCGACATGACCGGCTACCGCATCCCGCCGCTCAAGCTCACGGCGTACCTGCAGTACCGCCCGAACGAGCGCTGGAACAACCGCATCCAGGCCAACTACTTCGGCGGCAAGGACTACCGGCTGGACGGCGTCGAAGGCTTTGGCCGTCGCGATGTCGGCAGCTACTTCACGGTGGACCTGATGAGCCGCTACCAGGTCACGCCGAAGGACACGCTGATCGTCGGGGTCGAGAACCTGTTCAACCGGGACTATTACCCGCTCTACAGCCAGCTGATGCGCACCAGCACCAATACCAGCCGCCTGCCGGCCCCGGGCACGGTGCTGACCCTGACGTACCAGCATCGCTGGTAGGCGTCGACGGCCCTGGCGCGGCGCTCAGCGCCAGGGCTGCCAGTCCACCTCCAGGTTCTCGCACAACCAGGCGCAAAAACCCGCGGCCAGCGCATGGTGGCTGTCGCGGTGCACCAGCCAGCGCCAGGTCGGGCCGCGCACGGTCTGCGGCGTCATCGGCGCGAGCAGTCCTTCCGCGCAGGCGCGCTGCGCCAGCAGCGCCGCCACCAGGCCGATGCCCAGCCCCTGGCTCGCGGCGTCCAGCAACTGCCCCGGATCCGAGAAGTTCAGGCCGCTGTCACGCTGGCCCACATCGGCGCCGCCCTGCATGCGCCAATAGCTCCAGTCCATCTCGCGCTCGCCATGCAGCGTGGTGCGTTGCGCCGGATCGGTCGCCAGCAGGCGCGGATGGCAGGCGGCGAACAGCCGGTCCTCGCACAGCAAGCGGAAATCGCAATCGGCCTGCGGGCCGATATCGTCGCGCAGCGCGATATCGATGGTCTGCGTGGCCATGTCCGGCGCCGGGTCGCTGGTGTAGAGCCACAGGTCGACCTCGGGATGGCGCGCGTGGAACGTGTGCAGGCGCGGCACCAGCCAATGGCGCGCGAACGCCGGGCTGGTGTTGACGATCAGCTGGTTCGGCTTGCGGTACTGGTCCAGGCGGCGGATGCCCGTCGCCAGTTGCAGCAGCATCGCCTGGGTGGTGCCGAGCAGGTCGGCGCCGGCGTCGGTGAGCGTCACGCTGCGTCCCTGGCGCAGGAACAGCGGTTGTTCCAGGTAGGTTTCCAGGCTGCGGATCTGCTGGCTGATGGCCGACTGAGTCAGGTGCAGCTCGTCAGCAGCCTTGTGGAAACTGCCCAGGCGGGCGGCGGCCTCGAAGCCGCGCAACACGTTCAGCGGGGGCCATTGTTTGAGCATATTGATAAGTAAATCTAATCAGATGTCCGCTAAATATATCGCTTGTTGGCGGTGTCCGGCGCGCTCTACGATGCATTCATGGGTCGCAGGCCCGATTTTCCCCTCGTTTTCACACTGATTGGATTTGCTTATGTTTACCCGCCGCCTTTTCGTCAAACAGCTTTCCGCGCTCGCCGCGGGCCGGGCGCTTGCCGCCGCCGGCTTCGGGTTGGCCGCGGGCCCCGCGCGGGCGGGCGCCGGCGGACAGTGGCGCATGCCCGACGAAGCCGATCGGCAGGCCCGCGCCTTCATCGCCTTCGGCGCGCAGCCGGCGATCTGGAAGGACTTCACGCCCGATGTGCAGGCCGCGCAGGGACGCATCGCGCGCGCCATCGCGCGCTACCAGCCCGTCACCGTGTTCTGCCGCGAGGCCGAGACGGCGCTGGCCCGGCGCCACTGCGGCGACGCCAACGTCACCTATCTGGCGGCCGAGCTCGACGACATCTGGATGCGCGACATCGGCGCCAACTTCCTGGTGACCGGGCAGGGCGGCCTGACCGCGATGGATTTCAATTTCAACGGCTGGGGCGACAAGCAGCAACACCAGGCCGATGCCTTGCTGGCCGAACGGGTGGCCAAGGTGGCTGGCGCGCGCCACGTGCGCAGCGAGCTGGTGGGCGAGGGCGGCGGCATCGAGGTGGACGGCCGCGGCACCGGCATCATGACCGAAAGCTGCTGGGTCAACGACAACCGCAATCCGGGCTGGAGCCGCGCCGAGGTCGAGGAAGAGTTGAAGTTCTGCCTGGGGCTGCGCAAGATCATCTGGCTGCCGGGCATCAAGGGCAAGGACATCACCGACGCCCACGTCGACTTCTACGCCCGCTTCGCGCGGCCCGGCGTGGTGGTCGCCAACCTGGAGGAAGATCCGGATTCGCACGACTACGACCTGACGCGCGCGCACCTGGAGATCCTGCGGTCCGCCACCGACGCCGACGGCAACCGGCTGCAGCTGCACACGCTGTCGCCGCCGCGCCGTCCCCGGGCCAGCGTCTACCAGGAAGACAACGACGATTTCGCCGCCGGCTACATCAACTACTTCGTCATCAACGGCGCCGTGATCGCGCCCGAGTTCGGCGATGCCCGCGCCGATGGCAAGGCGCGCGACCTGCTGCGCGCCTTGTATCCCGGCCGCGACGTGGTGCAGCTGGACATCGACGCGATTGCTTCGGGCGGCGGCGGGATCCACTGCGTGACGCATCAGTTGCCGGCGGTTTGAAACGCCTTCGCCACCGCGCGGCCGCTACACAACTCGCGGTTGTTAATTTCCGACTTTTAATTCATTTGGATTTCGCCGCTTTGGGCCTAGATTGTGGGTTCCGCCGCCACCTGTTCTGGCGGCCAGCCTGGAGGCCCTTGCGCCATGAGCTACGACACCGCCGAAGCCGCCGTTACCGAACGGATCCTGCCTGCCATCCTGGAGCAGGCGCGCGCCGCGGCGCTGGGCCAGCATCTTCCCTACGCGGGCGGCGTCGCGCCCGCCGACGCCTGGACGCTGGCGCAGAACGGCGACGCGGTGCTGGTGGACGTGCGCTCGGCGGAAGAACGCAAATTCGTCGGCCACATCCCCGGCACGGTGCATGTGCCCTGGGCCACCGGCACCAGCCTGACCCGCAACCCGCGTTTCGTGCGCGAACTGGAGGCCAAGGTGGCCAGCGCCGGCGGCAAGGACGCCGTGGTGCTGCTGCTGTGCCGCAGCGGCAAGCGCTCGGCGCTGGCCGCGGAGGCGGCCGCCAAGGCGGGCTTCGCGGCGGTCTTCAATGTCTTCGAAGGCTTCGAGGGCGAGCTCGACGCCAACCAGCACCGCGGCCTGAGCGATGGCTGGCGCCATCGCGGCCTGCCCTGGGTGCAGGACTGACATGGCGGCCTTCGATCTGGAGGGCGTGGTGCGCGCCCTGGACGGCATCCGCGCCCAATGGCGCACCTCGCAACAGCGCGCCCGCGAGCCAGGCGAACGCGAGTTTCCGTCGCGCGAAGCGCTGGCCGACATCTTCGACAAGTTCAAGCGCGCGCTTTTCCCCATGCGCCTGGGGCCGGTGGACATGCGCCACGAAAGCGAGAATTTCTACGTCGGCTACACGCTGGACGCGGCCCTGCGCAGCCTGCTGGAACAGGCGCGGCTGGAGCTGCGGCGTCACGCGCCCGCCGACGCCGGCGTCGATGAACACGCCGCCGCGATCGTGCGCCGGTTCGCCGCCGCGCTCCCGGACGTGCGGCGGCTGCTCGACAGCGACGTGCTGGCGGCCTATCACGGCGATCCGGCGGCGCGCAGCGTGGACGAGGTGCTGCTCTGCTATCCCGGCATCCACGCCCTGATCCACCATCGCCTGGCGCACCAGCTGTACCTGCTGGACCTGCCGCTGCTGGCGCGCATCGCGGCCGAGATCGCCCATGGCGAAACCGGCATCGACATCCACCCCGGCGCCCAGATCGGCCCGGGCTGCTTCATCGACCATGGCACCGGCGTCGTCATCGGCGAGACCGCCCGCATCGGCCGCGGCGTGCGCATCTACCAGGCGGTGACGCTGGGCGCCAAGCGCTTCACCACCGACGCCGACGGCAACCTGGAAAAAGGCCTGGCGCGCCATCCGATCGTGGAAGACGAGGTCGTCATCTACGCCGGCGCCACCATCCTGGGCCGCGTGACGCTGGGCCGCGGCGCAGTGATCGGCGGCAACGTCTGGATCACCAGCGACGTGGCGCCCGGCGCCACCGTCACGCAGGCCGGCCCGCGCAGCACGCCGCAGGCCGACGCCGGCCAGGCGCGCCAGCGCGAGCGCGCCGCCTGACCGCTATTTCCCCAGGGGCTTCGGCCCTTTCTTTTTGTCTGTGTTGTTTGCGTGTTTGTTCACTTCGGAGATTTCAATGAGTGCCACCGTAGGCGGGACCGTCGCATTGGGCGACAACGGCGCAAGGCAGTTGGCCAATGCGACCAAGACCGTACCCCAACTTGCCACCATCAGCCCGCGCTGGCTGACGCATTTGCTGCAATGGGCGCCGGTCGAAGCGGGCATCTACCGCCTGAACAAGGTCAAGAATCCCGAAAACATCAAGGTGACGTGCACCGCGCGCGAAGCCGAGAACCAGCTGCCGCGCACCTTCGTCGAGTACGAGGAGCAGCCGCGCGAGTATTTCCTGAACGCCGTCAGCACCGTGCTGGATGTGCACACCCGCATCTCCGACCTCTACAGCAGCCCGCACGACCAGATCAAGGAACAGCTGCGCCTGACCATCGAGACCATCAAGGAAAACCAGGAAAGCGAACTCATCAACAATCCCGATTACGGCCTGTTGTCGCAGGTGACGGAGGAGCAGCGCATCTTCCCGCTGACCGGCGCGCCCACGCCCGACGACCTGGATGAGCTGCTGACCAAGGTCTGGAAGGAGCCAGCTTTCTTCCTGACGCATCCGCTGGCCATCGCCGCCTTCGGCCGCGAAGCCACGCGGCGCGGCACGCCGCCGCCGACGGTCAGCCTGTTCGGCTCGCAGTTCATCACCTGGCGCGGCATTCCCCTGATTCCGTCCAACAAGGTGCCGGTGGCCGATGGCAAGACCAAGATCCTGCTGCTGCGCGTGGGCGACAAGCGCCAGGGCGTGGTCGGCCTGTACCAGCCGGGCCTGCCGGGCGAACAGAGCCCGGGCCTGTCGGTGCGTTTCATGGGAATCAACAACCATGCCATCGCGTCCTACCTGATCTCGCTGTACTGCTCGCTGGCGCTGCTGGCCGACGACGCGCTGGCGGTGCTCGACGATGTCGAGATCGGCAAGTACCACGACTATCCCGACACCTACAAATAGGCCGCACGATGGCTGTCGCCGATTCCTCTCCAAGCTTCGCCGCCCTGGCCGGCGGCGTGCCGGGCGCGCCGGAAGCGCCCATCGATCCGGACGTGCTGGCGCGTCTGGCCAATGCCTTCTTCACGGCGTTGCCGGGACGGCCGGCGCCAGCCGACCTGCCGGCGGCGGTCCCGCCCGGGGTGCAGGCTCCGGTCAACGTCGCGCCGCCCGGCTCGCCGCTGGTCAGCCCCGCGGGACTGGGCCCGGGCGTGCCCGGCACGCCGATCCCGCAGGGGCTGGCGCCGGGCGCCAACCTGGCGCCAGCCTCGCCAGCGCCCTTGCCCTCGCTGGCGCACCGCGCGCCGGCGCTGCTGCCGCACGCCCAGGCGGGCAACGGCCTGCCCGACAACGTGGTGACGGCGGTGCCGGCCTACGAGCCGCGCTTCGGCGCGGGCGCCACCGGGATCGCGCCCGGTGCAGCGACGGCCCGGCCCGACGCCGGGGCAGGGAAGTCCATCCCCTACTATTTCCTGGAGGACGGGCAGGGTCATCCGGCGCGGCCGGGCACGGTGCTGGGCGCCACGGCGGTCAGCGACGACCTGGCCGGGCTGGCCGTGCCCGCCCAGGCCGCCACTCCCGCGGCGCCGGCCCCGCCGGCGGCGGCCGCGGCCTCGCCGGACCCGCGCTATTACTTCGTCGACGCGGTGGTGCTGCCCAGCGGCTACGTCACGCCCGCGCATCCCCAGGCGCGGACCGCGCCGCATGCCGGCGCCGATGCCCATCCGCCGTTCGACGTGCACGCGGTGCGGCGCGACTTCCCCGTGCTGCGGGAACGCGTCAACGGCCGCCCGCTGGTGTGGTTCGACAATGCCGCCACCACCCACAAGCCGCAGAGCGTGATCGACCGGATCGCGTATTTCTACGCCCACGAGAACTCCAACATCCATCGCGCCGCGCACGAGCTGGCGGCGCGCGCCACCGACGCCTACGAGGGCGCGCGCGAGCGGGTCCGGCGCTTCATCAACGCGCCCGACGTCAACGAGGTGATCTTCGTGCGCGGCACCACCGAGGCCATCAACCTGGTGGCCAAGAGCTGGGGCGCGCAGCACGTGGGCGAGGGCGACGAGATCATCGTCTCCAACCTCGAGCACCACGCCAACATCGTGCCCTGGCAGCAGCTGGCCGCGGCCAAGGGCGCGCGGTTGCGCGTGATTCCGGTGGACGACAGCGGTCAGATCCTGCTGGATGAATACCAGAAGCTGCTCAACGACCGCACCCGCATCGTCGCGGTGACCCAGGTGTCGAACGCGCTCGGCACCGTCACGCCGGTCGCTCGCATCATCGAGCTGGCGCACCGGGCCGGCGCCCGCGTGCTGGTGGACGGCGCGCAGTCGGTGTCGCACCTGCGGGTGGACGTGCAGGCGCTGGGCGCGGACTTCTTCGTGTTTTCCGGCCACAAGATCTTCGGGCCCACCGGCATCGGCGTGGTCTGGGGCCGGCGCGAGGTGCTCGAAGACATGCCGCCCTGGCAAGGCGGCGGCAACATGATCGCCGACGTGACCTTCGAAAAGACGGTGTTCCAGCCCATACCCAACAAGTTCGAGGCCGGCACCGGCAATATCGCCGATGCGGTCGGGCTGGGCGCGGCGCTGGACTACGTGACGCGCCTGGGCATCGAGAACATCGGCCGCTACGAGCATGACCTGCTGGTCCATGGCATGCGCGGGCTGGGCGCCATCCCGGGCGTACGGCTGATCGGCACGGCGGCGGACAAGGCCAGCGTCATGTCCTTCGTGCTGGACGGCTACAGCACCGAGGAGGTCGGCCAGGCGTTGAACGAGGAGGGCATCGCGGTGCGCACCGGGCACCATTGCGCCCAGCCGATCCTGCGCCGCTTCGGGGTGGAAACCACGGTGCGGCCATCGCTGGCGTTCTACAACACCTACGAGGAGATCGACCGCCTGCTGGACGTGGTGCAACGGCTGGCGTCGGTCCGCCGCGGCGGCTGAGCGCGGACCCGCCCGGACGGCGCGGCATGGGGCGCGGGGCGGGGCCGTGCGCGTGTTCTAATACGCGTTTTACGAGCCCTTGAACCCTGACACGGTTCCCCTGCCTCATGTTGCGCCTGACCGAAATCATCCTGCCCCTGTCGACCTCCCAGGACGACATCGACGACACCCTGCGCGACGCGGCCTGTAGCCGCCTGGGCATCGCCCCGCAAGCCTTGCTCGCGCTCACCATCTTTCGCCGAAGCTACGACGCCCGCAAGCGCAGCGCGATCACGCTGACCTATTCCATCGATGTCGAAGTGGCCGACGAGGCCGCCGTCCTCAAGCGGCTCGCGGGCCTGCGCACCGTCGCGCCCACGCCCCCCATGGAATACCAGTACGTCGGCCAGGCGCCGGCGGACCTGCCCGAAGGCAGCCGCCCGGTGGTGATCGGCTTCGGCCCGTGCGGCCTGTTCGCCGCGCTGATCCTGGCGCAGATGGGTTTCCGGCCGATCATCCTGGAACGCGGCCGGGTGGTGCGCGAACGCACCAAGGACACCTGGGGGCTGTGGCGCAAGAACACCCTGCAGCCCGAGTCGAACGTGCAGTTCGGCGAGGGCGGGGCGGGCACGTTCTCCGACGGCAAGCTCTCGACCCAGGTCAAGGACCCCAAGCACTACGGCCGCAAGGTGCTGCAGGAGTTCGTCGCCGCCGATGCGCCGCCAGAGATCCTGTACGTCAGCAAGCCGCACATCGGCACCTTCCGCCTGGTGAAGATGATCGAGCAGATGCGCGCGCAGATCGCTTCCCTGGGCGGCGAGTTCCGCTTCGAGAGCCGCGTCGACGACATCGAGATCGAGGACGGCCGGGTGCGCGGCGTGCGCCTGGCGGGCGGGGAATTCATCGCCGCCAGCCACGTGGTGCTGGCGGTGGGCCACAGCGCCCGCGACACCTTCCGCATGCTGCATGCGCGCGGCGTGTTCATGGAACCCAAGCCGTTCTCGCTGGGATTCCGGATCGAACATCCGCAATCCGTGATCGACCGGGCCCGCTTCGGCCCCAGCGCCGGCCATCCGGTGCTGGGCGCGGCCGACTACAAGCTGGTGCATCACGCCGGCAACGGCCGCGCGGTCTACAGCTTCTGCATGTGCCCGGGCGGCACCGTGGTGGCGGCCGCCTCGGAGCCGGGCGGCGTGGTCACCAACGGCATGAGCCAGTACTCGCGCAACGAACGCAATGCCAACGCCGGGATCGTAGTGGGCATCGAGCCCAAGGACTTCCCCGGCATCGAGCAGTCGCCCCTGGCCGGGCTCGACTTCCAGCGTCACTGGGAGGCGCGCGCCTACGAGCTGGGCGGCGGCGACTACAGCGCGCCGGCGCAACTGGTGGGCGACTTCCTCGCCGGCCGGCCCTCGACCGCGCTGGGCAGCGTCACGCCGTCGTACAAGCCGGGCGTCACGCTGACCGACCTGTCGTCCAGCCTGCCGGACTACGCGATTGCCGCCATCCGCGAGGCGCTGCCGGCGTTCGAGCGCCAGATCAAGGGTTTCTCGATGCATGACGCGGTGCTCACCGGGGTCGAGACCCGCACCTCATCGCCACTGCGCATCACGCGCCGCGACGACTTCCAGAGCATGAACACCGACGGCCTGTTCCCGGCGGGCGAGGGCGCAGGCTACGCCGGCGGCATCATGTCCGCCGCCATCGACGGCATGAAGGTGGCCGAAGCCGTCGCGCTGCACGCGCTGGGCAAACCCGGCATCACCGGCGGCAACCGCCGCGGCGCCAGCGACGATTATTGATCCGCGCCCGGGCCGTCGGCGCCCCGGCAGCGCACAGAACCACTTCCGGGACTGTTTGACCGGCGGGCAGACGCCACGGCGGTGGTCGCGCCTGTCCGTTCGCCGGGAATAGTTGTTATATTATTGCGCTGATCTCCGGCACCTCCAGATGGCATCCATGCGATACCGCGACTGCCCCTCCTGTTGACGTCCTTGCGCCTGACGCGGCCCGCGCGCGGGATTCGCAAGGCGTCGTCATGCATCCCGGAGGAAGTTGCCATGCCGTCATTGTTCGATGCCCTCGCAGTCGCGGGCCGTCGCCGCCGCACCGCCCGCGCCACGCTCGCCGCGGGGCTCGCGCTGACACTCGCCGCGCTCTGCCTGCCCGCGCAGGCGGCCGAGAAATTCAAGGTGGTGACGACGTTCACCGTCATCGCGGACATGGCGCGCAACGTGGCTGGCGATGCCGCCACGGTCGAGTCCGTGACCCGGCCCGGGGCCGAAATCCATGAATACCAGCCGACGCCCGGAGACTTGGCGCGGGCCCAGGGCGCGCAATTGATCCTCTGGAACGGGCTGAACCTGGAGCAATGGTTCGAGCGCTTTTTCCATCGGCTCAAGAACGTGCCCGGCGTCGTGGTGACGCGCGGCATCGAACCAATCGGCATCGGCGACGGCCCCTATGAGGGTAAGCCCAACCCGCATGCCTGGATGTCGCCCGCCAACGCGCTGATCTACGTGGACAACATCCGCGATGCGCTGGTCCGGTACGACCCGGCCAACGCCGAAACCTACCGCGCCAACGCGGCGGCCTACAAGGCGCGCATCCAGGAGGCGATCGGCCCCTTGCACCAGCGCCTGCGGGCCATTCCCCCCGAGCGGCGCTGGCTGGCGACCAGCGAGGGCGCGTTCAGCTATCTGGCGCGGGATCTCGACCTGCGCGAGCTGTATCTCTGGCCGATCAACGCCGATCAACAGGGCACGCCGCAGCAGGTGCGCCGCGTGGTGGACCTGATGAAGGCCAACCGCGTCCCGGCGATCTTCAGCGAAAGCACGGTGTCCGCCAATCCCGCCCGCCAGGTCGCGCAGGAGACCGGCGCCCGCTACGGCGGCGTGCTGTATGTCGATTCGCTCAGCGGCCCCAGCGGGCCGGTGCCGACCTATCTGGACCTGTTGCGCGTCACCACCGAGACCATCGCCAAGGGGCTGGAGCCGTGAGGGCGCCGGAAGGCGAGGGCGGCGCCGCGCCCGGCATCCAGGTGGACGATGCCACCGTCGTCTATCGCAATGGCCATGTCGCGTTGCGCAACGCCAGCTTCGACACGCCGGCCGGCACCATCACGGCGCTGGTGGGCCTGAACGGCAGCGGCAAGTCGACGCTGTTCAAGGCCATCATGGGGATCGTGCGGCTGGCGCGCGGCCAGGTCACCGTGCTCGGCCTGCCGGCGCGCGCCGCGCTGCGCCGCAAGTGGATCGCCTACGTGCCGCAGAGCGAAGAGGTCGATTGGGACTTCCCGCTGCTGGTCGAGGATGTCGTGATGATGGGCCGCTACGGCCACATGGGCTGGCTGCGCCGGCCGCGCCCGGCGGACCGCCAGGCCGTGGATCTGGCCTTGACGCGGGTCGGCATGGATGCCTTGCGCCGCCGGCAGATCGGCGAACTCTCGGGCGGTCAGCGCAAGCGTGTGTTCCTGGCCCGCGCGCTGGCGCAGGATGCCCGCGTCATCCTGCTGGACGAACCCTTCACCGGCGTCGACGTCACCACCGAGGACGTGATCATCGCGCTGCTGGGCCAGTTGCGCGACGAAGGGCGCGTGATCCTGGTGTCCACCCACAACCTGGGCAGCGTGCCCGAGTTCTGCGACCGCGCGGTGCTCATCAAGCGCGAGGTGCTGGCCTTCGGTCCGATGGCCCAGGTGTTCACCCGCGCCAACCTGCAGGCCACGTTCGGCGGCATGCTGCGGCATTTCCTGCTGCCCGACACGGACGACCAGCCCGGCCGGGACGTGGGCATCTTCTCCGACGACGAGCGTCCGCTGGTGTTCTACGGCGACGTGGCGACAGCGCGGGAATCGCGCGACGGACACGGAGAAGCGGACCATGCTTGACTGGCTCACCGAACCGTTCGGCTACGGCTACATGATCAACGCCATCTGGGTGTCCGCGGTCGTCGGGGCGCTCTGCGGCTTCCTGTCCGCCTACCTCATGCTCAAGGGCTGGTCGCTGGTCGGCGACGCGCTGGCGCATGCCATCGTGCCGGGCGTGGCGGGCGCCTACCTGCTCGGCCTGTCCTTCTCGGCGGGCGCGTTTGTCTCGGGGTTGCTGGCCGCCGGCGCCATGCTGCTGCTGAACCAGCGCACCCGGCTGAAAGAGGACGTCGTCATCGGCGTCGTGTTCTCCGCCTTCTTCGGCCTGGGCTTGTTCATGGTCTCGCTGTCCACGGCATCGGTCAGCATCCAGACCATCATCCTGGGCAACATCCTGGCGATCACCCCGGCCGACACGGTACAACTGCTGGCCATCGGCGGCGTGTCGCTGCTGGTGCTGCTGTTGCGCTGGAAGGCCCTGATGATCACGCTCTTCGACGCGCATCATGCGCGCTCGGTGGGCATCGATCCCGCGCTCACCAAGGGGTTGTTCTTCGTCCTGCTGGCGGCCTGCACGGTCGCGGCCATGCAGACGGTAGGAGGGCTGCTGGTGGTGGCCATGGTCATCACGCCCGGCGCCACCGCCTACCTGCTGACGGACCGGTTCGGCCGCCTGCTGGCCATCAGCGTCGCGCTGGGCGCGGCCAGCAGCGGCGTCGGGGCCTACCTGAGCTACTTCCTGGATGGCGCCACCGGCGGGGTCATCGTGGTGCTGCAGGCCCTGGCGTTCCTGCTCGCCCTTGTCTGCGCGCCCAAGCACGGGTTGCTGGCCGCGCGCCGGCGCATCAAGGCGGCGAGGGCCGACGCATGACTATCCTGGAATCCCTTTTCCTGCCGCTGCAGTTCGATTTCATGCGCGAGGCCCTGCTGATCGCCGTCGTGGTGGCGGTGCCGACGGCGATCCTCTCGTGCCTGCTGGTCCTGAAGGGCCTGGCGCTGATGGGCGATGCCATTTCCCACGCGGTGCTGCCGGGCGTGGTGCTCGCCTACGTCGCCGGGATTCCGCTGGAGATCGGCGCGGTCGTGGCCGGCCTGGTCTGCGCCCTGGGGACCGGCTTCATCCGGGCGCACAGCCGCCTCAAGCAGGACACGATCATGGGCGTGGTGTTCTCGAGCCTGTTCGGGCTGGGGGTGGTGCTGCACGTCGCGGTCAAATCCGATCTGCACCTGAACCACATCCTGTTTGGCGACCTGCTGGGCGCGAACCCGCGCGATCTGCTCCAGAGCGGTGTCATCGCGCTGCTGGTGGTCGCCGTCATCGGCCTGAAGTGGCGCGACTTCCTGCTGCACGCGTTCGATCCCGGGCAGGCGCGCGTGGTCGGGCTGCCCGTCCGCGGCTTGCACTACGGCCTGTTGATCCTGCTTTCGCTGACCGTCGTGGGCGCGCTCAAGGCGGTCGGCATCATCCTGGTGATCGGGCTGCTGATCGGCCCGGGCGCGATCGCCTTCCTGCTCACGCGGCGTTTCAGCGCCATGCTGTGGGTCGCGGTCGCCGTGTCGCTCGCGGCCTGCCTGGCCGGGACCTACCTCAGCTTCTTCCTCGACAGCGCGCCGGCCCCGACCATCGTCGTGGTGTTGGCCGCCGTGTTCATCCTGGCGCTGATCGGCACCCGCGGGCAAGGCGCGCGGGGCGGGCATCAGCCGCATCCGGGTTGACGCGCCGCGTCTGGCCCGGCATCCAGCAGCGGACGCCGGGCCAGACGGTTCGAGGACATTTATTGCGTCGACCCTGTCGATGTGCACCCGGCTCGTTCGTCGTAGTGCCAGGGGTCCTCCCGATCCCCTCTCCAGGAGAACGGCATGCGCAAACTCATCGTTTCCCTCTTCACCAGCCTGGACGGCGTGGTGCAGGCCCCCGGCGGGCCGAATGAAGACCCGTCCGGCGGCTTCCGGCTGGGCGGCTGGACCGTGCCCTATGCCGACGACGCCATCGGCAGGCACGTGCGCGACCTGATGGCGGCGCCGTTCGAACTGCTGCTGGGCCGGCGCACCTACGACATCTTCGCGGGCTACTGGCCCCACGTGCCGGCCGGCTCGGGCAGCCGCCCGCTGACGGACCGCCTGAACAGCGCGCCCAAGCACGTGGCCACGCACCGGCCCGACGGCCTGTCCTGGCAGGGCAGCCGGGCGCTGTCCGGCGACCTGGCCGAGGCGGTGCGCGCGCTCAAGCGCCAGGGCGGGGCGGATCTGCTGACGTTCGGCAGCGGCGACATGGTGCGCCAGCTGCTGGCGGCGGATCTGGTGGACGATCTGTCCCTGTTGGTCTATCCGGTCATGCTGGGGACCGGCAAGCGCGTGTTCGGCGACGATGCGCAGGCGCGCGCCTTCACGCTGGAGCGGGTCGACGCCACGCCGGGCGGCGTGCTGGTCAGCCGCTATCTGCGCGGCGGCGAGGTGCGCACGGGGTCGTTCGAAGACGGCGAATGAACCGCCGCCATCGGGCCGCGCCTCAGTGCGATGACACGTAGCTCGACGCGGCGAAGGCCGGCGGCACGGCGAACTCGGCCTTCATGCGCTTCACTTCCTCGACCGGGCTGCGGCCGAAGACGCGCTTGAACTCGCGGCTGAACTGCGACGGGCTGTCGTAGCCGACCGCCGCGCTGGCCGCCGCGGCGGTGAGCCCGTTGCGCACCATCAGCAGCCGCGCCTGGTGCAGGCGGGTGGACTTCAGGTACTGCATCGGCGAGGTCTGCGTGACCGCCTTGAAGTGCACGTGGAACGCCGGCACGCTCATGCCGGCCTCGCGCGCCAGCTGGTCGACGTCCAGGTCCTGCGGGTAGGCCGCATGGATGCGCCGCAGCGCCCGCGTCACCTTGCCGAAATGCCCCTGCATGGACAGGGCCGCGCGCATCGACGGGCCCTGGTCGCCGGTCAGGATCTGGAAGTAGATCTCGCGCACCAGCGACGGGCCAAGGATCCGCGCTTCCATCGGGCGGCTCATCGCCTCGAGGAACCGCAGCACCGACTCGGACAGGCGCGGACTCATCGGGCTGGACATCATGCCCTTGGGCTCGGCCGCCGCGACGCCGCCCAGCTGGTCGATCTGCAGCATCAGATCGGCCGCCAGCTTGAAATCCAGGTGCATGTAGACGGCCAAGAGCGGCTCCTGCTCGCTGGCGTCGGTTTCCATCGTGAAGGGCACGGGCACCGAGACCACCAGGCAGTGGCGCGCATCGTAAAGATAGGTGGCGCCGCCGAAGTGGCCGCGCTTGCGGCCCTGGCACACGATCACGATGCCGGGGTCGTACAGCACCGGCACGGACTTCAGCGGTCGGTTCGAGCGCAGCAGGCGCACGTCCGGCAGCGCCGTCAGGTTGTAGCCCTCGTCGGGCGCCAGCGCCTGCAGCAGGGCGACCGTGCGCTGGCGCACCCGCGCCTGCGGATCGTCCGCCTGCGGGCCATCGCAAGCCAGGGGATCACCGGAAACCGGCGGCGGCGGGGGGACGGCACTTTTCTTGGTCTGCCTGGAAATTGCCATTTCAATATTTTTAGGCAATGAACAAAGACTCAATGCCATGGATGCCTGGGTACTGCAATTTTATTATGCAATCCATGCCGGCGATACCCCGAGCCGGCGCCATCCCCTCTGTAAAGGCAGACACCATGATCCACGTATACAACCCCGCCGACGGCGCGCTGGTCGGCCAGGCGCCCGAGCTGACCGGCGCCGAAGTGCAGGCGGCCATCGACCGCGCCTGCGCCGCCTTTCCCGCCTGGTCGCGCAGGCTGGCCCGCGAACGCGGCGACCTGCTGCGCCGCTGGTTCGAGCTGATGCGGGCCGACAAGCGCGCCTTCGCCGAGCTCATGGTCCAGGAAAACGGCAAGTGCCTGGCCGAAGCGCTGGGCGAGATCGACTACGGCCTGGGCTTCATCGAGTGGTACGCGGAAGAGGCCAAGCGGGTCTACGGCGACACCATCCCCTCGCACGCCGCCCACGCCGAAGTGCTGGTGTTCAAGGAGCCCGCCGGCCCGACCGCGGCCATCACGCCCTGGAACTTCCCGTTCATGATGATCGCCCGCAAGATCGCCACCGCGCTGGCGGCGGGTTGCACCATGATCATCAAGCCGTCCGAACTGACGCCGCTGACGGCCTACAGGATGCTCGACTACGCGCGCCAGGCCGGCATCCCGGCCGGCGTCTTCGAGATGGTGACCGGCGACCCCAAGGACATCGGCGAACGCTTCACCGGCGATCCACGCATCCGCAAGCTCTCGTTCACCGGCTCGACCGCCGTGGGCAAGCTGCTGGCCTCGGCCTGCGGCAACGACCTGAAGAAAATGACGCTGGAACTGGGCGGCAACGCGCCGTTCATCGTGTTCGACGACGCCGATATCGAAGAAGCCGCCACCCAGCTGGTCACGGCCAAGCTGCGCAACTCGGGCCAGGTCTGCATCTCGCCCAACCGCGTCTACGTGCACGACGCCATCCATGACCGCTTCGTCGCGGCGGTGGCCGGGAAGGTAGCGCGGATCCGCGTCGACCAGGGCATGCAGGAGGAATTCGTGGTGGGGCCGCTGATCAACGCCGCAGGCGTGGACAAGGTGGCGCAACTGGTGGACGACGCGACGCGGCAGGGCGCCCAGGCCGTGCTGGGAGGCCGGCGCCATGCCCGCGGCGGCAACTTCTACGAGCCGACCGTGCTGACCGAAGTGGACGACACGATGCGCATCGCCCGCACCGAGATCTTCGGGCCGGTGTTCGCGATCTACCGCTTCGGCGACGAGGACGAGGTGGTGCGGCGCGCCAATGACTCCGAATACGGCCTGGTGGCGTACGTGTTCACCCGCGACCTGGCGCGTTCGCTGCGCCTGGCGCGGCGCATCGAGGCCGGCATGGTGATCCTCAATTCCGGCTCGGTCGGCACCGCGTCGGTGCCGTTCGGCGGCATCAAGCACTCGGGTTACGGGCGCGAAGGCAGCTACTACGGCATCGAGGAGTACGTCGAGGTCAAGTACGTGCTGGCGGCCGGCCTGGACCGCTGACGCGCGCCCTTGGGCATGTCGATGCCGGCACGCGGGGCGGCCCCCCCCCCCCGGCGGGAGTAAAGTGTCGTCCACGCATGACGCCATCGAACCCCAAGGAGCCCCTGTGGCGACGGACAAGATCTTCTGGAAGGATGCCTACCTGACGCGCCTGGACACCACCGTCGCCGCGGTGGCCGGCGACGACATCCGCCTGGACGCGACGATTTTCTTCGCCTTTTCCGGCGGCCAGGAAAGCGATGCCGGCACGATCGGCGGCTGTCCGGTGCTGGCGGCGAGAAAGGAAGGCCTGGACATTGTCTACACGCTGGCCCCGGGGCACGGCCTGTCCGCCGGCGACGCCGTCGCCGTCCAGATCGACTGGGACCGCCGCTACGGCCTGATGCGCCATCATTTCGCGGCCGAGATGGTGCTGCAGCTGGTCTACCGGCTCGAACCGGGCATCGAAAAGGTCGGCGCGCACATCGCGCCGGCCAAGGCGCGCATCGACTTCGCCCGCGCCGGCAACATCGCCGACCTGTTCGAGCGCCTGAGCGCCGAGACGGATGCGCTCGTCGCCGCCGCCAGGCCCATCGTCACCGCGTTCTCCGACGAGGCCAACCAGCGCCGCTACTGGGAGGTCGAGGGCTTTTCGCGGATGGGCTGTGGCGGCACCCATCCGCGCACCACGCGCGAGATCGGGCCGCTGCACCTGAAGCGCAGGAACCAGGGCAATGGCGTCGAGCGCATCGAGATCACGCTCGACCCCGCGGCGCCGGCCGCCTAGCGGGGGCCGCGCGCGGGAAGCCGGCCGCGGCGCCGCCCATCCCGCGTCCGCTCATTCCGCCTTCATGTTGGCGCTCTTGACGATCCCGCCCAGCCGCTTGTCCTCGGCGGCGATGAAGCTGCCGAACTTCTCCACCGAGCCCGGAATCGCCTCGTAGCCTGCATCCACCAGTTGCTGGCGGACCTTGGGCGTGGCCATGACGTCGGCGATGGCCTGGTTCATCGCCTTGATGAGGTCCGGCGGCGTGCCCTTGGGCGCATACATGCCGCCCCAGTGGGTGATGTTGATCTGGGCGAAGCCCTGTTCCGCGGTGGTGGGCGTGTCGGGCAGCAGCGGCGAGCGGTGATCCGCCGTGGCCGCCAGCGCCCGCACGCGGCCGGAAGCGATGTAGTTGCGCACCGACACGGCCGCCTCCGAGGCGGCGTCGACCTGGCCGCCCATCAGCGCGGTGGAACTCTCCGAGCCGCTCTTGTAGGGCACGACCGTGACCGGCACCTTGAGCGCCTGGCCCAGCATTTCCGCGACGAAATGGCCGGTGCTGCCGGTGCCGGCGGTGGCGAACAGGATGGGGCGCTTTTCCTTGGCCGCCTGTTGCTGCCAGTCCTTGAGCGAGTGGATCTTGCTGTTGGCGCTGACGACGATGACCGACGAGGACTCGAACAGCAGCCCGACCGGCACCAGGTCGCTGTCCTCATAGGGCATCTTGCTGCGCAGCAGCTTGTTGGTGATGGCGCCATTGCCGGCCACCAAAAACGTGTAGCCGTCGGCCGGCGCCTTGGCCACCATGTCCGAGCCGATGATGCCGCCCGCGCCGGGGCGGTTGTCGATGATGACGGGCTGCTTGAGATGGTCGGACAGCCCGGTGGCGAAGATCCGCGTCATGTTGTCGAGCTGGCCGCCGGCCGAGAACGGCACGACCAGGCGCACCGGCTTCTCGGGCCAGGCGCCAGCCTGGGCCGCGGACGCCGTCATCAGGCCCGTCGCGAGCGCGAGGGCATACAGGGGATACTTGAGTCGGTCGAACTTCATGTTGTCTCCTTGGTAGGGCGTGAGGCGTTGCCTCATCTTTATGGTTGTGAAGCGTGCTGCGAATCCTCCAGGGCCTGGCGCAGGACCGCGGGCAGGATGCCCCCGGCACGCCAGATCTCCATCTCGTGCGCGTTGTCCAGGCGGCAAAGCAGGGCCAGCGTGCGCGGCGCGACGGCGCCGCGGATCACGCAGGTGGCCGAGCCCTGTGGCGCCAGGTCGGCCGCAATCTCGAGGTCGAACGTCTCGCTGCCGTCCAGGCCCAGCGTCAGGCGCGTGACGCCGGCCGGCAGCTGCAGCGGCAGGACGCCCATGTTCACCAGGTTGGAACGGTGGATGCGCTCGAAGCTCTCGGCGATCACCGCGCGCACGCCCAGCAGCCGCGTGCCTTTCGCGGCCCAGTCGCGCGACGAGCCGTTGCCGTAGTCCTTGCCCGCCACCACCACCACCGGCACGCCGGCGTCGCGATAGCGCATGGCCACGTCGTAGATCGGCTCGACCGCGCCGTCGGGCTGGTGGCGGGTGAGGCCGGCCGGGCCCTGCGGCAGCAGTTCGTTGACCAGGGTCGGCTGGGCAAAGGTGGCGCGCATCATCACGCGGTGGTTGCCGCGCCGCGCCAGGTAGGTGTGCAGCGCGTCGGCCGACACGCCCAGCGACAGCAGGTAGCGCCCGGCGCTCGACTCGGGCGGGATCTCGTTGGCGGGCGAGATATGGTCGGTGGTCACCGAGTCGCCCAGGATGAGCAGGGCGCGCGCGCCCTCGATGCGCACGCTGCCGGTCTGCGGCGGCACGTCCAGATAGGGCGGCCGGCGCAGGTAGAGGCTGTCGGCGTCCCACGGATAGCACGCGCCGCCGCCGCCGGGCAGGGCCTGCCAGGCCGGGTCGCCCTCGAACACGTCGCGGTAGCGTTCGGTGAACATCACGGGCCGCACGTAGTCGGCCACCACGGCGTCGATCTCGGCGTCGCTGGGCCACAGGTCCGCCAGCATCACCGCCGTGCCATCGGCGCGCCAGCCGACCGCTTCGCGCTGCAGGTCGCGCATGACCGTGCCGGCCAGCGCGTAGGCCACCACCATCGGCGGCGACACCAGGTAGTTGGCGCGCGCCAGCGGATGGACGCGGCCGGGGAAATTGCGGTTGCCCGACAGCACCGCCGCCACGCGCGGCGAGCCGTCGGCGATGCGCTGTTCCACCGCCGGCGAGAGCGAACCCGACAGGCCGGCACAGGTGGCGCAGCCGTAGCCGGCGGTGTGAAAGCCCACCGCGTCCAGCGCGGCCTGCAGCCCGCTGGCGCGCAGGTAGTCGGTCACCACCCGCGAGCCAGGCGTGAACGAGGTCTTGGTCCAAGCCGCCGGCCGCAGCCCCAGCGCCCGCGCCTTGCGCGCCAGCAGCCCGGCGGCCACCAGCAGGCGCGGGTTGGAGGTGTTGGTGCAACTGGTGATCGCCGCCAGCACCACCGCGCCCTGCGGCAGGTCGGCATGTTCATGGCGGGGCAGGGCCGCGGTGGCCTTGGCGAAGGTCAGCGGCACTTCCTCCAGCGCCATGCGGTCCTGCGGCCGGCTGGGGCCGGCGGCTACGCGGGTGAACTGCGCCAGGTCGACCTCGACCAGCCGGCTGTAGCCGGGACGCTCCGGGGTGCGCCAGAGCCCGGCGGCCTGCGCATAGCGCCGCACGCGCGCGATGTGCGCCGCGCCGCGCCCCGTGCGCGCCAGATAGGCCAGGGTTTCCTCGTCGACCGGAAAGTAGGCGCAGGTCGAGCCGTATTCGGGCGCCATGTTCGCCAGCGTGGCGCGATCTTCCAGCGACAGCACGCCGTCCAGCGCCTCGCCGGTGAACTCGACGAACTGCGCCACCACCTTGGCCTCGCGCAGGACGCGGGTCAGGTTGAGCACCAGGTCGGTGGCGGTGATGCCCGGCGCGGGCCGGTTGAACAGGCGCACGCCGATGACCTCGGGCGCGCGCAGCACCAGCGCGTCGCCCAGCATCGCGGCCTCGGCCTCGATGCCGCCGACGCCCCAGCCCAGCACGCCCAGGGCGTTGACCATGGTGGTGTGGCTGTCGGTGCCGACCAGGGTGTCGGGACAGGTCACCGCCATGCCTTGCGCGGTGCGCCGGGTGGTCGCCACCTCGGCCAGGTATTCGATGTTGATCTGGTGCAGGATGCCCTTGCCGGGCGGCACCAGGCGCAGATTGTCGAACGCGCCCTGGGCCCACTTCAAGAAAGTGTAGCGCTCGCGGTTCTGGCGGTATTCGCGCGCCTCGTTGGCCTGGCGCGCGCCGGCGTGGCCGCCTTCCTCGGCGATCAGCGAATGATCGACGATCAGGTCGGTGGGGATCAGCGGATTGATGCGGCGCGGGTCGCCGCCGCGCGCCTGCAGCGCATCGCGCATGGCGGCCAGGTCGATCAGGCTGGGGATGCCGCTGACGTCCTGCGCCAGCACCCGCGTCGGATGCAGCCAGACATCGGCCGGCGTGTCCGGCGCTGGCGCGTCGGGATGATAGGCCTGCAACAGGGCCAGCGCATGCGGCCGGTGGCCGTGGATGGCGCTTTCATGCCGCAACGCGTTCTCGATCAGCACGCGCGCCACGTAGGGCAGGCGGCCGGCCTGCAGGCCGTGCTCGGCGGCGAACGCCGGCACGCTGAAATGGCGGCCATATTCCGCGTCCGGATCGTAGGCCTGCAGATAGGGATCTTGCTCGGGGGGCTGCACGATACGTTTGTCTCCGTTCCGTTGTCGCCGGGTCGGCGCCCGGCTGTCTTCATGGCGTGTCAGGCGGCCTTGCCAGCGTACAGCGCGTCCAGCCGTTCTTCATAGGCGAAATAGCCAATGCTTTCATAGAGTTCCATGCGCGTCTGCATCTGGTCGATCACGCCGCGCTGGGTGCCGTCGCGGCGGATCGCCTCGTAGGTGCGCTGGGCCGCGCGGTTCATGGCGCGAAAGGCCGACAGCGGATAGAGCACCATGCCGACGTGGGCCGCGGCCAGTTCCTGCACGGTCAGCAACGGCGTCTGGCCGAACTCGGTGATGTTGGCCAGGATCGGCGCCGGCAACGCGCGGGCGAAATCGCGGAAGCCTTCGAGGTCGTACACCGCTTCGGGAAAGGCGATGTCGGCGCCGGCCTCGATGCAGGCGGACAGCCGGTCCAGCGCGCTCTGGCGGCCCTCGCTGGCCAGCGCATCGGTGCGGGCGATGATGACGAAGTGCGGATCGGTGCGGGCATCGACCGCCGCCTTGATGCGATCGACCATCTCCGGCAGGGTCACCACTTCCTTGTTGGGGCGATGGCCGCAACGCTTGGCGCCGGCCTGGTCCTCGATCTGCATGGCGGCGGCGCCGGCCGCGATCATCGACCGCGTGGTGCGTGCCACATTGAAGGCCGATGCGCCGAAACCGGTGTCGACATCGACCACCAGGGGCAGGGGGCAGACCTCCGTGATGCGGCGCACGTCGGTCAGCACGTCCTCCAGGCCGACGATCCCCAGATCGGGCACGCCCAGCGACCCCGCGGCCACGCCGCCGCCCGACAGGTAGATGGCGCGAAAGCCGGCCTGCCGCGCCAGCAGCGCATGGTTGGCGTTGATGGCGCCGACCACCTGCAAGGGCTGCTCGGCCTGCATCGCCTTGCGCAGTCGCAGGCCGGCGCTAGCGGGCAGGTCGGATTCGGGGGAAGTCGTCATGGGGTCGCTCCGTGGGGGATAAGGGCAGGGGGGATGAGATTCCATCAAGCAAGATGCATGCCAATCGCGCCTTCCCTGGGGCGGGCGGCGGCCGGGCAGGGTAGGGTTTTCATAATTGAAATACGTCCGTTGCAATGATGAAATCGCCATTTCGACCTTCGCACCCGATGCCGCCATGCTGACTGTCCCGACGCCCGTGGAATCCGACCCGGCGGCGCTGCCGCGCATCTGGGCCGTGGGCGTGGCGCGCATCGCCCGCACCTTCGCCCAGATCCTGCCCAGCTACGCCCAGCGCGGCGAATTCAAGTTGATCGAGGCCGGCTTCGACGCGGCCGCCAGCGTCATCAACGACGCCGCTCGCCAGGGGCTTGTCGACGTGGTGGTGGCCGCCGGCCTGAACGGCAGCTATCTGCGCCGCCACGTCACGGTGCCGGTGGTGCAGGTCAAGATCAGCGGTTTCGAGGTCATGAACGCGCTGGCCACGGCGCGCCGGATCTCGCCGCGCGTGGCCTTGCTGGGCCAGCATGCGCAGTATCCCGAGCTGCAGACCTTCATGCAAACCTTCGCCGTCGACATCCTGGTGCGCACCTACCGCGACCAGGACGACGCGCTGGCCCAGGCCAAGCAGCTCAAGGACGAAGGCATCGAGGTCCTGGTCGGCTCGGGCCTGATCGTCGATTACGCCGAGCGCATGGGAATGGCCGGCGTGCTGGTGTATTCGTTGGCCACGGTGGCCGCGTGCATCGAGGACGCCATCGAAATCACCCGCCTGCAACGGGTCGAGTCGAGCCGCCGCGAATACCTCAACGCGGTGCTGGCCAACCTGGACGAAGGCGTGGCGGCGGTCGACGCGGCGGGCCGCGTGCAAGCGCTCAATCCGGCCGTCGAACGCCTGCTGGGCATCACCGCCGCCGGCCTGGCCGGACGACGGCTCGAGGAAATATCGCCGGCGCTGTCGCTGGACGAGGTGCTGCGCAGCGGCAAGCGCGAGGCCGAATCGGTGCACCGGCTCGGCGGCAAGATGGTGGTGGTGAACCGCATTCCGCTGGCCAGCGGCGTGGGCCTGTCGGGCGCGGTGCTGACCTTGCAGGAAGCCGGCGCCATCCACCGCGCCGACCGCAGCCTGCGCACGCGGGCCCGCACCCGCGTGCGCACCGTGCGCTACACGCTGGACGACCTGCATGGCCAGTCCGTGCCGCTGGCAAAGGCCCGCATGCTCGGCCTGCGCTACGCCCGGGTCGACTCGACGGTGCTGATCGGCGGCGAAAGCGGCACCGGCAAGGAAGTCATGGCCCAGGGCATCCACCAGGCCAGCGCGCGCCATCATTTCCCCTTCATCGCGGTCAACTGCGCCTCGCTGCCCGAAACCCTGCTGGAAAGCGAACTGTTCGGCTACGAGGACGGCGCCTTCAGCGGCGCCCGCCGTGGCGGCAAGCCCGGGCTGTTCGAGGCGGCCCACAACGGCACGTTGTTCCTGGACGAGATCGGCGACATGCCGCCGGCGCTGCAGATCCGCCTGCTGCGCGTGCTGCAGGAACGTCAGGTGATGCCGGTGGGCGGCAGCGAACCGGTGCCCGTCAACGTGCGCATCATGGCCGCCACCCATCGCGACCTGGCGGCCATGGTGGCGGCCGGCGCCTTCCGCCAGGACCTGTTCTTCCGCCTGAACATCCTGCGCATCGACATGCCGACGCTGCGTGAGCGGCACGACGACATCTGGCTGCTGGCGCAGAACCTGTACCAGCGGGTGCGGCAGAACCTGGGCCTGGCCGGCGAGCCGCCGTTGCCCGAGGCCTTGCGCGACGCATTGCTGGCCTACGACTGGCCCGGCAACATCCGCGAACTGGAAAACGTGCTGGAACGCCTGGCGGTGTTCCTGGCGGAAATGCCCGACCCGCCGCCGGACGAACAGGTGCGGCGCATCGTGGCCGACGTGGCGCCGGAACTGACGCGAAGCGCCGCCCGGTCCGAGCCGGGCGACCTGGCCACGCATGGCCGGCGCCAGCAGGCGGCCCACGTGCGCGAGGTGCTGGCGCGCTGCGGCGGCGACCGGCGCAAGGCCTGCGAACAGCTCGGCATCAGCCCGACCACATTGTGGCGGTGGTTGCGCACGGGCGGGTAGGGGCCGGTATCATTTCGACGACAGCTTGAGCCCTTCGGCAACCTTGCCCAACGCGGCGTACTCCCGTTCGATCTGCGCGCGGAAGGCGTCGCCGGTCAGGATGGCGATCTGTTCGCCTGCATCCTCGACAAAGCCGCGCGTCGCCGGGGATTGCGCCGCCGCGGTGAACGCCCGCTCCAGCGCCTGCACACGCTCGGGCGGCGTGTTCCTGGGCGCCAGGATGCCGCGCCACAGCAACGTCTGTTCCTCGCCCAGGCCCAGTTCGTTCAGGCTGGTGGCTTGCGGCAGCGCCGCCACCTTGTCGGCCGAGGTCAATTGCAGGCATTTGACCTTGCCGCTCTTCACGTAGGGCAGCACCGGCGGAATCGAACCCACGTACATGTCGATGTGGCCGCCCAGCAGCGCCAGCAGGGTATCGCCCGCTCCCTTGTAGGGAATGTCGCGCTGATGGATATCTTGGCGGTTGAAGATGCGCTGCGCCGCCAGCTGCCCGGGACCGCCCGCGCCATCGGTGCCAAAGGTATAGCGGTTCGGCGCCTTGCGCAGCAACTGCATCAGTTGCTTGCCGTCGTCCGCGGCGAAGTCGTGCTGCACGCACATGACGTAGGGCGCGCTGGTCAGCTGGGCAACGGCGATGTAGTCCTTGGGCGTGTAGGAAACCGGGGTGGTGTGCGGCGCCACCGTGACCGGCCCCAGCCAGACCCCGGCGATCGTGTTGCCGTCGGGCGCGGCGCGCACCATCTGCGTCACGCCGATGCTGCCACCGGCGCCGCCCACGTTGACCACCACCACCGGCGCGCCCAGATGCGGTTCGGCATCCTTGGCCAGCATGCGGAAAAAGCCGTCGGTGCCGCCTCCCGCCGTGGTGGGAACGATCAGGCGGATCGGTTCGGCGGCAAGCGCGCCGCCCGCGATCAGCGAGCCAAGGGCCAGGGCAATCGCCCGGACGGTGAAGGGAAAACGGGGCATGGCAGTCTCCTGGTGTGGCAGCGGCCGGAAGCCGACGCCACGGGTCGTTGGTTGTTATGGGAAAAATCAGTCTTCAAAATCGAACAGCAGCCTCGGGGTATCGCGCAGGATGATGTCGCGCGGGCCGGGGTCGGGCAGCCACTCGCCCAGCCAGCCCAGGCAGCGCGCGTAGTCGACCTCGCTCTCGTTCGACACCCAGGGCCAATCCGTGCCCCACAGCAGGCGCTGCGCGCCGGCTTCACGCAGCAGCAGGGCGGTCAACGCCGCCGCATCCTGGCCCGCCAGGCGGTAGGGCGCGGACAGCTTGATCCAGGTCTGGCCTTGGGCAAGGGCCTCGCGCAGCAGGTCCAGCGTCGAAAATCCCGGCGTCAGGCCGCCAAAATGGTCCAGCACCAGCCGCACGCCGCTGGCCAGGATCGGAGGCAGCACCGCGGCCAGATGCTCGCCTTCGACGTAGACCTCGACGTGCATGCCGCGCTCGCGCAAGCGCGGATACAGGGCGCGGTAGGCGCGGCTGCCGCTGTCCGGCAGGGGCTCGCGCCGCAACCAGTTCAGGCGCACGCCGCGCACCCCATGGGTGTACAGGACGTCAAGATCGGCATCGCCGATCTCCGGTTCGACGATGGCGGTGCCGCGCAGGCGGCCGCCCGCGGCTTGCAATGACCGCAGCAGCAGGCGGTTGTCGTTGCCGTAGAAGCTGGGCGCGGTCAGCACGCCATAGCGGATGCCGTTGGCGTCCAGGACCCGCAGGTATTCGTCGACCTCGGCATGGCGCAACGGCGCCGAATGGCGGCCGGCGATTAGCGGCAGATCGGTGCGCAGCACATGCGCGTGGCAGTCGGCGGCGCCGGCGGGAAGATTCAGCGGTGATGTCATGCACCGCATCCTATCAATAGGATTTACTTCCTTCTAATTAAAGTTTTTGGCGGTTTTGTATAAACTTTCCTGATGAGACGATTTTCCATTCCCCAGATGGAGGCCCTGCTGGCGATCGCCCGGCTGGGTTCATTCCAGGCCGCCGCCGAGCACATGAATGTGACGCAGCCGACCATTTCCCTGCGCATCCGCGAGCTGGAATCAGCGCTGGGCGTGCGCCTGTTCGAGCGCGAGGGCAGGCGGGCGGTGCTGACGGCAGAAGGGGTGTTGGCGCGGCGTTACGCCGAGCAGGCGGTCGGCGTGCTCGATGAACTGGAAACCCGTTTGCGCACCGGCGACCCGCTGCAGGGCCGGTTGCGGGTGGGCGCGTCGGAAACCATGGCCATGGCGTGCCTGCCGGCCATCGTCAGACAGCTCGAACAGCGCTATCCGCGCCTGCAGGTCGAACTGACCATCGCCAACAGCCTGGTGCTCAGCGAGCGCCTGAACACCAACCAGCTCGATATCGCCTTTCTCATCGACGCGGGCGTCAGCCATCACGTGCAGGTCGAACCGCTGGCCTGGGCCGAGGTGGCCTGGATCGGCCTGGACCCGCGCCCGCGATTACGGGCAGTGGACCTGGCCGCCCAGAAACTGTTCGTGGTGCCGCCGCCGTCGCCGCTGCATCAGGTCGTGGCCGCCTGGTGCAACCAGGAACGCACGCCATTGCCGGAGTTCAGCACCTGCACCAGCGTGGCCATCATCGTCGGACTGATCACGGCCGGCGTCGGCATGAGCGCGCTGCCGGTCGGTCTGATGGCCGATGCGCTGGCACGAGGCGCGGTGGTGCGCTACGAACAGGACCGGCCGTTTTCTCCGTTGCGTTTGTGCGCCGCGTATCCACGGGTGGCCGACATGGCGGGGCTGGATGCGGTTGTTCGCATCGCGCGGCAAGAACTGGCGCGGGCGCCGTACTTTTCCGTTATCGGCGCTTGATCCCCCCGACGCCGCGCGGCCGCCGCACCAGCGGTTGCGACGTGCGCGGCGCCGACGAAGCGCAGCCCGCGCACGAGCCGCAGCCCTGGCCGCCGGCCTGTGAATGGGCCGCGGCGAGCCGCTCGCCCAGCCTGCGCAAGGACGCGGGCAGTCGCCGATGGCGCAGCAGCCGCGCCACCGATCGCCACAGCCAGGCCCGCAGGGCCGGCGACAGGTGCCCGGCCAGCGCGACGACGCTACCCGCCACGGCCAGGACCAGCACCACGTATTGCCACACAGGGGCGCCGGTGGCGGACATCACAGCAACCACCCGGCGAGCCGGTATGCCGCGAACGCGGCGACATAGGCGAGCGCGAACATGTAGCCGAACGACAGGGCGACGTTGCGCCAGTCGCCCGTTTCGCGCTTGATGATCGCCAGCGTCGACATGCACTGCGGCGCGAAGGCGAACCAGACCATCAACGACAGCGCGCTGGCGAGCGGGAAACTCCCGGCCAGCAGGCCGCCGAGGGCCGCGTCCTGGCCCTCGGCCACGCTATAGATCGTCGCCAGCGTGGCCACGGCGGATTCGCGCGCGGCGAAGGCGGGAATCAGGGCCAGCGTGATCTGCCAATTAAAGCCCAGCGGCGCGAACAGCGGCTGCATCCACTGGCCCAGCATGCTGGCGAAGCTGTATTCGATGGCGGGTCCGGCCGCGTCCGCAGGCGCACCGGGGAAGGAGGCGATGAACCACATCAGTACCGTCAGGGCCAGCATGACGCCGGTCAATTTCTTCAGGAACAACCAGGCGCGTTCCCAAAGGCCGATGCCGATATCGCGCCATTTGGGCAGGCGGTAGGCGGGCAGCTCCATCAACAAGGCGGCGGCATGGCCAGCCGGGCGCAGGCATTTGGCCACGCAGGCGACCGCCAGCGCCGCGAGGATGCCGCCCGCATACAGCGCGAACAACACCATGCCTTGCAGGTTGAAGACGCCCAGCACCGGTACGTCCGGCACGAAGGCGCCGATCAATAGCGCATAGACGGGCAGGCGCGCCGAGCAGGTCATCAGCGGCGCCACCAGGATCGTCACCAGGCGGTCGCGCCGGTCGGGGATGCTGCGCGTGCCGACGATGCTGGGAATGGCGCAGGCAAAGCTGGAGAGCAGCGGGATGAAGGCGCGTCCCGTCAGGCCCACGGCCACCATGGCGTGATCGAGCAGGAAGGCCGCGCGCGGCAGATAGCCGGACTCCTCCAGCACCAGGATGAACAGGAACAGCACCAGGATCTGCGGCAGGAAGCCCAGGACGGTGCCGAGCCCGCCGAACAGGCCTTCGAGCAGCAGCCCCTTGAGCGGACCGTCGCCCAGGCCGGCCGTGGCCCAGGCGCCCAGCGCGCCGATGCCGTCCGCGATGGCGTCGGTGAGCGGCTTGCCGATCGCATAGACGGCCTGGAACGTCAGGAACATGACCAGCGCCAGGATCAGCGGGCCGATGAGCGGATGCAGCGTCCAGCGATCGATGCGGTCGTCGATCGCCGTGGTGGTGTCCGGCATGCGCACGGTGTCGGCCAGGATCTGGCGCAGCTCGGCCTGCGAATCGGTACTCAGGGGCAGGGGCGATTGGGGCGCCAGGGGCTGGTCCAGCTGGTCCAGCAGCGCCTGGGCGCCGCGCCGCGACACCGCCACGGTCTCGACGACCGGCACGCCCAGGCATCGGGCCAGGGCCGGCACGTCGATGTGAATGCCGCGCCGTCGAGCCGCGTCCGACATGTTCAAGGCCACCACCATCGGCAGATCCAGGCGCCGCATTTCCAGCAGCAGTCGCAGATGCAGGCGCAGGTTGGTGGCATCGACGACCATCACCACCAGGTCCGGCCGGACTTCGCGCGGATACTGGCCCAGCAGGACATCCTGGGTGACGCGTTCGTCGGCGCTGGCGGCCGCCAGGCTGTAGGTCCCCGGCAGGTCCAGGATGCGCGCGCGCCGGCCTGCCGGCGTGGCGAAGAAGCCCTCTTTGCGGTCCACGGTCACGCCGGCGTAGTTGGCGACCTTCTGGCGGCCGCCGGTCAGGCGATTGAAAAGGGCGGTCTTGCCGCAGTTGGGGTTGCCGACCAGGGCCAGCCGTAGTGCGGTTTCAGCCATGCGCCACCTCGCGCTTGACGATGACGCGCGCCGCTTCCTCGCGGCGCAGCGCAAAGCGGGTGGCGCCGATCGCCACCAGCAGCGGACTGCCGCCGAGCGGGCCGCGGGCGGTCAGGCGCACCGGTTCGCCGCTGACAAACCCCAGGTCGTGCAACCGGGTGGCGATGGGATCGCCGGGGCGTTGCGGCGCGACATGGTCGACCACCGCGCGATCCCGCGGCGAGAGATCGCAAAGACGTAGCGAATCGTTAGTCATGATGGGAAATCGAATGAAAATCGTTTGTGGAACAGGGCAAGCCGGGGGCATCGCGAATACCCCCGCATCGCGCCCGAAGTTGGCCGACGAGATGCCACGAGGGGGGCGATCTGCCCGCGCAAGGCCAATGCGTGACGGTCGGATGCCGGGCGGCGATGGACAGCTGGGCGGGCGCGCCATGCCAGGCGCGCCGCAGCGGCGGCGATCAGCCGAGGGAAAGGGGAGGCGCGCGGGATCCCAGAGGCGGGCCCAGGGCGGGCAGGGGGGGCAAGGCTTGACGAGGATCGACCGCGGGCAGCGCCGCCACCGCTACCGGCAAGGGCAGGGGAACCAGGGCGGGCGGCGGTTGCGCCGACACGTCGTGGGCCAACAAGCCGTACGGGCAGTCCATGCCGGAGGCCGCCTGCTCGCCGTGACGGGCGCTCTCCTTGCGTTCGTCCGTCAGGGTCAGGAGCACCGTGGACACCGTGCCCGCCGCCGAGCAGAGCGTCAGGGTCACGCGTCCCTTTTCGAGGGCGCGCGTGTCCGGCATGTATCCCGCCGGCACGAAACCGCGCAGGACCAGCGCCAGCAGCAATGCCCACAGCACGCCGTGGGCGTGCCAGGACTTGAGCGCGAGGGGCGGACCTGGACGGGGGGAAATGGCCATGGCTGGATTCTAAGACATCCCGTCGGGATCGGCCCGCGCCGCGATCGGCTTGCTGTCCGTCCGGTGCAACTCGCCCCTCATCGTTTGCCGACGCCATGATCTCCTGGCCTGTAGCGGCAATCATGTCCGGACTCAATAACGGCTGTTGCGCGTCGCAGTGCGGCCTGACCATGGGCGATGCCCGCCACTCTCCCAGGCACGTTTTACGCATAATGTATATTATGTAAAGCGAAAGATTGGGCGCCAGGGCTGACCGCCCCTGACAATCCCGGATCCAAGCCATCCCGATCCGGGACCTTCCTGCTTTAAACCCCTCCCGTGTCGCCATAAAGCGCCCGCTTCCGAGGCGCCGCGTTACTCCCATTTCCCCAGCCTTTCGAACGTCACACCGTCCTGCAACCACTGGCGCAACGCGCCATGCAAGGCCCGTGGCGCCTCCAGCGGCACGAAATGGCCCACGTCCGGCAGGTTGACCCACCGGCCCTGCCGCAACCGGGCATGCATCTCGCGTTGGCGGTCCGTGGGGTTCATCACATCCCGCGCGCCGCTGACCACCAACGCCGGGCCATGCCACGCCGACAGGCGCGCCAGCCCGTCGGCGCGTGTGGCCGCGATCGCGGCGTGGCGCCGCAGCGCCGCGATGCCGAGGCGGTCGGCCATTGCGACGATGGCGTCTTGCAACGCGCTGTCCGACAGCCTGGCCGGCGCCACATACGCCGGCCAGAGGTGCTGCCGGACGACGGCGCCCGGGCCAAGCGCATCGGCCAGATCGACGATGCGCTGGCGCGCCTGGGCGCCGGCGGCCGTATCGGCCCGGGCGTTGGTGGCGACCAACGCGATGCCCGCCAGGCGTCCGGGCGCCTGCGCGGCCATTTCCTGGGCGACGAAGCCGCCGAGCGAAAAGCCCACCGGCACCAATCTGCCCGGATGCCGCTCCAGCAAGTCGGCCGCCGCCGCGCGGGCCGATTCGTGCGCGCCGTAATCCGCCACCCGGACGCACTGCGCCAAGGGCGGCGCCAGCTTGCGCAGCGGCGCCCACAAGGCCTCGTCGCACGCCGTGCCGCCGATCAACAGCAAGGTGGGCGCCACGTCAGAAGCGCGCTTCGCCGACCCCGAGGGCGGTCTCGGGCAGCAAGCCTCGGCGCGCCAGGTAACCGTCGGGGTCCAACGCCAGGTCGTGCCTCCCGGCCTCGGCCAGCGTGGCGGTCGGCCATTCGATGCGCTTGCGCTGGTCTCCCGCGCAGACCGAGATCACCGCCGCGGGCTGTTCGCCAGCCTGGCGCAGTTCACGCCAGACGCCGGACGGCACCGAATAGATGGCCTGTTCGCGCAGCGGCACCACCACTTCGCGGCCCGGGCCGTTGAGCACCAGTTCGGCTTCGCCCCGCATCACGATGAACACCTGCTTTTCGCGCAGCCGCAGGCGCCCGGTGGTGCCGCCGGGCGCCAACCGCAGCCAGTCGACCGAGAAGCCATGGGGGTTGGCGAGGGGCGCGGCCTGCGCCCGGTCTTCGCTGATGCCGTGGCCGATCACCGGCGCCAGTTCGCAGCCGCGAGCGCCGAGCAACGCCCGGGCCGACCAGTCGCGGTCTTGCGCGGCCAGCGCGCGCCGGCGCATCTGCGCAGGGGTGTAGCGCGGCAGCGCGGCCATGTCGGCCGGGCTCAGGGGCTCGATCAGTCCGGCCTCGGGAGGCTGGCCCGCCGCGCCATGCAGCAAGGTGTTGTCGCGACCCAGGAACAATCCGTGCGTGGCCGCCGCGGCCAGCACGTCCGGGTGCCAGATGATGCCGCCGGTGTCATCGCCGCCCAGGGCGGTGAAGATCCAGCCATGCCCGTCGCCATCGTTGGAGAACCCCCGGAAGATCCAGGTCGGAATACTGAGCACGTCGCCCGGCCCCCCACGCAGTTCGCCGGCCCCCTCGCCCGAGCCCCAGCGGAACGTCCACTGACCCGAATGGATGAAGAAGACCTCGGCGCTGAAATGCAGGTGCAGGTTATTGGTCACCCCTGCCGGCATGGCGGCGGCGCCGATATTGAAACCGTGCGGTTCGCGCAGGTTCACCACCTGCTCCTCCGATTGCGTCACGCCCGGACCGATCATGGAGTAGTTCTCCTTCAGGTCGGATCCGGGCAGCTTGCAGTCGATAAAGGCCAACCGGCAAGCCACCATGTCCTCACGGGCGATGGCGCGGGCCTGGGCGGCGGCGCGGTCCAGAACGACTTCATTCATTGCTTGACTCCTGTGGCGGCGCGCGGCGGCGCCGGAAACGGAAAAGAGGCATAGGCGCCCCACATTTGGAACGGAAAGCATTCGAATGCATAATCAGGCGAAAAAACCGCCACCCAAGCCCATGCCGACAGCTTCCCGCCCGCGCGCCGCCCGCGCCACCTCCTACGACGTAGCCCAGGCGGCCGGCGTTGCCCAATCGACGGTCTCGCGCTGCTTCCAGCCGGGCAGCCACATTTCGGACGACACGCGCGAACACGTGCTGGCCGTCGCGGCTCGCCTGGGTTACGCGCCCAACGCCCTGGCGCGCTCGCTGATCACGCGCCGTTCGCATGCGGTCGGCGTGCTGATCACCCGCTACACCTTGCGCAGCGCGCCCGCCCTGCTCTACTCGCTGGGCGATGCGCTGGCGCGCGCCGGGCAGCACATGATCCTGCTGGCGGTCGACGACGACGCCTCGGTCAAGCCGGTGCTGCTGGGCCTGCGCGGGTATCCGCTGGATGGCCTGATCGCCTGCGCCACGCTGGATCCGGCCGCTGTGCAGGGGTTCACGGCCCACGGCGTGCCGGTGCTGTTCTTCAACCGCAGCCCCGGCGAGACGGACGCGGACGCGGTGTCGACCGATCACGAGGCTGGCGCGCGGGCGCTGGCCGAGGGCATGCTGGGCGCGGGCCGCCGCCGCTTTCTTTGCCTGGGCGGCCCGGCGGCGGCGCCGGTGGGCCGCCTGCGGATCGACGGCTTCCAGGCAGGCCTGCGCGCGGCCGGCCTGCCCGAGGCCGCGGTGCTCGACGGCGGCTTTTCCTACGACCAGGCGCACGCCGTCTTCCTGGACGCGGTTGCCCGGGGCGCCCGACCTGACGCGATATTCTGCGCCAACGACCAGATGGCCATGGGCGTCATCGATGCCTGCCGCCATGAGCTGGACTGGAAGATTCCGGACGAGGTCATGGTGGCCGGCTTCGACGATGTGCCGGAAGGCGCGCGGGCGCCCTACAGACTGACCACGGTGCGCCAGCCCATCGACGCCATGGCGCGCCAGGCCGTGGAACTGCTGCGCCAGCGCCGCGCCACGCCCGAGCGGCGCCCTCGCCGCCAGCGCCTGCCGGGCGAAGTCATCATCCGCGCGTCGGCGGCCTGGCCGGAGTGAACGGACCGTCATGGTTCAGGCGGACAGGCGCGCTTCGGTGGCGGCGTCGAACAGGTGGCAGTGCTCGCGCGGCAGGCACAGCCCGACACGCTCGCCGATCGCATAGCGCAGGTGGCGGTCGCCGCGCACGCAAAGCCGCGAGCCGCCCACATCCAGCGTGACCAGCACCGCATCGCCCGTCAATTCGAACATATAGACCACGCCGTCCAGGTCTCCCTCGCCCGCAAGCGCCAGCGCCACATCTTCGGGGCGCACGCCCAGCACCAGGGCCGTGTCCGGCGGCGCATCGAAGCCGGCCAGGCGGAAGCCTTCGACCTCCAGCCCGCCCGCCGTCGCCCGCGCCGGCAGCAGGTTCATCGACGGCGAGCCCACGAACCCGGCGACGAACAGATTGGCGGGCCGGTTGTAGACGTCCGCGGGCGTGCCGACCTGCTGGATGAGGCCGCCGCGCATGACCACCACCCGATCGGCCAGCGTCATGGCCTCGATCTGGTCGTGGGTGACGTAGATCGTGGTCACCCGCAGCTCGCACTGCAATCGGCGGATTTCCGCGCGCATGCTGACGCGCAGCTTGGCGTCCAGGTTGGACAGCGGTTCGTCCATCAAGAAGACTTGCGGGCGACGCACGATGGCGCGGGCCAGGGCCACGCGCTGGCGCTGGCCGCCGGACAGGTCGCGCGGACGGCGGTCCAGCAAATGGGCCAGCTCGACTTTCTCGGCCACCGCGCGGGCCCGCTCGCGCCGCTCCGAGGGCGCGACGCCGCGCACCTTGAGCGGATAGGCGATGTTTTCGCCCACCGTCATGTGCGGATAGAGGCCATAGTTCTGGAACACCATCGCCACGTCGCGGTCCTTGGGCAAGGCGTCGGTGACGTCCTGCCCGCCGATCCAGATCTCGCCCGCGCTGGGCGCCTCCAGCCCCGCCACCATGCGCATGGTGGTGGTCTTGCCGCATCCGGACGGTCCCAGGAAGACGACGAATTCGCCGTCGGCGATCTCCAGCGACTGGCGGGCCACCCCGACCACGCCGCCCCAGCGTTTCTCGATATCGATCAGTTTTACGGAAGCCATTTTTTCCCTCAGCGAATCGCGCCTGTGACCAGGCCCTTGACGAAATAGCGCTGCACGAAGCGCGAGATCAGCAGCATGGGCGCAATGATGAAAAGCCCCATGCTGGCCATGATTTCCCAGGCGTCGCCCTGCTCCGTGCGGGCGCTCATCAGCGCCACCGGCAGCGTCACGGCCTGGTCGCGCGTCAGCACCAGCGCATAGAAGAATTCGTTCCACGACACCACGAACGAAAAGATCGCGGCGCTGGCGATGCCGGGCAGCGCCACCGGCACCACCACTTCCCAGAGCGCCCGCAGCCGCGAGGCGCCATCGATCTGAGCCGCCTCTTCCATGTCGGGCGGCAAGGCGTCGAAGAAGGCCTTGATCATCCAGGTGGCGTACGGCACCACGAATGACAGATTGGCCACCATCAGCGCCCAGGGCGTATCCAGCAGGCCCAGATTGCGGAACACCACGAACAACGGAATCACGATGATGACCGGCGGCAGGAATTGCGTGGCCAGGAGCAGCAGCGGCCCCAACTGTCCCCCCGGGAAGCGAAAACGCGAAAATGCATAGGCAGCCAGCGTGGCCACCGGAATCGCCATCAGCAAGGTGCCCGCGGTGACGAACACGCTGTTGAACAGGCGCTCTCCCAGCAGGTAGGGCGAACCGAAGGCCGCGACGATGCTGTCGAGCGTGGGACGGAACCACAGCGCCAGGCTGTAGACGTCGAGCCGTGGCTTGAAGGCGGTGGCGACGATCCAGGCCACGGGCGCGAACCAGGCCAGCGTGACCAGGCAGATCGCCAGTCGGCGCGCCAGGCCCCGGCGGCGGCGTCGGCGCGTGGCGGCGGCGGGATTGAGAATGGCAGTCTGGGTCATGATGGGCGTCCCATGGCAAAGCGGGAATAGACCAGCGCCAGGCCCATCATCACGATGGCCAGCAGCCAGGCCATGGCCGCGGCGTAGCCGATGTCGTAGAAGCGGAAGGCGGTGCTGTAGATGGCGTGGGGCAACGTGTCGGTGGCCGCCCCGGGGCCGCCCGCCGTCATCGTCACGACCTGGTCCAGCGCCTTGAGCGAAAAGATGGTCTTGAGCAGGATGGCGATGGTCAGCACCGGCCGCAGTTGCGGCAGCACGATTTCGAAGAAGATGCGGCCGCGTCCGGCGCCGTCGACCTGGGCGGCGTCCAGCGTGTCCTGCGGCAACGCGGCCAGCGCGCCGATGAAGGTCAACATGAAATAAGGCGCCCAATGCCACACGTCGACCAGGATCAGGGCCGCCATGGCCAACAGCGGATCCGCCAGCACCGGCGCCCCGCTCCACCCCGGCACCACCGCCTTGAGCAGCGCGTCGACCGCGCCGAACTCCGGATTCAGCATGAAGCGCCAGGAGATGCCGATCAGCGCGGGCGACATCGCGAATGGAATCACCAGCAGCGTGCGGGCATTGACCTGCAACCGGCCGTCGCCGGCCAGCAACACGGCCAGGCCCAGCGCCACCGCCATGGTCAGGACCACCGACGGCACGGTGAACACCAGCGTGACCCAGGCGCTGTCCAGGAAGACCGGATCATGCCAGAGCAAGTCGGCATAGTTCAGCCAGCCCACATAGCCCTCTGGCGTAGCCGAACGGCCCAGGTTCCAGTCGTGCAGCGAGTACCAGAGCGACTGGCAAAGCGGATACAGCAGGGTCGCCGCGCAGATGGCCAGGGCGGGCGCCAGCAAGACGTATTTCAAGGTACGGTCTTTCATGGCCCTACCCTCGCCCGCGTGCGCCGGCGCGGCGATTCATGCGGGCCACCTGGGCGGCCGCGTCGTCCAGCGCCGCCTGCACCGGCTTGCCGCTGGAGACGATTTCGGACACGGCGGCCTCCAGCGCAGTGGCGATCTGCGGCCAGTTGGCCAGCTGCGGCACGGTGCGGGCGCCCTGCAGGCTGGCCAGCGCGGCGCGATGCAGGCCGTGGTTGACCTGGTTGACCTCGTCGTCCAGATAGGTCGCCGTGTGCGTGGCGACGATATCCGCGCTCTGCGGGTCGCGCTTGTCGCAGACGATGGCCTTTTCCAGCGCCGGGTTGGACACCCACTTCAGGAATTCCCAGGCCGCGTCCTGCTGGCGCGACTGCCTGGCAATACCGAAAGGCATGACGATCGCCACGGTCGGCGACTGTGGCGAGCCCACGCGCAGCATGGGCGCGAAGCCGACCTGGCCGGGCATTAAACGCGAACGCTCCCCCGTCAGCACGGAATAGGTCCACCACCACACCATCATGGTCGCGCCGTTGCCCTGCGCCATGGCGTTGACCATGTCGTACTCATTGAACTGGCTGGAACCGGGATTGGCGATCCGGTGCTTGAGCAGCACATCGACATAGGCCTGGGTGGCCTGCACGCCGGCCGGCAGCTGAAAGGACGGCCTGCCGTCGGCATCCAGCACCTCGGCGCCGTGGCCCCACAGGCAATTCAGCCAGATCCACAGGTTCTGGAAGCCGCTGCCCTTGACGTAGTCCATCACCACGCCCGGCACGCCGCTGGCGGCCTGCACCGCGGTCGCCGCGGTCAGCATCTGGTCCCAGGTGCGCGGCGGCTCGACGCCGGCCTGCTCGTACAGGTCACGCCGGTAGAACAGCAATTGGGGATGGGCCCGCACCGGCAAGCCATAGGTGGCGCCGCCATACTGGCAGGCTTTGCGATAGACCTCGGGATAGCGCCCCAGATCCACCGCGCCATCGGCCAGCCGCGCGTCCAGCGGGCTGAGGTACCCCGACAGCGACGCCAGCCAGCTGTCCTGGTAGGCCATCAGGTCATAGGCGCTGCCGCCGCCGACCGCTTCCGTCGTCAGCTTCTCCAGCAACTGGCCATAAGGCACGTACTGGTAGGCCACCTTGATGCCCGTAGCCGCCTCGAACTCGTCCAGGCGCTTCTCCTGCGCCCGGAACTGCGACGACGGCGGCAGCATGATCGCCAGTCGCGTGCCGGCATAGGGCCTGCCCGGCTTCAGGTCCGGGCCGGCCTGCGACCAGGCCGGCATGGCGCTCCACCCGGAGCAGGCGGCCGCAGCCGCCAGGAACTGTCTTCTTTTCATGCTTGTCTCCTCTCGCGGCGTACCGGATCGTGGTCGCCGTTATTTTGTGCATTCGAATGCATGAGCAGGCGATGATAACCGGGCCGTCCTCGCGGTCGGCCCGGTCTGGAGGCGGCTCAGTAACGCAGTCGCGCGTCCCTCCCCGCCGCGGCGGCCTGGGCCAGCGCGCGGGTGATGATGCTGGTGGACACGTTGGCGAAATAGCGCGCGCCCCAGGCGCCGTACTTCTCTTCGTCGGCCGGCGTCAGCGCCACGATGCCGGCGCACTTGCCCGCCGCCACGATGGCCCCGAGGCCCTGCTCGATGGCCTGCTGCACCGGCGCGGCATTCCAGTCGCTGCCGTAGCCCATCGCGTGCGCCAGGTCATTGGGGCCGATGAACACCGCGTCCACGCCGTCGACGGCGGCGATCTCGCCGGCCGCGGCAATGGCTTGCGGCGTCTCGACCATCGCGATCAGCGCCACGCCGTCATTGCTGCGTTGCGTATGCCCTGCCCCGCCGAATGCGCCATAGCCGGCCGCGCGGGTGCTGAAGGCGCTGCCGCGCCGGCCCAGCGGCGGATAACGCATCTGGTCGGCCAGGCGTCTCGCCTGGGCGGCGCTTTCCACCATCGGCACCTGCACGGCGCTGGCGCCCATGTCCAGGATCCGCGGCAGATCGTGCTCGAAGCAGCGCACCACGGGGGCGATGCCGGCGGCACGGGCGGCGCGCAACATGTGTTCGGTGGTGTCGAGGTCGGCGCTGCCGTGCTCGTTGTCCAGGATGATGAAGTCGAAACCGGCGTAGGCGCACATTTCGACCACGGCCGGGCTCGGCAGGCCGTTGAACAGGCCGCGCACCGGACCGCCGCCGCGCAGCATCGCGGGCAGGTCGCCATTGAGGGGATAGCAGGGTTCATTCATGGGTTGTCTTCTCTGTGGGTGTCGAGGAATGCGTGTCAGTCGGCCTGGATGCCGGCGTCTTTGATGACCTTGCCCCATTTGTCGATTTCGCTGCGCTGGAACTGCGCGAATGGCGCCGGGCCGCGGCCGTCGGGCGCCACGCCCAGCGTCAACAGTTTGGCCCGCACGTCCGGGCTCTGCAGGGCGGCGCCGATCTCGCGCGCCAGTCGTTCGACAATGGGTGCGGGCGTGCCCGCCGGCGCGAAAATGCCTTGCCACGATTGCATCTCGAAGCCCGGCAGGCCCAGCTCGGCCAGCGGCTTTGCGCCCGGCAGATCGGCCAGCGGCGCGGCAGCGGTCACGCCCAGCACCTTCACGCGCTTCGAATCGATCATGGGCCGGGCCGCCGCCACCGTTTCAAACACCATGTCGATCTGGCCGCCGATCAGGTCCACCATCGACTGCGAGCCGCCCTTGTAGATGATCTGGCGCAGCCGGGTGCCCGAGATCGACTGGAACAGCTGGCCCGACAAGTGCTGCGAGGTGCCGGCGCCGGCGGTGCCGTAGGTCAGCCCGTCCGGTTGCGCGCGGGCGGCATCGATGACCTGCTGCACGGAATTGAACGGACTGTCGGCGCGGACCACCAGCGCGTTGCTGACCATGCCCACCAACGCCACCGGCGCGAAATCCTTGACCGGGTCGTAACCCAGCGACTTGATGAAGAATGGGTTGACCGCGTGCGTGGTGATGGTGCCGCCGACCACGGTGTAGCCGTCGGGCTCCGCCCGCGCGACCAGCTGCGTGCCGACCACGCCGGACACGCCCGGCTTGTTCTCGACGATGACGGGCTGGCCCAGGCGCGTGCTCAACTGTTCGGCCATCAGGCGGGCCACGCCGTCGGACACGCCGCCGGGCGAGAACGGCACAATGTAGCGAATGGGCTTGGCCGGCCAGGCCGCCCCGCCCTGGGCATGGGCCGGCAGCGCGGCGCAGGCCAGCGCCCAGGCGGTCGCCAGGGTGCGAAACAAGGTAGTACTGCGCATGGATAGTCTCCTGTTAGGGGCGGCTTGCGCCGCTCTTGAATCATCATGTTGCCGGCCGCACGGTGCCCCGTTCGACCAGTTCGACCGGCACGACGACGTCGCGCGGTCGCAGTTCGGCATGCATCTGCTCGCGTAGCAGCGTCACCGTGGCCTCGACCATGGGGTCGACGCCCTGGCGCACGGTGGTCAGGTCGTAGGCGCCCCAGGCCGCCTGCGGCACGTCGTCGAAACCCACGACGGCGATGTCGCGGGGCACGCGCAGGCCGAGTTCCTGGCGCAGCACGTCCAGGCTCGCGATCGCCATGTGGTCGTTGGCGGCGAACAAGGCGTCCGGCGGGTCCTGCGCGAACATCGCGCGCACCGCCTGCTTGGCGCGTTCGAAGTCGTAATGCCCGACGGCGCGGGCGTGCAGCGCATGGCCCTCGGCCTCCAGCGCGTCGCGAAAGCCGCGCTCGCGCTCCAGGCTGGTGGAGGAATCCTCCAGCCCCGCCAGGAAGCCGAAACGCCGATAACCGCGTCCCGCCAGCAGCCGCGCCACCGCCTGGCCGCCGGCATAGTTGTCCGACGTGACCGAGCTGCTGGCATGGCGCGCCAGGCCGCCCAGCGCCGACACCCGGTTGAACTGCAGCACCGGCACGCCGACTTCGGCGCAACTGCGCGCCAGCGTGGGGGACAGCATGGCCGAGGCCATCACGATGCCGTCGACCTGGTATTCCAGGATCTCCGCCAACACGCCGTCGGCGGCCTCGCCCACCTCGGCGATGAACATCAGCACGTGGTACCCCTCGCGCTGCAGGCGCTGCGACAGCCGCTCCATCACCAGCGGATAGAACTGGTTCTCGAGGTAGCTCATCACCAGCGCCACGATGCGGCTGCGGCGCGTGATCAGGCTGCGCGCCAGGGCATTGGGGCGATAGCCCAGCCGCTGCGCGGCCGCCAGCACCTTGCGCCGCGTTTCCTCCGACACGCTGGCGCCGGGGGTGAACGTGCGGCTGACCGCCGACTGCGACACCTCGGCCAGATCGGCCACGTCCTGGGCGCGCGGGGCGGTTCTCATGCGGCCGTCCAGCCCGCGTCCAGCATCAGCGCGCTGCCCGTGACCAGGCTGGCGGCATCGCTGGCCAGGAACACCACCGCGCCCATGACTTCGTGCAACTGGCCCACGCGGCCCAGCGCATTGCGGGCGCAGACCCAGTCGCGAAAGCCGGGTTCGGCCAGCATGCCCGCTGTCATGGGCGTCTCGATGAAGGTTGGGCACAGGGTGTTGACGCGTATGCCGTCCGGCCCGAGTTCCCACGCCAGGGCGCGGGTGAAGCCTTCCAGCGCGTGCTTGCTGGCGCAGTACAGCGTGCGTCGCGGGCTGCCCACATGCCCCATCTGCGAAGACACATTGATGAGCGAGCCCGGCCGGCCCGCGGACCGCAGGCGCCGCGCCACGGCCCGGCTGACGTAGAACGCCGCCTTGACGTTCAGGTCCAGCACGGCATCGATATCGGCGTCCGGCTGCTCCACCAGCGGCAACGGGCGGTTCATGCCGGCATTGTTGACCAGGATGTCGAACACCTCGCCCTGCCCCAGCGCCGCATCGACCGCCGGCGCATCGGTGACGTCGAGCACCAGGGCGTCGCAGCCGATGTCCTCGGCGCGCAGGGCCGCGCAGACGTTCGCCAGCTCCGCCTCGCGGCGGGCCGCCACCGTCACGTGCGCGCCGGCCCGGCCCAGCGCCGCGGCCGCGGCCAGGCCGATGCCGCCGCTGCCGCCCGTGACCAGCGCGCGCCGGCCGTGCAAGCCGAAGTCCGGTCCCTGGGGCAAGGCGATCATGCCTGGGCCTCCACGGGCTGGTACCAGGGCAGATCCGGCCGGTTGCCGTAGCGGCGCACGCGAATGTTGGCCTGCTCGCCATGACCGGCGAAGTTCTCCATGTGGCACAGGCGCGAGCAGTATTCGCCCATGGTCGCGCTGGCGGCGTCGGTCAGCACGCGCTGGTAGGTGCAGGTCTTGAGGAACTTGCCGACCCACAGCCCGCCCGTATAGCGCGCCGCGCGGTTGGTGGGCAGCGTGTGATTGGTGCCGATGACCTTGTCGCCGAAGCTGACGTTGGTGCGCGGGCCCAGGAACAACGCGCCGAAATTGCTCAGGTTCTTCAGGAAGTAGTCCGGATCGCGCGTCATGACCTGCACATGCTCGAACGCCAGTTCGTCGGCCACGGCCAGCATTTCCGCCTCGCTGTCGCAGACGATGACCTCGCCGCAATCGGCCCAGGCCTGCGCCGCGATACCCGCGGTGGGCAGCAGGTTCAATTGCCGCTCGATCTCGACCAGCGTGTCGCGCGCCAACGTTTCGCTGGTGGTCAGCAGCACCGCCGGCGACGTGGGTCCGTGTTCGGCCTGGCCCAGCAGGTCCACCGCGCACAATTCGCCGTCGACGCTATCGTCGGCAATGACCAGCGTTTCGGTCGGGCCGGCAAACAGGTCGATGCCGACGCGGCCGTAGAGTTGCCGCTTGGCCTCGGCCACGAACATGTTGCCCGGGCCCACCAGCATGTCGACCGGATCGACGCTGGCCGTGCCCACCGCCATCGCCACCACGGCCTGGACGCCGCCGAGCACCAGGATTTCGTCGGCGCCGGCCATGTCCATGGCGGTGACGATGGCCGGGTGCGGCTTGCCCTGGTAAGGCGGCGCGGTCGAGACGATGCGCTTGACGCCGGCCACCTTGGCGGTCAGCACGCTCATGTGCGCCGAAGCCAGCAAGGGATACTTGCCGCCGGGGATATAGCAGCCGACGGCATTCATCGGCACATGGCGATGGCCCAGCACCACGCCCGGATACGTTTCCACCTCCACCTCGCGCATCGAGTCGCGCTGGATCTGGGCGAAATGGCGCACCTGCGTCTGGGCAAAGGCGATGTCTTCGATCTCGCGATCCGACAGCTGCTTGCGCGCGGCCTCGATCTCGGCGCGGGACAGGCGGAAATCGGCCGGATCCCAGTTGTCGAATTTGCGGCTGTAGTCGCGCACGGCATCGTCGCCGCGGGTTTCGATGTCGCGGATGATGTCCTCGACAGTGGCGCGCACCTTGGCGTCGGCGTCGGTCTTGACCGCGGCGCTGCGGCCGCGCTTGAGATAGCGAATCATGTATTCAGGTCCTGGAAAAAGAAGGGAAAGAGAAAAGCCGTGGCGACACTTTTTGGTCCATGCATACGTATGCAAATAAGGGTTTTCACTAGGCCCGGCCTTGAAATGCGGCGCCTGCCAGCAGGCCTGGCCCCAGATCGCCGACGGCGCGGCAGCCCAACAGCGCCAGGTCGCGGTCCAGCTCGCTGCGCAGGATCTCCAGCACATGGCGCACGCCGGCCTCCCCCGCCAGCGCCGCCCCGAACAACGTGGGACGGCCAACGAAGACGAAGCGGGCGCCCAGCGCCAGCGCCTTGATGATGTCGGTGCCCCGCCGAAAGCCGCTGTCGACCATCAGCGCCATGTCCGGCGGCAGCCCCGGCGCGATGGCGGCCAGCGCCTGCAATGACGAGGCGGCGCCATCCAGCTGGCGCCCGCCGTGGTTGGACACGATGATGCCGTCGGCGCCCAACGCGGCGGCTCGGCGCGCGTCGTCCGGGTGCATCAGGCCTTTGATGACCAGGCGGCCGCGCCAGCGTTCGCGCAGCCAGGCCATGTCACCCCAGTCCAGCCGATCGCGGCCCGTGCGAAAGCCATGCGCCGGCTCGCGTGTGACCGGGGGGCCGATTTCTTCATACAGATTGGCAAACCGCGGCACGCCGCCGGCCAGCAAGGTGCGCAGCAGCACGCCGACGGTCCAGCGCGGCCGTGCCATCCCCTCCCCCACCAGCCGCGGCGTCAAGCGGAACGGAATGGTGAAATCGCGCCGCGCGTTGTTCTCGCGATTGGCCGCGACGCAGGTGTCCGCGGTGACCACCAGGGTGCCGACCCCGGCCGCCTCGAGCCGCGCCAGGATCCGCGCGATACGATCCCGGTCTCCCGGGAAATAGGCCTGGTACCAGGTATCCGGCGCCTCGCGCAGGACCCGTTCCAACGGCACATTGGAGGAGCCGCTCAGGATGAACGGCACCTGCGCCTGGCGCGCACCGCCCGCCAGCGCCAGGTCACACTCGTGGCGCACCATGCCCGCCAGGCCGGTCGGCGCGATGCCCACCGGCATCGCATGGGTGATGCCGAACAGGGCCGTGCGCAAGTCGCGCCCGGCCACGTCGTTGAGTCCGCGCGGCAGCAGCCGATAGTCGGCAAAGGCACGCCGGTTCTCGGCCAGCGTGGCTTCGTCCTCGGTGCCGCCGCGCACGAACTCATAGACGCTGCGTGGCAAGCGCCGCCCCGCGGCGCGCTCCACGTCGGCCACCGACAGCAGCCGCTTCAATCCCGTCATCGTCGCGCTCCCCGCCTCAGTTCTCGGGCTTGAGGTCCATGCGCTGGATCAGCGCGCCCCACTTGGCTTCATCCTCGCGCATGCGCCGCACCACTGCCGCGCCGTCCGACACGTGCAGGCTGACGCCCAGTTCCTGCAGGCGCGCCGCCAACGGCGCATCGTCGCCCAGGGCGCGCATGGCCGCGCTCAGGCGCTGCGCGATGTCGGGCGGCAGTCCCTTGGGCGCCATCAGCGCCAGCCAGAAGACCGCTTCGAAATCCGTCAGCCCGGCCGCCTCGTTCATGGTCGGCACCTGCGGCAGCAATTGCAGGCGCTGCGCCGTGGTCACGGCCAGCGCCCGGGTGCGTCCGCCCTGCACCAGCGGCGCGGCCTCGTTGGCCGCCGAGAACATCATCTGGATCTGGTTGCCCACCAGGTCCTGCGAGGCCGGGCCGCCGCCCTTGTAGTGCACCACCGTCATCTTCAGCCCGAAGCGGCTCATGAAATACTCGGCCGCAAGGTGGTTGATCGACCCCACGCCCGACGTACCGATGGCATAGCGGTCCGGCCGTTGCCGGATCAGGGCGATCAGCTCCTCCACGCTCTTGACCGGCAGGTCCTTGTTGACCTGCAGCACGAAGGGCGACTCGATCATCATCGAGATCGGCTCGAAGCTGTCGTAGGGCCGGTAGCCCACCTTGCCCTGGATCAGCGGGTTGAGCACCAGCGACACCGGCGCGGCATACAAGGTGTAGCCATCGGGCTTCTGCTGGGTCATCCAGTTGCTGGCCACGGTCGAGGCGGCGCCCGGCTTGTTCTCCACCACGATGTTGCCCTCGAGCTTGCGCGCCAGCTCGGCCATCACCGTCCGGCCCGACACGTCGGTCATGCCCCCGGCCGGATACGGCATGACAAGCTTGATGGGTTGTTCGGGATAGGCGGCGCCGGCGGCGGGGGCCAGCGCCGCCGCCAGCAACAGCGCGCCGGCCGCGCGTGCGGCCTGGATCATGATATGCATGGGTAAGTCTCCTGGATTCCGGGGGCCGTTCTTGGTCGGCCCCTCTGCTCGCGCCAGCGCCTCAGAGGGCGATGCCGGCTAGGTTGACGATGCTGTCCCGTGGGGGACGGCCTTCGAAGAAATCAATGATGTTGGTGGCGCACTCCGTGGCCATGCGCTCGATCGACGCATCGGTCAGCGACGCGGCATGCGGCGACAGCACCACCTCCGGGCGGCGCAGCAACGCATCGGCGGCGCCGGGCGGTTCCGGATCGAACACATCCAGGCCGGCGCCCGTGAGGTGGCCGCTTTCCAGCGCCGCCAACAGGCGCGCCGGATCCAGCAGCCCGCCGCGGGCGGTATTGATCACGATGGCGCCGCGCTTGAGCGCCAGCGGATCGATCAGGCCGCGGGTGGCGTCCGTCAACGGCAAGTGCAGGCTCACCACGTCGGCCTCGGCCAGGGCGGCCGCCAGGTCCGTGCGGATCTCGATCCCCTGCGGCAATGCCGCATCGGCGGGCAGAAACGGGTCATAGGCGAGCACCCGCATGTCGAAGGCCCGCAGCCGTTGCGCGGTGGCGCGGCCGATGCGGCCGACGCCCACGATCAGCGCGGTCTTGCCCGCCAGCTCGAACATCGGGCCGCGCAATGCCGCCTGCCACTGGCCGGCGCGCACGCCTGCGTCGTGCCCGATGACGCGCCGCGCGACGGCCAGCAACAGCGCCAGCGCGTGCTCGGCCACGCCGATGGCGTTGGCCCCCGGCGTGATCGCCAGCGGAATACCTCGCTCGGTCAGGGCGGCGACATCGACCGCGTCGTAGCCCACGCCATGGCGCGCCACGAAGCGCAACTTGCCGGCCGCCTCGATGTCCTGGCGCGACAAGGCCTGGAAACGCAGGATGACCGCGTCGGCGCGCGCCAGCCTGGCCCGGAACTCGGCCGGCGCCGGGCGCTCGACCAGATCCAGTTCGTGGCCCGCGTCCTCCAGGCGGCGCAAACCGGCCGCCGCCACAGGCATGGTGATCAATACCCTGGACATGTCTCCCTCGTTATCGTTGTGTCTGCCATGAGGGAAATTCTGGAGGGCGCGGACTCAGTCGTCCAATATATTATTCAACTCAGATTGAGTCGATTTCCATATTGCAAGGCCCTCCGATGAAGATGGATCTACGCCAGTTGCGCTACTTCGTGGCGGTCGCCGAAGAGCTGCACTTTGGCCGCGCCGCCGCGCGCATGCATATTTCGCAGCCCCCGCTGTCGCAACAGATCCGGCTGCTCGAGGACACCCTGGGCACGCAGCTGTTCCGCCGCAACCAGCGCAATGTGCGCCTGACGCACGAAGGCGAAGTCCTGCTGGCCCACATCAAGCCGCTGCTGGCGCGCTGGGACGAAACGCCGGGCATCGTCGCGGCCGCCAAGCGTGGCGACGCCGGTTTCCTGCGCGTCGGCTTCACCGCGGCCAGCGCCTACTATCTGATCCCGACCGCCATCGGCTCTTTCACGCGGCGGTTCCCGGCCGTGGAGCTGGCGCTGCATGAAATGATCTCGAACGACCAGGTCAGCGGCCTGCTGGAGAACCGGCTGGACGTGGGCTTGATGCGGCCGCACGCCCGCCATCCCGACCTGATGAGCCAGAAACTGCTGGACGAGCCGCTGATGGCGGTGCTGCCGGCGCAGCATCCGCTGGCCGCGCGCCCGGCCATCGACCTGCCCAGTCTGCGCGACCTGCCGTTGATCAGTTTCACGCCGGCCAACTCGCCCTACCTGCGCGACATGGTCGAAGGACTGCTCGGCCGTGACGGCCACACGCCGCTGGTGGTGCAACGCGCCACCCAGCCCCACACGCTGGTGTCGCTGGTGGCCGCCGGCCTGGGGGTCGCCCTGGTGCCCGAACTGACCTCGCGCAACCGGCTCGATGGCGTGGTCTACCGGCCCCTCGCGGTGCAGGACCCGCCGGTGGCCGAGATGTACGTGTGCTGGCGCAAGCAGGCCACCTCGACCCTGCTGGAGAACTTCCTGGCCAGCCTGGCCGAGGCGGCCCGCAGCCGCTGACCGCCGCGCCTCACTCGATACGGATGCCGGCAGTCTCGATCACGTGACGCCAGCGATCGCCGTCGGTGCGCACCAGGTCACGCATCTGCGCCGGCGTGCTGCCCACCATGTTCATTCCCATCGCCGCGTACTTCTCGCGCATCTGCGGCGATTGCACCACCTCGGCGATATCGCGCTGCAGCTTGTCGACGATGGCCGCGTCGGTGCCCGCCGGCACCGCCAGGCCGAACCACAGATCGGTGGCCAGGTCCGGATAGCCCGCTTCGCCGATGGTGGGCAAGTCCGGGAATTGCGGCAGGCGCTCGCGCGTCATGGCGGCCAGCGGCCGCAGGCGACCTTCCTGGAGATTGCCGATATTCGACGCCATGATGTCTATCATCATCTGCACCCGCCCCGTGCTGAGGTCGCCCACCGCCTGCTGCGAGCCCGGATAGGGCACGTGCACCATCTGCGTGCCCGTCGTCTCCAGAAAGCGCTCGCCCTGCAGGTGCAGGATGCCGCCCACGCCCGCCGAGGCATAGGACAACTCGCCCGGCCGCGACTTGGCCAGCGCCACCAGCTCGGCCACCGAGCGGGCCGGCAGGTCGCGCGACACCATCAGGATATTGGGCGCCGTGGACACCAGCGTCACCGGCGCCAGATCCTTGACCGGATCGAAGCGCAGCTTCTTGTACAGATAAGGCGCCACGGACAGCGTGCTCGACGTCGCCATCAGCAGCGTGTAGCCGTCCGCCGGCGAGCGGGCCACGTACTCGGCGCCGATCATGCTGGCCGCGCCCGGCTTGTTCTCGACGACGACCGGCTGGCCCCACTTGGCCGCCAGCTGCGTCGCCAGATCGCGCGGGATCAGGTCGACCATCGCGCCCGTGCCAAACGGCACGATGATACGCACGGGCTTGGAAGGAAAGGCCGGATCGGCGGCCGATGCGGACGGACTGATGCCAAACAGGCAGGTGGCCGCGGTCGCGGCCAGGATGCTGCGCAAGGTCTTCATGGTGGTCTCCTCTATTGTTTTGGTGCGGGCCCCTGTCCTGGTCCGGCGCCCGCGCGCCGACGCGATGTCAGCGATGCGAGTACGGCGTGCGGCCCTTGACCGGCAGTCGGGCGCGCAGGATCGATCCGGTCTCGCTCTCGGTGATATAGAGCGTGTGTGGATCGTCGGGATCGAAGGCCAGATTGGTGTTGCGGATGCCGGCGCATGATTCGATGCGCCCGCGCACTTCGCCCAGCGGATCCAGCCACCACACCACGCCCAGGCCGGAATGGGCCACCACCAGGCCGCCGTCCTCGCACACGGCCAGTCCATCCGGTCCGGCCAGGCCGCCACTGAAACGGGCGTAGACGCCAAGATTGCGCACCTGGACGCCGCGGCGGGTCGCGCGCAGGATTTCCAGCGACCGCGTGCTGGCCACGCAGAGCGCGGCCTGGTCCGGCATCACCACCACGCCATTCGGAAACGGCAGCCCCTGCAATACCGGCGCCGCCGCGCCACCTTCCTGCCAGGCGAACACGCGGCCGTGTGGATCCTCCAGCGCGCTGTGGCCGGGATCGGTGAAGAACACGGTGCCATCGTCGGCGAACGCCAGGTCATTCAGGCCGGAGAACCGCTGGCCCGGCGCCCATTGCGTCAATTCGCCGATGCGCTGACCCGTGTCCGGGTCGAACACCAGCAAGCCGTGCAGCGCGTCGGCCACGAACACCCGCCCATCGCGGTGGATGCGCAGACCGTTGGGACGCCCGTCATAGGACGCAAAGATTTCCCAGGCGCCGTCGCGGCCGATGCGGAAAATGCGCCCGTGGCATACATCGACGCAATACAATCGGCCCTGACGGTCAAAACCCGGGCCCTCAAGGAAGGAGTGCAAGGGACCGCCGCCGCGCGCCCGGCTCCAGTCGGTTTCCTGATTCAGGCGCAGATGGGCGGGGACGGCGGTATAGACCTCCGTGGGGATGATGGACAGCATGCGGATTCCAAAGCCGTGGATAAGCGCCAAGGCTAGGACAGGCGATGCGGAGCGTCCAATATGTTTGCGCGGCGGGATTGAGTGGCGTGCCGAATGGCTGGCGAGGCCCCGCCCCGCCGCGCCCGCCGCGCTGGACGGCCCGTGCCCGATCGGCGCGGTGGACGGATTGGGCGCGGCGTCGTTGCGTCATGATAGGGCGGCGGCGAACTGGAATACCATTCCAGTTCCTCGACCGCCACACCTGGAGCCTCGCATGCGCACCGCGCTGATCCTGCTTGCCTGCCTCGCGGCCTACGGCCTGGCCACCTATCTGCTGCAGGTCCCGTTGTGGGTGGGATTGGCGTATCTCTCGCTCAGCCTCATCACCATCGCCTTCTATACGTGGGACAAGGCGCAGGCGCGCGCCGGCCAGTGGCGGATTTCCGAGCGCACGCTGCATGGGCTGGCGCTGGCCGGCGGCTGGCCCGGCGCGCTGCTGGCGCAGCGCTGGCTGCGGCACAAGACCATCAAGCGGAGTTTCCGGATCCAGTTCTGGGCGACGGTGGCGTTGAACCTGGCCGCGTTCGTCGTCCTCTCGCCCGTGGCGCAGGCCTGGTGGCGGCCGTGATCGTTCCGCGCCGCGCGGCTCAGTTGGCCAACAATTTGACCGTCTGCGGGTTGTAGCCGGCATACGCGCCGCCATACGCGCCGCCGCAGGCCGCATGCGGTTGCGCCGCCGCCGGCAGTCCGGTGGCGCGGATCGCAAGCTCGCCGCCGCGCAGGCGGATTTCGCGGAAGCGCTCGGCGGCCACCGCGCCATCGGGCAGGACATACAGGCGCACGCGCATCAGCCCCTTGTCGGGATCGGCCTGGCTGGCCGCGCCGAATGCCGGCACCATCACGCTCGCCTCATGCCAGCGCGCCGGCTCCTCCAGCGTCTGCCAACGCACCCGCAGCGCCTGTTGCAGGTCGAGCATGGCCGGGCTGCCGCCCCGCACCGGATCGCACCGCTGCCCCGCCATGCTGCGGGCCGCGTACGCCAGGTCCAGCGTCTGGCCATTGATCTCCAGCCGCGCGATGGTCTGCGGCGTGTAGTTTTCCAGGCTGACGATCGCCAGCCCCGCGATGCGGGCCGCCGTCATCGCATCCTCGGTAGTCGCGGCGAATCGCGCGAGGCTGGGCGCCACCTCGACGTGGTCGGCGTAATGGAAGTACTGGTACAGCAGCAGCCCGGCATCGCCATAGCGGAAGGCCGGCCGCAGCGCGTCCAGGGCAGGCGCCGGCAACTGCCGCAGGGGCAGCGTCGTCGACGGCGCGCCGTCGCTGCTGGAATAGGCATAGCGGCTGACGTCCGCTTTCAGGCGCGCGCCCTCGTAGGGAAAGCCGCCCTCAGCCAGGGTGTTGGCCGTGGGATAGCGCAGAAAACGCGAGAACTGGATATTGTCCGCGGAAGCCGGTTCCATGTAGGGCGACCCGCCACCCGACGAGGACGACGCCGCGCGGTAGTCCAGCCAGATGGTGCGCCCGCTGAAGTTGACGTGGCTTTCGGCGATGGCCGGATTGGCGTCGCGGAAGCGGTCGGCGCGGCCCTGGCGGATCTCCTCGTTGACCGGCACGATCATCAGGGCCAGCAGCGTGGGCAGGAACAGCAGCGCATGGATGCGTCCGGGCACGTGGCCGCGATCGCGCAACAGGTACACGATCCAGGTCAGCGCCAGCAGGATCGCCAGCGGCCCGCCGAACAAGACCCCATACGACAGCAACGCCACCATGCCCCAGCCGAGGTTGTCGCTGAACACGGCGACCAGTCCCAGGGCCGCCACCAGGCCGGCCAGCGCGAACGAAACGATGATGCCGAACAGATAGTTCTTGGTCTTCAAGCGATAAGGCCTCGTCGGATTGCCCGGGCATGGGCGGCGGGGTCTTGCGGGTCGGGCGTGACACGTTGCGCCGCGCCGCCAACAATAACAGAGCGCCGGACCGGCACCGCCGGCGGGCGTCGGGCGGCCGCGCCATCCGCCATCAGCGCAACGCCTGGCTTACACGCCGCGTCCGTAGCACCCCAGGAACATCGCCACCGCCGAATCCACCACCCGCTCGCGCTCGGCCGGGCCCAGCGGCGGCTGGCCCAGCGTGACCTGCGGCCAGAACGCGAAGCTCTTCACCAGGCCCTGCAATTGATGCCCGGCGAATTCCGCGTCGATGTCGGCCAGGCGGCCGTCGGCGATGGCGGCGCGGATCCAGACGGTCTCGCCGCCCTCTTTCGCGCCCATGCGGCAGACGATGGCCTGGGCCCGTTCCGGCGTGTGGATGATTTCGGCCATGGCGACGCGCGCCAGATCGATGAAGTTGGGGTCGCCCAGCAGTTCCAGCTTGCGCATCAGCAGCTGCCGCAGCTGAACATCCAGCGGCTGGTCGGCGCGATAGGCCACGCTGGCGTTGGCGATGCTGCGGTTCCACAGGTGTTCCAGCATCAGCCCGAACAGTTCGTCCTTGCTGGGAAAGTGGTTGTACACCGTGCGCTTGGAGACGCCCGCGGCCGCCGCGATGCGGTCCATGCTGGTGGCCTCGTAGCCCGCCGTGCGGAATTCCTCCACGGCGGCGCTGAGGATAGCCTCGCGCTTCCTGTCGGTGAGCCGCTGCGGAACTTCTGCCATGGGAACGTCCTAATGAATAGATAGCGAAAATTTTACACTCTGCGGTGTACTTTCAAGAAAAAGGAAACTACACTGCTCAGTATACTTTTGGTGGATGCCCCGTCCGCCTGCCCTCTTTCCCGCCAGGATTTTCCGCCGTGACTCCCTCGACGCCCGACGCTTCCCCCAACCCACCGTCCGGCCCGACGCATCATCGCGACGGCCGCTTCCACAACGCCCGCCCGCGCCCGTCGCTGGGATTCTGGCAAGGGCTCAAGCTGACCTGGTCATTCCTGTTCGGCAAGCCGGCCGGCACCGTGCCCGACCAGCCGATTCCCGTGCGGCCGCTGACCCGCGCCGAGCTGGGCGCCGCGCCCGACCGCAGCCTGTTCCGGCTGGGGCACTCGACCCTGCTGCTGAAGCTGCGCGGCCGCTACTGGCTCACCGACCCGGTCTTTTCCAAGCGCGCCTCGCCGGTGCAATGGGCCGGCCCGGCCCGCTTCCACGCGCCGCCCGTGGCCCTGGACGACCTGCCGCCGATCGCCGGCGTGATCCTGTCGCACAACCACTACGACCACCTCGACCGCGCCGCCGTGACGCGGCTGGCCGCGCGCACCGGCCGCTTCATCGCGCCGCTGGGCGTGGGCGACCAACTGATCGCCTGGGGCATCGATCCGGCCAAGGTCGAGCAGCTCGACTGGTGGCAGTCCACCGAGGTCGACGGCCTGCGCCTGACCGCCACGCCGGCGCAGCATTTCTCCGGCCGCGGGCTGAGCGACAGCGACCGCAGCCTGTGGGCTTCCTGGGTCATCGACGACGACGGCATGCGGGTGTTCTTCAGCGGCGACAGCGGCTACTTCGACGGCTTCAAGGCCATCGGCGACGCCTACGGACCGTTCGACCTGACCCTGATGGAGACCGGCGCCTACGACAAGCGCTGGGCCTTCGTGCACATGCAGCCCGAGGAAACGCTGCAGGCCCACCTGGACCTGCGCGGCCGCTGGCTGCTGCCGATCCACAATGGCACCTTCGACCTGGCCATGCACGCGTGGCAGGAACCGTTCGAGCGCATCGCCGCCCTGGCCGCCGAACGCGGGGTGTCGTTGAGCACCCCGGAGATGGGTGAACGCCTGGATCTGGCCGCGCCGCATCCGGGCTCGCCCTGGTGGCGCGCCGTCGCCGCGCGTCAGTCGGCGACGCGCGAATGCCGACGTCTGGCGTTGTGCCGGGCAAAGTGAACCCGGCCATGACCGGTCGCGCCCGCGACCGGTGACGCCAATGTGTTTACAATCACGGCGCAACGCGTATTGCGCCAAAGCCAATGCCCGCGACCCGGGTATTGCGGCAGGACGAAGCCGCTTCGTCTAGTCTAGGGCCTGCACGCAAGACCTGACACGGGCTCCCGCCCCAGGGATACCCGGCCGCTTGGCCGGGTGCCGGGGCCCGTCAGGCGCCCACCCAACCCTGTTCGCAACCTCCCCCGCCCCGGCTTGCCGCCTTGGACGCGTGGATCGCTGTTTGCGTGTTTGATCGCCCCGGAGGTGCCCTCGCCCGTTTTCTCCGTAGTTCCTACAACGACAACAACATAATCCTTTGAACCGTAAGGTCTAATACCCATGAGAAAGTTTCTCAAAATCGTGGGCAGCCTGGTGGTGACGGTGGTGGTCGCGGCCGCCCTGTTCCTGTACTGGCCCCTGCACCAACGTTCGGTCCCGGCAGCCGACAACGACAAGCCCCTGGACGCCGTGCTCGTCGGCGGCGGCATCATGAGCGTAACGCTCGCCACCTACCTGCAGGAGTTGCAGCCGGACTGGCGCGTCGAGCTCTTCGAACGCCTGGACGGCGTGGCCCTGGAAAGCTCCAACGGCTGGAACAACGCAGGCACCGGCCACTCGGGCTTCGCTGAATTGAACTACACCCCCGAGATGCCCGACGGCTCGGTCGACATCAAGCGGGCCGTCAACATTGCCGAACAGTTCGAGGTCTCGCGCCAGTTCTGGGCGCACCAGGTCAAGACCGGCCGCCTCGGCCAGCCGTCGGACTTCATCAACCCGACCGGCCACATGAGCTTCGTGTGGGGCGATGACCGCATCGAATACCTGCGCAAGCGCCGCGACGCGCTGGTCAAGAGTCCGCTGTTCTACGGCATGGAATACTCGACCGATGCGGCGCAAATCCGCCAGTGGGCGCCGCTGCTGATGGAAGGCCGCGACGCCAACCAGAAGGTCGCCGCCACCTACATGCCGCTGGGCACCGACGTGAACTTCGGCGTCATCACCAACCAGCTGACCCAGGGCCTGCAACGCAATCCCAACTTCAAGCTGCAACTGCAGCACGAGGTCACCGCGCTGCGCCAGAACGACGACAAGACCTGGAACGTCACGGTCAAGGACCTGAAGACCAACCAGGAACGCACGGTGAAGTCGCGCTTCGTCTTCATCGGCGCGGGCGGCGCCTCGCTCAAGGTGCTGCAGCTGTCCGGCATTCCCGAATCAAAGAACTACGCCGGCTTCCCGGTGGGCGGCCAGTTCCTGGCCTTCGACGCGCCGGCCATCGCCGGCCGCCACGAGGTCAAGGCCTATGGCATGGCCGACACCGATTCGCCGCCGATGTCGGTGCCGCACCTGGACGCGCGCAAGCTCGACGGCAAGCCGGTGGTGCTGTTCGGCCCGTTCGCGCTGGCCACGACCAAGTTCCTCAAGCAAGGCTCGTCCTTCGACCTGTTCTCGTCGGTCAACCACAACAACGTCACCAGCATGGTGGACGTGGGCCTGGAGAACCTGGACCTGGTCAAGTACCTGATCAACCAGGCGCAGTTGACCGATGCCGACCGCCACGCGCAGCTGCTCAAGTACTTCCCGCAGGCCAAGCCCGAGGACTGGCGCCTGGTGACGGCCGGCGAACGCGTCCAGGTCATCAAGCGCGATCCCGAGAAAGGCCCGATCCTGCAGTTCGGCACCGAAGTCGTGACCGACAAGGACAACACCATCGCCGCGCTGCTGGGCGCATCGCCGGGCGCCTCGACCTCGCCGCCCATCATGCTGAACCTGCTGGCCAAGGCCTTCCCCCAGCAGATGGAAGCGGGCTGGAAGACGCGCCTGAAGGAGATCATCCCGTCGTACGGCCAGAAGCTCAATGACAGCCCGGCGCTGACCAATCAGATCCGCGCCATGACGAGCCAGGTGCTGCACCTGCCGTACGTGGAAGTGCCGGTGCCGGACGCGACGCCGGCCGCGGCGCCCGCGACCGGCGCGCCGGCCCAGCCGGCGCCAGGCCGCAACGCCAATACCGAGATGCAGGCGCTGTAACGGCCTGCCCCGCCCTCCCCGCGTGGGAGGGCTTTTTTTTGCGCGTCGGTCATTGTGCTAAGGTGCCCCATCGGCTATCGGATGATGACAAGAAACATGCGCAATCCCCTGGCTCGCCCGCGGTGGCCCCTGGCCGCCGCCCTGTTGTCGCTGGCCCTGGCCGCCCTGGCCGGGCCGCTGCAGGCCCGCACCGTCTACAACGACAAGGGGCTGCGCGGCGAGGAAACCGACATCGGCTTCCAGGACTACCAGGAAGGCAAGCGGCGCAACGCCAGCCAATACACCTTGACCTACCAGCGCCAGCCGCTCTGCGGCAAGGGCGTCAAGCTGGGCGAGCGTTTCCTGCCCGCGGACGATCCGCGCCGCGCGCGCGACTATTTCTGCGGCCCGGCCAAGGCCATCAACGCCAACGGCGTGCTGGCCTTCGTCACCCGCACGTCGGGCCACGGCAACCTGCTGTACCTGGACGTCGGCGGAGGCGATCTGCGCATTACCGACATTGCGGTGCAGAAGGAAGGCGACGGCGACAGCATCGGCGGCCTGGTGTTCCTGGACGCCGGCGAGCCCGGCTGGACGCGCTACGAAAACGGCTGGTACGAGACCACCCTGATCCGCCACGAACCGTTCCAGGTCGTGAAGCTGGGCCGCGGCCGCCTGCTGGATATCGACAACGGCGTGGCCTTCCTGCTGGTGCCGCGCGGCCAGGAGGTGCAGACCGTCAAGCCGGCCAGCGTGGGCCAGACGGCCAATGGCACGCCGGTGGTGATCGCGGCCGAACTGCGCCAGCGGCCGACGGCGCTGCGGTTTCGCGCGGTGGACCTGAACAGCGGCCGCGAACTGGCCAGCGTGGCCGCGCCCGATGTCTGCCTGGAGGCGCCAACCATGGACTTCTGGGGCACCGGCGGTGCCACGTCGGCGCAGGTGCCCTACGCCGAGTTGGCCGCGTGGCGGGCGCGCAATCTGGCCTATGCGGCCGGCGCCAAGCCGTCGTTACGCCTGATGGCGGCCAACGAACTGCGCCCGGCGGCCAACTGCCAGCCGGATTGGCGGCCGGCGCGCTGACGCGCCACATCTGCCCTCGAGAACGCGGCGCGATCGCGCCGCACGACCGCGCCGCGCCATCCCCAACCGATACGCGCCGGACGGCCCCGTGCGCGCATCGTCGCTCAATATTAGGGTTTTCACTCATAAATTCGCTGAATTTCGCGGATAAGAATTCAGAATTTTTCTTATGGTGGGGGCGCGCGTATAACGGTCTACGCAGCAACCTCAACCCACCTACAGAGAGAAAATCATGAGGGGAAATTCCAAGACGGGCCACCAGCCGGTGCGCGCGTCGACCGCCGCTTTCATCGGCACGATGATCGAGTGGTATGACTTCTACATCTACGCCACCGCCGCCGCGCTGGTGTTCGGCAAACTGTTCTTCCCGTCGGCCACCGGCTTCTACGGCACGCTGGCGGCCTTCGGCACCTTCGCGGTGGGCTTTTTCGCGCGGCCGCTGGGCGGCGCCCTGTTCGGCCACATCGGCGACCGCATCGGCCGCAAGAAATCGCTGGTCATCACGCTGTTGATGATGGGCACGGTGACGGTGCTGATCGGCCTGTTGCCCACCTATGCCTCGATCGGCTTCTGGGCGCCGGTGCTGCTGGTGCTGTTGCGCATCGTGCAGGGCGTGGCGGTGGGCGGCGAATGGGGCGGCGCGGTGCTGATGGCGGGCGAGCATTCGCCGGACAAGAGCCGCCGCACCTTCTTCGCCTCGTTCGCGCAGCTGGGCAGCCCGGCCGGCCTGATCCTGTCGATGCTGATGTTCAAGCTGGTGACCGGCCTGGACGACGCCGCCTTCCTCAGCTGGGGCTGGCGCGTGCCGTTCCTGTTCTCGGCGGTGCTGCTGCTGGTGGGTTTCGTGATCCGCCTGAGCGTCAACGAGTCGCCCGATTTCCTCGAGGAAAAGCAGGCCCAGGCCAAGCGCGCCAAGCCGGCCCGGGCACCGCTGGCCCAGGTGCTGACCGGCGCGCCGCGCCTGCTGGCGCTGGCCGTGGGCGCCAACGTGCTGGGCATTGCCGGGTTCTATTTCACCAGCACCTTCATGATCGCCTACACCACCCAGTACGTGGGCCTGAACCGCGCGGTCATCCTGGACTGCCTGCTGGTGGTGTCGATCATGCAGTTCTTCATCACGCCGCTGGCGGCGTATATCGCCGGCCGCGTGGGCAACCTGCGCTTCCTGGGCGCCACGGCGCTGGTGTCGGTCTTCACGCCCTACGCCATGTTCAACCTGGTGGACCTGGGATCGCTCGGCGCGATCACGCTGGGCATCGGCGTGGCGGTGCTGTTCATGGGCGCCTATTATGCGGTGATCGCCGGCTTCGTCAGCGACAGCTTCCCCACCGCGATCCGCTATACCGGCATTTCCATGGCGTACCAGTTGTCGGGCGCCATCTTCGGCGGCCTGACGCCGATGCTGGGCACGGTGCTGGCCGAGAACTTCAAGGGCCAGTGGTGGCCGCTGGCGCTGCTGTTCTCGGCGATCTCGCTGCTTTCGCTGGTATCCGTGCTTTCGCTGGGCGCCTACCGCCAGCGCCATGTCCAATTCCAACCCGAGGCTCAACAAGCATGAAGGCGTACTTCCACGACGACCAGAAACTGCACCATCCGCAGACCTATTTCTCGCGCGGCAAGATGCGCACGCCGCAGGAAGTGCCGTCGCGCCTGGACGCGCTGGCGCACGCCGCGCGCGCCCTGGGCTTCGACGTGCAGGCGCCGGCCGACCACGGCGGCGCCGCGCTCGAGGCGGTGCACACGCCCGCCTACCTGCGCTTCCTGCAGAACGCCCACGCCGACTGGAAGAAACTGCCCGAGGACTGGGGCGACGAAGTCGTCTCCAACGTCTTCGTGCGCGAGCCCAATGCGCTGCGCGGCGTGCTGGCGCAGGCCGCCCGCTACCTGGCCGACGGCAGTTGCCCGGTGGGGCCGCACACCTGGCATTCGGCCTACTGGTCGGCGCAATGCGCCATTGCCGGCGCCGACCGCATCGCGGCCGGCGACCGCCATGCCTACGCCATCTGCCGTCCGCCCGGCCACCATGCGCGCCGCGACGCCGCCGGCGGCTTCTGTTACCTGAACAACGCCGCCATCGCCGCGCAGCGCCTGCGCGACACGTTCGGCCGCGTCGCCATCCTGGACACCGACATGCACCACGGCCAGGGCATCCAGGACATCTTCTACGAGCGCAGCGACGTGCTGTACGTCTCGATCCACGGCGACCCCGAGAATTTCTATCCCGTGGTGGCCGGTTTCGAGGACGAGCGCGGCGCGGGGGACGGCTACGGCTACAACCTCAACCTGCCGATGCCGCACGGTTCGCCCGAGTCGGTGTTCTTCGACCGGCTGCGCGAGGCGCGCGCCGCGATCGAGCAGTTCCGGCCCGACGCGCTGGTGCTGTCGCTGGGCTTCGACATCTTCGAGAAGGATCCGCAGGCCATGGTGGCGGTCACGGAAGACGGCTTCGAACGGCTCGGCCGCGAGGTCGCCGGCCTGAAGCTGCCGACCTTGATCGTGCAGGAAGGCGGCTACTATATCGAGGGCTTGGAATCCAACGCAGCGCGTTTCTTCGCGGGGCTGGCCGGCGCCTGAATCCAGGCGTGGGGCCGCGGCGGCGGGCGCCGGCCCGCCCCTTTCGCAGCCATCGTCCCGGCCCCCCATGCCCTCTGCCCCCGCCCGCCCCGCCAATACCCACTCGCTCGCGCCCGAGCGCATGGACTGGAACCTGCTGCGCACCTTCATGTTCGTGGTGCAGGCGCGCGGCGTGGGCCGGGCGGCACAGGCCTTGCACCTGAGCCAACCGGCGGTCAGCCAGGCGCTCAAGCGGCTCGAGGACGCGGTCGGCGGCATGCTGCTGCACCGCCGCAACGGCGAATTCCGCCTGACCGGCCTGGGCGAGGAAATCTACGCCGTCGCCCGCGACATGTACGGCACCATGGCGCGCATCGAGACCGCCGCCGCGCAGGACAAGGACGAGGTCGCCGGCACGCTGCGGCTGCTGGTCATGAGCCGCATCCAGAGCGCGGCCTACGACGACTTCCTGGCGGACTTCCACCAGCGCCATCCCCAGATCGAGTTCCATATCGAGGTGCTGCCCAGCGCCGACATCCTGGACGCGCTGTCCAAGCGCGTGCCGGCGCTGGGCCTGTGCCTGTGCCGCAAGCCGGTCGAGGCGCTGGAGCGCCGGCTGTTCCTGCGCCACCACTACGCGGTGGTGTGCGGCCGCCGCCATCCGCTGTTCTCGCGGCCCCGGGTCGGGATCGAGGACCTGATGGACCAGAATTTCGTCTGCTTCGCCAGCGACCAGATCGGCGACACGCTGTCGCCGCTGACCATCTTCCGCGACGAGCAGGGGTTCACCGGGCGCATCGTCGGCACCTCGCCGCACATCGAGGAGGTGCGGCGCATGGTGGTGGCCGGCATCGGCCTGAGCTTCCTGCCCGAGCACCTGATCGTGCCGGACGTGGTCAACGGCGAGCTGCGGCGCCTGCCGCCCAACGAAAGCGTGGCCGAGATCGACGTGTTCCTGACCTGGCACCGGCAGCGCAAGCTGAGCGCGGTCGAAATGGCCTATCTGGCCGCGTTCGAGCGTTTCCTGGAGCGCACGCCGCTGGCCGCCCGCGCACGCTGAGGCCGTGGCGCCGCACCCCGGGCCGGCCACGGCCTGCCCCGTTCGATTACCGGCAAGATAACCCTGCCCGGCGGCCCCGGTTCTGGCGATAATGATCGTTCCCCATCGCTTCGCCACCTGAGGACGCACATGTCTCGTTGGACCTTCTACACCGCGCCGGGCACCTGCGCCCTGGCCACCCATATCGCCCTGCATGAAGCCGGCGCCGACTTCGAGGTCGTGAAGCTGGACTTCAGCGCCGGACAGCAGCAAAGCCCCGAATACCTGCGCGTCAATCCCAAGGGCCGGGTGCCGGCGCTGGCCACCGAGCATGGCGTCCTGACCGAAACGCCGGCGCTGCTGGCCTTCGTGGCGCAGTCCTTTCCCCAGGCCGGCCTGGCGCCGCTGGGCGACGCCTACGCCTTCGCGCGCCTGCAGGAACTGAACAGCTACCTGGCGTCCACCGCCCACGTGGCGCACGCGCACAAGCGGCGCGGCGCGCGCTGGGCCGACGACCCGGCCGCGCATGAAGCCATGCGCGCCAAAGTGCCCGAGACCATGACGACCTGCGCCGCCTACCTGGAATCGCAGATCGCCGGGCCGTGGGCGCTGGGCGAGCAGTTCAGCGTGGCCGACGCCTATCTCTACACCATCGGCAGCTGGCTGGAGGGCGACGGCGTCGACCTGGCGCGTTTCCCCAAGCTGGGCGCCTACCTGGCGCGGGTCGCGGCGCGGCCGGCGGTGCAGCGTGCGCTGGCCGACGCCAGCCAGTGACGCGCTGAGCGATCCGGCCCCGGCCGGATTCCCTGGCGGCCGGACCGTCACATGGCGGCCCGGGTCGTGGCTTCAGCGCGCCGCGTCCGCCGCCAGGCTGCGCGGCGTGGTCGTGCCGTACTCCTCGTCCGCATAGATGCAGGCCGGCAAGGGCGACACAGAGCGGCCGCCCTGCTGCCACAGCGCTTCGAGCCAATCGGCCGCGGTGTCGGCAATGGCGTCCTGCACGCAGAAGCCGGGCTCGCGCCCGAACAGCGGCACCTTCGGTGACACGCCCTCTTCGCCGTGCACCACGTCGAACAGATGCCGATAGCCGTCGATGGCCTTGTTCAGCACGTACAGGTCGGGGCCGTCCAGGCCGATGACGATGGAAAACGTCCCTTCGCCGTCCTGGTCCGGAAAGATGCCGAACTGGATCTCGCGCGCCTTCTCGGGCAGGCGCGGAAACAGCTCCCGCAGGGTGCGCAGCGCGCCGTCGGTGTGGGCATCGAGCACGCGCCGCAGCGCTGCCTGGTAGTCTTGTTGGTTCATGGCGCCAGCTTAGCGGATCGAATCTATTTCTGTTATTTCTGTCTTGACAGAAATAACAGAAATACCTACAGTGGCCGCATGACACTCACACCGATCGCCGAACGCTTCATCCTCCACTGGGGCGAAATGGGCTCGCGCTGGGGCGTGAACCGCACCGTCGCGCAGATCCACGCCCTGCTCTACCTGCTGGGCCGCCCCGTGCCCGCCGAGGAAATCGCCGAGACCCTGGGCGTGGCGCGCTCGAACGTCAGCAACAGCCTCAAGGAATTGCAGGCCTGGCGCCTGGCCCGGGTGGTGCACGTCATGGACGACCGGCGCGACCACTTCGAGACCTCCACCGACATCTGGGAGCTGTTCAAGCTGATCGTCGAGGGCCGGCGCCAGCGCGAGATCGATCCCACGCTGACCATGCTGCGCGACACGCTGGCCAGCCCCGAAATGGCCGACGAGACCCCGCTGACCGCGCAGCGCGTGCGCGAAACGCTGGATTTCCTCGAGATCCTCACCACCTGGTCGGATGAAATGCTGCGCATGAAACCGGAGACCCTGATGAAGACGCTCGGCGTGGGCGCGAAGATCAGCAAGACGATGCGGCGCACCAAGGGCTGACGGCACGGCGGGACCGGGTTCCCGCTTTTTTTTGGCTTCTATATTTCTGTCTATACAGAAATATCAGAAATAAAAGAATCGAACAATGAAGACCCACGGAGGGCGGAATCCATGAACATCCTGGTATGCGGCGCGAACGGGTTCGTCGGCCGGGCGCTGTGCGAGGCGCTGGCGCGCGATGGCCACCGGGTGCTCAGAGGCGTGCGCCACCCCCGCCGGCAGGACGAGATCGCCGTGGACTACCTGGCCGACACGGCCCCCGCCCACTGGGTGGACCGCTTGCGCGGCATCCACGTCGTCATCAATGCGGTCGGCATCCTGGTCGAAGGCGGCGGCCGCGATTTCGACCGCATCCACCGCCGCGCGCCGATCGCGCTGTTCGAGGCCGCGCTGCGGGCCGGCGTCAGGCAGGTGCTGCAACTGTCGGCGCTGGGCGCGCAGCACGGCGACACGCCCTACTTCCAGAGCAAGCGCGCGGCCGACGACCACCTGCGCGCCTTGCCGATCGCGCATCACGTCCTGCGGCCGGCGCTGGTCTATGGCGCACAAGGCGCGTCGGCGCGCTTTTTCCGCGCGGTGGCGTCGTTGCCGCTGCACGTCCTGCCAGCGGGCGGACGGCAGGCGCTGCGTCCGATCCACGTCGACGAGCTGGCCGAAATCGTCGTCCGGCTGGTGCGCGGCACGGCCGACGCCCCGCCGGTGCTGGATCTGGTGGGCGGCACCGAAGTCACCTTCAAGCGCATGCTGGCGATCTATCGGCAGGCGTTGGGGTTCCCCGCCGCGTGGTCCATCGCCGTGCCCGGGGCGCTGATCGGCGCGGGCGCCGCGCTGTTCGATCGCATGCCGGGCTCGCTGCTGACGCGCGACACCTGGCGCATGCTGCGCGCCGGCAACAGCGCCGATGCGTCCGCCACGACGCGGGCGCTGGGACGGCCGCCCGCGGGACTGGAAAGCTTCATTCCCGCGGCCGAGGCGCCCGCGTTGCGCCAGCTGGCCCTGGCGGCCTGGCGCCCCGCCCTGCTGCGCGGCGCGCTGGCGCTGATCTGGCTCTGGACCGCCGTGTGCAGCGCCTTCATCTATCCGGTCGAAGGCAGCCTGGCGCTGTTGGCGCCCGTCGGCCTGCATGGGCCGGCGGCCATGGCGGCCCTGTACCTGGCGGCGGCGCTGGACGGCGCGCTGGGCATCGCCACGCTGTGGCGGCCCGGGCGGCGGCTATGGGCCGCGCAGCTCGCGCTGGTGCTGGCGTATTCGGCGGTGATCGCCGTCGCGCTGCCGGCCTTCCTGTGGCATCCCTTCGGCCCGCTCCTGAAAAACGCCGCCGTCATCGCGCTTCTGTTCATTCTGCTCTGCGAGGAAACCCGACCATGAACGCCTATCTCACGATCAAGACCCTGCACATCCTGTCGTCCGTCCTGCTGGTGGGAACCGGCTTCGGCACCGCGTTCTACCTGTTCTTCGCCAACCGCACCGGATCGGTGCCGGTCATCGCGGCGGTCTCCAAGCTGGTGGTGCGGGCCGACCTGTGGTTCACCACGCCGGCCGTGGTGGTGCAACCGCTGTCCGGCCTGTGGTTGGCGCATGCCGCCGGCTGGCACTGGAGCACGCCCTGGATCAGCCTGTCGATCGGTCTGTATCTGCTGGCGGGCGCCTGCTGGTTGCCGGTGGTCTGGCTGCAGCTCGAGATGGCCCGGATGGCCGCCCGCGCCCAGGCCGACGGCGCCGCCGCGCTGCCGCCGCGCTACTGGCGCTTTGCGCGCCGCTGGGAATGGCTGGGCTATCCGGCGTTCGTGGCAATGGTCGTCGTCTATTACCTGATGGTGGCCAAGCCGGCCTGGTGAGCGCGGCCGCAGGCGGACCACTTTGACGCAATTTCACTGAACCAGAACCGCGCGGCGATCCGGCGCGCGGCCGCCGGGTTACGGTGTTTCTCCCAGGAGCCGGGCTCGCGCCACGCGACGCGAGCCCGGCCCCGGCGCGAGGGCGGCTGGCGAAACGGTGTTTTCCCTCATGTACACAAAGTGTCCTGAAAGACACATTGCGTCCGACGACGCCGGCCCCTGCCGCCGCGCCGCCTATCCTGGGAGAGCACGCAGTGAACATTCCACGAATCCTTGGCGCCATGGGCCTGGCCCTGTTCAGCGCCCATGCGGCCCACGCCGGCGCCACCTTCGACACCGTCAAGAAGCGCGGCTTCGTGCAGTGCGGCGTCACCACCGACCTGCCCGGCTTCGCCTACACCGACAGCAAGGGCATCTGGCAAGGCATTGACGTCGACACCTGCCGCGCCCTCGCGGCGACGATGTTCGGCGACGCCACCAAGGCCAAGATCGTGCCGCTGACCACCCAGGCTCGTTTCACCGCGCTGCAATCGGGCGAGGTCGACGTGCTGACGCGCAACACCACCCAGACCATGACGCGCGACACGACGCTGGGCCTGATCGGCGCGGGCATCAACTATTACGACAGCCAGGGGCTGATGGTCCATACCGCGCTCGGCGTCAAGAGCGCCCGCGAACTGGGCGGGGCCACGGTCTGCGTGCTGCCCGGCACCACCACGGAGCTGAACCTGGCCGACTGGTTCCGCGGCAACGGGCTGGACTTCAAGCCGGTGGTGCTGGAGCGCTTCGACGAGATCCTGCGCAGCTTCGCCGCCGGCCGCTGCGACGCCATCACCGCCGACAAGTCGATGCTGGCCGCGACCCGCCGCAACCTCGGCGAGGCCGACCTGGCCATCCTGCCGGAGCCCTTGTCCAAGGAACCGCTCGGACCCATGGTCCGGCAAGGCGACGAGCAGTGGTTCAACACGGTCCGCTGGACCCTGAACGCACTGCTCGAGGCCGAGGAATACGGCATCACGCAGCAGAACGTGGACCAGCAGCTCAAGAGCGCCAACCCCAACATCCAGCGCATCCTTGGCGTGACGCCGGGCCTGGGCAAGAACCTGGGCGTGGACGACAAGTGGGCGTACCAGATCATCAAGCAGCTCGGGAACTACGGCGAGATCTACGAACGCACCCTGGGCATGCAGAGCGCGCTCAAACTCGAGCGCGGCATGAACGCCCTCTATACCCATGGCGGCCTGATGTACGGCTGGCCATTGCGCTGAATTTTCCCCCACCCGCCGCCACGCCGAGGAATCCGCATGAAAGAAGCACGCAACGCCCGCCCCGGGCTCCATTTCGCGACCCGGGCCATCCACCACGGCTACGATCCCGCCAACCACCAGGGCGCGGTGACCCCGCCGGTCTTCATGACCTCGACCTACGCGTTCGAGTCGACCGCCGATTTCGAGGCGGTGTTTTCCGGCGACAGCGACCGCTGCGTCTACGGCCGCCAGCAGAACCCCACCCAGCAGCTGCTGGAAACGCGGCTGGCGGCGCTGGAAGGCGGACAGGCCGCGCTCGTCACGGCGTCGGGGATGGGCGCGATCGCCTCGACCCTGCTGACCTTGCTGTCGGCCGGGGACGAGATCGCGGTGCACCACACCATCTACAACACCGCCAGCGCGCTGATGAACGAAGGCCTGCCGCGCTTCGGCATCAAGGTGGTGCGTGGCGACCTGAGCACGCCGCAAGGCACCGCGGCCGCCATCGGGCCGTCGACCCGGCTGGTGTATTTCGAGACTCCGATCAATCCGTCCGCCGAGGTGCTGGACATTGCCCGCATCAGCGCCGCCGCGCAGCAGGTCGGCGCGCGCGTGATCGTCGATTCGACTTTCGCCTCGCCGGCGCTGCAACGACCGCTGGAACTGGGTGCGGACCTGGTCATCCATTCGCTGACCAAATACCTGAACGGCCATGGCGACGTGCTGGGCGGCGCCGTCATCGGCGACCGCGAGACGATCGAGGCGATCCGCGCGGCGGGCACCAAGTACCTGACCGGCGCGACGCCATCGCCCATGTCGTGTTTCCTGGTGCTGCGCGGCCTGAAGACGCTGGCGCTGCGCATGCGGCAACACAGCGACAACGCCTTGGCCGTGGCGGAGATGCTGCGGGAACATCCGGCGGTGGCCAAGGTCACCTACCCCTTCCTGGCGGATTTTCCGGACCGCGAGATCGCGCGGCGGCAGATGTCGGCGGGCAGCGGCATGGTGTCGTTCGAACTCAAGGCCGGATTCGACGGCGTGGCGCCCCTGATGGACCGGCTGCGCGTCATCTCGCGCGGCATCAGCCTGGGCGACACCGATTCGCTGATCTACCACACGGCCGGCATGATCCGCGCAAGGCAACGGGTCAGCCCGGGATTGCGGCTGAGTCCCGGCGTGACGCCGGAACTGGTGCGCCTGTCGGTCGGGCTGGAGGACGCCCGCGACCTGATCGACGATCTGCGCCAGGCCCTGGCATGACCCTGGTCCGGCCGGCCCCGCGGCCGGTAATATCGGCAGTGGCAGCCATCGTCCGACCCATCCATGCCCCGCACCGCAAACCGCATCGAACTTCCCGTCCTCGCGCCCCTTGACCGGGGCGCGGGGCGGCTCGGCCAGCAACTGGCGCAACAGCTGCGCGACGCCATCCGCGGCGGCGCGCTGCGGCCGGGCGATCCGCTGCCTGCCACCCGCCATCTGGCGGCAGCGCTGAAGGTGGCGCGCGGCACCGTGGTCGAGGCCTTCGAGCTGCTGGTGGCCGAAGGCTGGCTGGCGTCGAAGGCCGGCGCGGGCACGACGGTGGCGCGGCCGCCGCCCGCGGATCCGCCCGCCGCATCCGCGGGCGCCGCCGGTTTCGTGCGACCGCTGCCGGCCGCCGCCGCGCGCTACGCCGCCGTCGCCGCGGCGCTGTATCCCTTGCCGGCCGCGCCCTTCGCCATTTCGGTGCCAACCGGGCCGGTCGCGCCCGACGACTCCTGGCGCAAGCTCAGCAACCGCGTGCGCGCCAGCCGTGCCGCCGCGCCCGCCGGCTATGCCGATCCGCAAGGGCTGCGGCCTTTGCGCGCCGCCATTGCCGACTACGTGCGCAAGGCCCGCTCGGTCGCCTGCGAGGCGGACCAGGTCGTCATCACCGCCGGCACGCAGCAGGGCCTGCACCTGGCCAGCGCCGTGCTGCTGGGAGAGAACGACCAGGCCTGGGTCGAGGATCCGGCCTACGTCGGCCTGACCGCGCTGCTGGAAGGCGGCGGCCGCGCCAGCCGCATCGTGCGGGTGCCGGTGGATGCCGAGGGCCTGCGCGTGGAGGAAGGCGTGCGGCGCGCGCCGCATGCCCGCGTCGCGTTCGTGACGCCGTCGCACCAGTACCCGCTCGGCATGCCGATGAGCATGGCGCGCCGCGAGGCCCTGCTGGCCTGGGCCCGCGCCCGCAATGCCTGGATCGTCGAGGACGACTACGACAGCGAACTGCGCTATGCCGGCCACCCCTACCCCGCCCTGCAGGGCATGGGCGGCCGTCAGGTGATCTACCTGGGCACGTTCAGCAAGATCCTGTTCCCGTCGCTGCGCATCGGCTACCTGATCGCGCCAGCCGATCTGGTGGCGGCATTCCTTGGAGCCCGCATCACGCTGGACCGGCATCCGCCCACCGCCGACCAGCACGTGCTGGCCGCGTTCATCGCCGAGGGCCTGCTCGACCGCCACGTGCGGCGCATCCGCCAGGCCTATTCCGACAGCCGGCTGGCGTTGATCGATTTGCTGCGCACGCACCTGCCGGCGGAACTGGCCCAGGTCCAGCCGATCGACCAGGGCGTGCACCTGCTGGTGTGGCTGCGTGCGGCCATCGACGACGTCGCCCTGGCGCGCCGCGCCGCCGACGCGGGCGTCGCGGTGCGGCCGCTGTCGGTCACCTACGGCGAGCAAGGCGGCCTGCGCCGGTCCGGCCTGATCCTCGGTTTCGGCGGCTATCCGGTCGACAGGATGACCCTGGCCGCGCAACGCCTGGCCAGGCTGATCCGCGACGCTGCGCGCCCGCGAGACTGACGGCCGCGGCTTGCCGCGGCGGCGCGTTGCCGGGCCGCCACGGCGAGCCGGGTTCAGTCGATCGCCGCGCCCGCCGTCTTCACGACCTTGCCCAGCCGGGTGTATTCCTCGGCGCCGAACTCGGCCAGCGACTGGCGCGTGGTCGGCGACGGGATCGCGCCGCGCGATTCCAGCGCCTGCTTGACTTCGGGACGCGCCAGCGCGCGGCCCACGGCGGCGTTGAGCTTGTCCAGGATGGCGGTCGGCGTGCCCTTGGGCGCATACAGCCCGTCCCAGGCAAAGAACTCGTAGCCCTTGACGCCGGCCTCGCTCATGGTCGGGATATCCGGATTCGAGCCTACCCGCTGCGGCGTGGTGACGCCCAGGGCCCGCAGCTTGCCCGCCGCGACCTGACCCGACACGTTCGGCATCACGTCGATCAGCAGCGAGATACGGCCGCCCAGCAGGTCCGTCATCGCCGCGCTGCCGCCCTTGTAGGGAATGTGCATGATCTTGACGCCGGCCATCTGGTTCAGCAGCTCACAGGCCAGGTGCGACGAGGTGCCGTTGCCGGCCGAGCCACAGGTCAGTTCGCCCGGGTGCGACTTGGCGTAGTCCAGCAGCTGCGCCAGCGACTTGAAGCGGTCGTCTGTGGCGTTGACCACCAGCGCCGCGGCGATCACGGTGAAGCGCGAGATCGGCTCGAAGTCGCCTGGCGCATAGCCGGGCGACTTGTACAGCCAGTGGTTGGTGGCCTGGGTGCCGTTGGTGCCATAGGACAGCGTGTAGCCGTCAGGGTTGGCGCGCGCGGCGATGGAGGTGCCGATGTTGCCGCCCGCGCCCGGGCGGTTCTCGACGATGATGGACTGGCCGAGCTCGCGCGACAACGGTTCGGCCACCAGTCGCGCCAGCGTGTCGCCACCGCCGCCGGCGGCGAACGGGACGACCAGCGTGATGGCGTGGGTGGGCCAGTCGGCGCCTTGCGCCAGGGCCGGGCCGGCCGCCAGTGACAGGCACGCGGCCGCCAGGCGGATCGAGGTCTTGAAGGGGGTCATGGTTTGTCTCCTTGGGGGTGCGGGACGCGCGTCCGCTGGTTTTGGTGTATCGGGCGCGCGGAATGAAAAATGGGTCTGGGGCGGTCTCCGGCCGGCCGGGTCACACAAAGCGGCAGCTGACCGCGCCAAGCGGGCCATAGTCCACGTGGAACGTGTCGCCCTGCTGGGCGAACACGGGCCGCGTGAACGAACCGCTCAGGATGATCTGGCCGGGCTCGAGCGCCACGTCGTAGCCGGCCAGCTTGTTGGCCAGCCACACCACGCCGTTGGCGGGATGATTGAGCACGCCGGCCGCCAGGCCGGTCTCCTCGATCACCGCGTTGCGCGACATCATCGCGCCGACCCAGCGCAGGTCGACCGCGTCAACGCGCACCGGCCGGCCGCCCATCACCACGCCGGCGTTGGCGGCGTTGTCGGCGATGGTGTCGAAGACCTTGCGCGGCCGCTTGCTGTCGGGGTCGATCTGGTGCGAACGCGCGTCGATGATCTCGAGCGCGGGGATCACGTAGCGCACCGCGTCCAGCACGTCGAACAGCGTCACGCCGGGGCCCTCGAGGCGGCGCTCCAGGATGAAGGCCAGCTCGACCTCGACGCGCGGCACGATGAAGCGGTCGCGGGGGATCTCGGCGCCGTCCTCGAACAGCATGTCGTCCAGCAAGGCGCCGTAATCCGGCTCGTCGATCTGCGACGACAGCTGCATGGCGCGCGAGGTCAGGCCGATCTTGTGGCCGACCAGCCGGCGGCCGCCGGCGATCTTGGCCGCCACCCACTCGCGCTGGATGGCGTAGGCGTCGGCGATGGTGATGTCGGGATGTTCCAGCGACAGCTGGCGCACCTGGGTACGGCTGCTTTCCGCCTGGTCCAGTCGCTGGGCCAGCCTCTTGATGGTCGCGGCATCCATGGGATTTCCTTGGGGTGTCATGGGATTTTCCGGCAGGGTTTCGGCAATGTCATTCGGGCGGCAGATGGCGCCGGCTGCGCTTTTCCGCCAGCAGCCAGTCCTGGCCGCTGGCGCTCAGCCGGTCCTGGCAGTCGCGGATGGCGACCAGGCGCGGCGCCCCGCCCTGCACCTGCGGATCGCTGTCGTAGGCGGTCAGGAAATAGCCCACCGCGGCCTGCGAGCCACTGTGTTCGAGCACACGCAGGTTGGTGATGACATGACAGGTGGTGCGCTGCGGCGGGCGCGCCTCGAGAGCCGCCAGCACTTCGCGCGGCCCGGTCAGCAACTGGCCCTGGCGCAGCCAGGTGCCGTCCGGCGCCATCAGCGCGGCGGCGGCCTTGTGGCGCCGGGTATCCAGCGCATGGAAGAAGGCCAGCACGACCGCCTCGCAGGCGGCCTTGACGTGTTCGGTCTGCATTCGGTTCTCCATCATGGTTCAGCCGATCCGGGCGCTGGACAGCGGCGCGTCGGCACGCGCCAGTTGCGCCGGGTCCACCTGGGTGCCCTGGGCGATCCATTGGCGCAGCTGGCGCAGGTCGCGCGCCGCGTTCACCGCCACGGCGCCGACGACGCGGCCGCCCTCGTCCAGCGCCACCGACAGCAGCGCCCGCGCATCCGCCTGGGGCCGCAGCACTTCACATTCGGCCCGCGCCGGAAAACCGGCGATCTGCACCATGGCGTCGTATTGTTCCGACCAGACCGCGCCGCTGGGCAGGTACGGCTGGCCGGCATCCAGCGCCGACAGCGCCGCCGCCGCGCCCTGGTCCTGCGCGTTCTGCCAGGATTCGAGGCGGATGGGGCCGCCGCCGGCGGGCGCCGCCACCGCCACGTCGCCCGCCGCCAGGACGTCCGGCGCCGAGGTGCGGCAGTATTCGTCGACCAGCACGCCGCGTTCGCAGGCGATGCCGGCCTCGCGCGCCAGGGCGTCGTTGGCCTGCATGCCGACCCCCAACACCACCGCGTCGGCCTCCAGGCGGCCGCCGTCGGCCAGCTCGGCCACGCAGCCGCCCTCGGGCCGCGCATGCACCGCGCGCAGGCTGGCATTCAGGCGCAGCGTCACCCCTTGCGCGGCGTGCAGCGCCGCCAGGTGGGCCGAGACGCCGGGCGGCACGCTGCGGGCGCACAGGCGCGACGCCTGCTCCAGCACCGTGGTGGCGCAGCCCGCCTGGCGCGCGGTGGCGGCCACTTCCAGGCCGATCCAGCCGCCGCCGGCGATGACGATGCGACGGCCGGGGCCCAGGCGGGCGCGCAGGCGCAAGGCATCGTCGCGGGTCCGCAGCACATGGACGGCGCGGCCGTCGGCGCCGGGCAAGGCCGGCACGATGGGCCGGCCGCCGGTGCACAGGATCAGCTTGCCGTAGTCGAGCACGGCGCCATCGGAAGTCTCGACCTGATGGCGCTCGGGCCACAGCCGGGTTGCCGCGACGCCGGGCCGGAACGTGATGTCCAGCTCGGCCAGCTTTTCGCGCGAGAACAGCTCGGTGCTTTCGGGCGCGGCCTGGCCGCCCAGCACCGCCTTGCTCAAGGGCGGACGCTCGTAGGGCGCGTGCGGCTCGTCGCCCAGCAGCACGATGCGGCCGGCGTAGCCGTGGCCGCGCAACGTCGCCGCGGCCCAGCCGCCCGCCTGCCCCGCGCCGACGATGACGATGGCGCCCGCGCTCACGCCGCCTCCGGGCTCAGGTAGATGGTGCCGGCCTCGACCCGCACCGCGTAGCGCCGCAGGTCGGTGGTGACCGGCGGGCATTGCGGCTTGCCGCTGCGGATGTCGAACACGCCCTGGTGCAACGGGCATTCGATGGTGCCGTCTTCCATATAGCCGTCGGCCAGGCTGGCGTTGCCGTGCGGGCAGCGGTCCTGGGTGGCGCAGATCTCGCCCTGCAGGTCGTACAGGCAGACCGCTTCGCCCTCCAGCGCGACGCGCAGCGTGCCGGTGTCGGGGGAAATGTCGCCCACCTGGGCGACCGGAATCCAGGTGTCCATGATCACAGCCCCATCGCGTTGCGGTAGTAGTCGTAGAACGAGCGGATCAGCACCTCGGTCACCATGTAGTCGGCCGGCTCGGTGTCGCGGCCGCCCATCTCGACGATGCCGCGCGCCTCGGGATAGCCGGTGACGCCGATCTGCACCTGGTTCAGCATCTCGCTGTCGTCCATCGAGACGAAGCCGGCCGGCCCCAGCAGGTTGGCGTGCTTCAGGCGCAGGCGGGTCATTTCCTCGTCGTCGTCCTCGTAGCCGTAGTAGGTGAACACCAGTTCGTGCTCGGTCGGGCTGCGCGGGATCACGTGGCGGGTCTTGAGCGAATTGGCCTGGATGCCGAACTGGGCGGCGGGAAAGACCCAGGCGCCGCCGACCCGGCCGCGGTTGAATTCGGCGCGCGGGGTCACGGTTTCCAGGTCGAGCAGCTCCAGGTCGTCGCGGAAGCGGCTCATTTCGCTGGTGGCCTCGGTCTTCTTCTTGCCCTCGTTGTGCGACACCATCACGCTGTGCGCGCCGCCGCCGGTGGGAATGCACTCGGACTTCGAATCCGCGCGCCACAGGCCGAAGGTGATGTAGAAGGTATGCAGCAAGGTAGCGTGGTACGGATCCTTCAGGTTCTCCAGGTACATCTTCCAGTTGCTGGGGATCAGCTGGCGGCTGTAGCCCAGCAGCTTGAGCTTCTTGCCCGGCAGCATGTGGTCGATCTCGGCCAGCACCTCGGCGCCGCAGTATTCCTCGAAACTGGGCGCATCGTCGGCGAACGTCGCCCAGATCGAGCCGCCGCGATTGACGCTGCGCAGTTTGCGGATGCCGTTCTGCTTCGGATCGAAATCGCGCGGCATGCCGCCCTTGCCCATGGCGCCGCGGCGGAACGGCACGCCCTGCAGGTTGCCGTCCAGGTCGTAGTTCCACTGGTGGTACGGGCAGGTGAAGTCGGTCACCTGCCCGGTGTTCTGCCAGCAGATCTGCGCGCCGCGGTGGGCGCAGCGGTTCTCCAGCACGTTGATCTCGCCGCTTTCGGTGCGCACCATGACGACCGGGCGGTTGCCGATCCAGTTGCGCTTGTAGCAGCCGGTCTCGGGCACTTCGCACTCCAGGCCGACGTAGTTCCAGGTGCGGCCGCCGAAGAACACGTCCATTTCCTTCTGGAAGATGGCCGGATCGGTGTAGACCCAGTTGGGAATGCGCGTGTAGCCCTCCTTGGGCCAGCGGCGCTCGAGATGGATGGGGGCCGCGGCGGGAGCGTCCAGCACGGCGGAATCGGAACAGGTCATGGCGGGTTTCCTGGCAGCGGGATCAGAGGGGAACGATGAGCGAGGTGCGCACGCGGTAGTTGTCGTAGACGCAGTCGCGGCGGGTCAGCGCCAGCCCTTGCGGCGTCAGGCGCAGTTCGTCCAGGTAGCGGCCCACCATGTTCAGCGTGGGCTCGCGGTCGGACAGCGACTCCATCACGGCGAAGTTGGCCTGGGCCACGATGCGATCGCCCTGCGCCTCGATGACGCGCACGCCGCTGATGAAGTGGCGCAGCGAACGCGGCTCGAACATGGTGGTTTCGCGCAGCGCGGTGACGCGGTCGCGCAGCATGTTCTTGTTCATGCAATAGATCAGGCCGAGCGGCAGGCCGGCGTCGTGGTTCTCGCGCGACAGCACGCGGTAGTGGCAGTCCTCGGTGAAGAAGTCGGGCCACTCCTCCAGCCGGTCTTCGTCCAGGCAATAGGCGTAGTCATCGTGGAAGTCACGCAGGCGGGCGCGCAGCGAGGTGTCGTCGGGCAATTGGATCTGGGTCATGGGATTTTCCGGGATGCGGCGGGCGCGCTCAGGACGCGGCGGCCAGTTGCGCCAGGTTGCTTTCGAAGCCGCTCTGGCTGCCGAGCGCCAGGATCGGCTCCTGCATGCGCTCCTGCCAGATCAGCGATTCCATGGCGATCTGCAAGGGGTGGTCCTGCACCGTCAGGGCCGAGGTGGTCTCGGTGCCCGAGTGATGCGAATGCATGGCCCAGCCGGGCGCCGACAGGATCAGGTCGCCGGCCTTCCAGTCCAGCCGCACGCCGTTGACCTTGCTGTAGCCGTTGCCGCGCAGGTAGTAGTTGATGGCCGACGAGCTGTGGCGATGCGGCACGTGGTGGTTGTCCGGCGGCGACGACGAGATCGTGGCGAAGAAGCTGTGGGTGGTGCCGATGCGGCGCTCGGTGGCCGGGTTGTACAGCACGAACAGGCGGCGGCCGTTGTAGCCGCGCGCCATGTCCTCGACGCTCGGCAGGTGGCGCGAGACGGCCGCCCAGGGCCAGTGCAGCGCCTTGGATTCGAGCACGTCGATGTCGATCAGCCACTCGTAGCCCATCAGCCAGGCGCCTTCCGGCGTGATCTGCTCGCGCAGCGCCAGGTCGCGGGCCCGCGCCGCCTCGGGCGAGCGGCTGGGCGCCGGCCGGGTGTTGGCGTCGGCCGGCGGCACGTCGCCCTCGAACTCCTCGACATAATGGATCTCCAGCTTCTCCAGCAGCGGCGCGTTGGAGTACGACAGCCGCACCCAGGGCGTCTTGCCTTCATTGCGGTACGAATGCACCTGCATCGCCGGCGTGTTCCACACGTCCCAGCGGCCCACCGGGATGTCGCGGCCGGCCACCGTGGCCACGCCCTCCCCGCTGATACAGATCTCCAGCATGTTGGAGTTCTTGCGCAGGTTGAAGGTGCGTTCGCCCGGGTTGACGACGTTGATGGTGACGTCCGTGCCGGGGGCCAGGCCCAGGCCGGGCGCGGTCGCCTGCGGATGCGCGATGAGCGAAGCGCGGCGGCCGTTGGCGGGGCGCGGCGCGTCGATCAGGCGGGCGATCTCCAGGTCGATCTCCTCCTTGGGGATCACGATCGATGGCCATTTGTTCTGCTCGCGGGGCGCCGCCCCGCTGACGTCGATGAACATGTCTGTCTCCTGTGGCCGGCGGCGGTTTCGCGCCGGCGTCATGATGATTTGAAGGGGGTGATTGAAATCAGGGCTGCGCCAGCAGCAGGTTCTCGCGGGTCTGCGGCGGCAAGGCGACGCCCAGGCCGTGGTCGCGGGCGTGTTCGTACGCCACCTGCGCCATCGCCAGGTCCGACAGGCCCATGCCCATGCCCTTGAACAGCGTCAGCCGCGCGTCCGCCGCGCGCGTCTCGCCGCGCGCCAGCAGCTCGCCCAGCACCGCCACGCCGTCCCAGGGCGCGCCGTCCGCGCCATAGCGCTCGCGCAATTCGCGCGAGCCGCGCCGGGCGTTTTCCAGGTCGTCGACCACCACGCGGTCGGCGCGCTCGAACACGTCCTGGGCGAATTCGGCCTTGGCCGGCAGGATCGCGCCCACCGCGTTCAGGTGGCGGCAATCGGCCAGCAGCGCCGCGTCGACGAACGGCTCGACGGCGCGCGTGATCAGCGTCACGATCTCGGCGCCGGCCAGCGCGTGTTCCAGCGTGGGCGATTCCTCGATGGCGAAGGCGTACTTGCCGGCCACGGCCTCGACGAAGGCGCGGCGTTTTTCCGGGGTCGGGCTGTAGATCCGCACGCGTTGCAGCTTGCGCACCGCGGCCAGCGCCGCCAGTTGCGTCACCGCCTGCGGCCCGGTGCCGATCAGCGCGGCCCGCGCGGCGGCCTCGGGCGCCAGGGCCCGGGTGGCCACGCCGCTGATGGCGGCCGTGCGCAGCATGCCCAGCGCGCGCGCCTCGATCACTGCCCGCAACCGACCGGTGTCGGCGTCGAACAGGCTGAACAGCGACCCGCCGCCCGCCTTGGTGTGGACCCAGGTCTTGAATCCGGCGTAGCCGCCAGGGCCGGGCTGCACCGAGCCCAATGCATGCATCGAGCTGCCGTCGCCCCAGGTGGCCAGCGCCTTGGGCACGTTGCGCGCGCCCTCCTTCGCCTGCGCCACCAGCATGCGCTGCAGCGCGTCGATGGCGCGCGGGATGGTCAACGCCGCCACCACGTCTTTTTCGGTGAGATACCGCAATGCCTCGGTCATGCCTGTGTCCTTCGTGTCAGTGGGGGTGGACGGGTTCATCCGCCACCGTGTTGCGCAGCGTGCCGACGCCCGGCACTTCGATCTCCAGCGTGTCGCCGACCGCCAGGAAGCGCGGCGGCTGGCGGCTGGAACCGACGCCTTCCGGCGTGCCGGTGGCGATCACGTCGCCGGGCGCCAGCGGCGTGAAGGCGCTGATGTAGGCAATCAGTTCGGGAATCGGGAAGATCAGGTCGGCCAGTTCGCCCTGCTGCACGGTCTCGCCGTTCAGGCGCGTCTCGATCCGCAGGCCCGCGGGGTCGCCGATCTCGTCGGCGGTGACCAGCCAGGGGCCGATCGCGCCGCTGCGCTCGAAGTTCTTGCCAGGCGTGACCTGGGCGTTGTGCTTCTGGAAGTCACGCACCGAGTTCTCGGCCATACAGGTGTAGCCGGCCACGTGGGCCAGGGCGTCCCGCGCCGCGATGTGGCGCCCTGCCCGGCCGATCACCACGGCCAGTTCGCCTTCGTAGTCGAAGCGGTCGGAGGCGCGCGGCTTCCAGACCGGCGCGCCGTGCCCGACGAAACTGTCGGGGTAGCGGGCGAACAGCGAGGGATGGCGCGGCAGCTCGCGGCCGGCCTCGGCCACGTGGCGGCCGTAGTTCAGGCCGACGCAGAGGATCTTGCGCGGCGCCGGCACCGGCGGCAGCCATTGCAGGCCGGCCAGCGCAATGCGGGGGCCGTCGTGGCGCGCGGCCGCTTGCGCGATCTCGGCCACGCCCGCCGCCAGGGCGGTGGCCAGGTCGGGCCAGTACCGCGTCAACGGCACGACTTCGGCGTCGCGCAGCACGCCCCAGGCCGGCTGGCCCGCGGATTCGAAGCTGATCAGCTTCATCTTGTCTCCTGTCCTGTGGGCGGTCCTTCTGGCATGCAATTGAGTGACGCATTGCATGCATTCAGTGGCTTTTAAGTGCCTTGACCGCTGTTTTTCCGAATTATTGCATGCAATTTTGATAAATCGCAAGGTCGTATTGTTTTTTTTATGCGCGATTGCATGCAATTTTGTAGGTACACTGGAGGCCCCTTTCAGACCCGCTCCCGCCGACGCTCCGCCATGGCCGCTCAGATCGACAAAGTGATTTCCGAACTCCGGGACATGGTGCTTTCCGGCGCCCTGCAACCCGGCGAACGCGTAGTGGAACTGCAGTTCTCGGCGCGCCTGGGCGTGTCGCGCACGCCGCTGCGCATCGCGCTGACCGAGTTGGAAAAGGAAGGCCTGCTGGAACGGCTGCCCTCGCGTGGCTTTCGCGTGCGGGCGTTCACCGTCGACGAGATCGGCGACGCGGTGGAAGTGCGTGGCGTGCTGGAAGGCATGGCGGCGCGGCTGCTGGCCGAGCGCGGCGCCAGCGCCGACGTGCTGGAACAGTTGTCGCAGGCGGTGGAGGAAGGCCGCGCCCTGCTGGCGCCGGCGCGGCGCGACCCCAAGGCCACAGTGGATGCGCGCGCCTGGGGGCAGATCAACCGCCGCTTCCACGAGATCCTGTGCGAAGCGGCCGGCAACCGCGCCCTGCTGTCGGCGCTGGAACACAACAACAAGACGCCGCTGGCCGGCCCGGCCGCGCTGACGCTGCCATCCACGCCGTCGCAGCTGGAGACGCCGTTCGTGCTACGGGCGCAATCGGATCACGAGGACCTGCTGCGGGCGATCACGCGCCGCGAGGCCGCGCGCGCCGAGAACCTGATGCGCGAACACGCCTACCGCAGCCGCGAGAACAAGCGCGTGCTGCTGGAATCCCTGCGGGGGGGCGTGGCGGGGCTGGCGCAGCCGGCCGACAGCGCGGCGGCCTAGGACCGGGCCACCGATTTGAAAACGCGAGGCCTAGAGCCTGCCCACGTGCCTGACATGGGCCGGGGCCACGCATCCGAACGGCGGCCCGATGCGGCCGCCAGGCCAGGCTGCGTTCAGAACAGCCGGCGCACGCGCTCGCGGATGGCGCCGGCGTAGGCCCAGCACCACACCGCCAGCGCCAGCATCGCCACCGTGAAGTAGGCGCGCGCCTCGAGCGGCACGGGATTCAGGCGCGACAGCGTGGGAAACGGCTCGTAGCCGATGAAGTCGCTGGCGGCCAGCGCGCTGAACAGCAGCGCCAGCGCCGGGCCGGTGAAATGCGGACGGTCGCCGCGGGTCTGCGGATCGGCCCGGAAATACCAGTGGCACCAACGCAGCAACTGGATCACGACGGCGACCAGCGGAACGACCAGGGCAAGCTGCAGCACGAGCAGCGCAACGATGACTTGAGTGGGAAGCATGGCCGCGATTTTACGCGGCCGCGCGATCGGCCATCGGGACAACCCCTATTACCCGCTCCGGTTCAAACAACTATCGTATTCGAGAATTATCAAATAAGAGAATTCTCGCTTCCGACAAAATGGCCGCAGACACAACCTACGATTACGCCGTCATCGGCGCCGGCATCGCCGGCGCCTCCGTGGCCTACCGCCTGAGCGCGGCCGCCTCCGTGGTGGTGCTGGAGCGCGAGGCGCAGCCCGGCTACCACTCCACCGGCCGTTCCGCCGCCATGTTCATGGAGACCTACGGCACCGCCCAGATCAAGGCGCTGACGCGCGCCAGCCGCGATTTCTACGAACATCCGCCGCAGGGTTTCTGCGAGCATCCCCTGCTGAGCCCGCGCGGCGTGCTGTACATCGCCGCGCCCGGCCAGCAGGACCTGCTGCGCGAGGTCTATGACGATTTCCGCAGCCAGTCGCCCAACGTCACGCTGATCGACGCCGAGCAGGCAATGGCGCGGGTGCCGTGCCTGCGTCCGGACCAGTTGTGCGGCGCCATCGAAGAGCCGGACGCCCGCGACATCGACGTACATGCGCTGCACCAGGGCTTCCTGCGCGGCATGACGCGCCAGGGCGCGGTGCTGCGCAACCACGCCGAGGTGGTGACGGCCCGCCATGAGGACGGGGCCTGGACGCTGACGCTGGCCGGCGGCGATTCGCTGCGGGCACGGGTGCTGGTGAATGCCGCCGGCGCCTGGGCCGACCATACCGCCGAGCTGTGCGGCGTGCGGCCGGTGGGCCTGCAGCCATGCCGCCGCACCGCCTTCACCTTCACCGGGCCGGACGATATCGACTTCGCCCACTGGCCGGCCGTGGTCGGGGTGGACGAGAGCTTCTATTTCAAGCCCGACGCCGGCCAGTTGCTGGGTTCGCCCGCCAATGCCGATCCGGTGCCGGCGCACGACGTGGTGCCGGAGGAACTGGACGTGGCCACCGGCATCTACCGCATCGAATCGGCCACCTCGCTGACCATCCGCCGTCCGCGCCACACCTGGGCCGGGCTGCGCTCGTTCGTGGCCGATGGCGATTTCGTGATCGGCTGGGACCCGGCCACGCCCGCCTTCTTCTGGCTGGCGGCCCAGGGCGGCTACGGCATCCAGTCGGCCGCCGGCGTCTCGCGCCTGGCCGCCGACCTGCTGCTCGACCTGCCGCTGAACGCCGCCCTGACCGCGCAGGGCGTCGACCCCGCGCGCCTGTCGCCAGCCCGTTTCTCCCCTTCCTGATAGGAGCCTTTCCATGAGCCAAGCCATCCAGCGCCTGCCCAGCAGCCTGCCGTTCCCGTTCTCGCGCGCCGTGAAGGCCGGCGGCTTCCTGTTCCTGTCGGGCCAGGTGCCGATGAGCGCCGCGGGTGAGGTGGTGCGCGGCGACATCCAGACCCAGACCCGCGCCGCCTGCGAGCGCATCGTCGAAAGCCTGGCGGCCGGCGGCGCGCGCCTGGACCAGGTGGTCAAGGCCACCGTGTGGCTGTCGGACATGAGCCATTTCGCCGGCTTCAACGAGGTCTACAAGGAATTCTTCGGCGCGGCGCTACCGGTGCGTTCGACGGTGGCGTCGGCGCTGGCGCTGAACGTCGACGTCGAGATCGAAGTGCAGGCGTATATCGGGTAGAACCCAAGCGGGCAGGCCCCAAGCAGACAAGACAGAAGCGGGCAGGACTGAAGCGTCGGCACGGAGTCCCGGACGCGAACAGACGAACGGACAACCATTCAGAACGGAGCGATCGCATGAAGATTTTTTCCGGGTCCCTGGCGACCGAGACCAACACCTTCTCCCCCATTCCGACCGGCCTGTCGGCCTATCGGTCGCGGGGCTACTATCCGGCGGGCCAGCACCCGGACCGCATGCAGATGTTCTCCGGGCCGCTGTGGGCCGCGCGCCAGCGCGCCCAGGGCAAGGACTGGACCCTGGTCGAGGGCATGACGGCGGGCGCGACCCCGGCCGGCCTGACCACCCGCCATGCCTATGAAACCCTGCGCGACGAACTGCTGGAAGACCTGCGCCGCGCCGGCAAGGTCGACATCGCGCTGTTCGGCCTGCACGGCGCCATGGTGGCCGACGGCTATGACGATTGCGAAGGCGACCTGCTGCGCCGGGCGCGCGAGATCGTCGGCCCGGACACGGTGATCGGCGCCGAACTGGATCCGCACTGCCACCTGACCGACGCCATGGTGAACAGCGCCGATTTCCTGGTGTGCTTCAAGGAATATCCGCACACCGACATCCTGGACCGCGCCTACGACCTGGTCGACTTGTGCGTGGCGCGCGCCGAAGGCCGCATCAAGCCGACGCGCGCGGTCTTCGACTGCGAAATGATCTCCATCATGCACACCAGCCGCGAGCCGATGCGCAGCTTCGTCGACCGCCTGCTGGCGATGGAAGGCAAGGAAGGCGTGCTGTCGGTGTCGATCGCGCACGGCTTCCCCTGGGGCGACACGCCCGACATGGGCTCCAAGGTGCTGGTCTACACCGACGGCGACGCCGGCCAGGCCGAACGCCTGGCGCGCGCGCTGGGCGAAGAGATCATCGGTTTCCGCGACCAGCTGGCGCCGCCCTACCCGGGCGCCGACGAGGCGCTGGACCAGGCGCTGGCGCTGGCCGACTTCCCGGTGGTGCTGGCCGACTCTGCCGACAATGCCGGCGGCGGCGCGCCCAGCGATGCGACCTTCATCCTGGAACGCGTGCTGGCGCGCAGCATCCAGGACGTCGCGATCGGCCCGTTCTGGGACCCGGTGGCGGTGCAGCTGTGTTTCGAGGCCGGCGACGGCGCGCAGATCAAGCTGCGCATCGGCGGCAAGGTGGCGCCGGTGTCGGGCCAGCCGCTGGACCTGGCCTGTGAGATCGTCGCGCTCAAGCGCGACGCCATCATGACCGGCCTGGCCGGCACCCCCGCGCTGCTGGGCGACGTCGCCGTGGTGCGCAGCCAGGGCGTGACCATCGTCATGACCACCAACCGTACCCAGGCCATGGACACCGACCTGTTCACGCAGTTCGGCGTCGATCTGGGCGCGATGAAGCTGGTCATCCCGAAGTCGTCGCAGCACTTCTACGCCTCGTACTCGAAGATCGGCCGCCACGTCATCTACGTCGAGACGCCCGGCGCCATCACGCAGGACTACAACGCGCTGCCGTTCACCAAGCGCAAGTTGCCGAAATGGCCCTTCAAGGGCTGATATCCAACCATTGCCCAAGCAGGCAACCGGAAAAAACAAGGGGATGACCATGATGAAACGATTCAGCCTGCTGGGCGCCGCCGCCCTGCTGGCCTGCGGCCTGGCCGCGGGCCAGCCGGCCCAGGCCCAGACCAAGACGCTGCGGATGGTGCCGCACGCGGACCTGAAGACGCTGGACCCGCTGTTCAATACCGCCTATATCACCCGCAACCACGGCTACATGGTGTTCGACACGCTGTTCGCGCAGGACAGCCAGGGCCAGCCCAAGCCGCAGATGGTGGAAAGCTGGACCGCCTCGCCCGACGGCATGGCCTGGACCTTCAAGCTGCGTCCCGGGCTGAAGTTCAACGACGGCACCCCGGTCACCGCCGAGGACTGCATCGCCTCGCTGCAGCGCTGGGCCAAGAAGGACACGATGGGCCAGGCCTTGATGGCCGCTGGCGCCGAACTGGCCGCCACGGGTCCCGACAGCTTCTCGCTGACGCTCAAGCAGCCATTCGGCCTGGTGCTGGACGCGCTCGCCAAGCCGTCCGGCATGCCGCCCTTCATCATGCCCAAGCGCCTGGCGATGACGGATCCGAATACGCCGGTCACCGAGATGGTCGGCTCCGGCCCGTTCCTGTTCAAGCGCGATGAGTGGGTGCCGGGCAACAAGGTCGTCTACGTCAAGAACCCGGCCTACGTGCCGCGCAACGAACCGGCCGACGGCCTGGCCGGCGGCAAGGTCGCCAAGGTCGACCGCATCGAATGGATCTACATTCCCGACGGCAACACGGCCACCGCCGCGCTGATGAACGGCGAAGTCGACATGATCGAGCAGACCACGCCCGACTTCCTGCCGGTGCTGGAGACCAACCCCGCCATTACCCTGAACACCTCGGTCGCGACCCAGGGCATGGCCATCGTCAACGCGCTGCATCCGCCGTTCGACAAGCCGCAGGCGCGCCAGGCCCTGTATTACCTGTTCAGCCAGAAGGAAATGCTGGCGGCCATCGGCTACCCGGAAAAGTACCGCGTCGACTACTGCGCCACGCTGTACATCTGCGGCTCGCCGCTGGCCACCGACGCCGGCGCGGCGCCCTACGCCAAGCCCGACCTGGCGCGCGCCAAGCAGCTGCTGCAGGAGGCCGGCTACAAGGGCGAGAAGATCGTGGTGCTCTACCCGACCGACCACATCAGCGCGCCCGCCGTCATGGTGTTGACGCAGAACATGAAGAAGGCCGGCCTCAAGGTCGACCTGCAATCCATGGACTGGGCCTCGCTGGCGGCGCGCCGCCTGAAGAAGGATCCGCCCGAGCAAGGCGGCTGGAGCCTGTTCCTGACCTGGGGCGGCTATTACGACGCCAGCACGCCGCTGACCAACCCCTGGCTGTCGGCCGCCTGCGGCAACAGCCTGCCCGGCTGGCCCTGCGACAAGGAACTGGACGCGCTGCGCACCCAGTGGATCCAGGAGCCCGACGCCGCCAAGCGCAAGGACATCGCGGCCAAGCTGCAGGCCCGCGCCTACGAGTCGGTGCCTTACGTGATGTGGGGGGAATTCAAGCCGGTGTCGGCCATCCGCGGGCTGTCGCACACGGAGCTGATGAAGACCGGCATCCCCGTGATGTGGAACGTCGAAAAACCATGATGCGGCGCGGGGCCGCGCGTGCCCGGCACGCGCGCCCCGCTCCCGGACAATCAGGCCGCCGCCAAGCGCTCCGCGCGCGCCGCGCCCGGTCGGGGGGAAACCCAGCGTGAAATTCATCCTGCGCCGCATCGCGGCCGTCATTCCCGTCATGGCCGTGGTCGCGGTCGTGGTGTTCCTGTTGATCCATCTGTCGCCGGGCGATCCGGCGGCGGTGATCGCGGGCGACAACGCCACCACCGAGGACGTCGAGAAGATCCGCCAGAACCTGGGCCTGGACAAGCCGCTGCTGCTGCAGTTCGGCATCTGGGTCGGGCATCTGGCCACCGGCGACCTGGGCACCTCGATCGCCACCCAGATGCCGGTGGCGCAATTGATCGGCCAGCGCATGGGGCCGACCCTGTCGATCGCCATCTTCACCATGCTGTTCGCCGTGCTGGCGGCGCTGCCGCTGGGCGTGCTGGCGGCCTGGAACGCCGGCAAGTGGCTGGACCGCCTGGTGATGATCGGCGCGGTCTGTGCGTTCTCGGTGCCGGTGTTTCTGATCGGCTACAGCCTGGTGTACGGCTTTTCCATCAAGCTGGGCTGGCTGCCGGTGCAGGGCTACAAGCCGCTGGCCGAGGGCCTGGTGCCGTACCTGCGCCACCTGGTGCTGCCCTGTCTATCGTTGGGGCTGGTGTACATGGCCCTGCTGACCCGCATGACCCGCGCCACCATGCTGGAGGCGCTGTCGGAAGACTACATCCGCACCGCCCGCGCCAAGGGCCTGGCGGCCGGCCCGATCGTCTGGCATGCGCTCAAGAACGCCGCCAACCCCATCGTCACCACCATCGGCGTGGGCGTGGCGCTGCTGATCGGCGGCGTGGTGGTCACGGAAACCGTGTTCGCCATCCCCGGCCTGGGCCGCCTGACCATCGACGCCGTGCTGCGCCACGACTATCCCGTGATCCAGGGCGTGCTGCTGGTGGCCTCGGGCATCTACGTGCTGATCAACCTGCTGGTCGACCTGAGCTACCGCCTGTTCGATCCGCGCATCCGCTATTGAAGAGGGGCGATCCATGACCACCACCACCCTGCCCCTGGCCGTGCCGCGACCGCGCTGGCGCCGCGCCGCCCGCTCGCTGCGGCGCCACCCGATGCTGTACGTCGGCGGCGCCATCCTGCTGGCGCTCGCGGTGATCGCGCTGGCCGCGCCCTGGCTGACCTCGATCGATCCGCAGGACATCAACCCGATGGCGCGCATGAAACCGCCCTCTGCCGAACACTTCTTCGGCACCGACGCGCTGGGCCGCGACGTCTACGCCCGCACCCTGTGGGGCGCGCGGGTATCGCTGCTGGTCGGCGTCGTGGTCGCGCTGGTGTCGACCGCGGGCGGCGTCCTGCTGGGCATGCTGGCCGGCTACTTCCGCCGCCTGGATGCCGTGATCATGCGCATCATGGACGGCCTGATGGCGATTCCGGGCGTGCTGCTGGCGATCGCGCTGATGGCCACGCTCAAGGGCGGCCTGGGCACCGTGATCGTGGCCATCGTGGTGCCGGAGGTGCCGCGCGTGGTGCGGCTGGTGCGCGCCCTGGTGCTGACCATCCGCGAGCAGCCGTACATCGAGGCGGCGGTGGCCGCCGGCACCCGCGTGCCGGCCATCCTGCTGCGCCACATCCTGCCCAACCTGTTCGCGCCGCTGATGGTGCAGGCCACCTTCATCGCCGCCTCCGCCATCCTGACCGAGGCCGTGCTGAGCTTCCTGGGCGTGGGCATCCCGCCGCAGACCCCGAGCTGGGGCAACATCATGGCCGAGGGCCGCAACTTCGTCGCGGTGGCGTTCCACATCATCCTGTATCCGGGCCTGTTCCTGGGCGTGGCCGTGCTGGCCGTCAATCTGGTGGGCGACGGGCTGCGCGACATGCTCGATCCGCGCCTGGCGAAAAAGCTGTAAGGAGCGCGCATGCCATCCCAACCTGTCCTGCAAGTGAATGACCTGACCACCTGTTTCGACGGCGACGAGACCACGGTGCTGGCCGTGGACGGCCTGTCGTTCGACCTGATGCCGGGCGAGACCCTCGGCCTGGTGGGCGAATCCGGCTGCGGCAAGAGCGTCACGTCGCTGTCCATCATGCGGCTGCTGCGGGCGCCCGGGCGCGTGGCGCGCGGCAGCGTCGAATTCGACGGCCGCGACCTGCTGGCCCTGCCCGAGAAGACCATGCGGGCCGTGCGCGGCAACCAGCTGTCGATGATCTTCCAGGAGCCGATGACCTCGCTCAACCCGGTATTCACGATCGGCCGCCAGATCAGCGAGCCGCTGATGCTGCACCAGGGCCTGTCGCGGCGCGAGGCCATGAAGCAGGCCGAGGCGCTGCTGGAGCTGGTGCAGATCTCCGACCCGGCCCGGCGCGTGCACGAATACCCCTACCAGCTGTCCGGCGGCATGCGCCAGCGCGCCATGATCGCCATGGCGCTGGCCTGCCAGCCCAAGGTGCTGATCGCCGACGAACCGACCACCGCGCTGGACGTCACCATCCAGGCGCAGATCCTGCACCTGCTGCGCGACATCCAGGCGCGGCTGGGCACGGCGATCGTGCTGATCACCCACGACCTGGGCGTGGTGGCGCAGATGTGCCAGCGGGTCATCGTCATGTACGCCGGCCGCAAGGTCGAGGAAGGCAGCGTCGACGACGTGCTGGACCATGCCGCCCATCCCTATACCCAGGCGCTGATCCGCTCGCTGCCCGACTTCGTCGACGGCCAGGACCATACCGCCCGCCTGGCCGAGCTGCCCGGCATCGTGCCGGTGGTGACGCCCGAATCGCGCGGCTGCGCCTTTGCCGCGCGCTGCCCCGAGGCCCTGCCGCGCTGCGCCGACGAGGCCCCGCCCGAGGTCGCCGCCGGCGACCGCCACCGCGTCTGGTGCTGGGCGCGCCAGGCCGCGCCCGCCGCCACGCTGGAACGAGATCCGCGATGAACCTGCACGACGCTCCTTTCCCCGCCCCCGCCGCGGCCTCCGCCCCCTCCGCCCCCCTGCTGGAGGTGGTCGGCCTGAAAAAGCACTTTCCCGTGGACGGCGGCAAGGTGCTGCGCGCGGTCGACGGCGTGTCGCTGTCGGTCGCGCGCGGCCAGACCCTGAGCCTGGTGGGCGAGTCCGGCTGCGGCAAGTCGACCACCGGCAAATGCCTGATCCGGCTGACCGACCCCACCGAGGGCCGCATCCTGCTGGAAGGCGCCGACCTGGCGGGCATGAACAGCAGCCAGCTGCGCGCCATGCGGCGCCGGATGCAGTTCATCTTCCAGGATCCGTTTTCGTCGATGAACCCGCGCATGCGGGTGCGCGACATCATCGGCGAACCGCTGCGCAATTTCGGCTATGGCCGCGAGGCCATCCGCGAGCGCGTGGCGCAGCTGCTGGCCCGTGTCAGCCTGCGGCCGGATGCGGCCGACCGCTATCCGCACGAATTCTCCGGCGGGCAGCGCCAGCGCATCGTCATCGCGCGCGCCCTGGCCCCGGAACCGGGCCTGATCGTCTGCGACGAGCCGGTCTCGGCGCTGGACGTGTCGGTGCAGGCGCAGGTCATCAACCTGCTGATGGACCTGCAGCGCGACCTGGGCCTGACCTATGTGTTCATCTCGCACGACCTGAGCGTGGTGCGCCACATCAGCCACCACGTGGCGGTGATGTACCTGGGCAGGATCGTCGAGACCGGCACCCGCGACGCGGTCTTCAACCACCCGGCCCACCCCTACACCCGTGCCCTGCTGGCCGCGGTGCCCTCGGCCCGCCGCGGCGAACGCGCCCCCGTCGCGGTGCTCAAGGGCGAGATTCCCAGTCCGCTGGCGCCGCCGTCCGGCTGCGCCTTCCGCACCCGCTGTCCGCAGGCCCAGGCGCGTTGCGCCCAGGAAACACCCGTGGCGCGCCCGGTCGGCGCAGGCCAACTAGTCGCCTGCCATTTCGCCTGAGCCGCCCCGACATTCACCGGAGATCCCATGACTTCATCCGAATCGCAGCCCTTTGACTACCTGTTCGTCGGCGGCACCGTCATCGACGGCGCCAATACCCCCGGACAGCGCGCCGACGTCGGCGTGCGCGGCGACCGCATCGCCGCCATCGGCGACCTGTCGGACGCCTCCGCGCGCCACCGGATCGACGTCGCCGGCCAGGTGCTGGCGCCCGGCTTCATCGACTCGCACACCCACGACGACAACTACCTGCTCAAGCGCCGCGACATGACGCCCAAGATCTCGCAGGGCGTCACCACGGTCGTCACCGGCAACTGCGGCATCAGCCTGGCGCCGCTGGCGCACGCCAACCCGCCGGCGCCGCTGGACCTGCTGGACGAAGGCGGTTCGTACCACTTCAAGCGCTTTGCCGACTACCTGGACGCGCTGCGCGCCACGCCGGCGGCGGTCAATGCCGCCTGCATGGTGGGCCATTCGACGCTGCGCGCCGCCGTCATGCCCGACCTGCAGCGCGCGGCCACCGACGACGAAATCGACGCCATGCGCGCGCTGGCCGAGGAAGCCATGGCCAGCGGCGCCATCGGCATTTCGACCGGCGCCTTCTACCCGCCCGCCGCCCGCGCCACCACCGAGGAGATCATCGAGGTCTGCCGCCCCCTGAGCACGCACGGCGGCATCTACGCCACCCACATGCGCGACGAAGGCGAGCACATCGTGGCGGCGCTGGAGGAAACCTTCCGCATCGGCCGCGAGCTGGACGTGCCGGTGGTGATTTCGCACCACAAGGTCATGGGCCAGCCCAACTTCGGCCGTTCGCGCGAGACGCTGCCGCTGATCGAGGCCGCCATGGCGCGCCAGGACGTGTCGCTGGACGCCTATCCCTACGTGGCCGGCTCCACCATGCTCAAGCAGGACCGCGTGCTGCTGGCCGGCCGCACCATCATCACCTGGTGCAAGCCCTTCCCCGAACTGAGCGGGCGCGACCTGGACGAGGTCGCGGCCGAACGCGGCAAGTCCAAGTACGACGTGGTGCCCGAGCTGCAGCCGGCCGGCGCGATCTATTTCATGATGGACGAGCCCGACGTGCAGCGCATCCTGGCGTTCGGCCCCACCATGATCGGCTCGGACGGCCTGCCGCACGACGAACGTCCCCACCCGCGGCTGTGGGGCACCTTCCCGCGGGTGCTGGGCCACTATTCCCGCGACCTGGGCCTGTTCCCGCTGGAAACGGCGGTCTGGAAGATGACGGGCCTGACCGCCGAGCGCTTCGGCCTGGCCGAGCGCGGGCAGTTGCGGCCGGGCTACTTCGCCGACCTGGTGGTGTTCGATCCGGCCACCGTGGCCGACACCGCCACCTTCGAACGGCCGACCGAACGCGCCGCCGGCATCCATTCGGTCTACGTGAACGGCGTGCCCGTGTGGCGCGAGCAGGCCTTCACCGGCGAGCACGTCGGCCGCGTGCTGGCGCGCACGCCCGCCTGAGCGGCGCCGCCTTATACAATCCGGCGTATGCGCGGCGGGGCTTGCGGGCCCCGCCCGCTTTCTCCCCAAAACCCCTAGACGCCCAGACCGCTACATGGCCCCTACCCGCAAGACGGCCCCACCCGACATCGTGGGCAAGGAAGTAATGGGCGCCCGCCTGCGCGCCGAGCGCAAGGCCCGGAAAATGACGTTGCAGGCGCTGTCGCAGGCCAGCGGCATCGCGGTATCGACGCTCTCCAAGGCCGAACTGGGCCAGATCGCCCTGAGCTACGAGAAGTTCGCCGCGCTGGCCCGGGCGCTGGACATCGACATGACGCGCATGTTCATGCTGGGCGACGCGCCCCAGGCCGAGGTGGCGCCCACCTACGTGAAGAACAAGCTCAGCGACGCCCGTGACTACGCCACGGACAACTACCACTACCGGCTGCTGATGGGGGAATACCCCGGCAAGAAGATGATGCCGATGCTGGCGCTGATCGATTCGCGCAAGGTGGTCGAGTTCGAGGACTACATCCGCCATCCCGGCCAGGAATTCGCGCTGGTGCTGTCGGGCAAGGTGCGCATCCAGTTCGAGAACGGCGACAGCGTGGTACTGAACCGGCTGGAGTCCGCCTATTTCGACAGCGGCATCGGCCACGTCTACCTGTCGCTGAGCAAGAAGCCGGCCGAAGTGCTGGCCGTCTGCAGCGACCTGGACGAAGTGCCGTCGCGCCTGAAGCCGGCCTCGCCCAAGCAGTAAGCCCTTTCGCGGGCCCGCCTCCCGGCGGGAGCTCGTCCCGCGCCTGACCGCGGCCCGCATCGGCTACGGGAAATCCCGTAGAAACTTTCCTTCCCCGCCCGGGGTCACTCTTTATTCAGCCTACTGTCAGGATGAACGCCTGACACGCCGCACGCCCGTGCGCTGGCGATCCCCGGGAGACTTCGATGCCGCCTTTGCCCCCTTCCTTGCGCCCCAGCCCCAGTGCAGCCGGCGCGGGGAGCGGCGCGGGCGCGCACGCGCTCGGCCCGCCCGGTCTGTCGGTGATGGACGCGACCGTGGTGCTGGTGGGCGTGGTGATCGGCATCGGCATCTTCGGCTTCCCGCCGCTGGTAGCGCAGCACGCCACGTCCGAGGCGATGTACCTGGCCTACTGGGCCGCGGGCGGGCTGGTGATGCTGGTGGGCGCGCTCTGCTATGCCGAACTGGGCGCGGCCTATCCCGGCGCCGGCGGCGAATACCTGTATCTGTCGCGCGCCTGGGGGCCGCGGGTCGGCCTGCTGTTCGCCTGGGCGCGCTGCACCGTGATCCAGACCGGCGCGATCGCCGTGGTGGCCTTCATCTATGGCGACTACGCGCAGCAGCTGCTGCCGCTCGGCACGCATGGGGCCACCGTGCACGCGGCGCTGTCGGTGATCGGCCTGACCGCGCTGAACGTGGCCGGCACCCGCCACTCCAAGCGCCTGCAATGGCTGTTCACGATCCTGACGCTGGTGGCGCTGACGGCGGTGCTGGGCGCCGCCCTGTTCACCGCCTCGCCCGCCGCGCCCGCGCCGGCGCCGCTGGGCGGCAACCCGGCCGGACTGATGGGCATGGGCATGGTGTTCGTGCTGCTGACCTACGGCGGCTGGAACGAGGCCGCCTATCTCAGCGGCGAGCTGCGCAATCCCGGCCGCAACATGGCGCGGGTGCTGCTGATCGGCACCGTGGTGGTGACCGGCGCGTATCTCCTGACCAATCTCGCCCTGCTGGAACTGTTCGGCCTGCAGGGCCTGCGCGACACGCCGGCGCTGGGCGCGGCGGTGATGCAGCTGGCCGCCGGCCCCTATGCCGCCGCCCTGCTGAGCCTGGTGATCTGCGCCACCGCGCTCAGCACCATCAACGGCACCATCATCACCGGCGCCCGCGTCTATTACGCGCTGGGCCGCGACGTGCCGCGGCTGCGCGCGCTGGCCGGCTGGAACGAACGCAACGAGACCCCGGTCAGCGCCTTGCTGGCGCAGGGCGTCATCACCCTGGCGCTGCTGGCGGTGGGCGCCTTCAGCCACAACGCGGTGCAGACCATGGTGGCCTACACCGCGCCGGTGTTCTGGCTGTTCATGCTGCTGGTGGCCGCGTCGGTATGGCGCCTGCGCCAGCTTGACCCGGCGCGTCCGCGGCCGTTCCGCGTGCCCCTGTATCCGCTGACCCCGGCCCTGCTGGCGCTGACCTGCGCCGGCCTGGTCTATTCCAGCGCCGCCTACGCTGGCGCCGGGGCCCTGATCGGCCTGGGCGTGCTGGTGCTGGGCGTGCCGATGCTGCGGCTGCTGCGCCCCGCCGAGACGCGCGCCCCGGACAGGCGCGACCTGCAATGAGCCGCCCCTCCCGCTTTTCTTCGCCCTAGGAGTCTTCATCATGCAACGTGCCCATTCGTCCCTCTCGCCCGCCCGCCGCTGGACCGTCATGGCATCGGCGCTGGCGCTGGCCTTGTCCCTGTCGGTCCTGGCCGAGGCCCGCGCCGCCGGCGCAGGCACTCCCGCCGCGCCCCAGGCCGCCGCGACCGAAGGCTACGTGCCCGACGTCGGCCAGGACGGCAAGGACGTCATCTGGGTGCCGACCCCGCAGACGCTGGTGGACAAGATGCTCGACATGGCCCAGGTCACGCCGCAGGACCGGCTGATGGACCTGGGCTCGGGCGACGGCCGCACCGTCATCACCGCCGCCCAGCGCGGCCTGACCGCCAAGGGCATCGAGTACAACCCCGACCTGGTGGCGCTGTCGCGCAGCAACGCGGCCAAGGCCGGCATGTCGCGCCGCGCCACCTTCGAGGTCGCGGACCTGTTCGAGACCGACCTGTCGCAGGCCGATGTGATCACCATGTTCCTGCTGTCGACCATCAACGAGAAGCTGCGGCCCAAGCTGCTGGAATTGCCGCCGGGCACCCGCATCGTGTCCAACACCTTCCGCATGGGCGACTGGGAGCCGGATGCCTCCGAAACCGTGACCGAGGCCTGCCAGACCTACTGCAACGCGCTGCTGTGGGTGGTGCCGGCCAAGGTCGATGGCCGCTGGCAGGTGGGCGGCCGCACCCTGCAGCTGGAACAGCAGTACCAGATGCTGTCGGGCAAGCTGGGTTCCAGCGAGATCTCCGACGCGCGCATGGATGGCCGCACCATCTCGTTCACCGCCGACGGCGTGCGTTATACCGGCGAGGTCAACGGCACCACCATCCAGGGCAGCGCCGCCGGCAAGGGCGAATGGTCGGCGCGGCGCATCTGAGCGGCCGCGATGCCGGGGCCGGCCGCGGCGTCAGCGCGTCGCGGCCCGGATCACCCGGTGCACGAACTGCAGCTTGCCCACCACGGCGGCGGGCAGCACGAAGGGATAGAAGTCGCGCTGACCCATGCTGCGTGACAGCTCGTTGAGCACGCCGGTCAGCGCCACCCAGCCATTGACCAGGTCGAGGAAACCCTGGCCCTCGGGATCGTCCGGGTCGTACAGCGAGGCCCGGGTGAACGGATCGCTGACCTGCTCCAGCGGCACCCGCGCCACGCCGAAGCTGAAAGCGGTGTCCAGCGCGTCCATCATGTGCAGGTAATGGGCCCAGGTCTCGGCCCAGTCTTCCCAGGGATGCGACGAGGCGTAGGCGCTGATGAAGCGTTGCGCCCAGTCGGCCGGCGCGCCCTGCTCGTAATGGCGTCGCAACGCCTGCGCGTAGTCTTCGCGCTCATCGCCGAACACCTGACGGAATGGCGCCAGCCAGGAACTGCCGGCCACCAGCCGGTCCCAATAGAAATGGCCGATCTCGTGGCGGAAATGGCCCACCAGGGTGCGGTACGGCTCGTGCATCGCCTCGCGCACCTGGACCCGGTAGGCGTCGTCGGCCTCGTGGATATTGAGCGTGATCAGCCCATGGCCATGGCCGGTCAGGAGCGGCGCGCCGTCGTCGGACGGCGCCAGCAGGTCGAACGCCAGCCCGCCGTCGCCCGGCGTGCGCGCCCGCGGAATCGGCAGCCCCAGCGTCAGCAACTGGGCGATCAACTGGCGCTTGGCGCTCTCGACCTTGCGCCACAGCGCGCCATTGCCCGGCACCGACAGGTCGGGGATGGTGCGATTGAGGCTGCAGGCGATGCAGAGATGATCCGCGCGCGCGGCCGGCAGCAGCCAATTGCAGGCGGCCGGCGACGAGAAATTGGCGCAGCGCTTGAAGGTCCTGCCGCGCACCCGCCCGGCCTCGATCCAGGAACCCTCCGTCTTGCCCGGATCCAGCGCCACGATGTGGCCGTGGCGCGGATCGAAGCCCAGTTGCCGATGGCAGTTCAGGCATTCGGTGTTGTTGAAGAACACCCGCTGGCCGCAAACGCAATGGAACGCCTTGGCGCGGGCATGCCGCTGCCGCGGGCGCTGGCGTTCGGGCGCGTTCAACCGGCGGCTCAGGGTATCGAAGAAAGGATTCATGCGGCGGGTCTCCGGGCTACAGCGGCGCGGCCTGGACCGCCACGGCCTGTTCCAGCCGCAGGCCGCGTCGCTGGGTGTCCAGCGTCACCCGCGCGCCGAGCGGCAACGTCAGGTTGGGGTCGCCATGGCCGCTGGGCCAGGCCGCCAGCACCGGGATGCCGCGCGCCTGGAATTGCTCCAGCAGCAGCGGAAACAACAGGCTCTGGCCGACCGCGTCGCCCCCCGGCAGCCCCAGGCGGGTGAAATTGCCGGCCAGCACGCCCTTGATGCGATCGAACTTGCCGGCCGCGCGCAATTGCGACAGCAAGCGGTCGATGCGCGGCAGCGCCTCGTTGACGTCCTCGATGAACAGGATGGCGTCGCGCGTGGCGATCTCGTGGCGCGAGCCGATCATGGCGGCGATCAGCGCCAGGTTGCCGCCCACCAGCCGGCCGCTGGCCACGCCGGGCGCCAGCACCACCGGGCTGGACTCCGGCGGGGCGTCGATCCAGGCGCCCTGCCCGAGCTGGCCGCCGACCATCGCCAGCACGTGGCTGGCGGTGGGCTCCTGCTTGCCGGCCACCAGGTCCTGCGCCAGCATCGGCCCGTGAAACGTCACGAAGCCGGCATGGCGCTGGATCGCCAGGTGCAGCGCGGTGATGTCGCTGTAGCCGATGAAGGGCTTGGGGTGCTGGCGCAGCAGGCCGATGTCGAGCCGGTCCGCCAGCCGCCACGAGCCGAAGCCGCCTTGCAGGCACCAGATGGCGTCGATGGCCGGGTCGGCAAAGGCCGCGTGCAGGTCGTTGAGCCGGGCGTCGTCGTCGCCGGCCAGGTAGTCGTACGGCGCATCGCTGCGCGTCAAGGCGGCCGGCATGATGCGCGGGTCGTAACCGCGCGCCTGCAGCCAATCCGCCGCCTCGAAGGCCGCGCCATCGGCGGCCGAGGCCGGCGCCACGATGGCGACGCGGCCGCCCGGACGCAGCGCCGGCACGGGCGCGTCGCGTCGCGGCGCCGCAGCGGACGGCCCAGAAGACGGGGCCCCCTCGCCCCGGTCGGCCGGCGCCGCCACCCGGCTCGCGCAACCCGCCAGCGCCAGGCTGGACAGGCCCAGCGCGCCGGCGGCCTTGAGCAGGCCGCGCCGTGCCGGATCCATCAGAGCGTGCCGCTCGCGTTGCCTTGCGGGCATATGCCATCCTTCCAGGTCAGTTTTTATTATTCTTATTTATCAATAGTTTGAACAATAAACAGAGAAACAAGATGAAGTCTGTGGTGAGCGAATTCCAGAATTCACTTGAACTTATCCCAGAATCCACTTTAAGTACGTAACTGCGTGTCCGGCAGGCCAACAGCGCCTCGAACACGCCCGCGATCCGCTCGCCGTGGCGGCGGGCACGCGCCGTAACGCTAGAAGCGTTCGTACTCCAACCGGTAGCGCCACTGCCCCACCGCCAGCCCGGCCATCGGCAGGCGGCCGATGCGGATTCGGCGCAGGGCTTGCAGTTGCAGCCCGACGCTGTCGCAGGCGTACTCGATGAATCCCAGGGCGGGCGTCTTCAGCGCGAAGCGCAAGTGGCTCTCATTCTGCCAGCTGACCTTCATCGGCGTGGCCGGCCGGCCCTCATAGGCCAGGCCGCGCTGCAGGCGCGCCAGCGCGGCCGCGTCGAGCGTGCCGCGCACCTGCGCGATGTATTCCTGCTCGACGTGGCGCCCCTCTTCGATCAGCTTGCGCGCCACCGCGAATTCCTGGGTGTACACCACCAGCCCGCTGGCCGCGCGCTCCAGCGGCGTGGCCAGCTTCAGGCCATTGAACATGCGCTTGAGATAGCGCTGGCCCGAGCGGTCGCCCGGCATCAGGTTGGCGGGCACGACCAGGTCCAGCGCCGACTCGGCCGGATCCGAGGCCGACAGGCCGGCCGGCTTGTGCACCAGCACGCTGACCGGGCGCATCTCTTCCAGGCGGGCGCCGGGCAGCAGGCTGACGGTCTGGCCGGGCTGGACGCGGTGGCCGGGTTCCTCGACCACCTTGCCATCCACGGCGACCCAGCCGCCCTCGATGTAGCGTTCGGCGTCGCCGCGCGAACAGGATTGTTCGGTGGCCAGGCGCTTGGCCAGTCGGGCGCTGTCACTCATGGCCGGCCCGCCTGTCGGTGGGAGGCCTGGGAACGGGAAAGGAAAGCAATCGGCGGGTACGTCGTCATCTCGGATACTGCGTCAAAAACGGGAAAGGCCGGCGCCGCGAGGCATCGCGCGAACGCGGCGACAGCGCCTGGCTCGAGATGTTACGCCCTTTCCCGCGGAGGCCACCGCGATCGGGCGCCGCGACGGCCGTTCCCGCGCCTGGGTCAGTGCACGGCTCCTGGTCGCGTGAACAGGCTCTAGGCCAGCGCCGCGAACGCCTGTTCCAGGTCCGCTATCAGCGCCGCGGGCGGCTCCAGCCCCACATTCAGGCGCACCAGCCGGTCGCCATACGGACGCAGCGTGCGGCGCAGGTTGAAGTATGGCGCCGCCAGGCTGGTCACGCCGCCCCAGCTGTAGCCGATCTTGAACAGCGCGAGCCGGTCGACGAAGGCCTCGATTTGCGCACGGCTGGGGCCGTCCCGCAGCACGATCGAAAACACGCTGGCCGAGCCGGTGAAATCGCGCTTCCAGATCTCGTGGCCCGGGCACGATGGCAAGGCCGGGTGCAGCACCGTCCGCACCTCGGGCCGGCGCGCCAGCCATTGCGCCACCTCCAGCGTGCCGCGTTCCAGTTGCGCCAGCCGCACCCCCAGGGTCTGCAGTCCGCGCAGCGCCAGGCTGCAATCGTCCGGCGAGGCCGCCATGCCGAGGAAATTGCGGGCCTCGCCCAGCGCCCGGTAGTGCGCCTCGTCGCGGCAGGTCACCGAGCCGAGCAGCAGGTCGCTATGGCCGCCGATGTACTTGGTCAGCGCCTGCATGGTGACGTCCACGCCGTGGGCGAAGGCGTCGAACAGCACGCCGGCGGCGTAGGTATTGTCCAGCGCCACCACCGCGCCGGCCCGGCGGGCGGCCGCCGCGATCGCCGGCACGTCCTGGATTTCCATGGTGGCCGAGCCCGGGCTCTCGCACCAGACCAGCCGGGTATTGGGCCGCAGCAGCGCGGCGATGCCCGCGCCGATCAGCGGATCGTAGGTCTGCACCTCGATGCCCAGCCGCTTGAGCAGGCCGCCGGCCAGCCCCTGGTTGGGACCGTAGGCGGTATCCGGCAGCAGCGCGTGGTCGCCGGCGCCGCAGAAAGCCAGGTAGATCAAGGCGATGGCGGCCTGCCCGCCCGGCGTGATGAAGCAATGGCGGCCCTGCTCCAGTTGCGCGATGCGCGCGCCCAGTTCCAGCACGGTGGGCGTGCCGTGCAGGCCATAGGTATACGGCGCCTTTTCCGCGTCCCAATCGTCGCGCAGGTCGGCGGCGCGCTCGAACAACGTGGTCGAGCCGCGGCTGGTCGGCGTGACCAGCGAGCGAAAGCCCGCCGGCGCCCGCGGGGTGGGATCGACCACGGCGAGGCGCCAATCGAAGGGTTGCGTGGAATCGGTCGTCACGGAGGTCTCCTGGTTGGATGCGGGCCACGCGCCGCGAGCCGCGGCGCACCCGCCAAGGATACGGACCTGGCGGCAATAAAAATTGCACCAGCTTGCGGTTCCGGCGGGCGCCCGGCGCCAGGCATTGGAGGCCGATGCCCGGCCCGCGATGCCTCAGAGATCGGTGGGCTGCCTGGCGACGGCCGGCGCCTCGGGCGGCGGCACCTCTTCGACCCAGGCCTTGAGCAGCGTCGAGGTCACCGCCAGGATCACCGGGCCGATGAACAGGCCGACGATGCCGAAGGCGAACATGCCGCCCAGCACCCCGGCCAGGATCAGCAGCATCGACAGGTTCACGCCGCGCTTGATCAGCATCGGCCGCAGCAGGTTGTCGAGCATGGTCACCAGCACCGCCCAAACCAGCAGCAGGATCGCGGCCACCTTCATGTCGTTCTGGAACAGCCAGATCACCCCGCCCAGCAACGGCAGGAACGGCCCCAGCTGGGCCAGGCACAGCATCAGCATCAGCGCGGTGATGATCCCGGCCGCCGGCACCCCGGCGATCCACAGGCCCAGCCCGCCCAGCGCCGACTGCACCACCGCCGTCACCACGATGCCCAGCGCCACCGCGCGGATCGACAGGCCCGCCAGGCGGATCGCCGCCACGCCGCGATGGCCGGCCAGGCGGTTGGCGAAGCGCTGCACGAAATTGGCGGCGACGTCGCCCTGGCTATAGAGAATGCCGGCGATGACGATGGTGATCAGCATGTGCATGACGAACACGCCGACGATGGCCGCATTGCTCAGCAGCCACTTGGCCGCCATGGTCACATAGGGCTCCAGGCGCGCCAGCAGTCCGCCCGCGCCGGCATCGGCCAGCGCCTGCCATTCCTGCGCGATGCGCGGCCCGCCCAGCGGGATGCCCTGCACCCAGCCCGGCGGCGCCATCAGGGCGTAGTCGGGCAGGCTCTTGATCGAGGTCATGATGGCGCCGCCATGCAGCGCCAGCGTCGAAATGGCCTGGTACAGCGGCAGCACGATCACCACCAGCAGCACGATCAGCATGGCCACCGTCGCCATCCAGCGGCGGCCGCCGCAGCGCTTCTGCACCGCCAGCATCACCGGCCAGGTGGCCACCACGATGGTGGTGGCCCAGATCAGCCCGAACAGGAAGGGTTTCAGCACATACAGGCTGCCGATCATCAGGGCCGACAGGATGACGACGACGAGCAGGTTGCGGGCAAGGTCCGCGGGCGGGCGTGGGTTCGGGTTCAAGCGGTGCTCCAGGCAACGGCCGCGCAAGGATCGGGCCGTGTACGAATTTATCCGAAATACCCGCCAATACCACCTATTTGGCGCCGCCCGGGGTGGGTCGCACCGCGCCCGGGGCGGCGATCAGGTGGCGCGTCAGCTCCAGCAACTGCCCGTCGCGGGTCCGCAACTGGCCCAGCAGGTCCGTCACCTGGGCGTCGCTGGCCGCCAGCCGCTGGGTCAGGTCCTGTTCGCGGCGGCGCGAGGCCTGCAGCGCCTCCTGGGCGACGGCCATGTCGGCCAGTTGCCGACCCAATTGCGCCTGGGCCTCCGCGCGCACGGCCAGGACCTCGGCCTGGGCCGCCCGCAGCTGGTCGGCGGCATCCGCCTGCGCGCCGCGCAGGCGCTCGGCCGCCTGCGCCAGGGCTTGGCGCGACTGTTCGGCCTGTTGCTGCTGGGCGGCCTGAAGCTCTTCCAGGCGGGCTTGCAGGCGCTTGACGCTGCCGCGCTCGGCGTCCAGCTCGTTGAGCCAGCGGCGCTCGTGGGCGGCGTGGCGCTCCTGGGTGGCGGCCAGGACCTCGGCCTGCTCGCCCCGGGCGCGCTCGGCATCGGCCACGTGGGCCAGCAAGGCATTGCGCGCGTCCGCCAGCTGCCGCTGCTCGACCGCCAGGGCCTCGTCGCGCTGGCGCAGCTGCGCCTCGGCCGCCCGCAGGCGTTCCTCGGTGGCGGCCAGTTGCCCGGTCGCCACCTTCAGGCCCTCCTGCAGGTCGCGTTCGCGGTTTTCCAGGTTTGCCTCGCGCAGGCGCAATTGTTCGGTGAGCGCGTCCAGTCGCTCGCCTTCTTCGTGCAGTTCGGCCCAGCGCTGGCGGTTGGCCTCGGCCTGTTCGGCGCGGGCGGCGGCCAGCGCCGATTCCCAGAAATGCGCGGCGGCCTGGGCCACCGGCTCGGGCACGGCGGCGGGGGCCGAGAAGGCGCCGGGATCCTGGATGCGGGCCCCCAGCGACCGAAACCAGGATTCCAGGTGCGGACTGACCGTATTGGGCGAGCCGCGCCCGATCTTCTGGCGCACCCGCTCGATGGTCGGCCGCGCGCCCTCCAGCAGCAAGGCGTCGGAGGCACGCCAGACATCCAGTTCCGTAATTCCCGTGGCCATGGCTCGATTTCCCGGATCAAAGCGGTTGTTTACTCACGATAATGGAATCTTATCGTGAGTAATTTCATATATACGTTAGATATCATACAGCATATGTATATTTTCATATATATCTCACAACCACGGCGGTATTCGAGGGAATTTGCCTCTCGTACACGGAATCCGCCCCTCCTCCACTAGCCCCTACCCGTGCCTGGGGCATCGCCGCCGCCAAAGCGCAAATGCGATTTATTTACATTGACCGACGGTCGGTCGATGAATATACTGCACCGCTTTCTGCCCACTCACGGATGTACACGATGACCCGCCGATTCAAGGCTCTCCCCGCCTCTGCGTCTCCCCTTTGCGCGCCCCCTCCCCAGGCAATTCCGGCCCTTGGCGCGGGCGCCGGGCTGCTGCTGGCGTCCCTGCTGGTCCTGCCCTCGCTCGGCCTGGCCGCGTCCCCGCCGGGCAACACAAGCGACGCCGGCGCCGAAGTGCCCACCCTTGCGGGCGTCACGGTCAGCGGCGACAGCGACGCGGGCGCCGAAGGACCGGTCCATGGATACGTGGCGGAGCAATCCCGCGCCGGCACCAAGACCTCAACCCCCATCCTGGAGACGCCGCAGTCGATCTCCGTCATCACGCGCGGGCAGATGGACGTGCAGCAGCCGGCCAGCGCCAGCCAGGCGTTGCGCTATACCGCTGGCGCCTACAGCGAGAAGTACGGCGGCTTCGGCGGCCAGCTGGACCTGACCCGGATCCGGGGCGTGGACGCTGACTACTACCTGGACGGCCTGCGCATGATCACCAACGTATCGACCTGGACCACGCAGGTGGATCCGTTCGCGCTGGAACGCGTGGAAGTGCTGCGGGGCCCGTCTTCGGCCGTGTACGGCCAGGGCACGGGCGGCGGCATCGTCAACCAGGTCAGCCGCCGGCCGCAGCCGGAAGCCGCCCACGAGATCAATCTGCAGATGGGCAATTTCGGCCGCCGGCAGATCGCGATCGATACCACCGGCCCGCTCGACCAGGACGGCCAATGGCTCTATCGGCTGACCGCGATCGGCCTGGACGCCAAGGGCCAGGTCGAGGACGTCAGGCACCAGCGCGTCTATCTGGCGCCCGCCCTGACCTGGCGGCCCACGGCCTCGACCTCGTGGACGCTGCTGGCCACGCATTCGCGCGAGCCGGAGATTCCCGACTACAACAGCCTGCCGGCGGTCGCCCTGGGCCTGAACGGCAGCCCCTATCCGCGGGTGGACCGCCGGCGCAATTACACCGACATGGATTTCCAGGGATCGAGCCGCAAGCAGGATTCGATCAGCTCATTGTTCAGCCATGATTTCGGCAATGGCTGGTCCTTCAACAGCAACATGCGCTACATGTACGTCGACTCCGACATCAAGCGCACCTCGATCTACGGCTACCAGAACCGGGCCGGCCACCTGTGGCTCGAAGGCACCTACGGCCTGGCGCCGGCCAGCTCCAACACCTTTTCGGCCGACAACAACCTCACTGGCAGCTTCGACCTCGGTCCGACCCGGCACACCCTTCTGCTGGGCGTCGACTACGCCAAGGGCACGTTGCGCAACGACTCGTATCGCATGGATCCGGTGGCGTTCGACCCTTACGATCCCGACCACTATCGCCCGGTCGCCACGCCGGATTTCACCGACAGCAGGACCCGTTGGCCCTACAACGTGCGCCAGCGCTTTGATCGCGTGGGCATCTACGCCCAGGACCAGGTGGCCTACGGAGGCTGGCGCCTGACGTTGAGCGCGCGGCACGACTCCTCCACAACCGAGGATGAATCGCGCAGCTATTCGCCCGTCTGGAAGCGCAGCGAACAGAAAGACCGCAAGTGGAGCACGCGCGCGGGCCTGGGCTATGTCTTCGATAACGGCCTCTCGCCCTACTTCAGCTATGCCACCTCGTTCGACCCGGTGCTGGGCAACGATTACGGCGGCAGCGCCTTCAAGCCGACCGAGGCGACCCAGTACGAAGCGGGCGTGAAGTTCCAACCCGCGAATTCGGCCACGATGTTGAGCGCGGCCGTGTTCCAGTTGAACCAGACCAACGTCAAGACGTCGGATACCCGCCATCTGGGCTATTGGACGCAATCGGGCGAAGTGCGCTCGCGAGGGGTCGAACTGCAGGCCAACACCCGGCTGGCGCCCGGCCTGAACCTGATCGCCAGCTATGCCTACCTGGACAATCAATTGGTCAAGGATGCGGCGTATCGCGGCAAGAGCCTGGCCCAGACCCCGCGCCACAGCGCCTCGGCCTGGGTGGATTACCGCGTCGGCGGCGGTCCGCTGGCGGGCCTGCTGGCGGGCGTCGGCGTGCGCTACCTGGGCTCGACCTACGGCGACCCGGCCAACACCTTCAAGGTGCCCGCCGTCACGCTGCTGGACATGGCGCTCAGCTATGACCTGGCCCGGCTGTCGCCCGGCCTGCGCGGCGCCAGCCTGGGGCTGAACGTCAGCAACCTGACCAACAGGCATTACGTCGCCAGTTGCGTATCGGCGATGTATTGCTTCATCGGCCAGGACCGCAGCGCGGTCGCGACGCTGAGCTACCGCTGGTGAGCCGGTGCCTGTGACACCCTCCCCCGCCCGCCGGGCGATCCTGCGCGGCATGGCCGGCGCCACGCTGCTGCCTCTGGCCACGGCGGGCGCCACCGCGCAGGGCACCGCCACGCTGACCGACATCGCCGGCCGCCAGGTACGGGCGCGCCTGCCGGCCCGCCGTATCGTGCTGGGCGACGGCCCGCTGGCCTACGTGGTTGCGCTGCTGCGTCCCGACGATCCATTCACGCCCATCGTGGGCTGGGGCGACAACTTCCGTTCCGCCGACCTGGGGGGCTACCTGGCTTATCGCCAGCGTTTTCCCACGATCGACCGCATTCCCACGTTTCGGGGATCCAATGTGGGCGCCATCGACATCGAACTGGCGATTTCGCTGGAACCGGACGTGGTGGTGCTGAACCTGAGTTCGCGCGCCGCCGCCGAATCGTCCGGCCTGGTGGCGCGGCTGGCGCGGGCCGGCGTGCCCCTGGCCTACGTCGACTTCCGCACGCGCATGTTCGAGAACACCCGACGCAGCATCGAAATCATGGGCGAGGTGCTGGGCGAGCCTGTCCGCGCTCAGTCCTTCCTGCAGTTTCGCCAGAGGCAGATCGACCGTGTCATGGCGCCGTTGCGGGACCTCGGCCATCGCCCCAGCGTCATGGTCGAGCGGGCGGCCGGCCTGTACGACGATTGCTGCCTGTCCTATGGCGACGGCAATTTCGGCGAGCTGGTCAGGGCCGCCGGCGGCGACAACCTGGGATCGCACTGGTTGCACGGCACCTTTGGCACGCTGCACTCCGAGCAGGTGATCGCCGCCGATCCGGAAGTCATTCTGGTGACGGGGGCAGACTGGAGGCTGTATTCGCCGACGGGCGACTGGGTCAATCTCGGCCCGGGCGCCGATCCATCCGAGGGCCACGCGCGCCTGCGGCGCCTGATGCAGCGGCCGGCCTATCGCACGCTCGCCGCCGTGCGGCGGGGGCGGGTACACGCCATCTGGCACCCCTTCTATGACAACCCCTACTACTTCGTCGCCTTGCAGAAGGTCGCCAAGTGGCTGCATCCCGAGCGCTTCGCCACGCTCGATCCCGACGCCACCTTTCGCGAGCTGCATGCGCGGTTCCTGCCCGTTGCCTATCAACCGGGCTACTGGCTCAGCCTGAACACCGACTCATGACACACGAACTCACTGCGCTGTCCGTCCCGCAATCCGCCTCGCCGGCCGAACGCGAACAAGGCCGGCGGGCCTACCGCCGACGGGTCCGGCGCCAGCGCCTGATCCTGCTCGGTATCACCCTGTTGACGCTGGCTTGCCTGGGCCTGGATCTGTCGACCGGCCAGGCGGTCTATCCGCCCGGGCAAGTACTGGCCGCCTTGTGGCGGCCGGATGCGCCCTTGGCGGTGCAGGTCATCTTCTGGGAATTGCGCCTGCCGGTCGCCCTGTCCGCGCTGGTGGTCGGCGCCAGCCTGGCGGTGGCGGGCGTGCAGATGCAGACCGTCCTGAACAACCCGCTGGCCAGCCCCTTTACGCTGGGCCTGTCCGCCGCCGCCAGTTTCGGCGCCGCCATCGGCCTGGTGCTGGGCGTGACGCTGTTGCCGACCGCGGCAGTGGCGTATGCCATCCCGGTCAATGCCTTTATCGTCTCCATGGGCGCCGCGCTGTTCATCCACCGCCTGAGCCGCAAACCGGGCATCAGCAGCGAGATGATCGTCCTGCTGGGCACGACACTCGTGTTCTCGTTTACCGCCCTGCTCGAAGCGCTGCAGTATGCCGCGCCTGATCAGGCGCTGTCGGCCGTCGTGTTCTGGACCATGGGCAGCCTGTCGCGCGCGAACTGGCTCAAGCTGGCCATCATGAGCGGCGTGCTTGCCGGGGTCTGGCTGGTCTTTGCGCGCCAGGCATGGGCCCTGACGGCGCTGCGGCTGGGCGAGGCGCGCGCGGCCAGCCTGGGCATTCCCGTCGCCCGCCTGCGCCTGAGCAGCATCCTGCTGGGCAGCCTGCTGGCGTCGGTCTGCGTGTCGTTTGTCGGCACCATCGGGTTCATCGGGCTGGTGGGACCGCATATCGCGCGGATGCTGGTGGGCGAAGACCAGCGCTTCCTGCTGCCGGCCGCCGCGCTGTGCGGCGCGCTGCTGCTGTCCGCCGCCTCGGTGCTCAGCAAGTCGGTGCTGCCCGGCCAGACCTTGCCGATCGGCATCGTCACCTCGCTGGTGGGGGTGCCGCTGTTCTTCACCCTGATCCTGCGCCGGAGGCGGCCATGAGCGCGTCCCTGCTCGACGTGCGCGGCGTGGGCGCGTCATACGGCTCCCGGCGCGTGCTGCACGGTATCGATCTGCCCGCGCTGATGCCGGGCAGCGTGACCGCCTTGTTGGGGTCGAACGCGGCGGGCAAGTCGACACTGTTGCGCCGCATCGCCGGGGAGTTGCCCGGTCCGGGGGCGGTCACGGTAGCGGGCCAGCCTGTCGTGTCGTGGCCGCCGCAGCACCCCAATCGCCCCGCCCACGTGCCGCAGGACATCTCCAGCGGATCGTCGCTGCGGGTGTTCGAGGCCGTACTGCTCGCGGCCAAGCAAGGGGCGGGCTGGTCGGTCGATGAGACCGAACTCGACGCCGTGACGCATCTGCTGAAAGCCCTGCGGATCGGCGACCTGGCCGGGCGTGAACTGGCGGCGTTGAGCGGCGGACAGCGCCAGCTGGTGTCGATCGCCCAGGCGTTGATCCGATCGCCCCGCATCCTGCTGCTGGACGAGCCCACCAGCGCGCTCGACCTGCAACGCCAATACGAGGTGCTGGCCCTGCTGCGCGCGCTGTCGCGCCAGCAGTCGCTATGCATCGTCATGGCGATCCATGACCTCAATCACGCGCTGCGCTTTGCCGACCTGGCGGTGGTCCTGCACCAGACAGGCGTGTTCGCCCAAGGCGCGCCGCGGCAGGTCATCACCCCGGCCCTGCTCGCGCGGGTCTACGGCGTCGACGCGCGGGTCGAGCCATGTTCCCAGGGGCACTGGCAGGTCATCGTCGATGGCTCGCTGCGCCAAACTTCACCGGAGCCATCGCCATGATCACCTACTGGAAGCAGGACGCGCTGCGCGCCCGCGTGGAACGCGCATCGGGCGGACGGCGCACCGTGCTGTATACCCGCCGAGGACAGGCCAGCTACATGAATCTGATCGTGAGGCAGGATTTTCCCGGCGGCGCACACCCGGCATTCGTGCTGGAGGGACGGCAACAGCCGGTGTTGTTCTACGGCACCTATGGCGGCGTGATACGCGCCGGCGAACTGCTCAGCCTGCCGGGCCAGGCGCCCGGCAGCGGCATGGATTTCGATCAAGCCCATCGGGCCGCACACGCCTGCGGCCCCGGCTGGCACCTGGCCACCAATGCCGAACGGGCCGCGCTGGCGCAGTGGTGCCGCGAGCGCGGCCACATCCCCGGTGGCAATACCGATCAAGGCCGGGACGCCATGGCGCACGGGCGGCATGGCGTGCGGGTCGATGGCCGCGCGCCCGGCTGCGCCCAGGGCAATCCGGCCACCCTGACCGGGTCGGGGCCGGACTGCTGGCGGCACGATGGCACGGCGCACGGCATTGCCGACCTGTGCGGCAACCTGTGGGAATGGACCGCCGGCCTGCGGCTGCTGGACGGTGAAATCCAGATCATCCCCGACAACGACGCCGTGCATGCCGACCTGTCCGCGCGCTCCAGCGCCTGGCGGGCGATCCGGCTGGCGGATGGGGCGCTGGTGCCGCCGGGCGCCGCCGACACGGCCAAGTTCGATTGCCCGCGCCACGCGCCCGAGGGCAACGCGGGCGCGCCGCTGCTCTCTGCCGCCATCCACTGCTTCGCCGGCCAGGCGGGCAGCAACGCCAACACGGCCGGACTCATGGACGCGCCGTTCGGCGCCATCCGCCCGGCGGCAGGCGTCCAGGCGCCGGCCTTGCTCAAGACCTTGGCGCTCTTTCCCGTTGGCCATGCCGCCGAACGCGCGCAGGCCTATCTGCGCAACTACGGCGAACGCATGATGCTGGCGGGCGGCGCCTGGTACTCGGGCCTGGACGCCGGCCTGAATGCGTTGTGCCTGAGCCATGCCCGCGGCCATGCCAGCGCCACCGTCGGCGCGCGTCCAGCCTTCATGCCTTGAACCCGGAGAACCCCATGCACGCCCAGGATCCGATCTCACCCCTGCTCGACGCCGCCCACGCGGTCCACAGCGACCAAATCCCGCATGCCACGCTGGCGTTTCAGCGCCTGCGCCTGCTCGACCACCTGGCCTGCCTGGCCGCCGGTTACGACGCCTCCGGGGTCGAAGCCGCCCTGTCGCTGGCGCGGCGCTGGAGCGGCGCCGAGGAAGCCACCGTACTGGGAACCGGCACCCGCCTGGCCGCGGGCCAGGCAGCCTTCGTCAATGCCGTGCGCGCGCGGGCGCTGGATTTCTGCGACGTGATCTCTCCGGGCTGGCATCCAAGCTCGTCGGATATCCCGGTCGCGCTGGCCATGGCGGAGCACTGCGGCGCCTCCGGGCGCGAATTGCTCGCGGCGCTGGCCATCGGCCAGGACGTCGGCCAGCGTATCAACCTGGCCGCGCAGGCCCACGGCTTCTTCTACCGCGGCTTCGATTCCAATGTGCTGGGCCTGTTTTCCGGCGCCGTCATCGCGGCCAGGCTGCTGCGCCTGCCGCGGGAATCCTTCACGTCGGCGGTGGGGCTGGCGTTCGATTCCGGCATCGGCACCTTCCAGCACTATCAGGACAAGGTCCTCGCGGTCCGCATTGGCCAGGCCATGGTGGCGCGCCACGCGATCGAAGCCGCGCAAATGGCGCAGGCCGGCCTGACCGGCCCCCGCCGCATCCTGGGAGGCGAAAACGGCTTTTTCCGGCTCTACGCGCCCGGCGAGCCGGACTTGAACGTATTGACGGCCGATCTGGGTCACCGCTACCTGGGGCACGAGGCGACGTGCTTCAAGCCCTATCCGCATTGCAGCATCCTGCTGGCGCTGACGGACACATTGCTGGCGCGTCGCCATGAACTGCCGCGACCGCATCTGGCCGACTGCTCCTTGCGGCTGCATGTGTCGCCCACCATGCGCATGGTGTGCGGCGCGCCCTATGCCCCGGCGGAAACGGCCGAAATCGATGCGCAGTTCAGCGCCCGCTATATCGTGGCCAATGCCCTGCTGCGCGGCGCCGCCACCCCGGCGCAGTTCACCGCCAGGGCGGCCCGGGAACCCGCCGTGCAGGCGTTGGCGCAACGAGTGGAGATCATCGAAGATCCATCGCTGGCGCGCTTCGATGCCTGCCGCCTGGAGATCCGGCCAGCCGATGCGGCGCCGCTCGTGGTGCCGGCCGCGTATGGACGGGGATGGCCCGAAAACCCGCTCGACCAGGCCGCGCTCGAGCGCAAATTCATGCAGTGCTGCAGCCAGTCTGCCAGCGCCGCCATGCGTCGCGCCGCCCCCCTTGTGGCCGCGCGGATCAACGATCTGGCGCAGGCGCCCTGCGTCGCCGCGCTGGTCAAGGCGCTGGCGGGGAGCGCATAGGCACGGGTGGCGGCGGCACGCCCAGCATGCACAGGCAGTCCGCGGCGACGTCACGGGCGAATTCCGAGCAATCCTCCAGGCGCGCCGCGATGGCGTCGTCCGTCACGCCATGCACGCCGGAATAGATCAGCAGCGCCGTGATCCGGGGTCGGGGCAGCGCCCACACGCCGGCGGCCCGCCCCCCTTCCAGGATGCCGAGCAACTGGTCCAGGATGGCGTTCTTGTCGCGGTTCTGGCGGTCGTGGTGGTGGTGATTGCTGTAGACGATGTCGTGCGTGCGGTAGGTGTCGGCATAGGCCTGGACGCTGGCGTGCACCCACGCCCGCAGTTTGCCCACCCAGTCGTCCGCGGCACAGGCATCGACGGCGCGTTCGAGGGCTTCCAGGTACTGGCGCGTGTAACGCTCGGCCAACGCCGCCAGCATGTCGGTCTTGGCGGAGAAGTAGTGATAGAACGTGCCCTTGGCGACCTGGGCCTCTTCCACGATCGCATTGATGGTGGTGGCTTCGACCCCGTTGGCCAGGAACAGCTTTTCGGCGGCGGCCATCAATTCTTCCAGCCGGACCTCCGCGGGTTTGGTACGCGGCGGGCGCGGCGGCTTGTCATCGACTCGGGGGACTTTCATGGCAACGATTCCGGCATCAGGCAAAGAGGCACAGTTTATAGGCGATCCGTTGTCGCTACCCCTTGGTGCGCCAATGTCGGCCTTGGGGAAGCAATCATCGATGGCGAGACGAGCATCGCAGCCCGTGACGCGCCTCGCAGGATGCGCGCCCCGGCACGGCAGCGGCGCTACCGGGCGACAACCTTGATCGCGGTCTCCCGAACCAGGGCGGCCAGCTTGTCGGCGGCGGGCGCCAGCCTGCGCCCCCGCAGGGTCAGGAGCCCCATCTGGCGCGTCAGCGGCGGCGACAGCCGGCAGATCCGCAGCCCCTTGGGCGGCCTGGCGGGCAAAGCCAGCCGAGGAAGAATGGCGACGCCCAGCCCCGCCGCGGCCATCGCGATCAAGGTATGGGCCTGTATGCATTCGTACTTCGGCGTCAAGCGGACGCGCGCCCGCATCGCCGCCTGATCCAGCAGGATGCGCAGCGACGTGGCGTTGCTGAGCAGCAGCAAGGGCAAGCGGGCGACATCCTTCAGCGCCATCGGATCCGCCGCCTCCGGGCACAGGCGGGGCGCCATCAGCGCGCAGATCTCTTCGGCCACCAGCGGCTCGAAATCGCATTCGGCGCCCATCGGACCCGGAACCACGCCGAAATCCACCTCGCCCCGCAGCACCTGGGCCTGCACGTCCGCCGACTGCCGCTCGCGCACCGACATCCCGACGCCGGGATACAGGGCCTCGAAGCGGGCCAGCACGGGCGGCAGCAGCGCGGCGGCGGCAATCGGCGTTGCCGCGACCGCCACGTGGCCGGCCTGCAAGGCCAGCGTCTCCCGCACCTCCCTCACCCCCGCTTCGACCTCGCGCACGCCGCGCCGGGCGGCGTCGAACAACTGCTTGCCGGCCGCCGTCAGCTGGACGCTGCGCGTGGTGCGGTGGAACAGCTCGGCGCCGACCTGCGCCTCGAGCAATTTGATCTGCGCGCTGATCGCCGACTGCGAGCGATGCGCCTGTTCCGACGCGCCGCGAAAGCTCCGGGTCTCCGCGATCAGGAGAAAAGCGCGGAGCAGATTGAAATTGATGTCGGAAGTCATTGATCAGGATTTCTGAATAATTCCGGCTGATTTTAGCGATTGTTCTTCATTGAGAGGAGCGCTACAGTCGCCCCCCGACACGCACGGCAAGGAGCAGATCGTGGCAGTTTCAGTGAGAGCAATCCGACTATGAGCATTTCCGTTCTGGTGCTCTGCGAGCTGGGTCCCGCGCAAGAGGCGGCCCTGCGGCAGCGCCATCAACCCACGTTCGCGCTGACGCCCGAAGAGCGGGGTCGCGTCGTGCAGACCCGCGGCGCCGAATTCGAGGCGGTGCTGACCATCGGCCTGCTGGGGCTGCGCGCCGATGAAATGGACCGGCTGCCCCGCCTCAGGCTGGTCGCCAGCATGGGCGCCGGCTACGAGAACATCGACGTGGCGGCGGCCCAGGCCCGCGGCATCTGGGTGACCAACGGGCGCGGCGCCAACGACGAATGCGTCGCCGACCACGCCATGGGCATGGTGATCGCGGCGATGCGCGACTTCCTGGCGCTGGACCGGCTCTGCCGCGCGGGCGTCTGGCGCACGGCCATCGCCCTGCCCGCCAACGTCTCGGGCAAGCGCCTCGGCATCCTGGGCCTGGGGTCGGTGGGCGAACGCATCGCCAGCCGCGCCCAGGCCTTCAAGATGGCGGTCGGCTACCACAACCGCCGCGCGCGGCGGGAATTCGACTATCGGTACTTCGATGACGCGCTGGCGCTGGCGCGCTGGTGCGACGTGCTGGTCTGCGCCATGCCCGGCGGCGCTGCGACGCGGCACATGGTCAACGCGGCCGTGCTGCGGGAACTCGGCCCGGGCGGCTACCTGGTCAATGTCGGCCGGGGCAGCATCGTGGATACGCAGGCCCTGGCCGCCGCGCTGGCGTCCGGCGGCATCGCCGGGGCGGCGCTGGATGTCTATGAAAGCGAACCCGCCCCGCCCCCGGAATTGGTCGCGCAGGACCGCCTGCTGCTGACCCCGCATGTGGGCGGCTGGTCGCCGGAGGCGATCGCAGCCCAGTTCGGGATCTTCATGCTGAACCTGGAGGGCGTGTTCTTCGGACGGGGGCCGGTGACGCCCATCTAGCAGCGTCCTCGCTGTCGGGCGGCCAGCGGGTCCCGGCGAGGGAATGATAGTATCCACGGGCCGCGCCACGCCGGCTCCCCGTCCCCGGTCATTTCCCGCCCCGCATGCTGCCCTCCTCCCCGGCCCCGCTGCCCCTGCTGGACCCCGGCGCGCTCGACCGCCAGGCCGACGCCGCCATGCGCGACCTGCTGCGCGAAGGCAGTTCGCCCAATACGGCCGCCAGCTATCGCGCCGCGATCCGCTACTGGTCGGCCTGGTTCGGCCTGCGCTATGGCCGGGCCCTGGCCCTGCCGCTGTCCGAGGCCGCGGTGATCCAGTTCGTGGTGGACCACGCCCAGCGGACCAGCGCCCAGGGGCTGACATCGGAGCTGCCGCCGGCGCTGGACAGTGAGCTGGTGCGGCTCAAGGCCAAGGGCCGGCTCGGGCCGCCCAGCCTGAACACGCTGCTGCAACGGTTGTCGGTGCTGTCCAAGGCCCATGAACTGGCCGGGCAGCCCAACCCCTGCCGCGCCGCCGCCGTGCGCGAGCTGCTGGCCCGCACCCGCCGCGCCTACGCCCGCCGGGGCGCCACGCCTGCCCGCAAGGACGCCCTGACGCGCGAGCCGCTGCAGGCCCTGCTGGACACCTGCGACGACTCCCTGCGCGGCCTGCGCGACCGGGCGTTGCTGCTGTTCGCCTGGTCCAGCGGCGGCCGGCGGCGGTCGGAGGTGGTCGGGGCCACCGTCGAGAACACCCGCAAGGTGGGCGAGGATTACCTCTATCTCCTGTCGCACTCCAAGACCAACCAGTCCGGCGCCGACCGCGCCCAGGACCGCAAGCCGATCGCCGGCGCGGCGGCGCTGGCCCTGGACGCCTGGCTGGCCGCCAGCGGCATCCGCCAGGGCGCCCTGTTCCGCCGCATCCGCCGTGGCGACGTGATCGGCGAGCCGCTCGCCGCCGCCGCGGTGCGCGCCATCGTCCAGGAACGCTGCCGCCTGGCGGGCATCGAGGGCGATTTCTCGGCCCACAGCCTGCGCTCGGGCTTCGTGACCGAGGCCGGACGCCAGAATGTGCCGCTGGGCGACGCCATGGCCATGACCGGCCATGCCAGCGTGGCCACCGTGATGGGGTATTTCCGGGCCGGCGCCGCGCCCCGGTCGCGCGCGGCGCGCCTGCTGGACACCCCAACCGGGGACGAAACGGCGTAGCGCGGCCGCCACACCCGCCCGACGGACGGGAGCCCCGGCGCGCGCTTGCATACAATGGCGCCTGCCGGCACACCGCAGCGCCGCGCCCATAACGAGACCCATGCCTGCTGTGCTCCCCATGCGAATCAATCTACGCGGCCTGGTGCTCGCGCTTACGATATTCAGCGCCATCGCCGCTACCGCCAATGCCCTGTATGCCAGCTACCGGCTGCAGCGCGAACAGCTCATCACCACCACCCTGGAAGCGAACCGCGTCTACGCCGCCAAGCTGGCGCAGAGCGCCGGCGGCTTCCTCAAGGCGGCCGAGCGCCAGCTGGGCTACAGCGCGCGCCAGATCGCGCCGCACATGGACGCCCCGGACATGCTGGCGGCCGAGGTGCGGCGGGTGCAGGAGCAAAGCGACACCTTCAACTCGGTGGGCGTGGTCGGCCCCGACGGCGTGATCCTGGCCACCACCCAGGACTTCCGCAGCTTTCTCGGCACCCGGATCGACAGCCCGGGCAGCCGCGCCGCGCTGCAAAGCCGCCATCCGGTCATCACCAAGCCTTACGTCTCGATCGCCGGCAACCTGCTGATCAACCTGTCCTACCCCATACTGGCCGCCGATGGCCGCTTCCTGGGCTATATCGCCGGCACCCTGCACCTGCGCAAGGAAAGCGCGCTGGACGACCTGCTGGGCCTGCACCACTACACCGACGGTTCCTACCTCTACGTGGTGGATGGCGACGGACGGTTGATCTACCACACCGACGCGAGCCGGGTCGGCGAGGTGGTGAGCGGCAATCCGGTGATCGAGGCGGTGATCGAGGGCCAGGCCGGCGCGCGCCGGGTGGTCAATTCACGCGGGGTGGACATGCTGGCCGGCTACGCCCCGGTGCCCGCCAGCGGCTGGGGCGTGGTGGCCCAGCGCCCCACCGCCGTCACCCTGGAACCGATCCGCGAACTGCTGTGGGCGTTGCTGGGCTACGCGGCGCCGCTGGCGCTGGTGTTCCTGCTGGCGATCTGGTGGTGCGCGCGGCAGATCTCGCTGCCGCTGTCGCAACTGGCCACCAACGTCGAGCACCATGACGTGGCGGTGGCGATGCAACGGGTCAAGTCCGTCCGTGCCTGGTATTTCGAGGCCGAGCGCCTCAAGCGCGCGGTGATCTGGAGCTTCACCACCCTGCAGGAGAAGATCGGCAAGCTGAACCTGGCCAGCATCACCGACCCGCTGACCGGCCTGCGCAACCGGCGCGGCACGCAGGACGCGGTCGACCATCTGCAGGCCTCGGGCACGCCGTTCTCGGTGCTGGCGCTGGACATCGACCACTTCAAGCAGGTCAACGACACCTACGGCCACACCGCGGGCGACAAGGTGATCCAGGACGTCGCGCAGCTGATGCGCGACTGCTCCCGGCCCGGCGACATCCTGTGCCGCAACGGCGGCGAGGAATTCCTGATCCTGCTGCCGGGGGTGGCGCCGACGGAAGCGGTGATCGTGGCCGAGCGGCTGCGCCAGCGCACCGCCGAACGCGACTTCCCCCAGGTGGGCGGGATCACGATGTCGGCGGGCGTGGCGCAGTGGCCGACCAGCGGGCCGGACGTGGTGCAGGTGTTCCACGCGGCCGACGCCGCCCTGTATGCCGCCAAGCAGCAGGGCCGCAACCGCGTGGTGCTGCACGGCACCCCGTAGGCAGGTCCGCGCCTAGGCCGCCAGCGCCCGGTAGTGGCTGGCGATGGCGGCCGCGAACAGGCCGCCGATGACCGAGACGTGTTCCAGCGCGAAGAACAGGGCCAGCTTGGCCTGCGGTTCAGGCAGGCGCCAGAAGGCGTGCACGATGAAGATCGTCAGCACCAGGAACACCGCCAGCGCGGCGGCCGCCAGCCAGACCGCGCGGTCCAGCAGGATCAGGATCGAACCGGCCAGCATCAGCGCCGCCACCGCGATGTTGAACAGGCGCGCCGGCTCCAGCCCGGCGCCGCGCATTTCCGCCACCCCGCCCTGGAAATCGATCAGCTTGGCGGCGCCCGAGGCGATGAAAACCACCGCCAGGCACAGCCGGGCGATGAACCAGAGCCAAGTGCTCTGAAGCAGGGATTCGAGGTACTGCGGCGTCTGCATGGGTGCTGTTCCTGAGGGTCGGCGCCGCCCCGTCCGGCGGACGAGGCGGCATGCGGATCCGGCGGGTTGCCAAATCCGGCGCGACGGACTATAAGACCTCAACCTAACTTGAGGTCAACTTCCATGGCGGGCGACAAGCCGATCGACATCACGCGGCTCATGACGGTGGGTGAAGTCGCCCGGCGCAGCGGCGTGCCGGTCTCGACGATCCACTTCTACGAAACCAAGGGCTTGATCCAGAGTTCGCGCAGCGACGGCAACCAGCGCCGTTTTCCCGGCATCGTGCTGCGCTACATCGCCATCATCAAGGTGGCGCAGCGCACCGGCATTCCGCTGGAGGAAATCCGCGAGGCCATGTCGCGCTTCCCGCAGGACGGCAACAAGCTGACGCCGGCGCAATGGAAGGCGCTGTCGTCGCAATGGCGCGCCAACCTGGATGAACGCATCCGCAAGCTGACCCGGCTGCGCGACGAGCTGGACAGCTGCATCGGCTGCGGCTGCCTGTCGCTCAAGGACTGTCCGCTGCGCAATCCGGACGACGTGCTCGGCCGCGACGGACCGGGGCCGCGCATCCTGGAACGGCCCTGAGCCGTCCGCCAGGCCCTCGGCGCCGCGTTTTTCCCGCGCCGGGACACAAATTGCACGGATTTCGCGTGTCGGCGTAATCGACTGCATTTAATTGCAAAACTGTTTCGCCGGCATCGGCGCCCGCGCCAGGCTTCGCGTCGCGGCGGGCCTGGAGGCCGCGTAATTACAGTATCCTGCGCGCACAGTCACATCGCATCAGGCCGGCCCATCCGTATGTTGCGCAGTAGATTTTCGATCAAGTCACTGGAACGCTATTTCCTGATATTGGCGGCGGGCGTGCTGCTGCCGATGTCGGTCCTGACGGGAATCCTGCTGCTCCAGAGCCGCGCCGCCTACCTCGCCACCGGCGACGCGCTGCGCGCCTTCGCCATCGTCCGCACCACTATCACGGCCATGGAAGCGGTGTCCGCCGAGCGCGGTCCCATGAATGCCGCCCTGGGCGCCGACTACCCGGTCGGCACGTCCCTGCTGGAAGCGCTGCAGGCAGCCCGCGAACGCAGCGACACCCGCATCGCCGAACTGCTGGCGCTGTACCGCGCCCCGCTCAGCCCGAACAGCGCCCGGGAATTCACCAATGTCCAGCGCATCCGCTACGCGCTGATCAAGGCCCGCGAAAACGCCGACGCCCTGATCGCCACGCCGCGCGCCGACATCTCGGGCCAGCGCGTGCTGGCGGCGGTGAACGGCATGGTGGCGCTGGTGCCCGAGCTGCAGGCGGCGATGGCCGAGAGCGCCGGCGTGGTGATGCAGAACGAAGCCGACGCGCCCAATCTGCTGACCCTGGCGCTGCTGGCGAGCGAGCTGCGCGAGCAGGCGGGCCTGTTGGGCTCGACCTTCACGCCGGCGCTGGCCAAGCACCGCCAACTGACCGAGTCCGACGAATACCGCATGGAGCGGGTGCTGGGGCGCATCGACCAGCTGCACGATCTGCTGGAAATGCGGCTGGCGGCGCGGCCGGACCTGCGCGCATCGCTGGCCTACGGCGACCTGCGGCACTTCTATTTCGGCGAGGGCATGCGCTATCTACAGGAGGTGCGCGACATGGCGGCGCTGCAACCCGGCGGCGCCACCATCAGCGCGCGCGAGCTGGCCGCGACCTACGTGCCGCTGATGCATGCCATCAGCCAGTTCCGCGACCTGATGCTCGACCAGATGGAGGCGAGCATGCGCGAGCACCGGCGCCAGGCGATCCGGCTGCTGGTCATCACGCTGGTGGCCGCCACCGCGCTGGCGGCGGCGCTGATGCTGTCGCTGCGGCAGTTCCGCCTGCGCGTGATCCGGCCGTTCGTGCAGGCCACCCGCATCATCGGCGCCGTCGCCAACGGCACGCCGGCCGCCGCCATTCCGGTGGGCCAGTACCGCGGCGAGATCGACGGCATGTTCGAGGCGCTGAGCGTGCTCAAGGACAACGCCGCCGCGCGCAAGCGCGCCGAACTGGAGCGCGATCGCCTGATCGTCGACCTGGCGGTCATGGCCGAGACCGATTTCCTGACCGGCCTGCTCAACCGCCGCGCCTTCGAGAGCCGGCTGGATCAGGCCCTGTCGCAATGGCCCGGGGCCGGCACGGCATTGGCCTTCATCCTGTTCGATATCGACGACTTCAAGGGCATCAACGACACCTACGGCCACGCCAGCGGCGACGAAGCCCTGAAAACCATGGCCGAACTGTGCCGGCAGACCTGGCGGCAGTCAGATGTGGTCGCGCGGGTGGGCGGCGAGGAGTTCGCCGTGCTGTGCCACGTCCAGACGACCGCCCAGGCGGTCGAGATGGCCGAGCGCATGCGCCAGCGCATCGCGCAGGCCCGGGTGGCGGCGGAAAACGGCACGGTGTTCGGGCTGACCGCGAGCTTCGGCGTGGCCCTGGCGCGCGCGCCCGGCGCCGGCGCGGCGGACACCCTGTTCCGCTGCGCCGACGAACTGCTCTATCGCGCCAAGATGGAGGGCAAGAACCGGGTGGTGCCGGGAGAAACCGGCTGACGGCAGGCGGTGGCCTTCCCGCTGCCCCAAAAAAAACGCCGCGTCGGATTCGACGCGGCGTTTTTGCCTTGTAGCGGGTCAGTCAGGGACGCGGCTCGCGTTCTTGTCCTGGGTGGCCTCGGTGGTTTCCGGGCGGGTGGAGGTTTCGGGGTCCGGGCGCGAGCCTGGCGCCTTCCAGTTCAGCGGCGGAACTTCAAAGCGCGGTTTCTTGGCGATCAGTTGGGACATGTGCGTACTCTCCTGTGTGCGAGGTCGGCCTGCCCTGCGCAGGGAACGACTCGGATATCCAGCGCGCCCGGGATGCTCTGGTGGCAATGCGAGGGAGGCATCAGGAACGGGCGCCAGGGCATGGCCCTGGGGGTCGTCGACGAGGTAAAAGCCGGCGGCGAAGCGCGGCGCTTCAACGGACACCGCCTGGGGGAAGGCCAAAACCTGGATCGATTTTGGCTTGGCGGGTATCTGGAATAATTGCCGGATCTTTGTGCGACGATTCAATCATTTTAGTATTAATTAACAGATAAAGCAAGCATCTTGAGTTTTGCTTATGTATCTGAATGGTGCGGCGATCCTGCCTGCGGCGCCGGGGCGGGAGCCCGCAGGAATATGCGCCGACCGCGCGCGCCGTTTTCGTGGCAATCGCTTCACGAACCCGCTTGACCGCTGAGAACGATCGTTCTACGATGACTTCAACTTGAATAGAACGATCATTCTCAGCCATGCCCGACACGCCTGACCTCCATGCCGACGACGCCCGCCAACGCCTGCTGCAGGCGACCGAACGGCTGGTCTACGCCGGCGGCATCCACGCCACCGGCATGGATCTCATCGTCAAGACCTCCGGCGTGGCGCGCAAGCGCGTGTACCAGTACTACCCGAACAAGGACGCGCTGGTGGCTGCGGCGCTGCGGGCCCGCGACGAACGCTGGATGCGCTGGTTCATCGACGCCACGTCGCGGGCGGCCACGCCGCGGGCGCGGCTGCTGTCCATGTTCGACGCCTTGCGCGAATGGTTCGCCAGCGAGGACTTTCGCGGCTGCGCCTTCCTGAACGCCGCCGGCGAGATCGGCGACGAGGCCAGCCCGGTGCTGGCCGTGGCGCGCGAACACAAGGCGCGGCTGCTCGATCACATCCGCGCGCGGGTGCGGGATGCCGATCTGCCCGAGCCCGACGAGGCCGCCGCGCAGTTGCTGGTGCTGGTCGACGGCGCCATCGCCGTGGCGCTGGTCTCGCGCGATCCGTCCATCGCCAACAGCGCGCGCCGCGCCGCCGCCACGCTGCTGGGCCCCGGGGACTGAGGCCATGGCGCCACTTGCCCCCTGCGCCCGGCCACGCCCTCGGCTTTCCCGTTTTTCCCACCCGCCTGTGAGGCACGCGCGATGACATCGACCCCCACCCCCCGCCCTCCTCTTCCTCCCTTCACCCACGACAGCGCGGTGCAAAAGGTGCGCCTGGCCGAAGACGGCTGGAACAGCCGCGACCCCGACAAGGTGGCGCTGGCCTACAGCCTGGATACGCGCTGGCGCAATCGCGCCGAGTTCGTCAATAGCCGCGAGGAAGCGCGCGCCTTCCTGGCCCGCAAATGGGCCAAGGAACTGGACTACCGCCTCATCAAGGAACTGTGGGTCCACGACGGCAACCGCATCGCGGTGCGCTATGCCTATGAGTGGCACGACGATTCCGGCAACTGGTTCCGTTCGTACGGCAACGAGAACTGGGAGTTCGGCGAAGACGGCCTGATGACGCGCCGCTACGCCTGCATCAACGACCTGCCGATCCGCGAGGCCGACCGCAAGTTCCGCTGGCCGCTGGGCCGGCGCCCCGACGACCATCCGGGGCTGTCCGAGCTCGGCCTCTGACCGGCGGCGCTACGGCACCCGCTTGATGCCTTCGCCGTCATCGCCGGCCTGCGTCGGCAGCGGCAGCCGGACCTCGCGGCCGCCGTGCTCGACGATCAGCGCCTGCGCGTCGATGCCGACCAGGCGCGCCGAACGGGTCAGCTTGTCACCCAAGGCGTAGGCCTGCGGCGGGCCGCCGTTGACCGACAGCACGGCCGCGCCGCGGCCGCCGCCGGCCAGCACGCCCGCCACCCGCACATCGAGCCTGGCCGGGCCGGGCGCCAGCCACGCGGCGACCTCGGCCGCGCCGTTGTCGCCCGGGGCGGGCGCGGCCGCCGGCGCGGCGGGCGGGCGCGACAGCGATTCGGTCAGGCGCAGGCCCCACCAGGCCAGTCCCGCGATCAGGGCCGCGGCGCCCGCCAGGCTGGCCAGGCGCGGCCAGGACGTGGCGGCGGTCGAGTCGATGCGGAAATTCAGCGCCATGGCGGCAGGCTCCAGGTCATAGGTCAATGCAGCAGCAGCACGCGGCGGTAGCGCAGCGGCGTCTGCCCCAGCACGCCGCGCGAGATCACCAGTTCCAGCGCCGTGGCCGGCTGTTCGCCCCGCCCCGGCAGCGCCACCCAGCCGCGTCCGGGCGCCCAGGCCCGCACGCTGAAGTCCAGCAATTCGTCCAGCACCGGCGTGCCGGCGTCCACCGCGGGCATGGGCAGCGGCATGGCGTCCGTCGGCCGTCCCGCCGTGCGCAGCAGGCGGCCGCCCTTGCGTTCCCAGATCACCCGCTGGCGCGCCTCGGGCTGCCCGGGCGCGCCGCGCACGATGTCGATGCGCGGCGCCGGCGTCTTCATGCCGCTGACCTGGATCGCGTCGGGCAGCAGCTGCGGCACGATGGCCACCGGCTCCGCCTCCTCGGCCCCGGGCGCCGCCGGCGCCTCGGCCGCGGACGGCTCGGCCAGCACCACGCTGCGCGCGGCGACATCGCGCTCGAACTGGTCGAAGGCGCGCTGCAGCGCCAGCGCCTCGTCGGTGTGCTGGTCGAGCTTGCGGCTGGTCAGCGCCACGCTGTCGATGGCGCGCCAGGAGATCAGGCTGATGATGGCCATGATCATGATGGCGATGATCACCTCGATCAGCGTGAACCCGGCCTGGCGTCGCGGCGTCATGGAGAGCGGTTCTCGACGATGCCGGACAGCGTCGCCAGGCGCGGCGTCGGGCGCTGGTCGAGATAGACCTCGACGGTGACCGTGCGCGCGCCCTCGCGGGCGTCGGTGTAGCGGCTGTCGCACACCAGGGCCAGCGGCCCCTGCGGGCAGGCGGCCTTGTCGCCGCTGGCGGTCAGCGCGGGAGGCGCCAGCTGCAGCTCGATCAGCCGGTTCTGCGCCGACAGCAGCGCCAGCGCCCGCTCGCGCAGCACGCCGTTGTTGGTCGTCAGCATGCCGGTGGTGCGCATGACGGCAGCCAGCGCCACGCTGACGATGGCCAGCGCGATGAGGATCTCCAGCAACGTGAAGCCGGCCGCGCGCGCCGGGCGGCGCGGCGGCGGGCGGGTCGGTTTGCGCGTGAGCCGCACGTCAGCGCACCAGGAAGCGGCCGCTGGCATCGCGCTGCACGTCGATCTGGCCCGCCGCGTTGGACAGCGTCAGCCGCCAGGGCGCGCCGAACCACTCGGCCGTCAGCAGCACCGGGCCGGCCGGCGAGACCCGCACCGGTCCGGCCTGCCAGGGGCGCGGCCGCAACGCCGGATCCCGCGCGAAGTCCTCGACCCTCGTCGCGTCCAGCAGCGGCACCGCGCCATCCAGCGCCCAGGCGCCGCGCACGAAACGGTAGCCCTGCGCGTCGGCCTGCCAGGCGATGCTGCGGCCGTCGCCGCGCGCTTCGCCCTGCGCGGCGGCGAAACTCTCGGCCAGCCGCTTCGCGTCGTCGCGCAACTGGCGCGCCGGGTCGGTGCGGATGCTCAACCCCAGCGCGGCCGTGGCGATGCCCACGATCACCAGGACCACCATCAGTTCGATCAGCGTGAAGCCGCGTTCAAGGGCCGCGCAGCGGCCGGCCCGGGCATGCGGCGCCCGCGGCGATGACGCAACAGCTGCGGCGCGCCGTGTCATGCCTGCAGCCGCGCCGCCTGGGTCTCGACGTGGCGGCAGGCGTCGCGCAGCTGACGCCGGACGATGCGTCCGGACACGCCGTAGCGGGCCGCCGCCTCGCTCTGCAGCATGCCTTCGATGCGCACGCCGATGAAGATCTCGCGCTGCTGTCGCGGCAGCGCCTCGATGACGCGCAGCACGCCGCGCATCGAGGAGCGCGCCTGCGCGATCCGCTGCGGCCCCGGCGCCGTATCCTCGATGTCGTCCCAGATCACTTCCGCCGCGCCCGGCAGCCGTTCCGCGCGCAGCCGGTCGATGGCGATGTTGCAGGCCATGCGGAACACATAGGCGCCGGGATTGAGGACGGCGGGCGCCGGCGCCGCGCCGCCCTCGGCCACCCGCAGCCAGGCGTCGTGCAGGCTGTCCGCGGCCAGGTCGGGGCAACCGAGATGGCCGCGCAGCGCCTGCATCAGGCGCCCATAGTTCGCCGCGACGAATTCGCCCAGGCAGAGCGCACGCGGACGCGCCGCCTGCGCGCCGCCCGCGGCGAACTCGTCGCGCCGCCGTCGCGCCGGCGGCGCCGGTTCAAGACACAGGGACATGGCGGCTCTCCGTGGCGGCCCGGCCGCCGGGCGCAAGCGGGCGCCGTCCGGTGCCGGCCGGACGCTGGGCAACCCGCTTGCGCATTGCCCAATTGGCCGGCGTCAGCAGGCCGTCGTCCAGCGCCTGGCGCAACAGCTCGGCAACGCCGGCGTGGCCCGCGACCGCGTCGAGCTCGTCGTCGAAGGTCGGCGCGCACTCGCAGCCGTTGCCCTCCGACAGGCCGGCGAACCAGCGGAACAACAGGTTGTAGGCGATCTGTTCATGGAAGTACGTCTTGCTGCCGGCGGGATAAAGCAGCTGCAGGATGTGGGTGCGGCACAGGATCGCCGCATCCAGCGTCAGCCCGCATTCCAGGCTGGCCTGGCGCAGCAGCGCGGCGTGCGCCCGCAGCGTGTCGTCGATGTGCTCGCGCAAGGCCACCAGCGGATGGCGCGGCGGCACGTAGCGGGTCAGCTGGATCTGGCCGATCCAGGTTTCGTGCGACACGACCCAGACCCAGGGAGAACCGTAGCGAGATACCGATACGGGTTGCTGCCTGGCGCAATCGAGCACCTTCGACAGTTTGCGGTCCAGCTCGAGCATGCCTACGTTGACGGTCGCCGACATCACGCGCTCCTGGGGCCTGTTGGGCCCATGTCCGGTTTGGCCGCGCTGCGTATGGCGCGGCCTGTACCCCTAAGACGACTCGGCGCGGCGGAACCCGCCAGGTTTTTTATTCAGGACGGATCGCCCGCGCGCGCCACGCCTGCAGCAGCGGGCGGTTCAACGCGATGCCGGTGGCCTGCTCGATCGGCGTGACCGGCGCCCCGTCCAGCGACTGCGCCAGGATGTCGATCATGTCGGCGCTGGCCAGCACCCGTTCCAGCGCCTGGCCGAATTCCTGCGGGCTCCAGATTTCCTGGTCCAGCGACAGGCCAACGAACCAGCGGAACAGCAGGTTGCAGGAAATCTGTTCGTGCAGGCCGGCCTCGGTCTCGACGCCGTAGAGCAGCTGGATCGCCAGCGCCCGCAGCAGCGGCTGCGCCTCGATGCGCAGCATGGCGCGGATCGCGGCCGCATGCAGCCGCGGCTGGCTGGCGGCCACGGCCCGGTCCACATGATCGCGCAGCGCCGCCAGCGGATGGCCGGCCGGATTGAACTCGACCCGGCGGGTGTTGCGGGACCAGACCTCGTGCGACACGATCCAGACCCAGGGCGAGCCGTAGCGATGCACCGACACGGGATGCTCCCACGCCGAATCCACCACGGCCGACAGATTCTCCTTCAACTCTCGAATACCGATATTCGGTTTACGCGACACGACTGCTCCCCATCGCGCGGACGCGGCATGCGCCGTCGATGGCGGTCATGCGCGGCCTGCCCTTATAGGACGAGATGGGCAGGCCAAACCCGCCACGCGGCGCTCAGCCCAGCAGCACCACGTTGCCCGGCAGGCGCGTGGCGGTCAGGCCGAAGGCCTTCTCGATCTGCACCAGCACCTTGTCGGTATCGCGGATCTCGAAGCGGCCACTGAGGGCGCTGGCGCCGCGCGCGCTGTCCAGCAGCACCACGCGGCCGCGGCGGTAGCGGTTGATCTCGGCCACCACCTCGGCCAGCGGCGTCTGCCGGAACACCAGCGAGCCCTGGCGCCAGGCCGAAGTCTCGGCCGGGTCGATGCGCTGCACCTGGCCCAGTCCCTGCCCATCGTAGAACAGGCGCTCGTTGGGCCCGAGCAAGGTGGCGCCGCCGCCCAGCGCCACGCGCACCGAGCCGGCGATGCAGGTGACGCAGACCGTGCCGCCCAGGTTGCGCAATTCGAAGCGCGCGCCGCGGGCCTCGGCGCGGCCCTGCCCGGCCACCACCGTGACCGCGGTCGGCGAGGCCTGGCCGTCGAACGCGGCTTCGCCGGCGATCAGCTCGACCCGCACCGCGCCCGGCTGCTCCGAACGCAGCGCGATGCTGGTCTGGGTGTTCATGTCCACCTGCACGCGCTCGCCCAGCCCGAACTGGCGCCGGTCGCCGGTGTCGGTGCGGTAGTCGGCCGACCATTCGTCCCAGGCCGGCCACAGGCGGAACGGCGGCGCCACCACGGCGGCCACCGCCGCCGCGGCCGCGCCGCTCAGGCCGGCGCCCAGGAACGCGCGCCGGCCCCAGCCGGCTCCGCGCGACGCCGCCGCCGCCGACCGGCCACGCTGGCGCAGCACGGCCTGGCCGGCCGGCCCCATCTGCTGCCACAGCTGCCGCTGGGCGGCGAACGCCTGGGCGTGGCGGTCGCTGGCGGCGCACCACTGCTTGAGCGCATCGGCTTCGCGCAACGTCGCCTGCCCGGACGCGATCAGGCGGATCCAGGCGCGGGCCTGGCGTTCGATGTCCGCCTGTCTGCGATCGGCGGGCTGGGTTGCGGTATTCATTGCATGCTCTCTCGATGCCGCCGCGCCGCCACTGCGGGCGTTGGCGCGCGGTTTTTCCCCTTGACATCCATAGGACGACTCTCGCAGCCGGAACCCGCCTTATGGTGACAATAATTTACGTGTGCGCCGGGCACAGTACTCGTGGGCGTTGCGCAGCTCGCGCTCGACGGTGCGCAGCGAGACGCCCATGCGCTCGGCGATGTCGTTCTGGGGCAGGCCTTCGAGCCGCACCGCCAGCAGGATGTCGCGCTGGCGCGCGGGCAGCTCGCCCATGGCGCGGGTCAGCGCGTCGAGCTCCGCGCGTCCGGCGGCGATCTGCTCCGGGCCCGGCGCCGGGTCGGCGATGGCGAGCAGCACCTCGGCCTCGGCGACGGTCAGGCGCCGGTTCTCGACCCGCTGCTGGTCCACCGCCACGTTCACGGCCATGCGCATCAGGTAGGAACCCGGGCTGTCGACCGGACCGAGTTCTTCCTTGGCCTCCAGCCGCAGCCAGGTGTCCTGCAAGGCGTCGCTGGCCAGGTCCGGACACCCCAGGCGCCGCGTCAGGCGCGCCTTCAGGTCGTCGTAGCGTTGCAGCATGAAGTCGCGCAGGACCGACAGGCTGGTGGGCATCATGGATCCGTGTCAGTGCGGAAAGGACCGGCGCACGGCGTCAGTACGCCGGGCAACCCTGATCGTGTTGCGCCGATTCCGGCACGATCAGCATTACGAAGGGTTGCTCCAGGTCGGCCGGCGGCGCCTTGTCGAGCACGGTCTGGTCCAGCGCCAGCACGATCTCGCCGTCCTTGTCCGTGTCGCCGGTCGAATCCAGCACCCGCGCATGTTCCACCCGGCCCATCGGCGAGACCTCGAAACTGACCGCGGCGCGGTAGCCGCCGGCGCGGGTAGCCGGATTGCGGCACAGCGCGTCGCGCACGCCGGCCTGGACCACGCCGTAATAGCTCCGGTAGAACGCGCCGCGGTTGGCGCCGGCGCGGCGGCCGGACGAGGCGCCGGCTTCCCTGCGCGGGGCGGGCCGCAGGATGACGGCGTTGGCGGCCGTGTATTCCACCTCCAGCCCCGAACCTTCGATCAGCATGCGCAAAGCCGCCTCCGGCGTATAGATTCCCTTGACCGCGGCCGAACGCCGCCCCACCGCCAACGCGGCGCGATACACCACCGAACTGCCGGTGACGTTGCTGTACTGCTCGAGTGCCGATTGCAGCGGCTGCGCCGGCAGGTCGAAGTCGAAGACGCGCATGACCGGTTCCTGCGCGCCGGCCTGGCGCCAGCACAGGACCGCGCACAACCCCCACACGATCCACCAGCCTGTCCAACCCCGCCGGCGGCCTTGCGCCCGCGCCCCGCCCGCCCTGATTGGCTCCAGATGCATGCCCAGCCCTTGTCGCGCTCCCGCGGCTGAAGGGGAGCCGCAACACGTCGTGCTAATCGGTGAATGGGCAATGTAGGTCGCGCTTGTGACTGCCGCATGACAGCCAATCGTCAGGTTTTGGGGCCATTGCAGGCCCGTTGCCACGGGGCCGCGCCAGGCGCGCGCGACCCGGCCCGCGGCGCCGTCCTTCGACGGGCCGCGGGCCGGGGATGGGCGGCGGCAAGGGCCGCCGAAGGGCTCTAGCCGCCCGACAGGCCGCGCTGCTCCGGTTCGGTCAGGCGGGCCTTCTGGGTCGCGTCCAGCTCGCCATTGCCGAGCATCTGGAAGATGCTGCGCGGGTCGTAACCCTGCGGCTGCGGCGCGCCGCCGGGGCGCGGATTGCCGCCGGCCGGCGCGACGCCGGCTCCGGCGCCCGCCACCGGTTCGGTGCCGTAGCCCAGGATCTGCACGTTGATGATGGACGGCAGATTGCGGCGCGCGGCGTTCTGCTGCTGCCGCGTGGTGTCCTGCGCGCTCTGGGTCGCGCCGGCCGCCGCCGCGCTGGCGCTGGTCAGCGCCGCGACGTTCACCGCCGCCAGCACCGGCACCCCGGTGGCCTTGCCCTGCCCCACCACGTTGGCCGCGTTCACCACCTGCAGCGCCGCCAGGTTGACGTTGCCCGAGTAGCGGATGCCGGCCTCGCCCGCGTCGATGGTACCCAGCGGCGCCACCAGGTCGACGTCACCCGGCCGCACTTCCGGGATCGGGTCCAGGGTCGCGATGCCCGCGCCGGTGCTGGGCACGGTCGGCGACAGCGTCACGTTGCCGACATCGTCGTACAGGCGCCGCTGCGGCGTGTACACCACCGTGCTCTTGGAGCCGCGACCGCTGTTGATGTCGCCCTCGGCAGACCAGCCCAGGATGTTGCCGCCGAAGGTGGTCATGACCCGGCTCTGGCCCAGCAGGATGCTGCCCTTGGCGTACATCTGGATGTCGCCCGCGCCCTGGGTGATGATGCCGGCCGTGGACGGCGGCGGCAGGCCCTCGACGCCGAAGACCATCTTGCCGCCCGGCGCCAGCAGGTGGATCGCGCCGCCGAACAGGGTCTGGATGCCCGACCCGCCGAACAGGGTGATATCGCCCTGGTAGTGGATCGGCCGCCCCTGCGCATCGGTGGCCGGGTACAGCTCGGCGATGGCCTGGCGGCCGCGCGCATAGCTGCCGGCGCGCGGACCGGCGGTGTCGTTGTACTCGCGCCCGCCCGCGGTCAGCTCGGCGTAGTAGACCTGGCGCAGGAACACGCGCTGCTGCTCGGCCGGCAGCGCATCGAAGTAGGCGCGGGCCTGGTCCGCCGGCCCCGCGTAGCCATGCTGCTGGCGCAGCCAGTCGGCCAGTTCGCCTTCGTAGGTCTTGACCGCCTTGCCGGGCTGGCCGGCCAGCGGCTGGCCCGCGTCGGCGCGGTTGGCGGGGTCGAGATAGCGCCGGGCGAAGGCCGCATAGTCGCCCTCGCCGCCGGCGCTGGCGACGATGCCGGCGCCGCCCTTGCCGGTGGCCTGCCTGCCGTCGAGCATGCCCAGGCTGGTCAGGCGGCCCTTGTCTTCCTGCGTGAGGTTGCGGCCGGCGCTGACTTCCAGCCAGCCGGGACCGGCCACGTCGACGTTGGCGTAGAGGATGTCGCGGCCGGCGACGATGCGCGAGACGTCGTTGGGCTGCTGGTTCAGGATCAGGGCCTTGAGGTTGACGATGTCGCCGCCGGCCTGGATGCTGACGGGACGGGCGGCGTGGTATTCGGCGCCGGCGGTGGTCGTTATCGTGCTGCCGGTGAACAGGCCCACGATGTCGCCACCGGCGTAGAAGCGCGCGATACCCGCATTGGACTGGGCGGGACGTCCCGCCGCCGTATTGAAGCCAAAGGCGAACACGCCGCCTTCCGCGCCGATGGCGTTTCCTGTCGTGACCGCGCCACCGTCCCAGGTCGCAAAATAAGCGGGCCGCTGCGGCGTGGGGACCGAGGCAGGATCCGCGCCGGATATGCTGGTGCGATAGCCCCCGCCGTACAGGCCGCCCTTGGCAAGCAGCTCGACGCTGCCGCGGTTGCCTGGCGCAAATACCCATTCCGACGTGGCGCTGCCGGGGCTGGCGTGATAGTAGATACTGCCGGAAGCCGCCACCGCGCTGAACCGCGACGGATAGGCGAACATATTGGAGTAAGCGCTTGCCGTGTATTGGGTCGAATCCTTGCTCGCGCTGTCGTCGAAATGCGCCGCGGCAAAGGGCGTCACCGCCCCGCCGGCCGCGAACAGGTTCAGTGCCGTCCGTTCGGTCCACAGCGAGAACCAGTTATTGGCGCCGCCAGGCTGGGCAACGCCGTCCTTGATGAACGAGGTTGCGGAAAACTGGTACATCCTGCCGGCATCGCCCATCCCGCCCAATACCGCATCGCCCCGCGCGCCAAGCTGGACCGTGGCATCCCCCGCCACGACCACCAATCCGCCGGACGGGGCCGCCAATGTCGGGCGCAATGGATTCACGCCACGCGAGTCCGAGGGATCGGCCAGGCCATAGATCGGATCCACCCGCCCGATACTGCCCGCGTTGACGGAAATGGACCCGCGCAGATTGGTCAGGACGCCGTTCAGATCCGACGGCGCTCCCGTGATGGTCGGTACGCCTCCGCTTCCGCTGGCGGTCTTGAGCGGGTTCAGGGCACCGCCGACGTGCAGGCTCAAGTCGCCCCCGCCGGTGGAAACCAGCCGGCCATCGGGCGTGACGCGTCCCGTGCTGCCCACCGTCAGCGCCAGCCCCTGGCTGGTCGCATTCGACGTATTGCGTGTTTTCAGCGGATTGAGCACGCCGGCGTTGCCGCCCACGTTCACGGAAAGATTGCCGCCGCCCAGCGTGCCGAAGCCGGTGAATCCCTCGACCGAAATGCCGTCCACCGGCAACCCCAGATCCTGCAGTTCGGTGTAGAACGGCGTCGGCAGATAGGTACCGAAATTGATCCACCAGGCGGTTTGCAGGCCAATCTCCTTGCCGCCCTGCCGCCACAGCCAGTAGCCGGGATAGCTGCCAGGCGCCGCGGACGCCCCGCGCGCGTCCAGGCCATTGGTCGAGGCGGGGATGCCGCGGATCGCGCCGCGCATGTCGCCCTGCACGTTGACCAGCACGTTGCCGCCGCGCTCGGGATACCAGGCGGCATACTGGTCGCCCGTCACCAGCGGCTCATAGCTGGCCGCCCCCACGCCGAGCACGGAGCCTTGACCTTCGAGCTGGTTGCGCCTCTCGACCTCGGATCGCGGCAGGTTGTAGGCATCACGGCCCAGCGCATCCAGGACAGGATTGCCCTGCGCGTCGCGGACCGTGTCCGACGGCGTGCCCGCGGTGTAGATGCCATAGTAGGAACCCTGCTGGAAATTGCCGCCAGCCAGGATATCCAGGTCGCCTCGCCCGGTGCGGATGACGCTGAAAATCGGCGTTTCACCCAGCAGCATGCCGCCCAGGTCGATGATGCCCAGATCAATGCCGAGGTCCTTCAGGTAGTGCGGATCCGACAGCTTCAGGTTGCCGCGACCGCCCAGCCCGGAGGCCGGCAGTAGCGCCCGCGTGTCCGCCGAATCCAGGTCTGCCCCGCCGGCCAGGCGCAGGCTCCACGACGAGGCGCCTGCCTTGAGCATGGGCGCGACCGCCCAGATACGTCCCTGCACGCCATCGTCATTCAGGTCCCGCAGATCAACGGTGGTACTCCTGAAGCGCAGGTCGGTGCCGCCCGGCAGATACGCGCCGGCGGCCAGCGACAGATCCCCGGACAGGGTCAGCAGGGAACTGAAGATCGATAGCGGCGTCCCCTTCGGCACGGTGAAGGGCCGCACCGGAATCGCCTGGTTCAGGACCAGGCCTGCCCCCAACCGCGCGCCCGCAGTCAATGCCAGATCCGCCCGCAGCACGCTGCCCTTGGCATAGAGCGTGCCATCCGCGGCACGGACATCGGCTTCCAGCACCGTGCCAGCCGCCAGGGTCAGCGGCTGGGAAAGCTCGACCTGCGCGGGCAGGCGTGAATTCGCCTTGATCGTGTTGGCATTGATCGGCAAGTCGTAGTTCAGGGATTCGTTTTCCGTGATCGGGAACGTCGTGCCGCCAGACGTACCGCCACGCAACCTCACCGCGCGCGGCAGAATCAGGCTTTGTCCCGCCAGGTCCACGCCGTTGGCCTCGTCCGGGTTGCGGCGGCCGATCAGGCGCCACGCGCGGGCATCGTCATCGGTGGCCAGCGGCGGCGCGAAACCATCGGTGATGCTGCCGTAGATATTCAGGTCCCCCTTGGCCCGCACCAGCAGTACGCCCGCCTCGCCAAACCCGCGCCGGGCCGGGTCGTTGCGGTCGGCGTTGGGGCCATAGCGGTAATTCGACAGGTCCAGGTCACCTTCGATCCGCAGATCGCCGTCGGCGCCGCGGCTGACGATCTCCACGCCCGGACGCAACGCGTACCCCTGCAACCGCGCGCGCAGTCCGGCATTGGCCAGCGCCGCGTTCATGTAGGCCACGCTGTCGGCGTCCAGCTGATCCAGGTAGGCCTGGGTGATGACCTGGGGCGTGCGGCCGGTGACGTCCGGCGCCGACGCCAGGGGCGCGTCGTCATAGCGCCGGAAGGCGTTGACGGAGACCCGTTCGGCGCCCAGCACGCGCGGCGTGCCGAGAATATCCAGCCCCACGTCATTGCCGCCCACCCGCGGCGCATTCAGATCCAGGGTGCCGCGCGAACGGCCGTCGTTCATTCCTGGCACGCTCCCTGAGGCCACGCCGGTACCCGCGCGCAGATCCACCGCCGCATTGGAACCAAGCACCAGCCGGCCCTGGCCGGCCGTCAGCTCGACCACCGCGCGGTTGGGACTGTCGATGATGTCGCCGCGGCTGTCCACCCGCAGCAGGGCGCCATGCGCATCCAGCAAGCCGTTGACGATCAGGTCGCGCATGGCCGACAGGCGGATGCTGCCGACCTGCGCGCCGCTGGCGTCGATCAGGCCGTTCACCGTCAGGCTGCCGCCATCGACCGCGATGTCGATGCGCCGCGCCTTGACCTCGCTGCCGATCACCAGGTCGCCGCGCTTGAGCTGGAAGGCGCGCGATCCGGTGATGCCGCCCTCGTTGAGCCGCTGGTTCAATCCGGCGAAATCCGCGATGGCCTGGGCCCGCAGCGCGATGCCGCCCGCGTCGAAGGGCACGATGGTGCCGCCCGCATCGTAGTCGCCGCTGGCCTGGCCCTTGATGACGCCGCGCAGATCGATCAGGCCCGCGCCTGCATCCAGGGCGGTGGCCGTGAGCCTGCCGGCCTGGTTGTAGCGCGCGGACAGATCGATGACAGAGCCCGCGGCCTGCAGGATGTCCCCCTTGCGGCTCTCCAGCTCCACATCGCCGCCCCAGCCATAGCGGGTCTGGTCCATCAGGGTCACGGCACGGCCGGCCAGATCGAGGCGCGCGCCGCCAGCCAGCGTCAGGCCGTGCTCGGCCTGCACCGTCAGCTTGCCACTGGGCAGCACAATGGCGCTGTCGAGCTCTACCCGGCTACCCTGCAGCGTCAGCGTCGCACCCCAGGGCACCGTGGCATCGTCGGCCGCGGCGCCCGTGCCGGCAAGCCGCAGCAGATCGCCGGCCGTCAACCGCGTGACCGAGCCATCCTCGCCCGTCACCAGGGGCGTACGCAGCACGAGCGTGCCGCCCTGGTACTGGAATTTTCCATCGACGAAGTTGCCGCGCGCCTGATAGACCTCCAGGCTGCCTTCGCCGCCCGCGGTGATGCGCTCGGCCGCCTCCATGTTCACCGTGGCGAATCCCAGCGCCTGGCGTCGCATCTGCTGATGCGGGACCTGGAGCGTGCCATTGGCATCGCCCAGCACGATCCGGCGCGCGTTCAAGGTCAGGATGCCGGATCCGGTGCCGGCGCCGCCGGTCGCGATGGCGCCAGGCTCCGCATTGGCGACGCCATTCCATACCAGTGTGTCGGTGGACAGCGTCGCGACATCCGTGGCCGACCCATAGCCGTAGATCGCGGGGGTATTCAAGACCAATTGCGCCAGACTGGATTTGCCGGTGGCCGCATCCAGCGTGCTCAGGTTGACGCTGCCGTAGAAATTGATCGAATCGCGCAACGAGAAAATCACCCGTTCCAACGCCGGCGCGCCGTTGTCGGCATCGCCGTCCAACAGCCGCCGCAGCAAATCCTGCGACAAGCGCAGCCCCGTCGGCAGGACGCCGCGCGTCCGGGCGTCGGCCAGGGCCGCCTCCGACCCCGCGTTCAGGCTGTTGGCGGCCACCACCAGATTGCGTGTGCCATAGCGCAGCGCATCATGCAGCACCAGGTTGTTGCTGCCGAAAACGATGGTGCCCTCCGAATACAGTTGCGTCTCGCCGCTGCAGGCCCCCGCCGGGCAGGCGCCGAGTTCGATCCTGCCCGCCTGGGCGCCGACGCCATTGGAGAAATCGAGCCAACCGTTGGACACGGCCAGGATGTTGTTGCCGCCCACGCTGCCATACTGGTAACCCTGGCGCGCGTCGTACGGCGCGGCGCCTGCGCCCAACGTATTGATGGAAGCGCCTTGCTCGAGCAGGATCGACTTCGATGGCGACGCGATCAGCAGGACCTCCGGCGCCCGCAAGCGCGCGCCGCCCCGCAGGATGATGTCGCTGCCGCCGGCCACCGTGCCCAGCCGCCGGTCCGCGCCCGTCACCGGCTGGTATGACCAGCCTCCCAGGGACAGGCGGTCGGCGCCCACCGCGTTCAGGTCCGCGGCCCGTAGCGACAGGCCGGCATGGCCGGCCGTCGGCGCCGCGTTGACGATCTCGATGGCGGATCCATCAGAGCGCACCACCAATTGACCGCCGTAGCCGCCTTCGCCGCGGCCGAAGCGCGCCTGCCCCTCGAACAGCAAGGCCGGCTCGGCCCCGGGCGCGGGAACGCCGCGGTAGAACAGTTCCAACGCCGCGGCGTCGGCGGGAAGCATCGGCCGCGGCTGGCCGCTGCGCGCCGCCTCGGCCAGCACGAACGCCCGGTAGTCCATTTCGTTGTACTGCGCGTGCCGCCGCAGCACATCGCCCGGCGTGACCAGCGCCTGCCTGGGCATGGCATCCGTCGTACCGGTATTGGAAAGACCGCGCGTGGCCGCGACCGACCAGGACCCGCCCCGGGTCATCGTGGCGCCGCCCCCCTGGGCGCCCTGCCCCAGCTCGACGCGGAAGGCGCCGGGCAGCAGCGCATAGTAGGACGGCAGCAAGGTGTACGTGCCGGCCGCCAGCCCGGGAATGCCGGCGCCGATCGTGATGGTCTCGCCAATGCGCGGACGCGAGCCCGCGTAGTTCGCGGCATCGTCGCGCGGCGCCACCGGCGCATAGCCATCCGCCAGACCCGGCATGATCGCGTAGACCGGCCGGTCGGCCAACGCCGGCAGGTCGAATTTTCCGGTCGCCGCATCGAAACGCGGCAACGGATGGAACAGCGGATCGGTCGAGCCTCCCCGCCCGCTGACGAACGCCGCGCCGGCCAACGTGCCGCCGCCGGACAGATCGATGACGGCGCCCGCATCCACCGCGACCGCGCCCCCCAGCAAAGAGATGCCGCGCGCCAGCTTGAAGATGTCCATGCCGCCGACGCCCAGGGCTTCCACCGCCAGGCCCTGGTACAGGTAGCTCAGGCCATCCACGGTACCGCCATAGGGCACGGTCAGCCCCGCGGCGCTGACCGATGTCAGGCTGCCCGGCAGCAACCTGATCCGCCGGCTGGCGTCATCGATCCCGATGCCCATGACGATGCGGCCGAGCGGCGCATAGACATTGCCGCCCTGCTCGATGTTGGAAGCGGTCAGGGTCAAGGTGCCCAGGACGGATAGGGGAACAGCGCCCGCCTGCGGGCCGGCCACGCCCTCGATCCGGATGCCCCGGTTGACGTCATAGGGCAAGCGGACGCCCCGCCACCCTGCCGCCACCAACCCTTTGGCCCCCGTGGCGGGGTAGACGCGCTGCCCCGCCAGCACCACGTCGCCCGGGGAGAGAACGGCGCTGGAATCCGGCTGACCGCTCATGGGCATTTCGGAGCCCGGATGCGCCGGCAGGAACCGCACGTCGCCCTGGCTGCGCAAGGCCAGGCGGTCGTAGCCCCGGCGCTCGACGGCCTGCTGGACGCCGCCTCCCAGCTGCACGGCGCCGGACATGCCGATGCTGACCCGGTTGCGGATGTCGATATGCTGCGCCTCGACCTGCAGCAAGGCCGCCGCCGGCAACGCGGACGGCTGCCAGGCGTTGAGCGTGGCGTCGACCTGCTGCGCGATGCTGGCCGACAGGTTGGTCCGGCCGCTCAGCAACACATAAGGCGCGATCAGGCGGACGCTGGCGCCCGCCTGGGTGTTGCCCAGGGCGCCCTGGTACAGGCTGATCGATTGCCGCGCCTGCAGCGTCACGTCGCCGTCGAAAGTCAACAGGTCGCGGGCGTACAGCGACACGTCGCCGAAACCGCCGGCGACGATCTGGTCCGCGCCGATCCGGCCCAGGCCGTAGGTCAGCGCGGCCGTCGCCGCATTGGCATCGGCCGGCAGCAGGCTTGCGCCCGCCGTCTGCGAAATGAGCAGTTCGCGCGGGCGGATCAGCGCCGGCGCGGTGCCGGTGGCATAAAGCGGCGTTTCGAGCTTGAGCGACAGCGCGCCGCCGGCCGCGTTGGCGCTGCCGGCCGCGGCCCGCATCGCGCCGTCCAGGTAGAGCCCGGCCATCGCGCTCAGTGCGATTTCCCCGCCCCGGCCGCCGACCAGCCGCGCGCCGGCGCCGGCGCCGTCGTCCTGCGGGATGTCGACCGTCATGGCCGTTCCCGACGCGTCCAGCGTCGCGCCAGGGCGGATCACTACGAATTCGCCATCGACGGCAATGCGGCCGCCGTCGAGCTGCTTGCCGTAACGGCGGCCCCTGGCATCGACCGCGGTCGCGGCGATACCGACCACGTCCAGGCGCGCGCCCGACTCGATCCACACGGAATTGGGCAGGCCGCCCAACTGCGCGACATTGCCTTGGTCATCCGCCCCACGCGCCACCACGATCTGGCCGCCTGGCGCGCGCAGCGTGCCCTGGATGCGCATCAAGCCGCGCGACTGCAGGCGGATCGTTTGGCCCGGATCCACCTGCACCAGCGCGTCTTTGCCGATGTCGAGCGTGCCGGCCGGCAATGGCGTCGCGGGCACGAACGACGACAGCGACAGGCTGGCGCCCAGGCGTTGGGTCATGCGGCCCGTCGCCGCGTTTTCCTGGAACAACGGCGGCGTCCACAACGCCAGGACGTCGTCGAACGTGGCCGCCTGTGGGTCCGGCCTGTCGGAGGCCAGTCGATAGACCGGCATGGAGACGTCCAGCCGCATGCCGTCGGCCACCTTCAAGCCCTGGTCGCCATTGATGTCGTAGCGCGCGAAGCCGCGCCGGAACAGGTCACCGCGCAGGACCACGCCGCCGGGCCCGGCATCGGCGTCGGCGTGGTCGCTCAGCAGCGCCCGGCTGGCGGAAATACGCAGGCTGCCGCCGCCCGCCACGCCATAGCCGCGCACGTCGCCATCCAGGGTCACCCCGACCGGTCCCGGGCCGGCCACCCTGCCGTTCAGGCTGACCATTTCGAGCGCCACGTCGCCGCCCTTGCCGCCAATCAGCTTGCCCTTGACGTCCAGTACCGCGCCCGACCGCGCATCCAGCAGGCTGCCGGCCGCCAGCGCCACCGCGCCGGTGCCGCGCAGCGAAATCTGGCCGCCATTGCGCCACACCAGCGCATCGGCGTCCTCCGGCGTGCGCCGCAGGTTGGCCCACAGGCCGCTTACGTCGATCGTGACGCCCGGCGCGACTTCCACCCGCGCGGAGGTATTGGCGGCCGGCGCCAGGAAGGTCTCGCGCTCGACGCTGGTCAGTACATTGCCGGCAGCGACCCGGCCGCCACGCGCCGTCAGATTGCCCTGGATGGAAACGGTCGGCGCATAGAGCTCGATCGAACCACCGGCCGCCACCTGCAAATTCTGCCGAACCGTGACGTCGGACGCGGCGATGGCGGTGATCTGGCCGAGATCCAGCGCGCCCGCGTCCAGCCACACGGCGTCCCGGCGCGCGACCGGCAGAGGGTCGTCGAGCCCCAGCCTGGCCGCCAGCGGCGGCACATCATCGGCAAACAGGACCTGTTTGGCCGCCCCGGCCAGGTCATAGCCCCAGTTGGTGGCGCCGCCGTTGGTGATCTGCCGGGGCACGTAGCGACCGACGATCAATTGCCCGGCCTGCGCCCGCGCCAGCTGCGATTGCTGATAGCCGGTCTGCTGGCGCAAGCCCGCTTCCACCGCCTGGCGCGCCTGCGTCTGGCGCTCGCCCTCGAACGCGACGCCGACGATGGCGCCTTCCACCACCGCGGCTTTCGTGCCGACGACCAGCCGGCCGGCATCGCGGCCGGCGGTGTAGCCGTCCTCGTAGCGCTCTCGCGGCGCCAGCAGCGCGTTGTAGAAATAGCGCGTCGCGTTCTGGCCCCAACGTCCATGAGTGTCTTCGTAACCGCGGTACAGCCCCTTGTAGAGCAGATCGCCCGGCGCGCGGGAGACCTCGTACAGCCGGCCGTCGTCGCCCCGCACCCAGCTTTGTTTGATATACCCGCCCGCCACGTCGAGCGTGCCGCCGGAAATATTGATGAGCGACCCCTGGCGGGTCACCAGTTCGCCGCCCTCCACCGTCACCGTGCCGCCCACCGCGGCCCATTCGCCGATGCCATGCCGGCTCGTGCCCAGATAGCCGCCCACCTCCAGCAAGCCGCCAGCGGTGTACCAACGCTCGCGCTCATAGCCATTGACGCCCTTGGCCACCTGCACCAACGCGCGCCGATCCACCCAGATATCGCTGTTGTTCAGGAGCTTGCCTTCCCGATTGACCGGCGCGTCGCGCAGCTCGTTGCCTTGGACGTTGACCTTCAGGTTGTTGGACTCCATCGTCACCTTGACCCCGACCGCGCCCGCCACATCCAGCAGCGCGCCGTCGTTCAACAAGGTGCGGCGATTCGCCATGATGGAGATCTGGCCGCCGGTGGCCAGGGCCAACGCGCCATCCTGCGCTTCGATCGTGCCGCCGCTGGTCAGTTCGATACGCGACTGGTCGCGGCGATCGGGCAGGCTGGAAAGGTGATCGAACGCCTGGCCCGTTGCCCGGTACGCGTCCGCCTCGTCCAAGACCGGACGCACCAGGGCGTCGCGCTGGGTATCCAGCGCGGTCGCGCCGTCGTCCTGCAGCAGGATCGTGGTGGTGGAATCCTTGCCCAGCAGAATCGTGCCACTGGCGTCACTGGCGGAATTGAGCAAGTGCACCGTGCCGCGCGTGGTCACCGAGGTGCTGGACACCGCCACGCCCAGCTGGCGCACGTCGTGCCCGGTCAGCGTGATGTCACCCAGCGGCGACTGAATCAGGCCGGTGTTGGCCACCACGCCTGCCTGGCTCCCCGCATTGCGGCGCGCCGACACTTCGTTGCCGCGCGTGGTGGAAATGGTGTTGATGTCGGATCCCAGACCGCGCCGGATGATGAACGTGTCACCCGCCGCCAGCACGGTCTGGCCGTTCGGCGTCGATATCTGGCCCGCATTGTGAACGTCGCGCCCCAGCAGCAGGACATAGCCGCCGCCTTGCGTCACGCTGTCGGGCGCGGCGGTCTGGATGCGGGCGCCCGCTTCCACGCGCACGCCGGCGCTGGCATTGGTGGCTTGCGCCCCATTGCCCAGGCCGGTCAGGTCGTTGCCGAAACTGGGGGTATAGCGCTCGTTCGCGCCGTCGCCGGTCTTGGCGCTGTACAGGCCCTTGCGGAACTGGTCGTCGCTCATGCCCACCGCGGCGGCCACCAGGTTGCGCGTGTTGACCTGGCTGCTGCCGGAGAAGACGATACCGTTGCGATTGATCAGCATGACGGTACCCGGCGCCTCGATCTGCCCCTGTATCTGGCTGGGACGCGCGCGCGGATCGTTGACCCGGTTCAGCACCGACCACGACGCGCCCTGTTGCTGGAAGGACACCGTGGTGTTGCGTCCGACGTTGAACGTTTCCCAGTTCAGGATAGCCTTGTCCGCGGTCTGTTCGACGGTGACGACGGTGCGGCCACCACGCACCGACTGCGAATCGGCCGTCAAGGCACGCGCGTTGACCCAGCCGGCCGTCAGCGGATTGGCATCGACCTTCAGGCCGCCCTCACCCATCCCATCCGGTATGGTGATCCCCTGGTTCATCGCTGCCTGGCGTGCCGCGGCCTGCGCGGCCTGCTGCGCGGCGATGGCAGTGGCGCTGCGGTTCAGATTGGCCAGCGAACGCTGAAGCTGTTCATTGGCGCGCTGCTGGTCGCGCAGCGTCGACGGAATGCCCGCCAGCCCGCCGCCCGGCAGGCGTCCGGTGGCGGCGGTCTGCGCTTGCGTGGCCCGCTTGTCGGAGAACCAGCCTGGCCCGAAGGCCGGACCGGCGGCCAGCGCCGGAGTGGCTGACAAGGCCAGCACCAGGGCGTGCGTGGCTGGCGACAGCCGGAATGCGGGAATTCCCCGTTGTTTGCCCTTGCCGCCTCGGGATGCGCTGCCTGTGTGCTGGTTCATGCGGGTTCTCTGATCCTGGGTGTCTGCGCCGCTGCTGGCGGCTGTCGCTTTGGTTGCCGGCGCCGCGTCACCGCGCGTGATCGCGGCGTGTGCGAACGCGCGCGGCGAATCACCGCGGCTGTGGGCAATGATGTGTCCGCCAGATGACAGCGGCGGGAAAAAAGGTGTGGAGTGGCGTAACAGTGCCGTTCTCAGGCGGGTCAACCCCGTCCGGCGATGTCGCCGCAGACGGTGGCGTTGCCGATATTCAACCTGGCGGCGGTCCCCGCCGGCGCCACGAACGTCGCCAGCAACCTGGCCCGCAGCATGGCCGGCAATGGCACCAGCTGATGATTGGCGACGCGCGCGGTGTCGTTGTAGAGGCGCGTCAGGAACAGCCGCATGGCGGCTGCCGCCGCTGGATCGCTGTAGCACTGGCTCAAGACGATATTGGTCGAGCCCACGATCGGATAGCCCGTGCGCGGATCCGGCTGGATGCGCACCCAATTGGACGGATTGGCGGCATTGTTCGCGGACGCCCAGAAGGGGGACGCGGGGTTGCGCTCGATCACCTGGCCGCCAGGCCAGACCGGCGCACCGTCGGATTCCATTGCGGCCACGACATTGGCAGGCGTCGGCGAATAGGCCACGCCGTCGTTGCCATTGACCAGCCAGGCCTGTTTCAGGCCGCCGGAATACGTGGCATCCGGTCCAATGTAGGTGATGGCCGACACGTGGCCCGCCATGGCGACCGCGGCCCCGCTGTCGCCCTGCACCGCGACGAAATGGGCCGGCAGGTCGCCCGGGGCGAACTCATCCGGGAATACCTCCTTGCCGCTGAACGCCTTCGGCGCATTGACGCGGCAGGCCTCCCGCAGGTGCCGCGTCAGCAGTTGCGAAGTGCCGCTGCCATCGGCCCGGTACACCAGCTTGAAGGCGTCCAGCGACGCCGGAACCGTCACGCCCAACTGGCTCCAGCGATCGATCGCGCCGCCAAAGATGGCGCAGAGCTGGTCGCGGGTCAGGGTCACAGGCTGCGTCGGTCCCTTGTAGGCGATCGTGATCGGCACATAGGCGGCGGGTAACTGGATCAATGGGCCATGGCTGGCCGGAGATCCCTGCCTGCCCCACCCGTCGACCAGGTAAGCGGCGATCTGCGCCTGCGTCAATGGCAGTTCGCTGCCTGCCCAGTGAACCGCGCCGGTCCGATTGAAGGCACCCGGGTCATTCAGCAGGAAGGCGCGCAACCCGGCCGCGCTGCCGGCGCCCGCGTAGGGCTGCAGCCCGCCACCTGGCAGGTCGGCCATGGCGTCCTGGTACAGCGGCGCGGGCAAGGTGGCGCCGCCAGAGACGAGGTTCTGCGCCAGCGCGGTGCCGCACGGCAGGACGAAGGCCAACATCAGGAAAAGCCGAAGGCATGCGCGCATCATTGACTCCGGTGAGACCGATTGAACCGCTGGACACTCGTCAGCCGCGGCCAGCGTAGTTGCCGCGAACAAGAAAAAAGGGGGGCCACCGACAAACATCAGTCGCCCCCCTGTCCTGCGGTCACTATCTGTTCAACTGAACGACCTGGAAATCAACCACGGCCGGCGTAGCTGCCGCAGATGGTGGCGTTGTTGATGTTCAGGTTGGCGGTCGTGCCGTTGACGAACGCGGCCAGCACGCGAGCGCGGTTGGTGGTGGTCAACGGAACCAGCTTGTGCTGGTCGATCTTGCCGGGGGTGGCGCCACCGACCACCGAGTTCGCCGCCGAGTAGTGCGAGGTCAGGAAGCTCTTGATGGCGTTGGCCACGGCCGAGTCCGTGTAGCACTGGCTGATGACGAAGTTGGTGTAGCCGACGATCGGGTAGCCGGTGGACGGATCGACCGACGAACGCACCCAGTTGAACGGGTTGGCCTGGTTGTTCGTATTGGACCAGTTCGTGCCCGAGGGATTGCGTTCGATGACGCCGTTGGCCGGCGGCAGGGCCGCGGTGCTGCCCAGCGCGGTGCTGACGTTTTCCGAGTCCGGCGCGAAGCCGCCGGCGGCTTCGTCGTTGCGGTTGACCAGCGCAGCCTGCTTGAGCGCGACCGTGAAGGCGGGGTCCGGGCTCAGGTAGGTGATCGCCGAATCCTGGGCGTTGATGGCCGTGGCCACGCCGCCGCTGCCGGTGGCGGCGATGAAGTTGGCCGGCGGCGTGTTGCTCGGGAATTCCTGGGCGAACGTGCTCTTGCCCTGGAACGCGACGTTCGAGTCGGCGCCGCACACGGCTTGCAGGTGGCGGGTCAGCAGTTCGCTGGTGCCGCTGCTTTCCGAGCGGTAGATCACCTTGAAGGCGTCCGGGGCCGAACCCGACGACACGCCGACATCGCTCCACTTGGTGAACTTGCCCGACAGCACGCCGCACAGCTGCGCCTTGGTCAGGGTGATGTCGGCCGAGGGGCCCTTGTACGAGATCGTGACCGGCGTGCCCACCGACGGGATCTGGATCAGCGGACCGTGGCCGGTCGGCGTGCCCAGCTTGCCCAGGCCGGTCGTCAGGTAGTCGTTGATCTGCACTTGGGTCAGGATCGAATCGCTGCCGATCCAGTGGACCACGCCGGTGCTGTCGAAGCCGACGGCGCTGTTGGTCAGGAACGCGGTCTTGCCCGCGCCGCTGCCCTTGCCGACGTAGGCCTTGAAGGTCGACGCCGGGAAGCTGTTGATTTCGTCCTGGTACAGCGGCTGGGGCAGCGTCGCGCCGCCGGACACCACGACCTGTTGCGCCAGGGCAGCGCCCGACAGGGACAGCATGCCGACCGCCGACAGCGCGGCGACCAGGGAATTGCGATTGAACATGTCTTGCTCCTTGCACTCGTTTAGGAGAGAACTGCTTGTGGAGAAAAGAACGGATGAACCCGAGAACGCATCCGGCGGCACTCTGCAAAGACCTGCCTGACGCGTTGAAGACATGTTGATCAAGCGAGGTGACAGCGACGGGAAAAAAGGTGTGGAGTGAGGTAAGAATGTGCGGAGATGTGCGGAGTTCTCGGCGTTATCCGCACACCGCCCTCACCCCACCATCTGGTTGATTTCCATGATCGGCAGCATCACCGCCAGCACGATGGTCAGCACCACGCCGCCCATGATCAGGATCATCAACGGCTCCAGCATCGCGGTCATGGCCATGGCGCGCCGCTCGATGTCGGCCGACAGGGTCTGCGCGGCGCGGTCGAGCATGCGCGACAGCGTGCCGGTCTTCTCGCCGCTGGCCACCAGGTGGCACAGCAGCGGCGGGAAGACCTTCTGCTGGCGCAGCGCCGCGCCCAGTCCGGAGCCGCCCTCGATGCGCTCGGTGGCGTCCAGCACGGCGCGCCGCAGGCACTCGTTGGCCAGGGTCTGGCGCGCCGCATCCAGCGCGCGCAGCAGCGGCACGCCGGCGTCCGCCAGGATCGCCAGCGTGGCGGCGAAGCGCGCGGTGTTCACGCCCAGCGCGAAGCGGCCGATCATGGGCAGCCGCAGGATGCGCGCGTGCCAGGCCAGCCGCGCCGCCTCGGCGCGCTGCGACAGCCGCCACAGGCCGAACAGCAGCGCCGCCGCCAGCGCGTTCAGGCCGCCCCAGGTACGCACGTAGTCGCTCGCGGCCAGCATGGCGCGGGTGATCCACGGCAGTTCCTGGCGCGCCTGCGAGAACGCGCTGACCACCTGTGGCACCACGTAGGCCAGCAGGAAGACGACGATGCAGATCGACACCACGCCGACGATGGCGGGATAGATGAAGGCGGTCAGCACCTTGGCCCGCAAGGCATTGCGCTCCTCGATGTAGTCGGCCAGCCGTTCCATGATGCGCGCCAGGTCGCCGGAGTCTTCGCCGGCCTTGATGAGCGCGCGATAGATCGGAGGGAAGTCGCGTGGCCGCGCGTTCAGCGCATCGGAGAAGCGCTGGCCGCTGCGCACGTCGGCGCGCACGCCCGAGAAGGTGTCGGCGATGTGCTTCTTCTCGGCCTGTTCGACCGTGGCCGACAGCGCGCCTTCCAGGGGCAGGCCGGCGGCCAGCAGGCTGGCGAGCTGGCGCGTGGCCCAGGCCAGGTCGCTGTCGGACAGCTTGGCGGCGAACAGCTCGATCGAGCCGGCGCCGCGGCTGGCCGTCAGGCGCAGCGCCAGCGCGGTCAGGCCCTGGGCCCGCAGTTGCGCGCGCGCGGCGCGGGCGGTGTCGGCGTTCAGTACGCCGCGCTGGATCCTGCCGTGCGCGTCGGCCGCCTCGAAACGAAAATCCGGCATGGTCCGCCCCTACCCGTCCCGCGTGACGCGGATGATTTCCTCGCGCGAGGTCTGGCCGCCGAGCACCCAGCGCTCGCCGTCCTCGCGCATCAGTTTCATGCCGGCGCGCTGCGCGGCCACGCGCAGCTGCTGCTCGCCGGCGCCTTCGTGGATCAGGCCGCGCTGCGCGTCGTCGACGATGTACAGCTCGTGGATGCCGGTGCGGCCGCGGTAGCCGGTATGGTTGCAGGCCGGGCAGCCGACCGCCTCGAACAGGCCCGGCTCCTGCGACGACGGCCGGCGGCAGTCCGGACACAGCCGCCGCACCAGACGCTGCGCCAGCACCCCCAGCAGCGACGAGGCCAGCAGGAAGCGCTCCACGCCCATGTCGGTGAGCCGCGTCAGCGCCGACACCGCATCATTGGTGTGCAGCGTGGCCAGCACCAGGTGGCCGGTCAGCGAGGCCTGCACCGCGATCTGCGCGGTCTCCAGGTCGCGGATCTCGCCGATCATGATGACGTCCGGGTCCTGCCGCAGGATGGCGCGCAGCGCCACCGCGAAGCTCATGTCGATCTTGGCGTTGACCTGGATCTGGCTGATGCCCGGCAGGTCGTACTCCACCGGATCCTCGACCGTCAGCACGTTCGAGGTGGCGGCGTCGATCTGCCCCAGCGCGGCGTACAGCGTGGTGGTCTTGCCGCTGCCGGTGGGGCCGGTCACCAGCACGATGCCGTGCGGCTGGTGCACCAGCCGGTCCAGCTCGTGCAGCACGCCGGGCGCCATGCCCAGCTTTTCCAGCCGCAGGCGGCCGGCTTCCTTGTCCAGCAGGCGCAGCACGGCGCGTTCGCCGTGGCCGGTGGGAACCGTCGAGACGCGGATGTCGATTGGCCGGCCGCCGACCCGCAACGCGATGCGGCCGTCCTGCGGCAGGCGCTTCTCGGCGATGTCCAGATGCGCCATGATCTTGATGCGCGAGATCAGCGCGCCGTGCAGCGCCTTGCGCGGGCTGACCACGTCGCGCAATCCGCCGTCGACGCGGTAGCGCACCACCGAATGGGTTTCGTAGGGCTCGATGTGGATGTCGCTGGCGCCGTCGCGCGCGGCCTGGGTGAAGAGCGCATTGATCATGCGGATCACCGGCGCGTCGTCCTGCGCGTCCAGCAGGTCGGTGATCTCGGGCATTTCGTGCAGCAGCCGGTCCAGGTCGACCTCGTTCTCGGCCGCGCCCACCACCGAGGCCGCGTCGCCGGCATCGGCGTAGGCCGCGGCCAGCAGGCCGTCGAGTTCGGCGTCGGCGGCGCGGCGCAGCGGCAGCGGGCCATAGCGGCGTCGCGCCTCGGTCACGGCCCAGGCCGGGGTCTGGTCGGTGATGACCAGTTCGCCCACGCCGCCGCCATGCCAGTGCAGCAGCGCGCGGTGCTGGCGCGCCCAGGCATAGGGCAGCTTGTGCGGCGGGCGGCTGTCGTCGCGGGCGTTCATGGCGACAGCACCTGATCGACGCGGTGGGGGGGAATACGCTCGGGCATGCGGCGCAAGCGGGACGGCGTCACGGGCTTACCTCTCGTTGCGGGAAATGGGGCTCAACAGCACGACGCCCGCCAGGCCTTCGCCCGGCGCCACCGCGGGGTCGCCGGCCTCGGCCTGGTCCTGGCGCTGCAAGGCGACACGCGTCAACGCCAGCGGGAACGGCGCCGGCCCGGCCAGCAGCCACGCGGCCAGCGGCGCCGCCGGCGCCCGGTGGAACACGATGCGCCAGGCGCCGGCCGCGCGCTCGTCGGCGCCGAGTTCGTAGCGGCCCGCCAGTCCGGCCGCGTCCAGCCAGCGGCCCAGCGTCTCGGCGGAAACCACGGCCTGGCGCGCCGCCGGCGCCGGACCCGCCTGGCGCAGGATCGCTTCCAGGTCGCGCGCGCTCGCCTCCAGGCGCCGCAATTCCTCCGCGCCGCGATCCGCGCGCGCCAGGGACGGTTCGATCACCGCCAGCCAGCAGCCCGCCGCCGCGACCACCGCGGCGCACAGCGCCAGCAGCCGCCGTTCGTTAGCGGCCAACCCGGCCCAGGCGGCGCGGGCCCGCGCCTGCCAGGCCTGCTGGCGCGCGCGCCAGCGGCTACGCCAGAGCGCGGGCAGGCCGAGCGGCCGGGGCGGCGGCGCCAGCGTCATGAGCGCCCCGCCGGTTGGCCGCCGGCGGCCGGCGGCGCGCGCCGCAGGCGCCAGCCGGCTTCGGTCGCCTGCACCTCGACGCCCGCCTGGCGCGCCGCCTGCATCCAGGCCGGCGCGGCCGCTGCCTTGGCGCCCTCGCCCGCCTCGGCCACTTTGGGCCGGGCGGTGGCCGGCATGTCCAGCTCCAGCGTGCCGCCTTCGTAGCGCCAGGCCTGCATCTCGCCCGCGGCAAACGCCATGTGTTCGCGCGCGGCGCGCAGCAGGAAGCCGAGTTCGGCCCAATCGTCACCCCCGCCGGCCTGGCGCGCGGCGAGCAGCCGGCGCGCCTGTCCGACCGGATCGACCAGCGTGCCGACCGCCGGAAAGGCCTCGCGCACCCGCTGCGCCAACTGCTCGCGTGCCGCCTGCGCGGCATGCTCCAGCCGTCCGGCGTGCAGCGCCAGGCCCGCCATCCACACGGCCGCGGCGGCCGCGCCCAGCAGGGCCGCGCGGCGCCAGCCCGACTCGCCGCCCCGGCTGGCGGCGGCCGCCGCTGGAATCGACCAGGGAATCTCCGCCATCACGCCGCAGGCCGATTCGGGCAGCGCCACGTCCGCGGCCTCGCGTCGCCATCCGGCCGGCGCGGCGCCGATCCAGCGGCACGACCCGGCCGCGCAGGCGGCGGCGTCCGGCCCCAAGGTCTGCGCGAGGCTGGCCGTTGCGCCGTCCGCCTGCGTATCGAGCGCGTACAGGCTGCCCTGCCCGCCCGGCTGTCGCGCCACCACATAGCCGTCCAGGACGCACAGCGTCCAGCCATCCACCGTCTCGGGCAGCCACAGCGGCGTGGGCGCGAACCCCGCCGGCCGCAGGCCGCAGGCGACGATCAACGCCTGCACGCGGTCGGCGGCCTCGGCGTCGAACCAGGCCACGCCCACGCGGCCATCGGCGCCACGCGCCCCGTGGCCGATGCGCAGCGTGTCCGGATCGCCCAGCGCCAGCGGTTCGATCGCGCCTTCCACCGCCACGCGCAGGCGTGCGCGGGCCAGCGGCGGCAGCGGCACCGCCGTCAGCGTCAGGTCTTCGGGATGCGGAAACGCGGTGGCGCGGGCGCCCGGCCAGCGGCGCCCCAGTTCCGCCAGGCCCGCCGGCGGCAGGCGGCGCCAGGCGGCCTTCTCGGCGAGCGCCACGGGCAACGGCGTGTCGGCGGTCAGGGACCGCAGCGGCGGCAGCAGCACGCGGATCGCGGCCATCACGCGCCTTCCCGCGACCAGATGATCTGCGAAACGCCGTCGCCGCTGCGGGTCAGCAGCGCCTTCAAGGGCAGGATCACGCCGCCCAGGCGCGCGGCGCCGTCGAGACGGAACCAGCCGCTGGCGACCGCCACGCGCGGCGCCTCGGCCCGCGGCGCGGGCGTGGCGGAGGCGCCGCCGCCGTTGTCCGCGGCGCCCTCGGCCGTGCTCAGGCGGTTGGCGAAGTCGCCGTTGTTGACGAACCAGAGCCCGGCGTCGCGCTGCGCCACCATGGCCTTGGCCTGGTCCAGCGACATGCCGGGCACGTGCGCGGCGATCACCTCGGCGCTGGCGGTGTTGACGTTGACCAGCGTCACGCGTGGCAGCACCGTCACGTGGCGCCGCAGGCGCGCCAGCACCGCGCCGTCCACCCCGGGCACGCCGGCCAGTTCCTCCAGGCTGCGCGGCAGCGGCGCCAGCCGGCCATGCGGATCGGCACCCGGCTGCGCCGCCAGGATCCGCTCGGCGATCGCCTGGCCCACTTCCGGCGCCACGCCCACCAGCGCGCACAGGCGCAGCAGCTCGGCCACGCCGTCCTGGTACAGGCGGCCCTCGAACACCAGGTTGCGCAGGTTGAACTTGCCCTGCTCGTCCTCCAGCCGGCCGACGAAGGCGGCGTCGCGGCCGGGACGCTGCAGGCGCGTATCGACGATGGGCGCGGCCCAGGCGCCGTCGGGGCGCGTGGTCGCCTGCCGCTGGCCGTCCTCGCGCAGCCGCTGGCGCGCCACGCCGAGCCCGGCCTCAAGCAGGGCCTGGGCCTGGGCGCGGGTCTGGGCCGCCTGCACGGTGCGCAGGAACGTGTCCTGGCGCTGCAGCAGCGAGGCGACGATCATCGTCACCGCGGCCACCACCAGCAACGCGCTGATCACCGCCATGCCGCGCTGCCGCTCACAGCTGCCAGGAACCGATGTCGGCATTGCCGCCGTCCCCATCCGGCTTGCCGTCCGCGCCCAGCGAGAACACGTCGATCTCGCCGCGCGTGCCCGGATTCAGGTACTGGTACGGATGGCCCCAGGGATCGTTGGGCAGGCGGTCCAGGTAGGCGCGCCAGGCGTTCGAGGCGCCCGGCCCCGAGGCCGGCCGTTCCACCAGGGCGCGCAGGCCCTGCTCGGTGCTGGGATAGCTGCCGGTGTCGAGCCGGTACAGCTTGAGCGCCTGCATCAGCGCGCTGATGTCCTGGCGCGCCGCCACGGCGCGGGCCTGGTCGGGCCGGTCCAGCAGCCGCGGCACGATCAGCGCGGCCAGGATGCCCATGATCACGATCACCACCATGATCTCGATCAGCGTGAAGCCACGCTGCCGGCGCCCGGGCGGGTGCTGCCTATCCGTCGTTAACCGGCCTGCTTTCATCGCGCTTGGACTCCGAAGGCAATCACACAGGGGAGCCGAAGACGACGATGCCGGCGGCAGAGCGCCGGCATCGCCTTTCGGGTCCGCACAGTGTGGCCAGCCCGGATTGCACGCATTTGACCCGTTGTGTGGAGCTTTGAAAGCCTCGCTGGCCGCGTTCGCGCCGCCGCGAAGTTGTTTGCAGTGTTAACAGCTCCTAGGGATTTCCCGCGTTTTTTCCAAGCGCTCCGCCTTGCGTGGAATTTTTTTCCATTTCATGAAAGGTATTCGGAAGTTTGAATTCTTAGACTCCCGCATTCATTGGAATGTCAGCTTTCGTTCAGACGAAAGTCAGGACGATTGAAAGCCACAACAAAGGGAGGAATGAATCCAATGCAATCAAGACGCAGCGTCATCAAGCGCGAGGCGTGGGCCGCGGGCACGATGATCGTGCTCGGCCTGGGCGCCATCGCGCAGGCATCCACGTACACCCTGGGCAGCCTGGCCCGCATGGGCCCCGGCCTGTTTCCCGCCATTCTCGGCGTGCTGCTGGTCCTGCTGGGACTGATCATCGCGCGCATGGCCTACTCGCCCATGGTCACCGAAGAGGACGCCGAAGAGATCCCGCCGCCCGAGTGGCGCGGCTGGGGCTGCATCATCGGCGGCCTCATGACCTTCATCCTGCTGGGCAAGTACGGCGGCCTGGTGCCCGCCACCTTCGCGCTGGTCTTCATCTCGGCCATGGGCGACCGCCAGCACACGCCGCGCAGCGCCGCGCTGCTGGCCGTGGGCGTGACCATTCTCGGCGTGGCCGTTTTCTCGTGGGCGCTGCAATTGCAGTTTCCGCTGTTCCGCTGGGGCTGATCGATGGAAATCCTCAATAACCTGATGCACGGGTTCTCGGTCGCCTTCGCGCTCGACAACCTGCTGTGGGCCGTGTTCGGCGTGTTCATGGGCAACCTGATCGGCGTGCTGCCGGGCATGGGCGTGCTGGCCGCCATCTCGATCCTGCTGCCGCTGACCTACACCATGACCCCGACCGCGGCGCTGGTGATGCTGTCCGGCATCTACTACGGCTCGCAATACGGCGGCGGCATCACCTCGATCATGCTGAACCTGCCGGGCACCGCCTCGCACGCGGTGGCCTGCCTGGACGGCAATCCGCTGGCGCGCAACGGCAAGGCCGGCTCGGCGCTGTTCATGCTGATGTTCTCGTCGTTCTGCGGCGCGTCCGTCGGCATCCTGGCGATGATCCTGTTCTCGCCGCTGCTGGTCGACGTGGCCTTCAAGTTCGGCCCGGCCGAATACTTCTCGATGATGATGCTGGGCCTGCTGGCCGGCGCCACGCTGGCCAAGGGCTCGGCGATCAAGGGCGTGGCGATGGTGGTGGTCGGCCTGCTGCTGGGCGTGATCGGCACCGACGTCAACACCGGCACCATGCGCTTTCACTTCGGCATCCTCGAGCTGAGCGACGGCCTGCAGATCGTGGCGCTGGCGATGGGCCTGTTCGGCGTGGCCGACTTCCTCAAGAACATCAACCAGATCGGCGGCGACGCCAAGGTCACCAGCACCAAGGTCAGCATGAAGTCGATGCGGCCCGAGGCCGGCGACATCAAGCAGTCGCGCGGCGCCCTGGTGCGCGGCACCGCCATCGGCGCGGCCTTCGGCATCCTGCCGGGCACGGGTCCGACCATCGCCTCGTTCATCTCGTACGCGGTGGAAAAGAAAGTGGCGCGCGAACCGCGCCGCTTCGGCCGCGGCGCCATCGAGGGCATCGCCGGCCCCGAGGCCGCCACCAGCGCCTCGACCCAGACCAGCTTCATCCCCACCATGAGCCTGGGCATCCCGGGCGACCCGGTGATGGCGTTGATGCTGGGCGCGCTGATCATCCACGGCATCCAGCCCGGTCCGCAGATGATGGTCGAGCACGCCGACATGTTCTGGGGGCTGATCGCCAGCTTCTGGGTCGGCAACGTGCTGCTGTTGCTGCTGAACCTGCCGCTGATCGGCATGTGGGTGCGCCTGTTGACCGTGCCGTTCCGCTATCTGTTCCCGGCGGCGCTGTTCTTTGTCTGCGTCGGCGTCTACAGCACCAACAACAACCTGTTCGACGTGGGCATGGTGACGTTGTTCGGCGCCGCGGGCTACGCGCTGATCCGGTTGCGCTTCGAACCGGCGCCGCTGCTGCTGGGCTTCGTGCTCGGGCCGATGGTGGAAGAGAACTTCCGCCGCGCCCTGCTGCTGTCGCGCGGCGACCTGGCGATCTTCGTGACGCGCCCGATCAGCCTGGGCTTCGTGCTGGCGTGCGTGCTGCTGATCGCGCTGCTGCTGGTCTCGGCCGTGAGGCAGAAGCACAAGGCGCAGGCGGCCCTGGAGCAAGCCCGCACGGCGGCCTGACGGGCGTCGACGGCATAACGGACAGCCGCCCTCGGGCGGCTGTTTTTCATGGATCGGAAGACCCGCCGGACGCGGGCCGACAACGCGCCGCTAGGCCTCGGGCGGCGCGGCCGGCCCCACGACGTGGCCGTCGATATGGCCCAGCGGCCGGCCCGGATCGAGCCGGTCGCGCACCCGCTGCTTGAGCACCTTGGCTTCCGGAAAACCGCCGTCGCGCTTGCGGTCCCACACCAGCTCGCCGTCGCAGGTGATCTGGAAGATGCCGCCGGTGCCGGGCTGCAGCGCCACTTCGCCCAGGTCGGTGGAAAAGGTGGACAGCAGTTCCTGCGCCATCCAGCCGGCGCGCAGCAGCCATTGGCACTGCGTGCAGTAGAGAATGACGATGCGGGGACGATGGGCGGGGGGCTGGGCGGCGGTTTGCATGGCGCGAATCATTCTACGCCAGCCCGATGCCGGCGGCGCGGATCGCCAGTCGTGGATAATGTCAGGTTTTCCCGGGCGCGCGGTGCGCCCTGAGTCCGCCAATGAAGTCTGCATTACCCGCCCGAAGCCAACGCTGGCTGATCGGCCTCCTGATGGGCCTGGTCACGCTCACGCCGATGGGCATCGACATCTACCTGCCCTCCCTGCCCGCCATGGCCGTCGGCTTCGGCCAATCGATCAGCGCGCTGCAGGCCAGCATCACCCTCTTTATCTTCTCGGTCGGCGTCGGCCAGATCCTGATCGGCCCGCTGGCCGACCGCTATGGCCGCCGGCCGGTGGCGCTCGGCGGCGCGCTGGCCTACCTGCTGGGCTCGGCGCTGGGCGCGGCCGCGACCTCGCTGGAACTGTTCTACACCGCGCGCGTGATCCAGGGCCTGGGCGCCTGCTCGGCCTCGCTGGTGGCGTTCGCGGCGGTGCGCGACCGCTTCAGCCCGGCGGTCGGGGCGCGCGTCTACAGCTATCTGAACGGCGCGTTGTGCACGGTGCCGGCGCTGGCGCCGATGCTGGGCGGCGCGCTGGCGGTGCATGCCGGCTGGCGCAGCACCTTCGTCTTCATGGTGCTGTTCGCGCTGGCGCTGGCGGCATTGCTGGCGTGGCGTTTCGCCGAGACCCGCGAGGCGGCGCCGGCGCGCGGCACGCGCCTGTACAGCCTGCGCCGCTACGCGCCAATCGCCGCCAGCGGCCGGTTCCTGTATTTCGCCATCTTCGGCATGGCCGGCATGGCCATGATCCTGGTGTTCGTGTCGGCCGCGCCGGTGGTGCTGGTGCAGCAGCTGGGCTATTCGGAGCTGGGGTTTTCCGCCTGGTTCGGCGGCAACGCCGCCATCAACATCGCGGCGTTCTTCCTGGCGCCGGTGTTCATCGCGCGCTTCGGCCGCTACGCCATGCTGCGGGTCGGCATGATGGCCCTGCTGCTGGCCGCGCTGATGCACCTGGCCGCCTGGCGCTGGGCGCCCGCGGCCGCGTGGATCTTCATGCTGCCGGTGGCGGTGCTGACGGTCGGCTTTTCGCTGGCACTGGGCTCGGCGCTGAGCCTGGCGCTGGAACCCTTCGCCGACCGCGCCGGCACCGCCGCCGCGGTCTACGGGCTATTCCAGATGAGCGGCTCGGCCGTCATCGCCACCGCCCTGCTGGACCAGGGCGTGGCGCCGCAGGCCGCCATGGGCCTGATCGGCGTGGTGATCGTCGGGCCGTTGCTGTGCCTGTCGCGCGCCATGGCGCGGCGCGTCGCCGCATCCTCGCGCTAGGCCCCGGCCCGCGCCGCATTGCGGGGGTCAGGCCGCCGCGCGCGGCGTGTTCGACAAGTGCATCAGCAGCGCGCCGCCGGCGATCAACGCCGCGCCCGCCAGGCGGCCGGGGTTGAGCGCGCTGCCCACGAACCCCACCAGCGCATAGCGATCCAGCATCAGCGCCGCCAGCATCTGGCCGGCGATCACCGCCGCCAGGAAGGCGCCCGCGCCCAGGCGTGGCGCCAGGATCAGCGCCGCCGTGATGTAGAACACGCCGGCCAGGCCGCCGGTCCAGCCCCACCACGGCAATTGGCCGATCTCGGCGAAGCTCGGCGCCGGCACCCGCAGGAACGCCATCACCGCCATGGCCGCGACGGCGCTGATCGCCAGCGAGGCCATGGTGGCCCACAGCGGGTGTCCCAGGTGGCGGCCCAGGGCGGCGTTGGCGCCGGCCTGGATCGGCACCAGCGCGCCCGCCAGCACGGCGGCGGGAATGGCGTAGAAGGTCGTGTTGTTCAAGGCTTGCTCCGATTCAAGAGGGATTGGCGTTATTCTCTTATTCGCAAAACATTGAATCCAATTCGATATTTATCTATTGAATATGCAGCCAGTGAATAATCTACGGGCCATCGACCTGAACCTGCTGGTGGTGCTGGACGCCTTGCTGCACGAGCGCAACCTGACCCGCGCGGCCGCCCGCCTGCCGATGAGCCAGCCCGCCATGAGCCACGCGCTGGCCCGCCTGCGGGCGCTGCTGGGCGACCCGCTGTTCCATCGCACCCGCGGCGGCCTGCGGCCCACGCCGCACGCCCTGGCGCTGGAAGCGCCGCTGCGCGATGTGCTGGCGCAAGTGCGGCGACTGCTGGCCGGCGCGGTATTCGAGCCCGCGGCCAGCCGACGCGCGTTCCGCCTGGCCATGTCCGACTATGGCGCGAGCGTGCTGCTGCCGCCGCTGATGCGGCGCCTGCGGCGCGACGCGCCCGGCATCGACCTGGAAATCAGCTATGCCAGCCGCAGCGGCATGATCGCGGGCGTGGCCGACGGCCAGCTCGACCTGGCGCTGGCGGTGTTCGGCGAGACCCCCGCCGAGATCCAGCGCGCGGTGCTGTTCGAAGAAAGTTTCGTCTGCGTCGCCGACGCCACCGCGGGCCTGCCGTCGACATTGGAGGATTACCTGGCGCGGCCGCACGTGCTGGTGGCCGCCAGCCAGGACCAGCGCGCGGCGGAAGTGGACGCGGCGCTGGCCCGTATCGGCCAGTCGCGCCGCGTGGCGCTGCGGCTGCCGCATTGGACGGCGGCGCCGGCCGTGCTGGCCGGCACAGACCTGGTGCTGACGGTGGCGCGGCGCGCGGTGGAACCGCCGGCCGCCGGCCTGACGGTCGGGCCGGTGCCGTTTGCCATCGCGCCGCTGGCGTTCGAGATGATCTGGCACCAGCGTGCCGACGCGGACGCCGGCCTGGGCTGGCTGCGCGCGCTGCTCGGCCAACTGGCGGGCTGAGGCGCGCCGATTGCCCATCCGAGGGCTTGGGCTTCGGCGCCGCGGGTCGTTGCGGCGGGCGCCGGATGCGCCGTCTATTCCCGTGCGCGCGGCGCCATGAACTCGGGGCCGACCGGATCGAGGATGTTCTTTTGCAGCAGATCGTCGATGTCGGCCATGTCGGCATCGCTCAGGTGCCAGCCGCAGGCCTCGTCGACGCCGTCCAGCTGCTCCGGACGACGCGCGCCCCACAACGCGATGGTCGGGCCGCTGTCCAGCACCCAGCGGATGGCCAGGGCCAGCACCGGCTTGTCGTAGCGGATCCGCGCCATGGCCTCCAGTTCCTTGGTGGCGCGCACGTATTGGTCGAAACGCGGCCGGCCGAACTTCGGATCCGAGGCGCGCAGGTCGTCGGCGCCAAACGTGGTGTCCACCGTCATGCGCCCCGACAGCAGGCCGCGGCACAAGGCGCCGTAGGCCAGCACGGCCAGCCCATGCTCGCGGGCATACGGCAGCACGTCGTGCTCGATGGCGCGCTCGAACAGGTTGTACGGCGGCTGCACCGATGCCAGCGGCAGCACCGCGCGGAACGCGTCCATCTGCCCGGGCGAATAATTGCTCACGCCCACCGCCAGGATCTTGCCTTCGCGCTGCAGCGCTTCCAGGGTGCGCGCGGTATCCTCGATCGGCACCAGCGGATCGGGCCAGTGGATCTGGTACAGGTCGATGCGGTCGGTGCGCAGGCGGCGCAGCGAATCCTCCACCTCGCGCCGCAGCCGCTGCGGGCTGGAATTGCGCCGCACGCCCTCGCCGGCCCATTCCAGGCCGCCCTTGGTGGCGATGACCGCCCGGTCGCGCATGCCCGCCAGGGCCTGCCCCACCATTTCCTCGGAATGGCCGAAGCCATACACCGGCGCGGTGTCGATCAGGTTGATGCCGCGCTCGACCGCGCCGCGCAGCGTGGCGATCGAGGCCGAATCATCGGCGCCGCCCCACATCCAACCGCCGATCGCCCACGTGCCCAGGCCGATTCTCGACACAGGCGTGGGGATACCTTCAATACGCATGGTCTCGACCAGCATGACTTCTCCTACACAAAAATTTCGATGAGTGTAGGTCAGGTATTATTGAATTGGATTCAACGATTTATTCATCTTCGCCCCGCTTTTCATGCCCTCCTACAGCCGCCACGACCTGGCCGATCTCAGCGCCTTCGCGGCCATCTGCCGGCGCGGCAGCTTCCGCCTGGCGGCCACCGAACTGGGTGTGTCGACCTCGGCCCTGAGCCACGCGCTGCGCAACCTGGAAGACCGCCTGGGCGTCAAGCTGCTCAACCGCACCACCCGCTCGGTCGCGCCGACCGAGGCCGGCAGCCGCCTGGCGGCGCAGCTGGACCAGAGCTTCGGCGAGATCGGCGAGGCCCTGTCGGAGCTGGACCGCTACCGCAGCGCGCCGCTCGGCGGCCTGCGCATCAACGTGCCGCGCGATGCCTCGCGGCTGCTGCTCAGCCCGGTGCTGGCGCGCTACCTCGAAGACTGTCCCGGCGTGAAGATCGAGGTCGTGGTCGACAACAATATGGTCGACATCGTCAAGGCGGGCTTTGACGCCGGCATCCGCTTCGGCGACACCGTGCCGCAGGACATGGTCTGCACGCCGCTGACGCCGCCGCTGCGCTGGGTGGTGGTGGGCGCGCCCGCCTACCTCGGCCGCCATGGCACGCCGAAGACGCCCGAGGACCTGCTGCGCCACGCCTGCATCCGCCTGCGTCTGGGCGACCAGACCCTGTACCGCTGGGAACTCGGGCAACCGCCGCACGCGCACGCCATCGACGTGCCCGGCGCGCTGATCGTCAACGAAACCGACATGGCGCTGGATGCCGCGCTGGACGGCATCGGCCTGGCCTATTGCCTGGAGCGCTACGCCGAGCCGCACCTGCGCGCCGGGCGCCTGCGGCGCGTGCTGGACGACTGGGCGCCGGCGGGCGCGCCTCTGGTCATGTACTACCCCAGCCGGCGGCAACTGGCGCCCGCGCTCAGCCGCCTGATCGAGGCGATCCGCGGCGCCAACGGGCTGCCCGGCACGATCGACGGCTAAATCGCGGCCGCCGGCGGGCCGCATCGGACGCCAGCCTGCTATCGTGCAAGCTCCCTTGCCTACCGGAGACGCCATGCCCGCCGATGCCACGACCCAGGATCCGCTGCTGTTGCACACGATGCAGGATGGCATCGCGACGTTGCGCCTGAACCGGCCCGCGCAATTCAACGCCTTGTCCGAAGGCTTGCTGGACGCGCTGCGCACGCGCATCGACGCGCTGGCGCGCGAACCCGGCCTGCGCTGCGTGATCCTGGAATCGGCCGGCCGCGCGTTCTGCGCCGGCCACGACCTGCGCGAAATGCGCAGCCAGCCCGCGTTCGATTACTACCTGGCGCTGTTCCGCAAGTGCGGCGGCGTGATGCAGGGCCTGCAGGCGCTGCCGGTGCCGGTCATCGCCAAGGTCCGCGGCGTGGCCACCGCGGCGGGCTGCCAACTGGTGGCCAGCTGCGACCTGGCCGTGGCCGCGGACAGCGCGCGCTTCGCCGTCTCCGGCATCAATGCCGGCCTGTTCTGCTCCACGCCGGCGGTGGCGTTGAGCCGCAACGTGTCGACCAAGCGCGCCTTCGAAATGCTGGTGACCGCGCGCTTCATCGATGCGGCGCAGGCGTGCGACTGGGGGCTGCTGAACGATGTCGCGCCGGAGGCGGAGCTGGATGCGCGGGTACGGGCGCTGGCCGACGTGATCGTGTCCAAGAGCCCCACCGCGATCCGCTACGGCAAGCGCATGTTCTATGCGCAGCGCCAGATGGCGCAGGCCGAGGCCTACGAATACGCCGCCGAAGTCATGGCGCGCAACATGATGGAAGAGGACGCGGCCGAAGGCATCGACGCCTTCCTGCAAAAGCGCGCGCCGAGCTGGCGCCCCTGAACCGCGGCGCTACGCCAGCCAGCCCAGCGCCCAGCCGCCCGCGGCGGCGGCCAACACCACCCACAGCGGCGACCAGCGCGCATACACCAGCAGGCCGAACAGGCCCAGCGCCAACGCGAAATCCGCCTTGGTGAGGATCGCGCTGGTCCAGACCGGGTCGTACAGCGCCGCCAGCAGGATACCCACCACCGCCGCATTGACGCCCGCGACCATGTTGCGCACGCCGGGCCGGCGCCGCAGGCTTTCCCAGAACGGCAAGGCCGCGGCCACCAGCAGCGCGCCGGGCAGGAACACGGCCACCAGCATGGCCAGGCCACCGGCCCAGCCGGGCAACGGACCGGACGACGCCGCGCCCAGGAAAGCGGCAAACGTGAATAGCGGCCCCGGCAGCGCCTGCGCCACGCCATAGCCCGCCAGGAAATCCGCGTTCGACACCATGCCGCCGCCGACCGCGGCCGTCTCCAGCAACGGCAGCACCACGTGTCCGCCGCCGAACACCAGCGCGCCCGCCCGATAGAACCCGGCCAATTGCGTCGCCAGCGGCGCGCCCGACAGCGAGGCCCACAGCGGCAACGCCGCCAGCAATAGCGCGAACAGCGCCAGGCAGAGATAACCGGCGGCGCGCGACACGCTCTGCGACCGGTTGGCCAGCAGCGGCCGAGGTGGCACCTGCAGCAACGCGGCGCCGGCCACCGCGCCCAGCACGATGGCGCCGACCTGTCCCAGCGTGGTCGGCAGCGCCACCGTGATCAGCGCCGCGACGATGGCCAAGCCGGCACGCGGCGCGTCCGGACAGAGCGAGCGGCCCATGCCCCACACCGCCTGCGCGATCACGGCCACCGCCGCCACCTTCAACCCATGCACCAGCGGCAGGCTGGCCAGGCCGCCGAAACGCGCCAGCCCCAGGCCCAGCAGGATCATCACCAGCGCGGACGGCAGCGTGAACGCGAGCCAGGCCGCCAGCATGCCCGTCCACCCCGCCCGCTTCAGGCCCAGCGCCATGCCGACCTGGCTGCTGGCGGGGCCCGGCAGGAACTGGCACAAGGCCACCAGATCGGAAAACGCATAATCGTCGAGCCAGCGGCGGCGGTCGACGAATTCCTCGCGGAAATAGGCCAGGTGCGCCACCGGACCGCCGAACGCGGTCAGGCCCAGCCGCAGGAATGCCAGGAACACTTCCAGACAGGATCCGCGTCCAGCCGGCAGGGCCTCGCTGGCCACCGCTTTGCTGGCGACGCGTTCATCGTGGAAAGGAGGCTGCGGCGGCATTGGACTTGGCACTCTGAAACGGTTGGCGCCGGCCAGTCGCGCGGCGCCGTGATTCAAGCTTATAGCCGGGCGGCGTGGCAGTTTCAATCATTCAGGCGGCCGGGCGCCACCAGATTACTGCATGACTATTCACAATTTCCATACAAAATCCGTTGGATGACCGGAACGCGGTTATGTATGATTCAGCGGCCCGCCGCGATGGCCGGACATCATCCAGGGCGGCAGATGTGCGGCTCTCGCGCCCACAGGAATACCAGCATGCTCAAATTCACGATCCGCATTTTCGTGGTCGCCGCCATTGCCTATATCGCCGCGTCGCAACTGGTGAACCGCAGCCTGGGTTATCTGCTCGACTCGATCAGCGCCGACCTGTCCTACCAGGCCGTGCGCGGCCAGATGTACGCGCTGCACAAAGAGCTCGACCCGATCGAACCGGAATCGCGCGCCGCCTTCATCCGCGATTCCCTGCGCCCGCACTATGGCCTGGAATTGCAGCTGGTGACGCCGGAACGGATCGAGGCCACCGACCAGGAAAAGCAGGATCTGGCCACCCGCGGCTTCATCATGCGCGACGAATACAACACCTATCTCGCTCCCCTGCCCGGCGAACCGCGGCAATGGCTGGAGATGCGCCTGCCGGGCGAGCCGACGCTGGAGAAATGGATCACCTGGGGCGCCTGGCTGGCGCTCAGCATGGTGCTGGCGGCGGTGCTGCTGCTGTTGTGGGCGCTGCCGGTGTGGCGCGACCTCGATGCCTTGCGCAACGCCACGCTGCGCATGGGCCAGGGCGACCTGGGCGTGCGCGCGCGGCTGTCGCATTTCTCCGGCATCCGCCACGTCGGCGAGAGTTTCAACCAGATGGCCGAACGCATTTCGGCGCTGGTGGAAAACCAGCGCAGCCTGACCAACGCCGTCTCGCACGAATTGCGCACGCCGCTGGCCCGGCTGTCGTTCGAGGTCGACATGCTCGGCCAGGAAAAATTCCAGGCGCGGCGCGAGCAAATCCTGCACGACATGCGCACCGATATCCACGAGCTCGAAACCATGGTCGACGAACTGCTGGTATACGCGCGGCTGGAACGCCCCGCCGACGACGTCGTCAAGCAGGAAACCGTGGACGTGCGCGACTGGCTCGGCGAAGCGCTGGCGCAGGTGGCGCACCAGGCCGACGCGCGCGGCGTGCATTGCCACGTGCGCGACGGCCTGCCGGCGCATGTGCAGCTGCATCCGCGCTACATGAGCCGGGCCCTGCTCAACCTGGTGCAGAACGCCGTACGCTATGCCAGCGCGCGCATCGAGATCTCGCTGACCAGCTGCCCGGCGGGCGGCTACGAATTGATCGTCGACGACGACGGCCCCGGCGTCGCGCCCGCCGACCGCGAGCGCATTTTCGAACCCTTCATCCGGCTCGACGAAAGCCGCGACCGCGGCACCGGCGGCGCCGGCCTGGGCCTGGCCATCGTCAAGCGCGTGGCCGCCAGCCACAAGGGCAGCATCGAGGTGCGCGAAAGCCCGCTGGGCGGCGCGCGCTTCATATTGCGATGGATGTCCACGCCTCTCGCGGCGGACTGATTCGCATGGCGCATGGCGCAGGGCGGGAGCGCACAGCGCCCCTCTGCCGCCACTCGATCACGCCTCGCCAGCCGCCAGGCGGGCGTGGATCTGGTCGATGCGCAGTCCATCGCGGCGGGTGATCTCGAAGCGCCAGTCGCGCCACACGATCACATCGCCGGTGTCGGGAATGCGGCCTTCGGCGCGCAGCAGCCGGCCCGCCAGCGTCGCGTCGCCAGCGTCATCGGCCAGGTCCGCCACCTCCAGCACCCGCGCCGCCTCGGCCAGGGCCAGGCGCCCGTCGAGCAGCCACGAGCCGTCGGACAGTTGCAGCGCCTCGGGCGGCGCCTCGCTGTCCTCCGGCAGCTCGCCGGCCACCGCGGTCAGCACGTCCATCGGCGTCACCAGCCCTTCGCACACGCCGTGTTCGTCGACCACGATCAGCATGTGGTCGCGCGAGGCGCGCAGTTCTTCCAGCACCTTCAGCACCGGCGTGGTCTCCATCACGTAGCGTGGCTCGCGCGCCAGTTCGACCAGGTCGATCGGGCCGGGATTCTGCAGCAGCGGCAGCAGGTCCTTGAAGTGCAGCACCCCCAGCACGTTGGCCGGATCGCCAGCGCACAGCGGCAGGCGCGAGTGGCCCGAGGCGAACTTGCGCACGATCACGTCGGGCGTATCGGCCACGTCCAGCCAGACCATGTCGCCGCGCGCCACCATGATGGCGCGCACGTCGTGCCCGCCTATCGCCAGCACCCGTTCGATCATGGAGCTTTCCTCCGGCGCGAAGGCCGGCTCCTCGCCGGCGCCGTCCACCAGCGCCACCACATCGTCGGCCTGCTGCGAGGCCTGGCCGCTGCGACCGGCGCGCAACAGCCGCAGCACGGCCTGCGCGGTGCGCTGGCGGCGGCCCAGGGCATGCGTGCCCTTGGCCCGATTGCGGCGCGCCAGCTGGTTGCACAGCTCGATCAGGATCGAGAAACCGATCGCGGCGTACAGGTAGCCCTTGGGCACGTGGAAGCCCAGGCCTTCGGCCACCAGGCTGAAGCCGATCATCAGCAGCAGGCCCAGGCACAGGATCACCACCGTCGGGTGACGCGCCACGAAGCCCATCAGCGGGCGGCTGGCCAGCATCATCACGGCCATGGCGACCACCACCGCGATCATCATGATGCTCAGGTCCTGCACCATGCCGACCGCCGTGATCACCGAGTCCAGCGAAAACACCGCGTCCAGCACCACGATCTGCAGGATCACCTGCCAGAACACGGCGTGCTGCACCTTCTGCCCGCTATCGTGGCCGCTGCTGCCCTCGACGCGCTCGTGCAGTTCCATGGTGCCCTTGAACAGCAGGAACAGGCCGCCCAGGATCAGGATCAGGTCGCGCCCCGATATCTCGGCGCCCAGCACCGTGAACAGCGGCGCGGTCAGCGTCACCACCCAGGCAATGCTGGCCAGCAGGCCCAGCCGCATCAGCATGGCCAGCGTCAGGCCGATCATGCGGGCGCGGTTGCGCTGCGCCGGCGGCAGCTTGTCGGCCAGGATGGCGATGAACACCAGGTTGTCGATACCCAGCACGATTTCAAGAATGACCAGCGTCGCCAGGCCAAGCCAGGCGGTCGGGTCGGACATCCAGTCGAAGATCATCAACGTTCCACAAGAAGAATCAGGATCGAGTGCGCGCGGGCGCCCGGCAAAGCCGGCGCCATCGCCAGGGACGGACTCGGACAGAATAGATCAGGCGCGCGGGTCCGGGTGGGACGCGCGGGCGGTGTCGGACGGATCGGCGGCGGCGGCGCGCGGCCGCCTATGCGAGGCGTGGGCGCTGCCGCGAGATCGTGAGGAACCGGCCGGGAACGGCCGAATGCCGGAAGTCGGCAGGGAGGGGAAAGCGGGCGCCGCCATGTGAGCGGCGCCGTACTAGGAGGCGGGTCGTCGGTCATAGATGGCGAAACCGTCCTCGCTTGCCGGGCAAGCGCAGGCCGCGTGTTCCGCCGTGCTCTCATTCTTTCAGGAACCTGAATATTAGCTGAAATGCGGCAGCGAGAAAAATCCGGGTTGGCCCGCATCGGGGAGTTGTCGCGGCACCCGGATCGGTGACACACTCAGCGCACGAACACATATGCTGTCGCGGGATCCCTTTCACTCGGGAGCCGAATGCTCCGGAGGTCGTCGCCTCGCGGACCGCGCGCCGGGGGCCAGCCTCGCCGGACGCCGGCTCCGCCGCTGGAGCGATGAATGAAAGACCAACCTGTTTCCGCACGGCGCGGGCTGCTCAAGGCCCTGGCCGTGGGCGTGCCCGGCGCCGTCTGGGCGCCCCACGCCGCCGCCGCGCCCGAGGCCACGCCGGCCCCCGCCGCCGCCCCTCCCAACCGCACGCTCAAGTTCTTCAACGCCCAGGAAGCCCTGGCGATGGACGCCATCGCCGCGCGCCTGATCCCGGCCGACGAGCTCGGCCCGGGCGCCAAGGAAGCCGGCGTAACCCAGTTCGTCGACGGCCAGCTGGCGGGCGCCTGGGGCGCGGGCGAGCAGTTCTACCGCCAGGGGCCGTTCGAGGCCGGCACGCCCGAACAGGGCTACCAGCTGTCATTCACGCCCGCCGAGATGTTCCGGCGCGGCCTGGCGGCGCTGGACGCCGCCGCCCACAAGCAGGACGGCAAGCCCTACGCCGAACTGGACGCCCGGCGCCAGGACGCCTGGCTGCACGACATGCAGGCCGGCAAGCCGGACTTTTCACCGCTGCCGTCGGCCGTGTTCTTCCAGGCCCTGCTGGACGCCACCATCGAGGGTTTCTTCTCCGACCCGCTGTATGGCGGCAACATCGACATGGTGGGCTGGAAGCTGGTCGGCTTTCCCGGCGCCTATGCCTCGTTCTCCGACGACATCGAGCGCCACGGCGTGATCTGGGCCGGCCGGCCCGTGTCCATCGCCAATGCGCGCGTGCACACGATGAAACCGGGAGACGGCCATGGCTAAGACGCTTCCCGCGGTGGATGTGGCGATCGTCGGCGGCGGCTGGACCGGCGCCATCATCGGCAAGGAGCTGGCTGCGGCCGGCCAGCGCGTGGTGGTGCTGGAACGCGGCGAGGCGCGCTGGCCCTCGCCCGACTTCCAGGGCCCCTACGTCCACGACGAACTGAAATACACGCGGCGCCACGAACTGCACCAGAACGCGGCCACCGAGACCTTCACCTTCCGCAACAACACCGACCAGAAGGCGTTGCCGATGCGGCGCTGGCAGTTCGCCTATCCCGGCACCCACCTGGGCGGCGCCGGCAACCACTGGTCGGGCGCGTACTACCGCTTCGACCCCACCGATTTCCGCCTGCGCAGCCACTACACCGAACGCTATGGCGCCAAGATCTTCGACCCCGAGCTGACCTGCCAGGACTGGCCGCTGACCTACGACGAGCTGGAACCGTACTTCGACCGCTACGACTACCTGATCGGCGCGTCCGGCCAGGCCGGCAACCTCAAGGGCCAGAAGCAGGAAGGCGGCAACCCGTTCGAGCCCTGGCGCTCGCGGCCCTACCCCAACCCGCCGATGAAGGTGCCGTATGCGCCGGCCCTGTTCGGCGAGGCCGCCCGCAAGCTTGGCTACCATCCCTACGTGCAGCCATCCGCGCTCTGTACCCGGCCCTACGTGAACAGCGAAGGCCTGCACATGAGCGCCTGTGTGTACTGCGGCTTCTGTTCCAACTTCGGCTGCGAGCACTTCGCCAAGGCCTCGCCGCAGGTCTGTATCCTGCCGGTGGCGATGAAGCTGCCGACCTTCGAGATCCGCACCGGCGCCCACGTGCTGCGGGTCGAGCTGACGCCGGACAAAAAGCGCGCGCGCGGCGTGACCTACGTGGACGCGGCCGGCACCGAGATCTTCCAGCCGGCCGAGATCGTGGTGCTGTGCGCCTTCGGCATCAACAACGTGCGCCTGCTGCTGCTGTCCGGCATCGGCCAGCCCTACGATCCGGTGACCGACAAGGGCGTGGTGGGCCGCAACTACACGCACCAGACCACCTCCGGCGTGAACCTGTTCTTCGACGAGTCCGTGAACATCAATCCGTTCATGGGCGCCGGCGCCGTGGCCGTCACCATGGACGACTTCAGCGCCGACAACTTCGACCACGGCCCGCATGGCTTCGTGGGCGGTGGCTACCTGCAGATCCAGGTGGTCAGCGGCGCGCCGATCGGCTTCCATCCCACGCCCAAGGGCACGCCGGGCTGGGGCGCCGACTGGAAAAAGGCCGTCAAGCGCTACTACAACCACGCCGCCAACATCACCATCACCGGATCGGCCCAGCCCTGGCGCGGCGGCTATCTCAGCCTGGACCCCACCTACAAGGACGCCTGGGGCCTGCCGCTGCTACGCGTGACCTATGACTTTCCCGACAACGACATCCGCATGTCGGCGTTCCTGACCGAGCGTGGCGACGAGATCGGCCGCGCCATGAAGGGCGTGACGCAGACCGAGCCGGGGCCGCGCAAGCGGCCATTCTCGGCCACGGTGTACCAGTCGACCCACCTGACCGGCGGCGCGGCCATGGGCAACGATCCCGCCACCAGCGTGGTCAACCGCTACGGCCAGTCGTGGGACGTGCCCAATGTCTTCGTCACGGGCGCGGCGCTGTTTCCCCAGAACTCGGGCTACAACCCCACGGGCACGGTGGGCGCCACCGCCTACTGGATCGTCGAGAAAATCAAGGCGGACTACCTGCGTTCGCCGGGACGGCTGGTGTCATCATGATGGAACATCGCAACGGCATCCTCACCGCGGTGGCGCTGATGGTGGGCGTGCCCGCCATCACCCTGATCGCCACCCTGCACCAGATATTCGGCACCGGCGGCGACGGCCCGATCCGCGCCTCGGCGGTGCAGGCTCCGCCCGCGCCCGCACCCGCCAAGCCCGCGGCGCCCAGCGCACCGGCGGCGGCGCCCGCAGCGCCCGCGACGCCCGGCACACCGGCGACAACCCCGCCCACCGCCACCCCGGCCCCTTCGGCCGCCGCCCCAGTGCCCGGACGCAGCGCGCTGGACTTCAGCGCCTCGCGCCCGGCCTGGGAAGGCTACCTGCGCGGCGCCGATCCCGAGCAGGGCAAGCAGCTGGCCGCCGCCGGCAAGCCGGCGGCCGGGGTGCAGGCCTGTGTCGCCTGCCACGGCCAGGCCGGCATCACGCCCACCGGCGGCATCTTCCCCAACCTGGCCGGCCTGACGCCCGAGTACATCGCCAAGCAGCTGGCGGACTTCCGCCAGGGCACGCGCAAGCAGCCGCTGATGAATACCATCGCGCAAGCCCTGAGCGAGCAGGAAATCGGCCAGCTGGCGGCCTACTACGGCAGCCTGGCGGGGCCGCCGCTGCACGTGGGCGAGGCCGGCGGCGAGGCGGCGCGCAAGCTCGACCAGGCGGGCGACGGCAGCCGCGCCCTGCCCGCCTGCGCCAACTGCCACGGCCTGCGCGGCATGGGCGAAGGGCCGCTGCTGCCCCGGCTGGCGGGCCAGTCCAAGGAGTATTTCGCCGACCAGATCAACGCCTTTCGCAACGGTTCGCGGCAGAACGACGACGTCGGCGTGATGCGCGCCTTCGCGCAGCGGCTGACCGACAGCGAGATCGAGGCGCTGGGCCAGTACTACGCCGGCGCCCGCTGATCCGGCCACGGCCAGGGACGGCATCACCCTGGCCGTGGCGCGGTCTTCCTTCCGCCTCTCTTGCGCCCGACCTGTCTTTCGACCGGCCTCCCGGCACGCCCCGGCTGGGTCCCCACCGGGGCATATGAATATTCATTGAGTCGGATTTTTTACTTGGTGTTTTCCCTAATCCCTTCTTATAATTGCCGCACCATCAACCACCCCGAGATCATTGTGGACAACGACGGATGTAGTCGATACACGACTGCTTGCGCCGCTTGACGCAGGATCCGCAGAGTTTTCTGCCGAGTCCTGCGTAAAGCCAGGACACGGCTATTGGCCCGACAGCCCTCGCGCTGCCCCGGCCCAGGCCTTCCCGATACCGACTTACCGACGCGATACGCGGGCTTTGTTGCGCCCGCGCCGCGCCCGGCGAGCGGCGCATGCATGTGGACCTTCCACCGTACTCCCGCCAGGAGACGATCATGCGCATCAAGAAATTCCTCCCCTTCCTGGATGGCGCCGCCGCCGTGCGCGGCGCTGGCGTGGCCGCGGCCGCCCCGGCCGCCACCCCGACCTACCAGTTCACCATCGTCAGCCTCGCCGACACCCTGAACGCGCTGCGCAAGCAGCTGTACTACGAACTGCAGGCCCTGAACCTGCGCGTCGTGAACGTGCGCATCTCGCGCCAGGACGCCGACCAGCTGGCCAGCACCACGGTCACGCTGCAGTGCCCGCCGCAGCTGCGCGGCCCGCTCAGCGCCATCGCCCTGCGCCTGGGGCAGAGCCCCGACGTGCGCCGCGTGCACTGGGAAAACGAAGGCGGCGCCCGCATCGCCGTGCTGCCGGCCTGAGTCGCGGAAAGGAGACTGTCATGAAAGACCCGTACAAATGCCTCCTCGTCGCCCGGGTGGCGGCCCTGCTGCTGCTCTGGCTGCTGGCTTTCATCCTGACCGCCGCGTCCGTCTGGCAGATGCCCTGAGGCCGGCGCGGCGCCACGACCGCCCGGGGCCGGCAAAGTCCCCGGGGCCGGTCCGACCCACATGCTGAACACGAGAACAACAACATGAAGAACTTCGAGAACATCCAGCTGCTCACGCTGGCCAACACCCTGATCAGCCTGGCGGTGGCCTTCGTGCTCGGCTCCATCGTCGGCTTCGAGCGCCAGTACCGCCAGCGCACCGCCGGCCTGCGCACCAACGCGCTGGTGGCGGTGGGCGCGGCCATTTTCGTCGACATGGCGTTCCGCGTCGGCGGCCCCGACGGCGGCGCGCGCGTGATCTCCTACGTGGTGTCCGGCGTCGGCTTCCTGGGCGCCGGCGCCATCATGCGCGAAGGCGGCAGCATCCGCGGCCTGAACACGGCGGCCACGCTGTGGGGCTCGGCCGCGATCGGCGCCTGCGCCGGCGCCTCGCTGATCCTGGAGGCGCTTGCCGCCACCGTGTTCGTGCTCGCCGCCAATACGCTGCTGCGGCCACTGGTCTCCTACGTCAACCGCCAGCCGGTCGACGCGCAGACCACCGAAGTCACGACCGTGATCCACATCATCGCCCACGTCGACCAGCGCCAGGCCGCCATGACCGTGCTGGAAGACGTGCTCGAGGACGAGCAACTGCCGCTGTCCGAACTGAAGATCGACCAGTTCGGCGAGAACGAGGTCGAGATCGAGGCGGCGCTGAGCGAAGCCTCGGTGGACGAACTGGACCTGGACCGCGTCACCGCGCGCATCGCCGCCGCGCCGGGCATCCGCACCGCCTTCTGGGCCGCGCGCACGGTCTAGCGGCGCGGCGCGGCCCGCGCGGTGCGGCGATGAGTCGCAGCCCATGGGCCGCCCCGCCCGCCACGCCACCGCCAAAACCTTCTAGAATGGGCGCCGATCATGCGCCGCCCGTTCCTGCCCCTCGCCCGCAACGCCGCCTGCCTCTGGCTGGTGCTGGTGTTGTTCGCGCTCAAGGCGCTGGTGCCGCCGGGCTTCATGCCCGCGACCCAGCAGGCCGGCACACTGATCCAATTGTGCTCCGCCGCCGGCACCATCTGGGTGGCCGGCCCGTCCAAGCACAGCGACGCGCCCGACGAACGCCACGCGGCCCAGGCCGCCACCTGCCCCATGGGCGCGATGCTGGCGACGGTGGCGCTGCCATCGGCGCCCGCGCCCCTGCTTGCCGCCGGCACGGTGATGACGCATCCGCTGGCGGCGCGCGCGCCGCCCGCGATCCACGAAGGTTCCCCGCCCGGCCCGCCGCTCGGTGCCCGCGCCCCACCCCTGCTCCCGCTGGCCAGCTGATCGTTCCGCCGCGCGTCGCGCGGCTTGCTTCGCCTACCGGGAATTTCCATGGTTTCTCTTTCCACCAGGACGCATCGCGTCCTGCAACGGCGCGTGGCCGTCTGGACCGCGCTCGCCTTCACGCCGGCGCTGCATGCGCAATCTGCGCCGTCCACCCCCGCCGCCGCCACGACCGCCGCGCCGGCCGCGGCGCGCGGCGTCGCCACCCTGCCCGCCATCGCGGTCTCGGGCGACACGCCCCTGGCCACCCTGCTGGAACAGGCCAGCACCGGCACCCTGCTGGGCCTGCGGCCGTTCGACACGCCGGCCAGCATCGACGTCATCAGCAACGAGCAGCTGCGCGCGCGCGGCGCGGTCAACGTCACCGACGCCATCACCCAGGCGGCCGGCATCAGCGCCATGCGCCACCCGGGCAACGGCGGCTCGTCGCTGTCGTCGCGCGGTTTCACCGATTCGAACTCGGTGGCCCAGCTGTTCGACGGCGTGCGCCAGTTCGGCGGCGTCGGCCAGACCTTCCTCTATGACCCCTGGGCGGTCGACCGCATCGAGGTGCTGCGCGGCCCCGCCTCGGTGCTGTATGGCGAAGGCGCCATCGGCGGCGTGGTCAACGTGATTCCGAAGAAACCCACTCGCGGCCCGATCGAGAACGAGATCCAGACCACCGTCGGCACCCACGACACCCAGCGGCTGGGCTTCGGCAGCGGCGGCGCGCTGGACGACAAGTGGTCGTACCGGCTCGACATCAGCGGCAGCCACAGCGATTCGGGCATCAGCCTGGGCGACGCGCGCGACCTGGCGGTGACCGCCGCGCTGCGCCTGGACGTGTCGCCCGAGCTGAACTTCACGCTGACCCAGGCCTATGCCTGGCAGGAGCCGACGCGCTACTTCGGCACGCCGCTGATCGACGGCAAGATCGACTATGACCTGCGGCGCCAGAACTACAACGTGGCCGACAGCAAGATCATCTACCGCGACAGCCGCACCGACCTGAAGATGGAATGGTCGCCGAACCCGGCCACGCTGGTGCGCAGCCGCGTGTACTACATCGGCAGCGACCGCGACTACCGCGACGCCGAGAACTACACCTGGCAACCCGCCACCGGCCTGATCCAGCGCAGCGCCTACACCGACATCCGCCACGACCAGCAACAGGTCGGCAACGTCACCGACGCGTCCTTCGACGGCCACCTGTTCGGCCTGGCCAACAAGGTCGCGGTGGGCTTCGAACTGAACCACGCCACCTTCAAGCACACCAACAATTCGCCGTATTCCGGCACCTCGCTGGTGGACCCGTACGACGTCGATCATGGCCGCTTCATCAACGTCGCCGGCACTACGCCGCGCTATCGCAACAGCGCCGACCAATACGCGCTGTTCGCCGAGAACCGCCTGATGCTGACCAGCCGCTGGTCGGTGCTGGCCGGCCTGCGATACGACCACATCGACCTGAAGCGGCGCGACCTGGTGGCCGACCAGACCGCGTTCGACACCACCTTCAACAATGTCGGCTGGCGCATCGGCACCGTCTACGACCTGCTGCCCACGCTGTCCGTCTACGGCCAGTACGCCGAGGCCGCCGACCCGATCGGCAGCCTGTTGCTGCTGTCGCCGGCCAACAAGGACTTCAAGCTATCCAAGGGCCGCCAGGTCGAGGTCGGCGTGAAGCAGACCTTCTGGGATGACAAGGGCCAATGGACGCTGGCGGCGTATCACATCCGCAAGGACAACCTGGTGACGCGCGATCCCAACGATCCGACGCTGCGCATCCAGGTCGGCGAGCAGTCGTCGCGCGGCCTGGAAGCCACGCTGGGCGTGGAACTGACGCCAGCCTGGCGCGTCGACCTGAACGCGGCCGTGCTGCGGGCGCGCTACGACGACTTCAGCGAATCGGCCAATGGCGTGGCGGTATCGCGCGCCGGCAACGTCCCCACCGATGTGCCGGAGCGCGTGGCCAACGCCTGGGTCAGCTGGAAGTTCGCGCCGCAATGGACCGCCAGCGCCGGGGTTCGGTACGTCGGCCGCCGCTTCGCCGATGCCGCCAACCGGCTGGAAATGGCGGGCTACACCACCACCAATCTGGCCCTGCAATGGGAGCCGCGGCGCGACCTGACGCTGGCGTTGCGGGCGTTCAACGTGTTCGACCGCCAGTACGCCGAGACCGCCTACTACAACCAGACGCAGTGGCTGCTGGGCGAAGGCCGGCGGGTCGAGCTGAGCGCGAACTACCGCTTCTGACTCACTGGGTGAACAGGTCGGAGATCGCGTCGCCCAGGTCCTTCACCGCGCCGGCCACGCCGCCGGCCGCGCCCTCGGCCCCCACGCCGATGGCGCGGCCGAAGCCGCGCGCGATCTGGGCCGCGAAGCCGCGCGAGGCCGAGAACTTCGGATTGTCGAGGCTGCCGGCCAGCTTGAATTCCATGCGCAGCGTGCCCTTGCGGTCTTCCAGCGCGGCCAGCACCGCCTTGCGCGGCAGCGAGAACAGCGAGCCGTCGCCGCTGAACTTCAGGTCGTGCAGCGCCACCACGCCCGATGCGTTCAGCTGCCGCTTGGCGATGGTGGTGCGCATGTCCAGGTCCATCGCGCCGCCGGCCAGCGATCCGGCGCCGTTCTCCGCAAGATACGGCGCGGCATAGCGGATATCCATGTTGCGCACCGCGACCGTCATGTCGGCGTCGCTGCCGCCCACCTCCAGCGAGCCGCGCGCCTGAACCGTGGCCGCGCCGCTGCGGTTGTCCCGCACCGAGCCCTTGAATTCCATCTGGCTTTGCTGGCCATCGGCCGGCAACACCAGCGGATGCAGGCGCGCCGACACGTTCTCGAACGGGATGCGGTGCGGCGGCTTGGCGATCACCGAGTCGATGAAGTCCAGCCGGCCGCCGTCCAGGATGATGTCGTCGGCCCGGATCGGCCCCTTATCGCGGGCCCGGCCGCCGTCGCCATCGGCCTCGCGCAAGGCCGCCTGCAGGGCCGGAGAGATCTGCATGTCGCCGTCGGCGGTGCGCAGCACCGCGAAATCGAATCCCTCGACGGTGATCTTGCGAAACACCAGCTCGCGCCGCAGCAACGAGCCCCAGTCCGGTTCGGCCACCACGCGTTGCGCGCTGGCGGGCGCCACGCCTTGGGCGCCCGTGATCCTCACGTCCGTCAGCACCACCGCGTCGAACCCCAGCCGCACGTCTGCCACCTGGGCCCGCGGCCCCAGCAGGCCGGCGATGTGGCGCTCGATGACGCGCATGCCGATCCACGCCGCGGCCCCCAGCAGTAGCACCGCGAGCACCACGGTGATCAGGAGCTTCTGTGCGAACGAAAGGCGCGGCTTGGCAGTGGCGGTGGCCATGAATGGTCCTGTTGGCGAGGCGCGGGACGCGGCCGCGTCCCGGCGGGTCTTCGGGCGGCCCTGCCTGGCACCTTAGCGACCCGCGCGCCATGGCGCAAGGCATGTGGCGGCACCGGTGCGTGGCAACCAGGCCCGCACGCGACGACGCCCGCGCCGGGTTTCCCCGCGCGGGCGTCGTCGCCACTCACCCTGTGCCTGCCGGCGCGGCGGCCGGATCGCGGGCTTGCTACGGGCCCGTCAACGCATCAGCGCTGCGTCTGCGACCGCTGGCCGGACTGACCCGGCTGCTGCGCCGGATTGCGGTCCTTGTCCATCTGCTGGCCGCCCTGGCCGGGCTGTTGCTGGCCCGGTTGGTTGCGGTCCTTCGGATTTTCCTGCGATTGCTGCTTTTGCGGCTGCTGTTGCTGGCCGGGTTGCTGGCCGGGCTGATTCGGGTTTGCCATGACAAATCTCCTAGTAGGCGGAACCACTTCCGCCAGGGATTCCCTAGCAACTGCCGTGCCCGCCCGGGCGTGGCGCGCGCGCCACCCCGCCGCATGATGCGGCACCGGTAATTTCAGGACCCGGGAAGTAAAAAGCGCGGCTATTGCGTGGTGACGTGCGCCGGCAGGCCGGTCTCGGCGTCTTGCGGATCGAAGGCGTCGAGCCAGGCCGAGGCATAGCTGGCGGGCGCCGCCAGCGGTTCGCCGCGGTCGCGCTGGACGCGCAGCCGCATCATCAGGTCATCCAGCGGCATCGGCCGGCCCAGCGCGTAGCCCTGGCCATAGCGGCAGCCCGCGGCCCGCAACGCCGGCACGTCGGCCACGTTCTCGACCCCTTCGGCCACCACCCGCCACCCCATCCGGGTGGCCAGCTCGGCGGCCGTGCGCAGCACCTCGAAGGCGACCGCGCTGCGGCGCATGCGCGTCACGAAGTACTGGTCGATCTTGACCTCGGACAGAGGAATCGCCGACAGCAGTTTCAACGAGGCGTGGCCGGTGCCGAAATCGTCCAGGCTGACCTCGCAGCCGGCCTGTTCCAGGCGCTCCAGCGTGGCGCGCAAGGATTCCAGCTCCTTGATGGGCTGGTCTTCGGTCAGCTCGACGCGCAGCAGCGACGCCGGCAGTTCGGCCACGTGGATGCGCTCGAGCAGGAACTCGACCGCGCGCTCGTCGGACAGGGTGGAGGCCGGTGCGTTGATGGCGATGGGAATCGCCATGCCGGTGCGCCGCATGCTCTGCAGCATGTCGATGACGCGCTGCGCCACCCGCTCGAACAGGATCCTGTCCAGCCCGAGCCGGTTGACGGTGGGAATGAATTCAGCCGGCATGACCACGCCCAGCTGCGGATGCTGCCAGCGCGCCAGCGCCTCGGCCGATACGATGCGGCCGGTCAACAGGTCGACCTGCGGTTGCAGGAGCACCCGCAGTCCTTCTTTGCCGGTAATCATGGCGGCGACTTCGTCGTCGCTCACCACCGAGCTTGTGGAAGCCTCGTGAGTTGGCGTCATGTTCGCTCCTTAAGCACCCCGGAGTACGGCCTGCGCTGTCCGGGCGCAGAGCGGGGCACATTGGACATGAGTATTCACAGTCGGCCTGCAGGAATATCTTGCTACCTTGCTTCTTACTGCCTTGTGTACTACCCAGCGTATTCGATCGCCAATGTTTTTTTATGCGATTTTGCGCATTTACTCCAGAGTATTTTGCACCGCTGCGGCGCCAAAGTCACACATGTGTAACCAGTGGTATTCAGGCCATTCAGATTCATGAAAACCGCAATATTTGGACGCTCCGATGAATCACTGCTCTTTGTCCTTGTCGACATGGTAGCGTTGCGACTTTTCCGCCGTTACGGCCTCTTTTTCCACCCCGTTTTCGCGTGACTACCCTGCTCTCCCGCTGGCGCGTTTCCCTGCGCCACGTCCTCTGGCTGGACGCCCTGCAAGCCGCCGCCATCAGCGCCGCGCCCGTCATCCTGGCCGTGCTGGCGCACGAGCCGCGCCTGGGCTGGACCGCCATCGCCGCCTTCTGGGCCTGCTTCGGCGACCCGGGCGGCCCGCTGCGCCAACGCGCCGCCTCGATGCTGGCGCTGGGCCTGATCGGCGCGCTGTTCTGCTTCCTGGCCAGCGCCAGCGCGCACACCCTGTGGTGGCTGCTGCCGCTCACGTTCGTCTGCTGCACCTTCGGCGGCCTGCTGCGCGTGCTGGGTCCGGCGGCGGCCATTGTCGGCACGCTGCTGTCGGCGGGCTTCGTGGTGGCGGCCGAACTGCCCGCGCCGACGCTGGCGGCCAGCCTCTCGTACACCCTGTTCTTCGTGGCCGGCGCGCTCTGGGCCATCCTGATGACGGCGCTGGTCTGGCGCCGCCGCCCCTGGAAGGACGCGACCCACGCGGTGGCGCATTGCTATCGCGGCCTGGCCGATTTCGCCGACGCGCTGGCGCGCATGTATTCGGGCCTGGCGCCCGCCGCCGGGCCGCAGGCCTGGAGCGCCGTCACCCGTCCCCAGCGCAGCGGCATGCGCGCGGCGCTCGAGGCGGCCCGCGTGCGCATCCGCGAGGTGCAGGATGCGCGGCCGTCGCGCCGGGCCCGCGCGCAGCAATTGTTCTATTTGCTCGATAGCGCCGAAGACAGCTTCATCGCCCTGGTGGCCGCGGCCGATCTGCTGGAATCGAATGCCCCGCGCTGGCTTGGCCGCGCGGCCGGCGCCAACCTGTCACACGCCTTTCATCGCTATGCCAGCGTCGCCAACGCCATCGCCAGCACCTCGGACGTCAGCGACGCCAGGCAGGCCGACTGCCTGCGCGAACGGCTGGCGCATTTCGGCGCCGGCCTGCACGAACTGCGCGGCGCCGCCATGGCCTACGCGCCCGACCTGGCGACCATGGTGCCGGTGCTGGACCGCCTGCAGCAGACAGCCCAGGCGATCATGCAGGCGCTGTTCGACCAGGATGGCGCGCCCGTCGCGCCGGCCCTGGCCGCGCGCGCCGATTCGCCGGTGCGGCAGGCCTGGCGCAGCCTGCGGCAGAACCTGCGGTTCGAATCGGATGCGTTCCGCCACGCCCTGCGCGTGGGCATCGGCGCCACCATCGCGGTGGCGCTGTCCAAGACCTTCGCGGTCAACCACGGCTACTGGATGTCATTGACGCTGGTGTTCATCCTGCAGCCCTATTTCGCCACGACCTGGCAGCGCACCGTCGAACGCGTGATCGGCAGCGTGGCCGGCGCCATCGGCGCCTCGCTGCTGGGCCTGCTGCTGAGCACGCCGCTGTCGGTGGCGCTGGCGGTGCTGCCGATCGCGCTGGGCACGTTCGCGGCCCGCACCATCCATTACGCGCTGTTCACTTTTTTCCTGACGTCGCAGTTCGTGCTGGTCAGCCACATCCAGCAACCCGACATCTACGAGCCAATGCTGGCGGCGCTGCGCGCCTTCAACAGCGTGCTGGGCGGCGTGCTGGCCCTGCTGGTGGGCTTCCTGGTGTGGCCGGAAAAGGAACCGCGCCAATTGGCCGGGGCCCTGAGCCGCGCGCTGGAACGCCATGCCGACTATGCGCGGGCCCTGACGGCCGACAAGAGCGGCGCGGCCCCCGCGGCCGACATCGTCGGCCTGCGCCGCCAGGCCTGCCTGGCCGCCGACAACGCCGAAGCGGCGCTGCAACGGCTGCAGCAGAATCCCGTGCACCGCGACCGCAAGGTGGACACCGCGGTCAACCTGCTGAACGCGATGCGCCGCGTCACCGCCGCCGGCACCGTGCTGGAGATCCAGCCGGCGCTGGCGCCCGACAGCGAGGCCGCGCCGGCCCTGCGCGATTACGGACTGGCGCTGGCGCACGCCCTGCATCCGCAGGAACCGGGCCCCGTGGTCGAGCTGCGCCAGTTGGCGGTGCCGGCCGCCGTCAATGCCGCCGCACCGGCACTGGCCGGACCGCTCGACCGCATCGCCCAGCAGGCGCGACAGGTGCGGCAATTACGCGACCGGGTGCAGCAGGCCTGACCGGCCCGCGGCCGCTTGCGGCAACCCCGCCAAACTGCGGGGCGCTTGACGCGCGTCAAGGGCGGAATGCCCGGAACGCGCAACGATGGAGGCCTACCGCGCTCAAAAGGAGGCCGCCATGTATCGCCGCATTTCCGTCCACCTGGACCACGGATTCGATTGCCCCCGCCGCACCCGCGTGGCGCTGGCCCTGGCCAGGCGCCACCAGGCCGAACTGGTCGGCATCTACGCCAGCTCGGCGCCGCCCCAGTACTACTACGGCGAGTCCGTGATGATGTCGAAGACGCTCAACGTGATGCGCGACCTGCAGGCGCAGAACCGCGGCGCGGTGCAGAACGCCTTCCTGGAAACCGTGGCCGCGGCCGACGTGCCGGCCGCGGTGCGCGCCGGCGCCAGCTCGCCCAGCGCCAGCATGGCGCGGCTGGGCCGCACCAGCGACCTGCTGGTGGTCAGCCAGCAGAACCGCGAGGACGTCGAGGCCGTGCACGAGAATGAATTCGTCGAACAGACCCTGTTGACCGCCGGCCGTCCGGTGCTGGTGGTGCCCTCCAGCGGCGATTTCCCGGTGGTCGGCGAACGCGTGCTGTACTGCTGGGACGGCAGCCGCGAAGCCGCCCGCGCGCTGGCGGACGCCGCGCCGCTGCTGCGCCTGGCCTCGCACCTGGTGGTGCTGACCATGGACGAAGGCGCCGCCACCCGCGACGACGAACCCGTGCCGTTCGAGGACCTGGCCACCTACTGCATCGCCCAGGGCATGCCGGCGCCGGACCACGTGCGCCGCGACATCAAGGGCGTCGGCGTCGGTAGCACCATCCTGAACGTGGCGGCCGACTACAGCGCCGACCTGATCGTGATGGGCGCCTACGGCCACAGCAAGTTCCGCGAATGGGCGATGGGCGGCGCCACGGCGTCGATCCTCAGAAGCATGACCGTGCCGATCATGTTCTCGCACTGATCCCCGCCTGACGCCGACGGCGCCTCAGCCCTGCGGCACCGGCGTCAGCACCGGCTTGCCGGCGAAATGCGCGGTGGCGTTCTCCAGGAACAGCGCCACCGTCGCCGACACCGCTTCCGGCGAGCGCCCCGCGCTGTGCGGGGTCAGCACCACGTTGTCCAGCTTCAGCAGCGCCGGCGGCACCACCGGTTCGCCTTCGACCACGTCCAGCCCGGCGCCGGCGATGCGGCGTTCAGCCAACGCGGCGATCAGCGCCTCGGTATCGACCACGCTGCCACGCGCGATGTTCACCAGATAGCCTTGCGGCCCGAGCGCGTCGAGCACGGCCGCGTTCACCAGGTGCCGCGTGTCGGCGCCGCCCGGCGTGGCCACCACCAGGAAGTCGCTGGCCTCGGCCAGCGCCAGCGGGCTGTCGTGATAGGTGTAGCCGCTCTCGGGGCGCGGCCGCCGGTTGTAGTAACCGACCGTCATGCCGAAGCCGTTGGCGCCGCGCCTGGCGATCTCCAGGCCGATGGTGCCCAGGCCCACGATGCCCAGGCGCTTGCCCGATACCTGCGGCCCCATGAAGCCATTCCAGTGCCCCTGGCGCACCCAGGCGTCGGCCTGCGGCAGATGGCGGGCGGCGCCCAGCAGCAGCGCCATGGCGTGATCGGCGACCGAGGTGGCGTTGGCGCCGGGGCCATGCGTCACCCGCAGCCCGCGCGCACGGGCGGCGGCCACGTCGATGTTCTCGAAGCCGACGCCCAGCGAACAGATCAGTTCGAGATTGGGCAGCGCCGCCATCTCTTCGGCGTAAAAGCCGGTGGCGCCCCGCGTCAACACCACGCGGATCTCGTCGGCGTGGTCGCGGATGGCCTGGGCGCGCCGCTCGGGCGTGGTGGCAAGAATGCAGCGAAAACCGCGGTCTTCGATGACCGGCAGGAAATCGTGCGCGCTTTCAATCAATATCAACAGGGGGATCTTCATGTCGCTACGGGTCGGAGGCGGTGAAACTGGAATGGCGCCAAAAAAGCGCCGGCAGATATTACGCCTCGGTACAATTGCGCGCCACCCGCCGTCGCCGCCATTGAACGCAACATGAAAGCCAAGCTCCGCAAGTCCCTGCGCTCCGCCGTGTCATTCCTGCACCGCTGGACGGGGATGATCCTGGGAAGCGTGCTGGTTTTGGCGGGCCTGAGCGGCAGCCTGCTGGCTTTCGACCACGAGCTTGACGGCTGGATGAACAGCGCCATGCTGCGCAATACGGCGGGCGTCTGCGCCGCGCCGCTGCCGCCCTCGGCCGCCGCCCGCGCGGTCGAGCAGGCCTGGCCCGGCGCCGCGGTCGCCGCCATCACCCTGCCCCAGGCGCCGGCCGACAGCTACCGGGTGCAATTCAAGCACGCATCGACCGCCGACAACGAAGCCGGCGTGGACGCCTGCTCCGGCCAGTTGCTGGCCAGCCGCGACCGCGACGCGGTCACGCTGGACCGCGCCCACCTGATGCCGCTGCTGTTGCGTTGGCACATGACCCTGCTGCAAGGCAAGACCGGCCGCGAAGTGCTGGGCTGGCTCGCGGTGGCCTGGGTGGCGCTGCTGCTGGCCGGCATCTACCTGGCCTGGCCGCGGCCGGGCCACTGGCGCCGTTCGGTCACGGTGACGCGCGGCGTCGGCGCCTTCCGCACCAGCTACGAACTGCACCGCGCCGCGGGACTGGTCTCGGCGCTGTTCCTGCTGGTGGTGGCCGGCAGCGGCTTCTTCATGGGGTTGCCGCAGCTGGGCCGGCAACTGGTCGCCAGCGTCGCGACCCTGCCGGCCGACGCGCGAGGTGCGACGCAGGCGCCGCTGGCCGCGGGCGAAACGGAAATCGGTTGGGATGGCGCCGCCGCCCGGGCACGCGCGCTGGCGCCGGCGGATGCGACGCTGGTGATGCTGCGCCGCGACCCGGCGCACGGCGTCTACCAGGCACGCGTGCGCCGCGCCGACGACTGGCAGCCGGTCGGCACCTTGCGCATGTTCCTCGCGATGCGCGGCGGCGATCTGCTGTCGTGCGCCGATCCGATATCGGGCACCGCCGCCCAGCGTTTCCTGGCGGTGATGTTCCCGCTGCATTCCGGCAGCCTCTATGGCCTGCCGACCCGCATCCTGACGGCCGTCCTCGGCCTGCTACCCCTGCTGTTCTTCGTCACCGGACTGGTCATCTGGATCAGCCGCCGCCGGCTGCAGCACCGCGGCAGGCAGGCGGCGCAAGCGCGCGCCCGCGCGGCGCGGCAACAGGCCTGAACCGCCGCCGGGCGGCGTTCGGGCCTGGCCCCGTGTGCGCGCCGGGCCGCCTTCGCGCCGGCCCGGCGCGGCCTCGCGCTATATGCGCCCTGTCAGCAGCAGCACGATCAGCACGATGAGCACGATGCCCAGCAGGCCGCTGGGGTAATAGCCCCACCCCCGGCTATGCGGCCAGGCGGGCACCGCGCCGATCAGCAGCAGGATCAGGATGATCAACAGAATGGTAGACATGATGGCTCCGTTTGTTCTTGGTTGATGCGCGGGCGAGCGCGCAATCAGTGGATCGTCCGGCGGGTTTTCTCCGGATGGGGCGGATCGAGCGGTGGCAGATCCACTTCGGGTTCATCGGTGTCGGGATCCACCGGCAAATCTCCCGGCGGCGACCCGGGCGGGATCGGCTCCGGCTTGGGCGGAACGTGCAGTTGCTGAACGTAAGGCATGACGTGCTCCTCTGAAGATGCTGCTTGGGGCGCGGCCGGAAGATCCCGGCTCGCGCCTTGCCCCGCCACGCTGGCGCTCACTGGCGCGCCAGCGCGAAAACGCGCGACAGTTCCCGGTTGAACGCGGGAATGTCATCCGGCTTGCGGCTGCTGATCCAGCGGCCGTCCACCACCACTTCCTCGTCGACCCACTGCGCGCCGGCATTGCGCAGGTCATCGGCCAATGACGGCCAGCTGGTCAGCTTGCGTTCCTTGACCAGCCCCGCCGAAATCAATAACCAGGCGCCATGGCAGATCACCGCCACCGGCTTGCCCGCTTCATGCATGGCTCGCACGAAGGCGCGCGCCTCCGGATGCAGGCGGATCTCATCGGCGTTGACCACGCCGCCGGGCAACAACACGGCGTCGAACCGTGCCGCCTGGGCCTCGGCGAACATCAGGTCGGCCTCGACCGTTTCGCCCTTGTCGTGATGGCGCATGCCCTGCACGGGCCCACGGCGCGCCGACACGACCACCGTGCGCGCGCCCTGCTGCTGCAACGCGTCACGCGGATCGGTCAGTTCCACCTCTTCAAAGCCATCCACTACCAGGATGGCCACATTGAAATCCTGCAATGTCTTGCTCATTCGATACTCCCTGTCTGCGGCGGAAAACGCAGCAGCAAGTGGCGTGCCCGCATACCGCCCCCCCGCGCGGCGAGTTCGGCGCGGCCGCGCCGGCGCCGGGCACGCGAGTTGCTCTGCGCTGGCGCCGATTGCTGGAGAAAACATGGCAAACCGCAGCCAGCAGCCGACGGCCAGTGCCGCCGCCGACGACCTGCTCTACATGGACGACACCGGACCGGGCTATTCCCGGGTACGGGTCAATGGCACGACCTTCCAGTACCGCGACGCCGCCGGCCGACGGGTCACCCGCGCCGCCGAGCTGGCCCGCATTCGAGCGCTGGCGATCCCGCCCGCGTATGAGGACGTGTGGATCTGCCCCGACCCGCGCGGCCATCTTCAAGCGACCGGCCGCGACGCCCGCGGCCGCAAGCAATATCGTTACCATCCCGCCTGGGCGAGTCAGCGCGATGCGGACAAATACCAGAGCCTGAGCGCATTCGGCGCCCAACTGCCCCGCATCCGCCGCCAGGTGGGACGCGACATGCAGGCCCCGGGCCTGCCCCGCGCCAAGGTGGTGGCCGTGGTCGTGCGCCTGCTGGAAGACACGCTGATCCGCATCGGCGCGCGTGAGTACGCCCGTACCAACAAGTCCTATGGCCTGACCACGCTGACGCGACGGCATGCGCGCGTCAGCGGCGACAGGCTGCGCTTTCGCTTCCGCGGCAAGAGTGGCGTCGCGCATGACGTCACGCTCAGGGACCGGCGCATCGCGCGGATCATCAAGCGCTGCCTGGACATTCCCGGCCAGCAACTATTCCAGTACCTGGACGAGGAAGGCGATGCCCACGGCATCGATTCGGACGCCGTGAACGCGTATCTGCGCGAGGCGGGCGCGGCGGCGTTCACCGCCAAGCATTACCGCACCTGGGCCGGCTCGGTGCTGGCGTTCGCGGCGCTGCAGGCCCGTCCCTACGTCGATGAGCGCCAGGCCCGGCAGCAGGTGGTCGACGTCATCAAGCAGGTGGCGCAGCGCCTGGCCAATACGCCCGCGGTGTGCCGCGCCTGCTACGTGCATCCGTCCATCCTCGACGCCTACCTGGCCGGACGGCTGCCGCCGAGGGCCGCGGCGCCGCCCGGTCCGCGCGGCCTGGACGCCCACGAACGCCGCCTGCTGGCATTCCTGCGGGACCCGGCATGAGGCGCCACGCGGGCACGGGCCGTCACAGGATCGACGAACGGGCGTTCTTGGCGCGAGGCTGTGGCTCGGCGCTGTCAGCCCAGTTCGACTCGGTCTGGTCGTCGGCCACCCGGCGGCCATCGCGCGCCGCTTCGTCCGGCGTGGCCGCGGTGGGTTTGGCCGGCAGGCGTGGCACGTCGACCGGCCCCTGCGGGGGCAGCAGCTTGCCGTCCTGCCCCGTCGCGGCTGCCTTGCCGCCCTGCCCGGTTGCAGCGGCCGCCTTGCGGCCGGAAGATCTGGAAGATGTCATCTGCGCGCGCTCCATGAAGCCGTACGTGTCGATCCATGCTACGGCAGGCACGCGCCCGATGCCGCGCGCGGCCCGCCCAAATTGCAAGCGGATGTGGCAACCCTCGCAGCGGCGGAGGTTCCCCGGTAAAACGAACATTCACAACGAGATGCAATGCAAGATCCCTGTGGCGCCGAACCATGCCAGCCTTTTCCCATGCGCCGCGCCCTCGAGGGTCCGCGGCCATGCTTTCGCCAACGCAGACTTCAGGAGCTTCCCCATGGCCAATAACCACACTCCCCTGCCTTCGGATTTTCCCGAGAACGGTCCGGATCGCGACGCGCGGCGCCGCCGGCGCCACCCGGAAAGCTGGATCGACGACCTCGAAGCGACTTTGAGCGACGCGTCCGCCACCGACCTGGAGGCCTTGAAAATTCGCCTGGCCGAACAGTTGCGCGACACGCGCCACAGCTTGCGCGACGCCTCCGACAGCGCCCAGGACATGGTGCGCGAGACCATCGACTGCACCGAGCAATACATCCATGCGCGCCCGTGGCAGGCGATCGGGCTGGTGGCGGGCGCCGCATTCCTGTTCGGCGTCGTGGTCGGCCGCCAATAGCGCCTGGCCCGTCCCCACGCCGCCTTGGGCGCCGCCAGGGCGCCACGGCGCGCCGGGAACGGCAGTTGCTTGGATGCCCTCGAGGACGCCTTCACGTCCGTCACTTCGAGGGAGATCGGCATGACCCAATCCGACAAAGCAGCGACGGGCGCGCGGCCCCACCCGGCCCCGCCCATGCCAGGCCAGCACCTGTCCAAGCCCGGCACGGAAGCCGAGATGGCGCTGCGCCCGCAGTACCTGGCGCCTGATTATCGCGGCAGCGGCAAGCTGTCGGGAATGGCGGCGATTGTCACCGGCGGCGATTCCGGCATCGGCCGCGCGGTCAGCGTGCTGTTCGCGCGCGAGGGCGCCGACGTGGCGGTGGTCTATCTCAACGAACACGAGGACGCGCGCGAAACGCAGCGCGTGGTGGAGGCGGAAGGCAGGCGCTGCCTGCTGCTGCCCGGCGACGTGCGCGACCCGGCCTTCTGCGCCGAAGCCGTGGAAACGGCGGCGCGGACCTTCGGCCGGCTGGACGTGCTGGTGAACAACGCCGCCTACCAGCAGCACGACGAAGGACTGCGGGACATCAGCGACGAAAAGTGGGACAAGACCCTGCGCACCAACCTCTACGGCTATTTCTACATGGCGCGCGCCGCGTTGGCGCATCTGCGGGCAGGGGCCGCCATCATCAACACCGGCTCGGTGACCGGCCTGCGCGGCAGCGGCGGACTGCTCGACTACGCCTCCAGCAAGGGGGCCATCCACGCCTTCACCCGCTCGCTGGCAGCCAATCTCGCGCCTCAGGGCATCCGCGTCAATGCCGTGGCGCCGGGACCGGTCTGGACCCCGCTGAACCCGGCCGACCGCGACGCCGAAGCCATCAAATCCTTCGGCAAGAACACCGATCTTGGCCGGCCGGCCCAGCCCGAGGAAATCTCGCCCGCCTATGTCTTCCTGGCCGCGCCTGCCTGTGCCAGCTACATCACGGGCATCGTGTTGCCGATCACGGGCAGCGCGGGGGACTGAATCCGGCCAGGCCTTGATTCCCCGCCCGCTATTTCGCTGGCGCCACCGAGGCCGGCGCCGCTCGTTCGGCGGGCGACACCGGCGGCGGCTCGCCGCGCGTGGCGGGCGGCATCCTCTCGGGATTGGCGGCGGGATCGCGCTTGAGCGCGCGCGCCAGCGCCAGGTGATCGGCCAGCGCCGACTGGTGGCGCGCGGCGAACTCCCGGACCTGGGCATCGCCGCCCTGGCTTGCCGCCGCGCGGTACAGCGACTCGGCCTTCTCGTGGGCTTGCAACGCCACCTGCTCGACGTACAGCGTATCGAATGCCGGGCCGGTCTTGCCCGCCAGCGCGTCCAATGTGCGTTGGTCCGCCGGCTCCGCCTTGTCCGGCAAGGGCACCCGCCTGGCCTGCGCCAGTTGCCGCAGGTCACGATCCAGGTCCTGGTAGCGTGCCTGCATCTTGCCGGCGAAAGTGCGCACCTCGGTGCTGGCGGCGCGTTCGCCGGCCAGCCTGGCCGCCTGGACCTGGAACGCATCGGCCGCCGCGGCCGCCTGCAGGAAATGGCTGTCGGCGGGCGGCAACGCCTGCGCGCGCGCCGCCAGCGGCGCGGTCAACAGCGCAAACAGGCAGGCCGCAAGCAGGCCCCGCCACATCATCTCGTTGTTCATGACCGTCTCCTTGCCCGCCCGCGGGCGGATCATTGCGGCGCCGACGGCGCCTCCACATGCCGTGGCGGCTTGAGCGGATCGAAGTCCTCCCATTTGCCATCCAGCCAGCGGCCCTGCGCCCGCTCGATATCATGCCCGCCGGCATCACGCAGGACGCCTCGCGCCGCCGACTCGCGCTCCGGCGTGACCGGCAGCGCCAGCATCACGCCGGCCTGCCGCAAGGGAGGATGCTCCGGTGAAGCGGCCGCCGCCGAGGGCCGGCGCCGACGCCTGCCCGCCATCCACAACGCCCCGCCCAGGGCGCCCACATACGCGCCGGCGCCGGCGGCCGCGGCCACCACCAGGATGGCCGCGCCCGCCCACAGCGCCACCAACCCGCCCGCCAGCGCGAACGCCAACCCCACCAGCGCGGCGCCCGCCAGGGCGCCGAGGTGGGCGCCGCGCGCATCCGGGTCCGCCACACGGTCGCCGCCCAGGGGATAGCGCGCATGCTCGCCGGCCGTGTTGATGTAGAACGTATGGATATCGCCCTCATCGAATCCCTCCAGCCGCAGGCGTTGCGCGGCCTCGCGGGCTTCGTCGAAGGTCTGGAAGCGTGCGGCGACAATCAAGGACATGGCGATCTCCCGGGCGTGGATGGCATCGAAAGCCTGGCAGCAACTGCCATGCCTGCCACCGCGGCCCGGGCACGCGGCTTGCTGGGATGGATCCAAACCAGACGATCGCGGGAATCCCTCCCAAAAACCGGCCGGCTTTTGCACTGCGCGACACCACGGCCCGGCGCCCTGCCGCCGGCACAGGAGCGGATATGCATGCCTTGAGCGACAACGACGAAGCGCCCGTTTCCTTGGAGATCGACAACATGGCGCCTGGGACCGACAGCCCCCGTGGGCTGGGATCGCTGGACTGGATCGCCCTCATCGCCCTGGTGGCCGGCGGCTTGAATACCGGCCTGATCGCTGCGGTCAACCTGGATCTGTTCGCCCGGGTGCTGCCCTGGGCCATGGCGGCCCGCGTGGCCTACGGCCTGGTCGGGCTGGCGGCGCTGCACTGCGTGGTGCTGCTGTTCCGCCTCGGCGCCGAGGCGGATTGAGCGCGCGTCAGCGCCCGCCTCCCGGCTCGCGCGTGCCGGGATAGCGCCCGCCCTCCTCATATTCGGGACCTTGCGGATGCGGCTGTTCATCCGCCCCGCGCCGCGGTGTCGGCGCCTGGGCGCGGTCGGGCCGGTCGGCGCCGAATTGGCCACTGCGTTGCGCCGCCTCGGCATCGCTCTGCGCGGCGTTTGCCTCGCCCTTCTTGTTGGCCTTGCCCTCGTCCTTGGCGCCGGCGCCCTCGGCCGGCCGCGGCCGCCGTGGGCCGGCATTGCGCGGGGTGCTGTCGTTGCTGTTCATGGCGGTTCTCCTGAAGCGATGACACAGGATGGCGAGCAAGCGGCATGCCCGGCGAAGATGGGCACGCCAATTGCTCACCGCTGACGGGCGGCCATCCCCGGCCACCCTCACGCCAAGGAGTCATCCATGAATCTGTCCAAGATCCGCCTGTCCATGACGCTCGTTCCGGCCGCGGCCCTGTGCCTGTCGGCCCTGGCCTTGCCCGCGTCCGCGCAGACCACGCCGGTGCGCAGCAGCGAACAGATCGACAATCAATACAAGATGGACAAGAAGCAGTGCGACGCCATGAAGGGCAACCAGAAAGACGTCTGCCAGCAGCAGGCCGAAGCCACCCGCGACAAGGCCAAGGCCGACGCCAAGGCCGGCAAGGAAAAGGCCGAGGCCAACCATGACGCGGCCAAGGTGCGCAACGATGCCGACTACAAGGTGGGCAAGGAAAAATGCGATGCCATGTCCGGCAACGCCAAGGATGCGTGCATGGCCGACCTGAAGACGCGCTACGGCAAGTAAGCGGGGGAGGCGGACGTCAATGCGAATTTCCCGGCTGCTCTCCCGGCAGCGCATAGCCGGCCGCCGCATATTCCTCGAGCCGGTTGTACAAGGTCTTGGGGCTGATGCCGAGCACGGCTGCCGCCTGTTTCTTCACCCCCTTGCAACGCTCCAGCGTTGCAAGGATCAGGCGGCGGTCGGCTTCGGCCAGCGTCTCGCCCACCGGCACGCTGACCTGTCCGCCACGGACATCGCCGCCCGGCGACACTTGCGGCGTCAGCATGTCCGCGTCCAGTTGGTCGCCTTCGGCCATGATGAAGGCGCGACGCACGAAATTCTTCAGCTCGCGCACGTTGCCCGGCCATTCATACTGCGCCAGCGCCGCGGCCGCCCGCGGCGAGAACGTCTTGGCCCGGCCGCTCTCTTCGTTCTGCGCCTGCAGGAAGCGGTCGGCCAGGAACAGGATGTCGTCGCCCCGCTCGCGCAGCGCGGGCAGCTCCAGCGGAAAGACATTCAAGCGGTAATACAGGTCCTCCCGCAGCTTGCCTTCCTGCACCGCCTGCTCGGGATTGCGGTTGGTGGCGGCAACGATGCGGATATCGCAGGCGATTTCGCGATGGGTGCCGACCCGCATGAACTGCCCCGTCTCGAGCACCCGCAGCAGCTTGACCTGCAGGTCGAGCGGCATCTCGGTCACTTCATCCAGGAACAGCGTGCCGCCGTCGGCCCGCTCGAAATAACCCTTGTGCTGGCGATCGGCGCCAGTGAAGCTGCCGCGTTCATGGCCGAACATCTCGCTCTCGATGAGGTTCGGCGAGATGGCCCCGCAATTGACCGCGACGAAGGGGCGCTGGCGGCGGGCGCTCAGCTCGTGCACCGCGTGCGCGGCCAACTCCTTGCCGGTGCCGCTCTCTCCGACCAGCAATACCGTCACATCCGTGGGCGCGACCCGGCCGATCTGGCGATACAGTTCACGCATCGGCGCCGACGCGCCATACAGCTTGCCGAAACGTCCCGGTTCCTCGAACGGCGTGCCCGGCAGTTCGCCGCCGGCATTCGCCATGATGCGCATCAGGATGCCGTTCAGGCGCTCCATGCAGATCGGCTTGACCAGGTAGTCGGTGGCGCCCAGGCGCAAGGCCTGGACCGCATTGTCGACCGTGCCGTGGCCGGTCATCACCACGACCTCGGCGCTGGCCGTGGCCACATTCTTGAAGATATCCATGCCGCTGCCGCCAGGCAGGCGCACATCCGTCAATACCAGATCGGGCACCTGGCGCTCGAGCTGGATCAACGCGTCCTTCACGCTGGCGGCCAGCGCTACCGTGAAGCCGTTGTCCCGGCCAAGTTCGGCCAGGGTTTCGCGGATGGCATCGTCATCGTCGACGATCAGCAAGTGGGGCATGGCATCTCCTCGAGCCTGGGCGCGGGCGTTGGCGCCTGCGCTGGCGGACCACTTCCGAGCATAGCTAAGTCGCAGCGGCTTGAAGCAACCATTCGTCAGAATCCACCAACATTTTCGATTACTTGCAACTGGTCGCATCCCCACACCGGGTCAACCTCTACCATGGCACCACGATGAATGTCTCCAGCCTGTCCCCCGTCATGCAGAAGCTCGCCACCCAGGTGCGGCTGGCTGCCGAAACCGATGCCAGCGTCTTCATCGTGGGCGAAAGCGGCGCGGGCAAGGAAGTGGTGGCGCAGGCGATCCACGCGGCCAGCGCGCGCCGCGACCAGCCTTTTGTCGCGGTCAATTGCGGCGCCATCAGCGGGTCGCTGGCGCACGCGGAATTATTCGGTCACGAAAAAGGCAGCTTCACCGGCGCGGTCTCGCAGAATGCCGGCTACTTCGAATCGGCCAGCGGCGGCACCCTGTTCCTGGACGAAGTGACCGAAATGCCGGTCGACATGCAAGTGCATTTCCTGCGCGTACTGGAAACCGGCACCTATCAACGGGTGGGCGGCTCCGACCTGCTGCGCGCCAATGCCCGCATCCTCTGCGCCAGCAACCGCGACCCGGCGGCGTCCGTGGCCGACGGCCGGCTGCGGCAGGATTTCCTGCACCGCTTGCTGGTGATTCCGCTGCGAGTGCCGCCGCTGCGCGAACGCGAGGGTGACGCGGTGATCCTGGCGCGTGAATTCCTGGCGGAACTGAATGCACGGCACAACACCCGCAAGGCGTTCGCGCCGCGCATGCTGCAGGCGGTCGCCCGCCACGACTGGCCAGGCAATGTTCGCGAACTGCGAAACGCGGTGCAACGCGCGTACATCCTGGGCGACGAGCAACTGGACATCGACCTGCCCCGACCGCGCGTCGCCCCGCATGCCGAGTTCAAGGATGGCGCCCTGAACGTGCCGGTCGGCACCGAACTGGGCAACGCCCAACGCGACTTCATTCTCGCCACGCTGGCGCACCATGGCGGCGACAAGCGCCTCACGGCCGAGACCCTGGGCGTCAGCCTGAAGACCCTCTACAACCGCCTCGACGTCTACGAAAAAGACGCCGGCGGTCCGACCGCCGCCTGACCCCGCTGGATGGCCGGCGGTTCGAGCCGCCCAGGCAATATTTACCGTCCCCTTGTAATCCTGGTCGATGCCACGGCATCTGCGCGGTCGCCCGTCGCCCGCTCGGCGGGTTGGCACGATCTTTGCGTGATCTAAAGGATATGCCGCCGCTCCGGCGGCAACCTGGCGGGAGAATTCCTTGGGACACCCGATGCAAGAATTGCGCCTGCGCCAACAGATGACCCTGGCGCCCCGGCTGCAGCAGTCCGTCAAGCTGCTGCAGATGTCGGCGCTCGAATTCACAACCGCGGTCGAGTTGGCGCTGGCAAGCAATCCTTTCCTCGAGGAAGCCGACGAGCAGGCGGCGGGTCCGGCCGAGGCCGTGGAGTCCACTGCGCCGGTTGGGGCCCCATCCGACTCCGGCCAGACGGCATCCGACACCGCCAGCGAGCAGCCGGCCGAGCCGCCCGCCACGCCGGAATATGCCGGCGACTATCCCACGGCCCCGCGCGGCGACGGCGAAGACCACGACCTCGGCCAATGGGCCAGCGCGCCGGTCTCGATGCGCGAAAAGCTCTCGCTGGAACTGGGCAACTACCGGCTCGAACCGCGTGACAGATTGCTGGCCGAATTCATCATCGACTCGCTGGACGAAGACGGCTACCTGCGCACCCCGCCGGCCGACCTGTGCGGCAGCCTCAGCCCCGACTTCTCGCCCCCGCCCGAGGAACAGGAGTGGCTGACCGCGCTGCGCCTGGTGCAGCAACTGGACGCGCCGGGGCTGGGCGCGCGCGACCTGCAGGAATGCCTGGCGCTGCAATTGGAGGCGGCGCTCGGCATCAATCCGCCGCTGCGCGCGCTGGCGCTGCGCATCGTGCGCGAGCAGATCGACCGGCTCGCCAAGAACGACGCCGCCAGCTTGCGGCGCGCCTTCAACTGCACCGACGACGACGTGCGCGACGCCTGCGCCCTGATCCGCAGCCTCGACCCCAAGCCTGGCCGGCGCTACGACGCCCAGGCGCCGGCCTACGTCGTGCCCGACGTGTTCGTCGACAAATGGCGTTCGCGCTGGCGCGTGGTGCCCAATCGAAGCGCCATGCCCCAGGCGCGGCTGCATCAGGTGTATGCCGACCTGTTCCGCCGCGCGCGCCTCGATGACCGCAGCCCGATGGCGCAGGAACTGCAGGAGGCGCGCTGGCTGGTGCGCAACGTGGAACAGCGCTACACCACCATCCAGCGCGTGGCCGAAGCCATCGTCAAGCGCCAGCAGACTTTCTTCGAGTATGGGGAAGTGGCGCTGCGTCCGCTGATGCTCAAGGAAGTCGCCGACGACCTGGACATGCACGAATCCACGGTCTCGCGCGCCACGACCAGCAAGTACATGGTCACGCCGCGCGGCGTATTCGAATTCCGCCATTTCTTTTCGCGCGAGCTGCCCACCGATTCCGGCGGCACCTGCTCGGCCGCCGCGGTGCGCGCGCTCATCAAGGAATTGATCGAGGCCGAGGATCCGGCCATGCCGCTGTCGGACGTGGCCCTGGCCCAGCAACTGGCCACCAACGGCATTGTGCTGGCCCGCCGCACGGTCTCGAAATACCGCGGCCAGCTGCGGTTGCCGCCGGCTGAATTGCGCCGCGAACATTGAAGCCCTGAGTTGAATCACTGACTCCCGCGAGGACGGGCGCGACGCCCCGGGCGTCGCGCCCTCTCTCACGTCTTACTTGCTGCCGCCCGTGTTGGGATATCCCGGCGCGGGCGTGGCGCCGGCGGCCGGCGTGCGCGGCACGTTGTCGTTGGCCTCCGGATGGCGCCGGGGCATCTCACCGCTGCGCTTGTCGTTCGGCGTCGACGCGTTCTTGTCCAGATTGGGCGGCGTGGACATCGTATTGGGCGCCGCATTGGGCGCGGGCGCGGCCTGGCCCGCAGGGACCGGCCGGTTCGGCGGCACCGCCGAGCCGTCGTTCGGCGCCGTGGAGGGCGTGGTCGGACTGGCGGATTGGGCCCAGGCGGCGCCGGCTCCGCCCAGGCTGGCGGCAACAACGATGGCATAGGTCATGGCACGAATCTTCATGGGATCACTCCTTTTTTCAGGTTGCCTGTCCCATCCAGCAATTCGTATGCCCAATGCCGGCTGCCGCGCAGCACGCCGGCGCCACGGACGCGCCCGACCGGCACTTTTTACCGCCCGGTGCAAAGCCGTCACTCACCCGTCACGCGTTCCCGCTCATTCGGCGCCGCCGGGCCAAGCGCCGCCCCGGCCGACCTCGGCTGACTCGAGCATGCGCTGCACCCGCGCCGTCAACGCATCCAGCGCGAAGGGCTTGACGATCAGCTCCATGCCCGGGTCCAGGAAGCCGGACCCGCGCGCGGCGCCTTCCGCATAGCCGGTCATCAGCAGCACCTTGAGGCCCGGGTGCAAGGCGCGCGCCGCGTCGGCCAGCTGGCGGCCGTTCAGCCCAGGCAGGCCGACGTCGGTCACCAGCAGGTCGATATGACCGGTGACGCGCACCCGCTCCAGTCCGGCATCGCCATCGTTGGCGGTGAACACCTGCATGCCCCGTTCAACCAGGCATTCGCAGACCATCTCGCGCACGTTCGCGTCATCTTCCACCAACACGATGATCGCCTGGCGCTCGCGCTTGCCGGCTTCGCACGCCAGCGCTATCGGCGCGGCCGCGTCGGCCGTCGTGCCCTGGTGCCGGGGCAGGAAGATGCGCACCGACGTGCCCGCCCCCACCTGGCTTTCCAGCGTCACGACGCCGCCCGCCTGCTTGGCGAACCCATAGATCATCGACAGGCCCAGGCCGGTGCCTTCTCCCAGCGGCTTGGTGGTGAAGAAGGGATCGAAAGCGTGCGCCAATACGTCGGGCGTCATGCCGCAGCCCACATCCGTCACCCCTACCTCCACGAACTCGCCCGCCTGCGCCCCCGGATAGGGTCTCAGGAACGCCGGGGCCAGATAAGTATTGGCCGCGGACACCGTCAACGGTCCGCCGTCCGGCATGGCGTCGCGGGCATTGATCACCAGATTGAGCAGCGCGTTCTCGAACTGGTTGCGGTCGCAGCGCACCGGCCACAGGTCCGCATCGAGCTCGAACGCCAGCGACACGCCTTCGCCGGTGTAGCGCCGGAACAGGTCGGCCATCGATTGCAGGGTCGTGGTCACGGAGAACGGCTGCGGATCGATCGGCTGGCGCCGCGAGAACGTCAGCAGTCGCTGCGTCAGGTGGGCGGCGCGGTTGGCCGAATCCATCGCCACGGTCACGAAGCGCCCGGCCTGCTCCGGCACGCCGCTCGCCAGCTTGCGCTGGATCAGGTAGAGCGCGCCGGTGATCCCCTGCAGCATGTTGTTGAAATCATGGGCGATGCCGCCGGTGAGGCGGCCCACCGCCTCCATCTTCTGCGCCTGGCGCAGCGCGTGCTCGGTTTCAAGCAGCATCTCGGCCTGCGACTTCAGGTCGGTATCGTCGCGGCCGGCCATGTAGAGGCTGTCCTGCGCCCACGACATGCTCCAGGTGATCCAGGCATAGCCGCCATCCCGCTTGCGCATGCGGTTTTCCAGGTGTCGTACGCCCTGGGCCGTTTCGGGATGGCGCGCCTGCGCCAGCGCCTCGCGGGTGGCCGCGTAGTCATCCGGGTGGATCAGCTCGCGCAGGCCCATCGCCAGGAATTGCTCCTGGGTCCAGCCGAGGATCGGCCGCACCGCGGGATTGACGCTGGCAAAGCGCCCCTGCCCGTCGACCACCGCCAGCAGCTCGGGCGACAGGCGCCAGATGCGGTCGCGCTCGGCGATAGCGTGCTCGACGCGCTGCTCCAGCGTACGGGAGTACTGCGAACGCTCGACAGCCGTGCACAGGCGTTCGGCCACATCCTCGATGCAGGCAATGTCGCCGCGCTTGAGCCGCGTGCCGGCCGCCGGCCGCACCACCAGCGCGCCGCCCGGCCGGCCCCAGCGGCTGGTCGGCACCACGATGGCGGACGGCATGATGTCGCCGTTGGGCTGCGCCAACAGCGGTTCCAGGAAAGCCGTGCGGCCGCCGCGCAATGCCTCCAGGAAAGCGTCGTCGAACACCGGCTCCAGGCCCGCGCAGCCACCCCGCCCCGGCTGCGGCCGCCAGCAGGTCGACACCCGCGGCTCGGCGCCCTCGCCCTCCCAGTCCACCACCGCCACCAGGCCCAGCGCCAGATGCTGGCCCAGGCTCTCGCAGGCCAATTGCTCGATCGCCGCCTGCTGCTGCTGCTCGCGCATGCGGTCGCCCAGCGCCAGCACGAAATTCTTGCGATGCTGCCCTTCCCACAGTTCCGCCTCGGCGGTCTTGCGCGCGGTGACGTCCAGGAACAGCGCCATCATCTGGTTCTCGCCCTCGCGCCGCGCCCGCGCTTCGTACCAGGCCTGGCGCGGCGCCGGCACGGCGAACTCGAACTGCGCCGGTTCGCCGGTCTCGACCACCTGCGCGAACGCGTCCATGATCTGGCCCGGCACGCCGGGAATCATCTCGCGCAGCGTGTGGCCGAGCGTGTCGCCCTCCTTCATGCCGCTCTGCCGCTCGAATGCGGGGTTGACCTCGATGAAGCGGAAATCGACGATGCGGCCCTGCGCGTCGCGCAGCGCCTCGCTCAGGAAGAAGGCCTCCTGCATGCCCTCGAACATGGCGCGCCAGCGTTCGCCGCTGCGGCGCAGCGCCGCAGTCGTCAGGTGCCGCTCGATCGCCAGCGCGGCGCTGCGCGTCACCACCGCGATCGCGTCGATGTCATGCGCCGACGGCGAGCGTGGCATGGCGTAGTAGTTGGAGAACACCCCGAGCAGATGCCCGTCGGGCGCCTTGATCGGGGTCGACCAGCAGGCGCGCAGGCCATGTTCCAGGGCCAGCTCGCGCCACGCCGCCCACGCCGGATGGCTGGCGATGTCCTCCACGTACACGGGGCAGCCGGAATGCGCCGCCATGCCCCACGAGGCCATCTGCGGCCCGATCGGCGCGCGGTCGACCGCGGCATTGAACGCCGCCGGCAGGCTGGGCGCGGCGCCATGCACCAGCAGGCCGCCGGACTCGTCGACCAGCGCGATGGAGGCGCGCAACTCGACGCTCGACTGCGCCTCGATGGCGTGCAGCATGTGGCCCAGCACCTCGGCCAGGGGCATGCCCGCGGCAATGCGTTGCAACATCACGCGCTCGTCTTCCAGACGCGCGAGCGTGTCGGTCCAGGGATGGGATACTCGGTCTCGCTGGGTCAGCATGGGTTCTCCCGACAGGCTTTCCCGACTGTAGTGCGTGCCAGGCGCGGCAGCCGAAACCCTAGGTAACGCGGCATTACGCCTTGCCGGAGATCGGCCCACGGACTATATTGCGATTGATTCCTATTCGTGAAAATGGGCTGGCTGCTCGCCATCGCCCACCGCGCCATGCACTCAGCCCCCGCCTTTGTCCCCTGCACCGAACGCCGGTTCGGCGATATCGCCTCGGATTGGGGCTACGGCGGACGCGTCGACGCCGCGCATCTGTCCGACACCCCGCCCGAGGAACGGGTGGTGGCCCAAGGACGCATCCAGATGGCCACGACGGTCTGCGGCGTGCGGATGTGCGCAAGCGACCTGCTGGCGACCCGCAACCATGTCCGCCGCGCCGACGTTGGCCGCTCCCTCACGGTCTATGCCATGCTGGACGGCCCGGCGCTGGAATGGCGCCACGGCCCGGCCTCGCGGCCGCGGCGCGGGGCCGCCCAGGCCGCCGTCCTGGCGGTGCATGACGAGGCGCGCATGACCGAAACCCAGCAGGCCGGCCAGCGCAGCCACTGCCTCGTCGTCCAGGTCACGCCCGAGACCCTCTGCGACGCCGCGCTGGCCGAGCAGGTACAGGCCAGCCTGCGGCGCACCGTCGTGCGGCCCCTGCCCGCCCCCCGCGCCTGCGCGCGCTGGCCGCCGACCTGCTGGCGCCGCGCCCGGCCGGCGCGGTGTCGCGTCTGTTTCTCGAAAGCTGCGCGCTGGAACTGCTGGCACGGGGCCTGCAGGGCCTGGATGACGACGCGATCGATGCCGCCGCGGACACCCGCCTGCACCCGCAGGACCGCCAGCGCATGCTGCGGGTGCGCGACCGCCTGCTGGCCGAGCCCGGCCATCCGCACAGGCTGGCCGAGCTGGCGCGCGACGCCGGCGTCAGCATCAGCACCCTGAAGCAGAAATTCCCGCTGGTGGCGGGCGCGCCGGTGTTCGAATACCTGCGCCAGCTACGCCTGGAACGCGCCCGCCGCGGCCTGCTGCATGAGGGCTGGAGCGTGAAACAGGCGGCCTTTTATGCCGGCTATCGCCATCCCACCAACTTCGCCACCGCGTATCGGCGCCGCTTCGGCGTCGCCCCCTCGCTGGGCTAGCGCTTGCGGCTGGCCGCGGGCACAGCATCGATGGCTGCGCGCATAGCACTTAAATAGCATCAATTCTCATTTGTGGAACAGAATCCCCGCAGTTGTCGTCCCTGCGGCGACCGATGCCGTTCCCTTCGAGATTGCCATGTCCTTTTTGCACCTTCCCCTGCGCGCCACCGCGCTGACTCCCCTGGCCGCCGCCCTGGCGCTGCTGCTCGGCGTGGACGCCACCCTGCCCGCCCATGCCGCGGATCCGGCCCCCGCCGCGACGCCCCCTGCCGCGACGCCCCCCGCCACCGCCGAACTGCCCGTCATCTACGTCACCGCCCGCAAGCGCGTGGAAAACCTGATCAACGTGCCCGTGAGCGTCAGCGTCTTCGACGGAGCCGACCTGCGGGACCTGCGCACCGCCAACGTCGAAAACGTGCTGCGCATGACGCCCAACGTCGGCTATTCCGCGCTCGGCGACGGCCGCTCGACCCATCTCTCGATCCGCGGCATCGGCACCATGGCGCAGCCGCTGGGCAACGACGACACCTCGGTGGTGGTCTACGTGGATGGGGTGCCGCAGCCCCTGTTCGCGGCCGACCAGCAACTGCTGGACGTCGAACGGGTCGAAGTGCTGCGCGGCCCGCAGGGCACGCTGTTCGGCCGCAACGCCCAGGCCGGCGCCATCGACATCATCACGCGCAAGCCCGCCGACACGCTGGAGCTCGAGGCCGGCATGGAGGCCGGCAGCCGCGACTATCGCCGCGGCTGGGCCTCGATCTCCGGCCCGATCGTGCAGGACAAGCTGTCCGGCCGGCTGGCGGTCGGCTACAGCGGCCAGGACGGCCAGGTGCGCAACCTGGCGGGCCGCGACGTCGGCGACGTGTCCAGCCCGGCGTTGCGCGGCACCCTGGTGGCCCGGCCCGACGCCGACACCACCCTCACCCTGGCGGCGTACGCCCAGCGCGACCGCAACACCCCATCCAACTTCGTGCTCAAGCACACCAGCGACTATCCGGTGGTGGCGCTGGACCCCGAGGGCCACACCGAGCGCAAGACCGCAGGCATCGCCCTGACCGCGGAGCGCCGCTACGACAGCGTGGTGCTGACCTCGGTCAGTGCGCTCAACCACTACGGCTACAACTCCCTCAGCAACAACTCCGAAGGGTTGACCTTCTCCAAGGTGTTCGGGCTGCCCGTCGGCGCCTTCGTCCCCGCCACGGACTTCAGCACCTACGACGAAAACCAGAACGCCTTCCACCAGGAACTGCGCTTGAACAGCCTGCCCGAGGCCCCGGTTTCATGGGTCGCCGGCGTCAACTACTACCAGGACGACTACCGCCTGCGCACGTACTACCAGTCGCCATTCTTCCCCAGCACCAATGGCTGGCGCGACAACCTCCAGCGCACCCGCAGCTACGCGGTGTTCGGCGAGGTCACGACACCCCTGTTCAACGATCCGCGCCTGAAACTCACCGGCGGCCTGCGCTACACCCGCGAGAACAAGAACTACGACGCCAACTACCGCAACAACGGCTTCGCCGGCAATGTCCCCGCCTACGGCCAATCGGGCGATCTGGGCTACAACCTGGTCACCGGACGCGTCTCGCTCAGCTACGACCTGACCCCGGCCAACGTGGTCTACGCCAGCGTCGCGCGTGGCGCCAAGGGCGGCGGCTTTCCCAACTTCACCACCAATGCGGTTGCCGGCAAGCCGGACCAGCCGTATGTCGACTCCAGCGCATGGACGTTCGAAGTGGGCAGCAAGAATCAATGGCTCGACAACCGCCTGGGCGTCAATGCCGCGCTGTTCTACAACACCGTCAAGAACGAAAACCTGATGGCCATGGATTCGGCCTCGTTCACTTTCGTGCCCAAGTCCATCGATACCCGCAGCTATGGCGCCGAACTGGAAACACGCTACGCCATCGGCCACGGCGTCGAGCTGACGGGCAGCCTTGGCTACACCCATGCGGTATTGCGCAATGTCTCGGCGGACGTCGCCGCCTCGTCGGGCGCCCGCAATGGCAACGTCGTGCCGAATGCGCCACGCTTGAACGCCGCAGTCACGCTGCAATACCGCGGCCGGTTGCCGGGCCTGGACAGCGCCGATGCGCCGAACCTGTTTGCCGCCGCCCAATACCAGTTCGTGGGCGCCCGCAAGGCGGACGTCGGCAGCCATTTCGATCTCGACCGCTACGCCATCGTCAACGCCAAGCTCGGGCTGGAGTTCGCGCACTACGATCTGTACGTGTTCGGCCAGAACCTGTCGAACGCCCGGCCCCAGTACATCGGCCTGTACTACGGCCCCGGCGCCGAGGCCACCACCATCGGCCAGGGCCGCGTGATCGGCGCCGGCGTCACCATGCGCTATTGAGCGTCGCGCCGCCTCCATGCGCTACGCCGTGCTCGCCCTGTTGTCCTGCCAGCAGTACCTGGCGGTCGCTTTCCTGTATGCCGCCGTGCCCGCGGTGCTGCGCCAGCAGGGCGCGCCGCTGCCGCTGATCGGCCTGTTCGGCCTGGTATTCCTGGCCTTCACCGTGAATTTCCTGTGGGCGCCGCTGGTCGACCGTCACCGGCTGACGGCGCTGGGCCGGCGGCGCTCCTGGATCCTGCTGATGCAGGCCCTGGCGGCGGCCGTCACCGGGGCGGTCGCCTTCCTCGATCCCGCGCGGCAGATCCCGGCCCTGCTGGCGGCGAGCCTGGCATTGGCCACGATCGCCGCCACGCAGCGCATCGCCACGCTGGGCTATGCCGCCGACTCGCTGGCGCCGGCGCAACGTGCGACCGGCGCCGCGGTGATGGGCTGGGGCATGTCGGTGGGCAACGCCATTGGCGGCGCCGCCGGGCTCTACCTGATCGAATCGTTCGGCTGGCGCGCCGCCCTGCTGTCGGGCGCGGCGTTGATGGTGCTGCTGGCCGGCCTGGCGCCCGCGTTGCCGGAACCCGCTGCCGGCCCGCCCCCTCGCCGCGCGGCCCGCGGCGCATGGCGGCAGCCCGGCATGTGGCGCACCATCGTGATCATCTGGCCCGCGACCTTCGGCGTGGCCCTGGCCTTTCCCATGGCCGCGCCCTGGCTGGTGGATCTGGGCCTGCCGCTGTCCCAGGTCGGCCTGGTGATCGCGGCCGCGACGGTGCTCGCCTTCACCAGCGCCGGGCCGCTGGCCGGCCTGGGCCTGCGGCGCCTGCCGGCGTCCCGTGCCGTGCTGGCCAGCGCGCTTGTGCTGACGCCCCCGTTCGGCCTGCTGGCGGCGGTCGAGGGCCTGCTGGCGCCGGGGACGTGGACGCTGCTGAGCGTCTTCGCCATCTTCAGCGCGCTGGCGGTGCAGAACGTCGCGTTCAATACCTATTTCTACAGCTTGGCGCGCCCCGGCCAGGCCGCGACCGACGTCACCTTCCTGGCCGCCATGATGTCGGTGGCCGCGATGGCGGGCTTCGGCGCCAGCGGCTTTGTCGCCAAGGCCTGGGGCTACGGCGCCACCCTGGGCGCCGCCGCGGCGGGCTATGCCGTCACCGCCCTGCTGGCGTGGCGGTTCGCGCGGCCCGCCACCGAGGCGTCCCGCGATGCGCGCTGACCTGCGCCTGTTGTCCGGGCTGCTGCGGCGCGACGCGCCGTTGTTGGCGTTGGCCACCCTGCTGGCGGTCATCGCCAGCCTGCTCGAACTGCTGCCCTATTGGCTGATCTATCGCATGGCGCTGGCGCTGGCCGCGCCCGCGGACGCCGCGGCGACCACGCTGGCCGTCCTGGCCGGTGCGATCCTGTTGGCCGCCGTGGCGCGCCTGGCGGTGTTTGGCGCCGCCAACGTCGCCTCGCACGCGGCGGCCTTCCGCCTCCAGCGACGCCTGCGCGCACGCCTGCTGCGCCAGATCGGGCGCCAGCCGCTGGCCGCGTCGCAGGGCCGCGCCGGCGAACTGAAGAAGACGCTGGTCGACGATGTCAACGGCCTTGAAGGCCTGGTCGGCCACACCCTGCCCGATGCCGTCGCCGGACTCGCGGCCCCCCTGCTGGCCTCGGTCTGGCTGTTCTCGCTCGATTGGCGCATGGCGCTGGCTTCGCTGGCGTTGCTGCCGCTGGCCTGTTGGGCCTATCGCCGCAGTTTCCGCGGGCTGGAGCAGATCCTGACGCAATGGCATGGCGCCGACACCGCCGCCAACGACGCCTTGCTGGCCCACATCACGGGCATCGCCACGCTCAAGGCCCACGACCGCGCCGCCAGTTCGATGGCGACGCTGAGCGAGGCCATCCGCGCGCTGGCCGAACTGGCCCAGTCGGTCACGCGCCGCACCGCCATGCCGTATGCGTTGTTCTTCGTCGCCTTGTCGACCAACCTGGTGGTGGTGCTCCCTGCCGGCATCCTGCTGACCGCGGGCGGCCAGCTCGATCCGGCCGACCTGCTGCCATTCGTGACGCTGGGCGCGGGGCTGACGGCGCCACTGCTGCGCGTGCTTGGCGCCTTCGGCGCGCTGCGCAAGCAGATGCTCGGCGCCCGCCGCATCGCCGCGCTGCTCGACGCGCCACCGCCCCGGCGGCCCGCCGCGCCCGCGCGGCCATCCCGCTTCGACATCCGCTGGCAGGCGGCCAGCGGCGGCCCGCCGGGCGGTCCCCAGACCTTGCACGACCTGACGCTACACCTGCCGGGCGCCGGCTACACCTTGATCGCCGGCCCCAGCGGCGCGGGCAAGAGCAGCCTGCTCGGCTTGCTGTACGGCGCCTGTGAACTGCGCGCCGGACAGCTCGAGGTCGGTGGCCTGGCCTGGTCCGACGTGCCCGCCGCGACACGGGCCGAATGGATCTCCTGCGTGTTCCAGGATGTGCTGCTGTTCCATGGCACGCTGCGGGACAACCTGCTGATCGCCTGTCCTGAAGCGTCCGCCGCGGCGCTGGCCCGGGCCATCCGGGCAGCCGGCCTGGACGCCTTGCTCGCGCGCCTGCCGCAAGGACTGGACACGCCGGTGGCCGAACGCGGCGCCAGCCTGTCCGGCGGCGAGAAACAGCGGCTGGCGCTGGCCCGGGCCATTCTCGCCGACACCCCGGTCCTGCTGCTGGACGAGGCCACCTCGGCCGCCGACCCCGCCACCGATCGCGACATCCAGCAGGCCCTGCGCCGCCTGGCCGCCGAACGCAACGTCATTGCCGTGTCGCACCGGCTGGCGCACGCGCCGCTGGCCGACCGTGTCATCGTGCTGGACCAGGGGCGCATCCAGGGCGTCGGCACCCATGCCGACCTGCTCGCCGACTGTCCGCTCTACCGGCGCCTGTGGCAGGCGCAGGCGCGCGGCAACGCGTGGACGCTGGCCCCGGCGGCCGGGAGCGCGTCATGATCCCGGGCCTCGGGCTGGATCTCGCCGGACGCAAGGATTCCCGCCTGTCGCGCGGCCTGGCCTGCGGGGTGCTGGCGGCATTGGCTGAAACCGTGCCCTACCTGGTGCTCCATGACGCGCTGGGCCGGACCCTGCGCGGCCAGGCCAGCGTCACGCTGGCCCTGTTGGCGCTGGCGGCCCTGGTGGCGGCCAATGTGGCCCTGGTGTGGCTGAAGGCGCGCGCCAATGTGCTGAACTTCGGCGCGGTGTATTCGCTGGTGGCCGACGCGCGGTTGCGCCTGGCCGACGGCCTGAGCCGGCTGCCGATGGGCGTGTTCCAGGAACGCCAGCGCGCCGCCATCGTCGAGTTGCTGACCGGCCGGTTCGCCCACTATCAGGAGATCACGGCGCGTGTCTGGGGCCAGTCGGTCGCCAACGCCGCGGTGCCGCTGTTCCTGTGGCTGATGCTGGGCCTGCTGCATCCGCCCCTGGCCTTGCTGTGCCTTGTCCTGGGACCGGCCGCCTATCTCGCCATTCCCTGGTCGCACCGCCTGCTGTCGCGCGCCGACCGGCGCCTGGCCGCCCTGCGCGAGCGGACCGTGGTGGCCATGCTGGAGCAGGCCGAGTTCCAGCGCGAACTGCGCCAGTTCGACCGGCGCGGGGCGCGGCTGGCGCTCACGCTGGACCTGCTGGGCGCCTTGCAGCGCGAACAGATGCGGGCCGAACTGGCGCCGGCGCCCGCGCTGCTGCTGTTCGGCTTCCTGCTGCAGGCCGGCTTTGCCGCCGTGGCGCTGGCGGCAACGCAGGGACTCGGCGCGAGCTTGGCGCCAGTGGATTTCCTGGTGTACCTCGTGGTATCGCTGCGCTACTTCCGCGCCTTGGGCGACCTGGGCCTGAACCTGGCCGAATGGCGCCATGCCCGCGACACGCTGGCGCACATCCGCGCCCTGGCGGCCGAGCCTGAACTGCCCCAGCCCCGCTCGCCGCGCGTGCCCACGGACAATACCTTGACGTTCGACGGCGTTGGCCTGCGCCATCGCGGCGCGGCGCGCCACGCGGTGAGCGGCATCGACGCGGTGTTGCCCGAAGGCCGCCTGGTCGGCCTGGTCGGCCCATCCGGCAGCGGCAAGTCCACCCTGGCCGGCCTGCTGGCGCGCATGTGGGACCCGCAAGACGGCGCCATCCGCATCGGCGGCATCGACCTGCGCGACATGTCGACGCGCGAACTCAACCAGCGCGTGGCGTTGATGCAGCAGGAGGTTGCGCTGTTTCGGATGAGCGTGGCCGACAACATCCGCCTCGGGCGGCCCGATGCCAGCCTGGACGAGGTCACCGCCGCGGCGCGCGCGGCGAACGCCCACGACTTCATCATGCGCCTGCCGCGCGGCTACGCCACGGTGATCGACGACGCCGCCTTGCGGCTGTCCGGCGGCGAGCGCCAACGCATCGCCATTGCCCGCGCGCTGATCAGGAACGCCCCCATCCTGGTGCTGGACGAAGCGCTGGCCAACGTCGACCCGGACAATGCCTGGCAGATCCAGGAAGCGTTGGGGGAACTGGCGCGCGGCCGCAGCGTGCTGGCGATCGCGCATCAGTTGCGCAGCGTGATGGGCGCCGACGAGATCTGGGTCATGCGGGAGGGCCGCATCGTCGAGCGCGGCCGCCACGCCGCCCTGCTGGCGGCCGGCGGCGAATACGCCCGGCTCTGGCACGCGCAGTCCGTGCCCGCGCCCCTCTGACGGCGGGCGAAGACCGGCGCCGGTTCAGCGCGGCAGATCCGCGCTTTCGCGCGCCAACCCCAGCGCCGTGAGCGCCTCGGGCTTGTCGACCAGCACGCATTGCTTGCCGGTGCGGGTGCAGTGGTCCTTGACGCGCCAATAGGCGCCGTGGCTGACGCAGCCGGTCTGGCAGATCACCAGGTCGGCGGCGACCAGGCTGGCTTCCAGCGTATCGCCGTCGGCGCTTTCACCGCCGCAATGGCCCAGGTAGCGGCCACCGGCCATTTCCACCACCTTGCGCGTCAGCATCAGGGCCATGGCGTCCTCGCCCACGCACAGCACGGATTTCTCGCGCAGCGCCGTGGCGGCGATCACCACGGGCGCCACGGCGGGCTCGGCGGCGGTGTCGAGCGGACGCGCGCGCGCCGCGGCGGCCCGGTCCTGCCAGGCCAGGCGCTCGCGCATCAGGCTCTGCACCCGTTCCATCAGTTGCGTGACGCGCCGGGCCAGCGCCACCCGCCTGGGCAGCCCCGGAATCGCGCCCTCGAGCGCGGCACGGTCTTCGCGCGCCCAGGCCAGCGCGGTGTCGCGCTGGATCACCGCGGCCCGCAGCTTGAGGACCTCGCCTTCCAGGTGCTGGATGCGCTGCGCCTGGGCGCTGAGCAGGCGGCTGCAGCGGCCCTGCGCCTGGCCATAGGCGGCGAGCAGCGCCGCGTGTTCGCGCTGCAGCGAATTGGGCTCCTGGAATGCTAGGGTCATCGTGGGCCTCTCGGGATGGCGGACTACAGGCGGACGCGGGTGATGCGCCGTCCAACGTGCTGAGCATTATAAATGAGAATGAGTCTGTTTCATGGAATGTAGATATGTCAATCCCGAGTACAGGGAAATCCATTACTGACGGCCCCTGATCGCTTAAATATGATCGACAAACCATATCGGCACGCAAGCCTTCGCGGGCTTGACTAGACGCCCATACAGGACGCCTCGCGCCTTGCCAGTTCCTGGCCCGTGCAACCGCCGGGTCTCGGATTCAATGAAGTGAAGTGAGGGGCACCCGATGCCGCGATCTACCGAACTTCTGCGCGATATCCACGAAACCAATCTGATGTATCTGCTGCTGTTGCAGCGGATGGCCCGCACCGGCAACCTGCCGGCGATGGCGGGCATGCAGATATCGGAACGTGCCTGCCAGTGGCTGGCGGGCCTGCGGCACGAGGACCTGGCCCGGCTGGCCAGGAGCAGCGTGGTGCTGGCCCAGTTGAACCTGGAGCCCCACCTGCTGCTGGCGACGCTCAGCCAGGGGATGGAGGCCACCCTGGCGGCCGAGGTGCCCGCGCAGGCGCCTCCGGTCCGCACCCCCGCCTAGTTTCCAGCGCCGAACGGCGCGATGGCCAGGCGGCGCGCGGCGGGCGACGCGCGGCTTGTCGCCATCCGAATCACGCAAGCAGACGCCGGACGTCAAGGAGAACCGGCACGCCTTCCGGATGAACGTCCAGGAGGCTTATGAGGCGCCCCGCTCCACCGCGGAGGCGGCGGACACGCGGGCCGTGTGCCAGTAGAGCGCCGCGCTGATGGCCAGCGCCACCGTCAGCAGGCTGCCGGCCATGGCCGCCACGCCGGGCCAGCCGCCGTCCGTCCAGAAGTGCCCGCCCAGCGAGCCCAGCACGCTGGAGCCGACGTAATACACCAGCAGGTACAGCGCGGCCGCCAGCGCCTTGTAGCCGCGCGACATCTGGCCGACCCAGCCGCTGGCCACCGCGTGCGCGGCGAAGAAGCCGAAGGTGAACACCACGATGCCGGCGATCAGCACCGCCAGCGCGTCCGACAGCGTCAGCAGCAGGCCCGTCAGCGCGATGCCGGTGGCCGCCGCCAGCATCGCGCCGCGGCCGTGGCGGTCGGCCAGGCGGCCGAAGTACGTGGACGCGAAGATGCCGACCAGGTACACCACGAAGATGAAGCCGATGAAGGTCTGGCTCAGCGAGAATGGCGGCGCCAGCAGGCGGAAGCCGACATAGTTGTAGACGGTGACGAAGGCGCCCATCAGCAGCCCGCCCATGGCGAACAGGGCGCACAGCGGACCGTTGCGCAGGTGCGCGCCGATGCCGTCGCGCACGTCGCCGGCCACGCCGGCCCAGCCGCGCGAACGCTGCGGCGTGAAACGGCGCGAGGCCGGCAGCAGCCAGATGAACAGCAGCGCCGCGACGATGCCCAGCAGGCCCAGCGTGCCCAGCGCCGCGCGCCAGCCGAAATGATCGGACACCAGGCCCGTGATGACGCGCCCGGACAGGCCGCCGAAGGCGCTGCCGCTGATGTACAGCCCCATGACGAAACCGAGCGTGTCGGGTTCGACCTCTTCGGCCAGGTACGCCATGGCCACCGCCGGCACCCCGCCCATCGCCACGCCCTGCAACGCGCGCAGCACCAGCAGGCTGTGCCAGTCGGGCGCCACCGCCGCCGCCGTGCCCAGCACGGCCGAGGCGAACAGCGACAACGCCATGATGCGCTTGCGCGGCAGCGCCTGCGAAAACAGCCCCACCAGGAAGATCGCCACGGCCAGCAGGCCGGTACAGAGCGACAGCACCAGGCTGCTCTGGGCCGGCGACACGCCGAACGCCTGGGTGAACAGCGGCATCAGCGGCTGCACGCAATACAGCAGGGAGAACGTGGAGAAGCCCGCCGCGAACAGCGCCCATTGGGCGCGCCGCAAGGCCGGCGTGCCGCGCGCCAGGTACTCGGCCTGGGGCGCGGCGGGGGAAGATGGGGGAACAGCTGAGGCGGTGGACATCGGAATTCTCGAAAACATCGGGCAATGGCCCGTGCGATCAAGGTAGACTTTTCCCCTGCATATGTCCAATATATGAAACCGGCACTCGCTATATTTTAAAACGATGGAACTCAGGCACCTGCGCTATTTCACCGTGGTCGCGGAAGAACTGCACTTCACCCGCGCCGCCGCCCGCCTGGGCATCGGCCAGCCGCCGCTGAGCCAGCAGATCCAGCAGCTCGAGCGCGAGATCGGCACCGCGCTGTTCCTGCGCCTGCCGCGCGGCGTCGAACTGACCGAGGCCGGCGCGCAGTTCCTGGAAGACGCCCGCGCCATCCTGGCCAGCGCCGACCGCGCCATCGACACGGCCCGCCGCCTGGGACGCGGCGAGCACGGCGCCATCACGGTGGGCTTCACCGCCTCGGCCGTGTTCCACCCGTACCTGCCGCGCGCTATCCGCGCCTTCCGCGACCGCTATCCGGACGTGCGCATCAGCCTCACCGAAAGCAACACCGTCAGCCTGCTGCGCGGCCTGCGCGAGAACGCCGTCGACGTCGCCTTCGTGCGGCCGCCGTACGTGCTGGATCCGGAATTCGAGGCCGAGCGCGTGCTCGACGAACCCATGCTGATCGCCCTGCCGCCCGACCATCCGCTCAGCCGCAAGCGCAGCGTGCCGATCGCCGCGCTGGCCGACCAGGATTTCGTGCTGTACCCCCGCCCCATCGGCGCCGGCCTGTACGACGCGATCCAGAACGCCTGCCTGCGCGCCGGGTTCACGCCGCGCGTCATCCAGGAAGCGCCGCAGATGGCCTCGATCGTCAGCCTGGTGGCGGCCGGCGTCGGCATCTCGATCGTGCCCGCCGCCATGCGCCACATGGGCGCCCAAGGCATCGAGTACCGGCCGATCAAGGGCGACGCGCCCCACGCGCTGCTGGACATGGCCTACCGCCGCCACGACCGCTCCGTCGCCGCGCGCAACGCGGTCGAGATGCTGCGGCGGCTGGCGCATCCCGAGCCGTCCGCGCCCGCCTGAAAACAGGGCGGTATCGCCCTGTCGCTTTTGTCATCTTCTGTAAACCCGTGGCCCGCCGCGCCCTGTAAATTGTCGCGCTATCGCCGCTGCGGCTTCCGTCACCGGAAGGCCGGCCGGCGCAACCTGCCTATAGGTGCACACGTGCAACGTACTCTTCTGGCCGTGGCCATCGCCACGCTTCCCGGTCTGGCCGCGGCGGCCGGGCTGGCCTCCTCCATCGGCGCGGTGACGGTCTATCAGGACCGCGCCGTCGTCACCCGCGCCGCCAGCAGCGACCTGGCCGCCGGCGAACACGAGCTGGTGCTGGAAAAGCTGCCCGCCAGCCTGCAGGAGAATTCGCTGCAGGTCTCGGCCAAGAGCTCCGGCCAGGCCACCCTGCTGGACGTGCGGGTGCGCGATGCCTTCCAGGCCGACACCGCCAACGAACGCGTCAAGCAGCTCGAAGACCAGATCCGCAAGATCGAAGGCCAGCAGGCCGCCCTGGACGACGAGGCGGCGGTGCTGGACAACCAGCGCGAGCTGGTGGCGATGATGCAGCGCGGCGCCACCGAACCGGCCAAGGACGGTCCGCGGCCGACGCTGGACGAGCTCAAGGCGATCCAGGCGCTCAGCGCCGACACGCTCAGCCGCACGCTCGCCGGCCTGCGCCGCGTCGCCGAGCAGCGCGACGACCTGGAGCGCCAGCTGTCCGCCGCGCAAGGCGAGTTGGGCCAGTTGCAGGGCCAGCTCAACCGCCGCACCAAGACCGTCACGCTGCGCGTCAACCTGGCGCGCGCCGGCAAGCTCGATCTGAACGTGTCCTATGCGGTGGCGGGCGCGCGCTGGACGCCCTCCTACGATGCGCGCCTGCGCCCGGCCGACCGCAGCGTCGATCTCGGCTATTTCGGCGTGATCCGACAGAACACCGGCGAAGACTGGAACAACGTCAAGCTGACCCTGTCCACCGCCCGCCCGGCGCTGGGCGGCGGCGCGCCCAAGCTCAATCCGTGGATCATCGACGTGGCGGCGCCGCCCCCGCCGATGCCGGCCCCGGTGGCGGCCGCGGCGCCGGCCATGCGCCCCGAGCCGCGGGCCCGCCAGAGCCCCAAGGCGGCCTACGCCGAGGCGGCCGCCGCCGACATGGCGCCCGTCCTGGAAGAGGCCAAGGTCTCGACCGCCGAGGTCCAGTCCGAGGCCACCAGCGCCTCGTTCCAGATCCGCACGCCCGCCACGCTGCCGTCCGACAACAGCACGCAGCGCGTCGCCATCGCCTCCGCCAAGCTGCCGGCCACGTTGCAATACCAGTCCACCCCGGCGCTGCGCGAGGCCGCGTTCCTGACCGCGCTGGCCAACAACAACACCGAGTACCCGTTCCTGGCGGGCACGCTCAACACCTTCCTGGAGGACGCCTTCGTCGCGGCCTCGTCCATGAAGTCGGTCATGCCCGGCGAAAAGGTCGAGCTGGCCCTGGGCGCCGACGACGGCATCTCGATCAAGCGCCAGCTGGTCAACCGGTTCACCGAAAGCACCGGCTTCTCCGGCAACGGCAAGCGCGTGACCTACGAATACAAGATCACGGTCAAGAACAACAAGGCCACCAAGGAACAGGTCAACTTCAAGGACCGTCTGCCGATCTCGCGCAACGAGAAGATCGAGGTCAAGCTGCTGTCTCCGGCCGAACGCGACATCAAGCGCGAAGACGACGGCGTGCTGGTGTGGAACTGGGAAATGGAGCCCGGCAAGTCGCGCGACGCGGTGCTCAAGTTCTCGGTCGACTATCCGGGCGACATCGACGTGGCCGGTCTCTGAGCGACGATCGCGACGCCGCCGGTCTCACTGCCGGCGGCAGAACGCGATGAAATCGGCCGGGGCCAGCGGCATCGAAATGCCGTAGCCCTGCGCCAGCGTACAGCCCAGCTCGCGCAGCAGCAGGATATCGCGCTCCTGCTCGACCCCTTCGGCGACCACCCGCCGCCCCAGCGCCCGCCCCATCTCGATGGCCGCCGCCACCACGGCGCGCGAGGCCGGCTCGCGGTGCATGTGGACGATGAAGTCGCGGTCGATCTTCAGTTCCGTGAACGGCATGGCCGAGAACAGCCGCATCGACGCGATGCCCGCGCCGAAATCGTCCATCGCCAGCTCGAAGCCGCGCACCCGCAACAGGTTCAGGGCCGACGACAGGGCCAGCCAGTCGGTGACCGGCTCGTCTTCCGTCAGTTCCACCTTGACCAGCCGCGCCGGCAGCCCGGCCTGCGTCACCCGCTGCTCCAGGCCGTCCGGCAGCCCCGGGGCGCACAGGGTCGAGGCCGAGGCGTTGATCGCGATCGGCACGGCGATGCCTTCCGCGTGCATCGTCACCAGCACCTCCACCACGCAATCGGCGACGCGGTTGAACAGCGTCCGGTCGAGCCCCAGGCGATGCGCCGCGGGCACGAAGTCCACCGCGGGAATGGCGCCCAGCGTCGGATGGTCCCAGCGCGACAGCGCCTCGGCCGCCACCGCCCGGCCGGTCGTCAGATCGACCTGGGGCTGCAGCACGACGCTCATGCCATCGCCGGAGTTCAGCGCGCGGCCCAGTTCCGCCTCGATCACCTCGCGTCGCACCGCGGTCCGGCGCGGCGAGGCGGTATCGTCGTCCAGGCTGTGCAGCGCCGCCTTGATGGCGTGCTGCATGGCGGTGCGCGTCACCGGCTTGGCCAGCGCCTGCGACGATGGACAGCCGGCCTGCAGCGCCAGCCGCACATGCGATTGCAACAGTTCGTCGGAAAGGCTGCTGATCCAGACGATGGGCGGCATGCTCTTGAGCCGGCCGCCGTCGACCAGCTGGCGCAGTTCGTTGGGCAGGCGGGTGCCGTCGCCCTCGCCCATGACGATGTCGCTGATTACCACGTCGTAGGCCTGGCGCGCCAGGGCGCCGATGGCCTCGGCGCTGCTGCCCACCCCGGCCACGCGCCTGTACCCCAGGGCCAGCAGCATGTTCTGCAGATATGCCCGCTCCACCGGGTGGTCTTCCACCAGGAGAATCCTTCGAGAGGCGCCGGCGTCGGATTTGGGCATCGGTCATGTCCTCGGGCGTATCGGCATGCGGTGATCCTGGCGTGGGCCGCCAGGCCGGGGCGCGGTCGCGGGAACGCGTTGGGTCAATGCTAAGGCATCTTCCCCGACTGTAGCGCCACCGAACACGTCCTAGGCCCATTTGCCGCCCGGCCGCCATCGATCGTCCTAGGGCACACGGGGACATAGCCCGGACGGATGACGCCCGCCGGTGCGATAATGGTGGTCTTTCCCCGCATCTACGGCACGGAGCTTCCCTTGACCCGCATTGACGATCCCCTGCACGACCGCGAGGTCGGCACGGCCGACGCCACCCAGGACAACACCCGCACGGACGACACCCGCATCAGCGCCGTGCGTCCGTTGATCTCGCCCGCCCTGCTGCAGGACGAGCTGCCGGTCTCGGCCGAGATCCAGTCGCTGGTCGAGGACAGCCGCGCCCGCATCGCCGACGTGCTGCATGGCCGCGACGACCGCCTGGTGCTGGTGGTCGGCCCCTGCTCGATCCACGACCACGGCCAGGCCATGGAATACGCGCGCCAGCTGCGCTCGGCCGCCGACCAGTACCGTGATGACCTGCTGATCGTGATGCGCGTCTATTTCGAGAAGCCCCGCACCACCGTCGGCTGGAAGGGCTACATCAACGATCCGCGCCTGGACGGCAGCTTCCGCATCAACGAAGGCCTGCGCCGCGCCCGTGAACTGCTGCTGGACATCAGCGGCCTGGGCCTGCCGATCGCCACCGAGTTCCTCGACCTGCTCAGCCCGCAGTACATCGCCGACCTGATCGCCTGGGGCGCCATCGGCGCGCGCACCACCGAAAGCCCCAGCCATCGCCAGCTCAGCTCCGGCCTGAGCTGCCCGCTCGGCTTCAAGAACGGCACCGACGGCGGCGTGCAGATCGCGGCCGACGCCATCGTCGCCGCCAGCGCCAGGCACGCCTTCATGGGCATGACCAAGATGGGCATGGCCGCCATCTTCGAGACCCGCGGCAACGAAGACACCCACGTCATCCTGCGCGGTGGCAAGCAGGGCCCCAACTACGACGCGGCCAGCGTCGACGCCTGTTGCGCCGTGCTGCGCGCCGCCGGCCAGCGCGAACAGGTCATGATCGACTGCTCGCACGCTAACTCCAACAAGTCGCACCTGCGCCAGGTCGACGTGGCCCGCGACATCGCCGCCCAGCTGTCGCAAGGCGACAGCCGCATCACCGGCGTGATGATCGAGAGTCATCTCGAGGAAGGCCGCCAGGACCTCAAGCCCGGCCAGCCGCTGCGCCATGGCGTGTCGATCACCGACGCCTGCCTGGGCTGGACCCAGACCCTGCCGGTGCTGGACCTGCTGGCCGACGCGGTGCGCCAGCGCCGCGCCAAGACCGGCGGCTGACACCCGCCCGGGTTCGCGCGGCATGGCGCCACGCGGACCGCGATGCCGCATCGGATACCCGCGCCGCGCGCGGGCCTAGCGGTTCAATGCATACGGCGCCGGATCCATGTCCGGCGCCTGTCCCGTCATCAGGCAGGCCAGCAGCTTGCCGGTCACCGGCCCCAGCGTGAAGCCGTGATGCGCGTGGCCGAAGGCCAGCCACAGGCCCGGATGCCGCGGCGCCGCGCCGATCACCGGGCGCATGTCCGGCATGCACGGCCGGCAGCCCATCCACGGCGTTTTCTCCACCGCCTCGCCCAGCGGCAGCAACTGCGCCGCCAGCGCCCGCGTGCGCGCCACCTGCACCGGCGACGGCGGCGCGTCGCGCGGCGCGAACTCGGCGCCCGTGGTCAGGCGCAGGCCCAGCGTCATGGGCGACATCACGAAGCCGCTGTCGATATCGGCCACCGGATGCGACAGCGCGGCGCCGCCCTCCAATGCGAAATGCTGGTGATAGCCGCGCTTGACCGCCATGGGCACGCGATACCCCAGCGGCCGCAGCACATCGGGCGACCACGGCCCCAGCGCCACCACCACCTCGCGCGCCTCGACCGGCCCGGTCACGCCGCGCACGCGCCAGCCGCCCGACACCGCTTCCAGGCTGCGCGCATCGCCGCGCGCCAGCAGGCCGCCGCGTTGCTGGAACAGCGCCGCGTAGCCGCGCGCCACCGCGCCCGGATCCGACACGTTGACCGGGTCGCGCCAGTGGATCGCGCCCACCATGCGTGGCGACAACGACGGCTCCAGCGCCGACAGGGCCTGGCGGTCCAGCACCTGGTAGTCGAGCCCGTAGTGCGCCAGCGCGGCGGCCTCGGTCGCGGCGCGGTCCAGGCTCTGCTGGCTGCGCATGCCATCGATCCAGCCGTTGCGGCGGAACAGCGCACCGATGCCGGCGGCGTCCTTGAGCGCATCGTGCTCGGCCACGCTGCGCTCGATCAGCGGCAGCATGGCGGCCGCGGCGCGCGCCAGCCGCGATGGCGCCGAATGCCACCAATAGCGCAGCAGCCAAGGCGCGAGGCGCGGCAGGAAGCGCGCGTGGTAGCGGACGTCGGGCGTGCGGTTGCCGGCGTAACGCAGCAGGCTGCGCCAGTCGCGCGGAAAGGCGTAGGGAATGACGCTGGCGCGTTCGATCAACCCGGCATTGCCGTAGCTGGTTTCCTCGCCGGGACCGCGCCGGTCCAGCAGGACCACCGAGCGGCCGCGCGCCTGCAGGTGCAGCGCGGCGCTCACCCCGATGATGCCCGCGCCCAGGACAACCACGTCTGTTTTCATGCGCCGCATTCTGCGCCCGGGCGCGGGCTTCGGCAAGCCGCCGAGGGCGGGCGTAGAATCGCTGGGCGTCCGGGACGCCGCCATGACGGCGGACGCCCGACCGCGACGCGCCCGCGGAGTCTCCCGTTATGTCCTCCCCCGCCCGCCTGCCGCCCGTCACCCTGGAAGGCGAGATCGTCCGGCTCGAACCCCTGGCCCTGGCGCACGCCGCCGCGCTGGCCGAGGCCGGGCTGCACCCCGAGCTGTGGCGGCTGCAACCCGAACCGGTCGAATCGGCCGACGACATGCGCCGCTATGTCGAACGCGCGCTGGCCGGCCAGGTCGCCGGCGCCTGCCTGCCGTTCGCGATCGTGCGGCGCGCCGACGGCCAGGTCATCGGCGCCACGCGTTATATGGATATCGCCCTGCCGCACAAGCGCCTGGAGATCGGCGCCACCTGGCTCACCCCCGCCAGCCAGCGCAGCGGCGCCAACACCGAAGCCAAATATCTTTTATTGCAGCACGCCTTTGAAACAATTGGTATCATACGGGTCGTGTTCAAGACGGAAGTGACCAACCTGCAATCCCGGCAGGCCATCCTCCGTATCGGCGGCGTCGAGGAAGGGGTGTTCCGCAAGCACCTCATCGCGCAGTCCGGACGCACCCGCGACATAGTCTATTTCGCCATCCTCGACGAGGATTGGCCCGCCGCCAAAGCGCGCCTGCTGGCTCGCCTGCGGCGCACGCCGTAGTCCGCGCGGGGTTTTGTTCTTTGTCTACATCAAGGCCGGCGCTCAAGTTCACGCGACGCGACGCCGTTAACGCAGTACCGCGGGGCAAGTTTCCACCCGCCCCGCCTCTTTCAAGTCAGGTATGGATCGTTCTCCCCTCGCCCCGCCCTCGCCGCTCGGGCACAACCAGCGCACCATCTTCATCTACACCGAAGAACAACGGGGCAACCAGCTGGTTGAATCATTGGTCATCGGCATGCTGTCGGACGTCTCGGGTTCGGACAAGCTCGTCGTGGTGCAGGATCCGTTCAGCGGCCTCAAGTTCGTCTACCGCATCGACCACGAAAGCAGCAACCTCGACGCCGCGGCGCTCACCGAACAGGACGAGTCCGCGTTCAACGGCAAGACCTCGGTCCAGATCAACTCCATGTCCTACAAGTTGGGAACCGCCGAGAACGCGATGAAGCTGCTGCGCGGCAAGGCCCAATGGATCCAGGACAAGGGCGCGGTGCTGTCGGTGCTGCTGCAGAACGCCGCGGCCCGCAAGACCCGCTTCGCGCCGCCGCGCATCGAACGCGATCGCGTGCGCAGGGTGCCGCAAGGCGTGCCGGTGGAATACCTGACGGACGCGGCGACGCCGCCGCAATGACCCCCGCGGCGCCGAACCCCTGAACAACTGTCAGGCGGCTTTCTTATCCACAGTTTCTGTGGATAAGAAATGCATGGGAGCACGGCTGCTGGCGGTTACGGCGCCGTTACCGGGGCTGGTCATTTTTTGACCACCCGAATTGGCGCGGTTCGAGGCGCCTCGCAGCGGCATTCGCTGCACCGCAATATGCCGCGCCGCCGCAACGGCGATAATGATATTCTCCGCGGGAGCGCCTCGAGGGGATCACACCGGATGGCGCCGTATCTGGCCCGCGCCAGGCGGACTCACTCACACCAATAAGAAGCCGTAGCATGAAAGGAGCGGAAAGCGTGTTTGCCCTTGGAGCGCCTCGCGCACAACCGCCAGCTCGACCGGCGCCGTGACCATCATCATCGTCGACGATCACGGGGACTGGCGCGACACCATCGCCGAATTCATCCACGACCTCGGCCTGGGCGAAGCCATCCTCACCGCGGGCTCGCTGTCCGAACTCGACCAACTGCTGCTGAGCGTCACCCCCGGCATCCTGGTGCTGGACGCCATGCTGCCCGACGGCGACGGACTGACGCGCGTGTCCCACCTGCGCACCACCTATCCCTCAATGGGCATCATCATGCTCACCGGGCGCCTGTTGAGCGAAGACAAGGTGTCGGGCCTGAGCCTGGGCGCCGACCATTACCTGACCAAGCCCGTCAACCTGGCCGAACTGGGCGCGACGCTCGTCTCGCTGTCGCGCCGCCTGCGCGTGGTGCCCGCCAACAGCCCCGAGGCGCCCAGCGTCGACGTCTGGCGCTTCGATCCGGCGCGCCGCATGCTGGTCTCGCCCAAGCGCATCCACGTCGACATCACCGATACCGAGAGCCGCCTGATCGGCGCGCTGATCCAGGCCGCGCCGCTGCCGCTGTCGCGCGGCCGGCTGGTCGAGGCGCTCGGCGCCAGCGCCGAAGCCTACGACACCCATCGGCTCGACGCCCACATGCACCGCCTGCGCCGCAAGCTGCGCGCGCAGGCCGGCGGCGACATGGGCATCCGCACGGTGTATGGCGTCGGCTATGTCTGCACCATGCCCGTGCAGGTCATCAGCAATCCCAAGCGTTGAATCCATGTCCCTCGCCGCCCGTCCCCGCCGTTCCGTCCTGTACATGCCGGGCGCCAATGCGCGCGCGCTGGACAAGGCCCGCGGCCTCGATGCCGACACGCTGATCCTGGACCTGGAAGACGCGGTCGCGCCCGATGCCAAGGCGCTGGCGCGCCAGCAGGTCGCCGCGGCCCTGCGCGCCGGCGGCTATGGCCGGCGCGAATGCGTGGTGCGCGTCAATGCGCTCGATACGCCGTGGGGCCTGGACGACGTGCGCGCCATCGCGCAGGCCGGCGCCGACGCGGTGCTGCTGCCCAAGGTGCAATCGGCGGCCGAGCTGGACGCGTTGGCGCAAGCGCTGGACGCAGCCGGCGCGCCCGCCGCGCTGCCGTTGTGGGCGATGGCCGAGACGCCGCTGGGATTCCTGCGCCTGGACGCCATCGCCGCCGGCCACGCGCGGCTCGCGGCCATCGTGGTGGGCACCTCCGACCTGGTCAAGGACCTGCACGCGCGCCACACGCCCGAGCGCCACGAAACGCTGCTGGCCCGTTCGCTGGCGGTGCTGGCCGCGCGCGCCCATGGCCTGGCCGTGCTGGACGGCGTGCACCTGGACCTGGATGACGACGCCGGCCTGGCCGCCGCGTGCCGCCAGGGACGCGACCAGGGCTTCGACGGCAAGACGCTGATCCACCCCCGGCAGATCGCCGCCGCCAACGCCGCCTTCGCCCCGACCGATGCGGAACTCGCCAGCGCGCGCAAGCGGCTCGACGCCTGGCACGCGGCCCAGGCCGCGGGCCAGGGGGTGGCGGTGGTCGACGGCGCGCTGGTCGAGAACCTGCACGCGCGCGAAGCCGAACGCCTGCTGGCCTTGGCCGACGCCATCGCCGCGCGCGCGACCCCGGCCTGAGGCCCGCCACGCCGGCCTCAACCTGGCTCCGGGCGCGGGTCCGCGCGGCCAGCTACAATAGTGCCCGCGATCGGATGGGCATCCGCCCCGTCCGCCAGCCGCGCCCGGCGCGGCCAGCCCATCGCGCCACCGGCGCGATCGCTCCACGGTTCCTTCTTTTGCGCCGCAGTTTGTGGCGGGAACCTTGCCGCGCTTATTCCACACCACCCCGGTCCACACCACCCCGGTCGCGCCCTCCAGCCACACGATTCATGATCCGCTTCCAACAAGTTTCACTGATGCGCGGCGTCAAGCCCTTGTTCGACAAGGTCGACCTGCTCCTGAACCCCGGCGACAAGATCGGCCTGATCGGCGCCAACGGCGCCGGCAAGTCGAGCCTGTTCGGCCTGCTGCGCGGCACGCTACACGCGGACCAGGGCGACCTGGACTACCCCGCCAGCTGGCGCATGGCCTACGTGGCGCAGGAAACGCCCGCGCTCGACCGCCCCGCCATCGAATACGCCATCGACGGCGACGTCACGCTGCGCAAGCTCGAAGCCGAGCTGGCCGCGCTGGAAGCGGAGCCCGAGAGCGCCGAGAACGGCCTGCGCATGGCCGACATCTACGCCGCGCTGGCCGATGCCGACGCCTACACCGTGCATTCGCGCGCCGAACAATTGCTGACGGGCCTGGGCTTCACCCAGGCTCAGATGCAGCTGCCGCTGACCAGCTTCTCGGGCGGCTGGCGCATGCGCCTGAACCTGGCGCAGGCGCTGATGTGCCCGTCCGACCTGCTGCTGCTGGACGAGCCCACCAACCACCTGGACCTGGACGCCATCATCTGGCTGGAAGACTGGCTCAAGCGCTATCCGGGCACGCTCATCGTCATCTCGCACGACCGCGACTTCCTGGACGGCGTGGTCAACGTCATCGTCCACATCGACGAACGCAAGCTCAAGCGCTACTCCGGCAACTACTCGTCGTTCGAGCGCCAGCGCGCCGCCCAGCTGGAACTGGCGCAAGGCATGATCGAAAAGCAGATGCGCCAGCGCTCGCACCTGCAGTCGTTCATCGACCGCTTCAAGGCCCAGGCCAGCAAGGCGCGCCAGGCGCAGAGCCGCATCAAGGCGCTGGCCCGCATGGAAGAAGTGGCGCCGCTGCGCGCCGCCGCCGAGTTCTCGTTCGAATTCCGCGAGCCGCTGCGCGCGCCCAATCCACTCTTGACGATGGACAAGGTCAGCGCCGGCTATCGCAACACCGACGAGGACAGCGGCGTCACGTCCGACAAGATCATCGTCTCGGGCATCGATTTCTCGCTGCAGGCGGGCCAGCGCCTGGGCCTGCTCGGCATCAACGGCGCCGGCAAGTCGACCTTCATCAAGACCATCGCCGGCGAGCTGCAGTCGCTGGCGGGCGACACGCAGTTCAACAAGGGCCTGTCGATCGGCTACTTCGCCCAGCACCAGGTCGAGATGCTGCGCCACGACGAATCGCCGCTGTGGCACATGGCCAAGATCGCGCCGACGGTGCGCGAACAGGAACTGCGCAACTTCCTGGGCAGCTTCAATTTCAACGGCGCCATGGCCACCAGCTCGATCGCGCCGTTCTCCGGCGGCGAGAAGGCGCGCCTGGCGCTGGCGCTGATCGTCTGGCAGCGCCCCAACCTGCTGCTGCTGGACGAGCCCACCAATCACCTGGACCTGGAAACCCGCGAGGCGCTGACCACCGCGCTGGCGCAGTTCGAAGGCACGCTGGTGCTGGTGTCGCACGACCGCCACCTGCTGCGCGCCACCACCGACCAGTTCATCATCGTGGCCGACGGCCGCTTCAGCCCGTTCGATGGCGACCTGGACGACTACAAGGACTGGCTCTACAAGACCAAGCTGTCGGCCAAGGCCGCGGCCTGACCGCGCGCGCCGAACCGGCATAGAATCGCAGGCATGTCCCGCCGCGCTGCGGCGGCCGTGCCTGCCTTCTCATGCCCTGAACCCATGGACAGCCTCAGCCAGCTCCTGTCGACGGTCGAACCCGCCGGCACGGTGGACCTGCTGTGCCGCTACGGCGGCCGCTGGCGCGCCGACCACCCGCAGGCGCCGGCGGGCCACGTGCCCTACCACGTCATCCTGGACGGCGAAGGCGTGGCCCGCGTGGGCCGCGACGAACTGGCGCTGCGGGCCGGCGACATCCTGCTGCTGCCGCACGGCGCCTCGCACCTGCTGCATGGCATCGACGACACCGCGCCGGCCGCGTCACCGCCCGCCGATATCCGCCACAACGGCGTCCTGACCGAACTGACCCAGGACGGCCCCGGGCCGCGCCTGGAAATGCTGTGCGGCGTGTTCACGCTGGGCCGCGCCGGCAGCCTGCTGCTGATGGCGCTGCCGCAGGCCATGGTGCTGCGGGCCGCGGCGATCGGCGACAACACCGCCCTGGCCGCGTTGCTCGGCTTGATGCGGGCCGAGGCCGAACACCCGCGCCTGGGCGGCGCGGCCATCATCAACCAGCTGTCCACCGCCCTTTTCACGCTGGTGCTGCGCGCCCTGGTCCACGACGGCCAGCAGACCCGCGGCCTGCTGGCCCTGATGGCCGATGCGCGGCTGGCGCCGGCGGTGCAGTCGATGCTGCTGGCGCCCACCGAGCCGTGGACCCTGGCGTCGCTGGCCGAACGCTGCCACCTGTCGCGGGCCACCTTCGCGCGCCAGTTCGTCCGCGCCAGCGGCCTGACGCCGCTGCGCCTGCTGACCGCGATACGCATGGAACATGCCGCGCGCCAGCTCGAGCGCCGCAAATGGTCGGTGGCGCGCGTGGCCGCCGAATGCGGCTACCAATCGGAAGCCGCGTTCGCGCGCGCCTTCAAGCAGCACTTCGGCGTCGGGCCGGGCGCCTGCCGTCGCCAGGGCCTTGCGCCGGACGATGCGGCGCAGGCCGGATAGCGCGCCGCGGCCCGTCGAATCGCGTCACGAAAGCTGTCCGCCCCATGGTCCATTGGCGGCCGGACGCGTTACAATCCCGCGAATTGCACGCCCGTGCGCATGCTGCCACGCAGACATCGACACCGCCCCGCGCGTGACAACCTCCAACCACGTCCCGCTGTCCGCGGGACGCGTTTTTTAGCGCCCTAGATGCCGATCAAAGACCAACTTTTCCTCGCCAGCCAGTACCTCGCGCCGCATCACCTGGTGTCGCGTTTCTTCGGATACGCCTCGGACTGCCGGGAACCCGCGGTCAAGAACTGGATGATCTCGCGCTTCGTGCGCAAGTATGGCGTGGACATGCGCGAAGCCGAGCAGGAAGACGCGCTGGCCTACGAGTGCTTCAACGATTTCTTCACCCGCGCCCTCAAGCCGGACGCGCGGCCGCTGGACGAGGAACCGGGCGGCGTGCTGTGCCCGGCGGACGGCGCCATCAGCCAGATGGGCGCCATCGAGCATGGCCGCATCTTCCAGGCCAAGGGCCACAGCTATGGCCTGGCCGACCTGCTGGGCGGCGACGCCGAGCGCGCCGCGCCGTTCCAGGGCGGCGAGTTCGCCACCATCTACCTGTCGCCCAAGGACTACCACCGCGTCCACATGCCGGTGGCCGGCACGCTGCGCGAGATGATCCACGTGCCGGGCCGGCTGTTCTCGGTCAATCCGCTGACCGCGCGCAACGTGCCGCGCCTGTTCGCGCGCAACGAGCGCGTGGTCTGCATCTTCGACACCGAGCACGGCGCCATGGCCGTGGTGCTGGTCGGCGCCATGATCGTGGCCTCGATCGAAACCGTCTGGGCCGGCCTGGTCACGCCGTACAAGCGCCGCGTCAAGGCCGTGCGCTACGACGACGTGGCGCGCGCGCCGATCCACCTGGCCAGGGGCGCCGAGATGGGCCGCTTCAAGCTGGGTTCGACCGCCATCGTGCTGTTCGGCCCGGGCAAGGTGCGCTGGGCCGACACGCCGTCTGTGCGCGGCCCCGTGCGCATGGGCGAATTGCTGGCGCTGCCGCGGGACTAGCGCGCCGGCGGCGGATTCTTTTCGACGAAGCGCCGCAGGTCCGCGGCCGTCTCGTTCCCGGGCAGCGGCAATCCCTGCAGGAAGCCCTCGGCGCCCGGGCGCGCCGCGGACGGCTGCAGGTACACTTCGCCGCCGGGCAGGAACACCGCCCAGATGTAGCCGTCGTGGAACGGCTCGAACGGCAGGATCGGCGCATCGCGGCTCATCATCTGCTTCTCGCCGCGCTTGAACATGGCGTCCGTGCGCCATTCGACCCGCATCGTCATGCCGGGCTTCCATTGCGTCGAGATGGAAACGCAGCAGGTACCCGACGTATAGGCGTGCCCCCGAACGCCGGCGGCCCAACCCTGATCGATGTAGACGGGCGCCACGCCTTCATCCAGATAATTGATGATGCCAAGCCGCACACCCAGCGTATCGGGAATCGGCTCGCCCTGAGCCCTTGCGGGAGTCATCGCCAGCGCCAGGAGCAGCAGGACAAGCCCTGACAGCAGGTAGCCGCCTGATCGAAGCCAGGCCGGAAACATCGACCCGCGACGCCAGGGATTGGTTGATGTCAACATGGCTAGAACCTGGGCAAGGCGTTGAAATTCATCGGCATGTTCTGCAAGGCGCGTTGCGTGTCCTCTCGCTCCTTCTGCGCTTCCCGCAGTGCCCGCACCTGGGGATTGGTGTAGACCGAACGCCAGCGCAGGTACCCCCACTGCCAATAGAACTCCCGCCCGCCCGGTTGCAGCGTCAGGTCATTCGAATTGGCGCGGTAGCGCGCCAATTCGGCCTGCTCCGCTTTGTTGGGCCGCGCGATCAGGGCCAGGTCGGGCCGGCCGATGGCGACGTATTCTTCCGCCTCCTTCTCGCGTTTCTCCAACTGTTTGATACGGTCCTGCTGTTGCACGATCCAGACGTCGTCGTCCTTGCCCAACGGCTTGAACCAGGCGCGGGAATCATGCACGAAGTTATCCAGCAAATCGATCACCGCGGCGGCGGGCCTGCCAGGCAGGTTCCAGACCGTGCGAAGCTGATCGAGCCACATTTTTTCCTTGTTGCCCCGCAGCAGCAGCATGACGCTGTCGTAAAGGCGGGCGCCTTCGCTGCCCGGGCCGGGCATCATCGTCGGCGTCCTGGAGCGCTCCAGGGCGTTGTCCGTGGTCAGCTTGCGCACTTCCAGCAGCAGCTCCTCATTGGCCTGTATCAGGTCTTCGTAGTCCTGCGGGTAGTTTGCCCGGGCGCGCACCGCGCTGGGCGTGGCGCCGATCCACTCGGGTCCGCGTTCGGCCCGCAGGCGCCGCCAGCGCAGGTACTGCACATAGTGGTTGTACAGGATGCGCGTGGACGATGTCTGCTTCTGTGAAATATCGCGGGTGGCCTCCACGTAGGCATTGAATGCCGCGCGCAGTTCGGCGGACACCTCGAATTGGCTCTGGAATTCGGCGGGGGCAAGGTGCAGCCGCACCGGCACGCCCGCCTGCACCGCCTCTCGGTACATATCGCACAACGGAATCTGGGACAGCTTGTCGCTGTCCTTGGCGCCGCGCCCCTGTTCGCCCGGCTTGTAGCCACCGCCGACGTCCGAATGCACCCCCGGATAGACGATTTCCTCGTAGTTCGGCCCGTCGATCAGATCCAGCGGAAAAGACCCGCGCACCTCGTGCGCGCCGACCATGTGGACGCAGCGCGACACCAGGTTGGGGATTTCCATGTCCTTCTTGCGCGCCCAGGCGCCGTGCCCGTCCCACACCTGTTCGCTCACGCTCTGGGCGATGCCGGCGGACGCGACCGTGTCGAAAATTCCCATGAAATCAATATCGACCTTGATGCCCGCCAGGCGCAGCACGCCATCGCCGCGGGGGGAATAGAACGAGATGCCTCCCGGTGGATCGCAGGCATCCTTGAGCCAGTTGGCGAACACCCGCGCCTCGGCCGCGCCCCGCGAAAAACCGAAGATGGACACACGGATGCGCTCGATCTTCGGATTGGTGTCCAGGTAGCCGCCCAGCAGCGTGCGCAGATCCCGATTGCGCCTGGACAGCACCGTGTAGCGGGCCATGTCTTTCGGCTCGGTGTTGTTGACCTCGCGCACACGCAAAAGGGTATCCACGAACCCTTGCGTGCGCCGGGCCAGGACATCGGCCGCATCGCCCGGTTTCATGCCGGTGTACGCGGCCAGCGGGACCTTGGCCGCCTTCGCCAGGTCTTCGACCTGCAGGCGCGACAAGGCGATATCCGCGCTCATTTCCCGCACCAGCGTCGTCGCGCGCTGGCCCATGGCATCGGTCAAGGTTCTATTGGGCACGAAATGGCTGTAGAGGTTGTTCTGGAACTCCAGCAAGGCCCAGTTGATGCGGGCCTCCCCTCCCCAGCCGGCGGCGGCGCCGGCCTGCGCGTGAGCGCCCGTGCCGGGGTCGCCCACCTTCTCGACGCAAGGCGTGCCCACGCCTTCCACATAGGTGCGGAAGCGGTGCTGCCGCGCGCTGTAGCTGGGATCGATCGTGTCGTCGAACACGGAGTACAGGCGCGCCACATTGGTCTGCGTGTGATTTCCCGCCTTCTCCGACATGTACATGTTGTTGCGCGTGCCATCGAAGAAGAAGCCGAAGAACAGCTCGATCGCGCAATCCGTGCCGGCCTTTTCGCCCATGCGCTGGCAGGCCTTGCGCTGCTCGCGGAAATCCAGGTCCGAGGGGATCTCGCGGCAAGGGCCGGCGAAGCGGAATTTGAAAGTCATGAGGACAGTTCCGAACTGGAAACGGCAAGGGACGGCGCGGCGCTGGCGGGCGCCAGCATGCCGTGGCGGCGCAGCAGCGCCAGACCATGCCGGTACGCCAGCGCTTCGTTGTCCAGGCCTCGGCGCGCCAGTCGTCGCACGCCCTCCAGGATGCATTGGTACGCCGTCGAGGGCGGGCAGGTCAACGCGCCGAACAACGGCGCGCGCAGTTGCACGAAGCGCAGGATGGCGTCGGGCAGCGCCAGCAGGTGCAGATGGCGCTGCTGGTCGGCGGCGATCACATAGGGTTCGGCCGGCGCGTCCGGATCGAAGCGCGGATCCCCCTGCGCCACCCGCAGCGCGCCGCGGCGGTCCACGTACGACCAGCGCGAGATGCCCGCCAGCAGCCGCTGGCGCTGCGCGGGCGCGAACACCTCCAGCAGCGCCGCGAAGGACCGCGTATCGGCCAGGCGCAGCAGGTAGGCCTTGCCCTCGGTGTTGACCGCCTCGATCTGGCGGCACAGATGATCGGCCAGCTGCTCGAGCGGCGCCGACGTGGTCAGCAGGCTCATCATCGGCTTGCCGCGCGTGAGCCGCATGAGCTTGTCGCACACGGGCGCGCGCAACGCCGGCACCCACGACAGCCGCAACAGGTACGGCGCCACCTGGTCCAGGCCCTCGCCCTGGTAGCGGCCGGCGTAAAGCGAGCAGTAGTCCTCGGCGTCCAGCCAGCGCGCCAGCCGCTCGGGCAGGCGCGGCGAGAAAGCGGCGTCGAGCAGCACGTAGCGCTCCGGCATGTCCGGATGGTTCCAGGCAGGGGCGTGCAAGGCCTGCGCCACGTCCGGCGTGGCCGGATCGATCCAGGTGTCGCGGTCCTCAAGCATTCTTCACCGTCATTGCGGAACCGCCCGCGGCCGCTTCCACCGCGCAGCTGACGCACACGCTCTGCGGGAACTGCGGGAACGGATACGGCAATTGGTCCGGCCCGGCGAACTGCTTGTTGCCGGTCTTGACATCGATGCGCCCCGGCGCGGTCACGGTGATGTTGCCGCCCTCGAGCACGATGCTCGCGCCGGCCGCCGTGGCGATGCGGATGCGCTTGGGCGCGGCGTATTCCACCGCCGTATTGGCGCTGCCGATCGTGATGTCCTGCTGCGCCTGCACCCGCAGGATGTCGTGCTGCGCCTGAATGTCGACGTTGCCCTTGGCCGAGATCAGGTCCAGTCCAGACCCCGCCCCGCCCTGCTGCAGCCCCGCCACGATCCCCAGCCCCTGGCCCGTGTGCAGGCGCAGCGCGCCCATCACCGCCAGGTTCTGGTCCTTGCCCGAGGACCAGTGCACCGCCTCGCCGGCCGTGTACTGCAGGTGCTGGCCGGCGATCTGCGCCAGGCCCGCGCGCGCCGCCATCAGCACCACCGGATCGGTGGGATGCGCCACCTTGCCTTGCGCCGCATCGGTATGCTTGGCCGAGGCGTCGCCGAGCGCGCCATCCACGCTCGCGCCCGCCACCGTGCCCGAGACCGCCCGGTGCATCGCCGCCAGCGGCGCCTTGTCGCCATCGAGCGCGCTGGCGCCCGGACCGCGCGTGCCCTGCACCGTCGCCAGCCGCAGCCCCTGGTGCGCGCCCACCACGCCATCGAGCGAACGCGCCATCTGCTCGGTCTGGCTGGCCAGCGCCTGCACCCCGGCCGCATCGCCGATGGCGCTGGCATTACCGCTGGTGGCGGTATAGGTGCTCAGCAGCACGCCCGCGCCGCCTCGCACCGCGCCGTAGCCGTCGGTGCGCAGTTCAGCTCCCAGGCCGCGCAGGCCGCCGCGGTAGTTGCCGGCCTGGTGGATCAGGTGGCCCAGGTTCAGCTCGCTGGCCTGCGCGCTGCTCTTGACCTGCATGCGCAGTTGGCCGTCGGTGTCGTCGAACACGATCTGGTTGTAGCCCGCGCCGCCGAACTCCTTGCTCTTGAAGCCGCTCAACGCGGCCGCGTTGCGGTGGTTCTCGTCGCCGCCGGCCGCGCCGTGCCAGGCCGGCGCGTTGCCCGAGGCCAGGTTGGCCTGGGCGCTGGGCGCGTTGTCGCGCGCGGCGGCATAGACCTGCGTCTCGGCCTTGCCGCCCTGGCGTCCGCCCGGCGTGGCGGGCGTGCCGCCTTCGCCGCGGCCGTTGTACAGCGCGCCCACCACGATGGGTTGGTCGATGTCGTCGTCCAGGAAGCGCACCAGCACCTCCTGGCCGATGCGCGGCACGAAGCTGATGCCCATGCCCGCGCCCGACTGGCGCTGCGCCACCCGCACCCAGCGGCTGGCGGCCTCGCCCTCGGCGCCGCCGGCCTGCCAGTGGAAGCGGATGCGCACGTCGCCGCGCTTGTTGCGCAGGATCTCGTCATGCTCTTTCGGTTGCGTGCCGCCCTCGGCGTCGGTGACCACCGCGGTGTGCACGCCGTGCACCGACGGCGCCCCCGTCAGGCGCGCGCCGCGCTGTTGCGGCAACGCGGGCCGCCAGGGCCGGTCACAGCGCACCGCCTCGAAGCAGTTGGCGTAGCCGACCTCGCGCGCCTTGGCCAGCACGGCCGGATCAGCGGATTGCGACGCCTCCGCCGGCAATCGGCCAGCCAGCAATCCGTCCGTGACGGCGTCATCCGATGCGGGATCGGCCATGCCGCCGCCAAACCCGGCGTGGTCCACGGCCTCGCCGTCCAGCGTCAGATACGCATCCAGCCCGCCCAACCGCTGCGCCAGCGAAGCCTGGGTTTCCGGAGGCAAGTTGTTGATGCCTACGTGCTCGATCCAGTCCAGCGCAAAGACCGGCTCGAAGCCGGACTCGCCCGAGGGGCCCAGCGACGACAGGTCCTGCAGCGTGAAGCGCGTGCCCGAGCGGAACGTGCGCACCACCCCGCGGCCCGCGAAGGTCTCGGCGCGGGCGCGCACGGCCTCGCGCGCCAGTTCCGCCTGGCGGCGGGCCTGGGCCTCGTCGGCAAAGCCGCCATGGCCGGCAATCTCGTACCAGTCCAACCCGGCCGCATCGTCCTGTCCGCTGGCCGCGTTGACCGGCGCCTGCGCGGCCACGGCGCGCTTGCCGCTGTCGTGCCAGCCCAGCACGGTGATGCTGTCCGGCGTGCGGCGGCGCTGGCGCACCAGCGCCTGCACGGTGTCGCGCGATTCGGTCGCGGCGGCGCGCTGGAAGCGGATGCCGCCACCCGCGGACTCGGCGTCCTCGGCCAGGTTGCGGCTGTCGGCGAACAACTGCACCACATGGCGCGCGGGCACGCTTTCGTCTTCCAGCACGGTCCAGCCCAGGCCGGCCTCGGCCAGCAGGCGCATCAGGAAGTCGTAGTCGGTTTCGCGGTATTGGGTGGTGTAGGGACGCGGCGCCAGGTCGGCCAGCGCGCCTTCGACGTCGGCCGCGATGCGGTAGACATAGCCCTCATAGCTATCGAGCACATGGCGCACGATGTCCAGCACGGCCTTGCCCTCGAACACGCGGCTGGCGCGCCGCTGCGTGGCCAGCCACAGCCACGGCGCCACGGTCAGCCGGTAGCGCGCCAGGCCGGCGTCGCCCGACAGCAGCTCGGCCTCGCGGATCACGCCGCTGCGCGCGGCCTGGCTGCCGTCGGCGCGCGTGGTCCACAAGGTCACCGGGCGCGAGATCATGTCCTGCAGCGACAGGCCGGCATTGTCCGACAGCGCCACCACGCGCAACTGGCCCACGCCGGAAAGCGCCTCGCGCGCGATCCAGCCCTCCACCTGCAAGGACGCAAGCGCGCCCTCGCCCTGCAGGCGATAGAGCCGCGAATCGGAATTGAGCAGGCTGGCGCTCATGGCCGCCTGGAACGCTGGAACAGGGTTGAAGCCGGCACAGTCAGGGGTCTCCCATGCACAGTCCTACAGCGGGGCCAAAGAGAAATAACACGCCAGCTTGGCCCGACCGGAAATTCAGCCGTGCGTAATGTGCAACCAAATCTTGGCGCGCGGGGGATGCCGGTTTGCGCCTGGGAGCGGCGGATCGACGGGAGCCCTGGCGCTGCGGATTGCGCCAAAAGAATGAGGATGTGCGGGGATGATGCGAATTATCACAATTTCTCAGGTTCCGATAACGAACCCGCCCCCGGCCACCGCCTGAATCGCGACGGACGCCGCTGGCTCGACGACACGGCGGCGGCAACCCTCGCCGCCTCCCGATCAAGCAGGCTTCTATTTTCAATAAAGCGAACAGGAAATTCATGATTTATTCGCTTTATGCGGTCAATCGCCCTAGGTAGATTGGAGCTTTTTCGCGCCCGCCATGACCACGACCGCCCTGACCGCCGCCGCCAACGCCGCCACCCCGAGCCGCCCGCCCCGCGCCCTGGCGCGCATGCTGTCGCTGGACGACTTCGAGGCCGCCGCGCGCCGGCGCCTGCCGCGCCCGATCTTCGGCTATGTGGCCGGCGCCGCCGAAGACAACCAATCCCTGCGGGCCAATCGCGAGGCCTTCGGCCGCTATGCCTTCCAGCCGCGCGTGCTGGTCGACGTCTCGCGCCGCCACCAGCAGGTCGAGCTGTTCGGCCGCCGCTACGAATCGCCGTTCGGCATCGCGCCCATGGGCATCAGCGCGCTGTCCGCCTATCGCGGCGACATCGTGCTGGCTCGGGCCGCGCGCGAACAGGGCATTCCCGCCATCCTCAGCGGCACGGCGCTGATCGCGCTGGAGGACGTCATCCAGGCCGCGCCCGGCACCTGGTTCCAGGCCTACCTGCCCGGCGACCCGGCGCGCATCGACGCGCTGGTGGCGCGCGCGGCCCGCGCTGGCTACGAGACCCTGGTGCTGACGGTGGACATCCCGGTGTCGGCCAACCGCGAGAACAACGTGCGCACCGGTTTTTCCACGCCGCTCAAGCCGAGCCTGCGGCTGGCCTGGGACGGCCTGACCCGGCCGCGCTGGCTGGCGGGCACCTTCCTGCGCACGCTGCTGGCCCACGGCATGCCGCACTTCGAGAATTCGTTCGCCACGCGCGGCGCGCCCATCGTGTCGGGCTCGGTGCTGCGCGATTTCAGCGCGCGCGACCACCTCAATTGGGAACACGTGGCGCGCATCCGCCGGCAATGGCAGGGCACGCTCATCATCAAGGGCATCCTGCATCCGGCCGACGCGCGTCTGGCGCGCGAGCACGGCGCGGACGGCATCATCGTCTCCAACCACGGCGGCCGCCAGCTCGACGGCGCCCTCTCGCCGCTGCGCGCCCTGCCCGGCGTGGTGGCGGCCGCCGGCGCCATGCCGGTGATGATGGACAGCGGCGTGCGCCGCGGCGGCGACGTCCTCAAGGCGCTGGCGCTGGGCGCGCGTTTCGTGTTCGTCGGGCGTCCCTTCAACTATGCCGCGGCGGTCGGCGGCCAGGCCGGCGTGGCGCACGCCATCGGCCTGCTGCGCGCCGAGGTCGACCGCAACATGGCCATGCTCGGCATCAACCGCCTGGAGCAGATGGACGCCAGCCTGTTGACGCCTGCCTGACGCGCCGCTCGAGGCGGCCGTCACGCCGACGCGGCGGCGTCCGCCAGGCGCCGCGGGTGTCATTTCCATCCGGGACGCCGCGCCCGCTAGGCATAGAATGACGGTTCCTTCGCTACCGCCGGGCCGGCCTTCGCGCCAGCCTCCGCCCCGCCGCCCGTGTCCCTACGCCAATCCTCGTTTTTCCTGCGCTTTCTGACCCTGGGCGCGCTGGCCCACGTCTACGTCGGCGCCCGCCTGATTCCCGACGCCGGCCTGGACGGCCCGGGCTCGGCGACCGCGATCCTGCTGTTGATCCTGTCGTGCATCCTGATTCCGCTGGGAATGCTGGCGCGCTCGTCGGTGCACCCGCCCTGGGGCGACCGCATCGCCTGGGTCGGCCTGATCGCCATGGGGCTGTTCTCATCGTTGTTCGTGCTGACGGTGCTGCGCGACGCGCTGCTGCTGGCGGCCTGGCTCGTCAGCCAGGCGACGGGTCCGGGCCTGCCCTGGATCGCGGCGCGGCGCTTGAGCGCGCTGGCGGTGGCCGCGCTGGCGCTGGCGGCCACGCTGGTCGGCTTCTACAACGCCCGCCGGCGCGCCCGCGTGGTGACGGTGGACGTGCCGATCCGCGGCCTGCCGAGCGACCTGGACGGCTTCACGATCGTGCAGATCAGCGACATCCACGTCGGGCCGACGATCAAGCGGCGCTACGTGCAGGCCATCGTCGACGCGGTCAACGAACTGACGCCCGACGTCATCGCCATCACCGGCGACGTGGTGGACGGCAGCGTCGAGCAACTGGCGGCGCAGGCCAGCCCGCTGGGCCAGTTGCGCGCGCCCTTCGGCGTGTACCTGGTGACCGGCAACCATGAATATTATTCAGGCGCCGCGCCCTGGGTGGCGGAATTCCGCCGCATGGGCCTGCGGGTGCTGATGAACGAGCACGCGGTGATCCATCCCGCCGGGCTGCCGGTGGTGGTGGCCGGCGTCACCGACTACAGCGCCGGCGCCTTCGACCCGCGCCAGCGCAGCAATCCCGCGGCGGCGCTGGCCGGCGCGCCGGCCGACGCGCTGCCCAAGATCCTGCTGGCGCACCAGCCGCGCAGCGCGGCCGCGGCCGCGCCGCTGGGCTACACCCTGCAGCTGTCGGGCCACACGCATGGCGGCCAGTTCTTTCCGTGGGGCTTTTTCGTGCGTTTCCAGCAGCCATACACGGCGGGCCTGCACCGCCTGGGCGACATGTGGGTCTACATCAGCCGCGGCACCGGCTACTGGGGGCCGCCCAAGCGCCTGGGCGCGCCGTCCGAGATCACCCGCCTGCGGCTGCGGCCGGTGCACTAAGGCCGCCAGGCGCGGCGGGCAATCCGCCGGCGCCGCGCCCCTGGCGTCCTAGGCGTCGTCCGGCAGCGGCCCGCGCTCCAGGTAGCTGGTCAGCGCGATGTCGCTGGTGGTGTTGGTGATGCCCTCGATCTGATGGATGCGCGCCAGCAGCGCCTCCAGCGCCTGGGTGTCGCGCACCCGCACCTTGAGCAGCATGGCGCTCTTGCCGGTGATGGTGTGGATCTCCTCGACCTCGGTCAATTCGGCCAGGCCCAGCACCTGCTGGGTGATGCTCCAGTTATTGGTGTCCACGTGCACGAACGCCAGCAGCGGGCGGCCGATGCGGGCGCCGTCCAGCCGCGCGGCGATGCCCTTGATGAGGCCATCGCGCTTGAGGCGCTTGACCCGCTCGTGCACGGCGGGGGCCGACAGGTTCAGCAATTTGCCCAATTCGGCGTAGCTCGGCGAGGCGTCGTCCGCCAGCAGCGTTAATAGTTTTCGGTCGCGGTCGTCGAGATCTGGCATTGGAATCTGGTTCTGCCTAATGGCATTCGAACTTTTACGGAATAAAGGGATATCGGTATTAACCCTTATTTTATTCCAATAAAATTCCGCGGATGCAGAACCGCAACACCGCTCGCGCGCCGTCGCGCCGCCAGCCGCTTCCCCCCGCCATCCCCGCCTTGATGTTCGCCGTCAGCGTCGTCGGCTCGAACGGCCTGGCCCTCAGCCCGATCCTGTCGGACGTGGCGCGCTCGTTCGGCAGCACCGCGCTCACCGTCAGCACCGCCATTTCGGCCTACGGCGCGGCCACCGCGGCCAGCGCCTTCCTGCTGGCGGCCCGCATCGACCGCTGGGGCATCCGCCGCGCCCTGCTCATCGCCATGGCGGTACTGATCGCGGCGCTGCTGCTGTCGGCCGCCGCGCCGCACTGGATCGTGCTGACCGTGGCCCAGGCCCTGGCCGGCGCCGCCGCCGGCGTGATCCTGCCGGCCGCCTACGGGTCGGCCTCGCTGGTGGCCGCCCCCGGGCAGGAAACCCGCGCGCTGGGCCGCGTGATTTCGGGCTGGTCGGTCTCGCTGGTGGCTGGCGTGCCGCTGTCGGCGCTGATCTCCGACGCGGTCGGCTGGCGCGCCACCTACGCCGTGCTGGCGCTGTGCGCCGCGGTCGCGCTGGCGGGGCTGCGCAAGCTGCCGGAACGACGCAGCGCCCATGCCGCGCCGCCCCGGCTGTCGCGCCTGCTGGCGCCGCTGTCGTACCGCGACGTGCCGGTGCTGCTGCTGGGCTGCCTGGCGTTTTCGTCGGCCTTCTATGGGGTCTATGCCTTCCTGGCCGACCACGTGCGCACGCTGCTGGGGCTGTCGGCAGGCCAGGTCGGCTTCATCGCCTTTGCCTATGGCGCCGGCTTCCTCTTGGCCGGACTGGGCGGCGCGCCCCTGATCGAACGCATGGGCCCGCGCCGCGCCCTGCCGCTGGCCCTGGCCGCGATCGCCCTGGTCTACCTGGCGTTGCTGCCGGCCGCCCACGCGCTGGCCGCCGTGCTGGCGCTGGCCGCGCTGTGGGGCGCGGCCTCGCAACTGAGCCTGAATCTGCTGGTGTTGTTGCTGTCGCGGGCCCGGCCCGACGAGCGCGGCGCGGTGCTGGGACTGAACACCTGCACCACTTACCTGGGCGCCAGCGTCGGCACCGCCGTGGCCGGCACGCTCTATACCCACGCCGGCTTCGAGAGCCTGGGGCTGGCCGCCGCGGCCGCCGTGGCGCTGGCCGCGCTGGCCCTGCACTGGCGCCTGAACGGCCGCCGCGCCGGCGAGCGCCGCGCCGCCGCCTGATGCCTCGTCAGGACGGCAGCACCACCGCGCAATCGCGCCCCGAGCGCTTGGCCTGGTACAAGGCCTGGTCGGCGCGCCGCAGCACATCCGACATGCTGGCGTCGGTTTCCAGGAAACCGGTGATGCCGCCGCTGGCCGACAGCACCACCGCGTGGCCATCGATGTTGGCGGGATGCTGGCGCAGGCTGGCGCGCAGGCGGTCGCACACCGCCAGGGCCACGTCCTTGTCGGCGTCGGCCAGCAGCACCACGAATTCCTCGCCGCCCAGGCGTCCCACCGAATCGCCCTCGCGCAGACAGGCCCGCAGCTGGTCGCAGAAATGCCGCAAGGCGGCGTCGCCGCCCAGGTGGCCGTAGCGGTCGTTGACCTGCTTGAAATAGTCCAGGTCCAGCATCAGCGCCGTGTGGCCGGCGCCGCGCCGGGCAGCCTCCAGCAGGGTTTTCATGCGTTGCAGGATCTCGGCGCGGGTCCAGCAGCCAGTCAGGCCGTCGACCTTGGCCAGCCGCGCCAGCGCGGCCTCGTTGCGGCGGTTCTCGGTGACGTCCATGCCGATGTTGACCACGCTGCCATCGGGCAGGCGCACGTTGGACCACATGACCGACAGGCGCTCGCCGTCGCGGGCCAGCGGCCGCCATTCGCGAAAGCCGCGATGCGGCGTGGGCCCGACGCTGTCGATGACGCGGGCGCGGACCTCGGGATCGGGGTAGAACAGCGCCAGCGGCTCGGGATGCTGGTTGATCTCGTCGCGGCTCCAGCCGAAGCGGCGCTCGCAGGCGTCGTTCCACAGCAGGCACTGGCCGCGCTCGTCGAAGGCGTTGATCAGCACGGGCGCATTGTGGAACAGGGCCTCGTACTGGGCCACCACCTGGCGCAGACGCGCCAGCTCCTCATCGCGCGGGTCCGCCGCGCCCACGCGGTCGCCGCCGGCAAACCGCGGCGGCGAGGCTATCAGAAGGTCATTCGGAGGCGCGATTCGCATGGGATGGCGGGCGGGCAAAGGCGTCACGGCCGGGCCGTATCGGCCCGGGGGGTGCAAAGCGCGGCCAGTATACGTTCAAGGCCGCGCGGCAATTGCCAAGAAACGTCAAGCCGCCCGGGGCCATCTCGCCCCCACGCGGCCCCGCGCTACCAGGGGAAGCTGATCAGGTCGCCGTACAGGCTGCGCAGCTTGGCCTTGACCTCGGCCGACTGCTGGTAGATGGCGATGAACTTCAGCAGCCGAGGATCCTGCGCGCGGTCGGGCCGCGCGACCCAGCGGATGGCGTAGCGGCGCACGTTGGCCGGGTCGGTGTTGTCGAACGCCAGGCCGTCCTTTTCATCCAGGCCGGCCTGCTTGGCGAAGGTGGTGTAGGTGACCGACGCCGTCACGTCGTCGAACACCCGCGCCGACTGCGAGCCCTCGATCTGCACGAACTTCAGCTTTTTGGGATTGTCGGTCACGTCCTCGATCGTGGCCTGGTGCGCCACGCCGGGCTTGAGCTTGATCAGGCCGATGGATTCCAGCAGCAGCAAGGCGCGGCCGGTGTTGACCGGATCGTTGGGCACCGCGATGGTGGCGCCGTCCGGCAGCGGCTGGCCCTTCTTGAGCTTCTTGGAAAACAGGCCGATGGTGGTGGAATAGCCATAGGCGATGGGCGTCAGGCTGGCCCCGCGGCGGGCGTTGAACAGTTGCAGGAACGGTTCGTGCTGGAAGAAATTGGCGTCGACCGAGCCGTCGGCCACCGCGATGTTCGGCAGCACCCAGTCGTTGAACTCGACCAGTTCGACCTCCAGGCCGGCCTTGCGGGCCTCGGCCACGGCCAGCTCGGTGGCGGCATTGGCCACGCTCGGGATCAGGCCGATGCGCAGCGGCTTGTCGGCCGCCAGCGCCGGGCTGGCGCAGGCCAGCCCCACGGCGGCCGCGGCGGCGCCGCGCGCCAGGGTCAGGAACAGGGATTGCAAAGACATGGAATCATCCGGAAAAGAATTCGATCGGCCCGGCTATTGTGCCGCAGCGCCGGCCCCGCGCGGCCAAAGGCCTTGCCCGCGCCATGGCGATCGCGTCACGCCACGGCGCTACACTCGACCCCGATACCGAAACCCTGCATGACGGAGTCCGACCTTGCAAAACACCGCTACCCTGCCCCCGCATGTCACCCTGATCGGCGCGCCCACGGACATCGGCGCGGGCGCGCGCGGCGCCTCCATGGGCCCCGAGGCCCTGCGCGTGGCCGGCATCGGCCCGGTCATCGAGGCCCAGGGCTTTCAGGTCACCGATCGCGGCAACCTCTACGGCCCGCCCAACCCCTGGCAGCCGCCCGTGGACGGCTACCGCCACCTGGACGAAGTGGCCGCCTGGAACCAGGCCGTGCACGACGCCATGTACGAGGCCCTGACGCAGGGGTCGCTGCCGATCCTGCTGGGCGGCGACCACTGCCTGGGCATCGGCTCGATCAGCGCGGTGGCGCGCCATTGCCGCGAGACCGGCAAGAAGCTGCGCGTGCTGTGGCTGGACGCGCACACCGACTTCAACACCAACACGCTCACGCCGACCGGCAACATCCACGGCATGCCGGTGGCCTGCCTGTGCGGCCATGGCCCGGCCCAGATCACCGGCATGTCGGGCCAGACGCCCGACATCGACCCGGCCTGGGTGCGCCAGATCGGCATCCGCAGCGTCGACGACGGCGAGAAGCGCCTGGTGCACCAGGCCGGCCTGGAAGTGTTCGACATGCGCTACCTGGACGAAATGGGCATGCGCGCGACCATGGAAGCGGCGCTGGCCGGGCTGGACGCCGACACCCACCTGCACGTCAGCTTCGACGTCGATTTCCTCGACCCGGAAATCGCGCCCGGGGTCGGCACCACGGTGATGGGCGGCCCGACCTACCGCGAAGCCCAGCTGTGCATGGAGATGATCGCCGACACCGGCCTGATGCGCTCGCTGGACGTGGTGGAACTGAACCCGGCCTTCGACGTGCGCAACAAGACCGCCGACCTGGCGGTGGACCTGATCGAGAGCCTGTTCGGCAAATCGACGCTGGTGCGCCGCGGCGCCTGAGCCGCGCGGCTTGGGGCGAGTTGCCCATCCCTCCGAACTGGTCAAGAATGCACCTATCCGCCCGACCGTGGACGAGCGCCCAGGCGGCTCGCCGGCCGACAGCGAATGCCCTTTGATCAAGAACCACATCTATTCCGGAGGAGACACCCCATGAAGTGCTATTGCGTCGTCAATTTCCGCGAGCCGCTGCAGGAAATGGATCAGCCCGTTCCCGCGCCGCAGGGATCACAGGTATTGCTGAAGGTCCGCGCGGCGGGCGTCTGCCACAGCGACATCCACCTGTGGGAAGGCGGCTACGACCTGGGCCAGGGCCGCACCCTGTCGCTCAAGGAACGGGGCGTGACGCTGCCCCTGACGATGGGCCATGAAACGGTCGGCAGCGTGGTCTCGGCCGGCCCCGACGCAACCGGCATCGAGGCGGGTCGCAACTACCTGGTCTATCCGTGGATCGGCTGCGGCGCATGCCCCACCTGCCTGTCCGGACAGGAAAACCACTGCACCGCCCCCGCCTGCCTGGGCATCCATCGGGCCGGCGGCTACGCCGAGCACATGCTGGTGCCGCACCCGCGCTACCTGATCGACATCGGCGATCTCGACCCGACCCGCATCGCGCCCTACGCCTGCTCGGGCCTGACCACCTACTCGGCGCTCAAAAAGATCGGCGAGGCCGTCTACCGCGAGCATCCCGTGGTCATCTTCGGCGCCGGCGGCCTGGGCCTCATGAGCCTGACGCTGATCAAGGCGCTCGGCGGCAAGGGCGGCATCGTGGTCGACATCGACCCGGCCAAGCGCCAGGCCGCGCTAGAGGCCGGCGCCCTGGCCGCCATCGACGGCGCCGCGCCCGACGCCGCGCAGCAGATCATCCAGGCCGCCGGCGGCAAGCCGTTGCAGGCCGCCATCGACCTGGTGGGCGCGCCGTCCACCACCGCGCTGGCCTTCGACTTCCTGACCAAGGGCGGCAAGCTCGTCATCGTCGGGCTGTTCGGCGGCGCCTCGTCGTGGCCGATCGCGCTGATCCCGATGAAGGCCATGTCCATCATCGGCAGCTACGTCGGCAACCTGGCCGAACTGCGCGAGCTGATGGAACTGGTGCGCGCCGGCAAGGTGCCGCCGATGCCGGTGCATCGTTACCCGCTGCATGAGGCCGACAGCGTGCTGGCATCGCTGCGCGCGGGCAAGGTGCTGGGGCGCGCGGTGCTGACCGTGGCGTGATCCCCCCCCGGGTCCCGTCCAGGCCTGGCGCCGACGGGACCCGGAGCATTGCATGCGGCCAGGCATGCCGGCCCGGTCCCCGCGGTCCGACATTGCACCGTCGTCGACGCCTGACGGAACGCGTCGCCCGATTGGGCCTATCATAGGCGCCTGCCCCCTCTTTCCCGCCCGAACCAAAGGATCCCGCATGACCGACCGCCAGCTCACCATTCTCGCGGCCATCAACCTGCTGATCGCCGTCGGCGCCGGCGCGTTCGGCGCGCACGGCCTCAAGCGCCTGGTCACGCCCGAGCTGCTGTCGGTCTGGCAGACCGGCGTCCTGTACCATCTGATCCACGGCCTGGGCCTGTTCATCATCGCGCTGCTCGGCGCACGCTACGGTTCGCCGCTGCTGTCGGCCGCCGGCCTGGTGATGTTCATCGGCATCGTGCTGTTTTCAGGTAGCCTGTACGTCCTGCCCCTGACCGGCACCCACTGGCTGGGCGCAATCACGCCCGTCGGTGGCGCGGCCTTCCTGGCCGCCTGGGCGATGGTGGCGCTGGCCGCCTACCGCGCCCAGGGCTGAGCCCCTCGCCGGGCCACGGCCCGGCGCCCCCCGCATTGCCTCCTGGCGGCCTCGGCCGCCTTTCCTGCTGAACCCCGATGTCGTCCTCCACCGTTTTTCCCGCCGCGCGTGACCACTCCGTCTTCACGGGCATCGCCTGTGTCGCCGGGGGCATCTTCTTCCTGACGCTCAGCGACGCCAACGCCAAATGGCTGGGCACCACCTACAACCCGCTGCAGATCCTGTTCCTGCGCGCCTTGATCGCGCTGCCGTTCGTCACCGCCCTGGCCGTCTGGCTGGGCGGACGCCGCGTGCTGCGCACCGCCCACCCCGGTCTGCACCTGACGCGCGGCGCCATCAACGTGGTCTCGGCCTGTTGTTTCTACCTGGGGCTGCGCGCGCTGCCGCTGGCCGAGGCCACCGCCATCGCCTTCGCCGCGCCGCTGTTCGTCACGGCGCTGTCGGTGCTGATCCTGAAGGAACGCGTCGATGGCCGGCGCTGGCTGGCGGTGCTGGCCGGGTTCGTGGGCGTGCTGATCATCGTACGGCCCGGCACCGACGCCTTCCAGGCCGCCACCCTGCTGCCGCTGACCACCGCCTTCCTGTATGCCGTCATGATGATCACCGCGCGCGGCATCAGCCGCGGCGAGGGCATGCTGACCACCACCTTCTACATCGTCGCCGGGCAACTGGTGTGCAGCGCCGTGGCGCTGCCCTGGGTCTGGCACACGCCGGCCATGGCCGACCTGCCCTATTTCGCGGCGGTGGCGCTGTTCAGCACGCTCGGGCTGGCGCTGATTACGCAGGGCTTTCGCATCGCGCCGGCCTCGGTGGTGGCGCCGTTCGACTACACCGGCCTGATCTGGGCCACGCTGCTGGGCTGGATCTTCTGGCGCGAGGCGCCCGACGCCTATGCCTACCTGGGCGCGCTGTTCATCGCCGGCAGCGGCGTCTACATCGCGGTGCGCGAGGCGCGCGGCTCGCACAAGCGGCGGGCCAAGGCCTAGAGGCCTGGCGCCGATTCACGCGAACCGGCGCTGCGTACAGGCCGGTGAACGGGCGCCAGGCCAGGCCGCGGCGCCCGCGCCCCTTCCCGTCACTCGGTCGGCGGCGGAAAATTACGGCGCAGCACGCCGGCCACGGTCGGCTCCAGCGCCGCCTGGTCGGCGACCGCCGTCAGGGCCGGACAGTTCGCCTCGAACCAGGCCCGGCCCGGCCGCCAGTGCGTCATCACCGTCACATACAGGTCCAGCGCCGAAAAGCGCCGCCCCAGCATGTGCGGCGTGCCGGCCTGGCGTTCGAGTTCGAGCCACAGCTCGGCGCGCCGGGTGTGCACGCGCTCGCGCAGCAGGTCGGCCGCCGCGCCCGGCGTGGTCCAGTGGGGCGGATCGTCGCCATAGGTGAAGGTGGGATAGACCGCCCCCACCAGGCGCACCAGCAGGTTCAGGAAATGTGCCCGCTCCGGCCGCGACGGCTCCGGCGCCAGGCCCGCCTGCGGCGCGACGTCGTGCAGGTGCAGCACCATCGCCGCGCTCTCGGTCATCACTTCGCCGTCGGGCGTGATCAGCGTGGGCACCTGGCCCAGCGGATTCAGGTGCAGCAGGCGGTCGCGCGCCGGCCCCGGCTTCAGGTAGGGCACGTCGGTCAGCGTGTGCGGCACATTGGCCAGCGCCAGCGCCATCTCGACCACGGCCGAACCGCAGCCCAGGGATCCGATCAACTCGTAGGTTTTCATGGCGTCATCCTCCCGATTGCGCCGGCGCCAGCCGCAGCAGCTCGCCCGGCGAGGCGTCGGTCAACACGTACACGTAGCCGTCCGGCCCCTGCCGCACGTCGCGGATGCGGGCCTTGCGCTCGCCCAGCAGGCGTTCCTCAGCCACCACCTTGTCGCCGTCCAGCGTCAGCCGGATCAGGTCCTGGTCGGCCAGCGCGCCGATGAAGAGCGAGTGGCGCCAGGCCGGAAAGCGGTCGGCATCATAGAACGCCATGCCGCTGATGGCCGGCGACTTGGCCCACCAGTACAGCGGCGATTCCATGCCCGGCAGCGTTTCGCCCTTGGCCTCGGGAATCGGCTGGCCGGAGTAATTGATGCCGTAGGTCGCCAGCGGCCAGCCGTAGTTCTTGCCCGGCTGCACCAGGTTGATCTCGTCGCCGCCGCGCGGGCCGTGCTCGTGCTCCCACAGCGCGCCGCTCCACGGATTGAGCGCCATGCCCTGCGGATTGCGATGTCCGTACGACCAGATTTCCGGCCGCGCGCCAGCCTTGCCGACGAAGGGATTGTCGGGCGGCACCGCGCCGTCGACGGTCAGGCGCACCACCTTGCCCTGCAGCTTGTCGAGTTCCTGCGCGGTCGGGCGCTGGTTGTTCTCGCCGAGCGAGATGAACAGGTGGCCCTTGCCGTCGAACACCAGGCGCGAACCGAAATGCAGACCCTGCGACAGCTTGGGCGCCTGGCGGAACAGCACCCGGAAGTCCTCCAGCGCGGTGGCGTCGGCCGACAGGCGGCCGCGGCCGACGGCGGTGCCGCTGCGCGAGCCATCCGATTCGGCGTATGACAGATAGACATAGCGGTCCTGCGCGAAACCGGGCGACAGGGCCACGTCCAGCAGGCCGCCCTGCCCCTGCGCCGCCACCTTGGGCACGCCGGCCAGCGGCTTGGACAGGCCGCCCGGGATGCGCAGCAGCCGCAGGCTGCCGGGGCGCTCGGTGATCAGCATGCCGCCCTCGGGCAGGAAGGCCATCGACCAGGGGTGTTCCAGGCCGCCCACCACCACCGTCACCTGCGCGCGCCCGGCGGGCGGTTTGTCGGGACTTTTCTGCGGGGTGGCCCAGACGCTGGCCGCGCATAGCGCGGCGCCGGCGAAGGCGATCAGGGACGAGGCGCGACGGATCGCGGACGGGCGTGACGGCATGGACATCTCCGGCGGCGGGGTGAAGCGCGGCGGCACGGCGCGGCGCCTTGCGGGTGGCGTACCATAGGAGCCAGCGACGGGTGGCTTCCCGTCCATTTCTCTCAGGAGACTCCCTTACATGAAACTGTACTACATGCCTGGCGCGTGCTCGCTCGCCTCCCACATCGTGCTGGAATGGATCGGCAAGCCCTACGAAACGCACAAGCTCAGCCGCGACGAACTCAAGGGCCCCGAGTTCCTGAAGGTCAATCCGCTGGGCGCCGTGCCCGCGCTGGACGACGACGGTTTCGCGCTGACCCAGAACGTGGCGATTCTTGAATACCTGGCCGAACAGGCGCCGCAGGCCAAGCTGCTGGGCGACGGCTCGGCCCGCTCGCGCGCCGACGTGCGCCGCTGGCTCGGCTTCATCAACTCGGACATCCACAAGACCTTCTCGATGATCTTCGGCGCCGGCCGCTTCGTGAGCGAAGAAGGCCCGCAGCAGGAACTGGCCGCCTCGGCGTCCAAGATCCTGACGCGCCTGTTCGCGCTGCTGGACGCCCAGCTCATCAACCAGCCCTACCTGGGCGGCGAGGCGCCGTCGATCGCCGACGCCTACCTCTACGTGGTGCTGCGCTGGGCCCACGCCAAGCAGGTCGACCTGGCGGGCCAGGACCACCTGGCCGCGTTCTTCAAGCGCATGGAAGACAACGCCGGCGTCAAGGCCGCGCTCAAGGCCGAAGGCCTGGCATGACGGCATCGGCGCCGGCCTGCCCGCGCGCCATCGCCCCGGCCGTCCTGGACGCCGGGGCGTTCTTTTTTTTCAGGCCCCGGACATGGCCGGCGCCGCGGTCTCCAGGATCTTCCTGACCGCCGCCAGGAAGCGCCGCGCCAGCAGCGGCGGCGCGCTCAGGTTCGAATGCGTGGCCCAGATCTCCACGCTGGCGCCCGGCGCGATCGGCCGCAGCACCATGCTTTCGGTCTGATCCGGCGACACGCACCAGGCATCCACCAGGGCCGGGCCCAGGCCCTGCTGCACGAACGAACAGGCCGTCACCGGCGAATGCACCTCGACCGCCGCCGCGCACGCCGGCGCGCCGCCGAAGAACGACTGCAGCGCGCGTCCCAGCGGCGTGTCGTGCGGATAGCCGATCCAGGCCGCCGAGGCGAAATCCTCCGGATGCACCACGTCGTGCGCGGCCAGCGGATGGCCCTTGGGCACCGCGCAGATCACCGGCACCGTCGCCAGCCGGGTCGAGGCCAGGTTGGGATGATCGGGCGGCCGCATCGAGATGCCGATATCGGCCTGCCCCGACAGGAAATACGCCGCCAGCTCATCGAAGGTGACGCTGCGGTAGTCGACCCGCGCATCGGCATTGCGGTCGCGAAAGCGCCCCAGCGCCATCGGCACCAGCCGCTGGCCATAGCTGGCGCTGGCCACGATCTTGAGCATGCCCGCGCCCGACTGCCCGAGGCTGGCCGCGAGATCGTTGACGCGCTGGATGCCGCCATAGACCTGCTCGACCTCGGCGTACAGGCGCCGCGCCTCGGCGGTGGGCGAGAGCCGGCTCTTGACCCGCTCGAACAGGCGGTAACCCAGGCGCGTCTCGGTCAGCGCCAGCACCCGGCTCACCGCCGGTTGCGACACGTGCAGCATGCGCCCCGCGCCGCTGATCGAGCCGGCCATCATGATGGCGCGGAACACCTCGATCTGGCGCAGGTTCAGCGGCCGGCCGGCGCTCGGCCCGACCTCGTCGGCATAGGCCTGCTCATCCATGTTGGTTCCCCTTGATCAATAACGGCGGATTATAGGTTTTCGACATTTTTCGATGACGCGGTGCCGCATGCCCGGTGCTAATCTGCCGGCCTCCACACTACAAAACAAGGGGAATCCAGCATGCAACGCACTTTCATCCGCAGCCTCGCCGCCCTGGCGCTGGCCGCCACCTTCAGCGCCGGCGCGCAGGCCGCCGGCGCCTATCCCGACAAGCCGATCACCTTCATCGTGCCCTCGGCCGCCGGCGGTTCGCCCGACGTGCTGTCGCGCCTGATCACCACCCAGATCGCCAAGGACACCGGCGCCACGATGGTGGTGGAAAACCGTCCGGGCGCCGCCGGCAACATCGGCATCGCGCTGGTCAAGCGCGCCGCCCCCGACGGCTACACCGTGGGCTACGGCAACATCAACACGCTGGCGGTCAACCGCTCGCTGTTCAAGCGCCTGCCCTACGACGTCGACCAGGACCTGGCGCCCGTGGCCCACATGTTCGACCTGTACAACGCGCTGATCGTGCCGGCCGACTCGCCCGTCAAGAGCGTGCAGGACCTGATCGACCGCGCCCGCAAGGAACCCGGCCGCCTGTCGTACGGCGCTTCCGGCGTCGGCACCACCGGCCACATGGGCGGCGAACTGTTCAAGAGCATGGCCAAGGTCGACGTCATGTTCATCCCGTACAACGGCGGCCCCGCGGCCATCCAGGACCTGCTCGGCGGGCGCCTGGACTACCTGTTCGTCAATACCTCCGAGGCCACCCCGCTGGTCAAGAGCGGCAAGGTGCGCGCCATCGGCGTCAGCAGCCTGAAGCGCCTGGCGCTGATGCCCGACGTGCCGACGCTGGACGAAGCCGGCCTGAAGGGCTACGAAACCGTGGCCTGGGGCGGCGTGGTCGCGCCCAAGGGCACCCCGCCCGAGGTCGTCGCCAAGCTCAACGCCGCCGTCCAGAAGGCGCTGCAGGCCCCCGAGGTCCGCACCGGCCTGGAAACGCTGGGCGCGGTGCCCGCCAGCGGCGCCCCGGATGAATTCAAGCTGCTGATCGACCGCGAAACCGCCAAGTGGAAGCAGATCATCGAAACCGCCGGCATCGAGAAACTGGACTGAGCCCCGCCATGACGGACCGCAGCACCCGGATCGACCCCGCCCCGCAGGCCGACTTCATCGTGGCCGGCGCCACGCTCATCGACGGCGGCGGAGGTCCGTCGCGCCAGGGCGATCTGGCGGTGCGGGACGGGCGCATCGTGGCGCTGGGTGACTTCGCCCATGCGCCCGGCGTGCCGGTGATCGACGCCCGCGGCCTGGCCCTGGCGCCCGGCTTCATCGACTCGCACACCCACGACGACGGCTACCTGCTGGCGCATCCCGAGATGCTGCCCAAGGTCTCGCAAGGCATCACCACGGTCGTCACCGGCAACTGCGGCATCAGCCTGGCGCCGCTGTCGCGCCAGGAGATCCCGCAGCCGCTGGACCTGCTGGGCCCGCCCGAGCTGTTCCGCTTCGAGACTTTCCGCGCCTGGCTGCGGGCCCTGGCCGACAGCCCCGCCGCCGTCAACGTGATCCCGCTGGTCGGCCACACCACGCTGCGCGTGGCGGTCATGGACGATACCGGCCGCGCCGCCACCGAGGCCGAGCGCCAGGCCATGCGCGCCCTGCTCGACGAGGCGCTGCAAGCCGGCGCCTTCGGCGTCTCCACCGGCACCTTCTATCCGCCCGCCAGCGCCGCGCCCACCGACGAGATCGTCGACGTCTGCCAACCGCTGCGCGGCCGCGCCGGCGCGATCTACGCCACCCACCTGCGCGACGAGGCCGACCACATCGTGGCGGCCATGGAAGAAGCGCTGCTGATCGGCCGCGAGCTCGACTGCCGCGTGGTGTTCTCGCACCACAAGCTGGCCGGCGAACGCAACCACGGCCGCAGCCGCGAAACGCTGGACATGATCAGCCGCGCCGCCGCCACGCAACGCGTCTGCCTCGACTGCCATCCGTATCCCGCCACCTCGACCATGCTGCGGCTGGACCGCGCCCGCCTGGCCAGCCGCACCATGATCACCTGGTCCAAGGGCTACCCCGAGGCCACCGGCCGCGACTTCGCCGAGGTCATGGCCGAACTGGGGCTGGACGACGAAGCCGCCCTCGCCCGCCTGGCGCCCGCCGGCGCCATCTACTTCCTGATGGACCCGGCCGACGTCAACCGCATCTTCAGCCATCCGCTGACCATGGTCGGCTCGGACGGCCTGCCCTTCGACCCGCATCCGCACCCGCGCCAATGGGGCACCTTCACCAACGTGCTGCGCACCATGGTGCGCGAACAGCAGTTGCTGTCGCTGGAAACCGCCATCCACAAGATGACCGGCCTGGCGGCCGCCCAATACGGCCTGTCCGAGCGTGGCCTGCTGCGGCAGGGGTATCATGCTGACCTGGTGCTGTTCGATCCTGCCACGGTGACAGATGTGGCCACTTTTTCAGCTCCCATTCAGGTCAGCCAGGGCATCCACGCCGTGTGGGTCAATGGCCGGCAGGTCTGGGACGGGGAACGAACCGGCGCCGAGCGCCCGGGCCAGGTACTGGCACCCGGTGATGCATTACCTTGGAGTCAACAAAGTGAATAGCTATTCCCAGGGCTGTTACCTGGGTGTTTTGGGTGGCATGGGCCCCATGGCCGGCGCCGCCTTCGCGCTCCGCCTCGCGGCGCTCACGCCCGCCGACGCGGACCAGCAGCACATCCCCACCCTGCTTCGCAACGATCCGCGCATCCCCGATCGTTCCAGCGCCTACATGGCCGGCGGCGAGAACCCCCTGCCCTACATGGTCGAAGGCGTGCGTTTCCTGGAACGCGCCGGCGCCCAGCTCATCGCCATCCCCTGCAACACCGCGCACCTCTGGTACGACGACATCGCCGCCGCCACCGAACGCCCCGTGCTGCACATCATCCAGGCCGTCATCGACGACCTGCGCCGCCTCGGCCTGCACCAGGGCCGCATCGGCCTGATGGGCACCGCCGCCACGCTCAAGCTCGGCCTCTACCAGCGCCATCTCGAAGCCCAGGGCTACGAATGCATCGTCCCCGACGACGATGAAGTCGAACGCTACTGCATGGCCTCGATCCGCGCCGTCAAGGGCAACCAGCTCGAAGCCGCCTTCGCCCCCGCCGCCGAATGCATCGCCCGCCTCAAGGCCCGCGGCGCCGACGCCGTCGTCCTGGGCTGCACCGAGCTCCCCCTGGCCGTCCCCCACGCCCTGCGCCCCAGCCTGGGCATCACCCTGACCGACTCCATCGACGCCCTGGCCCGCGCCGCCATCGCCCACTACCTGGCTGACCAGCCCGAGCAACGCATCGCGGCGTAAAGCCACGATCACCTCCCCCACCCGCGCGCAGCGTCATCCTCCCGACGCAACACCACCGCGTATGCCAGGATCGGCCGCCCGCGCGGCCGATCCTGGCGGGCCCCGCAAACCTCGCCCTTACCCAATGGTCCAGCAGCGCGACAAGCCTCGGGCGACCTACGAAGCACAACCTCCTCCACGCCACAAAAGCACAAGACAAAAAAAGGGCGCCCTTCGCAGTAGCGCCCAAATTTCCCTTCGCGGGGAATAAAACCTTCAAGCGGATCACCCGCCCAGATAAGCCTTCCGCACCTGATCATTGACCAGCAAATTCGCCCCCGTATCCTGGAGCACGACCCGCCCGTTCTCCAGCACATACCCGCGATCCGCCACCTGCAGCGCCTTGTTGGCATTCTGCTCGACCAGGAACACCGTCACGCCCTGCTCGCGGATCTCGCGGATGATGTCGAAGATCTGCGCGATCACCAGCGGCGCCAGTCCCAGCGTCGGCTCGTCCAGCAGCAGCAACCGCGGCCGCGTCATCAACGCCCGCCCGATCGCCAGCATCTGCTGCTCGCCGCCCGACATCAGCCCCGCCCGCTGGCTGGCCCGTTCCTTCAGGCGCGGAAACAATCCGTAGACGTGCTCGATGCCCACCTGGATCTCCTCGCGCTTGGCGAAAAAGCCCCCCATCATCAGGTTCTCGGCCACCGTCAGGTCCTTGAACACGCGCCGCCCTTCCGGCGAAATGGCGATGCCATTGCGCATGATGTGGTGCGTGTCCTTGTGGGTGATGTCCTCGCCCTCGAACGTGATCTTGCCTTCCTTGGCGCGCGGATTGCCGCAGACCGTCATCAGCAGCGTGGTCTTGCCGGCGCCGTTGGCGCCGATCAGGGTCACGATCTCGCCCTTGTTGACGTCCACCGACACGCCGTTCAGCGCCTGGATGGCGCCATAGAACGTGTGAATGTTTTCCAGCTTCAGCATTTATTCTTCCCCCAGGTACGCCTTGATGACGCGCTCGTCGTTGCGCACCTGCTCGGGGGTGCCGGTAGTGATGGGCTTGCCGTGCTCCATGACCAGGATGCGGTCGGAAATGCCCATGATCAGGCTCATGTCGTGCTCGATCAGCAGCACCGCCACGCCGAACTCGCGGCGCAACTGGTCGATCAGCGACTGCAGATCGCGCTTTTCCTGCGGGTTCAGGCCGGCGGCCGGCTCGTCCAGCATCAGGAGGCGCGGCTTGGTGATCATGCAACGCGCGATCTCCAGGCGGCGCTGGTGGCCGTAGGCCAGGTTGCCGGCCTCGCGGTTGGCATACTCACGCAAGCCCATGAAATCCAGCCACTGCGCCGCGCGCGACAGCGCGTCGGTTTCCGACTGGCGATAGGACTTGGTCTTGAGCAGGCCCGGCAACAGGCGCGATTCCACCTGCGTGTGCTGCGCCACCAGCAGGTTCTCCAGCACCGTCAGCTGCTTGAACAGCCGCACGTTCTGGAACGTGCGCACCAGCCCGTGGCGCGCCACCTTGTGGCTGGGCAGGCCCGTGATGGACTTGCCGTCCATCAGGATGTCGCCCGCGGTCGGCGCGTAGAAGCCGCCCACGCAGTTGAACACGGTGGTCTTGCCGGCGCCGTTGGGGCCGATGATGGCGAACACCTCGTCGGATTTGACTTCGAACGCCACGCTATCGACGGCCAGCAGGCCGCCGAAGCGCATGGTCAGTCCGGATACTTTCAGCAATGCCTCGCTCATTTAGCCAGCTCCACGTGGGGACGCTTCATGGGCAACAACCCCTGCGGACGCCACATCATCATCAATACCATCACCAGACCGAACATCAGCATCCGGTACTCGGCGAACTCGCGCGCCACCTCGGGCAGCACCGTCAGCAGGATGGCGGCGAGGATCACGCCCACCTGCGAACCCATGCCGCCCAGCACCACGATCGCCAGGATCAGCGCCGACTCGATGAAGGTGAAGGATTCGGGGTTGACCATGCCCTGGCGCGCCGCGAAGAACGCGCCGCCGAAACCGGCGAAGGTCGCGCCCAGCGTGAACGCGGACAGCTTGATGCGGGTCGGGTTCAATCCCAGCGAACGGCAGGCGATCTCGTCCTCGCGCAACGCCTCCCAGGCGCGGCCGACCGGCATGCGGATCAGGCGCGTCGAGACGAACAGCGTCACCAGCGCCAGCAGCAGCGCCATCATGTACAGATAGATCACCATGTGCTGGTTCTGGAACGTCAGGCCGAAGAAGTCGTGGAACGTGGTGCCCCCTTCCGTGCTGGCGCGACGCGTCATCTCCAGGCCGAACACCGTCGGCTTGGGAATGCCCGAGATGCCGTCCGGACCGCCCGTGAGCGTGTTCAGGTTGATCAGCAGCAGGCGGATCATTTCACCGAAGCCCAGCGTCACGATGGCCAGGTAGTCGCCGCGCAGGCGCAGCACCGGAAAGCCCAGGACGAAGCCGAACAGCGCGGCCATCGCGCCCGAGAACGGCAGCGCTTCCCAGAAGCTCCAGCCGCCCCAGTGGTACAGCAGGGCGTAGGTGTAGGCGCCGACGGCATAGAAACCGACGAAGCCCAGGTCCAGCAGCCCGGCGAAACCGACCACGATGTTCAGGCCCAGGCCCAGCATCACGTAGATCAGCACCAGCGTGGCGATGTCGACCGAGCTGCGTCCGGCGAAGAACGGCCAGGTCACGGCCACCGCCAGGATCAGGAACATCATCAGCTTGTTGTTCTTGGCCGGGGCCGAGGGCAAGGTCGGCAGATTGGTCTTGAGCTTCTGGAACGGCTTGGCGATCCAGGGCCGCAGCAGCTGGAACACGAACACGACCGCGGCGGCCAGGGCCACCAGCGACCAGTGCGACTCCATCGAGGTGCGGGCGCCCTGGCGGATCAGTTGCAGGCCGAAGACGGGGGTGACGATGACGGCGGTCAGCACCGCCGCCATGGTGGCGTTTTTGAGATTGTTGTTCGACATCAGACTTTTTCCACCTCAGGTTTGCCCAACAGCCCGGTGGGACGGAACAGCAGGATCAGGACCAGCAGCGAGAATGCCACGATGTCCTTGTACTGCGACGAGATATAGGCTGCCGCGAACGTTTCGGCCAGGCCCAGCAACACGCCGCCCAGCATGGCGCCGGGGATGCTGCCGATGCCGCCCAGCACCGCCGCCGTGAAGGCCTTGATGCCGGCCAGGAAGCCGATGAAGGGATTGAGCTTGCCGATGGTGATGGCGATCAGCACGCCGCCCACCGCCGCCAGGATCGCGCCCATCACGAACGTGAACGAGATCACGCGGTTGGTGTCGATGCCCAGCAGGTTGGCCATGTGCATGTCCTGCGAGCAGGCGCGCGAGGCGCGGCCCATGCGCGAGTACTTGATGAACAGCGTCAGGCCGATCATCAGCACCACGGTCACCACGATGATCATGATGCGCGAATACGGCACCGTCACGTCGAAGTCGGATCCCATGTGGAACTGCACCGCGCCGGACACCAGCGATGGCACCGCCATGTCGCGCGCGCCCTGGCCCAGGGCGACCCAGTTCTGCAGGAAGATCGACATGCCGATGGCCGAGATCAGCGCCACCAGGCGGGGGCTGCTGCGCACCGGGCGGTACGCGACCCGCTCGACGCTGAAGCCGTAGATGCCGGTGACGACGATGGCCACCAGCAGCATCGCCGCGATGATGAATGGCACCGGCAGGCCGCTGCCCGTGCCGATGGCCGTGAGGGTGACCAGGCCGACATAGGCGCCGATCATGTAGATTTCGCCGTGAGCGAAGTTGATCATACCGATGATGCCGTAGACCATTGTGTAGCCGATGGCAATCAACGCGTAGATCGCGCCCAGAGACAATCCGTTGAAGAATTGCTGGGTAAGTTGGGGTATGAGGTCAGACATTATTTCTCTTGCTCCAAATAGTTCCGGCTCCGGTAGAGAGACCCGGAGCCGGAAACCTGGGCGTATTTTAAGGGCCTGTGATCATCGCGTGCCGGCCGCACAGCGCTTTTGGCGCATCGCTACGCGGATTACGACACAACGACGACGACAGGCCCTCACGCCGGCACCACGCCGGCGGAATCGCGGGAGTTTACAGCTGGGTCTTCTTGCCGTTCTTGTCCCATTTGTAAACGGCGAACTCGAAGTTCTTCAGATCGCCCTTGGCGTCGTACTCGACCTTGCCGATGCCGGTGTTGAACGTAGTCTTGTGCATGTAGTCGGCGACCTTGGCGGGATCCTCGCCCACGGCGGTGATGCTGTCGGCCAGGATCTGCACCGCGGCGTAGGCCGGCATCTGGAAGGCGCCGTCCGGATCGCGCTTGGCGTCCTTGAAGGCCTTGACGATGCTTTCGTTGCCCGGCAGCTTGGTGAAGTCGGCGGGCAGCGTGACCAGCAGGCCCTCGATGGCCGGGCCGGCGATCGCCACCAGATCCTGGTTGGCGGTGCCTTCCGGACCCATGAACTGGACCTTCAGGCCCTGTTCACGCGACTGGCGCAGCAACAGGCCGAGCTCGGGGTGGTAGCCGCCGAAGTAGACCAGGTCGACGCCGGCCGACTTGAGCTTGGTGATGATGGCCGAGTAGTCGCTGTCGCCGACGTTGATGCCTTCGAACAGCGCCACGTTCACGCCTTCCTTGGTCAGGGTGTCCTTGACCTGGGTGGCCACGCCCGAGCCGTAGGTCTGCTTGTCGTGCAGCACGGCGACCTTCTTGGGCTTGAGGGTGTTGGCGATGTAGCGGGCGGCGTACGGACCTTGCTGGTCGTCGCGGCCGATGGTGCGGAAGAAGTAATGCGGCTTGATCGTGTCGGTGACCAGCGGCGACGTCGCGCCCGGGGTGATGCCGACGATGCCTTCCTGTTCGTAGACGTTCACGGCGGCCACGGTCACGCCCGAGCACGCATGGGCCACGGCGAACTTGGCGCCGGAGTTGACCACGCGGTTGGCGGCCGGGACGGCCTGCTTCGGTTCGCAACCGTCGTCGATGAGGATCGGTTCGAGCTTCTTGCCCTTCACGCCGCCCTTGGCGTTGATGGTCTCGATGGCAGTCAGCGCGCCAGCCTGGATCTGGTCGCCGTACTGGGTGTTGGGGCCCGTCATGGGCTGCGGGATGCCGATCTTGATCGTATCGGCGGCGTGCACGGAACCTGCCAGGGCAAGCGCCCCGAATGCCATAGCTACCGGGGTAAGGCGATGCAGAAACTTCATGCGGAGTTCTCCAGCGAGGTTTTGAGCGGCTCTGTTCGATCCGGTCTGTCGGGTGGATACCCCGCAACCCGTATCGCGCGTCGCCGGCTTCTTGGGCAAAAACACGGTGTGGGCGGTATTCTGGAAGCAAGCAGACATACTGTCACTGCGTGTAATCCCCAATATTTCAGGAGAAACCTTTAATCGTGACGGATCGGTGCGACAAGTACGTGAAAACGCAGGAAAAATCCGCGCGGCGCCTTGGATTCCCCATGGCGCCGCGATGAATTCGATGGCAGGTGATTTATATGAATAATCATTAATACATCGTTTGACTTCGCATTTTCATACAGTACTTACGCGAGTCTTACGGATAATGATTATCCCGTTAATAATAATCGTCGATTTTCGAAAATCAGACGCTGGCAGGTTTGGCCAGATTCCACATCAGCGCGCGGAACGGCGCCAGCATGCTGATGTTGACCACCAGCTTGATCGCCAGGTCGCCCATCATCCAGGTCACCCAGGGCGTGCCGGTGGCGGCGAAGGCCACGCTGAAAAACACCGCGGTGTCGAGGATCGCGCCCAGCACCCCGGACACCAGCGGCGCGCGCCACCAGCGCTGGTCCCGCAGGCGGTCGAACACCTGGATGTCGACCAGTTGCGCGCAGATATAGGCCAGGCCCGAGGCCAGCGCGATGCGCGGCGACGCCACCCACACCGACACCGCCAGCGCGGCGGCGAAACCGAACCACACCACCCGGCGCGCGGCCGCGGGGCCGAAGCGGCGGTTGAGCACGTCGGTCACCAGGAAAGCCACCGGATACGACAGGCCGCCCCAGGTCAGCCAGTCATTCAGCGGCACCTGCACCAGGATGTTCGAGCCCACAACCACCAGCAGCATGCACAGCACGGCGATGCCGAACTGCGCCCGGCTCATGGGGGCAAAGCGCGCGGCGGCCTGGCTCACTTGCCGAACTCCTCGGCCAGCTCGCGCGAACGCTGCGCGGCCGCGGCCATGGCGTCCTCGACGATGCCGGCAAAGCCGGCGGCATTGAACGCGGCCAACGCCGCGGCGGTGGTGCCGCCCTTGGAGGTGACGCGCTCGCGCAGCACCGACGGCGGCTCGGACGATTCGGCGGCCAGCTTGGTGGCGCCGGCGAAGGTGCCCAGCGCCAGCTGGCGCGCCTGCTCGGCCGTCAGGCCGACCTTCTGGCCGCCGGCGATCAGGGCTTCCAGGAACAGGAAGACATACGCCGGGCCGCTGCCCGACAGCGCGGTCACGGCGTCCAGCGCCGCGTCGTCGGCCACCCAGACCACTTCGCCGACGCTGGCCAGCATGCTGGCGGCCAGGTCGCGGTCGGCCTGCCCCACGCCATCCAGCGCGGCCAGGCCGGTGATGCCGGCGCCGACCAGCGCCGGGGTATTGGGCATGCAACGCACCAGGCGGCGCCACGGCGCCTCGGGCGTGCCCAGCCAGCCGGCCAGCGTGTCGGCGCGGATGCCGGCCGCGACGCTTACCACCAAAGTGTCGTCGCGCAACCACTGACGCGTGGAAGCCACAACGTCTTTCATGTTCTGAGGCTTGACTGCGAACACCCATACGCGGCACCGCGCCAGGGCCTCGTCCGGGGCGGTCGCGGTGGTCATGCCGCGGGCCTGCCAGGCGGCGTGCGAATCCTGGTTAATGTCAATGACATGAATGCTGCCGGCGGGGCATACTTTGCCCGCGAGACCGGAAGCCAGCGCGGCGGCCATATTGCCGCCGCCGATGAACGCAATCGAAAGTTCGTTTTTCATAGGAAGCGATTGTAAACCGGTCGGCTCCAGCGGGAAAAAAAAGAAAATGTTCGTTCGCGCCTGAAACGCGCAATTTGACAGGCGTTTTAAGTGATGTGAAAGTCACGGTTTTGTCACAAACAATTCATAAGGTGACGTGTTTTCCGCGCCCGGACAATCCCGGTCGCGACACGCCCAACTGGAGGAAACCTCTCATGCGATCCCACCGAATTGCCCTCACCTTTGCCGCCGTCATGGCGGCGTTCGCCGGCGCTTCCGCGCACGCGGCCACCGAAATCACGTTCTGGCACTCGATGGAAGGCGCGCTGGGCGACCGCGTGAACGGCCTCGTCGACGAGTTCAACAAGAAGAACCCCGACTACCAGGTCAAGGCCGTCTACAAGGGCAATTATGGCGAATCCATGAACGCCGGCATCGCCGCGTTCCGCGCCGGCAATGCCCCGGACATCCTCCAGGTGTTCGAAGTCGGCACCGCCACCATGATGTACGCCAAGGGCGCCATCAAGCCGGTGCAGCAGATGTCGGAAGAAGCCGGCAACCCGATCGACCCGAAGGACTTCATCGGCGCCGTGGCCGGCTACTACTCGTCGGCCGACGGCAAGCTGGTGTCGATGCCCTTCAACAGCTCGACCGTGGTGTTCTACTACAACAAGGACGCCTTCAAGAAGGCTGGCCTGGACGCCGAAAAGCCGCCCAAGACCTGGGAAGAACTGGCCGCCGCCGGCCAGAAGCTGAAGGCCGCGGGCCAGGAATGCGGCTACACCACCTCGTGGCCGTCGTGGGTCCAGCTGGAAACGTTCTCGGCCTGGCACAACGTGCCGTACGCCACCAAGGACAACGGTTTCGGCGGCCTGGACGCCCGCATCGCGATCAACACCCCGCTGCACGTGCGCCACCTGGAAAACCTCGCCAAGCTGGGCAAGGAAGGCATCTTCATGTACGGCGGCCGCGGCGACGAGCCGAACTCGCTGTTCATCAGCGGCAAGTGCGCCATGATCACCGGTTCGTCGGGCCTGCGCGCCAACATCGCCAAGAACGCCAAGTTCGAATTCGGCACCTCGACCCTGCCCTACTACGCCGACGTGCAAGGCGCGCCGCAGAACACCATCATCGGCGGCGCTTCGCTGTGGGTCTTCGCCAACAAGAAGCCGGAAACCTACAAGGGCGTGACCGCGTTCTTCAAGTTCCTGGCCAGCCCGGAAATCGCCGCCCGCTGGCACCAGCAGACCGGCTACGTGCCGGTCACCAAGGCTGCCTACGAGCTGACCAAGAAAGACGGTTTCTATGACAAGAACCCGGGCACCGAAGTCGGCGTCAAGCAGCTGAACGTCGAAACCACCGCGCAATCGCGTGGCCTGCGCCTGGGCTTCCTGCCGCAGATCCGTGAAATCGAGGACGCTGAGATCGAACGCATCGTTTCGGGCAAGGTCTCGGCCAAGGACGGCGCCGAGAACATCGTCAAGCGCGGCAACGAACTGCTGGAAAAGTTCGAGAAGAGTGTAAAGTAACGCCCGTTCCGAGGCTCGGAAACAAGCCCCTGGCATGCACGATTTCCGTTTCGTGACAGGGGCTTGCGTAGTTCAAGAGAGGCTTAAAGCCCTGGTTTTTTTAGGGCTTTAAGCCTATCGTGCTTATGCGTGCCGGCGCCTCCGGGCGCCTCGAGCCAGGCCGGTGCATCCTTTCCCGGCCGGCGGTTTCAAGCGGCGGTTAATCCAACCGCCGTTTTTCGTACCTTGGGTTCCCCCTATGGAAAAACGCGTTGTCTTCGGGCACAAGACCCTGCCCTATCTGCTGCTCCTGCCGCAGATCATCATTACCGTGGTCTTCTTCTTCCTTCCCGCCGGCCAGGCCATGTGGCAGTCGATGCGGCTGGAAGATGCGTTCGGCCTGTCCTCGGAGTTCGTCGGTCTCGACAACTTCATGGAACTGTTCTCGCAACAGGCCTATCTCGATTCCTTCCGTGTCACGGCGGTGTTCTCGATCCTGGTCGCCGTGGTCGGCCTGGGCGTCTCGCTGCTGCTGGCCGTCATGGCCGACCGCGTGATCCGCGGCGCCGGCCTCTACAAGACCCTGCTGATCTGGCCCTACGCCGTCGCGCCCGCCGTGGTCGGCGTGCTGTGGCTGTTCCTGTTCTCGCCCTCGGTCGGCATCCTGGCGGTGGCCCTGCGCCAGGCCGGCGTCGACTGGAACCCGCGCCTGGACGGCAGCCAGGCCATGATCCTGGTGCTGATCGCCGCCGTCTGGAAGCAGGTCTCGTACAACTTCCTGTTCTTCCTGGCCGGCCTGCAGTCGATCCCGCGCTCGCTCATCGAAGCCGCCGCGATCGACGGCGCCAGCCCGTCGCGCCGCTTCTGGAGCATCGTGTTCCCGCTGCTCTCGCCCACCACCTTCTTCCTGCTGGTGGTCAACATCATCTATGCCTTCTTCGACACCTTCGCGGTGGTGGACACCACCACGCAGGGCGGTCCCGGCACGTCGACATCGATCCTGGTCTACAAGGTGTACAGCGACGGCTTCCGCGGCCTGGATCTCGGCTCGTCGGCGGCCCAGTCGGTGGTGCTGATGTTCATTGTGATTGCCTTGACGGTCGTGCAGTTCCGCTACGTCGACCGCAAAGTGCAGTATTGATTTTCGAGGCAGATAACAATGGTTGAACGCCGTCCCTGGCTGGATATTCTGGCCCACGTCATCCTGCTCTGCGGGGTGGCGATGGTGGCCTTTCCGCTCTACGTCACTTTCGTCGCGTCCACCCAGACCGCGCAGGAAGTGGCCTCCGCGCCGATGTCGCTGATCCCCGGTCCGCACTTCGTCGACAACTACATGCAGGCGCTGTTTGGCGGCTCTTCCGGCGGCTCGTCCGGCGCGCCGGTCGGCCGCATGATGTACGTCAGCCTGATCATGGCGCTGGTGATTTCGATCGGCAAGATCGCGATCTCGCTGCTGTCGGCCTTCGCGGTGGTGTATTTCCGCTTCCCCGGCCGCATGTTCTTTTTCTGGATGATCTTCGTCACGCTGATGCTGCCGGTCGAAGTGCGTATCGCGCCCACCTACAAGGTGGTGGCCGACCTCGGCCTGCTCAACAGCTACGCCGGCCTGACGCTGCCGCTGATCGCCTCGGCCACGGCCACCTTCCTGTTCCGCCAGTTCTTCCTGACGGTGCCGGACGAGCTGATCGAGGCCGCCCGCATCGACGGCGCCGGTCCGGTGCGCTTCTTCCGCGACGTGCTGCTGCCGCTGTCCAAGACCAGCATCGCCGCGCTGTTCGTGATCCAGTTCATCTACGGCTGGAACCAATACCTGTGGCCGCTGCTGGTGACCACGCAGGAAGACATGTACCCCGTCGTCATCGGCATCAAGCGGATGATCAGCGGCGGCGACAGCGTGACCGAATGGAACATCACCATGGCCACCGCCATGCTGGCGATGATCCCGCCGGCGCTGGTCGTCATCCTGATGCAGAAATGGTTCGTCAAGGGCTTGGTCGACACTGAAAAGTGACCCTCCCCTATCGCCTACCCGACAACGACTCCGATACGAATAACTCATGGCTACTCTCAGCTTTCGCAACGTAAAGAAAACCTACGCCGGCAACGTGCCGGTCATCCATGGCATCGACATGGATGTGAAGGACGGTGAATTCATCGTCATCGTCGGCCCCTCGGGCTGCGGCAAGTCCACGCTGATGCGCATGGTCGCCGGCCTGGAAACCGTGACCAGCGGCGAGATCGTGATCGACGACAAGGTCGTCAACAATCTCGAGCCGGCCGAACGCGACATCGCGATGGTGTTCCAGAACTACGCGCTCTACCCGCACATGACCGTGTTCGAGAACATGGCGTACGGCCTGAAGATCCGCAAGTTCTCCAAGGACGAGATCAAGAAGCGCGTCGACGCCGCCGCGCAGATCCTGGAATTGAGCCACCTGCTGGACCGCCGCCCGCGCGCCCTGTCGGGCGGCCAGCGCCAGCGCGTGGCCATGGGCCGCGCCATCGTGCGCGAGCCCAAGGTGTTCCTGTTCGACGAACCGCTGTCGAACCTGGACGCCAAGCTGCGCGTGGCGATGCGCCTGGAAATCATGAAGCTGCACCGCCGCCTGGGCACCACCAGCCTGTACGTGACCCACGACCAGGTCGAGGCCATGACGCTGGCGCACCGCATGATCGTCATGTACCAGGGCGTGCCTGAGCAGATCGGCACGCCGATGGAAGTGTTCGAGAAGCCCGCCTCGACCTTCGTGGCCGGCTTCATCGGCTCGCCGCCGATGAACCTGATGGAAGTCAACGTGGCCGGCGACGGCACGGTGCAGACCATCGATGGCCTGGCGCTGGAGATCTCGCCGCTGCAGGTGCCCTCGCAAGTGCGTGGCCGCAAGGTCATCATGGGCATGCGCCCCGAGCACATGCTGCTGAACACGCAAGGCGTGCCGGCCGAAGTCGAGATGGTCGAGACGCTGGGTTCCGAGCAACTGGTGCACTGCCGTTGCGGCAAGAGCACCCTGGTCGTGCGCTGCACCACCCGCCAGTTGTCCGAGTCCTCGGCCAAGGTCGGAGACCGCGTCAACGTCGGTCCCGACGGCCGTCACCCGCTGCACTGGTTCGAGGCCGACACCGGCCGCCGCGTGCAAGGGCTGTAATCCATCGCGGCGGGACCGGCGGCGATTCGCCCGGCCGGCCCGCCCCACCCTTTCCCGTCCGGGAAAGGGCTCTTCCCGCTCAATACCCGCTCAATACGTGTACGTCACCATGGTGCCGACGGAGTACTGGTTGCGCTCCTTCACGATGGGGCTGTCGGCCGCGTCGCCGTACAGGCGGCGCGCTTCACCCACCACCGACCAGGACCACGACTTGCTCAACGGCAGCGCCCAGGTCGCGCCCAGGCCGATGCTTTCCAGGCCGCCCTTGGGGTTGTAGCGGCGGTAGCCCGAGTTGGCCGACTGGCGATCGCTGACGCCATACCAGGTGCGCATGTAGTTGCCATCGCCGAAGTTGCCGCTCAGCGCCAGCGAGATCGAGCCGGCCGAGCCTTCGTACACCGTGGTGCTGGCGCCCAGGTTGAACAGCGTGTAGGCGCTGCCCACGTCCCGGTCGTCGCCCTTCTTGAACGCGTGCGCCACCGTGGCCGACAGCGTCACCGGGCCAAGCTGCGTCTCGGCGTCCATGCCGATCTGCGCGCGGCTCTTGATGTCGCCCATGCCGCGCAGCTTGTTCGAGCCCTCGAAGCCCTTCTTGTGGTCCTTGCGCGAGGCGCTGGGCGCCAAGTAGAAGCGGAAGGTGCTGCTGAGCGCCTGCGTTTCCCAGCCCAGGCCGTGGGCCGTGTCCAGGAAGAAGCCGCCGGGGCTGCGGATGCCCAGGCCGACGATCGGCACGGCCGAGCTTTCGTCGCTGCCGCTGTAGCGCGGCGCGTAGCCCGCGCCCAGCGTGCCGTAGAACTTCCATTCGTCGGCCGGCTTCTCGGTACCGGTGGCGACCTCGATGCCGCGCGAGCTGGCGCCGCGAGAACCGTAGACCGAATTGTCGGCGACCTGCTGGCCGCCCGCGGCGAACGACAACACCGGCAGGCTGGCCAGCAAACACGCCGCGCCGGCGCGGCGCTGCATCAGGGACATAGAGAGATTTCGCTTCATAAGAACATCCGGGAAACGAGGTTGGGGGGAAAACTCGGCCACGCCGCGGCAGTCGCGGCGCATGCCTACTCTGGGGCCGCGCCCTTGGCCTGGCGCATCAGGTTCATGGCGAGGGTCGAGACCGAGGCCACCAGCGGCTCGGCGCTGTCGGCATTGCTCATCACCAGCACCGCCAGCTTCTCGCGCGGCGCCAGCAGCCAGCGGGCACGGAAGGCTTCGGTCGCGCCGCTGTGCTCGCGCAACGCGTCGCCGGCGATGTAGTCGGCATCGCAAGGCGCCGCCAGCCACGACAGCGCCAGGCGGCATTCCAGGTCCATGCCGTTGGCCACCGTCTCCAGGTTCATCAGCGTGAGCGCGGATTCGTCCTTGAGGACGCGGCGGCCCTGGTAGGTGCCGCCGCCGAACAGCATGCTGGAGAAGCGCGCCATCTCGGTGGAACTGGCCCACAGGCCTTCGGCGGCCTCGTTCGGCTGCGACTGTTCAATCCACGGGATGCCGCGGCGGTAGCCGGCCGCGCGCAGTTCGCGCGCGTCGTCGCCGGCGGCCGCGAGCCGGAAGCCGGCGCGCGAGATGTTCAGCGGCTGCAGCAGCGTGCGGCGCACGTAGGCGTCGAAGGGTTCGTCGGCGGCGTGCGCCACCATGTCGCCGAGCATGGCGTAGCCCATGTCGGCGCGGGCCCGGCCCATGGTGTCCTCGAGCGTGTCGGGGCGCAGCGCCAGCAGGCGGCGGACGGTGAAGGGATAGGTGCCCATCCAGTGCATGGCCGCGCGGCGCGGCTCCAGCGCCGATTGCGGCAACGCCTGCGCGGCGGGAATGTCCAGCGACAGGCGGCCGTCGTCGGCGGCGCGCAGCACGCCCGCGGCGGTCACGAGCTTGGAGATGGCGCCTACGCGGTAGAGGGTGTCGCCGGTGGCGGTGCGATGGCGCGCCGAATCGGCATAGCCGAAGCCGCTGCTCCAGACCGTGCGCTGGTCATCGACGATGGCGATGGACAGGCCCGGCACCCGCTGCGCGTCCAGGTCATAGGCGATGCGCTGCTTCAGGTACGCCACCACCGCCGGATAGTCGCCCTGGGCGATCGTCGGCGGCGCGGCCGGCGCCCCGCCCTGACAACCGCCCACGGCGATCAGGAACATGGCAACGGCAGCCAGGCGGGTGAGCGAAAACATGACGAACGGGCAACCCTCTTCTGAGAACTGCCGTCATGCTAGTCAGGGATGCGGCCCCGATCTTTCCCGCTTTGTATGGAGTTTGTGAAGATTGGAAGGACAGATTGTTAAGTTTGTTAAAGGCGTGCCGGATATCCCCGGTCCGCCCCTGTCCCCGGCCTCAGGCCGCCTTCCAGCTGACGATGAAACGGGCCCCGCCCAAGGGGCTGTCGGCGGCCTGCGCGGTGCCGTTGTGCCAGCGCGCCACGCGGCTGACGATGGCCAGGCCCAGCCCGGTGCCGCCGGTGCCGCGGTCGCGGCTCTCGTCCAGGCGGATGAAGGGTTCGAAAATGCGCTCGCGGTCGGCTTGCGGGATGCCCGGGCCGTCGTCGTCGACCATCAACACGTACTCGCGCGGCGAGGGCGACACCAGGCTGACCTGGACCCGGCCGCCGGCGTAGCGGATGGCATTCTGCAGCAGGTTCAGCAGCGCCCGCGTCATGTAGCGCTGGTGCAGGTGGACTTCGCGCACCTGGCACAGCACCACCTCGCAGCGCACGCCCGACTGGTCGGCCTCGAAGCCCGCATGCTGCACCACCGAATCGAGCCAGCTGCGGGCGTCCTGCGGCTGCAGCGCGACGCCGTCGCCCTTGTGCTCCAGGCGCGCGTACATCAGCAGTTCGGAAGCCATGCTGTCGAGCTCGGCGACGTCGCTCTTCATGTCATCGATCAGGCGCTTGCGCTCGGCCGGCTCCTCGGCGCGGCCGATCATGTCGAGCTCGAACGACAGGCGCGCGATCGGCGTGCGCAGCTCGTGCGAAACGGCGTTGGTCAGCTCGCGCTGGTTGCCGATCAGCGCCCCGATGCGCTCGGACATCAGGTTGAAGGTGTCGCCCAGGTTGCCGATGCTGGAATGCCGCGACAGCCGCGCGCGGGCCTCCAGGTCGCCCTGCCCCATGCGCAGCGCGGCGGTCTTGAGCGCTTCCAGGTCGCGCCAGATCGGCAGCGCCCACACCAGCATGAAGGCGCACAGCAGCAGCCCCAGCGCCGAATAGACCGCCGCCACCACCCAAGGGCCGAACGACGGCTCGGGCGGCAGCTTGACCTCGAGCCACTGGTGGCCAGGGCCGGGAATCGCGGCCACGAAGGTCTGCATCTTGTCGCGGATGAAGAAATCGCCGTGGGCAGCGATGCGCCGTTCCTTGTCGCTGGCGTTGTAGTCGGAAGCGTTGAAGACCCGCAGGCCCAGGCCGTAGTACGGCAGCAGCTGCTTTTCGATGTAGGCCGTGCGCGCGCCCGGCTCGACCTTCGACAATTCCTGCACCAGGCTGTGGATCTGCCCGCGCACCGACTCGCGGGTGTAGGCGTCGCTGACCGGCTCGAACAGGTAGTTGGCGGAACGGTCCACGACTTCGTTGGAAATCACGAAGCCGACCGCCAGCACCACGAAGAGCCGCAGGACGAATTTAATCATCGCTGCCCTCGTGCGCCTTGGGCGAGAACAGATAGCCCTTGCCCCACACGGTCTTGATGCGCGCCGGATCGCGCGGATCGTCATCGAGCTTGCGGCGCAGCTTGCTGACGCAGACGTCGACGCTGCGGTCGAGCCCGTTGAACTCGATGCCGCGCACCGCGTTGAGCAGGTCGTCGCGCGTCAGCACCTGGCCGGCCTGGCTGGCCAGCGCCCACAGCATCTCGAATTCCATCGTGGTCAGGTCGACCTCGACCCCGCCGTGGACCACCGCCCGGGTGCGCCGGTCGATGACCAGCGGCCCGAACTCCAGGCGCTCCGGCGGTTCCTCGAGCTGGCTGTGACGCCGCAGCAGCGCGCGGATGCGGGCCAGCAGCACGCGCGGCTCGACCGGCTTGATGACGTAATCGTCGGCGCCCGACTCCAGGCCCAGGATCTGGTCCAGGTCGTCCTCGCGGGCGGTCAGCATCAGGATCGGCGCCGACGAGAACGCGCGCAGGTCGCGGCAGACCTGCAGGCCGTCGCGCCCGGGCAGCATCAGGTCGAGGATGGTGATGGCCGGGTCGTGGCGGCGGAACGCCTCCACCGCATGGTCGCCGCGGTAGGCCTGGGCCACCTGGAACCCGTGTTGCTCCAGGAACTGCGCGATCAGGCGCGACAGCTTCGGATCGTCTTCGACTAGCAAGGCCTTGGTCATGGGGTTTCCGGACAGAAAAAGAGAGAGCGATTTCGCCGCATTCTACGCAAAACCGCGCGAGCGGCGCTCGACCCCACCGGCGGCGGCCCGGTTCCCGGCGGGCGGCGCCCACGAAAAAACCGGGCGGGAAGACATCGCTTCCGGCCCGGCCGAGGGGTCTGGCGGCTGGCGCGCGCCGGTGGCGGAAAAGCCGCCAGAACGCGCGCTAAGTCCTTATTTATAAACGGACTTCGAGCCGTCCTTGTGCCACACGAAGACGTCGAACTGGAAGTTCGTCAGGTCGCCCTGCTTGTTCCAGGCCACCTTGCCGATGGGGGTATCGAACGAGTTGGCGTGCAGGTACTTGGCAACCTTGGTCGGGTCTTCGCTGCCGGCGCCCTTGATGCCGTCGGCGATGACCTGGGTGGCGGTGTAGGCCGTCATCTGGAACGCGCCGCTGGCATTGCGCTTCTTGGCGGCGAAGGCCTTGACGATCTCGGCGTTGGCGGCGTTCTGGGTGAAGTCGGCCGGCAGCGTCAACAGCATGCCTTCGACGGCGTCGCCGGCGATGGCGTTGATGTCCGGGTTGCCCGTGCCTTCCGGACCCATCCACTTGGCCTTCACGCCCTGCTCGGCCGCCTGGCGCAGCAGCAGGCCCATTTCCGGGTGGTAGCCGCCGTAGTAGACGAAGTCTACGCCCTGGCTCTTGAGCTTGGTGATGACGGCCGAGTAGTCGCTGTCGCCGGCGTTGATGCCTTCGAAGATGGCGACGGGCACGCCGCCCTTTTCGAGGTCGTTCTTGACGGCGGTGGCGATGCCCTGGCCATACGACTGCTTGTCATGCAGCACGGCGGCCTTCTTGGGCTTGAGCTTTTCCAGGATGAACTTGGCGGCGGCGGGACCCTGCTGGTCGTCGCGGCCGATGGTGCGGAAGATGAAGTCGTAGTTCTTGCCGTCGGTCAGGGCCGGCGACGTGGCCGAGGGCGTGACCATGACCACGCCTTCGTTGTTGTAGATGTCGGCGGCGGCGATGGTGGCGCCCGAGCACACGTGGCCCACGACGAAGCCGATCTTGCTGTTGACCACGCGGTTGGCGGCGACCGGACCCTGCTTGGGTTCGCAGCCGTCGTCGATGACCACGGTTTCCAGCTTCTTGCCGTTGATGCCGCCGGCGGCGTTGATGCGTTCCACCGCGGTGTCGACGCCTTCACGGACCATGTCGCCGTATTGGGTGACCGCGCCGGTGGTGGGGCCCACCACGCCGATCTTGATGGTCTGCGCCTGCGCGCCGGCGCTGAACGCCAACCCCGCGGCGACGCCCAGGGCCGCAATGACCGGGGTCAGACGAAATGCTTGCTTCATGTGTGGACTCCTTTAATGGCTTGTAATCGTTGGTTTTTGAACCGGGCGGACGGCCGGAAACGCATTGGTCACGCCCCGTTACGTTGCATTAGCACGGCAAGCATACACTGAAAAATAGCGGCTTTTGCAGGGGTTCCGGCCCGTCTTGGGCGGGGTTTCGATATTGCGGTGCCGCATCCGGGGGGCCGCCGCCCTTATGCCCGCCACCGTATATGCAAAAGCGGATTTATTCGTTTGCGTTACTAAGGCGGCGCGGCATCATGGCCGCCATGAGACTCCAACCGATCATCGTCCCCGGATGGAAAGACTCCGGACCCGAACACTGGCAATCGCGCTGGGCCGCCCTGTTGCCGCACGCGGTGCGGGTGCAGCAGCGCGACTGGCAAAACCCGGTCAGCGCGGAATGGATATCGACCCTGGCGGGCCTGGTCGACCAGGCCCGCAGCCCGGTGCTGCTGATTGCCCACAGCCTGGGCTGCCTGATCAGCGCGGCGCTGCCGGTGCCGCTGCGCGCCAAGGTCGCCGGCGCACTGCTGGTGGCGCCGGCCGACGTCGAGCGCCCCGACGCGCCGGACTGTCTGCGCGGTTTCGCGCCGATCCCGCGCCAATCGCTGCCGTTCCAGAGCGTGGTGGTGGCCAGCGACAACGACCCCTACTGTCGGCTGGACCGCGCCCGCGTCTTCGCGGAAAACTGGGGCAGCCGCGTCGTGGTGATTCCGGGCGCTGGCCACATCAACGCCGACAGCGGCCTGCAAGACTGGCCGCAAGGCCTCAAACTGTTCGGCGCGCTGCGACGGCGCGCCTCATGGCGCGTGTCGCCACCGCCCGAACGCATCGCGCCGATTCCCGAACGACCGTTGTCGCACCAGGCCTGAGCGGCCATCCCCTTGCGCGAGCCGGCGCCTCGGCTAGCCCGGGCAGCCCGCGCCCACCCGCGATGCCGGCAGCGGCGTATCGCCGCTGGTGTTGCCCGCATGCTTGCGGATTCGCTCCGCCAGCTCCGCCGATGGCTTCTCATACCCATAGCAATACGGCGGCGTCGGCGCGGCCTCGGGGCGATAGTCCTGCAACACGGGCTTCGCGTCCCCCAGATAGAGATTGTCCTTCAGGCGCAGGAACGCCTTGAAGTCGCGCGTATAGCCGTGCACGGCCTTCAGGTTCTGGTAGGCGCCCTCGTCCGAGGCGCCGTTGTCCAGCGCGCTGCGCTTGGCGGCCGTGGGGATATAGCGGCAGTAGTTCACCTTCACCCCTTCGACCGTGGGGAAGAACTCCGGCTCCACGCATTGGCGCTTCGCATCGTTGTTGAAGATATTGCCCTCGACCAGCGCCTTGGCCTCCAGGCTGAAGCTCATGCCGTAGAAATCCCAGTTCTCCAGCAGGTTGTTGAACAGATGGAACGTGCCGAACTGCCCGCGCGGATTGCGCTGCACGGTGTTGAAGAAGTAGTTGTGATGCAGCGTCACCCGTGCAATCGAATCACGTTCGTAGTTCTCGAACAGGTTCTTCGAGGTGATGTTGTTGAGCAGCATGACCTTGTTCGAGTTGTGGAACTTGGTCCAGGAGATGGTGACGTCGGTGGAGCCGTTCTTGACGTTGAGCAGCCGGTCGGACATGCGCGACAGGTCCATGTGGTCGACCCACACGTCGCGGCTGTCGTTGGCGATGTTCACGGCCTGCGTCAGCCGGTTCAGGCGGCCGTCGATGGTCAGGTGCGTGAGGATGACGTTCTTGCTGCCATACACGCCCAGCCCGTCGTCGATCAGGGCCACATGCTTGCCGCGGCCGTCGATCGTGGTGTTGGACGGCACCCGCAGCTGCGAGTCCAGCACGATCGTCATGTCCGACGCAAAGCGGATCCAGGTCGGCCCCTTCTTGGCCTGCGCCAGCGCCGCGCGCAACGTGCCCGGCCCGGCGTCCTGGTCGGAGGTGACCTCGATGAACCTGCCGCCCAGGCCGCCCGTGGCGCGCGCGCCATAGCCCTCGCGCTGCTGCAGCAGCTCGGAGACGAAGGGGCAGCGCTCGTCCGGACTGGCGCAGGATTCACTGGCGGCGGCCGCGCCGCCGTACAGCAGGCCCAGCGCGGGCAGCCACGCCAGCGCGCGCAGCAGCGCGCGATAGGCCGGCCCGGCGCGCTTGCGACGCGGCCCCCTGCCCGCCGCCCCTGCCGTTGAATTCGTTGCTGCTCTCATGGACATTCACTCCCTAACGCTGCGCGGACCGATCCGCGGACTGCACGTGGCGCCAGATGCCGCCACTCAGGCGCAGGTTCTCCGGCGGACCGGCCACGTGCGCCCTCAGATGCTTGAAATACGCCGCCTGCCAGCGCGCCGCATACGTATCGGCGTCCTCGCCCGGTTCCACGGCGGGCAGCATCTCCAGCGTGTAGGCCACCCGGCCGTTCTCCCAGCGCGGCGTGTAGAACACCGACGGCACGCCCTGGCGGTGCGCCAGGTGGGCCGCGAAGCTGGAATAGGTCACCGCCTGCCCTTCGAAGACGGTGCGCGGCGCGGCGGGGTTGGCGGCGCCGTCCACCGCCAGGCACAGCACATTGCCCGAGGCCAGCGCGCGCATGCAGGCCTTGGCGACCTGCGCTTCGGTCTGGTCGGCGGTCGAAATCAGGGCGGCGGCATAGCTGCTCTGGGCGATGCTGGGCGCGGTCGCCAGCCAGCGCGAGGGAATGCCCAGCAGTTCCAGCGCCATCAGGCCGGCATACATGGGCCCCACGTGCGCCGTGGCCACCACCACGCCGCGGCCGGCGGCCAGCAGCGGCGCGAAGAAACGCTCGCCGGTGTCCAGTTCGCCCAGCACCTGCATGGCTTGCTCGACGCTGTCCTCGCGGCATTCGAGCCAGTCGAACAGCAGATGGTCCACCTGATGGCCCCAGCGCGCGCGCCGTTCCCATTGCGCGCGGTCGGCCGTGGCGTCGTCTCGCATCGACCAGGCCCAGTCCAGGCGCGCCTGCGGGATCGGGGCGGTGTCCAGTTTGTGTTCCAGCTGGTCCAGGGCCTGCTGGAAGGTCGCCGGCAGCGCCTGCCCGCGTTGCGCGACGTAGCGCTCGAACAGCGCCTCGGCCTCCTGCTTGCGTCCCGCCTGCGAGAGCGCGCCAATGGCCGCGCGCTGCCAGAGCCGCTTGTCGGGCGACTTCTCGACCAGCTGCAGCATCTGGTCGGCGGCTGCCTCGTATTGCAGCGTGTAGCGCAGCGCGCGCGCGTACAGGGCGCGGGTCTGCTCCAGTTCCGGCGCCAGTTCCATGGCCTGGCGCAGCGGCGCCACGGCCTCCTTGTAGCGACCGGCGCGCAGCAAGGTTTCGCCGTACAGCGTCAACAGCCGCACGTCGGCCGGCGCCGCGCTCAAGCCCGCCTCGAAATGCGCCGGGGCGTGCAGCTTGCGGTCGTCGTCGGTGGCGCGGCGCAGGTGCGCCAGCCCCAGCGACGCGCGCAGCGCCGGGGCATCGTGCCCCGCCTCCAGCGCCCCGTTGCCCAGCAGGATCGCCGCCTCGACCCGGTCGTCATCCAGCAAGGCGCGCACGGCCACCGTCGCCACGCGCGCGTTCGGCAGGTCAGCCGCCTGCAAGGCCATGGCGACGCCGGCCGCCTCCGCCACGTCGCCGTTGCGCGAATGGGCCAGCATCCACCAATGCGCATCGCCGGGGTTGGCCAGCGCCAGGGCGGCGCTCTGGCGCGCGACGTCGGCGGCCTGCGGGATGCGTCCGGCCTGCACCCGCAGCTGTATCCGCGCGGCCTGCAATGCCCCGTTGTCGGGCGCGATGGCGGCGGCGACATCGGCCTGGGCGATGGCGCGGTCCCACTGCTCGGTGCGGCCCAGCAGGCTGGCGAGCAGACGGCGGTCGTCGGTGCGCGCCGGATAGGCGTCGACCAGCCGCTCAAGCGCGGCGATCGCCGGCTCCAGCCGGCCCACCTTCACGAATGGCGACACCAGCAGGCGACGCGCGTCGCGCCAGCCCTCCTCCACCCGCGCCAGCGCCGGTCCGAGCCCGGCCATCGCCTGCAGCGGGTCGTCCGCCTCCAGGATCTGCTTGATGACCGCGCGCAGGTGGCTGACGCCATCGCTCGGCGCGGCTTGGGCGGCGGCCGGCGCGACGGCGCCGGGGCGTTCTATCGTGGTATCAACCATGGCGCAATCCCCTCAGCAAGGCCATCGCCGCGCGCAGGACGAACATGAGCACGAAGCCCAGCGCCAGCGCCTGCAGCAGCAGCACCCCCGTGCGCGGGCTGCTGGGCCGGTCGGTGGAGACCGGCTGCGCGATGATGGACAGGTAACGCTGCAGGCGCAGGGCGTCCGTCACGGCCTGCTGGTAGGACTGCTGCGCCAGCGTCAGGTTCGAATCGGCGAAGGCCTGGGTATTGCGCAGCGCCTCGTACGATTTGAGTTGCTTCGCTTCCGTGTTGCCTTCGCCGCTCAGGCGCTGGCGCACGGCGGCGAGCCGTTTCTTCAAGGCCACGACCTGCGTTTCGGCCGGCTTGAGCATGAAGTGGTCCTTGTTGTTCAGCGCGCGGATCTTGTCCAGGTTGATCTGGGCGGTGCTCAGCTCCGCTTCCAGCTGGCTGGACAGGTTCAGCAGCATCGCCACCGTGGCCGTCGGGTCGATATTGCCGTGCGTGGTGCGCCATGTCGTCAGCGCTTCGCGCGCGCCCAGCGCCTTCTGCTCGGCCTGCTTGACCGACTCCTCGCTGACCCTCAGTTTGTCCGCCACGCCCTTCTCGTTCATGGAACTGACGAATTCTTCCGCCAGGCCGATCAGGGCCTTGGACAGGGTTTCCGCGTCTTCGGGCGAATAGGCGCGCACGCGCAGCACGTCGATCTGCTCCAGCGCATTGAAGGAGACCTGCACCGAGGCCCGGTAGGCGCGATACAGATCGTCCTCGCTCGAGTCCTCCGACAGATGGTTGGCCGGATCCAGGCCGGTATTGAGCAGGTAATGGCGCAGGCCGACCTTCTTGTCCAGCTGCCGCATGCTGTCGCGCGACCTGAGGAAGTCGCTGACCGCCCAGCCGTCGACGAAGCCGCCCAGCATGCCCCCCGAGTTGCCCGTGGTGAGCAGGCTGGCCGCCATGGCGCCGCCGCCCTGCTGGCCGGACCCCGATTGCACGAAGAAGCGCGATTCGGCTTCATAGCGCGGCGTGGCGATGCAGAGCACGTAGACCAGCGCCAGGGCGACCGGGGCGACGACGATGAAGGCATTGACCCAGCGCCGGCGGCGACGATCATCCAGCGCCGATTGCCGCTCGCGGCGCCGGCGCTCGATCTCGGAGCCGCTCTCAGAAGCCGAGCTGGCCCTCGTCGAAGCCGCCGAAAACGTCGTCGCCTGTTCCGGATTCGCTTCGTGATCGTCGCGGGGGGAACTTGCTGATGCACTGGTCGAGGTCGTCTTCGATGCGGAGTGCGCTTCGTTCATAAATCAGGCCCTTCAGGCAATAGTCCGCCAATTGATTCTGGCGGTAACTGGAAAGAATGAGCGTCCTGCCGATCAGCCGTTCTTCGAACAGCGCCAGCCAGAGACGGGTGAAACGGCAGGGTTCGAAGGGAATGGCCCCTTCGATCACGTAGACGTCGAACGCTGGCGCCAGGGCCAGCGCGAACGAAAACTCCTGCCGGGCGAACAGCGGCCAATGCTCCATCGGCCGGGGCAGGCTCTTGGGGTCGGTGATCAGGTCGGCCACCAGTTCATAGGTGGCATCGGCGTCCAGCTCGTACATCTGGCTCACCAGCTCGATCATGTTCAGGCCGCTGGCCTTGCCGCGGATGAAGCCCTGCCGGCCGATCGCCCAGGACACGTTGCCGTCGTGCTGCACGAAGCCCTGGCGCGGCGGCCGCAGGCCGCACAGCAGATCGATGATCTGGCGGTGCAGTTCCGGCGCCGGCGACAGCAAGGCATAGCGCCCGACGGGAATGTCCAGGTGCGCCTGGGCCAGCAGCGCCTGCCGGTTGCCGAAGGCCAGGGGTTCATCCGTCACGCCATTGAGATGAATCATCGTCGTTCCTCACATGGGCTGGATATTGGGACGGGCCAGCCGCTCGGCCGCCAGCGCGACCACCATCAGGAAAACCAGGCTGGTCAGGAAATACCCCAGGCTCGCGTCCTGCGACGTGTAGGCGTCGAAGTAGGCCGAGCGCAACAACTGCATGCCATGCGAGAACGGCAGCCACAGCATCCAGGGCCGCAATTGCTCGGGCAGCTGCTCCGAGACGAAGAAGACCCCCGAGAAAATCTGCAGGAAGCGCTCGATCACGGGCGCCAGCCGCAGGAAGAAGTGCCAGAAGGTCGCGATCGTGCCGAACAGCAGGCCCATCGCCGCGGCGCAGCACGCCATCAACACCACGTACAGCATGAAGCCCGGCCAGCTCTTGGGCAGCGTGATGAGATCGAGCGCGTGGCCGGCGGTGATCAGGACCACGAACACCACCAGGTACACCGACACGTACAGCAGCGCCTGCACCAGCGCGCACATCAAGGGCGACACGCCCTGAAAATTCAACAGGCCGCGCGCCGATACGTAAGCCGTGCTGCTGCGGAAGATGATCTGGCGGAACATGATCCAGGTCGTCGCGCCCAACAGCGAGAAGGTCTGCACGTCCATCCCCAGGATGTAGTGCGTGCCCATCAGGATGTACAGCGACGAAATCAGCGTCAGCAGCACGACCGGGCCCACGAACGCCCACAACAGGGCGATCCGGCTTTCGCCATGCATCACATGCAGCTGGTAGACGAACAGCGCCAGCAACGTGCGTCCACCCGGCCAGCCGCGGCCGGCGATGTGCGGGCGATGCCCGGCATGCAGCCCGCGCACCCTATCCCGCAGGATCTCCAGGTCGCCGGCCTCGCCCGCGGGCAGTTCCATCTCCAGCGCGATATCGTGGCGCGAGGCATGGCGACGCGCATCGCGCGCCTCGTCCTGCCTGCGCCGCTGCTCGCGCCGCTCCTGCGCCTGGGCCAGGCGCTGATCCTCCGCCACCAGCCGGGCGGGCATGTAGCCTGGCGCGAACACCTCGACGCCAGCGCGGATGTCCTGCTCCAGCAGGCGCACGATGATGCGCAGGCGCCGCCGCGAAAAGTCGGCCAGCGACTCATCGACCTTGGCGCGCGCGATCTCCGCGTCCAGCTCGGCCTGCACCGCCTCGTAGACCGCCCGTCGGGCGGCCACCGAGTCGTGCGGCTCGCCCTGCAGGCGCGCCAGCAATGGCTTGAGCAGCACCGCCGGCTCCGCCTTGGCCTCGAACAGCGCGGCCGGGTCCAGGCGCCAGGCGGCGACGCCCGATCCCACCGCGTAGCTGCTGTCCTTTCTCCGCGAACGCCAACCCTTGATCCGATCCTCGTTGCTCATCGACACTACTGGCTGATGCCGTTGGAGGCGCCGGAGCCGGAGTTGGAGTCGATCGCCCGGGTGGCGCTGAAGCCGGCGCTCATGGTCACGCGGAACGCGGACAGCACCTTCTGCACCTGGGTGAACGGCGCGTCCGAGATATAGATCGCCTGGCCTTCATGCACGGTGAATTCGCGGGCCAGCGCCACCTGTTCCGGGCGCGTGAGATCGAACTGGTACACCACCGGCAGCAGGTCGGGCTTGCCCTCCACGCCGGCCTGCGCGGGCGTGAACAGGAACACCGAGCGCGGGTCCGCGGTCTGGTCATCCAGGCCCTTGGAGTCGGCCAGCGCGTCCAGCACGCTGTAGTTGCGCTTGCTGATGGCCACGCGGCCCTGGTTGCCGGCCGCGCCCAGCACCGTCAGGAACTCGCGCGACTCGTACGCGGTGATGACGTCGCCCGAGCGCAGCAGGATGTCGTTGTTCTGGTTGCGGTAGATGTCCGACAGGCGCACCGAGGCGACCTTGTTGTCGCGCCGCAGGCTGATGACGAGCTGCTCGGGATTGGTCTGCACCGGCGCCGCCTGCGCCAGCGCGCTGCTCAGCCGCTGGGCGGTCTGCGTGATGGGATACATGCCCGGCTTGGTCAGGTTGCCCTGCACCGTCACCATCTGCCCGCGCGCGTCGGCGGCGCGCGTCACGCTGACGTCGGCGCCGGCCACCAGCCGGCTCAGGCGCGCCACGATGGCGTCATGCAGCTGCCCCAGCGTCATGCCGCCGGCCTTGAATTTGCCGAGGATGGGAAAGGACACGTTGCCATTGCGGTCCAGTTCCTGGTTGCCCAGGTCGCTCACGCCGGTCGGGTCCGCCGCGAACACGCCCAGCCCGCCGCGTTCCCACACTTTCACGTTGATGCCATCGCCCGGCACCAGGCTGTCGAAGCCGGCCTGCGTCAGGTCGCGGTAGCGCACGGGAAAATCGGAGACCTCGGGCACCCGGCTCGCGCGCGCGAGTTCGCGCGACGCGGGCATCACGACGACATCCTTGTCGTCGTGGGCGCCTGTCATCTCGCCCAACATGGGGCCGGAGCGCGGCAGCTGGCAGCCGCTGAGCATGAGTACGGTGATCAGCAGCAGGGCCGGCGCCGCAATGCGACGCGGGCTCGCCGCCGGGACGTTCATTTGCATAACTTCCTTTATCTTCAGGACCAGGATGGGACGGGCGGACGCTCAGGCCTGCATCAGACGCATGGGGGGTAGCTCCATGCTCGCGTCGTTCTCCGACTCGGGCATGAGCGGCATGCACAGGCTCAGGAACTTGCCCAGCATCGCCTCCAGCGAAAACAGGGTCTGCGCCCGCTCGCGGCTTTGGGCCTTCAGGCTTTCGTCGGCGCGCACCCGGTCCACGATCGAGGCGACCTTGTCGCAGGCCTCGTGCAGGTCGGGATGCTCGACGTCGCCCAGCAGGTGCCCCGTCTGGTCTTCCTCGAAGCACTCGCCCGCGCCGCCGGCCGGCGTCGAAACGACCGGCACACCCAGCAACTGGGCTTCGATCAGCACGTTGGGCAGGCCTTCGTAGCGCGACAGCAGGACCTTGGCGTCCATCTGCGAATACCAGTAGCCCACGTGATTCGACAAGCCGACCAGCAGCAGCCGGTCCGTCACGCACAGGTCTTGCGCCAACGCCACGATGTTGTCGTGCAGCCGGCCGTCGCCGACGATGACGAAGCGCGCCTGCGGACGCTGTTTCAGGTACATCGCCGCGAGCTTGATCCACAGTTGTGGCCGCTTGTCGGGCTCCAGGCGAAACACGCCGCCGATGGTCTCGGTGGCGTCGGCCGTGCTTTCCTGGAAGGCCAGCCACTTTTCCTTGTCCGCCGCCGCGGCGTCGGTGGCCAGGTCCGGCACGCCGTTGTAGAGCACGTGGAAGCGCACGATGGGGATGCCGAGCCATTCCGCGTAGGCCTCGGCCGCCTTGCGGCTGTTGCTGACGAAATGCACGCCGGGCACCTTGGCCAGGGCCTGGTAGAGCTCGGGATACTCTTCGCGGAAGCGGTCCTTGCGGATGTTCGGCGGCAGGCCGCGGAACACCAGGTGGATGGTCGGCGCGCCGGCCAGCAGCGCCGCCAGGGCGCCGAACAGGCAGGTGCCGTCCTGCCACAGGCTCACCACGTCGAAGGTGCTGGCGCGCAGGACCGGCGCCAGCCGCGTCACGCCATAGTGCACCGGCGGCGGCAGCTGCTCCAGCAGGCGACCCAGGCTGCCATCCGGCACGGATTGATGGGCCACCGAGATCGCCGGCAGCTTGTTGATTTCCGTGACCGGAATGCGGGCCTTGACCAGCACCGACAGGAAGAAATCCAGACCCTGCTTCTTGGTGGAGCCGGGCGGCTCGGTGTGCTGCTTGACCAGCACTTCCACCTTCTCCGGCTTCATCGGCGCATCGGCGGGGCCCGGGCTGGGCGTGTCCGACATGCGAGCCAGTTCCCCGGCCAGGCGCGTCAGCTGGCGCTCGGCGCCGCCCGGTCCCAGGCTGCCCGTCACCAGCGCGACCGAAACGGGTTTCTCGGGCGCGTACTCCGGGATCTGGCGGTCGCGGAAATGCAGGATGGCGTGCTTCATCGACACGATCCTGATGTCCTTGCCGGCCAGCGCGGTTTCGGGCTCCAGGCGCTGGTAGAAGGCATAGTCGCTGGCCAGGCCGTTGGCCAGTTCCGCCGCCTTGCTGCCCGGCGCGAGGTGCTTGGCCACGGGCGCGATGACCTCGAACGCGTCCGCCAGCAGGCCGCGCTTGCGCAGGCGCTTGGCGAACTCGACGCGGATGTTGCGGTCCGTGTGCTGCAGGATCAGCCGGCGGAACAGCTCGTCCGACTGCTCGTAGGCGCGGATATCGCTCAGCAGCTTGGCGCGGGCGAACAGCCGGGCGGGGTTATCGGTGGACTCGGGCAGGTGCCGCTCGACCAGGGACAGCGCGTCCTCGAGATGACGCTCCTTGACCAGGCGAGTGGCGCGATAGCGCACGATCTCCAGGTCATCGGGGCATTCCCGCAGCAGCTTGGCCCATTGCTCGGACATGCCCTCGTTCAGGCCCGCCGCCTCTTTCAGCCTGAGCAGCAGGAAGCGGACCTTGGAGTCGGCCATGTGGCCGCGCGCCAGCGTTTGCGCGTCCGCCAGATTGGCCTGCGCGACCTGGACCCGCACCGAGGCCGCCACGATTTCCTCCAGCCGGCCCTGGACCGCCTGGAGGTCGGACGACGCGGTGTTCTCGCGCTCGGTGATCAGGGGCGGATTCATGCGGCCTTCCTGCGGTTGGCCTTGTCGATCCACACCAGGCAGCGCTGGATGTAGTGATCGAACTGGGCCGGATTGTCGGAACGTTCCTTGAGCGCGCGCCAGTAAGGCAAGGCCTGTTCGAAGCGGTGCAGGCGCATGGCGCCGACGGCGGCCAGGCGCAGGCCGATGGGGTCGTCGGAGACCAGTTGCAGGATGCGCTCGCCCAACGCCAGGCGCTCGGTGGTGCTGGACGATTCCAGCGCGCGCGCCTCGGCGTACAGGACGGCCAGGATGCGCCGCTTCTCGTGATCGACTTCCGTCATCCCCGGCCACGATTGCGCGACACGCTCCAGCAGAATCCAGGCCGCCTTGGGATCACCGGCGGACAGGATTTCCCGGGCGCCGCGGATGGCGCGCGGGCCGAGCCTGCCGAGCTGGCGCTCGGCCTCGTCGCGGGCGCTCTGGTCGGCCGACGCATGCGCCAGGACCATCTTGTAGGCGTCGATCGCCTCGCCGAACCAGCCGCCGTTGAACGCCACGCGGGCGAAGTGCAGCTGCGTGCTGAACGGCGCCGACTCGTTGGCGGCGGCCTGCTCCAGGTGGCGCATGGCGGTCTGCTTGTCGCCCAGCGCGTCGGCCGCGCGGCCACGCATGGCGTGCAGTTCGGGGAACTCGACCTGGGTGTCGAGCGCGATGTCGGTCAGGTCGATCACCTCCTTGTGGTTGCCCGCCACCAGCGCGGCCCGCGCGCCCAGGCGCATGGCGCGTTCGAAGGCGCGCTGCGCGCGCACGCCGGCCAGGGCATCGGGGTTGAGCAGGCGATGCGCGCAGATGCGTTCGGCGGCATCGCGCAGGCGGCCTTCCTCCAGCGCCTGGGCGCCCTCCTCGGCCCATGCCGCGGATTGCGTAAGCAGCCAGGCGGAAATGTCTTCCTGCTCGCTGTCGGCCAACTTGCACGACATGGCCAGCGCCGCCGCGGCCATGATGCAGCCGCGCCACGTGGCTTCCTTGATCAACTCCAGCGCCTCGACATCCTTGAGCGCGGGCGACTCGGACGCCAGCGCGCGCAGCCCGGCGCGGTCGCCGGCGATCAGGCGGTCGCGCCACAGCATCGCGAAACTGCGGCCATGCGACGGGATCGCGGCGCGCACTTCATGGACCCAGCGCAGGGCCGCTTCCATGTCGCTGCCGGCCTGCAGCAGCGACAGCACGGTGTCGGCCGCCTCGGTGGCGGTCGCGTCCTGCGGCGAGGAAATGCGGAACAGCTGCTTCCAGTTGCCCAGCGCCTCGTCCACGAAACCCAGGTGACCGGCGGAGATCGCGGCGATGCGCACGATTTCCGGGGTCTCGATTTCGTCGCCCAGCAGGCCCGCGGCCAGCGAGTGCGCCACCTCATGGCGGCCCAGCTTGAACTGGTTGCGCATCAGGATCTGCTCGGCCTTGCTGCCGGTGGCCAGCGTGCCGTCCGCGCTGCCCAGCAGCGCCAGCGACCCTTCGTAGTCGCCCAGCTCTTCCTGGATCCGCGCAAACAGCAGCGTGTGGTCGGGCAGGCCCGGATGACGGCGCAGCACGTCGCGCAGGCGGCGCGAGGCTTCGCGCAGGTCGCCCGAATCCCAGATCTTCTCGATGCGTTCGGCGCTTTCGTCGGCGCTCAGCTTGGGCACCGACGGCTGCGGCGTGGACGCGCTCATGCGCGGACGCACGAAGGTCTTGAACCACTCGGTGTACAGGCGCTCGGCGAACAGCGGCGTGTAGTGCGTCAGGTCGAGCCCGCCGTCTTCCAGCGCGTCGGCCTGGCCGATCTTGTTCATCAGCGGCGTCGGGTCATAGCACGGCACGCCGATGCGCTGCGCGCTGGCGGTCACCGCGGCGATCAGCTGGGCGCGCTGTTCGATCGGCACATTGTCGGGCGTCATGGCATTGACGTGCGTGACGAACACGACCTTGTCCCGCCCCAGCAGGTCGACCAGCTCGTGCATCTGCTGCTCGATTTCCTCATCCGTCTGTTCGCGCTTGACGATGCGGGCGAGCAGCTCGCGGTTGTCCGCGGACAGGGTCTTGAAGACGGGATCCTGGTCCAGCCACGCGCGCCGCTCGGCGAGCCGTTCGTCGCTGGCCTGAGACCAGAACGCGCGGGTCCGGGCGCGGTCGGCGAAGAACTCGCTGAAGAAGCGCACCAGGTAGTTGGACTGGATGGGATGGTTGCCGACGGTCAGCAACTTGCGCGAGGACAGCTCGACCATGTACAGGTCGGCCGGCTTGTGCGTGCCGCGGCGGGCCTGCTCGCCGTTCGACGGACGGAAGATCACGCGTTGCACGTCGGTGGGAACCTCGGCCTGGCCGAACATGAAGCGGGCCTGCTGCAGCGCCTCGGCGCTGGTGTGCACGAAACCGTAATTGCGACCGAGCTGCTGCTTGATCGGGTAGCGTCCCACTGCGTCGCGCAGCGGTGTGTGGATACGGCAGGTGCCAATCGGAGCGATGGTAAAGGCGGTCATTCCGGGCCTCTCCTGTGTTTGATGGGTTGCGGCGGGCCTGGACTCAGAGGGTCCAGTACAAGAGGCCGGACGGCAGCCGGCGGCTGTCCAGCACGGATTTCAGGTCGCAGACCATGCCGTCGGCCTTGACCAGTTGCGGCAGGTCTTCCCAGAGGGTTTCCATGGTCTCGCGGTGCGGCACGGCCAGGATCAGCACGTCCAGGTCGCGGAACTGGTCGCGTTCCACCAGGCTGATGCCGTACTCGTGCCGCATCTGTTCGACGTCGACCATCGGGTCGCAGGCCACCGGCGTGATGCCGTAGTCGCCCAGCGCGCGGTACAGGTCGACCACCTTCGAATTGCGGATGTCCGGCACGTTTTCCTTGAACGTCATGCCCAGGATGCCGACCCGGGTCGCGGCGTTCAGGCGGCCGTTGCGGGCCAGGGTCTGCACCACGCGCGCTGCCACGTGGCTGGCCATGCCGTCGTTGATGCGACGGCCCGACAGGATGACTTCGGGGTGGTAGCCCAGTTCCTGCGCCTTGGACGTCAGGTAGTAGGGATCGACGCCGATGCAGTGGCCGCCGACCAGGCCGGGCGTGAACTTGAGGAAATTCCACTTGGTGCCGGCGGCCTCCAGCACTTCGGCGGTGCGGATGCCGACCAGATCGCAGATCTTGGACATCTCGTTCATCAGGGCGATGTTGATGTCGCGCTGCGTGTTTTCCAGCACCTTGGCGGCTTCGGCCACCTTGATCGAGGAGGCGCGGTGCACGCCCGCGTCGATGATCTGTTCGTAGACGCCGGCGATGACCTCCAGCGATTCCGCGTCCTGGCCGGACACGATCTTGACGATCTTCTCCAGCGGATGCTCGCGGTCGCCCGGATTGATCCGTTCGGGGCTGTAGCCCAGCTTGAAGTCGACGCCGCAGCGCAGGCCCGACACTTTTTCCAATTCCGGCCCGCAGATTTCCTCGGTCGCGCCGGGGTGGACCGTGGATTCGAAAACCACGATGCAGCCGGGGCGCAGCACGGGGCCGATCGAACGGCAGGCCCGCACCAGCAGGGAAAAATCGGGATTGTTCTTTTCATCGACCGGCGTCGGCACGGCGACAACGAAGAAATCGCAACCATCCAGTTCGCTCACCTGGTCGGTGAACTGCATGGGGGACGCCAGCAATGCCTCATGTTCGATCTCGCCGGTCCAGTCCTCTCCCTGTTTCAGGCTCGTGATCCGCCGCTTGTCCACATCAAAGCCGACGACATCAAAGCGCCTGGAAAATGCCACGGCCACGGGCAGGCCGACATATCCAAGACCGCACACTGCGATTCTCTTTACCACGGGGGACCTCACTGTTTTCGTCGTGTCGAAGACACTAGAAACCGACACCCGGGCACGGCGAAAACAATACGGAATCGCATGGTTTTCTTCTGCCCGGGGTGGACGCGTTGTTCAAAAATGATTACATCTCGACACCCCGTCATACGAGCGGGTAGCGAGCCAACGAATCGTAGGCCGGGCAGACAGCAAACTTTTTTCTAAAAGTTTTCGATGCTATGGAAATAAGTCGCCGAGGTCGTAATAAACGTGGGGAAATCCCTGAAATAATCTCTTTTCCCATACAAATGGAAATAAATGAGATCGTTTGTCTTGTTAGCAAATATGTAAAGTCGTTTTCTTATCTTGGCTTAATAAAACTGCAAGGAATGAGCATTCGTTCACGGGCAACAGTAAGCCCCCTGGGAAAATGTCCTTATTGCAACTTCAAGTCACGGATCGCGTCAGAATCACCGCGGAATATCGGCCCAGGGGCGAATCGGAAAAGCATTCCGCCAATTGACCTGGCCGCATGAACATGGCATGCGCGCCCCACGCGTAAATGCCCAAAGCGCGCCGTGCGCCAAGCGGGAAAATCTGTCCTGATATTGAAATGACTTCCACCGATGACAGGCCGGTGGATTACACAATTGAACAAGTGCGGCGCATGATGGACGCCCGTCCAAGGCTGAATACGCCCTGCTCCCGGGATAATCGCGCCCTGCCCGCGGGAAAATCACGCCCCTGCCTGCGGGAAAATCGGATTCAACGGGGAAAAACCGCGAATTCATCCCCTCCCCCGACAACGGCAATATGTCGGCGGGGCTCCTCGCGCACCGGCCCGCCCCCATGCGGGCCGCATGAAAAAAGCCCCCGGAACCGCGAAGGTCCCGGGGGCTTGGCTCTTGAACGGCGCCGGCTCGGACGCCGCCCGTGGCGCTTACTGCAGCAGGCTGCGCAGCATCCAGGCGTTCTTTTCGTGCACGTCCAGGCGCTGCGTCAGCAGGTCGGCGGTCGGCTGGTCGTTGGCGGCGTCGGCCTTCTCGAAGGCGGCGCGGGCGGTCTTGGCGACCGATTCATTGGCATTGACCAGCAGGCGCACCATTTCCAGCGCTTCCGGCACCGAGTCCGGCTCGGCGATGGACGACAGCTTGCCGTACTCGCGGTACGTGCCCGGCGCGTAGTGGCCCAGGGCGCGGATGCGTTCGGCGATGCTGTCCAGCGCGTTCCACGACTCGGTGTACTGGGTCATGAACATCAGGTGCAGCGTGTTGAACATGGGCCCCGTGACGTTCCAGTGGAAGTTGTGCGTCATCAGGTACAAGGTGTACGAATCGGCCAGCAGCTTGGACAGCTCGCCGGCGACGGCGGCGCGGTCCTTGTCCGAAATGCCGATGTTGATGCGCGGAACGCTGGGGGTCTTCTTGGAGGACTTTGCCATTGCTAGCTCCCTGTTGGGGTTGGTAGACAAAACTAGGATAACACCGCGCCTGCGACATTCCGGCGCAAGAACCGGCAGGCGCAGCGCGGCTTGATCGAGCGCAAATGCGCCCGTATTTTCAATCCTGCACGGCCGCGACTTCGTCCGACAGCATCCGCACGCCGGGCAGCTCGCATTCGTACACCGCCTGGGCCAGCGCCTCGATCGCCGCCAGCCGCGGGAAGCTGCGGCGCCAGGCCAGCACCACGCGGCGCTCGGGCACGTGGCCTTCGAACGGCAGGTAGCGCAGCAGGCTGTTGGACGGCGGCTGCTCCGGCACCGCCGTCACCGGCAGCACCGTCACGCCGATGCCGGCCGCGACCATGTGGCGAATGGTCTCCAGCGACGACCCTTCGAAGGTGCGCTGGATGCCATCGCTGGCGGCCGAGAAGCGCGACAGCTCCGGACACACCTCCAACACCTGGTCGCGGAAACAGTGACCGCTGCCCAGCAGCAGCATGGTCTGCTGCTTCAGGTCCTGGGCGTCGATCGATACGCGCTGCGCCAGTTCATGGTCCTGCGGCACCGCCACCACGAACGGCTCGTCGTACAGCGGCTGCATCACCAGCCCCGCTTCCGGCAGCGGCAGCGCCATGATCGCGCAGTCGATCTCGCCCTGGCGCAGCAGCTCCACCAGCCGCACGGTGAAGTTCTCTTGCAGCAGCAGCGGCATCTGCGGCGTGCGGCCGATCTGCACCGGCACCAGGCGCGGCAGCAGGTACGGACCGATGGTGTGGATCACGCCGACCCGCAGCGGGCCGGCCAGCGGGTCATGCCCCTGGCGCGCGATTTCCTTGATGCTGGCGCTTTCCTCCAGCACCTTCTGGGCCTGGGCGACGATGCGCTGGCCGATGGGCGTCACGCCCACTTCGGCCCCGCCCCGCTCGAACAGCGTCACGCCCAGCTCGTCCTCGAGCTTGCGGATCGCCACCGACAGCGTGGGCTGGCTGACGAAACAGGCCTCGGCCGCCCGGCCGAAATGGCGCTCGCGCGCCACGGCCACGATGTATTTGAGTTCGGTCAGAGTCATGGTGGACTAGGCCCCCGAGGGTTGGGCGCCGGCCCGGCGGGCGGCGCTGGAAGATGAAAAGGTCATTGGAAAACCCATCCGCTAGGTGCGCAGGAAGTCTTCCCGGCCCCGCATCCAGCGGGCCAGGTGCGCCTCGACGGCGACGGGATGTTCGGCGCGCAGCCAGACCGCGGCATCGCGCGCCTGCTCGGCGATCTCGGCGTCGGTCTCGAGATCGGCGAAACGCAGCAGCGCCATGCCGGACTGGCGCGTGCCCAGGAATTCGCCCGGACCGCGCTGCTCCAGATCGCGGCGCGCGATCTCGAAGCCATCCGAGGTCTCGAACATGGCGCGCAGGCGCTCGCGCGCCACCTGCGACAGCGGCGTCTGGTAGATCAGGACGCAGACGGACTCGGCGGTGCCACGCCCGACCCGGCCGCGCAGCTGGTGCAGTTGCGCCAGGCCGAAGCGCTCGGCGTGCTCGATCACCATCATCGAGGCGTTGGGCACGTCCACCCCCACCTCGATCACGGTGGTCGCCACCAGCAGGTCGATCTCGCCCTCGCGGAAGGCCTGCATCACCGCGGCCTTCTCGGCTTGCGGCAGGCGGCCGTGCACCAGGCCGATGCGCAAGTCCGGCAGGTCCGCGCGCATGCCCTCGTAGGTGTCGACCGCGGTCTGCAACTCGAGGGCCTCGCTTTCCTCGACCAGCGGACAGACCCAATAGGCCTGCCGGCCGCCACGCGCGCCGTGTGCGATGTGGGCAATGACCTCTTCGCGGCGCGCGTCCGACACCAGCTTGGTCAGCACCGGCGTGCGGCCCGGCGGCAGTTCGTCGATCACCGACACGTCCAGGTCGGCGAAGAAAGTCATGGCCAGCGTGCGCGGGATCGGCGTCGCGCTCATGTTGAGCTGGTGCGGCACGATGCGGCCGCGCACCGTCTCGCCCTTGCGCGTCAGCGCCAGGCGCTGGCCGACGCCGAAGCGGTGCTGCTCGTCGACGATCGACAGCCCCAGCCGGTGGAATTCGACGTGGTCCTGGATCAGGGCCTGGGTGCCCACCACCAGTTGCACGCTGCCGTCGGCCGCGGCCGCCGCCGCCTCGCGGCGCGCCTTGGCCGTCAGGCTGCCGCTGAGCCAGGCGACGTTCACGCCCAGCGGCTGCAGCCACGACACCAGCTTGCGGAAATGCTGCTCGGCCAGAATTTCGGTGGGCGCCATCAACGCCACCTGCGCGCCCCCGGCGATGGCCTGGGCCGCGGCGATCGCGGCGACCACCGTCTTGCCGCTGCCGACGTCGCCCTGCAACAGGCGATGCATGGGATACGGCCGCGCCAGGTCGGCCGAGATCTCGGCCACCACCCGCTGCTGCGCGCCGGTCAGCTTGAACGGCAGCGTCTGGTAGAGCCGGTCCACCAGGCCGCCCGTCTCGTTGCGCACCGGCAGCACCTCGGCTTCCTTGACGCGGCGCGCGGCGCGGGCGGCGGCCAGCGACAGCTGCTGGGCCAGCAATTCATCGAACTTGATGCGGCGCCAGGCCGGATGCACGCGCTCCAGCAGGGCCGCCTCGGATTCGCCCTGGGCCGGCGTGTGCAAGGCGCGGATGGCCGGCTCGAACGGCGACAGGTCGTAGCGCGCCAGCGCCTGCGGCGGCAGGGTATCGGACAGGTCGGCGCGGTCCAGCGCCTGCGCGATGGCACGCCGCAGCGTCAACTGCGGCAGGCCTTCGGTGGTGGGATAGACCGGGGTCAAGGCCGTGGGCAGCGGCGCATCGGCATTGGTCATGCGCGGATGCACCATCTCGCGCCCGAACAGGCCGCCGCGGACCTCGCCGCGGGCGCGCAGCCGCTTGCCGACGGTGACCTGCTTCTGCTGGCTGGGGTAGAAATTCAGCCAGCGCAATTGCAATTCGCCGCTGTCATCGGCCAGCGTGGCGGTCAGCTGGCGCCGCGGCCGGTACAGCACTTCGGATTTGGTGATCTCGCCTTCGACCTGGCCGGCAAAGCCGGGCCGCAACTGGCTGATCGGAATGACCCGGGTTTCGTCCTCGTAGCGCAGCGGCAGGTGCAGCACGAAGTCCTCGGGCAGCACCAAGCCCAGGTTACGCAGCTTGCGCTCCGTATCCGTCATGGCTTTGCCGGCGCCTTTGGGTTCGGCGCCGGATCGCTTGGTAGCCACGGCCGCGGCCGGCATATCGGAGGAAACCCCGGGAAAAACGCGCGTGGGCGGACGTTACAGGACCAGGATGGCCTCGACCTCGAACTGCGCGCCCTTCGGCAGGCTGGCCACGCCGACCGTGGAACGGGCCGGGAACGGCTGCGGAATCAGCTCGGCCATGATGGCGTTGGCGGCGGTGAACTTGCCCAGGTCGGTCAGGAACAGCGTCAGCTTGACCACCTTGTCCAGCGTGCCGCCGGCAGCTTCGACCACCGCGGTCATGTTGGCGAAGGCCTGGCGCACCTGCGCATCGAAATTCTCGGAGACCAGGTCGCCGGTGCCCGGCTCGAGGCCGATCTGGCCCGACAGGTAGACGGTCTTGGTGCCGCTGACGGCAACCGCTTGCGAGTAAGGGCCAACGGCGGCGGGCGCGGCGTCGGTGTGGATGATTTGCTTGCTCATGGGCGGAATCCTTCTGGTGACGGATAGCTACAACTATCGGATTTTAATCGGCAATAGGGTTTTGCGAAAGGCACGACTGCAAGGAACCCCGGAACCTTCCATGTTACCCACACTTCGGGACGGAAAAACGCAATGCGGACCGCCCCGGCATCACCCACCGGCATCCTCACCCAAGGAAAACATCATGGCCCAGGACTATCGCATCACCGTCAAGGATTGGATTCGCCAGGCAACCGGCGCGCAAGACGCGGACGAATTCGAGCAGACCGGCATCACGGTCTTGAGCATTTCCCCATTCCCCGAAGCGATCATCCTGGCGCACCCGCCCGAGAACAGCGAGGTCTTCATCCTGGCGATCCAGGTCGACGCCCTGGATGCCGACGTGCACCCGACCTTGCTGAGCAACGTGCTGCAGCTCAATTGCGACCCGGATCTGCTGCCAGGCGCCTTCGCGCTGGAGCCGCAGGAGCAGATCGTGCTCTACCGCTGGGTGGTGGACCTGCCCGGCATGGACGACACCACCTTCCAGAACGTCCTGGGCAATTTCGCCGTGCTGGCGGGCAAGGCGCTCGACGCCTATCGCGACGCCCTGCCCGTGGCCGCCGCCGCCCCCGGTGCGGAGGCGTTCGGCCAGGCGCCCGGCATGCTGCGCGCCTGACCCCGGGAGACTCACCATGCAAAGCATCTCCCGCATCGCGACCACCCAGGCCCCCAAAGTCGTAGACTCCGCCAGGCGCGTGGTCACCAGCCAAACCCAGAAACGAATCGTGGCGTCGTTCGTGCGGCGCCAGACCTTGAGCACCCGGCAACGGCCAGTGAACATCAACTTCCAGGTGCGGCGCTACAGCTCCTGGTCCACCCCTCCAGGCGGCACCGGAGGCACCGGAGGCACCGGACGCACCGGTGGCTCTCGTGGCACTCGTGGCTCTGGCGGCACCCGTAACACCGGCACCACCACGGGCGGCATCCAGCGCTCACGCAGCCAATCGACCTCCGGTAGCCAGGCCCCCCGCACGCCGCCCAGCCCCACCACGCCGTCCTCGCAAGGGCCCGGCCTGCTGCGCATCGCGGTCGACGCCGTCGTCAACGTGGTCTCGGGGCTGTTCTCGGGATTCAACCAGGCGCAGCCGCCCTTGCCGACCGTCTCCCCCGAGCGCGCCGATGAGGTCTATGCCTATCTGGGCGACCACAGTTTCAAGCCCACCTCGGCGCAACCTTTTCAGGGCAATGCCCAGGCGGCGTACCGCTCTCACCAGCAAAACGCCAGCCAGACCGCGGCCTCCCTCGGCGTGCCGGCGGCCGTGGCCAAACAGATGCCGCCGGAAGCGGATCTGGCGATGAATATGTACCAGCAGGCGCCGACCGACGGCGGCAGCGCGGATGACAACCACGTGCCGCCCCCGTTCAGCGGCCGCGATTTCAACCAGGCCCTGCGTGGCGACGCGCCGCTCAGGCCCGGAGAATCCCGCCCCCCGCGCGATACGCACGATGCCCGCGACACATCCCGCGAAAAACTGATCGCCGGGCTGGAACTGCGGGTGCTGACGCCCGCCACGCCCTCGGGCGAGCCCAAGGTGTACGCCCGCACCCTGGCCACCAATGACCACAACACTGAATTGCTCAGGCGCCTGAACGCGGGCGAAGCAGTCACCGACGCGGGCATCATCTCGGTCACCACCAAGCTCGACGCCGCGTCCCCCGCCATGTACCTGGTCTCGGTCGACAATGCCTTCGTCGACCCGCATGGCCCGAACGCCAATGACCTGGCGCGCGCGGAAGCCGAGCACATGGCGGTCGGGCAGGTGCTGGTCAAGATCGGCGAACACAACGGGGTGCCGATCGTGGCGGCCTACGCGGACATGGCGGTCCATGCCAACGCACTGGCCGACATCGCCCGCCACTTCAGCTTCCCGGAGGGCACGCTGGAAACCGCCGTCGACACCCCGGCCCGCACCGACAGCGCCAACGCCGCCCGCACACGCATCGCGGAACATCCCGGCGAACTACTGGCGCTGGCCCGCGCCAAGCTGCCGGCCTAGCGCCGCTTCGCGCCATCGGGCGGCCTGTCAGCCCGGCATCAACGGCGGCCCGTCGGCGGCGGGCCGCCGATCTCCGCCCGGCTGGCCCACAGCAGGTCATACAGCGCCTGCGCGGCCAGCGGCAGGCTGCGCCCCTGGCGCCACACCAGGTACAGCGGCCGCAGCAGCGCCTTGCCCGCCAGCGGCACGATGCGCAGGTCCGGGCCGCCGAAATGGAACAGCGTCATCGCCGGCACCACCGCCACGCCCAATCCGGCGCGCACCAGCCCGGTGACGGTGGCCAGGTGCTCGACCTCGAACACCGGCGGCGGTGCGTCCGCGCCAAAGGCCGCGTCCAGGTGCTTGCGCACGCTGCTGTTGCGCGCAAGCTGGATCACCGCGTGGCGGGCCACGTCGCGCAGCCTTACGCGCGCCATGCTGGCCAGTGGATGGTCGGCGCGGCACACCAGGAAATAGCGGTCGGCGTGCAGGAATTCGCTGTCCAGGTCGCTCATGTCCGGCCGCCGCGAGGCCACCGCGAAGTCCACCTGGCCGTCGCGCACCATGTCCAGGCACGGATCGAGCAAGGCGTCGCGCAGGTCCACCGCGATGCCCGGATGCTGGTCGCGGAACCGTGCCAGCAGCGGCGGCAGCCAGCCCGCCGCCAGCGATGGCAGCGCGGCCAGCGCCACCCGGCCGCGACGGCGGGCGGCATGGTCGCGCAGGTCTTCCATCACCAGGTCCATATCGGCCAGCAGGCGCCGCGCGGATGCGTCCAGCACCCGGCCTTCTGCCGTCAACTCGACGTTGCGGGTGTTGCGGTCGAACAGCCGCAGGCCGGCGCTTTCCTCAAGCTGGCGGATCAGCGCGCTGAAGGCCGGCTGCGTCAGGTGGCAGCGCTGCGCGGCGCGAGTGAAGTGCCGTTCGTCGGCCAGGGCCACGAAAGCGCGCAATTGCCGGGCGGATAGATTCATGGATTTTCTGGATTAATTGATCCGATATTTCTATTTTACTGATGAGCGGGCGCTGCCTATAGTGGCTCCGGATTCCCTTACGCGCCCTGCCTGGACCCTTATGCCTTCCTCTCCCCTGCTCATCGGCTGCGCCTCCGGCTTTTCAGGCGACCGCAGCGACGGCGCCGCCGCCGTGGTGCGCACGCTGGCCGCCCGGGGCGGCGGCACGCTGATCTTCGAAACGCTGGCCGAGCGCACCCTGGCGCTGGCGCAACTGGCGCGCAACGACGACCCGCGCCGCGGCTACGAGCCCCTGCTCGATGAACTGGTGGCGCCGGTGCTGGCGGACTGCCTGCGCCACGGCATCGCCATCGTCAGCAACTTCGGCGCCGCCAATCCGGTCGGCGCCGCCCGCCGCATCGCCGAACTGGCCGCGCAACAAGGCCTGCCCGCGCCGCGCGTCGCCGTGATCCATGGCGACGCGCTCGACGCGCCAGCCCAGCGCGACCTGCTGCGCCAGCGCCTGGGCGCCGCGCTGGAAGGCGTGGACGTGGTCAGCGCCACCGCCTACCTGGGCGCCACCGAGATCGCGCAGGCGCTGGCCGCCGGCGCGCAGATCGTCGTCGCTGGCCGGGTCGCCGATCCGTCGCTGACATTGGGCCCGGCCCTGGCGCACTTCGGCTGGGACCCTGAAGACTGGGCTCGCCTGGGCCGCGCCACCATGGCCGGCCACATGCTCGAATGCGGCCTGCAGGTCACCGGCGGCTACTTCTGCGTGCCCGGCCTGAAAGAGGTGCCGGACGTGCATGCCGCCGGCTTCCCCATCGCCGAGATCGACGCCGACGGCGAATTCGTCATCGGCAAGGCCACCGACACCGGCGGCGCGGTGGACGCCCGCACGGTCAAGGAACAGCTGCTGTACGAAGTGCACGACCCCGCCCGCTACCTGACGCCCGACGTGATCGCCGACATCAGCCAGGCGCGGGTCGAGGAGCTGGGCGGCGATCGCGTCGCGGTGCGCGGCATCACCGGCCACGCCCGCCCCGCCGAACTGAAGGTCAACGTCTGCCACCACGGCGGCTGGCTGGCCGAGGCCGAGATTTCGTACGCCGGCGTGCAGGCCGAGGCGCGCGCCCGCCTGGCCGCCGACATCGTGCAGCGACGCCTGGGATCAGCGCTGCGCCTGCGCGCCGACCTGATTGGCGCCATCAGCATCCTGGACGACGACGCCGGCGCCCTGCGCCGGGGCCGCCCCGAGGGCCACGCGCGCGACGTGCGCCTGCGCATTGCCGGCGAACACGCCGACCGCGCCATGGCCGAACGCGTGCTGCGCGAAGTCACCGCGCTCTATACCTGCGGCCCGGCCGGCGGCGGCGGCGTGCGCACCGCGCTGCGTCCGCGCCTGAACATGGTGTCCTGCACCATCCCCCGCGACGCCGTCCACAGCGGCTGGCGCTTCCTGGACGAGATCCCGCAATGAACACCCCGTCGATATCCGTCCCCCTGTACCGCCTGGGCCACAGCCGCTCCGGCGACAAGGGCGACACCTCCAATCTCAGCCTGATCGCCTGGGGCCCCGAATGCTATGAGGCGCTGGCCGCGCAGGTCACCGAGGCGCGCGTGGCGGCCTGGTTCGCCTATCGCCAGCCGGCCCGCGTCACCCGCTACCTGCTGCCGACCCTGCACGCCATGAACTTCGTGCTCGAAGGCGTGCTGGACGGCGGCGTCAACGATGCCCTCAACCTGGACGCGCACGGCAAGAGCCTGTCCTTCCGCTTGCTGGACATGACGGTCCAGGTCAGCCCCGCGCTGGCCGCCCGCCTGCCCGACATTGCGGGCGACCACCCCGCCCCCGCCTGACCCCGCAGCACCACCACGACAACAACACACACAACACACGACAGGAGACACACCATGCGCTTTACCCTCAAGGGCCGGCTGGCCCTGCTGCTGGCGGCCTTGCCGCTGACGGCCCTGGCCCAGGGCACCCCGGCGGGCTTTCCCGCCAAGCCGATCACCTTCATCGTGCCATTCGCCGCCGGCAGCGCCACCGACCAGATCGGCCGCGCCATCGGCCAGGGCGTCACCGAACAGACCGGCCAGGCCGTGGTGATCGAGAACAAGCCCGGCGCCAGCGCCATGATCGGCGCCGCCACCGCGGCCCGCGCGGCCCCCGACGGCTACACCGTGCTGATCACCACCAACACCACCCATGCCGCCAACGAGCACCTGTACAAGACGCTGACCTACCATCCCATCAAGGACTACGCGCCGATCTCGCTGCTCGGCAAGGGCGGCCAGATCATGGTGGTCAATCCCAACTCGACCGCCAAGTCGGTCGGCGACTTCCTGGCGCAGGCGCGCCAGTCGCCCGGCAAGCTCAGCTTCGGCAGCGGCAGCTCCAGCAGCCGCATCGCCGGCGAACTGCTGCAGCAGATGGCCGGCGTGCAGCTGCTGCACGTGCCCTACAAGAGCAACCCGCTGGCCGTCACCGACCTGCTCGGCGGCCAGATCGACATGATGATCACCGACACCGCCACAGGCCTGCCGCAGGTCAAGTCCGGCAAGCTGCGCGCGTTGGGCGTGACGGGCCTGACCCGCTCGCCGCTGGCGCCGGACGTGCCCACCATCGCCGAGTCCGGCGTGCCGGGCTACGAGATGGGCTACTGGTTCGCGGCCTACGCGCCGGCCGGCACCCCGCCCGACGTGGTCAAGCGCCTGAACGAGCTGCTGGTCAAGGCCACGCAGAGCGCCCCGGCCAAGCAGTTCTACGCCCAGACCGGCACCGACCCGGCCAGCTCCACGCCCGACGAACTGGCGCAGTTCCAGCTGGCCGAGTCGAAGAAGTGGGGCGACATCATCAAGAAGGCCGGCATCCAGCCGGAATGACGCGACGCGGGGCCCCCGCCCCGCCACCCTGCACGCAAACGAAAAAAGCCCCGTCGCACACGCGACGGGGCTTTTTGCTGGCGCGGAGCAACCGCGCTTTATTTGTCGACGAAGGCGCGCTCGACCACGTAGTCGCCCGGCTGGCCCACGCCCGGCGACACCACGAAACCGCGCTTGTCCAGCATGGCGCTGATGTCGGCCAGCATATGCGGGCTGCCGCAGATCATGGCGCGATCGGTTTCCGGGTTGATCTGGGGAATGCCGATGTCGGCGCACAGCTTGCCGTTTTCCATCAACTCGGTGATGCGGCCCTGGTTGCGGAACGGCTCGCGCGTGACGGTCGGGTAATAGACCAGCTTGTCGCGCACCACGTCGCCGAAGAACTCGTTGTTCGGCAGCTCGTTTTCGATGAAGTCGGCGTAGGCCAGCTCGCTGACCCAGCGCACGCCGTGCACCAGGATGACCTTGTCGAAGCGTTCGTAGACGTCCGGGTCCTTGATGATGCTCATGAAGGGCGCCAGGCCGGTGCCCGTGCCGAACAGGAACAGGTGCTTGCCCGGCCGGAGGTCGTCGACCACCAGCGTGCCGACCGGCTTGCGGCTGACCAGGATGGTGTCGCCTTCTTTCAGGTGCTGCAGGCGCGAGGTCAGCGGACCGTTCTGCACCTTGATGCTGAGGAATTCGAGGTTTTCTTCGTAGTTGGCGCTGGCGATGCTGTAGGCTCGCAGCAGCGGCTTGCCTTCGACTTCGAGGCCGATCATGACGAAGTGGCCGTTGTGGAATCGCAGGGCCGCGTCACGCGTCGTGGTAAAGGAGAACAGGGTGTCGTTCCAGTGGTGCACGCTCAGTACACGCTCGGTATTGAAAGCAGCCATGTCGTATCTAGTAAGCGCGGAACATAGGACGTGGTGCCCGACCTGCCCCGCTGGGTTCGCCGCGGCGCACAAAAGACGCGCCCGGTATTAGGGTTGTCCCTATTCTACAGGGACTTGATGATAATTGCTCTCATTATTCCGTAATACGCTTATGCCGTATTGATGGGGATCAAGGGTCCTAACTCAAGTCTTACATCTAGTTGAACACGATAAAACTTCCTGTTATCGTGCCGCTCTGACTTGATAATCATTTTCGTTAGCAGACCGCTTTGAGCGGCGGCGGCGTTTTGCGCGCCGGTCGTCGCAGCCCTTGCCGGAGTTCCCGTTATGTCCATGCGTCCCCAAATGACCACCCTGCTGCGCGCCCTGGCCCTGGCCGGCGCCGCCGCCTTCGCCGTCCCGGCCCACGCGGCCGAGGAAGTCAGCCTCTACACCACCCGGGAACCGAAGCTGATCCAGCCGCTGCTGGATGCCTTCACCAAGGAAAGCGGCATCAAGGTCAACACGGTATTCGTCAAGGACGGCCTGCTCGAGCGCGTCAAGGCCGAAGGCGCCAAGTCGCCCGCCGACGTGCTCATGACCGTCGACATCGGCAACCTGCTCGACCTGGTGGACGGCGGCGTGACGCAGTCGGTCAAGTCGCAGACGCTGGAATCGGTGATCCCCGCCAACCTGCGCGGCGCCGATGGCAAATGGTACGCCCTGTCGCTGCGCGACCGCGTGCTGTACGTCGAAAAGGACCTGAAGCTGGAATCCTTCCGCTACGAAGACCTGGCCGACCCGAAATGGAAGGGCAAGGTCTGCATCCGCTCGGGCCAGCACCCCTACAACACCGCCATGGTCGCTTCCATGATCGCCCATGACGGCGCCGAGGCCACCGAGAAGTGGCTGCGCGGCGTCAAGGCCAACCTGGCCCGCAAGGCCGCCGGCGGCGACCGCGACGTGGCCCGCGACATCCTGGGCGGCATCTGCGACATCGGCCTGGCCAACGCCTACTACGTCGGCCATATGAAGAACGCCGAGGCCGGCACCGACGCCCGCAAATGGGGCGACGCCATCAAGGTGATTCGCCCGACCTTCGCCAACGAAAAGAGCGGCGGCACCCACGTGAACGTCAGCGGCGCCGCCGTGGCGGCCCACGCGCCCAACAAGGCCAACGCCATCAAGCTGCTGGACTTCCTGGTGTCCGAGCCGGCGCAGGCGCTGTACGCGCAGGCCAACTACGAGTACCCGGTGCGCAAGGGCGTCAAGCTCGACCCGGTCATCGCCAGCTTCGGCGAACTGAAGGTCGATCCCCTGCCTCTGACCGAGATCGCCAAGTACCGCAAGCAAGCCAGCGAACTGGTGGACAAGGTCGGTTTCGACAACTAACACGCGGCCAGGCGGCGCCCGCCGGCGCCGTCTCGCGGCACTCAGGCCTGCCCTCGCTCGCCCCGGATTTCACCGGGCGAGCGGCGGCAGGCCTTGACGCTACTATAGGCGCCGCCCGCGTGGCGCCTTCCCCGCAGCAACCCTTGTGAAGCATGCATACAGATTCCCTGCCCCGGCCGCTGCGTTTGCGCTGGGCTGAACGCGGCGCCGGCTGGCTGGCTGGCGCCGCCCTGATCGGCCTGGCGGTGCTGGCGCCGGTGCTGACCCTGGTCTGGTGGGCCATGGGCGGCGACCTGTCGCACTGGCGCCACCTGGCCACCTACGTGTTGCCGCAGGCGCTGGCCAACACCGCCATGCTGCTGGCCGGCGTCGGCGTGCTGGTGACGCTGCTGGGCACCGGCTCGGCGTGGCTGGTGACGGCCTACGAATTCCCCTCGCGGCGCGCCCTGACCTGGGCGCTGCTGCTGCCGCTGGCGGTGCCGACCTACATCATCGCCTTCGCCTATCTCGACCTGCTGCACCCGATCGGCCCGATCCAGAGCGCCATCCGCGCGCTGCTCGGCTACGACAGCCCGCGCCAGTTCCGGCTGCCGGACCTGCGCTCGATCCAAGGCGCGATCTTCGTGCTGGGCTTCGTGCTCTACCCCTACGTCTATCTCAGCACCCGCGTCATGTTCATGACGCAGGCCGCCAGCCTGCTGGAAGCGGCGCGCACGCTGGGCGCGGGCCGCTACGGCGTGTTCTTCCGCGTGGCGCTGCCGCTGGCGCGCCCGGCCATCGTGGTCGGCGTCAGCCTGGCGTTGCTGGAAACCCTGAACGACATCGGCGCCTCGGAGTTCCTGGGCGTGCAGACCCTGACCGTGTCCGTCTACACCACCTGGGTCACGCGTTCCGACCTGGCCGGCGCGGCGCAGATCGCGCTGACCATGCTCGCCATCGTGATCGGCCTGATCCTGCTGGAGCGCCACGGCCGCAAGCGCCAGCGCTACGCCAACACCCAGCGCATGCGGCCGATGCAACCACGCCGGCTGCGCGGTCCCGCCGCGGCGCTGGCGGCGGTGCTGGGCTGGATCCCGGTGATCGTCGGCTTCGTCGCGCCGGCGCTGTACCTGGTCGTCGAGACCTACAAGCGCCTGCACATGGTCGGCGGCGTCTCCAGCCAACTGCTCAACGGGCTGGGCAACACGCTGATCGTGGCATTCAGCGCCACCATCGTGACGCTGGTCTGCGGCCTGATCGTGGCCTGGGCCGGCCGCACGCTGCGCGAAAGCGCCGGCTTCAACCCGGGCCGCGCCTGCGCCCGCGTCGCCAGCCTGGGCTACGCCGTGCCGGGCACCGTGCTGGCCATCGGCCTGCTGACGCCGTTCGTCTGGATCGACACCGCCGTGGCCAAGATCTTCGGCGGCAGCGGCCTGTTCCTGATGGGCTCGATGGCGGCGCTGGTATGCGCCTATGCCATCCGCTTCCTGGCCATCTCCACCGGCGCGCTGGAAGCCGGCCTGGCCCGCATCCCGCCGTCGCTGGAGCAGGCCTCGCGCCTGCTGGGCGAGAGTTCGACCGGCACCTTGCGCCGCGTCCACCTGCCGCTGCTGCGCCCGGCGCTGGCGGCCAGCGCGCTGCTGGTGTTCGTGGACGCCATGAAGGAACTGCCGGCCACGCTGCTGCTGCGGCCCATGAATTTCGACACGCTCGCCACCTGGCTCTATGCCGAAGCGGCCCGCGGCACCTACGAGGAAGGCGCCGTCGCCGCGCTCGCGATCGTGCTGGCCGGCCTGCTGCCCGTCATCCTGTTGGCCCGCACCAATCTGAAAATGGGACATTGAACATCGTGCCCGATCTGCTTGAACTCGATCACCTCTCGCTGGCCTACGACACGCCCAAGGGCCTGCGCCCAGTGGTGCAGGACCTGACGCTGGGCCTGCCGGCCGGCCATATCGGCTGCCTGCTGGGCGAATCCGGCTGCGGCAAGACCACCGTGCTGCGCGCCATCGCCGGCTTCGAGCCGGTGCGCGCCGGCCGAATCCTGCTGGACGGCACGGTCATCTCCTCGCCCGCCGAACAGGTCGCGCCGGAAAAGCGCCGCGTCGGCATGATGTTCCAGGACTACGCGCTGTTCCCGCACCTGTCGGTGGCGCAGAACGTGGCCTTTGGCCTGCGCCGCCTGGAACGCGCCGAGCGCGCCCGCCGGGTCGAGGAAATGCTGACGCTGGTCGGCCTGGCGCACGTCGCCAACAGCTATCCGCACGAGATCTCGGGCGGCCAGCAGCAGCGCGTGGCCCTGGCCCGGGCCCTGGCGCCCTCGCCCGACCTGCTGCTGCTGGACGAACCGTTTTCCAACCTGGACGTGGACACCCGCGAGCGCCTCGCCTTCGAGGTGCGGGAGATCCTGAAAACCACCGGCCACACGGCCATCCTGGTGACGCACAACCAGGCCGAGGCCTTCGCCATCGCCGACCGCATCGGCGTGATGGCGGCCGGGCGCATCGCGCAGTGGGACACGCCCTACAACCTGCACCACCACCCCGCCGACGATTTCGTGCGCGACTTCATCCGGCGCGAAGCGCTGGCCGAGCAGCGCGAACAGGTGTTCGAGCGCGGCCGCTGATCCACGGACCGCGCGGCGCTCAGTCGGCCGACAGCTTGACCTTCTGCGACAGCGCCTTGAACGACTCGTACTGGCTGCGGGTCAGGCGCTCGACTTCGGCGGGCGTCGAGCCATAGGGCATGAAACCGGCCTGCTCCAGCTTGTCCTTGACGTCCGGCATCGCCAGCGCGGCCTGGAAGGCTTCGCTCAACGCGGCCGTGATTTCCGGCGGCATCTTGGCCGGGCCATAGACCGCGAACCACGGATCCACCACCGCCCCGCCATAACCCAGCTCGGCCAGCGTCGGCACGTCCGGCAGGGCCGGCGCGCGCTTGCTGCCGGTGACCGCCAGCGCGTGGACCTTGCCCGACTTGATGTGCGGCAGCGAGGCCGGCAGGTTGTCGAACATGATCGGCAGATGGCCGCCCAGCAGGTCGTTCAGCGCCTGCGCGCTGCCCTTGTAGGGAATGTGCTGCATGCCGACGCCGGTGAGCTGGTCGAACATCACGCCGGCCAGGTGCATCGAGGTGCCGGTGCCCGGCGTGCCGAAGGCCGTGCCCGGGTGCTGCTTGGCGTAGGCCACCAGGTCTTTGACGCTGTCGACCTTGAGCGACGGGCCGGTCTCCAGCACCACCGAGGACGCGCCCAGCATGCTGATGCCGGTGAAGTCCTTGGTTGGGTCGAACGGCATCGACGGATAGACGAAGGGATTGAGCGCGTTGGTGGAAATGGCGCCGAAGCCGATGGTGTAGCCGTCCGGCGCGGCCTTGGCCACGGCGTCCATGCCGATGTTGCCGCCAGCGCCCGGGCGGTTCTCGACGATGACGGGCTGGCCCAGTTTCTCGGCGACCTTCGCGCCGGCGGTGCGCGCCACCAGGTCGGTGGTGCCGCCCGCGGTGTAGGGCACGATGAACACGATGGGCTTGGCCGGATAGCCGGCGGCCTGCGCGGCGGCGGCGCCATGGACCAGCGCCAGCGCGGCCAGGCCGCGCAGCGCGTTCAGGGTAAAGCGTTGCATGATGTCTCCATCCCGATTGTTATCACATTAGGGATGCGCATCATACTGCCGCCCCGGCCGGGATGGCGGCCCGCGTTCCAGCCCGTGGACACGGGGCCGCGGGCCGAGGCGCGGCGGCGGTTCAGGCGCGCGGCGGCGGCAGCGGGATGAACTCGGTCTCGTCGCCCGGCACGGTCTGGCCGAAGCGGTTGCGCTGCCAGTCTTCCTTGGCCTGCTCGATGCGATCCTTGCTGCTGGAGACGAAGTTCCACCAGATGAAGCGCGGGCCTTCCAGCGGCTCGCCGCCGAGCACCGCGAAACGCGCGTCGGTACAGGCGCGGATCTGCACCGGACGGCCGGGCGCGAAGACGATCAGGCGGCCGCTCTCGAACACCTGGCCGTCGATCTCGACGGAGCCGATCGCCAGGTAGGCGGCGCGTTCTTCGTGTTCGGCGGGCAGCACGGTGACGGCGCCGGCGCGCAACTGCATGTCGCCGTAGAACAGCGGCGAATGGGTCTTGACGGCCGAGGTCTTGCCGAACAGCGAGCCGGCCACGACCTGCGCGCGCACGCCCTCGCCTTCGACCACGGGCTGGGCGTCCAGGCCGTAGTGGGTGAAGCCGGGATCGGTTTCCTCGTGCGCCTTGGGCAGGCCGACCCAGATCTGCAGGCCGGCCAGGCGTTGCGCGGCCTGGCGGCTTTCGGGCGAGGAGCGCTCGGAGTGCACGATGCCGCGGCCCGCCGTCATCCAGTTCACCTCGCCGGGCAGGATGGTCTGGGTGTTGCCGGCGCCATCGCGATGCACCATCGAGCCTTCGTACAGATAGGTCACGGTGGACAGGCCGACGTGCGGATGCGGGCGCACGTCGATGCCCGAGCCGGCCGTGAATTCGACCGGGCCCATGTGATCCAGGAACACGAACGGGCCGACGGTGCGGCGCTGCGCCGAGGGCAGCGCGCGGCGGACTTCGAAGCCGCCCAGGTCGCTGCTGCGCGGGACCACCACGGTTTCGATCTGGCTGTCGCCGGGTTGGGACAAGGTGGACATGGGAATGCTCCTGTAGGTTGGCCTGCTTGGGGCCATGTTAAGGCCGGGCGGATCGGCGATCCACCCGGCTGCCGGCGTCAGGCCAGATCAAACACCAGCACTTCGGCGTTGTCGCCGCCGGACAGCGCCACCCGCGTTTCATCGCTGATGGCGACCGCGTCGCCGGCCGCCAGCGCGACGCCGTTGACCGTCAGGCTGCCGCGGGCCACGTGCACCCAGGCGCGGCGGCCGGGGGCCAGTTCCAGCGTGGCCGACTCGTCGCCGTCGAACAGGCCGGCATAGAGCCGCACGTCCTGATGGATCGTCATCGAGCCATCGACGCCGTCGCCCGAGACCACGGCTTGCAGGCGGCCGCGCTTTTGCGCGTCGGTGAACGCCTTTTCCTCATACTCCGGCGCGATGCCGGTGACGTTCGGCTCGATCCAGATCTGCAGCATGTGCGTTTCCTTGTCGGCGCGCGGGTTGAACTCGGAGTGCATCACGCCGCGGCCGGCGCTCATCCGCTGCACGTTGCCGGGCTGGATGGTGGAGCCGCTGCCCATGCTGTCCTTGTGCGCGATGGCGCCGTCCAGCACGTAGGTGATGATCTCCATGTCGCGGTGGCCGTGCGTGCCGAAACCGCGGCCCGCGGCGATGCGGTCATCGTTGATCACGCGCAGCGCGCCGAAGCCCATGTGCGAGGGATCGTAGTAGTTGGCGAACGAAAAGGTGTGGAACGAATCGAGCCAGCCGTGGTTGGCGTGACCGCGTTCGGCGCTACGGCGAAGGGTAAGCATGGTGGACTCCCTGTTTCAAATAAGTGAATGGTCTTGCGGTGGCGGGCCTGCCTTGCACTTTTGCTGGAAGCCTCGCTGCTCAACCGGCATGAATGACATTGTGCGCGCACTCGCAGGCCGGTTTGACGCTATGATTTGAAGAAACCATTCAAATTATTTGAACGATAGTTGCCGGAGCCGCCCCATGCAGCCGATCACCCCCGAATTGCTCGTCCTGGTGGACGCGATCGCGCGCCACGGCAGCTTCGCCAAAGCGGCGCGCGAACTGGACAAGGTGCCCTCCGCCGTGACCTACGCGATCCGCAAGCTGGAGGACGGGCTGGACGTGCTGCTGTTCGACCGCTCGGGCCACCGGGCCGTGCTGACGCCGGCCGGCGAGGCCTTGCTCAAGGACGGCCGCCACGTGCTGCAGTCGCTCGACGACCTGGCCTGCCGGGTCAAGCGCATCGCGACGGGCTGGGAGGTGGAACTGCGCATCGCGGTGAGCGCGGTGCTGCCGTGGCGGCCGCTGTACGACCTGGTCGAGGAATTCCAGGCGCTGGGCAGCGCTACGACCCTGCGCTTTTCGACCGAGGTGCTGAGCGGCAACTGGGATGCGTTGACCTCGAACCGCGCCGACCTGGTGATCGGCGCCGGCGCGGCGGGCGAGCCGACCGGGCCCTACCGGTCGCAGACCATGGGACAGGCGCAGTTCGGCTTCTGCGTGGCGGCGCACCACCCGCTGGCCTCGCTGCCGCAACCGTTGAGCCGGGCCGACATCACGCGCTATTGCGCGGTGGTGGTGGCCGATACGTCGCGCAACCTGCCGCCGCAGTCACGCGGCATCCTGGCGGAGCAGCCGACGCTGGTGATGCCGACGATGCAGGCCAAGATCGAGGCACAGATCCGCGGGTTGGGATGCGGGTATCTGCCGTTGACCCTGGCGGCGCCCTATCTGGCGCAGGGCGTGCTGGTGATCTGCGAGACCGACGAGGGGATGTCGCTGACCGAGCATGTGGCGTATGCGTGGCGGGCGGAGGCGCCGGGAGAGGCGCTCAAGTGGTGGCTGCAGAAGTTGAAGTCGCCGCGGCTTTGTGAGGGGTTGCTGGGGATGGCTTGATCGAGGTTGCTCGCTGCCGAAGGGGTCTTGGCTGGAGCATGCAAATAGGCTTCGCAGGCCGCCCGGTGCGTCGGCGGGTTTGCAGCGCTGCTGGAGCTGTGTATTCGCGGAGAGCTTGCATTGCCCGTCAGGTAGGGCCGCGCGGGCGGCCGCTACCTGACTTACGCGGTGGTGGATGGTGGCGCAGTGGGCGCTGCGCGCGGGGCGGGAGAGCGCGAGCTACTCGTCTTCGATGCCTAGTTCGCGCAGTTTGCGGGTGATGGTGTTGCGGCCGATGCCGAGCCTTGAGGCGGCTTCGACGCGGCGGCCGCGGCTGGCGTCGAGGGCGCTTTGCAGCAGGATCTTCTCGAACTGGCGCGTCAGGGTGGCCATGACGGCGGGTTCGCCGCGTTCCAGGCGGTACTGGGCGTCGCGCAGCAAGGAGTCCTGCCAGTTGCGGGGCGCGGCCTCGTCGGCGGTGGCGGGCGCGGGGTGTTGGACCACGGTGCCGATGGCGGCGACGCTGGCGCCAGCGGGCGGGCGCGGGGAGACCGAGCCGACGGCGGGCGCGTGTTCCATGGCGCGGATTTCGGGCGGCAGGTCGGCGCGCTCGACGGTCTGGCCGGGGGCCATGACGGTGAGCCAGTGGCAGAAGTTCTCCAGCTGGCGCACGTTGCCGGGGAAGTCGAACTTGGTCAGGACTGCCAGCGCTTCCGGGGTCAGGCGCTTGACCGGCACGCCGAGCGCGCGGGCGCTGGCGGTGAGGAAGTGGTTGGCGAGCGCCGGGATGTCCTCGACCCGTTCGCGCAGCGGCGGCAGGCGCAGGCGGATGACGTTCAGGCGGTGGAACAGGTCTTCGCGGAACAGGCCCTGCTCGACCCGCTGCTCCAGCGGCTGGTGGGTGGCGGCGACGATGCGCACGTCGACCCGCACCGGCTGGGCGCCGCCGACGCGGTAGAAGCTGCCTTCGGCCAGCACGCGCAACAGGCGGGTCTGCAATTCGATCGGCATGTCGCCGATTTCGTCCAGGAACAGCGTGCCGCCGTGGGCTTCCTCGAAGCGGCCGCGGCGCAGCGTGTTGGCGCCGGTGAAGGCGCCGCGTTCATGGCCGAACAGCTCGGCTTCGAGCAGGTCGCGCGGGATGGCGGCGGCGTTGAGCGCGACGAACGGGCCGCCGGCGCGCATGCCGTGGCCGTGCAGCGCGCGCGCCACCAGTTCCTTGCCCGTGCCGGACTCGCCGGTGATCAGCACGGTGACCTTGGACTGCGCCAGCCGGCCGATGGCGCGGAACACTTCCTGCATGGCGGTGGACGACGACTGCGTCATCATCCAGCGCTCGTTGTTCTGCGCCTCGCCCTGCCCTTCGGGGCTTTCGGGCTGGGCCGATTCCTGCATGGCGCGCTGGATCAGCGCCACCGCCTCGTTGACGTCGAAAGGCTTGGCCAGATAGTCGAAGGCGCCGCCCTGGAAGGCCGACACGGTACTGTCGAGGTCGGCGAAGGCGGTCATGACGATGACCGGCAGCCCGGGATGGCGTTCCTTGAGCTGGCGCAGCAGCTCGAGGCCGTTGCCGCCCGGCATGCGGATATCGGACACCAGGGCGACGGGCGTGTCGTGCGCCAGCGCGTCAAGCACGTCGGCAGACTGGGAGAAACTACGGGTGGGGACACCGGCGCGGGCCAGGGCCTTTTCGAGGACCCAGCGGATGGCCTGGTCGTCGTCGACGATCCATACGGGTTTCATCAGAGTGCGGGCTCCATCGGTAGGACCAGGCGAAACTCGGTGCGCCCGGGTCGGGATTCAAATTCGATGATGCCTCCGTGCTGCTGCACGAAATCCTGGGCCAGGCTCAGGCCCAGGCCGGTCCCGCCGGCGCGGGCGGTGACCAGGGGATGGAAGATGCGGTCGCGGATGTGGTCCGGCACGCCGGGACCGTTATCGATGATGGACAGCTCGAGCGCCAGGCGGTGCTGGCGGTGCGCCAGCATGACCTGCCGCGCGACGCGGGTGCGCAGCGTGACGACGCCGGGCTCGAGCCCGGGCGCCTGCGGCCGCGCGACCAGTTCCTGCGCGGCGTTGCGGGCCACGTTCAGCACCGCCTGCATCAGGCGGGCGGCGTCGCCCTTCAGGTCGGGCATGGAGGCGTCGTAGTCGCGCACCAGCGTGACGTCGTTACGGAATTCGGCCTGGATCAGGGCGCAGACGCGCTCGCAGATCTCATGGATGTTCACCGGCCGCGCGTTCAGCGGCACACGTTGCGGGCCGCTCAGGCGGTCCACCAGCGCCTGCAGGCGGTCGGCTTCGGAAATGATGACCTGGGTGTACTCGGCCAGCGCCGCGCTCGGCAGCTCGGCTTCCAGCAATTGCGCGGCGCCGCGCAAGCCGCCCAGGGGATTCTTGACTTCATGCGCCAGGTTGCGCAGCAGTTCGCGGTGCGCTTCGATCTCGTCGACCAGGCGATGGTTGCGGTCGGCCAGCACGCGCTGCTCGATCTCGCGGGTCTCGATCAGGACCGGCCAGGCCTGGCCGCTCAATCCCACCGTGGTCACGGCCACTTCCACCGATTCGGCGGCGCGGCGCAATGAGGCCAGCTGCCGGACGTCGGCATACCTGCCGGCCGCGGCGCGGTCGATGGACGATTGGATGTTTTCCGGATTGTCGAACAGCGTGGCGGCGGAGTGGCCGCACAGCTGCTTGCGGGAACGGCCGAACAGATCCTCGGCGGCCGCATTGGCGTATTCGATATGCCCGCGTGCGTTGACCAGGAAAACGGACGTGGCAAGCAGATCGAGAGCTTCTACATTCATTTTTCAACGTACCCGAATGACTACAGGGGGAAATCGGAACACCGGCCCGGCGGCGCCCGGGTGGGGCGCCCTGCCCGCCGGCACGGGGCCGGACGGGCGGGTCTTGGGTCGGCGACCTGGCGGTGCGCGTGGTGTCGGCCCTGGTTTCTGCCTACATCATCGCGCTCCCCCAGCCACAGCCTCTGGAAATCAGAGGCTGTAGTACATGTCGAATTCGACCGGGTGCGTGGTCATGCGCAGACGATTCACATCGGCCATCTTCAGGTCGATGTAGGCGTTGAGCATGTCGTTGCTGAACACGCCGCCGCGGGTCAGGAACTCGCGGTCGTTGTCCAGCGCTTCCAGCGCCTGTTCCAGCGAGGAGCACACGGTCGGGATCTTCGCGTCTTCTTCCGGCGGCAGGTCGTACAGGTTCTTGTCGGCCGGATCGCCGGGGTGGATCTTGTTCTGCACGCCGTCCAGGCCGGCCATCATCAGGGCCGAGAACGCCAGGTACGGGTTGGCCAGGGGGTCCGGGAAGCGCGCTTCGACGCGGCGGCCCTTCGGGTTGCCCACGTACGGGATGCGGATCGAGGCCGAACGGTTGCGGGCCGAGTAGGCCAGCTTGACCGGGGCTTCGTAGTGCGGAACCAGGCGCTTGTACGAGTTGGTGCCCGGGTTGGTGATGGCGTTCAGGGCGCGGGCGTGCTTGATGATGCCGCCGATGTAGTACAGCGCGAATTCCGACAGGCCGGCGTAGCCGTTGCCCGCGAACAGGTTCTGGCCATCCTTCCAGATGGATTGGTGCACGTGCATGCCGGAACCGTTGTCGCCAACGATGGGCTTGGGCATGAAGGTGGCGGTCTTGCCATAGGCATGGGCCACGTTGTGCACGATGTACTTGACGATCTGGGTCCAGTCGGCGCGTTGCACCAGGGTGCTGAACTTGGTGCCGATTTCCAGCTGGCCGGCGCCGGCGACTTCATGGTGGTGCACTTCGACCGGCACGCCCATCTGTTCCATCAGCAGGCACATTTCCGAACGCATGTCCTGGAACGAATCGACCGGGGGAACGGGGAAGTAGCCGCCCTTGACCGCGGGACGATGGCCGGTGTTGCCGCCGTCGAAGTCCAGGCCGGTGGACCAGGAGGCCTCTTCCGACTTGATCTTGACGAAGGTGCCCGACATGTCGGTGTTCCAGGTCACGCCGTCGAACACGAAGAATTCGGGTTCCGGACCGAAGTAGGCGGTGTCGCCCAGGCCCGAGGCCTTCAGGTAGGCTTCGGCGCGCTTGGCCAGCGAGCGCGGGTCGCGGTCATAGCCCTTCAGGTCCGACGGTTCGACCACGTCGCACGACAGGATCAGGGTCGGCTCTTCACGGAACGGGTCCAGGTTGCCGGTGGCGCAGTCGGGGATGAGCAGCATGTCGGACGCTTCAATGCCCTTCCAACCCGGGATCGACGAACCGTCGAAAGCCTGGCCGCTTTCCAGCTTGTCTTCGTCGATCTGGCTGGTGGGCACGGACACGTGGTGCTCACGGCCAACAGTATCGGTAAAGCGGAAATCCACGAATTTGACTTCGTTGTCGGCGATCTGTTTCAGGACGTCTTTCGGGCTTGCCATGTCATCTCCATTAGATAAAAGGGTCGAGGGCTGTGCCGCTCGACTGGCATAAAAGAGGGAAGCAATAAGCGTGCCAGGCCTTACCCCCGGGATTGCCCGGGGAAGGCTGCCAGTTCATGGGGCAATGTAGCACCATAATGGTGCAAAGAATGGGGCATGATTGCCCCATCTTGGTGCCTTATTGCTACAGGAACATTTCCTGCAGGTCGTTCAGGAAGCGCCAGCCCAGGGGCGTGGCCCGCAGGCGGGTGGGATCGGCGTCCAGCAGGCCCTTGCTGGAGGCTGCCTCCAATTGGTGCGCGATGGCGGCCAGCGACAGGCCGGTGCGCTCGTTGAACAGGGTGGCGGCCACGCCATCCTTCAGCCGCAAGGCGTTCAACATGAATTCGAACGGCAGCTCGTCGGGGCCGACCTGGCGGTTTTCGGCCAGGTGGCTGCCGTCGCGCGCGGCGGCGGCCTGCATCCAGGATTCCGGGCTGCGCAGGCGCGCCTCGCGCACGATGCGGTCGTGGAACGACAGCTTGCCGTGCGCGCCCGGCCCCAGGCCCAGGTAGTCGCCGAACTCCCAGTAATTCAGATTGTGGCGGCAGCGGGCGCCGGGTTTGGCATAGGCCGAGACCTCGTAGCGCGCCAGGCCGGCCGCGGCCAGCTCGGCCTCGACCGCGTCCTGCATGGCCGCGCTGGTGTCGTCGTCCGGCAGGTCCTCGGGCGGGAACTTGGCGAACACCGTGTTGGGCTCCATCGTCAGGTGATAGAGCGACAGATGCTCGGTGCCGAAGCCGATGGCCTGGCGCAGGTCGTCCACGCAGGCGTCCAGGGTCTGGCCCGGCAGCGCGAACATCATGTCCAGGTTGACGCGCGGCGCGGCGCGCTGGGCCATCTCGATGGCGGCGCGGGCCTGCGCCGCATCATGGATGCGGCCCAGCTTCTTCAGCTGGGCGTCGTCGAAGCTCTGGATGCCGAGCGAGAAACGGGTCACGCCGCTGGCGGCGTAGTCGCGGAAACGGTCGGCCTCGGCGGTGCCGGGGTTGGCCTCCATGGTGATTTCCGCGTCGGGCCACACGTTCAGACAGGCGCGCAGCATGGCCAGCAACTCGTCCAGGCCGGCGGCCGACAGCAGGCTGGGCGTGCCGCCGCCGATGAACACCGAGACCACCTGACGGCCCCAGATCGACGGCAGCGCCTGTTCCAGGTCGCTGCGCAGCGCATCCAGGTAGGCGCGTTCGGGGATATCGCCGCCGGGCGCGGCGTGCGAATTGAAATCACAGTACGGACACTTGCGCACGCACCAGGGCACGTGCACGTAGACCGACAGCGGCGGCAGGCTGGTCAGGGTGGCGCCGGCCGGGGTGACCAGGCGCGAGCGGGCCGCGCCCATTTCGGAGCGGATGGGGATGATGATGGACATTCGTGTTCCTGGCGGCGGCGCGCACGCGCCGCCGGGTCAAGCCTGGTTCAGCTTGCTCAGCAGTTCGCGCAGGGCGCGGGCGCGATGGCTGATGCGGTTCTTTTCCTCGGGGTCGAGCGCGGCGGCGGTCAGACCCTGGTCGGGCAGGTAGAAGTGCGGATCGTAGCCGAAGCCGTTCTCGCCTTCCGCCTGGTCGATGATCTCGCCCTGCCACAGGCCTTCGCCGATCAGCGGGCGCGGGTCGTTTTCACCGCGCACCAGCGCCAGCACCGCCACGTAGCAGGCGCTGCGGTCGGTGGCCGACGCCAGCTTGCCGACCAGCAGCGCATTGTTGGCCTGGTCGGATTTCTCGCCGCCGTGCATCTTGGCGTAGCGCGCCGAATACACCCCCGGGGCGCCGTCCAGCGCGGCCACGCACAGGCCGGAATCATCCGCCAGCGCCGGCAGCCCGGTCAGGCGGCTGGCATGGCGCGCCTTGGTCAGGGCGTTCTCGACGAAGGTGACGTGCGGCTCCTCGGCCTCGGGCACGCCCAGGTCGCCCTGGGGCACCAGTTCGATGCCGAGCGGGGCGAACAAGGCGGAGAACTCACGCAGCTTGCCGGGATTGTTGGACGCCAGCACGACGCGGCGCAGGGATTCGGGAATCTTGGGGGAAGTCATGGGGTAAATTGTATAGGGCGTGGTCGTAAACCCGCCCTGCAAGTTACGTGTCAGCGCAACAACACAGACATATTTCATCGTCAATATGGACAATCTTGTCACTGATCGTATCTGAACGCCCCGGCGATGAACCCACTTCACGCTTTGCCACGGCCGGTTGCGGCCAGCGCGCCTACCCTTTCTTCCGGCGCCGCTGCGCCAACCCCCGTCAGCCTGGCGGGCATCCTGCGCGAACGGCTGCTGCGCCCCCGCTTCCAGCCGGTGATCGACCTCTCGCACAGCCGCATCTATGGCCATGAAAGCCTGATCCGCGGCCCGGTCGACACCACCCTGCACTTTCCCGACGCCCTGTTCGCCGAAGCCCGCCGCCAGGGCCTGCATCCGCAACTGGAGCTGGCCAGCTTCCGCGCCGGCGCCCAGGGCTTCGACCAGAACCCGGCCGCCGGCAAGCTGTTCCTGAACCTGTCCGGCTCGGCCCTGATCCACTACTGGACGCTGTGGGGCGACGAAATGCCGCTGCGCCTGCTCAAGGATTGCACGCTGGCGCCGTCCAACATCATCGTCGAGCTGACCGAGCAGGATCCCCTGTCCGAGCACATGTCGACGCTGGGCAGCGCCTTCGCCTGCCTGCGCGAATACGGCATGCGCATCGCGCTGGACGACTACGGCGTCGGCAATTCCAACCTGCAGCTGTGGGCCGAGATGCAGCCCGACCTGGTCAAGATCGACCGCTACTTCTTCAACGGTATCGGCCACGACGACCGCAAGCAGAACATGGTGCGCGCCATCCTCAAGGTGGCTCAGTACCTGGGCACGGCCATCGTGGCCGAGGGCATCGAGACCGCCGAGGACCTGGCGGTGGTGCGCGACCTGGAGATCCGCTACGCCCAGGGCTGGCTGCTGGGACGCCCCGACGAGTCCCTGCTGACCGAGCTGACGCCGCCGCTGCGCGATTCGCTGCGGGTGCGCGCGCCCGCCCCGCTGTCGCAACGCTCGGCCGGCGGCACCGCCGCCAGCCTGCGGGTCGAGGCCCCGGCGGCGCTGCTGAACAAGCACACCAACGACGACGTGCACCGCCTCTTCATCGAGCACAAGAGCCTGCACGCGGTGGCCGTGGTCGACGGCGACAACCGGCCGGTGGGCATCATCAACCGCCGCGACTTCTCCGAACACTACGCGCAGCGCTACACCCGCGAGCTGTTCGGCCGCGACGCCTGCTCGACCTTCATGAACGGCGAGCCGGTGCTGGTCGACCTGGACGTGTCGATCGACCAGCTCAGCCACGTGCTGATCTCGGAAGACCAGCGCTATCTGATGGACGGCCTCATCATCACCCGCGACGGCCGCTACGACGGCCTGGCCACCGGCGAGACGCTGGTGCGCTCGGTGACCGAGATGCGCATCGAGGCCGCGCGCTACGCCAATCCACTGACCTCGCTGCCAGGCAACATTCCCATCAGCCGCCATATCGCCACGCTGCTGGAGGATGCCGCCGATTTCACCATCTGCTACGGCGACCTGAACAACTTCAAGCCGTTCAACGACGTCTATGGCTACTGGCGCGGCGACGACATGATCATGCTGACCGCCGACGTCATCAAGCGCCACTGTGATCCGCTACGCGATTTCGTCGGCCACGTCGGCGGCGACGACTTCGTGGTGCTGCTGCGCAGCCCCGACTGGAACGAGCGCATCCAGCGCGTCATCGCCGAGTTCAACGAGCGCGCCATGGACCTGTATGACGACGAAGGCCGCCGTAACGGCGGCATCGAGGCCGAAGACCGCTACGGCGTGCCGCGCTTCTTCCCGTTCGTGACGCTGGGTGTCGGCGCGCTGACCGTCACCCCCTCCCTATGCGAGCGCATCCGCCCGGAGGACATCGCGTCGGCCGCTGCCCATGTCAAGCACAAGGTCAAGCATGGGAACCTGTCGCTGGTGACCGAGCGCTACAGCGGCGGCGCCCTGCCGCAGCTCGTGCCCTGACCCCTGCCCGGCGGCCTGCGCCGCCTGGGCGATCTGGAAGACCGACACCGCGCGCTGCAGGCCCTGGGCCTGCTGTTCCAGCGCGGCCGCGGCGGCGGCGGTCTGTTCGACCATCGCCGCGTTTTCCTGGGTCGAGCGTTCGATATCGGCCACGGCGTCATTGACCGAGGCGATGCCGGCGGCCTGCTCGGCCGTGGCGCTGGAGATTTCCGCCACGATCTGCGTCACGCGGTCGACCGAGGTCAGCATGTCGCGCATGGTGTCGCCGGCCAGGTTGACCTGGCGCACGCCGACCTCGACGCGCGAGCTCGAATCCTCGATCAAGCCCTTGATTTCCTTGGCCGCCTGGGCGCTGCGCTGGGCCAGCGAGCGCACTTCGCCTGCCACCACGGCGAAGCCCTTGCCCTGCTCGCCGGCGCGCGCGGCTTCCACCGCCGCGTTCAGCGCCAGGATATTGGTCTGGAAGGCGATGCTGTCCACCACCCCGACGATCTCGCCGATGCGGCGCGCGCTGTCGGCGATGCCCTGCATGCTGGTCACGACTTCCTGCACCGCCTGCCCGCCGCGCTGGGCCAGCTGGGTGGCGCTGAGCGCCTGGCGGCTGGCCAGGTCGGCGTTGCCGGCGGTCGTCTGCACCGTGTGGGCCAGCTGGGTCATGTTGGCCGCGGCCTCCTGCAGCGAACCGGCCTGGCGCGCGGTGCGGTCGGACATGTCGGCGCCACCCGCGGCGATCTCGCCCGAGCCGGTGTGGATCTCTTCCACGCCATGGCGCACCGACGCCACCGCCGCCGACAGGCCGGTCTGCATGCGGCGCATGGCCGAATACAGCACGCCGATCTCGTTGTCGCCGTGGACCGCGATGTTGCCGGTCAGGTCGCCGTCGGCGATGCGGTCGAAGTGCGCGCCGGCCTCGTTCAACGGGCGCAGGATGCGGCGGCGGAACGCCAGCCGGATCAGCACCGCCAGCACCAGCACGAAGCCCAGCACCGCCGCGGCCACCACCGTCACGCGCTGCATGGTCTGGCTGGCGCCGGCCACCGCGGCCTGGCCCTGCTGGCGGGCGTAGGCCTGGTAGGCGTCGGCCTGCTTGACGTAGGTGGAGCCGGACACCGGCAGCACCTTGTCCACCAGCCGGTTGACCTCGATGCCGTTCCAGCCCTTGATGGCCTTGAACATGGGCGCCAGCGTCTGGTCGGCAAAGGCGGCATAGGCCGCCAGCGCCTGGTCGAACAAGGGCGCGCCCTGGGCACTGGTATCCGCATTGGCGCGCAGCCGCGCCAGGCTGGCCGCGGCCTGCTTGAGCAGCTTGTCGGCCTGGTTGAGCGACTGGTCGCGGGCCTCTTCCAGGCCGCCTTCCATGGCGGTCTTGGCGTCGGTCAGCGCGGCGCGCGCCTGGAACAGGCTGCTGGTCATGTCCGACAGGTCGCTGGCGCGCTCGATGCTGCCCCGGCCCAGCGCCTCGATGTCGGCGCGGTTCTCGCGCAGCACGGCGATCCCGGCCGCCGCCGCCAACGCGAACAGCACCACAAACACCGCGAGAATGGCCGAAACCGCCGTGGTCACCCTGAGATTTTTCCGCATATCCATCCGTCTGTTGCATCGCCACAAAGGCGCATCGAGGCGATTATGGGGATGCAGTTTGGCAATTTCTTGACACAACCCGCCCCCTCGCATGACGAACGGCCGTCACATAAGTGCGCTTTTGCGAACAGGAACCCGGTATTAATGAATTGTGAATTGGCAGGCGCGGCGCCTTACGGCACATTCGATCCTGTACCGAACCCCTTTACGACACCGATATTGCAGCCCACCCCATGCATCAAGCCTCCCACGCCTACCAGGACATCCGCGAAGCCGTGCGCGATCTGTGCGCGCAATTTCCCGCCGACTACTTCCGCAAAGTGGATGAAGAACGCGGCTACCCCGACGCCTTCGTGCGCGCCCTCACCGAGGCCGGCTGGCTGGCGGCGCTGATCCCGCAGGAATACGGCGGCTCGGGCCTGGGCCTGACCGAGGCCTCGGTCATCATGGAAGAGATCAACCGCAGCGGCGGCAATTCCGGCGCCTGCCACGGCCAGATGTACAACATGGGCACCCTGCTGCGGCACGGCTCCGAGGCGCAAAAGCGCGAGTACCTGCCTCGTATCGCCGCCGGCGAGCTGCGCCTGCAGTCGATGGGCGTGACCGAGCCCACCACCGGCACCGACACCACCAAGATCAAGACCACCGCCGTGCGCCGCGGCGACCGCTACGTCATCAATGGCCAGAAGGTCTGGATCTCGCGGGTGCAGCACTCCGACCTGATGATCCTGCTGGCGCGCACCACGCCGCTGGACCAGGTCACGCGCAAGTCCGAGGGCATGTCGATCTTCCTGGTGGACCTGCACGAGGCGGTCAAGCACGGCATGTCGATCCGCCCGATCCCCAACATGGTCAACCACGAGACCAACGAGCTGTTCTTCGACAACCTGGAGATCCCGGCCGACAACCTGATCGGCGAGGAAGGCAAGGGTTTCAAGTACATCCTGGACGGCCTGAACGCCGAGCGCACCCTGATCGCCGCCGAATGCATCGGCGACGGCTACTGGTTCGTCGACAAGGTCACCGCCTACGCCAAGGAACGCATGGTGTTCGGCCGCCCCATCGGCCAGAACCAGGGCGTGCAGTTCCCCATCGCCCGCGCCCACATCAACGTCGAGGCCGCCAGCCTGATGCGCTACGAGGCCTGCCGCCTGTTCGACGCCCACGAGCCCTGCGGCGCGCAGGCCAACATGGCCAAGCTGCTGGCCGCCGACGCCTCGTGGGAGGCCGCCAACGCCTGCCTGCAGTTCCACGGCGGCTTCGGCTTCGCCACCGAATACGACGTCGAGCGCAAGTTCCGCGAGACCCGCCTGTACCAGGTCGCGCCGATCTCGACCAACCTGATCCTCTCCTACGTCGCCGAACACATCCTGGGCCTGCCGCGCTCCTTCTGACCATGACCTCCGACACCTCCCACCCGAGCGCCGCCCTCGCCGCCTTCGCCGCCAACCTGCGCTTCGAGGACATCCCCGCCCCGGTGCTGCGCCGCGCCGAAGACCTGCTGCTGGACTGCCTGGCCTCGATCCTGGCGGGCGCCTCGGCGCGCCCGGTGCTGGCCATCGACCGCTACGCCGCCGCCATGGGGCCGGCCGACGGCCCCAGCGAGATCCTGATCAACCGGCGCCGTACCTCGCCGGTGTTCGCCGCCATGGTCAACGCCGCCGCCGCCCACGTGGTCGAGCAGGACGACGTGCACAATGGTTCGGTGTTCCACCCCGCGGCCGTGGTGTTCCCGCCGGTGCTGGCGGTGGCCCAGGCGCTGGGCCGCAGCGGCCGCGACCTGCTGGTGGCGGCCGTGGCCGGCTACGAGGTCGGCATCCGGGTTGGCGAATTCCTGGGCCGCTCGCACTACAAGATCTTCCACACCACCGGCACCGCGGGCACGCTGGCCGCCGCCGCGGCCACCGGCCGTCTGCTGGGCCTGGCGCCCGCGGCCATGCTGGACGCCTTCGGCTCGGCCGGCACCCAGGCCGCCGGCCTGTGGGAATTCCTGCGCGACGCCGCCGATTCCAAGCAGCTGCACACCGCCCGCGCCGCCGCCAACGGCATCGCCGCGGCCTATCTGGCGCAGGAAGGCTTCACCGGCGCGCGCCACATCCTCGAAGGCCCGCAGGGCATGGCCGCCGGCATGTCGAGCGACGCCGATCCGGCGCGCCTGACCGACCGCCTCGGCACGCGCTGGGCGCTGGCCGAAACCTCGTTCAAGTTCCATGCCTCGTGCCGTCATACCCATCCGGCGGCGGATGCGCTGCAGCAGGTGCTGCGCGAGCACAAGCTGGCCGAAGGCGACATCGAACGGGTGGTGGCGCACGTGCACCAGGGCGCCATCGACGTGCTGGGGCCGGTGGTCGATCCGCGCACGGTGCATCAATCCAAGTTCTCGATGGGCACGGTGCTGGGCCTGATCGCGCGCCAGGGCCGCGCCGGCCTGCCGGAATTCGACGCCGCGCTGGACGATCCGGCGGTGGCCGATTTCCGCGGGCGCGTGACGATGGAACTGGATCCGGAAGTCGACGGCGCCTATCCGCAGCGCTGGATCGGCAAGGTCACGGTGCACACCCACGACGGCCGTGTGCTGCACGGCCGCGTCGACGAACCCAAGGGCGACCCCGGCAATACGCTGTCGCGCGACGAGATCGAAGCCAAGACGCTGAGCCTGGGCCGCTATGCCGACGCCGCCACCGAAGCCGAGCTGCGCCGCCTGATCGGCGCGATCTGGAACCTGGAGCGGGCCGACAAGGTGGGCGCCCTGCTGCCCTGACGCCCGGGCCCGCGCCGGCCGCTTACGCCAGCGCCGCGCGCTGCGCCCGCACCAGGCCGGCGATGCCGCCTTCGGCCAGGCCCAGCATCGCATCCAGCTCGGCGCGCGTGAAGGTCGCGCCCTCGCCAGTGCCCTGCACTTCCACGAAGGCGCCGCCGCCCGTCATGATGACGTTGACGTCGGCGTCGCAGCCCGAGTCTTCCTCGTAGTCCAGATCCAGCACCGCACGGCCCTGCACCAGCCCGACCGACACCGCCGCGACGGCGTCACGGATCGGGTTGGCGGCCAGGTCGCCGCGCTGCATCAGCAGCGCGATCGCGTCGGAGGCCGCCACCCAGGCGCCGGTGATGCTGGCGCAACGCGTGCCGCCATCGGCCTGCAGCACGTCGCAATCCAGGTGCAGCGTGCGCTCGCCCAGCGCCCGCATGTCGAACACGGCGCGCAGGCTGCGGCCGATCAGGCGCTGGATTTCCTGCGTGCGGCCGCTCTGCTTGCCGCGCGCGGCCTCGCGGTCGCCGCGGGTGTGGGTGGCGCGCGGCAGCATGCCGTATTCGGCCGTGACCCAGCCCTCGCCCTTGCCCTTGAGGAAGGGCGGCACCTTTTCCAGCACGCTGGCGGTGCACAGCACGTGGGTATTGCCGGCCTTCACCAGCACCGACCCTTCGGCGTAGCGCGTGAAGCCGCGCTCCAGGCTGAACGGGCGCAGTTCGTCGACGGCGCGGCCCGACGGGCGGGCAATGGCGGTGGCAGAGGTCATGGCAAGGCTCCAATCAGATTCGGTTGGCGGCATTGTACGGGCTGCCGGTCGCTGCCCCGCCCGGGTTTGGAGTATCCTGCCGCGATACACGGGTCGCATATACCCGCCCTCGTCCGCGCCCGACGGACCGGCGGAACCGGCGCGGCCCGATCCAAGACAAGCAACAGGATACCGACACCATGATTCGCAGCATGACCGCCTTCGGCAACGCCCGGGCAGACCTGGAACAAGGCACGCTGGCGCTGGAACTGCGCAGCGTCAACAGCCGCTTCCTCGACCTCTACTTCCGCCTGCCCGACGAGCTGCGCCACGTCGAGACGCCGCTGCGCGAACTGCTGACGGCGCAACTGGCGCGCGGCAAGGTCGAGATCCGCGTGTCCTACACCCGCAACGTCAGCACCGACCTGTCCAAGCTGGAACCGGCCTGGCTCGAAACCCTGGCGGAGCAACTGCAGGCCGCGCGCCGCATCCTGCCCGACATCGCCGCGCCGCGCCTGGTGGAACTGTTCAACTGGCCCGGCCAGCGCGCCAACGACGCGCTCGACCCGCAGGTCTGGGGCGCCGCCTGCCTCCAGGCCGCCCAGGAAGCCCTGACACAGCTGCAGGATGGCCGCGCCCGCGAAGGCGAGCGCCTGGCCGGCATGATGCGGGACTGCGCGGATGGCGTGGCCGGCATCGTCGAGCTGGTGCAGAACCACCTGCCGCAACTGCTGGCCGACCATCGCGACAAGCTCGCCTCCAAGCTGCGTGAAAGCGTGGAATCGGCCTTCCCTGGCGGCTTCACCCACATCTCCGGCGCCGAGCTGTCCGAACGCCTGTCGCAGGAAGCCAACCTGTTCGCGCTGCGCATCGACGTCGCCGAGGAGCTGTCGCGCCTGCGCTCGCACCTGGAGGAACTGCGCCACCTGCTGACCGATGGCGGCGGCAAGGCCGCGGGCAAGAAGAACGCCGGCAGCGCCGGCAAGCGCCTGGACTTCCTGTTCCAGGAAATGAACCGCGAGGCCAACACGCTGGGCTCCAAGGCCGGCAGCATGGAAGTCACGCGCGCCGCCATGGACCTGAAGCTGCTGATCGAGCAGATGCGCGAACAGGCGCAGAACATCGAGTGACGCCAAAAGACAAGGCCGCCGCGTTGCCGCGACGGCCTTGGATGGATTCACTGGAGCCGCGGACTACCGCGGCCTTTTTCATCGTCCGGCGCTGCCGGGCGCCGTGGCGGCCGTTTCCGGCCCGACCGTGGCAGGGTCGCCGCGCAGGGCCGAATCCAGGTAGGCGCTGCGCGCCCGGGCGTCCGGGAAGGTCATGTCCTTGTAGCTGACGAAGCGCGAGCCCTTGGCCAGGCGGTAGCCCAGCCAGATCAGCAGGAACAGCGGAATGCCGACATAGGTGGCCGCGACGCCGCCCCAGTCGATGCGGTGCTCCAGGAAGGCCTGGTAGTTCTGGCCCAGCGTGATGATCAGGCAGAGCACGAAGGCGAAGATCGGACCGAACGGGAAGAACGGCGACACATAGGGCAGATCGGCCAGGTTGCGGCCCTGCTTGACGTAGCCGCGGCGGAACCGGTAGTGGCTGATGGCGATGCCCAGCCAGGCGATGAAGCCGGTCATGCCCGAGGTGTTCAGCAGCCAGATGTAGACCGCCTTGGGGCTGAAGATGAACGAGAAGAAGCACAGCGCCGCCACCACGGTGGTGGCCAGCAGCGCCCACAGCGGCACGCCATTGCGCGACACCCGGCCGAAGATGCGCGGCGCCTTGCCGTCGCGCGCCAGGCTGTAGAGCATGCGCGTGGCCGCGTACATGCCGGAGTTGCCGGCCGACAGCACCGAGGTCAGCACCACCGCGTTCATGACCGAGGCCGCCGCCAGCAGCCCGGCGCGCTCGAAGATCAGCGCGAACGGGCTGACGCTGACGTCGGTGACGTCGTTGCGCAGCAGGTGCGGGTCGGTGTAGGGAATCAGCAGGCCGATCACCAGGATCGCCATCACGTAGAACAGCAGGATGCGCCAGAACACCTGGCGCACGGCGCGCGGCAGGTTGCGCGCGGGGTCCTTGGACTCGCCCGCGGCGATGCCGATGAGTTCGGTGCCCTGGAACGAAAAGCCCACCACCATCGCCACGCCGATCAGGGCGGCGAACCCGCCGGCGAAAGGCGCGTCCCCCACCGTCCAGTTGGCCACGCCCCCGGCCTCGCCGCCGCGGATGATGCCCAGCAGCATCATCACGCCCATGGCGACGAACGCCAGCACGGCGACCACCTTAATCAGCGCGAACCAGAATTCGGCCTCGCCGAAGCCGCGCGCCGACAGTGCGTTCAGCCCGAAGGTGATGGCCAGGAACAGCGCGCTCCAGTACACGCCCGGCACGTCCGGGAACCAGTACGCCATCACCAGCTGCGCGGCCACCAGGTCCACCGCCACGGTAACGGCCCAGTTGTACCAATAGTTCCAGCCCAGCGCGAAGCCGAAGCCGTCTTCGACGTAGCGCGCGCCGTAGGTCGAGAACGACCCGGACACCGGCATGGCGGCGGCCAGCTCGCCCAGGCTGGTCATCAGGAAGTAGACCATCACCCCGATCAGCACGTAGCCCAGCAGCGCGCCGCCGGGGCCGGCCTGGGCGATGGTGGCGCCGGAGGCGACGAACAGGCCCGTCCCGATGGAACCGCCCACCGCGATCATGGTCAGGTGGCGCGCCGACAGGGCGCGGCGCAATTCGGACGGTTCTGTCGTCCCCTTCTTGCCGCCGTCGCGGTGCTGGTCCTGTTCCGTCAATGCCAAAGTCGTGTTCCTTCAGAGCAAAAAAGCCCCCGCGGATTGTGCCCCCGGGCGCCGTGGGATTTCCACGCAACGCGCGAGCATAGCGCAACTGCCCCCGGCCGTCGAAACGGCCGGGGGCAGGCGTGGATCCGTCCCCGCGAGGGGAATATCGGCTACGGGGCTATTGGAACGCGGTTTCCATGAAGGTGCGCAGCTTGCGCGAATGCAGCCGCTCGGGCGGCATGTCGCGCAGGCGCTCCAGCGCGCGGATACCGATTTCCAGGTGCTGGTTGACCTGGCGGCGGTAGAAGGCGCTGGCCATGCCCGGCAGCTTGAGTTCGCCGTGCAGCGGCTTGTCGGACACGCACAGCAGCGTGCCGTAGGGCACGCGGAAGCGGAAGCCGTTGGCGGCGATGGTGGCCGATTCCATGTCCAGGGCAATGGCGCGCGACTGCGCGAACCGCTCGACCAGCTCGACGTGGTCGCGCAATTCCCAGTTGCGGTTGTCGATGGTGGCCACGGTGCCGGTGCGCATGATGCGCTTGAGGTCCCAGCCGGACAGTCCGGCGACCTCTTCGACCGCCTGCTCCAGCGCCACCTGCACCTCGGCCAGCGCCGGCACCGGCACCCAGGTGGGCAGGTCGGCGTCGAGCACGTGGTCCTCGCGCACGTAGCCGTGGGCCAGCACGTAGTCGCCCAGTCGCTGCGAATCGCGCAGGCCGGCGCAGTGGCCCAGCATCAGCCAGGCGTGCGGCCGCAGCACCGCGATGTGGTCGGTGATGGTCTTGGCGTTGGACGGGCCCACGCCGATGTTCACCAGCGTGATGCCCGAATGGTCGCCGCGCACCAGGTGATAGGCCGGCATCTGCGGCAGGCGCTGCGCCTGGCCGTCGTCGGCCGGGCCGGATTCGCCGCGCCGCGTGATGCGGTTGCCCGGCTCCACCAGCATTTCGTAGTCCTCGTTGCCGCTGGCCATCAGCGCGCGGGCGCGGGCGCAGAACTCGTCGACGTAGAACTGGTAATTGGTGAACAGCACGAAATTCTGGAAATGCGCCGGCGCCGTCGCGGTGTAGTGCTGCAACCGGTGCAGCGAGTAGTCCACTCGCTGCGCGGTGAAAGGCGCCAGCGGCTTGGGCTCGCCCTCCTTGCCGCGCCACGAACCATTGACGATGGCGTCGTCGGTCACCGCCAGATCAGGCACGTCGAACAGGTCGCGCAGCGGGCGCTTGAGCGCCTCCAGGTGCTCGCCTTCGACATAGGCGCCCTCGGGGAAGGCGAAATGCAGCGGGATGGGGGAATCGGATTCGCCGACCTCCACCGCCACGCGGTGGTTCTGCAGCAGCTGGCCGACCTGCTCGATCAGGTAGTCGCGGAACAGCGCCGGCTGAGTGATGGTGGTCTGGTAGATGCCGGGTTCGGCCACGTGGCCGTACGACAGGCGGGTATCGATGGGATCGTAGGTTTCCACCAGGATGCGGATGGCCGGGTAATAGGCCCGGGCCCGTTCGCGGCCGTTGGACGAGCCCTTCAGGACTTCGCGGAACGCCGCCCGCAGGAATGCCGTGTTGCGGGCGTAGATTTCCGCCAGCCGATCGACCGCCGCCACCGCGTCTTGGTAGGGCTCGAAAGGAATGGCCTCGGGCCGGTTCATCGAGGACAAAGGATGCACTGCGTTCATCATGCGCTGGACTCCGCTTTCTTATGGTCTTGTTCTCAGCGGCCGCGGTCGGCGATCAAGCCGGAAAGGGCCGATGGCACCGATTATGCCCGACCCAGTCGTCAGATGAAGTGTCATATTGGCCTGCCTGACGACGCGCAGTCTGACGCGGAATCTGGCACGCAATCTCCCGTGTCGCGGTCGTCATTGGGATAGAAACAATATATCATTCCGTTTTTCCTTTTTTCACGCCCTGACCATGCCGCCGGCCAACGGCCCTCGCCCGCCCTCGACTCAGCGCCTTGCCCGATGGACGACGCTGACGTGGCTGTGCGCCTGCCTGCTGCTGGCGCCGCTGGGCGGTGTCCGGCACGCGCTATCGCACCTGTATGGCGAGCCGGAGTCCAGCCAGGACGCCGCGCATACCCCCGACAAGCTCGGCCATTGCGATCTCTGCCACATCTGGGATCTGCTGGACGCGACGCTGCCGGCCTCGTTTCCCGTCATCGCCGGCAGCCCGCCCCGGCTGACGCCGCCGCCGCCCTCCCCGCGCGGCGCCACCCTCGTCACCAGTCCCTGGTTCCAATCGCGCGCCCCGCCCGCCGCGGCCTGATCCTCCTCGCGCCCGATTTCAACCGCCGCCGTCCATCGGCCGGCATCCAGGACTGCCACCATGTCTTTTGCTTCTTCCTTCGCGGGGACGCGTTCGTCCCTGCGCGCCTTCACCCTGAGCCCGCTCGCCCTCGCCTGCCTGCTGGCCCTGCCGCAGGCCGCCCGCGCCCAGGCCGCCGCCGACGCCACCACGCTGTCGCCCGTCGTCATCACCGCCAATCCGCTGGGCAGCGAAGCGCTCGCCTCGCCGTCGACGGTGGTGCAAGGCGCCGACCTCGACCTGCGCCGCGGCTCGAACCTGGGCGAAACGCTCAACGGCCTGCCCGGCGTCTCCACCACCACCTACGGCCCGATGGTGGGCCGGCCCATCATCCGCGGCATGGACGGCGACCGCATCCGCCTGCTGAACAACGGCGTCGGCTCGCTCGACGCTTCGTCGCTGTCGTTCGACCACGCGGTGCCGCAGGACCCGCTGTCCACCAACCGCGTCGAGATCCTGCGCGGCCCGGCCGCCCTGCTGTATGGCGGCAGCGCCATCGGCGGCGTGGTCAACACCATCGACAACCGCATTCCCACCGAACCCATCGACGGCGTCCACGGCGACGTTGCCGGCAGCTACGGCGGCGCCAACAATGACCGCAACGGCGCGATCCAGCTCGAAGGCGGCGACGGCAACTTCGCCATCCACGCCGACGCCTTCAGCCGCAAGACCGGCGACCTGCGCATTCCCGGCTACGCCCGCACCGCGCAGCAGCGCGCGGTCGACGGCCCCGACCAGGCCCAGCCGCGCGGCACCCTGCCCAACAGCGACGGCCAGGCCAGCGGCGGCGCGCTCGGCATGTCCTGGACCGGCGACCGCGGCTACGCCGGCCTGTCCTACAGCGGCTATGACTCGAACTACGGCTCGGTGGCCGAGCCGGACGTGCGCATCAAGATGCACCAGGAACGCTTCGGCTTCGCCAGCGAGCTGCGCGACCTGGACGGCCTGTTCACCAGCGTCAAGATGAACTTCGCCTACACCGACTACCAGCACAAGGAAATCGAGGACGGCGAAACCGGCACCATCTTCAAGAACCGCGGCTACGAGGCCCGCATCGAGGCGCGCCACGCCGACATCGGACCGCTGCACGGCGTGGTCGGCCTGCAACTGGGCCAGACGCGCTTCTCGGCGCTGGGCGAGGAAGCGCTGGTGCCCACCACCGACACCGACTCGGCCGCCCTGTTCGCGCTGGAGGAATGGCAGATCAACGACCGCCTGACGCTGAGCGCCGGCGCGCGCGCCGACCATACCCGCCTGACCCCGGGCGGCGGCGGCAACGAACGCTTCGACGGCTCCAACCGCCGCACCTTCACCGCCGGCAGCTTCTCGCTGGGCGGCATCTACAAACTGGACAGCGCCTGGTCGGTGGCCGCCAACACCGCCTACACCGAACGCGCGCCCACCTTCTACGAGCTGTACGCCAACGGCCCGCACGCCGCCACCGGCCAATACCTGGTGGGCGACCAGGGCCTGGCCAAGGAACGCGCCTGGTCCGGCGACCTGTCGCTGCGCTACAAGAAGGACGCCGACAGCGCCAGCGTCGGCGTGTTCTACAGCCGCTTCTCCAACTACCTGGCCGAAATGAACACCGGCCGCTTCCGCAACGACGACGGCGATCTGGTCGCGGCCGGCGACGATGGCGCCCTGCCCGAGGCCCGCTACCAGGGCGTGTCCGCGCGCCTGTACGGCGTCGAGGCGGAAAGCAGCACGCGCGTGCTGCAACAGGGCGGCCACAAGCTGGACCTGGGCCTGTCGGGCGACTACACCGTGGCCCGCAACAGCGACAGCGGCCGCTCGCTGCCGCGCATCCCGCCGCTGCGCCTGCGCGTGGCGCTGGACTACGGCTACGGGCCCTATAGCGCCGGCATCAGCGTCTCCAAGGCCTTCGCCCAGCACAGCCGCCCGGACAACGACACCGCCACGGCCGGCTACTACAGCCTGGACGCCAACGCCGGCTACCGCTTCAAGGTCGCCGCGGTGCAATGGCAGGCCTACGTGCGCGGCATCAACCTGACCAACCAGGACATCCGCTACGCCACCTCGGTGCTGCGCGACGTCGCCCCCGAGGGCGGCCGCGCCGTGATGGTCGGCCTGCGCGGCAGTTTCTAGTCGCCAGGCGCGGCGCCCGTTACCTTTTTCCCACTGGTCGAGGTAACGGGCGCGCCGCCAGGATGCTGCATTGCACTACAAATGTAATGAAACTTTATTCCATTACAATGCGATGGCAGTTTGTGAAGCTCAAGCCTCCCCTGCACCCCTTTCCGCCGGCTTGTCCGACCCGACAAAGCCATGCCGCCCACTCCGATTCTTGAAGTGACGTAATGACGCCGCCTACGCGAAAAGCACGCTCCACCCTCGCCCTGCTCCGCCTTCCCGCTTTCCTCTCCGCCCCCCTGCTGGCCCTGACGTTCTCCTGGTTACCCGGCGCCGCCCAGGCGTCCATCCCCACCGAACAAGCCCGCGCCACCCTGTCCGGCCTGCGCCTGGCGCAGGAAGCCACCGTGCCCACCCTGCGCGAACGCGTGGTCCAGGCCGGCCTGTCCGCCATCGGCACGCCCTACAGCTGGGGCGGCGACGACGCCGCCGAAGGCTTCGACTGCAGCGGCCTGGTGCTCTACGTCTTCCGCGAGATCGCGGGCCTGGAACTGCCGCGTACCGCGCGCCAGCAGCGCACCCAGGGGGACACGGTGTCTAACAAGAAACTGCTCAAGCCCGGCGACCTGGTGTTCTTCGCCACCCGCGGCCGCGGCATCACCTCGCACGTGGGCATCTACATCGGCCAGGACAAGTTCGTGCACGCCCCGCGCCGCGGCGCCAAGGTGCGGGTGGACGAGATGAAGAATCCCTATTGGTCCAAGCGCTATCTCGGCGCGCGCAGCTACATCGACACGGCCAAGGGCCAGATGCTGGCGCAGAAGTAGATAGGCTCTCACACTGTGCGCTGTGGACTTGCTGCCCCAAGGGGGCAGCAAGGGCGTGAGGCCGCCCGCGCCATCGCCCGCTAGCACACTTCGATCCAGCATGACCGGCACCTGTTCAGCGGCCTTGTCGGCACGCGTCCTTACTCAAGGCGTTCCTTGCCGCGGCGGGTAAAATGCCGCGGCGGCGGGCGATCCCCCAGCGATTGCGGCGGCCACACGTCCGACGCCCATGTTGGCCACGATCTGCCGTTTGGCGCAGGAGGAGGTGGGCCGCATTTCTCTAGTTGGTGGCACGGGGGAACGAACTGGTAGCCCTTTTTCTGCATGCAGCGTTTAAGCTCATCACGCAATGCCATTGACTCCCTACGATACCGTTCGTCATGAACAGTAAGCTTGCTATAGTCCTTAATATAGAAGCTTCCGTCTTTATCTCCACCGCATTCTTTCCAATCCACCCAACGTGCTTCCTCTGTTTGGCCATTGAGCGGCCAATACCACTCCATCGGGAGGACGAAGTACATAATCCAGGCTTGTGCCTGGGGCGATCGGCACATATATCGCGGAAGCGTGAGGCAGCAGCCCGCCACTAAGAGCAATAAAGCTAATGAAAAAAATAGTCTAATTGTTGTTTTCATCGCTTCAGCCTCAACAAAATGTCCAGCGCTTTCCATGCCTGGGGAGGCAGGGCTTCAGACAGCGCAAACGGGGTGGCGGGCACGAGCGCAATATCGGTCCAGATTTCGTACATGAAATTCTGCGCAGGCGTCAGGCCGCGCCGGGCATTACCCTGCTTGTCGTAATAGCCGCTCAGGGTGCCGCCGATGAAGTCATGCGAGCCGCCATAAGCCTCGTGCGCAAGATCAAGAATTCCCCCTGGCGAATACCCAAAACCGAGAAGCGTTCCAGGTCCACCTTGGTTGCCGCCCGTGGGGCCGGACATCTCCTTACCTGGATCGGATTCGAGAAATGCGGCCATCGTCATCCCGACCTGGGATGGATCAAACTGGACGCGCCCATTTCCATCCAACTCAAGTTTCGGAATGCCGTTTTCATCCAGGATATTCTTTCCATAGGAATCCACCTGCCTTTTGCACTGATCATTCGTGGGTCCACATAGCGTGTCCAACACCACCCGCGTCCCCGCCGTCTTAAATCCATCGCCCCGAATACCCGCGCTTTCCCCACTCTTGTTATCCAGCGTCGTCTCGCCATCGGTAATCCCCGCGAACTTCTCAGAATCCGCGATCGTGTACCGCCGCATGCGGTCGGCCGCCTCCGACAAACCCGCCTGCAGCGCCGCCACGCCGCCTGAGCCGCTCAGCGCGCCCACCGCCACGTTCAGCAGCCGTTCCTGGGTATTGATCTCGTTGATCTGTGCCTGCAGCGCCTCGATCTTTTCCGGGTCTTGCGTGGCCTTGATCTGCTGGCGCAATTCCGCGCGTTTCTGTGCCGCGTGGCGTTCGATGGCGGCGCCGGCCTGCTGGCCGAACGCCGCGACGATTTCCGCTTCGGCCTGCACTTGCCGGCGCAGCTTGTCGCCATCCCATTTTTTCGTCAGGCCGCCGGCGCCATCGCCCGCCAGCACGCTTCGATCCAGCATGGCCAGCACCTGATCGGCGGTCTTGCCGGTGCGTTCCCGCTGGGCGTTGGCATCGGCGATGGTCACGGCCGCGCCGCTGATACCGCTGTGCGTCACGCTGTTCTCGCTGCCCTTGCGCGCGCTCATGCCCGGCGCACCGGCGCTGACGCTGTTGCCGAAGTTGTGCGCCGACCATGTATCACCTTTGCCAGCGACATTGCTGGCCGAGGACTCATCAGCCTTCCTGGCGCTGCCGTCGTCGCCTTCTTTCTTGCCGCCTGACGGCTTGTCGTCACCGGCAACGCTGAAGCCTCCCGACAGGCTCACCCCCGTCGCCTTGTACCGGCTGTGGTTCTCGATGTCGCTGACGGTCAAGCTGCCTGTCATCACGCTATTCAAACCCCGCTTCACCGCCTCTTCGGACGAGGCGATGGCCGCGCCCTTGAGGTCGGTGTTGTCCTGGACCCTGATCTTGAAGCCGTCATCGCCGGCTTCAAGGCGCGATTGCTCCATGACGCTGGCGAAATCGCCATCCACCTTGTTGTTGGCGTAGCTGCCGCTGGCGGCGAACCCCGTCCCCGCCGTCACGCTGCCGCCGATCTGGGTGTCCCTGCTTTTGAAGGTACTGGTGTCTTGCAGGCTCTCGATGCTGAGGTTGCCGCCCGCGTCGGCCACCACCTGCTTGCCGCTGGCCACCGCGCCGCGCAGGCGGGTGTCGCCGCCGGATTCCAGGGTCAGACGCTCGCCGGCGGTGACATGGCTGTGGGTCCAGGTCACGTCTTTGCCTTCGCCGTTGCCTCCGGCCCCGCTCGCATTGGCGGTCACGCCGAACGCCGGGCCGCCTTGGCCCACGGAAATCGCCGCGCCCACGCCCGCGCTGGCGCTGCTGTTCTTGCGGTCGGTTTCGACGGTGTTTCCAGCCGCCAGCAGGTTGATGCCGCCATCGGCCTTCAGTATGGCGTCGCCACCCGCGCTGATGTCGCTGCCGCGCACGGTCAGGTCTGAATCCCGACTGCCGGCGGCACGGATGCGCACATCGCTGCCCGCGGCCACGCTTGAACCGGCAGCCGTATCGGTGGCGGTGGTGGATTTGCTGTCGCTTTTGCTGGCACCCACGGTGATGGAAACATTGACGCCGCCGGCCGCCTGCGGGTCGGCCTGGACGGCATCGTAGGCGTTCTTGGCTGCCAGCCCCGTGGCTGCGCCTGCCAGCGCCCGCATGCGTCCGTCAGTCGTCTGGCCGACAGCGCGCTTCATCTGCCCTGCGGTCTCGATGGCCGCAAGCACCGGAGCCGTCAACGCCACGGTCAGTCCGGACTGGCGGAACTTGCTTTGTTCCACGCTTCTGCCGGTTTCCCGCGCGTCGACGATATCCACCTTTTGGGCGCGGATGTCGATATCGCCTTGCGGCGCCAGTACATGGCTGCCGATCTGCTGATAGCGATCACCCGCCACCAGGGTGACGTCGCCCTCCGTGGAACCCACGGTCGAGGCGGCAGCACGGGTAGTGACGCCCCGGCGGTCGCCGCTTTGCATCTGGCTGCCGATGGTGAAGGCGAGCCCCCCGGTGTAGAGGAAGCCACTTTTCCGGGTTTCCTTGAAATGGCTTTCCGTGCTGGTTTCGGTGGCGGCCTGGAGGGTCAGGTTGTTATTGGCCACAATAGTCGTGCCGGCATCGGAGACGACGTTGCTGCCGGTGACGGTGACATCCTGACCGCGCACCGCGACGGTGTCGCCGCTGAAGGTGCTGGCAATCGCCCGGCTATCTTCCCGGCTGTCGCGGGTGGTCTTTTTGCTGGAGCCCAGCAGGCTCCTGGACTTGTGCTGGTGGGCTTCGGCCCAGTTGCTGCTCGCTTCGCCAGCCAGGATGTTCACGTCCCCCTGCGCCACGACAGCCAGGACGCCCTGCTCGCTGGTGACACTGGCGGCGGTGGCGTTCAGATCGCGCCCGGCTTGCAGGCGCAGGTCGCCTGCCGTGCTGATCTGGCTGCCCACATCTTGCGCGTAGCCTTGTTTGAGATAGTTTTGGGCGTTGCCGACGTTGTTTTCCTGTTCGGCGATCCTGACCGTGCCCAGCGTCAGGTCGCGGCCGGCGACGACAGCCGTCTGGCCATCCTTGCCGCTATGGATGACCCGGGCCGCAATCAGGCTGGCGTCGCGGCCCGCCGAGGCGAGCAGAATGCCGCCCGGGCTGGTGACGTAGAGGCCCGCCACGCGGTCCAGGCTGGTTCGGCTGAAATCGCTGCGTCCGGCCCGCCTGGCGCCGCTGTGGGTGGTACTGGCGACATTGAGGTCGCGTCCTGCCGTGAGCTGTAGTGCGCTACCCCCGCTCAGGGTTCCGCCGATGTTGTCGATATCGGTCCGGGCGTCAAGCGCCATGGCATCGCCAGCGATGCGCCCGCCAAGATTACGCAGGTTCTCGCCGGCAAGACTGACCACTGCGCGTCCTGCAATGGTGCCGGAATTGACAAGATCGCCTTTCAGGTTGAAGTCGATGGCGCTGGCGGCCAACAGGGCACCGTTGCCGTCAATGTCGCCTGGCCTTACGCGGACGTACACTTGCGGCACCAGGGCGCGCGTGATACTGCCGTCGGCCAGCGTCACGTCGCGTTCGACCAGCCAGACGATGTCGCTGGTGAGCTGGGCCACCTGCCTGGCACTGAGTGCCACGCCAGGACGCAGATTCCATTCTTTCGCATAGGTGACGCCTGCGTCCAACAAGGCCTGGTACTGCGCTTCGTCACTGGCGTAGCTGTCGAGGAATCGGCGGCCAGTCAACTGGCCTATCTGGTCGCGAACCAGGTTCTGTTCGTAGAAACCGTCGCCCAGTCGCTTGTGCACGGTGGCCGGGTCATGGCCAAGCTGGGACAGCATGTAGTCTGAACTGAGCCAGTTGCGGTAGTCGGCGAAACGCGGGTCGGTCTCGACCAGGTAACCACTGGCATTCGGGGCAACACGAAACAGGCTGTTGGCGGGCGTGTTCGCGTCCACCTGAACGGTGCGAATGATCACCGGCGCCTCGCCGTTGCCGCCCGCCGCCTCCTGTCCCGGGATCCGAACGGGACCGCTACCGTCATTAACGTGTGCCCCCGTGCCGCCCCCCGGACTGTCGACGCGGTTTACGTCCGCCAGGACTTCCGTTATCCGCTTTGGGTCAGAACTGCCGTTGGCGCGGACGCCGTCGCCCACGATGGCGCCGACCTGATGCTCCTGGCGTTCAGTCACCGCGAAGCCGCTGCCTATGCCAGCGGCATTCTGCACGACGCTGGAAACATCGAGGTCGATCGTGTTCACGATGTCGTCCGGGGCGTAGGCAATCTTCCCGTCCCATTTGCGCTGGTGATAACGTTTCGCGCCACCACGCCATTTTGAGTAGGTGTACTGGCTGGTTCCGCTCTGACGGATCCGGTGCTCGCCCGGGGCAGCCACGTTGTCGATCCGGGTCAGGTCGCCCTGCAGGACGCCGCCAGCGATGATCCGGCTCTTGTCGTTGACCAGTTCATCGCCACGCAAGGTCATATTGCCGCCCGCGCGGATGAGCGCCGGCGCGCTTTCGACCACCTGCGTTTGGTACTCAGTTCGGATGACGTCGTATTGGGTCCAGTCATGAATCTTCGCACCAGTTTGTTTGTGCCGATAACGCCCGGCGCGGCTCCAGCCTTCCCAGCGGTACTCGCCGGCATCGTGTTTTTCAGGATTGCCTTCAGGTTGGATATACAGGTACCTGGTCGGGCCGCTGATTTGCGCCAGTTCGGTACGGAAATGCAGATTGCGATTGAGCAAACGGGCGCTGTCGACGGTCAGGCCGCCCAGTGACTCGATGGTGGCGCTGTCGTTGAGGATGAGATCGGCGCTTGCGGCGGCCTGGTCGTTGGCGTCCAGCGTGCCGCCGATGTTCAGCGCATCACTGCCGCCGCCCGCGCTGAAAATCAGCGCCTTCTCCCGGTTGTTGATTAAGCGGGCGCCGATATCCAGACGCTGACGCGCCGCGAGGACGGCGGCGAGCCCCCCTTCCTCGCGGTTGTTGACGGTACCGGCCCGGATGGCAAGATGATCGCCATAGAGCCGACCGCTGCCCACGTTATCCAGGGCGCCAGCGTCAATGCGTGTCTGGCTGCCGTCGATAAGTCCACGGTTGGTCAGGGCGTTGCGGGCGGCGACGGTGGTGCGTACGCCATGCATCTCACCGGTGACGCTGTTGTTGACGTCGGCGCCCTGTACGTCCAGGTCGCCTGCCTGCAATATGCCGTGGTTGGTCAACAGGCCCGCGGTGCCGATACCGGCGCGGCCGTTGGCGGTGATTTCCCTGAGGTTGGTGAAGTCCTGCCGCAGGCTCAGGCGCAAATCCCCCCTGGACAACAGGCTGCCGTCACCGCCCAGGCTGTCGGCGGTCACGTTGAGTAATTGGCCGGCAATCAGCGTGCCGAGCGGATTCAGGACACGGCTGACGGCGATGTCGATGCTGCCGCCCGAAGAGATACTGCCGCGCGTGTTATCGAGCTGATCTGCCGCGTCCGGGCCACGGATACCGATACGGCCGTCGGCTGCGATGGTGCCGGCGGTGTTGTCAATGTGGCTGGCTGCGAGCGCCACGCTGGCGCCCTGCAAGCCGAGCGGCTGACTGGCGTGCACGCTTTGCGTGTCGCGGTTGAGGATCCGCGCGGCGTTAAGAGTCAGGCCATTACCCGCGACCGTCAGGCCGCCATTGTTGTTTGCGACCCCGGAGAGGAAGGCCTTCAGGTCATTGCCCGCCTGAACCCTGCCGCCAGCGTTACCGATCAACGTTGCGCCGATATCGGCATCAGCGCTGCCTCCCAGTTGCCCGGCAGCGTTGTCGATGTCGCCGGTATGGGCAATCAGATCTCCCTGGCTATGCACGACGCCGTCGCGATTATTCAGGTCGCCGCTGTTCAGAGCCAGCGTGTCGCCGCTGAGGATGCCGCCAGTGCTGCCGGCATCGATATTGGTCAGTGCCTGGCCATGCGTGTCCACGCGCATCCCCTGCCGGGACTGCAGCAGACCGCGGGCATTGTTCAGCGCACCGCTGTCGATGTTGAGCAAACCGCCGGTGCTGGCGATGGTGCCGCCGGCGTTGTCGAGCGAGGCCAGACGCGTATCAACCGCGACGCTGGCGCCGAATACCGTGCCACCGGCATTGCCAAGTCCACCATTGGCCAGGCTGACATCACCCGCACCCTGCAGGGTGCCGCCAGCATTCTCGGTGCGGCCGCGAGTGTCCACGCCCAGCCTGCCTTCGGTGGAGAAAATCCGCGCGCCATCGCGGTTGTCCAGCGAGCCGCCTCGCACGTCGACCTTGCCAACGCTGGCTATGAGGCCGCCGTCATGGTTATCAAGGTTGCCGGCGACGTCGACGTCCAGGCCCCCGTCGCTGGCACTCTGTACCGTGCCGCGCTGGTTGAGCAGCCCTCCCGCCCGCACGGTGGTGGCTCCGGCCGTGCCCAGCGTGCCGCCGGCATTGTCCAGAAAGCCCGCCACGTCGATGCGGGTGTCCGCCGTGCCCGCCGTCTGCACGATGCCATCGCGGTTAACCAGCGAGCCGGCCTGGAAATCGAGTGCGCCATTACCGGCGATGATTCCCGCGGAATTGTCCACGCGCTCCCTAGCCCGGATCGTAAGCAGGTCCTCGCCGGTGGCGATGAGTTTGCCGCCGACATTGAGCAGGCGACCGGTATTGATACGAATACGCTCGCCGGAGGTGTTGCCGCCGCTGAGGTCGGTGCTATCGCCACGGATATCGAGCGCACCACTGCTGACGATGCTCCCGCCGGCCCCCAGCAGGTCGGCGGCCTGTAACGTGGCATCACCCGATGTGATGACATTGCCGCGACGGTTATCAAACTGCCCTTCAATGACAATGTGGCTGGCGTTGCTGGCCAGCGTACCGTCGCGGTTGTCGAGCCGTCCCTTGATCCTGATATGGGTATGGGAATTGTCGCTGTGCAGGAAAGCGCCGGCACGGTTGGAGAATTCCTGCGCGCTCAGGATGACAGGACCGTTCAGTTGCATCAGACCTTCATCGTTGTTGAGCAACCCCGTGGTCATCCGGGCGTCGGCAGCAATCCTGATTTCTCCATTGTGGTTGCCGAGGTCGCCACCGCTCACTTCAAAATGACGCGCCCCCAGATGTCCACCGTCATTGTCGAGACCGTCGCTTGCGCTCAGGTCGATGTGCCCGCCAGCCAGGATGCGGCCACCGTCGTTGTCAATCGTGGCGGCGATGTTGAGTGCCCCCTTGGGCAACGATGCAATGCCGGCGTCCGGCTGAGTGCCATCGTCGCCAGCGTTCCCGCCATGCGGCGAGTTCCCAACAGCGCTGTCAGTTCCGCCACTCGCCCCCGCTTTCGGCACGTCACCAACGCCCGAAGCCGTATCCGTCCGTGGCTCGGCGAGACCGATACGACCGCCATCGCGGTTACTGATGTGACCCGTCTGAAGTGCCAAGTCCTGCAAACCGGTCTGTCCGATGACCCCGTCACGGTTCTTCAGGGACTGCGCAATCGCTTCGATACGCCCCGCATTGAGCGTCCCCTTGCGGTTGTCGATATCCTTCTGGGTGTTGATCACCAGTTCGCGGCCGGCACTGAGCGTGCCGGCATTGGCAAGGCCGCCGCTCGCGTCTATGCGAGCGTCAGTGCCGGCCTGCATCGTTCCGAGGTTTTCCAGACGTCCGTCGGCGGTGAGCACCAGTTGCCCGGCCTGAGCGCCCATCGTGCCGGCGTTGCGCACCCCGACGCCATGCTCGGTTCCCACCAGCACGATCTTCTGGCTGTACATGCCGCCGAGCGCGCCTACATCCAGCGCGAAGGCTGGCGCATCACCACTGGCGGCGGCCTTCCGTACCTTCGCATGGTCGGCGCTGACGTCATTGCTCCCGGTGGTGATCTGAAGCTGCCGCGCCCAGATCCCGGCGTTGGCTTGCACGGAGCGGGCAATCAGATCCGTGTAGTTCGTGGCACTGGCATCCATGCCCTGGCCATCGACACGGATGGTGCCGCCCTTGACCCGATAGCTCTCCAGCGCGCCCCCAGTGATGACCGGCCGGCCGGTGGTGAGGATGGCGCGGTCCGCGTTGATGAAGCCGCAGCCATCGCAGGAAATGCCTGCCGGGTTGGCGACGACAAGCTGCGCCCGATCGCCCGCGACCTCGACATAGCCATCGAGCCGGCTCGGGTCACTGGAGTTGACTTCATTGAGGATGACACGGGCCGTGCCGCGCGCCAGCCACGGGTTGCCCTGAACCCAGCCGCCGAGCTGCGTTTGCGTGTCCCTGCGGGAATTGTTGAGGATGGCGCCCTGCTGCCCGACATCGAACTGACTGTAGGTATTGCGTGAAACGCCGGCTGCACTCGGGGTCTGAATATTCACCAACGGGACGCCGTTAGCCGCTTCCAGCACCGTCGGCCGCTGATTGCCGGGAGCGCCAGGGTCGGCCATGACCTGTGCATTCGTCGATGTAATGATGGCCGCCTGCCCGAGAGCGAAAGCCAAGGCAAGGCCCAGCGGTCTGAATGTGGCAAAGAAACGGCTGCCGACGGCGCCTCCACCCGCGCCTTGACCCGGTCCGTCACGCCGGGCAATTTCCGTGACGACCTGGAACAGGCCCAGAGCCCGGTTGAAAACAATGCGGTGGAGGTTCCTGTTCATGCCATCGATTTCCTTTGCTTACGCGCAATCCGTGCGGACTCAGCAGGACCAGTTGAGGCTGAAACCGGTCGTCAGCGACCCGCTCCGGAAACCTCCAGGCTTTGAGAGCGGCGTGCCGGCAGACAGATCCCACCAGAATCCTGCGGCGCCCCCGCGCAGGCCTATGACCGCGCCTGCAAGATTGCGCCCCTGGAGCCAACGAGTGGAAGGGCCGGATACATGGCCGTAGTCGGCCCCGAAATAGAGTTCCTGCGCGGCGCCCAGCTGCAGACCGATTTCGTTGCGCCAGACCCAGCCACGCTCGCCCACGAGCGTCAGTTCGCCGTCAAAGCCACGTACGGAGTAACGACCACCGATCGAGAAACGGTCTTGCGGCACCAGCGGTGTACCCTCCCATTGCGCGCGCCAGTTGCCGGTGTAGCGGGCACGCAGCGCCCCTGGCCGGAACGGGACCACCAGTTGAATATCGGCGGTGATGACCTTCATCCGCGAAGTGCCTTCGCCGAAGTCTTCTTCGGGCGCGGCCATCGCTTTGAAAGCGCCGGTGCCGTGCCGCCAGGCGAGACCCGCATCCAGCGCGCCTTCGCCCAGGAATTCACGGTGGGCCAGGCCCAATTCCCAACCGCCGGCTCGGCGCCGTTGAACCCCGATTTCGGTGTCGTCGATGAAGTTGCCGGACCTGCGCATCCAGCCGCGTCCGTAGAACGAGGTCTTACGGCTGGCATCCCGGTAAACCAGACGCGACAGGCGCATTTCGGCGTTGTTGCTGGTACCGCTATAGACGTAGTTCTGGCTGTATCCGGCAACGGTCTGGTGGTACCTGTAGCCGCTGATGGTGGTGCTGAGTGTCCAGTAGCCCCAGGGCACGCCGTAATGTGTGGTGTAACCGCGGGTACCCTTACCGCTGGCGTTGAATATGTCGTGGCTGACGTTGATGTAAAACAGATCGTTCGAGGAGAGTGGGGAGTCGAGCGAAAGTGTGGCTGCGCCCTGAAGCTTGCCGGTCGCCCTGCTGCCGGCGTCGTCCAGTGACATGCTGAAGCGCACGGGTGGGGAACGCTGCTGCCAGAGGATCACCAAATCGCTGTCGCCGGGGCGTGCATCGTCTCCCTCAGCAGGCGTGATTTGAATGTCGGCCTCTACGGTGGGCACGCGTCTGAAGTTTTCCAGCGCCTGTTCGATATCGCGCAGATTGAGCAGGTCGTCGCGCCTGACCGGCACGGCGTTCGAGGCCGTGGCCTGGCGCGACGTGCCCGGCGAAAAACGAATGGCGCGGACGCGACCGGGCACGACGGTAAGCGTCAGCGTGCCTCCCTTCAGATCTTGGGGCGCGGCGAGGATACGGGTAGTGACGAACCCGCGCGCAACGACGGCGTTCTGCACGCGCGCCATGACCACGCTGATGCCCTCGGCGCCAAGACAGCGTCCCGTGGCGGCATCGTTCTCGGGGTCGGCGGCGCTCAGGGCCCAGAGAAACCGCTGGGCATCCTCGCCATCCAGACGGATACGGCCAATCGGAAAACATGGCGTCTCGTCCTGCGGCAACAGATCCAGCGACGGAGCGCGCGCCGGCTGCGCCCGTGCATTCGGCGCCGTTTCCTGCTGCCTGCGTAATATCCTCTCGCGCTCCTGCTGGCGCAGCAGTTCCTGCGCGGCGCCATCCAGCGTCTGCGCAGACGCCGATACCATGCACACCAGCAGGCTGAACGAGAGCCATACCCCCTGCCACAACCACCCGACCATCCTCTCCCCCTATGTAGCCGCACGCAATCATGCTTCGGCATTGGATGGAGGTAAGGCGAAGATTGGAATGCTGCGAGCCGGTTTGTCCGACCAAGCGTTGGTCGTAAGTCACACTCTCGGATCAGATAACCTATTGACGGTGAGCGGCGGCAGTACATCAGATTTCATGCCCGGCAAGAGGAAACCGGAAACCAAAGAAAAAAGCGCCCGAAGGCGCTTTTTGTGGCCGGCGGAAAACCCCGCGTCAGCCGCGGCCGACGAACGGCATGTTGGTCGCCATGATCGTCATGAACTGCACGTTGGTGTCCAGCGGCAGGCGGGCCATGGCGGCAACGGCCTGGGCGACGTGGGCGACGTCCATGCGCGGCTCGACCTTGGTGCTGCCGTCGGCCTGCAGGATGCCGGCGGCCATGCGCTCGGTCATGTCGGTGGCGGCGTTGCCGATGTCGATCTGGCCGCAGGCGATGTGGTACGGCCGGCAGTCCAGCGAAATCGACTTGGTCAGGCCGGTCACCGCGTGCTTGGTGGCGGTATAGGCGATCGAGAACGGACGCGGCGCGTGCGCCGAGATCGAGCCATTGTTGATGATGCGGCCGCCCTGCGGCGTCTGCGCCTTCATCACGCGGATCGCGGCCTGCGCGCACAGGAACATGCCGGTCAGGTTGGTATCGACCACCTCGCGCCAGAGCGCCACCGGCAATTCCTCGATCGGCATGGCGGGCGCGCCGCGGCCGGCATTATTGAACAGCACGTCGAGGCGGCCGTATTCACGCTGGGCGGTGTCGAACAGCTCGCGCACCGCCTGCTCATCCGACACGTCGGTCGGCACCACCAGCGCCCGCACCCCGTCTTCACCCGCCGCCGTGCGCGTGGCTTCGAGCGGTTCGCGCCGGCGGCCGGCCAGCACCACGCGATAGCCCTGCGCCAGGAATTCCAGCGCCACCGCCCGGCCGATGCCGGTGCCGGCGCCGGTGACCAGCGCAACGCGGGGAGGTTCGATCTCGTTCGTGTGCATTGGATGCTCCTTGTTATCTGTCGGCGAAATGCTACCCGAATCATTCTGGGGATGGTGCAAGCGAACGTTCCATGGGCCGCCGGCGATTCACAACCCCAGGTTCGCGCCATTTGGCCCTCGGGGCCTGCCCCGCGCGTTGCGCCGCGCATCATGCCGTTCCGGCCAGATTTATTTTCCTTCGCAAAATTCGAGCGCGATCAATTCCCCTGTTTTGCATTGATACATCACAATTTTCCTTATAATTTTGAGCAATTAACTTATTACCAAAAATCCAATACCCCTGACGGAGACACCTCCATGCCCCCACGGCACCTTTCCGCCGCCCGCTGGGCGGGCGCGCTGGCCCTCGGCGCCGGCGCGTTGCTCGGCCTGCCCGGCCCCGCCGACGCCGCCGCCGACGGCCGCCAGATCAGCACCCAGGGCGCCAACGGCGCGCCCGCCTGTATGACCTGTCACGGCGCCCAGGGGGAAGGCAACCCCGTCGCCGGCTTCCCGCACCTGGCCGGCATGGGTGCCGCCTACCTGGCCGAGCAGCTCGAGGCGATGGCCAACGGCTCGCGCGTCAGCCCGGTGATGGCGGCCACCGCCAAGGCGCTGGATCCGGCCCAGCGCCAGGCCGTGGCCCAGTACTACGCCGCCCTGCCCGCGCCGCTGAACATCGACCGGCTGGCCGCCACCGCGCGGCAACTGGCCAAGCCGGACGACACCGGCGCCTGGCTCGCCACGCGCGGCGCCTGGGACAAGAACGTCCCCGCCTGCAACCAGTGCCACGGCCCCGGCGGCATCGGCGTCGGCGCCAACTTCCCCAGCCTGGCCGGCCAGCCCGCGGCCTACATCGCCGGCCAGTTGCGCGCCTGGCGCCAGGGCCAGCGCCCGCCCGGCCCGCTGGGCCTGATGCCGGCCGTCGCCACCCGCCTGACCGACGCCGAGATCGACGCCGTGTCCGCCTATTACGCCGGCCTGCCCAAGGCCGCCGACCTGCTTGCCGCGCAAGCCAACACCGCCGCGGGAGCCAAGCCATGAATCCGATCCGCCACCGCTTCGCCCGCCTGTTGCTGCTGGCCGCCGCGGGCGCCAGCGCGCTCGTGTCCGCCGCGGCGGCCGTCGCCGCCGACGCGCGCCCTGAATTCACGCCGCCCAGCGCCGCGTCGTTGCCCGACACCGAATTCGGCAAGATCGTGCGCCAGGGCGAGCAGATCTTCCTGCACACGCCGCAGAACGCCAGCAAGTTCGTCGGCAACGACCTGAACTGCGCCAGCTGCCACCTGGACGCCGGCCGCCGGCCCGATTCCGCGCCGATGTGGGCGGCCTACGTGCTGTATCCGGCCTACCGGGCCAAGAACGGCCATGTCAATACGCTGGCCGAGCGCCTGCAGGGCTGTTTCCGCTTCAGCATGAACGGCAAGCCGCCGGCCGCCGACGATCCGGTGCTGACCGCGCTGCAGACCTACATGTTCTGGCTGGCCAGCAAGGCGCCCACCGGCGTGGCCCTCAAGGGCCAGGGCTACCTGAAGCTGCCGGCGCCGGCGCAGAAGGCCGACTACGTGCGCGGCAGCGAGGTCTACGCCCAGTACTGCGCCGTCTGCCACGGCGCCGAGGGCAAGGGACAGAAGAACGGCGAGCACTGGGTGTTCCCGGCGCTGTGGGGGCCGGATTCCTTCAACTGGGGCGCCGGCATGCACCAGATCGGCAACGCCGCCGGCTTCATCAAGGCCAACATGCCGCTGGGCCAGGCCGGCATGCTGAGCGACCAGGAAGCCTGGGACGTGGCGTATTTCATGAATGCGCATGAACGGCCGCAGGATCCGCGCTACACCGAATCGGTCGCCAAGACCCGCGCCAAGTACCACGACTCCGACGATTCGCTGTACGGCATCGAGGTCAACGGCCACCTGCTCGGCAGCGATTCGCCCGCCCCGGGCGGCAAGCTGACGCAGGCCGCGGCGCGCTGAGGGCACGGCGCGGCGGGTTTTCCCCCTGCCGCGCCGCGCGATTTGCTATCCTTCGGGTCTCGGCATCACACGCTCGTCACATTCATGCACGCCACTTCCGGCAATGTTTTCATGGTCGTCGCCCCCAGCGGCGCCGGCAAATCCAGCCTGGTCAAGGCCTTGCTGCAGCAAGACCCGTCCATTCTCCTGTCCGTCTCCTGCACCACGCGTGCGCCCCGCCCCGGCGAGGAAGACGGCCGCGAATACCGCTTCATCGGCGTCGACGAATTCAAGCAACTGCGCGACGAGCAGCGCCTGCTGGAATGGGCCGAGGTTCATGGCAATTTCTACGGCACGCCGCGCGACCGCATCGACGAAGCCACCCGCGAGGGCCGCGACGTGCTGCTGGAGATCGACTGGCAAGGCGCGCGCCAGGTGCGCCAGCGTTTTCCCGGCGCGATCGGCATCTTCGTGCTGCCGCCGTCCATCGAGGAACTCGAAAGCCGGCTCAAGGCGCGCGGCCAGGATGCGCCGCAGGTGATCGCGCGCCGGCTGATGGCCGCGGGCGGCGAAATCGCGCACGCGCCTGAATGCGAATATGTTATTATTAATCAAGAATTTAGCGTGGCCTTGTCGGAACTGACACAAATCGTCAGCGCCGCTCGGCTGCGTTTTTCGTCTCAGGCCGCCCGCCACGCCGAACTGTTCGCACAGTTGGGCATCCCGGCGGCGCACTGAAACGAATCCGCATTCTCCCTATCCACCATCAGCACCAGGTGTCCTAATGGCTCGCATTACCGTCGAAGACTGTCTGAATCAGATCCCCAACCGTTTCAAGCTCACGCTGGCCGCCACCTACCGCGCCCGCGAGCTGGCGCAAGGCCATGCCCCGCGCCTGGACAGCAAAGACAAGCCCACCGTCACGGCCCTGCGCGAAATCGCGGGCGGCCTCACCGGCGCGGAAATGCTGCGTAAAGTTCCCACCTGATATTTTCCGGGGGGCGGCAAGCATGGCTTTTCCCGGGCTGAAGTACGCTTCATCAGGTCTGCTTGCCGCGCTTCGTGCCGGCTCCCGTCTCGGGCGCCGCACCGGCAAGAAAGACAAGAACTCCCCCACGCCAGCCTCCGTCGCCGCGCAAGAAGCGGCGGATGCGACCGCATCTCCGGTCGCCTCGCTGGCGCCGCTGACCGAAATCATCGGCAGCTATCTCGACAAGAAAGATGTAGAACGCGTGCGCGAAGCCTACCGCTTCGCCGACCAGGCGCACCTGGGCCAGTTCCGCGCCAGCGGCTCGCCCTACATCTCGCACCCCATCGCCGTCACGGAAATCTGCGCGGGCTGGAAGCTCGACGCGAACGCGTTGTCCGCCGCCCTGCTGCACGACGTGATGGAAGACCAGGGCATCGCCAAGCACGAGCTGGCCGAGAAATTCGGCCCTGAAGTCGCCGAGCTGGTCGACGGCCTGTCCAAGCTGGACCGCCTGGACTTCGCCACCAAGGCCGAGCAGCAGGCCGAAAGTTTCCGCAAGATGCTGCTGGCGATGGCGCGCGACGTGCGCGTCATCCTCATCAAGCTGGCCGACCGCCTGCACAACATGCGCACGCTGGACGCGGTCAACCCCGAGAAGCGCCGCCGCATCGCCCGCGAAACCCTCGACATCTACGCGCCCATCGCCCACCGGCTGGGCCTGAACCTGCTGTTCCGCGAGCTGCAGGACCTGTGTTTCGCGGCCATGCACCCGAACCGCTACCAGGTGCTGTACAAGGCCGTGCTGGCCGCGCGCGGCAACCGCCGCGAGGTGATCGGCAAGATCGCCGACTCGGTGCGCGCCGCCCTGCCGGCCGCCGGCATCGAGGCCGAGGTCACCGGCCGCGAAAAGACACTGTTCGGCATCTACCGCAAGATGGTCGACCAGAAGAAGTCGTTCTCCGACGTGCTCGACATCTATGGCTTTCGCGTCATCGTCCACACGCTGCCCGAGTGCTACCTGGCGCTGGGCACGCTGCACCAGCTATACCGGCCGGTGCCCGGCAAGTTCAAGGACTACATCGCGATCCCCAAGGTCAACGGCTACCAGTCGCTGCACACGACGCTGGTGGGCCCCTACGGCACGCCGGTGGAATTCCAGTTCCGCACCCGCGACATGCATCACGTGGCCGAGGAAGGCGTGGCCTCGCACTGGCTGTACAAGGGCGCCGACCTGACGCTCAACGACCTGCAGAAGCGCACCCACCAGTGGCTGCAATCGCTGCTGGACATCCAGAGCCAGACCGGCGATTCGGGCGAATTCCTCGAGCACGTCAAGGTCGACCTGTTCCCGGACGCCGTCTACGTCTTCACCCCGCGCGGCAAGATCATCTCGCTGCCGCGTGGCGCGACGCCGGTCGACTTCGCCTACGCCATCCATACCGACATTGGCAACCAGGCCGTGGCGGCCAAGGTCAACGGCGAGTTCGTGCCGCTGCGCACCGAGCTCAACAGCGGCGACACGGTGGAAATCGTCACCTCGCCCGCTTCGCGCCCGAACGCGCAATGGCTCAACTACGTGCGCACCGGCCGCGCCCGCTCGGAAATCCGCCACTACCTGCGCACCGTCAAGTACGAGGAATCGGTGGCCTTCGGCGAGCGCCTGCTGGGCCAGGCCCTGCAAGAGCTGCACATGCCGCTGCCGGCCACCGACGATCCGGCCTGGCAGAAGCTGGCGCGCAGCACCGGCGCCAGCTCGCGCGAGGAAATCCTGGCCGACATCGGCCTGGGCAAGCGCCTGGCCGCCGTCGTGGCGCGCCGCTTCGCGCCCGAACACCAGCTGGTGGCCACCACCGCCGCGGCGGTGGACGAGCTGACTTCGGCGCGCAGCGCGCCGATCCTGATCCAGGGCAACGAAGGCCAGGCGGTGCAACTGGCGCCGTGCTGCGGTCCGTTGCCGGGCGACCCGATCATCGCCGGCATGCGCATGGGCCACGGCCTGGTGGTGCATACCGCCGATTGCCCGGTGGCCATGCGCCAGCGCCTGCGCGAACCGGAACGCTGGATCAACGTCGCCTGGGACGCCCACACCGCCAAGCACCTGGCCACGCGCCTGGACATCGTCACCCGCAACGAGCGTGGCGTGCTGGGCCGGCTGGCCGCCGAAGTCACGGCGGCCGACGCCAACATCATGCATGTGACGATGCACGATGACGCGGTCTCGACGGTGTCGCTGCACCTGACCATCCAGGTCGACAGCCGCAAGCACCTGGCGCAGGTGATTCGCGCCATCCGCCACGTGCCGCAGGTGCAGAAGATCGTGCGCGTGAAGGGCTGAGGGGCGGGAGGGAGCCCACCCCCGAAGCGCTGCGCGCTTCCCCCTCAAGGGGGCATGTCTACGGACCGGCGGAGCCGGATCCGTGACATCCCGCTTGAGGCCGTTTTCATTGCGGCCTTTGAAGCGTAGGGCGATCCGCGCTCAGGCTACGTGCTGCAGGAAGTCCTTCAGGCGCTGGCTGGGCGGATTGCTCAGCAACTCCGCGGGCGGACCGTCGTGCGCGATCTTGCCGGCGTCGATGAAGATGAGGCGGCTGCCGACCTTGCGCGCGAATTCCATTTCGTGCGTGACCACCACCATGGTCATGCCCTCCTCGGCCAGGTCGCGCATCACCTTCAGCACTTCGTGGCGCAGTTCCGGGTCGAGCGCCGAGGTCGGCTCGTCGAACAGCATCAGCTTGGGCTTGATCGCCAGCGCGCGGGCAATCGCCACGCGCTGCTGCTGGCCGCCGGACAGCTCCGACGGATAGTGGTTCATGCGCTCGGCCAGCCCGACCTTGCGCAGCAGCTGCTCGGCCAGCTCGCGCGCCTCGTCGCGGCTCTGGCCGCGCGTATGCACCGGGCCGAACATGACATTCTGCAGCGCGGTCATCTGCGGGAACAGATTGAATTGCTGGAACACCATGCCGGCCTCGCGCCGGATCTCGCGCACCTGGGCGGCGCCGCCGTGCACGCTCAGGCCGTCGACCAGCAGGTCGCCGCCGTTGATGGTCTCGAGCACGTTGATGCAACGCAGGAAGGTGGACTTGCCGGAGCCGGACGGCCCCACCACCACGACCACTTCGCCCGCGTCGATATTGAGCGAAATGCCGTCCAGTACCGTGGACTCGCCGAACGTCTTGGTGACGTCGTGAAATTCAACCATGCTCATAGTATGCGCATCCTCTTTTCCACCAGGTGCAGGATCAGCGCCATCGTGCCCGTCAGGATCAGGTAGACGATGGCGATCGCCGACCAGATCTCGACCGCGCGGAAGTTGCTGGCCATGATTTCCTGGCCCTGGCGGGTCAGTTCCGCGACGCCGATCACGATGAACAGCGACGAATCCTTCAGGCTGATGATGCACTGGTTGCCCAGCGGCGGAATCATGCGGCGGAACGCCACCGGCCCGATGATGTGGAACAGGATCTTGTGAAACGGCAGGCCCATCGCCTGCCCGGCTTCCTTCAGGCCCTTGTGGACCGATAGCAGCGAACCGCGCACGATCTCGGAGATATAGGCGCCCGAGTTGATGATGAGCGTGACGATGGCCGCCCACTCGGCGTCCACCCGGATGTTCGCCAGCAGCGGCAAGGCGAAATAAATGAACATCACCTGCACCACGATCGGCGTGCCGCGGATCACCGCGACGTACACCTGGGCGATGCCCGACAGGATCGGATGCCCGTAGGCCCGCGTCACGCCGGAGAGCGCGCCCAGCAGGAATCCGCCGAACAGGCCCCAGAAAGTGATCTTGATGGTCATCTGCGTGCCCACCCACAGGTTGGGCAACGCATCCATCACTACATTCCAGTCAAAATCCACGATTACCCCTCAATGGCGCGCCTGCGCGCCGCATCCTGGCGGGAACGCCCGGCGACGCAAGCGACTCGGGGCCGCCCCGTCCCGGGCCCGGCGTCGCCGGAGCGAAGCGCCGGGGCCCCAGACTGCCGGGCGGCCCCGAAATGCAACATCAATCCGACGCAGAAGCTCAGGGCTTCTTGCCGAACCACTTCTCGTAGATGGCGTCGTACTGGCCGTTGGACTTGAGCGTGGCCAGGGCCTTGTTGACCTGCGGCACCAGTTCGCTGCCCTTGGGGAAGGCGATGCCGTAGAAGTCGCCGCTCTTGACCGAGCCAACCACCTTGACGCGGCCCTTGCCGGCCGTGTTGGCGTAGTACTGGACGTTGGGCGTGTCGTGCACGGCGGCGTCGACCCGGCCGGTGGCCAGTTCCAGGTAGGCGTTGTCGATGTTGGGGAACAGCTTGAGCTTGGCGTCCGGCACCTGGGCCTTCAGGAAGTCCACGGTGGCCGTGCCGGTCTTGACCGCGACGGTCTTGCCGGCCAGCGACTTGGCGTCCTTGATGTCGGTGTTCTTGTCGCCGACCAGGATGGCCAGGCCGCTTTCGTAGTAGGGATCGGAGAAGTCGATCACCTTCTTGCGGTCGTCACGGATGGTGATGCCGGCCAGCGCAACGTCGATGTTCTTGGTCTGCAGGCCGGGGATGATGCCGTTGAAGTCCATCGGCTGCAGCTTGTACTTGACGTTCAGCTCCTTGGCGATGGCGGCCCACAGGTCCACGTCGAAGCCGGTGTAGGTGTTGCCCTGCTTGAACTCGAACGGCACGAATGCCGTGTCGGTGGCCACCACCAATTCCTTGCCTTGGGCGTAGGCGCCGGAGGCGGCGCCAAACATGGCCACGGACAGGCCGACCAAGGCGGCGGCGACTTTACGTTTAATCATGAAACTCTCCTCTTGGGGCCGATAGCACCCGGGGTTGTAGTTGGAACATGATGCGCGGGCCACGCCGGGATCGCCGGTGCAACTTACGAGGCATGTTAACGCATCCGTCCCCACCGCAGAGAGCTTAGAAAAATTACAATCCGCATGACACCCCGGAGAATCCCCATGCCCTACAAGTATGTACGCATCGCCGGCAACCGACGCCAGGTCGGCGTGGCGCTAGGCAAGCTGGCCCGTCCCCTGATGGCGACCTACCTGGACCAGAGCGCCACCTGGAAGGCGCTGCGCCCGTGGCGCGGCCACCCTTACCTGGACGAATTGGGCGAACAGGCGAAAACCGCCCTGCCCGCGCTCTGGGAGGAACTGGAGGGATTGGCCGAAGGGCTGGGCATGCCGCTGGCCGATGCGCTGCTGTGGAATTGCCGCGGCGACCTGCTGCACAGCACCGGCAGCGGCGACGGCTGCACCTCGGTGGCGCTGAAGGGGGCCGATGGCACCCGCTGGATCGGCCACAACGAGGACGGCGACCCCTACCTGTACGGCCGGTGCCACCTGGTGGACGTCGCCCTGGACGACGCGCCGGGCTATCTGAGCTTCTATTACCCCGGTTCGCTGCCGGGTCATACTTTCGGCGCCAACCGCAGCGGCCTGGTGCAGACCATCAACAACCTGCGCACGAAGCAACGCCAGCCGGGCGTGCCGCGCATGCTGCTGGCGCGCGCGGTGCTCGACTGCGCCACGCTGGACGAGGCGGTGGCGCTGCTGCGCGACACCCCGCGGGCGGGGGGCTTTCACCATACGCTGGGATCGGCGGCCGATGCGCGCATTTTCAGTGTCGAAGCGACACCGGGCGCCGCGTCGGCGCAGGAAATCGGCACCCGGTATGGCCATGCCAACCATATGGTGCACCAGGCCAGCCGGGGGCAATCGCAGATCATCACCGACTCGTCGCGCGACCGCCAGCGCCGCATCGAGGGCATCGTCGACACCTGGTCCCCCGCCACCACGGGCGCCGACCTGCTGGCGGCGCTGCACGATACCGAGGGCGATTTGCCGATCCTGCGCACCGATGCCGCGGACCCGGACGGCGAAAACACGCTCGCCACCGCGATCTTCGAGATCGGCGATGGCGAGGTGACGCTGCGGGTCTATGACCGCAAGCCGAAGGCGGACATCGTGCTGGATGTGATGAACGATCCGGAGTGATGGGGCGCAAATATCGGATCGAACCCAATCGAACGATCCGGTGAAGCCACCTACGATGGCGGGACGCATCCGTGTCCCACAGTTTTTCGCGCCATCCATGATTTCCTCCGCCGTCTCGCTCTTCCTGCTGCGCGGGCTACCCCTCTCGCGCTTCGATTACCCCCGCTGGCATTCCGTATTGGCCATGACGCTACTCGGCGTGCTGACCGGCCTGGACCCCAGCCTCTTGAACGAGCCCGGCGTCATCGTCCTGCCGGTGTGGTTCGGCGTGGCCGTATCGGTGCTCTCCGAATGGGCCTGCTTTCTGGTCATCTTTGTCATCCTGCATTGGTGGATGAAGCGTGACGGCCGCTGGGATGGCCAGGGCGACCTGTTCAACCTGGTGGCCGCCTCCTGGCTGGTCTGCGACATGCTCTGCGGCGGCCTGGTCGCGTTGGGGGTACCCGTGTCGTTTACCGTTCCGCTGTGGCCGTATTCACTGTGGGTGGGCGCCGTGGCGTTGTCGGGCGGTATCCCGAAAGCCAGCCGGGGTTACTGCCTCGGGGGCCTCGCCCTCGGACTGATCCCAGCCGGATTGGCCACCATCGCCGTACTCTTCGCGTTCGGGATCTTCCTGGCCATACTGGGCGTGGCGCCGCCCGGGTCGCCCGCGGCGTGAAGCCGCGCAGGGGCGAAGCGCCACGCAAACGGGGCGACCCGTGATGACCATCCCGGATCGCCCCGCCCTTGCCGCCTGGACTCAGCGGACGCCGTAGCCCCCGCCTCCGGGCGTTTCCACCACGAACACGTCGCCCGGGCGCAGCTGGGCGCTGTCCTGCGGACCGAGTTCCTGCACCGAGCCATCGACGCGCTCGACGTAGTTGCGGCCCATCGCGCCCGGCTCGCCGCCGGCCAGGCCGAACGGCGCGTGCAGGCGGTTGTTGGACAGGATGGCGGCGGTCATGTCTTCCAGGAAGCGGATGCGGCGCACGCCGCCGTTGCCGCCCGGATAGCGCCCCGCCCCGCCCGAACCCGGGCGGATCTCGTACGACTCCAGCCGCACCGGGAAGCGGAACTCCAGCACTTCGGGATCCGTCAGGCGCGAGTTGGTCATGTGCGCCTGCACCACTGACGTGCCCGCGAAGCCTTCGTCGTGCGGACCCGCGGCGTCGATGCGCACGGGACCGGCGCCGGTGCCGCCCGAGATGGTCTCGTAGTACTGGTGGCGCGCATTGCCGAACGTGAAGTTGTTCATGGTGCCCTGGCTGGAGGCCAGCACGCCGAGCGCGCCGTACAGCGCGTTGACGATGCACATGGACGTTTCGACGTTGCCCGCCACCACCGAGGCCGGCGGGTTCGGGCGCAGCATCGAGCCTTCCGGCAGGATGATCGACAGCGGCACGAGGCAACCGTCGTTGAGCGGGATGTCGTCGTTGACCAGGGTGCGGAACACGTACAGCACCGCGGCCACGGCGATCGCGCCCGGGGCGTTGAAGTTGTTGTCCAGTTGGTCCGACGTGCCGGTGAAGTCGACCACGGCGCTGCGCGCCTGGTTGTCGACCCGCACCGCGACGCGGATGACCGCGCCGTTGTCCAGCGGGTACTCGTAGCTGCCGTCCTTGAGCACAGAGATCACGCGACGCACCGCCTCTTCGGCGTTGTCCTGCACGTGGCCCATGTAGGCGCGCACCACGTCCAGGCCGAAGTGATCGCACATGCGCAGCAGTTCCTGCACGCCCTTTTCGTTGGCGGCGATCTGCGCGTGCATGTCGGCGATGTTCTGGTCCGGATTGCGCGCCGGCCAGCGGCCGGAGCCGAGGATGTCGCGCGCGGCCTGCTCGCGGAACTCGCCGCCCTTGACCAGCTGGAAGTTGGTGAACAGCACGCCTTCGTCTTCGACCGTCTTCGAATCCGGCGGCATCGAGCCCGGCGTGGTGCCGCCGATGTCGGCATGGTGGCCGCGCGAGCCGACGTAGAACAGGATCTCGCCGCCCTTGCGGTCAAACACCGGCGTGATCACCGTGACGTCCGGCAGGTGGGTGCCGCCGTGGTACGGGTCGTTGACCACGTAGGCGTCGCCCGGCTGCATGCGGCCGGCGTTGGCGTTCATGACGGTGCGCACCGACTCGCCCATGGAGCCCAGGTGCACCGGCATGTGCGGCGCGTTGGCGATCAGGCGGGCCTGGGCGTCGAAGATCGCGCAGGAGAAGTCCAGGCGTTCCTTGATGTTGACCGAGTACGCCGTGTTCTGCAGGCGGTAGCCCATCTGCTCGGCGATCGACATGAACAGGTTGTTGAACACCTCCAGCATCACCGGGTCGGCCTGCGTGCCGACGGCGCGGCGCTGCGGACGGGCCTCGACGCGGCGGATCACGAAGTGGTCCTGCTGCGTCAGCTCGGCCTGCCAGCCGGGTTCGACCACGGTGGTCTGGTTCGGCTCGGAGATGATGGCGGGACCCGCCACCACGTCACCGCCGGCCATGTCTTCACGCACGTACAACGGCGTGTCGCGCCAGGCGCCGCCGCTGTACATGCGCACCGCGCGGCGCGGCGCCAGCGCGCCGTCGCGGCTGCGCGAGGCGGGCGTCTCGGTGACGCGCTCGCCGCCGCCGGTGGCTTCCACCGAGATGGTTTCCACCACCAGTTCGCGGTTGGGCATCAGGAAGGAATAGCGCTGGCGGTAGGCCGCCTCGAAATCCGCGCGCGCCTGCTCCAGCGTGCCGTAGGCCACGTCCAGCGCGGTGTCGGTGCCGCGGTATTTCAGGTGCAGGCGGCGCTGCACGTCGATGTCGCTGTCGGCCACGTGCTGGCGGCGCAGTTCGCCCACGGCCTGCTCGGCCAGCACGTCCAGCTCGCCTTGCAGTTCGGCCATCAACGCGGCGTCGAGCACCTTCTCGACGGTTTTCTGGCGCATGTCGGTCTGGTCCGCCAGGCCCATGCCGTAGGCGGACAGGACGCCGCCCAGCGGATGCGCGAACACGGTGGTCATGCCGAGCGCGTCGGCCACCAGGCAGGCGTGCTGGCCGCCGGCGCCGCCGAACACGGTCAGCGCGTACTCGGTGACGTCGTGGCCGCGTTGCACGGAAATGCGCTTGATCGCTTCGGCCATGTTGCCGACGGCGATTTCGAGGAAGCCCTCGGCCAGCTGTTCCGGCGTCATGTCACGGCCGGTGGCGGCGCGGACCTCGTCGGCCATGGCCTGGAAGCGCTGCACCACGGCGTCGCGGTCCAGCGCTTCGTCGGCGTCGGGGCCGAACACCTTGGGGAAGAAGTCGGGCTGGATCTTGCCGAGCAGCACGTTGCAGTCGGTCACGGCCAGCGGACCGCCACGGCGGTAGCAGGCGGGGCCGGGGTTGGCGCCGGCCGAATCCGGGCCGACGCGCAGGCGCGCGCCGTCGAAATGCAGGATCGAGCCGCCGCCGGCCGCGACCGTGTGGATGCTCATCATCGGCGCGCGCATGCGCACGCCGGCCACCAGGGTTTCGAATTCGCGCTCGAATTCACCGGCGTAGTGCGACACGTCGGTGGAGGTGCCGCCCATGTCGAAGCCGATGACCTTGTCGAAGCCCGCCTGTTCGCTGGTGCGCACCATGCCGACGATGCCGCCGGCCGGGCCGGACAGGATGGCGTCCTTGCCGCGGAAGCGGTGCGCGTCGGTCAGGCCGCCGCTCGATTGCATGAACATCAGGCGGATGCCGGGCAGTTCGCCGGCCACCTGGTCGACGTAGCGCTTGAGGATGGGCGACAGGTAGGCGTCGACCACCGTGGTGTCGCCGCGCGAGACGTACTTGATCAGCGGGCTGACCTCGTGCGAGGCCGACACCTGCGTGAAGCCGATCTCGCGCGCGATGCGGGCGGCGCGCTGCTCGTGGCCCGTGGCGTGCCAGGCGTGCATGAAGACGATGGCCACGGTGCGGATGCCGCTGTCGTAGGCGGCCTGCATGTCGCGGCGCAGCGCGGCTTCGTCCAGGTCGCGGATCACTTCGCCGTCGGCCGCCACGCGCTCGTCGGCCTCGACCACGGCCTCGTAGAGCATTTCCGGCAGCATCACGTTGCGGTCGAACAGGCGCGGACGGTTCTGGTAGGCGATGCGCAGGCCGTCGCGGAAACCGCGGGTGGTCACCAGCAGCGTGCGTTCGCCCTTGCGCTCGAGCAGCGCGTTGGTGGCGACCGTGGTACCCATCTTGACGCACTCGACCTGCTCGGCCGGCACCGGCTGGCCGGGCGCGATGCCCAGCAGCTTGCGGATGCCCGCCACCGCCGCGTCGCGGTACTGCTCGGGGTTCTCCGACAGCATCTTCGCGGTGGTGGTGGTGCCGTCGGGGCGGCGCGCCACGATGTCGGTGAAGGTGCCCCCACGATCAATCCAGAATTGCCACTTCATATTCATCCTCGGGTACAAGAAGCCGCCGCGGCGCTGCCGGCCGCGGCGTGCGGGTTGTGGTACGGGGCGTGGCCCCGCGTATCGGTTACAGGGAGGTCGCGGCGCGCGCGGCCTGGTCGTACAGGCCGGACAGGGCGCGCAGCGTGTGCGCCAGCTGGCGGCTGAATTCCAGGCCGCCCCCGCCCGGCGCGTCGAGGCCGGCGGTCAGGCATTGCTCGCGGATTTCGCCGTAGCGCTTGATGATGGCCGCGCCCTCGGGCGTGACGCTGTAGAACACTTCCTTGCTGGCGCGCTCGCCCTTGACCACGCCCAGGCGGTCGAGCTTTTTCAGCGCGTAATTGACGATGTGCGTGTCTTCGACATTGAGCGTGAAGCAGATGTCGGCCAGCTTCTTGGGGCGCTGGCGATGGAACACGTGGTGGAACACCATGACGTCGGTGGGCGTCAGGTCGGGCAGGCCCGCGGCGGCCATGCAGCGCACGGTCCAGCGGTCAAAGGCGTGGCTGGCGATCATCAGGCCGAATTCGACTTCGGACAGGTCGGGCGCGCTGCCTCCGGCCAGATGGGCCGACGAGGCGATCAACGTGGGGGTCATAAGGGCCGCGCAACAAGTTTATCTGCGCGAAATACTAATAATTTATCTATATTTCATCAATAAAAAATAAATAAGGGACACAAAAAAGCCCTCGTTTCGAGGGAATACCCTAGGCTCAGCCGCCGAGCCGGGCCACGCAAATCCCCGTGGGCGGCAGGCACCGGCGCGCGGCCGCCGCCTGGCCGCCATGGCGTCAGGGCGCGTCCCAGCCCGCCGGCAGGTGCGCGCGGATCAGCGAACCGGCGATGGAGATGCGCGCCGCGATCTCGGGCATCGGGTCGCCCGGACCGAACCAGCGCGCGTCGGCGATCTCGTCTTCCTGCACGCGGATGTCGCCCGACACGTACTCGGCCGTATAGGCCACCATCAGCGAATGCGGGAACGGCCACGACTGGCTGCCGAAGTACTTCAGGTTGCCGACCTTCAGGCCGACCTCTTCCAGCACCTCGCGATGCACCGTCTGCTCGATGCTCTCGCCCGGCTCGACGAAGCCGGCCAGCGCCGTGTAGCGCCCGGTGGCGTTGGCGGTGTGGCGCGCCAGCAGGATGCTGTCGCCCTTGCGGATCAGCACCATCATGGCCGGCGAGATGCGCGGATAGGCCGAGAAGCCGCAGGCCGGGCAGCGCTGGCAGAACTCGCCGCTGACGCGCGTGGTGGCGGCGCCGCAGGCGCCGCAGAAACGGTGGGTACGGGCCCATTCGGCGATCTGGTAGGCGCGCCCCGCGAGGGCCATGCGTTCTTCGTCCAGCACCCCGAACAGGGACCGCAGCTTCTTGAAGGCGTAGCCATGCGGCGCCTCGATGCCCGGCTCGACATGCGCGGCGCGGGCCGGCGATTCGGGCGCGGCCCAGACCGGCTGCAAGGCCTCGGCCCCGAGCCCGGCGCGCACACAGGCGTCCAGGTCCGGCAACACGCTGGTGGCTTCCTCGACCAGCAACTCATCACGACGAAACACGAAATTCACACGACCCTCTGCGACACGACTGCGATGACGAGATCTTAGAAGAAAAACCACGCGGCGATGCGCCGCCGACGCAACATTTCAATCTTCAAGCATCGTGGCGGCGCGGCCTAGGAATTACCCGTAAACGCGCATTTACAGGAACTTTGTGACCAGCAGGCAACATAGAATGGCACGGCTTTTCAGCTGTGCGTCATGTTGCGCCACGCTCTTTTTTCGCAATGCCTTTCGGGCCCCGCCCCGCACTCATCATTCGCAAAGAAGGACCATCATGTTCAAGAAGCTCTCGCTGTTGACCGGCAGCCTTATCGTGGCATTCAGCGCCGGTGCCCAGGCCCAGACCAAGTGGGACCTGCCCAGCGCCTACCCCGCCAGCAACTTCCACGTCGAAAACCTGACCACCTTCATCAAGGACGTCGACACGCTGTCGGAAGGCAAGCTCAAGATCACGCTGCACAACAACGCCTCGCTGTACAAGGCGCCCGAGATCAAGCGCGCGGTGCAAGGCAACCAGGCCCAGATCGGCGAGATCCTGCTGACCAACTTCGCCAACGAAGACCCGATCTACGAACTGGACGGCCTGCCCTTCCTGGCCACCGGCTACGACGCCTCGTTCAAGCTGTACCAGGCGCAGAAGCCGTTCCTGGAAAAGAAGCTGAATTCGCATGGCATGACGCTGCTTTACGCGGTGGCCTGGCCGCCCCAGGGCATTTTCGCCAACAAGGACATCAAGCAGATCAGCGACATGAAGGGCCTGAAGTGGCGCGCCTACAGCCCGGTGACCGCCAAGATCGCCGAACTGGTCGGCGCCCAGCCGGTGACGGTGCAGCAGGCCGAACTGTCGCAGGCCCTGGCCACCGGCGTGATCGACTCGTACATGTCGTCGGCCTCCACCGGCTACGACACCAAGACCTACGAGTACATCAAGAAGTTCTACGACACCCAGGCCTGGCTGCCCAAGAACGCCGTGATCGTCAACAAGAAAGCGTTCGACGCGCTCGACCCGGCCACCCAGGAAGCGCTGAAGAAGGCCGGCGCGCAGGCCGAGGAACGCGGCTGGAAGCTGTCGCAGGAAAAGAACAAGTGGTACCAGGAAGAGCTGGCCAAGAACGGCATGGAGACGATCAAGCCCACGGTCGAGCTCAAGGAAGGCCTGTCGGTGATCGGCAAGCGCATGCTGGATGACTGGCTCAAGAAGGCCGGCGCCGACGGCCAGGCCATGATCGACGCCTACCGGAAGCAGTGATACGACCATGCGCCGCTTTCTGGATGGACTTTACGGCGCGGCCGGCCTGCTGGCCGGCCTGTGCACAATCGGTGTATTGGTGGCGGTGCTGGCCGCGATCGTCGCGCGCCAGCTCGGCCTGAACATTCCCGGCACCGACGCCTATGCCGGGTATTTCATGGCCGCGGCCGGTTTCCTGGCGCTGGCCAGCACCTTCAAGCATGGCGAGCACATCCGCGTGACGCTGGTCTTGAACGCGTTGTCGCCGGCCGGCAGCCGCCGCCTGGATATCTTCGCGCTCGGGATCGGCTGCCTGATGGCCGCCGCCTTCGCCTTCTTCAGCGTCAAGCTCACGTACGACTCCTGGCAGTTCAACGACATCTCCACGTCCAACGACGCCACGCCGCTGTGGATTCCGCAGCTCAGCATGGCCCTGGGCACGGTCCTGTTCCTGGTCGCCCTGCTCGATGAGCTGGTTCGCCGTTCTCGCGGCCTGGCCGCCGCCACCTCGCAGCAAACCCATGAATGAACTTCTCGTCATTACCCTGCTGGTCGTCTCGATCTTCGCGTTCCTGGGATGCGGCGTCTGGGTCGGCCTGACGCTGGCGGGCACCGCCTGGATCGGCATGGAGATCTTCTCCAGCCGGCCGGCCGGCGACGCCATGGCCGTCACGATCTGGGGCGCCTCGTCGAGCTGGACGCTGACCGCCCTGCCCCTGTTCCTGTGGATGGGCGAGATCCTGTTCCGCACGCGTTTGTCGGAGGACCTGTTCAAGGGCCTGGCGCCGTGGCTCAACCGGCTGCCCGGCCGGCTGCTGCACACCAACGTGATCGGCTGCGCCATCTTCGCGGCGGTGTCGGGCTCGTCGGCGGCCACCTGCGCCACCGTCGGCAAGATGACCATTCCCGAACTGACGCGCCGCGGCTACCCCGAGGCCAAGATCCTGGGCACGCTGTCGGGCGCCGGCACGCTGGGGCTGCTGATCCCGCCGTCGATCATCATGATCGTCTATGGCGTGGCGGCGGACGTGTCGATCGCCAAGCTGTTCATCGCGGGCATCGTGCCGGGCATCCTGCTGGCGCTGTTGTTCATGGGCTACATCGCCTGGTGGGCGATCCGCAACCCGGGTGAGGTGCCCGCCGCCGACCCCGGCCTGACGTTCCGGGAAAAGCTGTCGCGTTCGCGCCACCTGATCCCGGTGATGCTGCTGATCGGCGCGGTACTGGGCTCGATCTACACCGGCATCGCCACGGCGACCGAGGCCGCCGCGGTGGGGGTGGTCGGCGCGCTGATCCTGTCGGCGCTGCAAGGGTCGCTGAGCCGCAGTGCTTTCATGCAGTCGCTGCTGGGCGCCACCCGGCTGTACTGCATGATCGCGCTGATCCTGGCGGGTGCGCAGTTCCTGACGCTGGCGATGGGCTACATCGGCCTGCCGCGGGCGCTGGCCGAGTGGATCGGCGGACTGGGCCTGTCGCAGTTCTGGCTGATCATGGCGCTGATGGTGTTCTTCATCATCCTGGGCTGCTTCCTGGATGGCATCTCGATCGTGGTGCTGACCATGGGCGTGCTGCTGCCGACGGTGCAGGCCGCCGGCATCGACCTGATCTGGTTCGGCATCTTCATCGTTTTCGTTGTGGAAATGGCACAGATCACGCCGCCGGTGGGCTTCAATCTGTTCGTGCTGTCCGGCATGAGCGGACGCGAACTGCCCTACATCGCGCGCGCGTCGCTGCCGATGTTCTTCCTGATGATCCTGGCCGTGCTGCTGCTGTACCTGGTGCCCGGCATCGCCACATGGCTGCCGCTGCACATGACACTGTGATGGCATGAGCGCGTCCCGAAAACCCCGTTCTCGCAACGGGGTTTTTTTTGGAACAATCTTTTGATTGTTCCAACAATCGCCTTTTTTGCCATTCTGTAAACCCAGGGAAAACGCGAAAAAGATAAACGCACTACACAAGCCGTAACTTTTTTAGAATCCCCTGGCGTTCCAGTGCGCACCAAGATGGCGCACGAACGCAACCAGGGCCAACGCTCCGGACCCGCGCCAACCCCTGGCGTCGGTGCAGCGGCCCCGCTCCGGGCGAACCGCCAGGCGCATCCCGTCGAGTCACAAGCCCGGCGTACGCAAAGAACAGAAACATTAGGAGAAGCCTTCGTGAAACGCATCACCCTCTCGCTCGCTGTCGCAGGTCTCGGCCTGGCCGGCGCCGCTTCGGCGGAAACCAGTGTGACCCTGTACGGCATCGCCGACGTCAGCATGCGCTACGTCAACACCAGCTCCGGCTCGACCGGCGTGGACGGCAGCCGCATCTCGATGGAAAACGGCGCCATCTCCAACAGCCGCTGGGGCCTGCGCGGCTCGGAAGACCTGGGCGACGGCAACCGCGCCTTCTTCCGCCTGGAGCAAGGCTTCAACGTGCAGAACGGGAATTCCTCCGACAGCAAGAAGACCTTCAACCGCCTGGCCTACGTCGGCCTTGACGGTGGCAAGATCGGCGCGCTGACCCTGGGCCTGCAGAACACGGTGATCCAGGACCTGATGGCGGACTACTTCGATCCGTTGACCGTCGGTAACTACAACGAGAACTCGTGGCTGCCCGCCGCCATGGGCCGCGTGCGCAACAACAACACCGTGCGCTACTCGAACACGATCGGCGACCTGGCCGTGATCGCGTCGTGGGCCAACGGTGACCGTTGGGACGACAAGAAGGCTGGCCAGCAAATGGGCATCAGCCTGCGCTACACCGTCGGCCAGCTCGGCCTGGGCGGCGCGTTCATGAAGACGTACCAGGGCGACAACTCCGACCTGCGCCAGCAGGTGTGGAACCTGAGCGCCTCGTACCAGTTCGATAGCGCCAAGGTGTTCGCCGGCTACTTCAACGGCCGCGACCAGACCGGCTGGGTCAACATGATCATGGGCGGCACCACCACCGCCCAACTCGACCGCAAGGACAACGGCTACTTCGCCGGCGTGACCTGGCAGGCCACCCCGCGCTGGGCCCTCACCGGCGCCGCCTACTACGACCAGAGCAAGAACGTGGTCGTGGACGGCGACAAGGGCAAGCGCTACGCCCTGGTGGCCGTGGCCGAGTACTCGCTGTCCAAGCGTACCCAGGTGTACGGCACCGTGGACTACAACAAGGTCCGCGACGCCGCGACCGGCGAAATCGCCGGCCGCACCAGCCAGATCGGCGCCGGCGTCGGCATGCGCCACATCTTCTAAGTCCTTCGCGACTTACGGCCCGCCCCCGGCCGCATATCAAAAAGCCCGTCGCTCGCGCGACGGGCTTTTTCTTTGCGGCCGGCGGACACCGGCCTGCGGGCTACATCCCGAGATACGCCTTGCGCACCTCGTCCGACGCCGCCAGTTCGGCCGCATCACCCGACAGCGCGATGCGGGCGCTCTGCATCACATAGGCGCGCGATGCCACTTCCAGCGCCTGCGTCATGTTCTGCTCGACCAGCAGCACCGACAGGCCGTCGTCGCGGTTCAGCGCGGCCAGGGCGTCGAACACCTGCTCGACCAGCAGCGGCGACAGGCCCAGGCTGGGCTCGTCGATCAACAGCAGCCGCGGCCCGCTCATCAGGGCGCGGCCGATCGCCAGCATCTGCCGTTCGCCGCCGGACATGGTGCCGGCGAGCTGCTCCCGGCGCTCTTTCAGGCGCGGAAACAGCGCATAGACCTTGTCCAGCCGCTCCTGGTAGACGCGTTCGTCGCGCACGGTGTACGCCCCCAGCCGCAGGTTCTGCTCGACCGGCTGGCGCGCGAACACGCGCGCGCCCTCCGGAATCATGGCGATGCCCTGCTTGACCAGCTGGTCCGGCGGCGTTCCCGTGATGTCGCGCCCTTCGAAGACGACCCGGCCTTCCCTGGGCTTGACCGAACCGATGATGGCCAGCAGCGTGCTGGATTTGCCGGCGCCGTTGGCGCCCAGCAGCGCGGCGATTTCCCCCTGGCGCACTTCCAGCGATACGTCGCGCACGGCCTGCACGCCGCCGTAGGCCACGCTCAGGTTGTCGACCTTCAACATCACATCAGGCACGGTGCTTCCTCCCCAGATAAGCCTCGATCACGGCGGGATGGCGCACGATGTCCTGGGGCGCCCCTTCCGCGATCATCTGGCCAAAGTTCAACACCAGCACCCGTTGCGCCAGCCGCATCACCACCTCCAGCACATGCTCGACGATGATCAGCGTGACCCCGGCGGCGTGGATGCCGCGCAGGATCTCGGCAAGCGCGATGGCCTCGGCCGGATTGAGGCCGCCGGCCACTTCGTCCAGCAGCAGCATACGCGGCTCGGTCGCCAGCGCGCGCGCCAGCTCGACCCGCTTCTGCCCCGCCACGTTCAATTCGGCCGCCAGCGTGTCGGCGCGATCGGCCAGCCCCACCAGCTCCAGCACCCGCGCCGAGGCGCGGCGCGCGTCCGGCAGGCGCGGATGGCGCAGCAGCGCGCCGACCATGGCGTTCTCCAGCACCGTCATCTGGCCGAAGCTGCGCGGGATCTGGTAGGTGCGCACCAGGCCCATGGCCGCGACCTGCTCCGGCCGCCGGCCGATCATGGATTCGCCGGCGAACGCCACCGTGCCCGAGGTCGGCTCGTGATGGCCCACCAGGCCGTTGAACAGCGTGCTCTTGCCCGCGCCGTTGGGGCCGATGATGGCGACGATCTCGCCCGCCTCGACCGACAGCGAAATGTCCTTGTTGGCGACCAGGCCGCCGAAGCGCTTGGTCAGGTTCTTAACGTCGAGCAGAGCCACGGCGCCTCCTCAATGTCACCAGACCGCCTGGCAGGAACAAGGTGACGAGCAGGATCGCCAACCCGAAAATCAGCAGGTCCAGGCCCAGGCCCGAACTGCCCCACAGCACCCGCGTGCCTTCCGACAGCGGCAACAGCACCGCCGCGCCCAGCCACGGGCCGACCAGCGTGCCGACGCCACCCAGGATGGCCACCAGCACCACCTGCACCGACATCGTCAGGCTGAACATGGACTCCGGATCGATGAAGCCCACGTACATGGCGAAGAAACCGCCCCACACCCCGGTCATGCCGGCCGACATCACGAACGCCAGCATCTTGTAGCGGTCCGCCGGCACGCCCAGGCTGCGCGAGGCGGCTTCGTCGCCGTTGATGGCGCGCCAGTAGAAGCCGGTCTTGGAATGCACCAGGAAATACGTGGCGCAGAAGGTCAGGAACGCCAGCCCCACCGCGATCCAGTAGTACGGCACCTTGCTGCGGAACAGCAGCATCCAGGCGGCGTCGCCGATCGGCGCCTCCAGCCCGACGGCGCCGCCGGCCCAGTCCCAGTTGATCATCAGCAGCAAGCCGATCTGCAGCAGCGCGATGGTGGCCATGGCGAAATAATGACCGGACAGGCGCAGCGTCGGCCCGCCCACCAGCCAGGCCAGCGCCGCGCTGATCAGGCCCCCCAGCGGAATGCCGAGCAGCGGCGTCAGCTTCAGGTGATGCAGCAGCAGCAAGGTGGTGTAGCCGCCCACGCCCACGAACACGGCGTGGCCGAACGAGATGCGGCCGAGAAAGCCGCCCACCAAGTTCCAGCACGCGCCCAGCGCGCCGAACATGATGGCCAGCAGCAGCACCTGCAGGGTGAACGAATCGGTCACCACCAGCGGCACCAGCGCCAGCAGCACCGCCGCCGCCAGGGCCACGGCCACCGGCCATTTCGGCACGCCCGAGGCCGCGCCGTCCTTTTTCTGTGTCGTCGTCATGTCACCACCGCCCGAACAGGCCGCGCGGCCGATACCAGAGAACCAGGATGAAGAGGATGAAGACGCTGACCGTCTTCAGCGCGGGCGCCACGAAGTAGCCCGTCATGGCCTCGATGATCCCGATCAGGATGCCGGCGATGAAGGCGCCCGGCAGCGAGCCGAAGCCGCCCATGCAGACCGCCACGAAGGCCAGCAGGCCGAACACCGTGCCCACCGAGGGGAACACGTAGAAGAACGTGGTCAGCAGCGCGCCGGCCAGGCCGACCGCGGCGCTGCCCAGCATCCAGACCTGGGCGTTGACGCGGTCCGGCGAAATGCCGACCAGCGCCGCCACCTGGCGGTCTTCGGCCACCGCCTGCAGCGCATGGCCCCAGCGCGTGCGGTACACCAGCACGAACAGCGCGGCCACCACCACCAGCGCGATCAGGCCGGTCACCACCTGCGGACGGCCCAGCGAAATGCCGGCCACCGTGACGCTGCCGGACACCAGGGTGTCGGGCAGGCTGCGGTAGTCCGGGCTGAAGGCGATGAACGCCAGTTGCCGCAGCACCAGGCCCAGGCCGAAGGTGGCCAGGATCACCGCCATGGCGGGACCTTTCTGCAGGCGCTTGATGATCAGCGCATAAGTGAGGAAACCGACGAAGGCGAGCACGATGGCGACCAGGGGGGCCGACAGCGTGGGGTCGATATGACCCAGGGTGTAGAGCCAATAGGCGGCATACATGCCGAGCATCAGGAATTCGCCATGGGCGAAGTTGATGACGTCGGTGATGCCCCAGATCAGCGCCAGCCCCACAGCCACCGCGGCATAGATCAGGCCGTTGAACAGGCCTGCCGAGAGAGCTTCAAACATGGAGTGCTCCTGTGGCGGGCCCCCGCGGCCCGCCACGGCTGATGATTACTTCCAGGAGAACGGCAGCGTGGGCAGCGTTTTGTCGGTGCGGTACTTTTCCGGCCAGACCGTCTGGTAGGACGAGCCCTTCAGTTCCAGGATCAGGCCGGAACCCTTGGTGTTCTGGCCCTTGTCATCGAACTTCACGCCGGCCCAGGGCATGGCCACTTGCGACTCGCCCAGGTCGGTGGCCGCCAGCGCCTTGCGGATCGCTTCCGGATCGGTGGAACCGGCGCGATTGATGGCGTCCGCCAGCACCAGCACGCCCTGCATCGAACGGGCGTTGTTGCCGTTCAGGTCCTTGCCGGTCTTGGCCTTGTACATGTCGTTGATCTTCTTCAGGCCGGCCTTGGCGGCGGCCACGTCGTTGCCCCACACGTCGCGCGTCAGCACGCCCTGCACCTGCGGGCCCACTTCCTGCACGAAGCGCGAGTCGATGAAGCCGGCGTCGTTGGCCAGCAGCACCGGCGGCGCGTACTTGCTTTCGCGCATGGTGCGCACGAACAGCATGGCGTCCGAGGTGTAGCTGGCGAAGATCGCCACGTCGGGCTTGGCCGCAGCCAGCTTCTGCACTTCGGCCGTCACCGAGGCCGAGCCGGCGCTATAGGCGATGTTGGCCACCACCTCGCGCTTGTACTGCTTGGCGAACTTCTCGACCGCCTTGTAGGTGTTGACGCCGAAGTCGGTGTTCTCGTAGACCACCGCGATCTTGGCGGTCGGCGTGCCCTTCACGCCGTCCAGGAACTGCATCATGTTCTCGACGAAGGTGTCGTCGTTGGGCGAGGTGCGGAAGAACCACTTGTAGCCGCGCTCGGTCAGGTCCGGGCTGCTGGATTCGCCGTTCAGGTAGGGAATGCCGCGCTGCTCGGCGATGCGGCTGGCGGTCTTGGTGACGGCCGACTGGTAGGCGCCGGTCAGGGCCACCACCTTTTCCTGGTCGATCAGGCGCTGCGCGTCGGCCAGGCCCACTTCGGGCTTGCCCTGCGAATCGCCGAACACGACCTCGATCTTGGCGCCGCCCAGCGCCGGCAACCCGGCGCCCGCGGCCAGCGGGATCCCTTCGAGCTCGGGATGCGGGTTATTGACGATATCCACGGCCAGTTCCACCGCGGCCTTGATCTCGGCGCCGGTGGACGCCAGCGCGCCGGACAGGGGATAGATCGCGCCGATCTTCACGGTCTTGACCTGCGCCTGCGTCGGCGCGGCGGCCAACAGCGCCAGACTCGCGGCGACACCCGCAATGAGCTTCATCTTCATTACCTGACTCCTGGAGAAATTCCACTGTGAAAGCAATGCAAAACGCGGGGCGCACGGCCCCGGGCCCGGGAAATCCGGGCCTGCGGCGACCCGCCGCCCGTCGCTAGTCCGGCGGGCGGTGGATCTTGAACTTTTGTCGCCTTTTCCCCTTGTCCTGTCATGGATCTTTCTGGAGGCAAAACCAAAGCTGCTGACGCGTCCGGCTGCGGACGCTTTGTAACGGTGCTGCGACTACGTAAAGACTGTGATTTCTAGCGGTTTTCCGCTGACGGTTGACTGAGAATCGAAGCGTGGCCTACAGGATGGCCATGCGGCTGTTGACCAGGTCGGTGACCAGCATGTGCCCGGGCGCGTGGGTGATGCAGAAATCGGGGCGCACCGTCGCCACCACCGACTGCGGCGTCACCCCGCAGGCCCAGAACACCGGCATCTCGCCGGCGCGGATCTCCACGGCGTCACCATAATCCGGCCGGTCGATATCGGCAATCCCGATCAACGCCGGGTCGCCGATATGCACCGGCGCGCCGTGCACCGAGGGAAAACGCGACGTCACCTGGATGGCGCGGATGGCGTCGGCGGCCTTCAAGGGCCGCATCGACACCACCAGCGGGCCGCCGAAGACGCCGGCGGCGTGGGTCGGGATATTGGTGCGGTACATCGGCACGTTGCAGCCCTGCTCGATGTGGCGCACCGGCAGGCCGTTGTCCAGCATGGCTTCCTCGAACGAGAACGAGCAGCCGATCAGGAACGACACCAGGTCATCGCGCCACACGTCGCGCACGTCGGTCGGCTCGGCCACCAGCTCGCCGTTCTGCCAGACGCGGTAGCGCGGGATGTCGGTGCGGATGTCGATGTCCTGGCCCAGGTCCGGCAAGGACGGATCGCCCGGTTCGGACATGGCCAGCAGCGGGCACGGCTTGGGGTTGCGCTGGCAGAAATGCAGGAAATCCGCCGCCAGCGCGCGCGGCAGGATCGCCAGGTTGGCCTGCACGTGGCCGGGAGCCAGGTTGGCCGTGGGGCCGGTCAGTTTGCCGCTGCGGGCGTCGAGCCTTGCGCGGCGCGCCAGTTCCACGCTGTTGCGGGCCGCCGAATCCAATGCCATGTCCATTCCCCTGAAGCCAGTGTTGGTATGGAGACATTGCACAGGAACTCGGGGCCCGCGTCTAATCACATGTTGCGATAGACCCCGATCAGAATTCCTTATCAGGGTTTTGCCGGATGGCGCAGCGCTTCTTCACGCGCGATGTGCTGGGCGGCCTCGGCCACGGTGCGCGGCACCTGGCTGTCGGGCCCCTGCATCCAGCAGGCGGTGTAGTGCAGCGGCGGCAGCGCCGGCGCCTTGACGTCCAGCACCCGCAGCTCGCCCTGGGTCAGCTCCTTGCGCAGGATCACCGGCGCGATCACGGCGGTGCCGATGCCATCGAGCGCCATGCGCACGATCACGCTCAGCGCCGAGCTGCCGTACATGCGCGGCGCGTCCACGCCCGCCTGCTGCAACAGCTGCCGCACCGCGCGGTGCGGATCGGTGGTGGACGAATAGGTGATGACCGGCCATTCCCCCAGCCGCTTCAGGCTGATGGGCTGGCGCCCCACCTTCAGCTTGGGGCTGGCGACCCAGCTGAGCGGGTAATTGCACAGGTACAGGTTTTCGATGCGCGGCTCTTCCATCGGTCCCAGCAGGAACGCCAGGTCGATCTGGCGCGAGGCCAGCTGGGTCTTGAGCACCGTGGTGGTGTCCACCTGGATCTCGACCATCAGCGCCGGATAGGTGTCGTGCAGGTACTCCATCAGGGTCGGCAGCCAGGTGTGCACGATGGTCTCGGACACGCCCAACCGCAGGGTGCCGCTCATCACGCTCTTGGCGCGCGCCGCTTCCTGCATGTCGCGGCGCAACTGCAGCATGCGCTCGGCATGCGACAGCAGCTCCTGGCCCTTGCCGGTCAGCTTGATGCCGCGCACGTCGCGGTCGAACAGGCGGATGCCCAGGTCCGATTCCAGCGACGCGATGCGCTGGGAAATCGCCGGCTGGGTGGCGTTGAGCTTCTCGGCCGCGGCGCGGAAACCGCCCAGCGTGGCCACCCAGAAAAACGTCTCGATATTGCGCAGATCTATCATGGCGCCCGTATCCTGCCCCGTTGCGCGGCATGTCCAGCCTGGATGTTAGCGTCAGGGGGACGGTTCCGGTATGGCGGAAAACACCGCCCTGCCCGCCCGCGCGGCGCCGGGACGGCCGCCCCTTGCCGGCCACGGGCGGACGGTGGGCGGCCGCGGGCCGCGACAGAGCGCGGCTCCGGCGCGGGTTCAGCCCGCGAGCAGTTCCTCGACCGCCAGGCCGATGGCCAGGATGCGGCGGTCGGCGCCGTTGCTGCCGGCGATCATCAGGCCGACCGGCGCGCTGCCGGCGGCTTGGCAAGGCAGCGACAGCGCGCAGCCATCGAGGAAGTTGATCAGGGTGGGATTGCGCAGAATCAGGCCGTTGGCGGCGTAATAGGCTTCATCCGAGGCCGTCAGGTCGGCCACGGCCGGCGCCACGATCGGCGTGGTCGGCAGGATCAGCGCGTCGTAGCCGGCGATGCGGCGATCGACGGCGGCGACCCAGGCTTCGCGCGCGTCCAGCAGGTCCAGGTAGTCGGCGGCGCCCATGTCCTTGCCGCGCATGATGCGCGACACCACGCGCGGATCGTAGCGCTTGCCGGCGCGGGCGATCAGGTCGCGGTGCCAGGCCCAGGCCTCGGCGGCGGTGAAGCCGCCCTTGGCGTTGATGCCGGCCAGTTCAGCGAATTCGGGAATGGCGATCTCGTCGACCAGGGCGCCGGCCTCGACCAGCCGCGCCACGGTGCGCGCGAAGGTGTCGGACACGTGCTTGTCCATGGCGTCCAGCGCCAGCGTCTTGGGCACCGCCAGGCGCAGGCCGCGCAGCGGCAGTGCCTCGGGCACCGGGCCGCCCTCGCCCGACAGGATGGCGTCCAGCTCGGCGCAGCAGCGCACGCTGGCGGCGATGGGGCCGATGGAGTCCAGGTTGGCCGACAGCGGCAGCACGCCTTCCATCGACACGCGCCAGGCGCTGGGCTTGAAGCCGGTCAGGCCGCACAGCGCGGCCGGGATGCGCACCGAGCCGCCGGTGTCCGAGCCGATGGCGGCCACCGCCATGCCGTCGCTCACCGAGACCGCGGCGCCCGACGACGAACCGCCGGGGATGCGGCCGGTGGCGCGGTCCCAGGGGTTCAGCGGGGTGCCGTAATGCGGGTTGATGCCCAGGCCCGAATAGGCGAATTCGGTCATGTTGGTGCGGCCGATGATGACCGCGCCGGCGGCGATCAGGCGCTGCACCACTTCGGCGTTGGCGTCGGCCGCGGGTTCGCCCTCGCGCGCCACCGAGCCGGCCATGGTGGTCTCGCCCTCGATGTCGAACAGGTCCTTGATGCTGATCGGCAGGCCCTCGATGGCCGAGCGCACGATGCCGGCGGCGCGCAGCGTGTCCGAGGCGCGCGCCTGGGCCAGCGCCGACTCGGCGTACAGGCGGGTGAAGGCGCGGGCGCCCTCGCCGGCCGGATCGGCGGCGCGCGCCAGGGCGGCCTCGGTCAGTTCAACGGAAGTGGTGCGGCCGTCGTTCAGGGCGGCGGTCAGGTCATTCAGGGTCGAAAGCATACGGTTCCAGGGGGCCGCGGGGCGGCATGAAAAGTGTTGGACCGGCGCGCCCCGCCGGGGCGCGTCATGGCAATCAGGGCGCCTGCCGGGCGTCAGGCCACCACCGGCAGGATCTCGACATGATACCGGTGGCGCAGGCTGCGTTGGCGGCGCGGATCGAACAGTTCCATGGTGAATTCGGCCGACGGGCGGATGCCGCCGATGGCGCCGACGGTGCCGCAGGTCATGCCGGCGCCTTCGGGCAGCGTCGCGGCGCCGCCGGTGTAGCCGGCGATCAGGTCCTGCGGCGTGCGCAGCGAGGCCAACGGGCCCTCCTGGTACAGCACCTCGGCGCCGTTCTCGACGATGTACGAACGGATCACCAGCTCGTCCCAGTAACCGGCCACGTCGGCCAGGCGCCAGGCCGTCGTCGCCACCGGCTTGACGCAGACCTGCTTGGACATGGCCACGCTGACCGTCTCCAGCTTGCGGTCGGTGTGGTCGGACGCGATGCTGACGTACATCTCGCCGTCGGCCGCGAACACGAAGGTCTCGACCTCGCCGGACGAATCGCCGCCCACCGCCTGCACCTGTTCGGCCTGGGTCAGCTGGTTGTCGGCGATGCGGTAGTACAGCGGCACGCTGGTGGGACGCGGCACGCCGATGGCGGCCAGCTCCTCGATATGGTGCTCGATGGCGGCGATGTCGCGCCCGGCCCAGCCGGCCACGATGAGGGTGTTGAAGTCCACCTCGACCTGGCGGGGGGAATCGGCTTCGATCTGGAATACGGCTTTCATGAAAAGTCCTGCGGAGGAAAACGGGGAGGAATGGGCGCGGCGACGCGGCCACGCCCGAAGGGAGACAGGGGCTAGCCGAACACCCGCGGCAGCCACAAGGCCATGTCGGGCCACCACGACAGCAGCGCCAGCATCACGAACATCGCCAGCACGAACGGCAGGCTGCCGACGATCACGGCGCTCATCGAGCCGCTCTTGCGCAGACTCTGCACCACGAACAGGTTCAGCCCCACCGGCGGCGTGATCAGCGCGGCCTCGACCAGGATGATGATGATGATGCCCAGCCAGATCGGGTCGTAGCCCAGCGCGATCATCACCGGCGCCACGATCGGGATGGTCGTGATCATCATCGACAGGGTCTCCATGAAGCAGCCCAGCACCAGGTAGAACACGATCAGGATCAGCAGCATCCAGCCCGGCGACAGCCCCAGCCCGGTGATCGAGCGCGTCAGCGCGTCGGTCAGGCCGGTCGCAGACAGCACGAAGTTCAGGAAGCTGGCAGCCACCACGATCAGCATGATCATGGCGGTCGACCGCATCGTGCCTTCCATGACTTCGCGCAGCATGGCCCAGCTCAGGCGGCGGAACCAGGCGGCCAGCAGCAACGCGCCCAGCACGCCCAGCGCGGCGGCCTCGGTCGGCGTGGCCAGGCCGGCATAGATCGAGCCCACCACCAGCAGGAAGATGCCCAGCGGCGGCGCCAGGTGCACCAGGCTGGCGAAGCGCTCGCCCCAGCTGGCGTGGATCTTCTTGCCGCCCCAGGCCGGCTTGGCCAGGCAGGCGATTGCCACGGTCACCATGAACAGCCCGGCCATCACCAGGCCGGGGATGATGCCGGCCAGGTAGAGCTTGGGCACCGACGAATTGGTCAGCACGCCATAGATCACCAGGTTGATCGACGGCGGAATCAGGATGCCGAGCGTGCCGCCGGCGGCCAGGCTGCCCAGGAACAGCGGCTCGTTGTAGCCGTACTTGCGGATCTGCGGGATCGCCACCGTGCCCACAGTCGCGGCGGTGGCCACGCTGGAGCCGGAAGTGGCCGAGAACAGCGTCGAGGCGCCGATGTTGGCGTGCATCAGGCCGCCCGGCAGCCACGACAGCCACAGGCTCATGGCGCCGTACATGCGTTCGGCGAAACCGGCCCGCAGCAGCACTTCGCCCAGCATGATGAAGAGCGGAATGGCGACCAGCAGGAATTCGTTGTTGGTGCTCCACGAGACTTCGCCGATCGCGCGCGACAGCGGCAGCATGGAGAACAGCGGATCCAGCATCAGGCCCAGCACTCCCAGGGCGGCGCCCACGGGGATGGACAGACCGATCAGGACCAGCAACAGGGTCAGGGCGGTTGCGATCATGCCGTGGCTCCCTTGACCATGCGCTCGCCGGCGGCGGCTTCTTCGTCGGCTTCTTCCTGCGCCGAGCGCACGCCGCAGATTTCCTTGACCAGCTCGATGTCGCCCGTCACCAGCGCGGCCGAAGCGCGCGCCAGCATCAGCGCCACGGTGATGCACATCCACACCAGGCCCAGCATCCACAGGCCCTGCGGGATCCACAGCGGCGTGGCCAGCGGCGTGTTGGCCGCGGACTTCTGTGTCCACGACATCTGCACCACTTCAAATGCGTAATAGGTCAGGTACACCATGAAGACGGCCATGGCCACCATGGACAGCCAGTCCAGCAGCGCGGACACGCGCACCGGCAGGTACTGGTACACCACGTCCACCCGCACGTTGGCGCGTTGCAGCGTGGCGAACGCCAACGCCCACGAAGTGCTGATGGCGAACGCGTAGCTCGACAGCTCGTCGGCGCCGCCGGTGTTGAAGCCGAGGAACTTGCGCGCCAGCACGTCGAAGGAAATCAGCAATACGCTGGCGACGGTCAACGCGCCGCCAGCCCACACCGCCGCGCGCGAGAACGTCTCGGCGCGCCGCAGCAGCCCGCCCAGCAGGCGGAATTGTTCAGATCGGGTCATGGGAAACCTATAGGGCCGGACCGGCCTCGATGAGGGATCGCGGGCGCGCCGCCATCGCCGGCGGCGCGCCTTCGCGCTTGCTTACTTGCTGGCGGTCAGGCCGAGCGTCTTGCCGATGGTGGCGTTGAAGTCCTTGACGCACTGCGCCGAGCAACGCGCGGCCCACTTGGGCACCACGGCTTCCTGCGCTACCTTCTTGACCAGTTCGCGGTCGGCGTCCGAGGGCTGCACCAGCACCATCTTGCCCTTGACGGGGAACGGGCACGCGGCCGCGCCGGTGTTGCAGTCGTAGCCTTCCTGGGTCTGGCGCGCCGCGGCGTCCCAGATGTTGTCGACCAGCGTCTTGACGTTGGCCTGCAGCAAGGTGCGCACGTTGGGATCGAGCTTGTCCCAGGCCTTCTGGTTGACGGCGTGGATCTGCTGGTTCCAGTTGATCGGCAGCGCCACCAGGTGGGTCGAGACTTCGTACCACTTGGCCGAGTAGCCCGACAGCGAACCGGTGATGGCGCAATCGACCACCTTGTTCTGCAGCGCCGGCACCACTTCGCCGAACGCCATGGTGACGCTGGAGCCGCCCAGCGCTTCCACGAATTCAGCGGTGGTGCGGCTGCTGGTGCGGACCTTCTTGCCCTTGAGGTCGGCCAGGCCCTTGATCTCGGCGTTGCAGAACAGCACCTGCGCCGGATAGGTGGAGATGCCCAGCAGCTTGACGTTGCTGCCCTCGCCGTACAGGCGCGCATAGACCGGCTCGAAGGCGTTGGTCACCTCGCGCGCCGTCTTCACGTCCGGCGCCAGGCCGGCCAGGTCGATGGCTTCGTTGATCGGGTTGTCGCTGGCGAAGTACGACAGCGTGGCGGTGCCGAACTCGACCACGCCAGTGGACATCAGGCGCAGCAGTTCCGGGCCCTTCAGGCCCATTTCATTGAAACCCTTGATGTCCGCCGTGACCTGGCCCTTGGACGCTTCCGGAATGGTCTTGGTCCAGAACGGCTTTTCGTAATCGTTGTAGGCGGTCAGGTTGGACAGGCCGCCGACCACCTTCAGGTGGGTCTTGGGCAGGTCTTGCGCCTGGGCGGCGCCGGCCAACAGGCTGGCGGCGACGGCGGCGAGAGCGAGCGACTTCTTCATGGACGAAAACTCCTGGCTGGCGGGATGGTCTGCGCGCGCGGGTCCCCGTTACCTTGAGCGCGCGGATAAGAATCGGTACGTCAGAGGAGCAAACGATTTCCCCCGGAGCCTGTCGAAGCAGGCAATCTTCTTGATGTGCCGCCATTGCAGCGTCAGGGGCGTCCAGCGTCCAATCGTAAGTTGCGATGTGGGGGTATAAATATTTCTTGGGTCTCATGGCGGCGGAACCCGCCACCGGCCACAAAGCCAGCAACCATGCGGCCTGGCGGGCAATCGCGACAACGCGCGGCCGGCGCGCGCACGGCCGCCGCGACGCGACCGCGCACGCGCTGCTGGGGAAAACACCTAGGTTGGATCGGCCGCGCCGGCGCGCGCCGGACGCGGCATTGCCGTACTAAGCAGGCACGCCGTCGCCGGCCTGCGCCGCGACCTTCTGCGCCATCTGCGCGATCAACCGCACCGCGTGGCTGTCGGGCCCCTGCACCCAGGTGGCGGTGAAGCTCAGCTCGGGTAGCGGATCCGCGTCGACCCGCAGGATGCGCAGTTCGCCGCGCGCCAGCTCCTTGCCCAGGAACACCGGCGCGATGACGCTGGTGCCGATGCAGTCCTGCGTCATCCGCACCACCATCGACATCGAGGCGCTGCCGTACATGCGCGGCGAGACGACGCCGGCGCGCGTCAGCATGTCGCGCACCACGCGGTACGGCGCGCTGTTGGACGGATAGGTCACGATCGGCAGCCGCGCGATGCGCTCCAGCGTCAGCGGCTCGGGCCCCAGGTCCAGCAAGGGACTGGCGACCCAGGCCAGCGGATAGGTGCACAGCGGCAGGTTCTCGACCCGCGCCTCCAGCACCGGCCCCATCAGGAAGGCCAGGTCGATCTGCCGCGCCATGAGGTGCGAGCGCAGCACGTGCGTGGTGTCGACCTCGATCTCCAGCACCAGCGCCGGATACGAGGCGTGCACCAGTTCGATCAGCGTCGGCAGCCAGGTCTGCACGATGGTCTCGGCCACGCCGATGCGCACCGTGCCGGTCATCACGTTCTGCTCGCGCGCGGCCTCGAACATGTCGCGCCGCACCTGCAGCATGCGCTCGGCGTGCGACAGCAGTTCATGGCCCTTGGCGGTGAGCTTGACGCCGCGCGCGTCGCGCTCGAACAGGCGCACGCCCAGGTCGGCCTCGAGCGAGGCGATGCGTTGCGAGACCGCCGGCTGCGTGGTGTTGAGTTTGTCGGACGCGGCGCGAAAGCTGCCCAGCGTGGCGACCCAGAAAAACGTTTCTATATTGCGTAGTTCGATCATGAACCTTTCCCCCTGCCGCGATGAGCGTATCATGTCAGCCGCCCCGTGGCCCCGCCCACGGCCCCCTAGCGCACAAGGAGCCTGTCCATGTCCCCGGCCGATACCGGTCGCCCGCGTCCCGCCGCCAGCGGCCCGCTCGTCGGGATCGTGTTGCTGGTGCTATCGATGTGGACGCTGTCCTGCCTGGACGCCAGCGGCAAATGGGTCATGAACGCCGGGGTGCCGCTGCTGGTGCTGTCGTGGTTCCGCTATGCCGTGCACCTGGTGCTGGTGCTGGCGCTGGTGCTGCCGACCCGGGGCGTCGGCATCCTGCGCAGCAACAAACCGCGCGAACAGCTCCTGCGCGGCGGCTCGATGTTCCTGGCCACGCTGATGTTCTTCACCACGCTCAGCTACATCCCCCAGGCCGAGGCCACCGCCATCAACTTCCTGGCGCCGTTGCTGGTGCTGTCGCTGGCGCCGTGGATCCTGAAGGAACCGGCGCGCATGTCGCGCTTCGTCGCCGCCGGCATCGCCTTCATCGGCGTCATCATCGTCATCCGGCCGGGCGGCGGCCTGCATCCGGTCGGCACCATTTTCGGCCTGCTGACGGCCTGTTGCTTCGCCGCCCAGTTCATCGCCACGCGCCGCGTGGCCGGCGACGATCCGTTCACCTCGCTGATCTGGAGCGGCGCGGTCGGCACCGGCTGCCTGACGCTGGCCCTGCCCTTCATCCTGCCGCCCGCCCTGCCGGTGCTGCAGGCGCTGACGCCGCTGGACTGGACGCTGCTGATCTCCACGGGCGTCACCGGCGGCCTGGGCCACCTGTTCCAGATCGCCGCCTACCGCCGCGCGCCGGCCTCGACGCTGGCGCCCTTCATCTACCTGCAGATCATCAGCGCCACCACGGTCGGCTGGCTGGTGTGGGACCACTTCCCCGATCCCCTGACCTGGCTCGGCATCGCCATCATCTGCGCCAGCGGCATCGGCATCGGCCTGGTGGAATGGCGCCGCGGCCGCTCCCGGGTAACCGCCGCGGCCTGATCCGCGTCACGGCAAGGCCGCTCTGCCCGGCGGCCGGCGCGCGGGCTCCCGTACAATGCCGGGCGTCTCCCGCCTGCGCGCGGCACCCTCCCGGCATTTCCAGAACGAGGTCTCCATGATCATCAAACCCCGCGTGCGCGGCTTCATCTGCGTCACCACCCATCCCGTCGGCTGCGAGGCCAACGTCAAGCAGCAGATCGACTACGTCCGCGCCCAGGGCCCGATCGCGGGGGGGCCGAAACGCGTGCTGGTGATCGGCGCGTCCACCGGCTATGGCCTGGCGGCCCGCATCAGCGCCGCCTTCGGCTGTGGCGCCCAGACCCTGGGCGTGTTCTTCGAGCGCCCTGGCGACGCCGCCAAGGCCGGCACCCCGGGCTGGTACAACAGCGCCGCCTTCGACAAGTTCGCCAGCGCCGAGGGCCTGTACGCCAAGAGCATCAACGGCGACGCTTTCTCCGACGCCATCAAGGCCCGGACCATCGCCGCCATCAGGCAGGACCTGGGCCAGGTCGACCAGGTGATCTACAGCCTGGCCGCGCCGCGCCGCACCCATCCGGTCAGCGGCGCGGTGTTCAACTCGACCCTCAAACCGGTCGGCCAGGCGGTCACGCTGCGCGGCCTGGATACCGACAAGGAAGTCATCAAGGAATCGGTGCTGGAACCGGCCACCCAGGAAGAGATCGACGCCACGGTGGCGGTCATGGGCGGCGAGGACTGGCAGATGTGGATCGACGCCCTGCTCGAGGCCGGCGTGCTGGCCGAGGGCGCCACCACCACCGCCTTCACCTACCTGGGCGAGAAGATCACCCACGACATCTACTGGAACGGCTCGATCGGCGCCGCCAAGAAAGACCTGGACCAGAAGGTGCTGGACATCCGCGCCAAGCTGGCCGCGCGCGGCGGCGACGCCCGCGTGTCGGTGCTGAAGGCGGTCGTGACGCAGGCCAGCTCGGCGATCCCGATGATGCCGCTGTACCTGTCGCTGCTGTTCAAGGTCATGAAGGAACACGGCACGCACGAAGGCTGTATCGAGCAGGTCTACGGCCTGTACCGCGACAGCCTGTGCGGCGCGGCGCCGATCCTGGACGACGAAGGCCGCCTGCGCGCGGACTACCCGGAACTGGACCCGGCCGTGCAGGCCAAGGTGCAGGCGCTGTGGCCCCAGGTCACCCAGGACAACCTCTACGAACTGACCGACTTCGCCGGCTACAAGCGCGATTTCCTGCGCCTGTTCGGGTTCGAGGTCGACGGCGTCGACTACGAGGCCGACGTCGATCCGGACGTGAAGATCCCCGGCCTGATCAGCGCCTGAGGCCGGTGCGCGGCGGCCGATCCGGCGCCGCGGCCCACACGGCTCAGGACGGCGCGCCGGCGCCGAACAGTTTCAACAGCTGGTCCAGCCCGCCCTGGTCAATCGCCACCCTGGCCTCGCGCCGCACCGCCGGCTTGGCGTGATACGCCACCGACAGGCCGGCCGTGCGCAGCATCGGCAGGTCGTTGGCGCCGTCGCCCACCGCGATGGCGCGCTCCGGCCCCACGCCCAGCGCCGCGCACACTTCCAGCAGCTTGCGGCGCTTTTCCTCGCCGTCGCACAGGTCCCCCCAGGCTTGCGGCAGCAGCCGGCCGGTCAGCCGCCCATCGACGATCTCCAGCACGTTGGCGCGCACGTCGTCCAGCCCCAGGCGCACCCGCAGCCGGTCGGTGAAGCAGGTGAAGCCGCCCGTCACCAGCAGGCAGAACAGCCCGGCGGCCTTGCAGGCCGCGATCAGCGTCTCCACGCCCGGATTGAGCGTCAGGCGCCGGTCGTAGACCTCGTCCAGCGCGTCGGCCGGCATGCCGGCCAGCAGCGCCACGCGCTGCCGCAGGCTCTGCTTGTAGTCGACGATCTCGCCGCGCATGGCGGCTTCCGTCAGCGCGGCCACCTCGGCCTTTTTCCCCATCAGGTCGGCCATCTCGTCCAGCGTCTCGATGGCGATCAGGGTCGAGTCCATGTCGAAGGCGATGACCTTGTAGTCCGACAGCGCCAGCGGCGGTTCGATGCCGCGCCAGTGCAGGCCGGCGTCGCTCTGGAAATCTTGCATGGACAGTCCTTGTTCTATTGCTCGGGTAGCGGATGGCCGGCCTCGCGGCCCAGCCAGTCGATGAAATGGCGCGCCGCGGCCGCCGCCGGCGCGTCCGGGCGGAACAGCGCATGGACGCCAGCGTTGGGCAGGCGCGGCTGCAGGAACAGCGGCCGCAGCCGGTCCGCGCGCAGGTCGTCCTGCAGCAGGCACCACGGCGCCAGGGCGATGCCCAGGTCGTTCATGGCGGCCTGCATGCACAGGAATTGATGGTCGAACACCGGGCCGGGCAGTTGCGCCGGCACGTCCACCTTGGCCAGCGCGAACCAGCGCGGCCAGTGGTCCATGCCGCCGGCGACCTTCAGCAGGGGATGCCCCAGGCAGTCGGCCGGCGTGGCCAGGCGGTTGCGCTCGATGAAGCGCGGCGAAGCCACCGGCACGTGGAAGTCATCCAGGCAATGCACGCAGGCCATCTCGGCGTGCGCCACGTAGCCATGCCGGATCTGCACGTCGCTGCCGGCCTCATCGCCGCGGTCCAGGAACGAGCGCCCCTGCGTGGTGAGCTGCACATCGATGCCCGGATGCAGCGCCTGGAAGGCCGACAGCCGCGGAATCAGCCATTTCATCGTCAGCGACGGCGTGGCGCTGACGCGCAGCACGCCGCCATAACCGGGCGAGCGCAACTTGGCGGTGGCCGCCGCGATGCGCTCCAGGCTGGCCTGGACCTCGGGAAAATACGCTTGCGCGCACGGCAGCAGCGTGACGCCGCGGGCCTCGCGCGCGAACAGCGGCTGGCCGACGTAGTCCTCCAGGATGCGGATCTGCTGGCTGACCGCGCTGTGCGTGATGCTCAGCTCGTCGGCCGCCGCGGTGAAACTGCGCAGGCGCGCCGCGGCCTCGAATACCCGCAAGGCTTTCAGCGGCGGCAGGCTCTGGCCCGCCATCTCAGGCGACGTCCGCCCGTGCGCCACCCTGGCGCAAGGCTTTGCTGCGTGTTCCCACGATTTCCCTTGTCATCTGTTTTTGCCGGCGCCGCGCGGGGCGGCGCCGTTGCTATGAGCCGCATTCTAGGGGATTGCGGCGCCGCCGACCTCTTAGAAAAACTAACGCCAGCCCTTAAAAAACACCGCTGGTGGCGGCGCGGCGGCCTTCCTATGATGCGCACAATCCCAGGTAGGAACCATTCATGGCATCGATCACCGTAGACGGCATCATCAAGACATTCGGCGGCCAGCAGGTGTTGCGCGACCTGTCGCTGCACATCCCCGACGGCGCGTTCTACACGCTGCTGGGCCCCAGCGGCTGCGGCAAGACCACCCTGCTGCGCTGCATCGCCGGTTTCTACGCGCCCGACGGCGGCCGCCTGCTGTTCGACCAGGACGACGTCACGCACGTGTCCGCGCACCGCCGCGACATCGGCATGGTGTTCCAGGACTACGCGCTGTTTCCCGACAAGACCGCGTTCGACAACGTCGCCTACGGCCTGCGCGCGCGCGGCGTGGCGCGCGCCGAGATCAAGCGGCGCGTCGACGAGGCGCTCGACAAGGTCGGCCTGGCGGCGCTGGCCGACCGCTACCCGGCGCAGATGAGCGGCGGCCAACGCCAGCGCGTGGCCCTGGCGCGCGCCCTGGTGATCCGGCCGCGCGTGCTGCTGATGGACGAGCCGCTGTCGAACCTGGACGCCAAGATGCGCCTGCAGATGCGCGACGTCATCCTCGACCTGGTGCGCGAAGCCGGCATCACCACCGTGTTCGTCACCCACGACCAGGAAGAAGCCCTGGCCATGTCCGACCGCATCGCCATCATGGACCACGGCAGCATCGCCCAGCTGGGCACGCCGGAAGACCTGTACGGCACCCCGGTCAACGCCTATGTGGCCGACTTCATCGGCTCGGCCAACGTGATCCCGGTGCCGGCGCGCGGCGGCCTGGCCGGCGCGCCCGCCGGCCACGTGCGCTACGAGCTGTGCGGACTGGGCTTTGACGGCACGCTCGGCAGCGCCGCGCTGGCCGACCGCTCGGTGCTGATCGCCCGCCCCGAGGAACTGGCCCTGATGGCGCCCGCGCCCTACGTGCCCAACACCCTGCCCGGCAAGGTGCTGCGGCGCCAGTACCTGGGCTTCAAGACCGCCTACCGCATCGCGCTGCAGGACGGCTCGGAGATCCGCGTGGAACTGCACGCGGGCAACATGGTGGCGCAGTTCCAGCCCGGCGAGGCCGTGCAGGTGCTGATTCCCGCCGACAGCCGCGTCGTCAACGCCTGAGGACCGCCACGCCATGAAGATCAAATGGTGGCCCTGGGGCATCCTGACGGCAATCAGCCTGGCGCTGCTGCTGTTCTTCGTGCTGTATCCGCTGGCGGTGCTGTTCAGCAACAGCGTCACCGGCCAGGACGGCGGCTTCTCGCTGGAAGGTTTCCGCGCGCTGCTGGCCGACTCGCAATACCTGGAGGCGTTCGGCAACACGCTGGTGCTGGGGCTGGTGGTGACCACCTGCACCATCCTGGTGGGCGTGCCGTTCGCCTACATGGTGGCGCGCTACGACTTTCCGCTCAAGAACCTGGTGGCGATCCTGCCGGTGCTGACCATCGTCATTCCCGAGATCATCGTTGGCCAGTCGTGGCTGCTGGTGCTGGGCAACAACGGCATCCTGACCAACCTGCTGGGCGACGCGGGCATCTCGCTGCCGTCGTTCTATGGCTGGACCGGCATGGTGTTCTCGATGACGCTGGTCTACTACACCTACATCTACCTGGGCGTGCTGGCCGCGTTGCGCGGCTTCGACGGCCAGCTGGAGGAAGCCGGCCTGAGCCTGGGAACGCCGCCACTGATGACGCAGCTGCGGGTGCTGGTGCCGGTGCTGCTGCCGGCGGTTCTGGTGAACGCGCTGGTGGTGTTCACGCTGGTGGTCGGCAACTTCGCGCTGGCGATGCTGCTGGGCAGCCGCGTGCCGCTGCTGTCGGTCATGACCTACAACACCTTCGTCAGCGAAATGGGCGGCAGCCCGACGTTGCAGAGCGCCATGTCGGTGGTGTCGATCGCCATCGTCGCCATCGTGCTGTTCGTGCAGAAGCGCGTGGTCGAGCGCAAGGTCTACACCATGACCCAGGGCCGCGCGCCGGCGGCGCGCCGGGTGCGCTCCTGGCAGGCGATGCTGTACACCGGCGGCGTCGGCCTGGTGATCCTGCTGTCGATGCTGCCGCTGATCGTGGTGTTCATCGCCGCCGTCACCAAGACCAGCGGGCCGGTGATGCACTGGGGCTCGTGGTCGCTGGCCAGCATGCAGCGCGCCCTGCACGGCGCGCCCGAGCCGATCCTGAATTCGCTCAAGTTCGCCTCGCTGGCCACCGTCACGGGGGTGGCGTTCGCGGTGCTGGTCAGCTACCTGACCATCAAGAAGCGCAGCGCCTTCACCCAGGTGCTGGACTACATCGTGGTGCTGCCGCTGACCATCTCGGGCACGGTGCTGGGCATCGCGCTGGTGCAGACCTTCAACACCGGCTGGCTGGTGCTGGCCGGCACCTCCGGCATCATGGTGCTGTGCTATGCGGTGCGGCGCCTGCCGTTCGCGGTGCGCAACGCCTCGTCGGTGCTGTTCAACATTCCCGACTCGATCGAGGAAGCCTCGATCAGCCTGGGCGTATCGCCGCTGATGACCTTCTTCAAGGTCATCCTGCCGGCCATGAAGGCCTCGATCATCTCGGCCGCCATCCTGATGTGGCTGACCACGATTTCCGAGCTGTCGGCCTCGATCGTGGCCTACAGCGGCGGCCTCGAAACCATGCCGATCGCCATCTTCCGCCAGGTCGACGGCGGCCGCCTGGGCATGGCCTCGGCCTATGGCGCGGCGCTGGTTACGGTGATCGTGCTGCCCATCATCGTGTCGGTCAAGGCATTCCGCATCAAGCTGTTCTCCGGCAAATAACCCGCATCCACAAAGGCTCCCCATGCACCTCAAACACCTCCTGCAAACCGGCCTGCTGGCCGCCACCCTGGCCTCGGGCGCCGTGCACGCGCAGAACGTGGTCCTGTACTCGTCCAACAACACCGAGACCATCGAGACCGCGCTCGACGCCGTCAAGAAGAAGTCGCCCAAGCTGAACGTGCAGCCGGTCACCGGCGGCACCGGCACCATGATGAAGCGCATCGAGGCCGAGGCCCAGAACCCGCGCGGCGACCTGTTCTGGAGCGGCGGCTTCGGCACCCTGGGCGCCTACCGCCAGCACCTGCAGCCCTACCGCCCGGCCGACCTCGACAAGATCCCCACCGAGTTCCGCGGCCCGGACGACCTGTGGGTCGGCACCAACGTGCACATCATGGTGTTGATGGTCAACGAGCGCCAGTTGAAGGGCCTGGCGGCGCCGGCCACCTGGTCCGACCTGATGCAGCCGCAATGGAAAGGCAAGTTCGCCATCACCGATCCGTCCAAGAGCGGCACCGCCTACATGCTGGTCTACGGCCTGTACAAGCAGTTCGGCCAGGAAGGCCTGGACAAAATCGCCGCCAACGCCGTGGTCACGGCCTCGTCGGGCACCACCTACAAGGGCGTGGCGGCCGGCGAATACGCGGTCGGCATGACGCTGGAATACGCCGCCCAGGAATACGTGGCCGGCGGCCAGAAGGAGATCAAGCTGGTCTACCCGACCGAAGGCAGCTACCTGGCGCCCGAAGGCATGTTCATCATCAGGGGCGCCAAGAACCTGGACGCCGCCAAGGCGCTGTACGACGGCCTGCTCAGCAAGGAATCGCAGGAAGCGCAACTGGTCAAGAACTTCCGCCGTCCGACCCGCAGCGACATCGCGGTGGCCAGCCTGACCACCCTGCCCGACTTCAGCAGCATCAAGATCTTCCCGGTCAGCCAGGACGCCGCCGCCAAGGAATACGAAGCCGTCGTCACCGCCTGGAACCAGGCCGTGGCCAAGGCCAAGTAAGGCCCGCGCCAAGCAAGAACGCCACCTTCGGGTGGCGTTTTCGTTTCGGGTTTGTGTCCCGGACAGGCGGCATTGGCCGCGCCCGGATGCCGCGTCAGGCCGCCATGCGGCCCGCCGCCAGCACCACCTGGCGGCTGCAACGCGCCGCCAGTTGCGGATCGTGCGTCACCAGCACCAGGGTGGTGCCGTGCTCGCGGTGCAGGTCGAACATCAGGTCGATGACCGTCACCCCGGTGGCGGCGTCCAGGCTGCCGGTGGGTTCGTCGGCGAACAGCAGGTCGGGCTGCACCACGAAGGCGCGCGCCAGCGACACCCGCTGCTGCTCGCCGCCGGACAGGGTGCGCGGATAGTGATGCAGGCGCGCCCCCAGGCCGACGCGCTCGAGCATGGCCTGGGCCGCCTCGCGCGCCGGCTGGCCGGCCAGCTCCAGCGGCAGCATGACGTTTTCCAGCGCCGTCAGGTTCGGCAGCAGCTGGAACGACTGGAACACGAACCCCACGTGATTGGCCCGCAGGCGCGCGCGGCCGTCCTCGTCCAGGGCGAACAGGTCCTGCCCGGCCAGGCGCACGCTGCCCTGGCTGGGAACATCCAGCCCGGCCAGCAGTCCCAGCAAAGTGGACTTGCCCGACCCGGAGCTGCCGGTAATGGCCACGGCGCTGCCCGCCGCCACCGTAAAATCGATGTCTTCCAGGATAGACAGCGTCCCGCCGGCATCGGCCACCCGCTTGCCCAGCCCTTTCACCTCGATCGAATTCTTGCTATCCATGCGCCTGATTCCCCTGATTCGCCGTTCACTACTGATATCCACGCTTGCCGCCGCCACCCTGGTGGCGCCCGCCCACGCTCAGACCGCCGCGGCGGCCCAGGGTTCCGCGCAGCGCACCGTGCTGGTGGTGGGCGACAGCCTGGCCGCCGAATACGGCATCAAGCGCGGCACCGGCTGGGTGCCGCTGCTGTCCGCGCGGCTTTCCGAACAATACCCGAAGTACAAGGTGGTGAACGCCAGCATCAGCGGCGATACCACCAGCGGCGGTGTCGCGCGCCTGCCGGCCCTGCTGCGCCAGCACGAGCCGGCGGTGGTGGTGCTGGAGCTGGGCTCGAACGACGCCCTGCGCGGGCTGCCGCTGAACATGACGGAACAGAACCTGCGCGCCATGGCGCAGGCCGCGCGCAAGGCCGAGGCCGACGTGGTCATCGTCGGCATGCAGATCCCGCCCAACTACGGCCGTGACTACACCCAGCGTTTCGCCCAGGTGTTCCCCACGGTCGCCAAAGACGAAAACGCCCGGCTCGTGCCCTTCCTGATGGAAGGTATCGCAACGAACCGGGCGATGTTCCAGGCCGACGGCATCCATCCCAACGAGGATGCCCAGGCCCGATTACTGGACAATGTCTGGCCGGCGTTGCGGCCCTTGCTGCAGTGACGCGGGCCTGAACGGCCCGCGACCCGTGGCGCGGCGGATCAGCCCGCCGCCTGCTGCGAGGCGTCGCCGCCGCGGATGGCATCCGCGGCCGCCGGCAGCACCTGCACCTTGTATTCCTCGCGCAGCATGCGCACCAGCGCCTCGTTCTCGGCCTGGCCCCAGGCGCCGGCCAATTGCTGCGCCAGACGTTCCTTGTCGGCGGCCTCGACCGTGCCGGCCTCGACCTTCTCCAGGCGCACCAGCGTGTAATCGGCGCCCGACTGCACGCCGGTGTAGGCCGGCAGCTTGGCGGCCGGCAGGCGCATCACGGCGTCCAGCACCTGGCGCGGCAGGTTCTTGGGATCCTGGCGCGACACCACCAGCGGACCGCCGAAGCCTTCCGGCGCCGCGGCCGGGTTGGCCTGGTCGGCCGCCAGCGCGGCTTCGCCGGCCTTCTTGGCGGCTTCGGCCGAGCGCTCGTCCAGCAGCTTGGCGCGGATCGAATCGCTGACCTTGTCCAGCGCCGGCACGTGGGCCGGTTCGACCGCGGCCACGCGCACCGCCAGCATGGTGTCGGGCGACAGCTCGATCACGCCGGAATTCTGCTTTTCACGCAGCACGTCGGGCGAGAACAGCACCTGGCGCACGCGCGGGTTGTCCAGCAGCGTGGCGTCCGGGCTGTCGACCGCGGAACCCGGGCCGGCCTGGTCGGCGGGCAAGAGGCCTTCGCGCGTCACGCCCGAGGCGGTGCGCAGCTTCAGGCCGACCGCGTCGGCGGCGGGCTGCAGGCTGTCGCGCTGGTCGTAGACCTGCTTGTTCAGCTGGCTGGCCATTTCCGAGAAACGCACGGCGGCCAGTTGCTTGCGGACTTCGGCGGTGATCTGGCTCTTGACCTCGGCCAGCGGCTTGATCGCGGCCGGCTGGATCTCGGTGACCTTGATGACGTGGAAGCCCGACGGGCTTTCGACCACGCCCGAGACCTGGTCCTTGGACTGGCTGAAGATCGCCTTTTCCAGCGGGCCGGACAGCATGCCCGGCGCCAGCCAGCCCAGGTCGCCGCCATTGGCGGCCGAACCGGCGTCCTGCGAATTCTTGCGGGCCAGCTCGGCGAACTGCGCCGGGTCGGCGGCGGCCTGCTTGGCCAGGTCCTCGGCCTTGGCGCGGGCGGCCTTGCGCGCATCTTCCGAGGCGCCGGCGGGCACTTCGATCATGATGTGGCTGGCGCGGCGGCGCTCGGGCTGGCCGAAGCGGCTCTTGTTCTGTTCGTAGTACGAAGCCAGGTCCTCGTCCTTGACCTGCACGCCTTCGGTGGCGGCGGCCTCGTTCAGCACCAGGTATTGCACCTGGACCTGCTCGGGAATCTGCAATTGCTGCTTGTTGGCGTCGTACCAGGCCTGGATGTCGGCCGGGGTGACGCTCACTTGCGAGCGGAAATCGGCGGCGGCGAAGCGGCGCAGTTGCACCGTGCGCTGCTGCGTCAGGGCGGTTTCGAGCGACGCCACCACTTCCGAGGGCGCGCTGGCCGACTGGCCGACCGGCTCGAGCACGCGGGCCACGGCCAGGTCACGGCGCAGGCCGGCTTCGAACGACGTCGGCGACATGCCCTGGGCCGCCAGCACCTGGCGGTAGCGCTCGGGCGAGAAACGGCCGTTGTCCTGCACTTCCGGGATCGCGGCGATGGTGTTGCGCAGCGTTTCGTCGGACACCGAGAAACGGTTGTCGACGGCCACGTTCGCCAGCAGGCGCTGGTTGATCAGCTGGTTCAGCAGCGCTTCGCGCAGTTGCGGCGTGTCGATCACGGCCGGGTCGAACTGCGCGCCCAGGCGCTGGCGATACTGTTCAAGCTGGTTGCGGTGCGCCTGGTCGAACTCCGCGCGGGAAATGGGCTGGCCGGCGACGGTCGCCAGTTCAGGCTCCTTGCGCATGAAGCTCTCATAGCCCTGAATCCCGACGAGGAAGAAGGAAGGCACAATCAGAAGCAGCAGGATGAACTGCATCCAGCGCCGGTGGCTGCGAATAAATTCGAACATGGAATCCCTGTTGCCGCACTCGGGGGGAGACTTCCGCCCGGGCCGCACGAAAACGCATAAAAAAAGGCGAATCTCATTCGCCCTATTCCCATACCGGTCAAACCGGGTCAGCGGGCGGATTTTAGCATTTCTCATTCTTCCCGCAGCGTCTGCTTACATCGGCCCGGCCGGCGCCCTTGCCGCCCGCGCGCCACGGGCTTTCCACCCCCATGGAAGCCGCCCTCGGTCAACCCGGGAAACCCCCGTTTTCGCCTTCCGTCCCCAATCGTATCGTGACCCTCGGGCCGCCACGCCGTGGCCGGCGTGCACGACGCCGCCAAGGGCCAGCAGCAGGCCATGCTCGACACCATGCGCGACCTGGTCAACATCGAATCGGGCAGCAAGGACGTGGAAGGCGTGGAACTGAACTGGACCGTGGCCCAGGCCGGCACCAACCGCAACGTCATCCCCGGCCAGGCCACCGCCCAGGCCGACGCCCGCGCCCTCAAGGCCCGCGGCCCCGTCATCGAAGGCATGGGCCTGAGCGGCTTCGGCGCCCACTCCAACGAAATAAGCCGCCCCCCGTCCACCACCACATATGTCCCGCAAGGCCGCGCAGGGCGGCCTCGCGGGACGGGCGCCAGCAACTCCTCCGGGCCCCCGCCCCCTTCCCACGAAGCCCAAGCACGCCCCTCGCCCCGGCGGCGCCCCGAGCATTCACCGCCGCGAGCGGCGGCGGGGCCGTGGGGCGGGGCTGGGGCGTGTAGAGGCGCGCGCGACGGAATCCGAAGGAGCCGCAGGCGACAAGGATGAGGACGCGCTGTCCGGCGCGCACGCGCCGGACAAGCCTCGTAGCCCCAGCCCCGCCCCACGGCCCCGCTGCCGCGCCCAAAAGAAACCCCACCCGCCCCCCTAGCAGCAGCCCCCGCGCACCAGGGAACGAAACCCCAGAACAGAGTATCCTTCCACCCTGTCCCAAAGAACCCCAAACGCATCAAAAGAAATGACCGCACTCCTCCCCACCTGGCCCTATTCCCGCCACATCGCCCACCGCGGCGGCGGCCGCCTGGCCCCGGAGAACACCCTCGCCGCCATGCGCGTCGGCGCCGAACACGGCTTCACCATGTTCGAATACGACGTCAAGCTCAGCCGCGACAACGTCCTCGTCCTGATGCACGACGACGACGTCGACCGCACCTCCAACGGCCACGGTCCCGCCGCCGCCAAGACCTTCAGCGAACTGGCGCAACTGGACTTCGGCAGCTGGCACTCCGCCGCCTACGCCGGCGAACCCCTGCCCACCTTCGCCGCCGTGGCCCGCTACACCGTCGCCAACGGCATCGCCAGCAACGTCGAGATCAAGCCCTGCCCCGGCCGCGAAGCCGAGACCGGCGCCGCCGTCGCCCTGGCCGCCCGCGAACTCTGGCAAGGCGCCGCCGTGGCCCCGCTGCTGTCGTCCTTCGCCGAGGAAGCCCTGCAGGCCGCCAAGGACGCCGCGCCCGAACTGCCGCGCGCCCTGCTGGTCGAGAAAGTGCCGGCCGACTGGCTCGACCGCCTGGTCAAGTACGACTGCGTCGCCCTGAACATCAACCAGAAGGACGCCACGCGCGAACTGATCGACGCCGTGCACGCCGCCGGCTACCGCATCGCCGCCTGGACCGTCAACGACCCCGAACGCGCGCGCCTGCTGCTCGACTGGGGCATCGACGGCATCTTCACCGACGAACTGGCCGCCATCCGGCCCGCCGCCTGAGGCCCCCGCCCCGTGTTCAGCTATCGCCACGCCTTCCACGCCGGCAACCACGCCGACGTGCTCAAGCACGCCATCCTGGTCCACACCCTGGATTACTTCAACCGCAAGGACGCGCCCTACTGGGTCATCGACACCCACGCCGGCGCCGGGCTCTACAGCCTGGACAGCGACTGGGCCGCCAAGACCTCGGAATTCGCCGACGGCATCGGCCGCCTGTGGGAACGCGACGACCTGCCGCCCCTGCTGGCCGACTACATGGCCCGCATCCGCGCCTTCAACACCAACGGCCGCCTCAAGCGCTACCCTGGCTCGCCCTGGCTGACGCTCGACGCGCTGCGCCCGTCCGACCGCCTGCGGCTGTTCGAGATGCATCCCACCGAGATCGACACCCTGGTCGGCAACCTCGAACACATGGACCGCACCGCGCAGCGCCAGACCACCATCTACGGCGACGACGGCTTCGAGGGCGTCAAGGCCCTGCTGCCGCCGCCCACGCGCCGCGGCATGGTGCTGATCGACCCGTCCTATGAAGACAAGAACGACTACCGCCGCACGCTGATCACCGTCAAGGAATGCGTCAAGCGCTTCGCCACCGGCACCATCGCCGTCTGGTATCCGCTGGTGCAGCGGCGCGAGGCCAGCGAAATGGCGCGCCACTTCGAGAACCTCAAGGTCAAGAGCTGGCTGCACGCCACCCTCACCGTCAAGAAGGCCACCATCGACGGCTACGGCCTGCACGGCAGCGGCATGTTCCTGATCAACCCGCCCTGGACGCTGCACGACGCCCTCAAGCAGACCATGCCCTACCTGGCGCGCGAACTCGGCCAGGACGAACGCGCGAGCTTCACGCTGCAGTACCGCGAGAACCCGTTCCCCGTGCCGAAGAAGCAGTCGGACGACTGATTCTAGACCCGTCCCCATAAAAGCCCGGCCTTGCGTGATCGAGACGCAAGGCCGGGCTTTTTTATTTCGACCTGCGCCCCTGGCACGCCGCGGCCGGGCCTGCGCGCCGGGAACACGTGGTTCGCTTTTGGCGCGATCGGATTTGCGGAACCGGCGGCGCCTGCTTATCTTGGGGTCTTGGCCGATACCGATGTCCTGTCGTACGCGGCGGCAATCCGACGGAGCCGGAAGATGCGTCAAATCCTGGTCTATTCCTCCTTTTCATGGCTGGCCTTGGCGGGCGGCCTGCACTTCGCCATCGATGTCGTTGCGCAGTTCGCCCGGGGCGCACGCGCGCCCGGGCCGGAAACCACGCTGTACTACGGCCTGCACTCCGCCTATGCGCTGGGGCTGGTGCTTTTCGGCGGCTTCGGTTTGCTGGTGGCGCGCCAGGCGCCCGCGCTCCTGAGCCAGTGGCCCGCACTCGCGCTCACCGTTTTCGCCGCGGCCGCCTGGCTCGTCCTGGCCTTTGTGTTCATCGAGTACCGCCCGCCCAGGATCCTGATCAGCGTGTTCGCCGTCCTCGTGCTCGCGCTGGTGGCCACGCGATGAAGACCACGCCAGCGCGAAGCGCCCGCCCAGGCAACCGGCGCATCGGAACCTTCTCGATACCGCCCAGGGCGATCGCCGGCTTCGGCCTGTCGATCGAAAGATTGTGCGAACGCGCGGGCGTGGCGCCGTCGAACCATTTGGACACGGGCGAATTCTTCCGCCTCTGGCAGGCCGTAGAGGCGGAACTCGATGACCGGTCGGCGGGCCTGCGTTTCGGCGCCGAGGGCATTGCCCGCGGCTACGGCATCCCATCGATCGTCGCGCTGCACGCCCCGGACTTTCGCCAGGCCCTCGCGGCCCTCGCCCGCTACAAGCGGCTGACCTGCCCCGAGCTGGTGGAAGTCGAGACCCGGGGCGACGAGGCGATCGTGCGCTATCGCTGGCTGCAGGCGACGGGGGAAGTGCCGCGCCTGCTCGTCGATACCACCCTGGCCTCGCTCAAGGAGATGGCCCACCGTGGCAGCGCCGGCCGGGTCGCCCCCATTCGCCTGGAGCTGACGCGACGGCCGGCGGACCAGACGCTTTTGCGCGGCCACTTCGGCTGCCCCATCGTCTTCTCGGCGGCCAGCGACGCCATGGTGTTCGATCGCTCCGCCCTCGACGTGCCGTTCGCCGCCGCTGGGGGCGGCGCCTTCGCGCAGGTGGCCGAAGGCCTGGAACAACGGCTGGCCGAGGGAGAGGGATTCCCGGCGCTCATCGCCGAAGTGCGCGTGGCCATCGCGCGGCAGCTGAGCGAAGGCCGTCCCTCCGATATCGCCGCGGTGTCGGGCCGGCTGCTGACCAGCCGCCGTACCTTGCAACGGCGGCTCTCGGCGCAAGGCACCACCTTCCAGCAGCAATTGGACCGTGTCCGGCGCATCACCGCGAGCCGGTTGCTATCGACCACCGAACTCGATGCCGTCGCCATCGCCATGCTGCTTGGCTTCGCGGAACCCAACTCGTTCGCCCGCGCATTCCGGAACTGGGAGCAGACAACCCCGGTCCGCTGGCGCGAGCGTCACGCCCCCTCGTCGAACCCTTGAAAAGACCCGCCCAATGAACCTTTCCGGCAACACCATCCTGATTACCGGCGGCACCAGCGGTATCGGCCTCGAACTGGCCAGGCAGTTTCTCGCCGCGGGCAACACCGTGCTCGTCACCGGACGCTCGCAGGCCCGCCTGGCCGAAGCGCGCACGGCGTTCCCCGCATTGCACACATTCATCTGCGACCAGCGCGATCCCGCGTCGATCGCCAGCGCTTGCGCTGCCATCGCGCGCACGTTTCCGGCGCTGAATGTGCTGATCAACAACGCCGGCATCGGGCTCAAGCTCAACCTGAACGAAACCGACCGCCCCCTTCCGGACCTGGAGAACGAGATCAGGACCAACCTGATCGGCCCGATCCAGCTGATCAACCAGCTCCTGCCCGTGTTGAAACGCCAGCAAAGCGCCACCATCGTCAACGTCACCTCGGGCCTTGCGTTCGTGCCGCTGGCCCTGAAGCCGATCTACAGCGCCACCAAGGCCGCGATGCACTCGTACACCCAGTCCCTGCGCGCGCAGCTGAGACTCTCCAGCGTGAAGGTGGTCGAACTGGCGCCGCCAGCCATCGACACGCCCTTCAACAAGGACCAGGAAGACATGAACAGCGCCATGCTGATGGACGTCGCCAAGTTCGGCCGCGCTGCGCTGCGGGGACTGCGCAAGGGCCAGGACGAAGTGCTGCCCGGCGCGAGCAGGTTGATCCGTTTCATCGGCCGCATCAACCCGCGCGCCGTCTTGAGGCGTGCGGATGCCGAGCAGATGGGCCGTCGATAGCGCCTTGATGGGCCGACGGCCGTCTCAGGGCTCGCCCACGACGGTCATGCGCCATATCGCCAGGCCGCGCACCAGGATCTCGCCGGCCTCCTCGATGTGCGCCTCGAGCAGCCGGCAGGCCCGTTCGACCTCGCCCTGGCGCACCGCGTCGAGCAATTCCAGGTGCTCGCGCTGCGAGCCCGGATCCCAGGCCACGCACGATGCCGTCACATGCATGTAGCGCGTGCGCGACTCGTGCAGCATGTCGATCGTCGCCAGCAGCCGCGGCATCGCGCACGGCCGGTACAGCGCCTCGTGGAAGGCGCGGTTGGCCGCCTCCCAGTCGCGCATGTCGCGCGCCTTGTCGCCCGCCTCGATCGCGGCCTGCGCCCGCGCCAGGTCGCCGGCGCTCATCGCCGCCATTGCGTGGCGCAGGGCCAGCGATTCGAGCGCGCCGCGCATGCGCGTGATTTCCACGATCGAGGCCTCGTCCAGCGAACTCACCCGCACGCCCTTGCGCGGCTCGCTCACCAGCAGCCCGCGTGCCTCGACCCGGCGGAACGCCTCGCGCACCGGCACATGGCTGGCGCCGAACTCGGCCGCCAGCGCGTCCTGGCCCACCCGCTCGCCAGGGCGCAGCTGGCCCGTGATGATGCGTTCGACCAGCGTGCGCGCGATGCGCCCGGGCAAGGTGTCGTCATCGTCGCGCGACGCGCCGTGGGCCAGGGTCATGCGGCCTCCCGCGCCTGCCACAGCGGACCGCAGGCGGACTGCGTGGCGGCGGTGAGGCTGCCGTCCGCGACCCGCGCGCGCAACTGCGCGATGTCGTCATGGACCCAGCGGTCATCGCCGAGCATGGCCGGCACCGTCGCCCGCACCGCCGACCAAGCCGCGGCCGTGCCCGCGCCCACCGGATAGGCGGCCAGGTCAAGCTCGGCCAGGTCCAGGGCCTGCGCGGCCAGCAGCAGTTCGACGGCCACCACCGCCTGGGTGTTCTCGACCACGGTGCGGGTGCGGCGCGCCGCGAAACACGAATTGCTGATGTGGTCTTCGGTGTTGCCCTTGGCCGGCAGGCTGGTGGCGCTGGCCGGGCCGCACAGGCCCATGTTCTCCAGCACCAGCCCGGTCCCCATGCTCTGCACCACCGAAAAACCGGTATTGATGCCCGGGCGCTGCGCGATCAGGTTGGCCGGCAGGCCGAAATTGCAGGCCGGATCGACCAGCCGCGCGCTGCGGCGGTCGCAGATCGCCGACAGGTCGGCCACCGCCAGCGCCAGCAGGTCCATGGCCTGGGCGATGTACTGCCCATGGAAGTGTCCGCCCGAAACGATGGCGTAGCCCGCGTCTTCCGGGAAGATCAGCGGATTGTCGGTGGCGCTGTTCATTTCGGTGGCGAGGATGCCGTCGATGTAGTCCAGCGCGTCCAGCACCGGCCCGTAGACCTGCGGCACGCAGCGCAGCGAATAGACGTCCTGGATGCGCGGCGCCAGGGGCGGCGTATGCGGTGTGCCGGCCTGTGCCGGATCCAGCCCCGGCGTGCCGCGCAGGCGCAGTTGCCGGGCCGGCTCGGTGCAGCGCTGGCTGCCCGCCACCAGCTGGCGGATCGCCGCGGCCACCCGCCGCTGGCCGCGGTGCGGGCGCGCCAGCATGACGCGGTCCTCGAAACACGAGAGTTCGCCACGCAGCGCCTCCAGCGTCATGGCCATCGACAGAGTCGCGCTGCCCAGCAGCTCGCGCGCGTCGTGCGCGGCCAGCACGGCATAGGCGAGCGAGGCGGTCGCGCCATTGATCAACGCCGTCGCATCCTTGGCCTGCACGTCCATCGTGGGCGCCATGCCGGCCTGCCCGAAGGCGCGCGCGGCGGGCATCACCTCGCCACGGTAGGCGACGCGCGATTCCGGCAAGCCCATCAGGGCGCCGCTCATCAGGGCCAGCGGCGCCAGGTCGCCGCTGGCGCCGACGCTGCCCTTGGACGGCACCAGCGGCGTGATGCCGTGGTTGAGCATGGCGATGAGCCGGTCGATGATCGCGACCCGCACGCCGGAATGATTGCTGGCGAAGGCATTGACGCGCAACGCCATCATGGCGCGCACCACCTCGTCCGGCATCGGTTCGCCCGTGCCCGCCGAATGCGAACGCACCAGGCTGGCCTGGAACGTGGCGATCTCCGCCGGCGCGATGCGATGGCTCTTGAGCGCCCCCACGCCGGTGTTGAAGGCGTACATCAGCGGCGCGGCGTCGTTGAGCCAGTGCGATTCGATGTAGCCGCGCGTGGCGTCCAGGGCCTGGCGGGCGGCGTCGGCCAGGGCGACGGTGGCGCCGCCGCGCGCGATGGCGACGACGTCCTCGGCGCGCAGATGCGCGCCGTCCAGCGTGATGACGGGAGTGTTCATGGGCGAGGGCCTGGTCAAGTTTTATAGATTATCTATAAAATTACCGAGCGTGACAAGAAATCCTGGGTCCGCGCGATTCCGCCTTCACCCGCGGCCCCCGCCCCGGTCAGCCCGACCGCACGCTTCCCGGCACCCGCCCAGGACGCAAAAAAGGCTGCCCCAGGGGCAGCCTTTTCCACGCATCGATACCCTCAGGCCGCGGCGTCTTCCGCTTCCACCTGGCGCAGCGCTTCCTGTGCCCGCGCCAGCTTGGCGGCGGCATCACGCAGCGCGGTGCGCAGGCCCTCTTCCACCACCGGGTGGTAGAACGGCATTTCCAGCATGCGCGCCACGGTCAGCTCCTGCTGCACGGCCCAGGCCAGCAGATGGCCGATGTGCTCGGCGCTGGGGCCGACCATTTCCGCACCCAGGAAGCGGCCGGTGGCGATATCGGCATACACGTGCAGCAGGCCGCGGTTCTTCAGCATCACCCGCGAACGGCCCTGGTCGCCGAAATCGACCTCGCCCGTCACGAAGGTGCCCGGCGTCAGGCGGGCATGGCCCTGCCCGGCCAGCGCGATCTGCGGGTCCGAGAACACCACCGCCAGCGGCGCGCGCCGCAGGCCCTGGCGCACTTCCGGATAGCGCGCCGCGTTCTCGCCGGCGATACGGCCTTCGTCGGCCGCCTCGTGCAACAAGGGCGCATCGGCATTGGCGTCGCCGGCGATGAAGATGGCCGACTCGCCCGCCTGCATGGTGTCGCGGTCGAACAGCGGCACTCCCTGCGCGTTCAGCTGCAGCGAGGTGTTCTCCAGGCCCAGGCCGTCCACATTGGGGCGGCGGCCGGTGGCCACCAGCGCGTAGTCGAAGCGCTCGGTGCGTTCGCTGTTGTCCAGCGCCACGTAGCGCACCTCGACCTCGTCGCCGACGCGCTGGGTTTCCAGCACGCGCGCGTCCGGATCCAGGTAGAACTCTTGTTGGAAGATCTTGCGGGCGCTGTGGCGCACCTGCGGATCGCTGATGCCGCCCAGGCTGCCGCTGACGCCAAACACCCGCACCTCGACGCCCAGCCGCGCCAGCGCCTGGCCCAGTTCCAGCCCGATCACGCCGGGGCCGAACACCGCCACGCGGCGCGGCAGGTCGTCCCAGGCGAACACGTCGTCATTGAGCACCAGGCGGTCGCCCAGCGCGCGGAACGGCGGCGGCACCGACGGCCGCGAACCGGTCGCGATCACCACGCGGGACGCGTGGATCTCGGTGTGGTCGTCGACCCGCAGCACCGTGTCCGATTCAAAGCGGGCGTAGCCGCGGATCTTGTCTTCCGCCGGAATGTTCTCCACGCCCTCGAGCACGAAGCCGACGAAACGGTCGCGCTCGCGCTTGACGCGGTCCATCACCTCTTCGCCATTGACCGTGACCTCGCCCTCGACGTGCACCCCGAACGGCGCCGTGTGCGCCGCCTGGTGGGCGGCCTCGGCGGCCGCGATCAGCAGCTTGGACGGCATGCAGCCGACCCGGGCGCAGGTGGTGCCATAGGGACCGCCTTCGATCAGCAGCGCGCGCTTGCCCGCGGCCTTGGCGGCACGGTAGGCGGCCAGGCCGGCGGTGCCGGCGCCGAGAATAGCGATATCGGTGTGCAGAGTCTTCATGAGTGGGATCCCCCGGTGTAGCGTGGAGCAAGCATTGTCAAAGGCGGATTCCGCCTTGTTGCGCACCCTCGGGACGAACGCCGTCCCGCGGCGCCCGGTCGGGGCCGCGCGAAGATGCGGAAAAAGGGAAACCGGCGCGCCGGGCCGCCAGCGGCGGCTCGGCGCGGGAAGGAGCGCGACGCGCCCCTTCCCTGCCAGCATCAGGCGAAGTGCGCCTTCAGGTCGTCCAGGCCGCCGATCAGCGAACCATTGATGAACACCTGCGGAGCGGTGCCCTTGCCGGACACGGCGCCGATCACGCGGCCGCGCACCTTGTTCTCCAGCGGGATCTCGATCAGGGCGTAGCCCTTGTCTTCCAGCAGCGCCTTGGCTTCCACGCAGAACGGGCAGCCGGGCTTGGAGAACACCACCACCTGGTCGGGCTTCTTGGCCGTCGGGGCGAAGTGGGCCAGCATGGTGTCGGCGTCCGACACTTCAAACGGGTCGCCTTCCTTTTCGGGCTCGATGAACATTTTCTGCACCACGCCGTCCTTGACCAGCATGGAATAGCGCCAGCTGCGCTTGCCGAAGCCCAGGTCGCTCTTGTCGACCAGCATGCCCATGCCGGCGGTGAATTCACCGTTGCCATCGGGCAGCAGCGTGATGTTGGCCGATTCCTGGTCCTTGGCCCATTCGTTCATGACGAAGGTGTCATTGACCGACACGCAGACGATGCTGTCGACGCCGGCGGCGGCGAAGGCCGGGGCCAGTTCGTTGTAGCGCGGCAGGTGGGTCGACGAGCAGGTCGGCGTGAAAGCGCCGGGAAGCGAAAAGACCACGACCGTCTTGTTCTTGAACAGGTCGTCGGACGTGACCTTTTTCCAGGTGTTGCCCTCGCGGACGGGGAACGTTACGTTGGGAACACGTTGGCCTTCACGGTTTTGCAGCATTCAATCTCTCCTTGGGTAGCGGGGTTGTTTAACCACCATGGAAAGAATGATAAATCGCAGCTATCAATTTATCAAATTTAATTAACTTAATTGATTGATAGCTTTTGGCAATAACAACATTACCGCCGCCAGACGTTGTCTATCATACGCCCGGCGGCGGCCGGCCGTCACACGCGTTGCGGCTCGTAGCCGGCGTCGCGGATCGCGGCCTCGACCTTGTCGGCCTGGTCGGTGCCGCTGATGGTGACGCGATGCGTGGGCAGGTCCACCGCCACGCTGGCGCCCGGCGCTGCCGCCGTCACCGCGCCCGTGATGGTCTTGACGCAGTGGCCGCAGGTCATGTCGAGGACTTGGAATTCGATGCTCATGGTGTTTCTCCGTGTGGATCAGGGGGATTGCCGCACCGCTTCCGGTGCCAGCTCAACCCCAGCTTAGACCTTCCCATTATAGGAAGGTCAAGCGTAGAATAATCCTTGACCTTCCCACAATGGGAAGGATGACACTGGGGTCTTCCTACCTCAACCGAGACTGCCATGAGCGTTGCCAACCCTTCCGTCGAGCTTGAACTTGCCATCGAAGGCATGACCTGCGCGTCCTGCGTGAAGCGCGTGGAAAAGGCCCTGACCCGCGTCCCGGGCGTGGCCCAGGCCCAGGTCAACCTGGCCACCGAACGCGCCCTGGTGGCCTACGATCCGGCCGCGGCCCAACCCGACGCGCTGGTCGAGGCCGTCGTCAAGATGGGCTACGAGGCCCGCCCCATCGTCGCCCAGGACGATCACGCCGAGCGCCAGTCCGAAGCGCGCGACGCCGAGGCGCAGCGCCTGCGCCAGGCCTTCATCGCCGCGCTGGTGCTGACGTTGCCGGTGTTCGCGCTGGAAATGGGCTCGCACCTGATCCCCGCCATGCACCACTGGGTCATGGCGACCATCGGCCAGCAGAACAGCTGGCTGTTGCAGTTCGTGCTGACCACCGCGGTGCTGGCCTGGCCGGGCCGCCACTTCTTCAGCAAGGGCCTGACCGCCCTGTGGCGCCGCGCGCCGGAGATGAACTCGCTGGTGGCGCTGGGCGCCGGCGCCGCGTGGGGCTACTCGGTGGTCGCGACCTTCGCGCCCGAGTGGCTGCCGGAAGCGGCCCGCAACGTCTATTACGAAGCGGCGGCGGTGATCGTCACGCTGATCCTGCTGGGCCGCACGCTGGAAGCGCGCGCCAAGGGCAAGACCGGCGCGGCCATCAAGCGCCTGATCGGCCTGCAGCCGCGCACCGCGCGCGTGCTGCGCGACGGCCAGCCGCAGGACATCGCCATCGAACAGGTGCGCAAGGGCGACATCGTGATGGTGCGCCCCGGCGAAAAGATCCCCCTGGACGGCGAGATCATCGAAGGCGGCTCGTACGTCGACGAATCGATGCTGACCGGCGAACCGGTGCCGGTCGAGAAACAGCCCGGCATGCAGGCCACCGGCGGCACGCTCAACACCTCGGGCAGCTTCACGCTGCGCGTCACCCACACCGGCGCCGACACCATGCTGGCCCGCATCATCCGCATGGTCGAGGTCGCCCAGGGCGCGCGCCTGCCGATCCAGGCGCTGGTGGACCAGGTCACCGCCTGGTTCGTGCCGGCCGTGATGGGCATGGCCCTCCTGACCTTCCTGGCCTGGTTCTTCCTTGGCCCGACGCCGGCGCTGTCGCATGCGCTGGTCAACGCCGTGGCCGTGCTGATCATCGCCTGCCCGTGCGCCATGGGCCTGGCCACGCCGACCTCGATCATGGTCGGCACCGGCCGCGCCGCCGACATGGGCGTGCTGTTCCGCCAGGGCGACGCGCTGCAGACGCTGCGCGACGTGCAGGTGGTGGCGTTCGACAAGACCGGCACGCTGACGCTGGGCAAGCCGACCCTGACCGAACTGGAGCCGGCCGCCGGCTTCCGTGACGCGGACGTGCTGCAATGGGTCGCCTCGGTGCAGGCGCGCTCGGAACACCCGATCGCGCTGGCGATCGTGGCGGCCGCCGCCGAACGCAAGATCGACCTGTTGCCGGCCGAAGGCTTCGCCGCCATCACCGGCGCCGGGGTCGAGGCCAGCGTGGCCGGCAAGCGCGTGCTGGCCGGCGCCGACCGCCTGATGGCCGAGCGCGGCGTGGACGTCAGCGCCTTCGGCCGGCGCGCCGAGCAATGGGGCAACGACGGCAAGACGCCGATCTACGTCGCCATCGACGGCCAGGCCGCCGCCATGATCGCGGTGACCGATCCGGTCAAGCCTTCGGCCGTGGACGCGATCGCGGCGCTGCACGCGCAGGGCCTGAAGACCGCGATGATCACCGGCGACAACCGCCACACGGCGCAGGCCGTGGCGCGCCAGCTGGGCATCGACGAAGTGCGCGCCGAGGTGCTGCCCGACGGCAAGGTCGAGGCCATCACCGCGCTGCGCGCCGGCGGCCGCAAGCTGGCCTTCGTCGGCGACGGCATCAACGACGCGCCGGCGCTGGCCGCGGCCGACACCGGCATCGCCATCGGCACCGGCACTGACGTCGCCATCGAGGCCGCCTCGGTGGTGCTGATGGCCGACGACCTGCACGGCGTGCCCAACGCCATCGCGCTCAGCCGCGCCACGCTGGCCAACATCCGCCAGAACCTGTTCTGGGCCTTCGCCTACAACGCCGCGCTGATCCCGCTGGCGGCGGGCGCGCTGTACCCGGCCTACGGGCTGTCGCTCTCGCCCATCTTCGCGGCCGGCGCCATGGCGCTGTCCAGCGTGTTCGTGCTGGGCAACGCGCTGCGCCTGAAGACCTTCCGCCCGCGCGCCGCGCACTGACGCGCCGGCCCACCAGGAGAACCGACATGAACATCGGACAAGCGGCACAGGAATCCGGCATCTCGGCCAAGATGATCCGCTACTACGAGAGCATCGGCCTGATCGGCCCGGCGCTGCGCAAGGACTCGGGCTACCGCGTCTACAGCGAGCACGATCTGCACACGCTGCGCTTCGTGCGGCGCGCGCGCGACCTGGGCTTCTCGGTGGAACAGATGAACGAGCTGCTGGCGCTGTGGCGCGACCGCAGCCGCGCCAGCGCCGACGTCAAGCGCATCGCGCTGGAACACGTGGCCGAACTGGAGCGCAAGGCCTGCGCCCTGCGCGACATGGCCGCCACGCTCAAGCACCTGGCGCACAACTGCCATGGCGACGACCGGCCCGACTGCCCCATCCTGGAAAACCTGGGGCGGACCCAGTAAGAGAAAGGGCAAGCCAAACGGCTTGCCCTTTTTTGCGCCAGGCCGGACGGCATCGCTGCCCGGCTGCCTAAAGCCTGATCTTGTCAGGCCTGGCCTTGCGGCGCGGCCTCGGCCTCGGCGGCCACCCGCGCATGATAGGCATCGGTCGCCGCCTGCTTGGCGGCGGCCTTCTCGGCGGCGGCGGCCGCTTTCTCCGCTTGCGCGGCCGCGACGTCGGCGGCCTGCTGCAGCGCGCGCTGGCGGGCATTTTCCTGCACTTCCAGCACGCCGGCAGCGTCCAGCGATTCGAACACCGCGATCGATTCGACGTGCCCGGTGTGCGGGAACATGTTGATCACGCCGGCGCTCTTGAGCAGGTAGCCGCCCTCGTGCACCAGGATCGACGCGTCGCGCGCCAGCGTGGCCGGATTACAGGACACGTAGACGATGCGGCGCGGCCGTTCCTCGGGCGTCAACTGCGACAGGGCCTGCGAGACGGCGTGCGCGCCTTCGCGCGGCGGGTCGATCAGCATGCGGTCGAAGAAACCCAGGCCGCGCAGCCATTCGACATCGACCTCGAACAGGTTGAGCGTGGCGAAGCGGGTGCGGTCGCCCAGCCCGTGGCGCGCGGCGGCCTCGTAGGCGCGGTCGGTCAGCGCCTTGCTGCCCTCCACGCCCACGGCCTCGCGGCCCTGCGTGGCCAGCGGCAGCGTGAAGTTGCCCAGGCCACAGAACAGGTCGGCCACGCGATCGGTCGGCTGCACTTCCAGCAGCTTGAGCGCGCGCGATACCATGGCGCGGTTGATGGCGTGGTTGACCTGGGTGAAATCGGTCGGCCGGTACGGCATGCGCAGGCCGAACTCGGGCATGGTGTAGGTCAGCGCGTCGCGGTGCTCGGGCACCAGCGGATGGACCGTGTCCGGGCCCTTGGGCTGCAGCCACCATTGCACGTCGTGCTTGTCGGCGAAGGCGCGCAGGATGGCGATGTCGTTGTCCGTCAGCGGCAGCAGGTGGCGCAGCACCAGCGCGGTCACGCCGTCGCCCAGCGACACCTCCACCTGCGGCAGGCGGTCGGGCGCGGACATCGACGCGATCATGGCGCGCAGGGGCATCAGCAGGTCGCTGACGTGGCGCGGCAGCACATGGCATTCGCGCATGTCGGCCACGTAGCTGCTCTTGCGCTCGTGAAAGCCCACCAGCACCCCGCCCTTCTTGGGCACCACGCGCACCGACAGGCGGGCGCGGTAGCGGTAGCCCCAGGTCGGGCCGTGCAGCGGCGCCAGCACGCGCGCCGGACGCAGCTTGCCGACATGCCAGAAGGTGTCTTCGAGCGAGCGCTGCTTGATCGCCACCTGGGTGCTGGGCTCCAGGTGCTGCATGGCACAGCCGCCACAGACGCCGAAATGGGGGCAACGCGGCTCGACGCGCTGCGAGGACGGACGCAGCACCGTTTCGACCCGCGCGATCTCGTAGGACGGCTTGCGGCGCACGGTCGTGGCGGTGACCCGCTCGCCCGGCAAGGCGCCTTCCACGAACACGACCTTGCCGTCGCGGCGGGCGATGCCCCGGGCTTCCAGGTCCAGGGATTCGATACTCAAAACGTCAGACATCTCACGCAGTCCAGAAAATTCACGCAACCTGCGATTGTATGAGGAATCGGCAGTGGCCCGCCCGCGCACGAAAAAAAGGGGGCTTGCCGGAGACGGCCCGCCGGGCAGTCTCCATCAAGCCCCCCCAAAGCCGGCGCCGGTCAGGACGCCGCCACGGATGGATATCAGAACGAACGCGACACCGAGAACACCGCCCCCAGGCGGCCCGACGGATGGCCGTACTTGGTCGGCAGCCAGTTGTCCTTGGTGGCGCCCACCGCCGCCAGGCCCAGCACCCAGCCCTTCAGGTCCTTGGTCACGCCGACCTTGTAGTCGACGTAGTGGCCGATGGAATCGCCGTCCATGTTGACCTGGTTCTTGAGCTTCTGATAGCCGAGGTGGCCCACCAGGCCCCAGCCGTCGCCCAGGTCGAAGTTGGCGGTGCCGTCCAGGTACCAGGTGCCCTTGCTGTCGGGCGTGCTGAAGAAGTCGCTGGGCGTGTAGGAATACTTGAGGGTGTAGTTGGCGTAGGTCGCGGCCAGGTACAGGTCGGTGTTGTTGTAGTTGCCGCCCTTGGGCGAGCTGGAGCCGGGATAGTAGTAGTGCAGCACGCCGGCATCGAGCGTGAAGCCGCCGCCCACGTCGCCTTTCCAGCCGCCGTAGAAGTCCATTTCCAGGTTGCCGTCGGTGAAGACGAAATTGGATACGTTGGAGTTCCAGTTGCCCAGGTAGAACCCGGAACTGTGGGTCAGGTCGATGCCCAGCTGGGCCGCCGGCCGGAAATCGGTCTGCGAATAGCCGCGGAAGCGGTAGTCGCTCGCGATGGTGGCATTGCCGCTGAGCGAGAAACCGCCGCCCAGGTCGGTCGGTTCGGCCTGGGCCGTTGCGATGAAACAAGCGGCGAGCACAACGGGCAAGGCTAGCAACGTCTTCTTCATGGTGCGATGTCCTGATCGGATTTGACGAGGAGGAAGGCGCGAGGGCGCATCCATCGGGCCGGTCCTGCAACGGCGGATGCCGGCTCCCTCCCCTTCAAGCAAGGTCCGTGCCAGGTTTCAATTGCGTCTCAACGGGCTGGCGCGGCGCTGAATGGGCATGCCGGACGCACCAAGGCGGTGCGCCACGCCGCGCGCGCAGGCGGCGGCGCATCAAAATGGGGCTGGCGCCCCATGAAGGATCGTCGGACAAAAGAAAACCCCGGCCCGCGCGTGGCGGGTCGGGGTCGGCCGGGTCCGCCCGCAACGGGCGGGAAGTCCGGCGGCGGACGGCGTGGCCGTCCGCCAGGCGCGTCAGTTGGCGGCGGGCGCGGCCGGCGGCGGCGGAGGCACGGCGCCCGGTGCGGTCGCGGGCCCCTTGCCGTGGCGACCTTCCATGCGGGCGTGGCGTTCCTGCATCTTGGCCTGGCGGTCCTTGAGCATCTGGGTCACCTGGGTGCGCTGGGCATCGTTCAGGCTGTCCCACACGGCCAGCCACTGGTCGCGGACCTGCTTGGCCTGCGTGCCGAACTGGTCACGCGACTTGTCGGACTGATCGAGCAGCGCGCGCGGGTCCAGCTTGCCGCTGTCCAGTTGCGCCTTGAGCAGGTCGTGGCGCTGGCCGCCGGAAGCGCGCATGGCCTCGTGCAGGCTGCGTTGGCCGTCCTGCGCGGTCTTGACCAGGGCCTGCTGCTTGTCATCCAGCTTGAGCTGGTCGAGCTGTGCCTTGGATACGGGGCCCAGGCCCGGGATCCACAGGCCGTCGCGCATGCCCTTGTGGAAGCCGCCACGGGGGCCTTCGTGCATCGCGGCGGGACCACCGTCGGCGGGCGCAGCCGCCATGACGGGACCAGCCAGCAAGCCGCCGGTGGCGGCGACCATGGCCAGGGCAGCCAGGTTGGAGCGGAGTGCGAATCGGGACATGTAGGTCTCCTGAAAGTGAAGAAAGCGAGGCCATTGTGCGATCCGCCCGGTTTCATCCGGGTTTCGTCCCCGCAAGCTATGTTTCAGTCGATTGCGCCTGTGCCGGGCGTGAAAACGGGGCCTCGCGGGCCCCGTCCGTCAAGCAGGTCGCGCGCGCTGCGCGCCGCGTTCAGCTGGCGTCCCAGGCCGCCAGGTATTCCTTCCAGTGCGCCGCGTCGCTGGCCGCCAGCGTGTCGCGCACCAGCGCGATTTCGGCGTCATAGGCGGTGCGGTCGATTTCGCCGCGCAGGAAGCGGAAGCGGCAGTACACCAGCCAGGTGTTGACCACGTCGGTCTCGCAATAGGCGCGGACCTCGTCGGCGCGGCCCTGGCTCCAGGCCTCCCAGACCTTGCTGCCGTCCATGCCGAGCTTGCCCGGGAAGCCGCACAGCTTGGCCAGTTCGTCCAGCGGCGCGTTGGCGCGGCCGTTGTACTTGGCCAGCAGGTCCATCAGGTCGGTGTGGCGGGAGTGATAGCGCGAGATGTAGTTGTTGAACTTGAAATCGCGGTCTTCCTCGCCCATGTCCCAATAGCGCGGCGCGGGCACGCCGTGGATCAGGCTGCGGTAGTGCAGCACCGGCAGGTCGAAGCCCGACCCGTTCCAGCTGACCAGCTTGGGCGTGTAGCGCTCGATGGTCTTGAAGAAACCGGCCAGCAAGGCGGCTTCGGGATCGTCGGGCTGGCCCAGCGTCTTGACGCGAAAGCCCTGGTCGTCGCGGAACACGCAGCCCACCACCGCGACCTTGTGCAGGTGCAGCGGCAGGAAGTCGTGGCCCACGGCCTCGCGGCGCGCGGTCAGCGCGCGCTCGACCACTTCGGCGTCGGGGACGTCGGCGCTCCAGCCGTTGAGCTTGCGCAGGCCGTCCGCGTCGGGAATGGTCTCGAGGTCGAATACCAGGGTGGGCGTCATTTGGCGGGCAGGTACTGCATCGGATCCACGGGGGTGCCCTGGCGGCGGATCTCGAAATGCAGGCGCGGCGAGGTGGTGTCGCTCTGGCCGATTTCGGCGATCTTGGCGCCGCGCTTGACGTCCTGGCCGGTCTTCACGAGCAGCGTGCGGTTATGCGCGTACGCCGTGATGAAGCCGTTCTGGTGGTTGACGATGATCAGGTTGCCCAGGCCGCGCACGCCGTTGCCGCTGTACATGACCTTGCCATCCGCCGCGGCGTTGACCGGGTCGCCCAGCGCGCCGGCGATGTCGATGCCCTTGCTGTTGTTGTTGAAGCCCTGCATGATCTGGCCGCCCGCCGGCCAGGCCCAGTTGATCACGCCGGCATCGGCGGCGCGGGTGACAGGCTTGTTCTCGGCCGGCGTCGGCGTGGGCGGCGGCAGCGATGCCGTGGCGGTGGCCGACGTATCGTTGGGCTGGTCCAGCGGACGCGGCTGCGACTTGCTGCTGGCGATGGGCGCGGGTTGCGCGGCGCCGCCCGACGAACCGGACATTTTCAACACCTGCCCGACCGAAATCTGGTTGGGATCGCTGAGGTTGTTCCAGCGCTTGACGTTCTCGACATCGACGTTGTTGGCGCGAGCGATCTTGTAGAGCGTGTCACCCGGCTTGACGACGTAGCTGCCGCCCGGCTGGGCGGTGGCGGCCGGTTGCCCGCCGGCCAGGTCGACGACCGGCGCGCGCGTGCCTTTGGATGCGCAGCCGGCCAGGATGGCCAGGCTGAGGACGCCAGCCACGAAAAGCGGGCGGCGCAGGCGCGTCATGGACACGCCGAGGGTCATATCGGTCAGTTGCAACTGCCCGTTGAGCATACGTTTCTCCTGTTTGCTCAAGATTGTATTCCGGCACGCAGCGGCACAAAGCGCACGGCCTCTAATTCAGTTCGTTTCCAGCTGGCCGCGCCCGTGCGTTCGATCAGCACCAGGCGCTGGTTCGAGCCCCCTTCGGGAGCGATCAGGCGTCCACCCGGCGCCAGCTGCTGCAGCAGCGCTTGCGGGATGGTCAGGCCGGCGGCAGCCACAACGATAGCATCGAACGGCGCCACGCCGGGCAGGCCCAGCATGCCGTCGCCGTAGATCAAGCGGATCCGCGTGGTCAGCCGCAAGGCGCGCAAATGCTCGCGCGCCAGCTCGTAGAGGCCGCGGATGCGCTCGATGGAATGGACCTCGCGCACGAACTGCGCCAGCACCGCGGCCTGGTAGCCGCAACCGGCGCCCACTTCCAGCACACGCGTCGGCGTGCGGTCTTCGCAGATGGCGGCAATCATGCGCGCCACCACCCACGGTTGCGAGATGGTCTGGGAATGGCCGATGGGCAGCGCCGCGTCTTCATAGGCGCGGCTGGCCAGCGCCTCGTCGACGAACAGGTGGCGCGGCACCGCGGCCATGGCGTTGAGCACGCGCTCGTCGCTGACGCCCTGCCCGCGCAGGCGCTGCACCATGGCCTGGCGCAGGCGATCGGAATTGAGTCCCAGGTTGCCGCCGGCCGCCGGCGCCGGCGCCTTGGCCTGGCTTTGCAGGGTGGCGGCCGAAATGCGGGTGTTGCTGTTGGCCGGCGTGACGCCGGGGCTGAGCCGGCCGGAGTCGTAGCGCACCGGACTGGGCCGTCCGGGCACGGCCTGGGAGACGTCCGGCTGGCTTATGCGTCGGCGCATAGCGGCTCCGCCCAGGTCCGGATTTCGTCGAGCTGGCTATGTTGGGTCAGATCCAGGCGCAGCGGCGTGACCGACACCCTGCCCTGCGCCACCGCGTGGAAGTCCGTGCCCGGCGTGGCATCGGCGGCCTGCCCCACCGGCCCGATCCAGTAGACCGTGTCGCCGTAGGGCGTGGTGGTACGCACCACCGGCTGCGACGGATGGCGCTTGCCCAGGCGGGTGACCTGGAAGCCATGCATGTCGTCGAAGCGGCGGCTGGGAATGTTGACGTTCAGCAGGACCGGCGCGGCCAGCGGCTGCGCCAGGTGGCGTTCGACCACCAGGCGCGCGGCGCGGGCGGCGGAGTCGATGTGCTCCCAGCCCTTCTCGGCCAGCGAGAAGGCGATGGCCGGGATGCCAAACAGGTAGCCCTCGCTGGCGGCGGCCACGGTGCCTGAATAGAGCGTGTCGTCGCCCATGTTGGCGCCGTTGTTGATGCCGGACACCACCAGGTCGGGACGCGCGTCCATCAGGCCGGTCAGGGCGACGTGGACGCAGTCGGAGGGCGTGCCGTTGACGGCGATGAAGCCGTTGGAGGCGGTGCGCACCGACAGCGGGCGGTTCAGCGTCAGGGAGTTGGACGCGCCGCTGTGGTTGGTCTCGGGCGCGACGACGGTCAGATCGCCCAGGCCTTCCAGCGCCTTGACCAGCGCCTCCAGGCCAGGGGCCGAATAACCATCATCGTTCGAAACCAGAATTCGCATTGTGCATCCGAAAGAAAATAAAACGCGGGTGGACCGGCTGGATTGTACCGTCCGCGGAAGGCGCCGGCATGTCCGTCGCCACCCGTCGCTCGTCGCCCACTCGCTAACCCGTACCCGGGCCGGCCGGCGACCGGGGTAGAATCCGCAGCCATCGAGACAATTGCAAGATAACAACGGACCCCCTTAGAACATGGCGATCACCGAACCGTCCCTGGCGTTCACCGCGGCGCTCATCCTGCTGGCCTACCTGATCGGCTCCGTGCCGTTCGCCGTGGTGGTCAGCAAACTCATGGGACTGCAGGACCCCCGCAGCTACGGCTCGAAGAACCCCGGCGCCACCAACGTGCTGCGCACCGGCAACAAGACCGCCGCCGCCCTGACCCTGCTGGGCGACGCCGCCAAGGGCTGGTTCGCCGTCTGGCTGGCGGTCAAGCTGGCCCCCGGCATTGCCCCCGGCCCGCTGGCCGCGGTGGCCGTGGCGGCCTTCCTGGGCCATCTGTATCCGATTTTCCTGGGTTTCAAGGGCGGCAAGGGCGTGGCCACCGCGCTCGGCGTGCTGGTCGCCATCCAGCCCTGGCTGGCCGTCGCCACGGCGGCCACCTGGCTCATCATCGCGGTGTTCTTCCGCTACTCGTCGCTGGCCTCGCTGGTGGCGGCGTTCTTCGCCCCGGTCTACTACGTGTTCGGCTCGGGCCTGGCCTGGCATGCCCAGCCGGCCATGGGCGTCGCCCTGGCCATCATCGGCATGCTGCTGTTCTACCGCCACCGCGCCAACATCGCGCGCCTGGTGCAGGGCACCGAGAGCCGCATCGGCGGCAAGAAAAAATGATCGGCGCACCGCGGGCCCGCGTGGGCGCCGCGAGGCAGGACGAAAAAAGGGGCCACGGCCCCTTTTTCATTGCCCGTTTCAGGCGATATCGGCCAGGTCCCAGCGCGGCCGCACGGTGAAGCCGTGGGCGTCCGGGTCCAGCGTCACCAGCCCCGCCTTGACCCGCTCGGCGGCCGCGAAGGCGATCATGGCGCCATTGTCGGTGCACAACGACAGCGGCGGGAAATAAGCCTGGGCCTTCAAGGGCTTGAGCGCGGCGGCCAGCTTGGCGCGCAGCAACTGGTTGGCGCCGACCCCGCCGGCCACCACCAGGCGGCGCAGGCCGGTCTGCTTGAGGGCGCGGATCGACTTGGCGGCCAGCACGTCGACGATCGCGGCCTGGGTCGCCGCCGCCAGGTCGGCGCGGGTCTGTTCATCCAGGCCGCCGTCCTGCTCGGCCGCCTTGACGCGGGTCAGCACGGCGGTCTTCAGGCCGCTGAAGCTGAAATCCAGGTCGCCGCTGTGCAGCATCGGGCGCGGCAGCTCGAAACGCGTGGCGTCGCCCTGCGTGGCCAGGCGCGCCAGCGCCGGACCGCCGGGATAGCCCAGGCCCATCAGCTTGGCGGACTTGTCGAAGGCTTCGCCGGCGGCGTCGTCCAGGGTCTCGCCCAGCAATTCGTAGCGTCCCACCCCGTCGACCCGCATCAACTGCGTGTGGCCGCCGGACACCAGCAGCGCCACGAACGGAAACTCGGGCCGCGGATCGGCCAGCATGGGCGACAGCAGGTGGCCTTCCAGGTGATGGATGGCAATGGCGGGCAGATGGCGCGACCAGGCAAACGACTGCGCCACGCTGGCGCCCACCAGCAGCGCGCCGGCCAGGCCGGGTCCGGCGGTGTAGGCCACCGCGCCGATGTCGGCCATGTCCAGGCCGGCCTCCTGCAGCACCTGGCGGGTCAACGGCACCACGCGCCGGATATGGTCGCGCGAGGCGAGTTCGGGCACCACGCCCCCATATTCCTGGTGCATGGCGATCTGGGTATGCAGGGCGTGCGCGAGCAGGCCGCGTTCCGTACAGACGGCTGCGACGCCCGTTTCGTCGCAGGAGCTTTCAAAGCCGAGAATAATCATGGCGGCAGAGTTTACAACTGATGCGAAAATACGCCCGTTTACAAAATGACCGAGGGCGGCCAAGCCCCCTCCCGACAAACCGAGCCTGCTAGCACCCTGGGGATAAGAATGCTGGAGAAGCTATTCAACCTGCGTGAACACGGCACGACCGCGAGAACCGAGATCGTGGCCGGCCTGACGACATTCCTGACCATGTCGTACATCATCTTCGTGAACCCGGACATCCTGTCGTCCACCGGCATGGACCGCAACGCCGTGTTCGTCGCCACCTGCCTGGCCGCCGCGCTGGGCTCGCTGGTGATGGCGCTGATCGCCAACTGGCCGATCGGCATGGCGCCGGGCATGGGGCTGAACGCCTTCTTCGCCTTCACCGTGGTCAAGACCATGGGCTACACCTGGGAACAGGCGCTGGGCGCCGTGTTCATCTCGGGCGTGATCTTCCTGATCCTGACCATCTCGGGCATCCGCGTCTGGCTGGTCAAGGGCATCCCGCATTCGCTGCGCAGCGCCATCGCCGCCGGTATCGGCCTGTTCCTGGCCATTATCGCGCTGTCGAGCGCCGGCATCGTGGTGGCGCATCCGGCCACCAAGGTCACGCTGGGCAACCTGACCGCGCCGGGGCCGCTGTTCGCCATCCTGGGCTTCTTCATCATCGCCTCGCTGGACGCGCTGCGCGTGCGCGGCGCCATCCTGATCGGCATCCTGGTGGTCACGGTGCTGTCGATGGCCCTGGGCTACAACGAATTCAAGGGCGTGTTCGCGGCCCCGCCGAGCCTGGCGCCGACGCTGTTCAAGATGGACATCCTGGGCGCGCTGCACACCGGCTTCGTGCACGTCATCCTGGTGTTCGTGCTGGTCGAGGTGTTCGACGCCACCGGCACGTTGGTAGGCGTGGCCAAGCGCGCCGGCCTGATGCCGGAGAACCGCCCCAACCGCCTGGGCCGCGCCCTGTTCGCCGACAGCACCGCGATCGTGGCCGGCTCGATGCTGGGCACCAGCAGCACCACCGCCTACGTCGAAAGCGCCTCGGGCGTGCAGGCCGGCGGCCGCACCGGCCTGACCGCGCTGGTCGTGGCTCTGCTGTTCCTGGCCGCGCTGTTCATTTCGCCGCTGGCCGGCGCCGTGCCCGCCTACGCCACCGCGCCCGCCCTGCTCTACGTGGCCGGCCTGATGATGCGCGAGCTGATCGACATCGACTGGAACGACGTCTGCGAAGCCACCCCGGCCGCGCTGACCGCGCTGGTGATGCCGTTCACCTATTCCATCGCCAACGGCATCGCCTTCGGCTTCATCAGCTACGTGGTGCTCAAGACCGCCACGGGCCGCGTGCGCGACGTGCATCCGGCCACCTGGCTGGTGGCGATCCTGTTCGTGATCCGCTTCGCGTTCTTCCCGGAATAACGCCACAAGGCGCGCATTCCCGCGAAACCGCCGCGCTTCCGATCCGGAAGGCGGCGGTTTTTTTCATCGCCGCGCCGCCGTCAGGCCGCGGCGGTCCAGACCGCCAGCTCGTAGCCGTCCAGGTCAGTGAAATGGAAGCGGCTGCCGCCGGGGAAATCGAAGGCCTCGCGACTGATGCGGCCGCCCGCCGCGCTCACGCGGCGCTGGGCGTCGGCCAGGTCGTCGGCGTACAGGATCACCAGCGGCCCGCCCGGGCGCACCGGCTCGCCGGTGGTGAAGCCGCCCTTGAGGCGGCCATCGGTGAATTCGGTGTAGGTCGGCCCGTAGTCGGTGAACGACCAGCCGAATGCGTCGCCATAGAAGCGCTTGCTGCGCGCGATGTCGGCGACGTTGAACTCGATGTTGTCGATCTGGTGGTTGTTGCCGGTGGCGCCCATGCGTGTCTCCCGCGGATATCGAAGAAAACCGCATCATCCCCGATTCGCATGGCCGCGTCTTGAACGAAACGGCCAAACACCGCTCGCCGCGCGCCAGGCGCACAGGAAATAAGGGTGCAGCGGCGCCACCGGCGCGGCCGGAATGATCACTATACCGGTACGGCTGCCAGGGGTTCGCGGGCCGTCCGGCCAATCGCCGTCATTGAGGTCCGCTATCAACCCGCCGGCCCTCATGGTTGCTGTCGGAGACGGTTGAATTCGCCGATACACTCCCCATGTATATAAGACTATGGAGCCGACCTTGTCTCGTCACACCCCGCATTCGTCCTGTCCCCGCCGTCCCGTCGAGCGCCGCGCATGAGCCCCCTCGCCCGCATCCCCTTCTCGGTGCTGGACCTGGCGCCGATCGTGCAAGGCCGCGACGCCGCCGATGCCTTCCGCAACAGCGTGGCGGTGGCGCAGCACGTCGAGCGCCTGGGCTACAAGCGCTTCTGGCTGGCCGAGCACCACAACATCAACGGCGTGGCCAGCAGCGCCACGGCGGTGCTGATCGGCCACATCGCCGGGCACACCTCGACGCTGCGCGTCGGCTCGGGCGGCGTGATGCTGCCCAACCATGCGCCGCTGATCATCGCCGAGCAGTTCGGCACGCTCGAAACCCTGTACCCCGGCCGCATCGACCTGGGCCTGGGCCGCGCGCCCGGCAGCGACGGCGCCACCCAGCATGCGCTGCGCCGCGGTCCGCGCAGCGGCCTCGAATTCCCGGCGCTGGTCGAGGAACTGCGCGGCTTTCTCGCGCCCTCGCGTCCCGGCCAGCCGGTGCGCGCGATTCCCGGCGAAGGCCTGGACATCCCCATCTGGCTGCTGGGCTCGAGCGACTTCAGCGCGCGGCTGGCGGCCGAACTGGGCCTGCCGTTCTCGTTCGCCGGCCACTTCTCGCCCGAGGGCATGGCGGCAATGCGCCTGTATCGCCACCTGTTCAAGCCGTCGGAGACGCTGGCCCGCCCCTACGCCATGATCGGCGTGCCGGTGATCGCGGCCGCGACCGACGAGCAAGCCCAGCGCCAGGCCACCACGCAGCAGCTCAAGTTCCTGTCGCTGGTGCGCGGCAACCGCCTGCAATTGCAGCCGCCGGTCGACAGCATGGACGGGCTCTGGAACGAGTGGGAACGCGAGGCCGTCAACCAGCGCCTGGGCGCGGCCATCGTGGGCGGCCCCGAGACCGTCAAGCGCCGCCTGGAGGCCCTGGTGGCCGAGACGGAAGCCGACGAAGTCATGATCGTGTCCGATTTCTTCGATATCGCCGATCGCCTGCGCTCCTTCGAGATCGTCGCCGCGCTCAAGCAGGGCGACGGCGTGCCCACAACAACCGCGGCGTGAGGCCGGCGGCCCCGCCGCCAACCCCGCAAGCCCCGCAGACTGCGCTCGCCACAGCGCCAACCATTGCGACGTGGCCGGTCCCCGCTCTACTATGGACTGGCAGGACCGGCCCTACCGCGTCGCCTCACCCGGCGCGGGGCATGTCTCCCCCGCGCCGCTGATTCCGACTTTTTGCGCCGCGCCAGCGGCAAGGATCCAAAATGAGTATTGTTGAACTGACCAAAGACACTTTCCAGGAAGCCATCACGCCGGACGGCACCTTGATCGTGGACTTCTGGGCGCCCTGGTGTGGCCCGTGCCGTGGTTTCGCCCCGGTCTTCGAGCAGGCCGCCACCGAGCACCCGGACGTCACGTTCGCCAAGGTCAACACCGACGTCGAGCAGGAACTGGCCGGCGCGCTGGGCATCCGCTCGATTCCCACGCTGATGGTGTTCCGCGAAAAGGTCCTGCTGTTCTCGCAACCGGGCGCCTTGTCGGGCGGCCAGCTCAATGAGCTGCTCGCCAAGATCAAGGAAGTGGACATGGAAAAGGTCCACCAGGAAATCGCCGCGGCCCAGGACAGCCAGGACGCGTGATGCACAAGGGCCCCGCCGGGCCCTTGTCGCATGTCACGCCAATTGTTCCCAGGCCGAGCGGCCGCGCGTGATGTTGGCCGCCGTCATCTCCAGGTCGGCCACCGCGCCGCGCGGCACCGTGAAGCGCAAGGCCACGCCGTCGGCGCCGAAATCCTCCTGCACGATCACCGCGCCGGCCTGCGCCAGCCGCGACTTCAATAGCGGCAGTTCGGCGAAGCCGCAGGCGCACGCCACCGTGGCCAGGTCCACGATCTCGGTGCGCGGGCCGTTGCGCAGGCAGTTGGCGGCGCAGCCGCCATAGGCCCGCACCAGCCCGCCGGCGCCCAGCTTGACGCCCCCGAACCAGCGCACCACCAGCACCGCTACGCGGTCCATGCCCTGCCCTTCGATCGCCTGCAGGATCGGGCGTCCGGCGGTGCCGCCAGGCTCGCCATCGTCATTGAAACGATATTCCTGGCCAATGCGGTAGGCCCAGCAGTTGTGGGTGGCCTCGGGGTCGCTGTGCGCCGCGAAGAACGCCATGGCCTCGTCAATGCTGGCGACGGGCGCGGCATACGCGGCGAAACGGCTTTTCTTGATGTCTTCCTCGTGCGAGCAGACGGCGGTCAAGGTGGTGGTCATAGCCCGGCATTGTAAGGGCCGGACCGCGCCTTGGCGGCCCGCGCGGCCAATGCGGACGGATCTTGCGCCGCGCCCGTCAGCCGTGGCAGTCGGCGACTTCCTGGTCCAGGTAGACGTCGAAGGCCACGTCGCGCGCCCACTTGGCCGGCAGGGCCTTCCAGGCCCCGGCCCGCGCCCATTCGCGCATGCGCGCATCGAGCCAGGCCTGCGTGGCCGTGTCGGCCGCCGGCAGCAGCCACACCCGTTCCTGGCGGGCGCCATCGGCGCCCAGCGTGGCCGAGAACTTCTTCCATTCGGGAAAGCGCATCAACGGTTCCCACACCACGTCATCGACCAGGCCGATGTCGCAGCTGCCTTCGCGCACCGCCACCAGCGCGTCCGACGGCACGCGGTAGGTGCGCACCACCGCGCCCCAGCCGCGGGCCAGCGCCTGCGCGCCGACGGCGGCCTCGGCCATGCAGACGCTGTGGCCGCGGGCATCGCTGCCCTGGCGCATGCGGGTATCGCTGCGAATCACGGCCTTGGGACGCGCGGCGTAGCCGGTGGCCACCGCCGCCACATCGCCCGCCAACGCCTGTGCCGGCGCCGCGCGGTCGGCCAGCACCAGGTCGACCTCGCCCGCGGCCAGCAGCCGCGCCGCGTCGGCGGCCGCCACCTGCCGCAGGCTGAACGGCAGGCCCAGGTCCTGGGCCAGCTTCTCGGCCATGGCAAGGTCCAGCCCTTCCGGGGTGCGGATCTTGGCGCCGGCCACCGGCGCGGGCGCCAAATATGGCACGCCCACCACCAGCTCGCCGCGCTGGCGCGCGGCCGCCAGGCCGTCGGCCGGCGCCGCGGCGCTTGCCGCGGACAGCAGCGCCGCCACGCAGGCCAGGAGACGAAGTCCGCGCCGCATCATGGGCCTCACACGTATTGGTAGCGCAGCAGCCGGTGCTTGAGGTTCTCGAGCACGAACTGGTCGATCAGCGCGGCCAGCACCGCGATGACCAGGATGTTGGTCATCACGCCGGTCATGTCGGCGATCTCGCCCGAATAGGCCAGCGAACGGCCCAGGCCCTTGCCGAAGCCGATCAGCATCTCGGCCGAGATCAGCGCGCGCCAGGCGTTGCCGAACGCCAGCTGGGCGCCGGTGATCAGCTCGGGCATGACGGCCGGCAGGTACACGCGCTTGACCAGGCCCCAGGGCGTGGCGCCCATCACGCGGGCCGCCGACACGTGCACGCGCTGCACCGACTCGGTGGCGTTCATCACGCTCAGCGCGGCCGGGAAGAACGCCGACAGCGCCACCACCACGATGATCGGCGTGCTGCCGAAACCCATCACGATCAGGAACAGCGGCACCCAGGCGATCGACGGAATCGACTGCAGGATGACGATGGCGCTGCGCAGCACTTCGCGGAAGAAGAACAGCATGGCCGCGACCAGCCCGAAGCCGATGCCCGCCGCCAGCGCCAGGCCGTAGCCCGCGCCCAGGCGGCCCAGCGTGCCCAGCAGGCTCTGGTGGAAAGACTGCTTGCCCAGGTCCTCGAACAGGCGCTCGAGCACGGCGGGCACGCCCGGCATCAGGAAGTCGGGCAAGGCGAACGCCGCCGCCTGCCACAGCGCCAGGATGAACAGGACACCCAGCACGCCCGCCAGATGCTTGCGGGCGCCGGTCACACGGGTCGATGCGCTCAAAGCTTGCGAGCCTCTTGCCAGGACAGGTCGACGATGCTGGAGACGTCGTACGGCTTGCCGTCGCGCGTCTTGAGCGAGCCCTGGGCCTGCAGGATGTCGGCGATTTCCTGCATGCGCTTGGTGTCCTTTTCGGTCAGCTTGGGCGTGAACACCTGCGTTTTGATGGCTTCGGCGATGACGGTCTCGCGCGGCAGTTCGCCGCGGTTCAGGGTCTTGAGCGTGGGCTCGGCGATGAAGTACGAGGCGATCAGCTTGGAGGCCTGGGCGGGCTCCTTCTGCAGCAGCGCGATGGCCTGGTTCTGCGCGTCCAGCGCCTTCCAGACGTCGTCCTTGCGCTTGGCCAGCGTCTCGCCCGAGGTGATCACCACCATGCACGGGAACGGCCAGGCCTGGCCCACTTCGTAGATCTGCTTGACCGGCGCCACCAGCTGGGCGATGCGGTCATACGGTTCGAACAGGAAGGCCGCGTCGACGCGCTTGCCCACCAGTGACTGCACCGCCACCGCCGGGCTCACGCCCATCACGTTGACGTCGTCGGCGGCCAGGTTGCCCTGCTTGAGCACCACGCCCTTGAGCACCACGTCGGCGGTGCTGCCTTCGGCCTGCGAGGCCAGCGTCTTGCCCTTCAGGCCGGCGATGTCCTTGATGCCCGAATCATCGCGCACGATCAGCGAGTGGTAGCCCTGCTGCGCGCCGCCCACCACCTTCAGGTCCGCGCCCTTGGAGGCCCAGGCCACGGCGTTGGTGAAGCCCAGCACGCCGATATCCAGCTGGCCGCCGACGATGGCCTTGATCAGGTCGGTGCCCGACTTGAACTCGATCAGCTCGGAATCCAGGCCGGCCTTCTTGTAGAAGCCGCCTTCCTGCGCCACGATGGCCTGCGCGTCGTCCATCACGCGCAGGTAGCCGACGCGGAATTTCTCGGCGGCCATGGCGGGCGCCGCGGCCAGGAACGCCGCGGCCAGCGGCAGGGACAGCCATTGCTTGAATTTCATCGGGAAAACTCCAGGGAATCGAGGATGGCCGGCGCCGGCGGCGCCGTCCGTGAACCGGAAAATCGAAGAATCAGGCCGCCAGCGCCAGGTCGGCGTGGGCCGCCGAACCGTCCACGGCGATGCCCAGCAGGCGCAGGATCTCGCGCTTCTCGGCGGCCAGGTCGGACAGGTCGTGGCTCTTGGCGCGGTGCGCCAGGTTGAATTCGCGCAGCACCCGCGCCGGGCGCGGGCTGAACACCACGATGCGGTCGGCCAGGAACAGCGCCTCGTCGACGTCGTGGGTCACCAGCAGCACGGTGGGCTTTTCCTGCGCGATCAGCTGGCGCAGCACGTCCTGCAGCGCCAGGCGCGTCAGCGCGTCGAGCGCGCCGAACGGCTCATCCATCAGCATGGTCTGCGGCTGCGCGATGAAGGCGCGGGCCAATGCCGCGCGCTGGCGCATGCCGCCGGACACCTGGTGCGGGTAATAGTGTTCGAAGCCGGCCAGGCTGACGCGCGCCAGCCACTGGCGCGCCGCCTCGCGGGCGCGTTTCTTCGGGGTCTTCTGGAATTCCAGCGCCAGCGCCACGTTGTCTTCCAGCGTCAGCCACGGATACAGCGCGTGTTCCTGGAACACCAGCGTGCGGCTGGGATGCGGGCCGGCCACGGCCTTGCCATCGGCCAGCACCTGCCCTTGCGTCGGCTTTTCCAGGCCGGCGGCCAGGTGCAGCAGGGTCGACTTGCCGCAGCCCGACGGGCCGACCAGCGCGACCAGCTCGCCGGTCTTGAATTCGCTGGTGAAGCCGTCGACGACCGGCAGGTCGCCGAAGTGCTTGTGGACGTGGTCGAAGGTCAGGTTCATGGAACGAATCGTGGGCGCGCGTGGGGAACGGGCCTAATCTAACAATTCGTTATATGAATCCAAACGATCAATATCGAATGTTCTTAAGACTTTTGGTTATAAACAAAGCGCGTCAGGCCGCGGCCTGCGCGCGGCTGGCGTGCCGTTGCAGGCCCATCGCGATCAGGAAGCCGAGCAGCACCGCCACCGCCGCCGCCAGGAAAATCGCCGGATAGCCGAAGCCGCCCGAGATATAGCCCGCCACCGGGCCGGTCGCGCCCAGCGCCAGGTCCAGGAAGGCCGAATACGCCCCCAGCGCGGCGCCGCGGCTGCCGGCCGGCACGCGCGCCACGGCTTCCACGCCGATGGCCGGAAACACCAGGGCGAAGCCGCAGCCGGTCAGGGCCGCGCCCACCAGCGCCGCGGTGGGATTGGGCGCCAGCCACAGCAGCGCCAGGCCGGCCGCCTCCACCAGGAACGACACCTGCGCCACCTTGAAGCCGCCAAAGCGCGTGATGGTGCCGGCGAACAGCAGGCGCACGCCGATGAAGGCGCAGCCGAACGCGCTGAGCGCGTGCGCCGCGCCCTCCCACGAGAAGCTGGCGTAGTACAGCGCCACGAAGGCCGCCAGCGTGCCGAAGCCAACCGAGCCCAGCCCCAGCGCCATGCCGTGCGGAAACACCCGCAGCACCACGCTCTTGAAGGCCATGCGATGGCCGCCGACGATGGCCACCGCCGCCCGCGCCAGCGCCAGGCCCAGGCCGGCCAGGCCCAGCAGCAGCACCGCGCCGCCCAGCGCGCCCATGCTCCATTCGGTTTCCAGGTAGACGCCCAGCGGCGCGCCCAGCGCCAGGCCGCCGTAGGTGCAGATGCCGTTCCAGGAGATCACCCGCGCCGTGTGCAGCGGGCCGACCCGGGCGATGGCCCAGGTGGCCGAGCCGGTGCCGACCCAGCTTTCGCCGAAGCCCAGCGCCAGCCGGCTGACGATGATGGCGCCCAGGCTGAGCCAGGCGCTGCGCTCAAAGGCATAGGCCAGCAGCAGGAACACGCCGCTGGCGGCGCAGGCCGCCATGCCGATCACCACGGTCTGCTTCGGCCCGACGGTGTCGGCCATGCGGCCGGCGTGCGAGCGGCTCAGCAGCGTCGCCACGTACTGGACGCTGATGGCCAGCCCGGCCAGCACCGAGCCGTAGCCGAGCTGGCCGTGCACGTAGCCCGGCAGCACCGCCAGCGGCAGGCCGATGGCCAGATAACAGATGAAGGTGAAAAACGCGATCGCGACGATGCGCGAGGTCAACGCGAACGTCCCGATGGGCTGGCCATCGGGCGTGGTATGAGGTGTGGGAGGCATGGCTGACAGGGTGGAACCTGGCGCAACGGGCCAGGGTTTACCCGGATGATAGCCCAGCAGGATTGCGGCTGGCTGAACGTCCAGCCAACCGCCAGGGCGCGAGGCCGAGGCCCCGGAGAATCAGGCCTCGATGCCGCGCGAGGACAGGTAGTCTTCGTAGCCGCCGCGGTAGTCGACGATCTCGCCCGAGGGCAGGATCTCGATCACGCGGGTGGCCAGGCCGGAGACGAATTCGCGGTCGTGCGAGACGAACACCAGCGTGCCTTCGTACTTTTCCAGCGCGAACTGCAGCGATTCGATCGATTCCATGTCCAGGTGGTTGGTCGGCTCGTCGAGCAGCATGACGTTGTGCCGGCCCAGCATCAGGCGACCGAAGGTCATGCGGTTCTTTTCGCCGCCGGACAGCACCTTGGGCGCCTTGGGCAGGTCGTCCGCCGAGAACAGCAGGCGGCCCAGCACCGAACGGATCGACTGGTCGTCGTCACCCGGCTGGCGATGGTCGCCCATCCAGTCGAGCAGGTTGATGTCGGTCTGCAGGAACTGATCCGACACGTCCTGGGCCATGTAGCCCAGGTCGGCGTTTTCCGACCACTTGACGCTGCCGGCGTCCGGCGCCAGGTCGGTGGCCAAGAGGCGCAGCAAGGTGGTCTTGCCGACGCCGTTGGCGCCGATGATGGCGATCTTCTCGCCGGCATCGACCATGGCCGAGAAATTGCGGATCACGGGCGCGTCGTAGGACTTGGACAGGTTCTCGACCGTGACCGCCAGGCGGTGCATGACCTTGTTCTGCTCGAAGCGGATGTACGGGTTCTGGCGCGACGAGGGCTTGACCACGACCTGCTCGGCCTTGATGCGGTCGATCTGCTTGAGGCGCGAGGTGGCCTGGCGCGACTTGGACTTGTTGGCGGCGAAACGGCGCACGAAGTCCTGCAGCTCGGTGACGCGTTCCTTGGCCTTGGCGTTGTTGGCCACCAGGCGCTCGCGAGCCTGGGTCGAGGCCAGCATGTAGTCGTCGTAGTTGCCCGGGTAGATGCGGATCTCGCCATAGTCCAGGTCGGCCATGTGGGTGCAGACCTGGTTCAGGAAGTGACGATCGTGGCTGATGATGATCATCGTGCTCTGGTAGCTGTTGAGCACGCTTTCCAGCCAGCGGATGGTGTTGATGTCCAGGTTGTTGGTCGGTTCGTCCAGCAGCAGCACGTCCGGGTTCGAGAACAGCGCCTGCGCCAGCAGCACGCGCAGCTTCCAGCCCGGCGCCACTTCGCGCATCGGCAGGTTGTGCTGGTCGACGGCGATTTCCAGGCCCAGCAGCAGCTCGCCGGCGCGGGCTTCGGCGGTGTAGCCGTCATATTCGGCGAACTTGGCCTCGAGGTCGGCCGCGCGCATGTAGTCGTCTTCGGTCGCTTCCGGGTTGGCGTAGATCGCGTCGCGCTCGGACATCGCGCCCCACATCTCGGTGTGGCCCATCATCACCACGTCCAGCACGCGCAGGTCCTCGAAGGCGAACTGGTCCTGGCGCAGCTTGCCCAGGCGCACGCCCGGCTCCAGCGAGACGTTGCCGGCCGACGACTCCAGGTCGCCGCCGATGATCTTCATGAACGTCGACTTGCCGGACCCGTTGGCCCCGATCAGCCCGTAGCGGTTGCCTTCCCCGAACTTGACGCTGACGTTCTCGAAAAGGGGCTTGGGACCGAACTGGATGGTGAGATTGGCGGTGGATATCACGGTGATGTCTTGGGGGGAATCTTGGTTTGAGGTCGCGCAGCGGCCAAAGCGGATGCGGCGAAACCCGATAGTGTACCAAGCCCGTCTGTCCGGAGCTTGCCCGGCAAGCGCACGGGCGTGGCGCTCGGGCTCGCGCCAGGTGCCATTTGTTGTCTTAAAGTAAAAATTTGTATTAAATCGGGTACCATTGCGGCCTCGACACGCGCGCTTCCTGCCCGCCGGGCCATGGAGGCTGACTCAACCCCTCGCCGCCGTCCCGTGACAGATTCGTCCCCGCCTCCCGGAAACGCCAGGTTCTATTTCCGCTCATTGATCGTCGCCGCGCTGGTCGCGATCACCATGTTGTGGGCGACGCCCCGGCTGACGCCCAGTTCGGATCTGCTGACCTACGCCATTGCCCGACTGCAGGCGCGGCTGGTGGGCGGCTATTACAGCCCCGCGCATCGCAACGACACCACCGTGGTGCTGATCGACGACGATTCGCTCGATCCGCAAAAAGGCGCCTGGCCCGTCCCCTACCGCACGCATGCCCGCTGGCTGCGCAATATCGGCCTGATCCACAAGCCCCGCGCCATCTTCCTTGACATCACCTTCGGCCGCGAACGGGACGACCCGACCTTGCCGGAGCTGGTCTCTGCCCTGTGCGAGCTGCGGGACGCCGGCGTGCCGGTGTTCCTGGCCGCGCTGCCTGGCGACGATGGCGGACTGCGGCTGCGCGATGGCCTGGCCACGCCGGCCGGCCAGCCGCCCTGCTTCACCCTGGTGGACGTGCGCTATTCGGCCAGCAAGGTCGACCGGCTGGTGTGGAGTTATCCGCTCTGGTCCGACGGCGACACGCGCAGCGCCGCGCTGGCGATGGCGCAGGACGTGGCCGGCATCGCGCTGCTCAAGGGCGAAGAGGCCATGGCCCTGACCTGGGGGGTCGACAACCTGGGCCAGCGGCCTTTCTCGCCCGACTGCCGCCTGGCGCGCGGCGGCTATCCCGAAATGCTGCCGGGTTACGTGCGCAGGCTGCTGTACGGCCCCGAGGCGAGCAAGCCGATCTGCCCCTACACCCGCACGCTGACCTTGTCCGAACTGCGCGCCGCCGATACCGACCAGGCCCGCCTGGAGGACCTGCTCACGGACCGCTACGTCATGATCGGCGCGGCGTTGAGCGGCTTTAACGACACTGTGCTGTCGCCCGTGCACGACGTGATCCCCGGGGTCTTCATGCACGCCATGGCGCTGGACAACCTGCTGACCTACCGGGACCACTACAAGCGCGCGCTGGAATGGGAAATCTGGCCACCCAACATCCTGTGGCTGCTGGGCATCCCCATCGTCATGGCGGCGCACCTCCTGCACTGGCTGGCCCAGTGGCTGGCCGTGCAACTGCGCGAAATCAATGGCTGGACCAGACGCTGGCTGGTGCCGCCGAAATCATGGCGGCTGACCGCGGCGACGCCCCCGGCCGAGGGCACCGAGATGCTGCCGCAGCGGCCCGCGCGGTGGATCGCGCTGGGCGCCGCGCGCGGCCCGCTGACGCGCCTGCGCCTGCTGCGCGCCATCTGCGCCGATCGCGCCTGCCGCCGCTGGCTGGCGCGCAAGGTCGCGGAAAAGCTGCTGATCGCGCTGGCGCTGACACTGGGCAAAGCGGCCTCCATCCTGCTGTCTTCGCTGGTGGTCATGTACATCGTGCTGATCGCGCAGGAATGGGTGGACGTCGGCACCCTGCCCATTGTCGACCTGGCGGTCATGGCGCTGGCCGCGCACTGGCTCGGCTGGACCGACACCGTCACCAAGTTTCTCGGCGGCAAGCCCAAGGCGGACGCGACCACGCCGCCACCGGCGCCCCCGCAATCTTCCGCCAAACCTCAGGAGTAGAACCGCATGATCCAGCCTTCCTCCATGATTGCCGCCGCCCTCGCGGCGCTGGCCCTGTACGGCGCGCCGGCCCTGGCGGCCGACCAGATCGTCGGCGCCAGCCTCAAGCCGCTGCCGCTCTATGCGCAGCCGGGCGGCGGGACGCCGGCCGCCAAATCCGATGGCCAGGGCATGCCGTGGCCCGTACTGGAAAGCCGCGAAGAGTTCTACCGGGTGAAAGTGGACGGCACCGACTACTGGGTGGACAGCATGCAGGTGCGCGTGTCGCGCAATTCGTCGGCGCAGTGCGGCCCGGTGGTCAAGCGCGTGCCCGGTCCCACCGGCTCCACCGCCGGCGCCGGCGAAAATGCCTGCCGCTGACATGGCGATGCCCTTCCATCACGCGCCCCGCCTCGCGGCCCTGACCCTGGCAATGGCCCTGGCCGGCTGCGCCAACATGCCCGGCGCCGGCCTGTCGTTCAAGACCGGGGAATTGCCACCCGCCCCCACCGACCGCAAGTGGCCCGACGCCGACCGCGACGCCCGCAATCAGCGCGCGCAGCACATGGGCCTGGTTGCCATGCCCGAGATGCAGGGCTACCTGAACGGCCTGCTCGGCCGTATCAAGGATGCCGCCGGCGTACCCGGCTGGCCTGGCGCCGTGTATGTCACCGCTTCCCCGGCGCTGGAGGCCTACAGCACCGGCGCGGGCAACATCTACCTGTCGATCGGCTGGCTGTCGTCCGCGGAGTCCGAGGACGAGATCGTCGCCATCCTGTCGCACGAATTCGGCCATATCTACCTGGACTATCACCAGCTGGAAGCGGCCAACACGACCAGCGACCAGGTCGCCACGCTGGCGGCGCTGGGCGTGGCCCTGGCGCAAAAGGCCGGCAGCGCGACGGGCTGGAGCCCGGTGGACAGCGTGATCGCTTCCTATGCCTTCGGCAAGGACGTGCTGGTTCCCGCCTGGAACCGGCAGCAGGAGGAAAACGCCGATCGCTTCGGCGCCACCGTCAGCCTGCGGCTGGGCTATTCCTACACGCAAGGGTTCAAGGCCTTCCTGGAGCGTCAGGCCACCTGGGAAACGGACAACGCCAGGATCCAGGAAGAAGACCGCAAGCGCATGGTCGAGCAGATCAAGCAGGCCGCCGCGCAGGATGCGCGCAAGCAGGCCGCGGCCTCGGGCAACAAGGTCGCGCCGCTGACCGAGATGCAGGCGTCGCTGAGTTCCGGCCTCGCTGGCGCCGGCGAAGACCTGCGCAATGGCCTGGACGACATCTGGAAGAAGCTGACCGTCAGCCATCCCGGCACCGAAGCGCGGCTGACCTCGCTGACCGGGCAGGTCACGCCGCTGATGGCCGGCAAGCCGCGCCCCGCGGCCACCATCGCGCCGTGGGACAAGGCGCGCGCGCAACGTCGCAGCGCCGCCGTGCTGAAGAACTACCAGAGCGCCAACGCCGCGCAACAGGCGCTGCAGGCGCAGGACTATGCCCAGGCGCGCAAGCTCGCGGCCCAGGCCGCCTCCGGCCCGACCGCGCAGCAGGCGTTGCCGCTGCTGGCGCTGAGCATGGCGCAAGGCGAACCCGGCAAGCCGTCCGCGCGCGCCGCCGCCCTGCTGGACCGCAACCTGCAATCCGAAGGCGACCGCGCCTGGCGCATCTATGTCCTGCGCGCCAACACCCTGCTGGGCTCGGGCCAACGCGCCCCCGCCACCGCGGTCATGAACCAGGGCTTCGAGTATTTCAAGGATGCCGGGCTGGCCTGGCCGGAAGCCATTGCCTTCTACGGGCAGACCGACAGCTGGGACAAGGCGCGCAAGCTGGCGCAGGAATGCGCGTCGCGCTTTCCGAGCTATGCCGGCGCCTGCAACAAGGCCGCGCAGACCCCCGCCGAGCAGGCCGAGGCCAAGCGCCGCGGCGAGCAGAAGGCGCAGTCGCTGGTCGACAGGCTGTTCAAGAAGTGAAGCACGCCACGCGGCGGGCCTTGCGGCCCGCCCGCGTCAATGATGGTGTTCGTCCAGCACCAGATGGGCCAGGCCCTTCTCGGTGGCGATGCCGACCTTCTGGCCGATCGGCAGCGTCGCCTTGGTGGCCACGTGGCCGTACGGCAGGCCGGTCACCACCGGCACCTTGACCGTCTTGCGCAGCCAGGCCACCACTTCGTGCAGGTCGTAGCCCTTGTCGTGCGGCGCCAGCTTGTAGTCGGAGAAGCGGCCCAGCACGATGGCCTTCTGCTTGCCCAGGATGCCCGCCTGCCACAGCTGGATCAGCATGCGTTCGATGCGGTAGGGATGCTCGGCCACGTCTTCCAGGAACAGGATGCCGCCGCGCACTTTCGGCATGTAGGGGGTGCCGATCAGCGAGGCCAGCATGGCCAGGTTGCCGCCCCACAGGATGCCGCGGCAATCGACCGGGTCGGCGTCCCGGGTCTCGAAGCTGAGGATTTCCAGCTCGCCACGCATCACTTCGCCGAACAGCGCCTCGGTCAGGTCGTCGACCTTCTTGCCGCCGAAGTCGTAGATGGCGGTGGCGCCGGTGTAGCTGACCCCGCCGGTCTGCGCCAGCAGCGCCAGGTTGAAAGCGGTGAAGTCACTCATGCCGACGAAGCGCTTGCCGCTGTCGGCCATGGCCTTCCAGTCGATCGCGTGCAAGAGGCGGCCCATGCCGTAGCCACCGCGCGTCACCATGACGATGGGCAGTTTCTGCTTGGCCGCGCGCGTCAGGCTGGCCAGGCGCTGGGCGTCGGTGCCGGCGAAGCGCTGGTGCTCGGCCAGCGCGGTGCGGTCCAGCGCGGTCTTGAAGCCCTGCGCGGCCAGGCGCTCGCGCGCCAGCTCGACGGTCTGCGGGTCGCGCACCGCCGACGACGGCGAGATCAGGTAGATGCCGCGCGCGTCCGGAAAGCTGTGGACGTGGCCCGCTTCATGGTCGTGGCTGTGGTCGTGGCCGCAGGCCTCGCCGCATTCGTGGTCGTGATCGTGCGGATGGCTGGCGTGTTCATGGGCCGGGGCGGCGGCCGCTTTGGCGCCGCGCGCCTTGGCGCCTCGGGTGTTGCTCATGCGATGGATTCCTTGGCGCGGCGTTCGCGGAAGAACCGGCGCAGCAGGTCGCCGCAGGGTTCCGCCAGCACACCGCCGGTGACTGAAGTGTGATGATTGAGTTTGGGCACCGAGCCCACGTCCAGCACGCTGCCGCAGGCGCCGGTCTTGGGGTCGTAGGCGCCGAACACCACCCGCGCCAGCCGCGCATGCAGCATGGCGCCGATGCACATGACGCAGGGTTCCAGCGTGACGTACACGGTGATGCCCGGCAGGCGGTAGTTTTCCAGCGCGCGGGCGGCGCCGCGCAGCGCGACGATCTCGGCGTGCGCGGTGGGGTCGTGGTCGATGATGGTGCGGTTGTAGCCGCGCCCCAGGATGTCGCCCCGGGACGAGACCACCAGCGCGCCCACCGGCACCTCGCCGATGTCATAGGCCGCCCGCGCCTCTTCCAGGGCCAGCGTCATGAACTCGGCATCCTGCGCGGTCCAGGGCGGCACGGCCGCCATGGCGAGCGGCTCAACCACGGTACACCCGCGACTTGAGCGCGATGCGGCCAGCCAGGCTGGTCACGGCCTCTTCGAGCCATTGGTAGAGTTCGGCGTCCTCGTCGTAGCGGGCCTGGTTCAGGTTCGACACCCGGCCTTCCTCGATGAAGCCCCAGGCGCGGCTGCGCTTGTCGCGGTGCTTCGGGTCCCACACGCCGAAGGCGTAGCCGCCGGCGCGCCGGATCAGCGAGAAGCACGGGATGTCGGTGTAGCCGTCGCCAACGAACACCATCTGGTCGAACGGCACCCGCAAGCGGTCCTCGGGCACCTTGCGGTTGACCTCGAACGGCTTGTTGCGGAAATCGCGGCCGATGATGCCCTTCTGGATGTGGAACAGGTAGCGCGTCTTGTCCGTGAAGCTGACGATGCGGCGCGGAAACTCGATGCCGCCGTCGGCCCCGTAGGTGAATTCGGAGGCCCAGATCTCGGTGAACTCGTGGGCAATGGGCGTGGAACGGACCACGTCGCCGATGCCGCTGGAGATCAGGTAGAACTCCAGTTGCACCTGCGGTTGCGCCGCCCGCACCGCGGCGCGCAGGCGCTGGAACAGCGTGACCACGCCATCGTGCAGTTCGAGGCGCGCGCCCCAGTCGCGCAGCCGTTGCTGCGTGACGAGGCCATGCCTGCCCTCGCGCGAGAGCTGGATCATCTGGTAGAGATAGGCCGGGACCGGGTCCCAGTCCTGGTGGGACAGCAGCGGGTCGACCTGGTCTTTCCAGAAGGACGCCGTGTCCACCCCGATGCTGTCCAGGAAACCGGACGTGCTGTCCGAGGCCAGCGTGTCGTCGAAGTCGAAAATCAGGGCGATGACGTCGGACATGGATATGCGTGAGTGAGGGCGACAGCCGCCATTTTGCCTGATTGTGGCGGCGGCCGCGCCCCGGCACACGGGGAAAGGGCACGCGACGCCCTCCCCTGGCCCGTCGAGCGCCGTTACTGGCGCATCGGCGCGGGCGGCGGCGGCGCCATGCCCGGGGCGGGCGCCATGCCGGGCGCGGCGCCCGGCGGCGGAGGCGGCGGCACCGTGCCGGCGGTGCCGGCCGGCACCTGGATCACGGTTTCACGCAGCACGCCGCCGCCCTGCACGCTGCCGCGCACCTGGGAGGGCGACGTCATCTGCGTCATGCAGTCCTGGCGCGAATCGGCCGGCAGGCGGTTGCAGCGGTCCAGCATGTTCTGCTGGTGCTGCTCGGTGGTGCCGTCGCTCAGGCGCTGGCGGTTGGCTTCCTGGCGGGCGGCGCCCGCCTCGCGCATGCAGGCGGTGCGCTCCTGGCCGGTGCTGCCGTTCTTGCAAGCCGCCACATCTTGTTCGTATTGCGCCTGGATGCCGGCGCGGCCGATCGGGTCGGCCGCCTGGGCCGCTCCCGCGGCCAGCATCAGGCCAGCCGCGCAAAGGGATGCCGCGAGGCGTTTGGTGTGCATGGGACGTACATTCATGGCCAGCTCCTTGGAGAAAGAGGATTGAACCCGAACGGCGCGGGCCTGGCTGGGCCGGCACCGTCTGCTTGATACAACTATCCCACGATGACACGACGGGGACATGTCGAGCAACGTGCAATCGTAAGCTGAAGTTTCCAATGCTGCGACGCAATCGTCATTGCGCCAGCGCAACCCGTCCCTGGAATGCCCGCTGTTCCGTCCCCTGCCCGCCGCCGCGCTTGCCTAGCGCGCGTCCAGGTCGGCGTCGGCCTTGGTCAAACGGTTACGGTAAACCGCCGCGCGCATCAGCAGCATCGCCGTCACCGGCGACGACACGATCAGCTGCAACGTGATGATCACTTCATGGAACACGGGCCGCGACGACAGCGCCGAGAACACCAGGATCGAGGCCGCCAGCACGCAGCCGCAGCCCATCGTGTTGCCCAGCGTGGGCGCGTGGATGCGGGCGTAGAAGGTGCGAAAGCGCAGCAGGCCGGCCGAGCCGGTCAGCGCCAGCAGGCCGCCCAGCACCAGCAGGACGCTGGCCGGGATGCTCGCCCACAGGGGAAGGGTCTCGATCATGGCTCGATCACCTCGCCGCGCAGCAGGAAGCGGGCCATCGCGGTCGAGCCCACGAAACCGAACAGCGCGATCAGCAACGCGATGTCGAAGTACACCGACGTGCCCGAGCGGATGCCGAACACCAGCATGATAAGCATGCCGTTGATGTAGAGCGTGTCCAGCGCCAGCACGCGGTCCTGCGCGGTGGGGCCGCGCAGCAGGCGGACGGCGGCGAACACCATGCCCAGCGCGAAACACACCAGGGCAAAGGACGCCGCCCAGTAAAGTATGGCGTTCATTCGAAGATCTCCATCAAGGGGCGCTCGTAGCGGTCTTGCACCAGGCGCACCCAGTCTTCCTCGTTCTGCAGGTCGAGCACGTGCAGCTTGAGGCGGTGGTCGTCGCCCAGTTCGACCCAGACGGTGCCGGGCGTGTAGGTGACGATGCAGGCCAGCATCGCCAGGCCATGCGGATCGCGCATGGTCAGCGGGATCTTGATGAACCCGGGCGAGAAATCATTGCGCCGCGGGTTCAGGATCAGCTTGCCCACGGCGATGTTGGACTTGATGATGTCCACGGTCACGTGCAGGAACAGCGGAATCGCCTTCCATAGCCGCCGCGGCCGCGCCTTCAACGGACGCAGGCGCGAGGCGGCCCAGGTGAACCACAGGGCCAGCGCCACGCCCAGCGCGATCTGGCCGGCCGACAGGCTTTCGTTCAGCACCAGCCACAGGACGAACAGGAATACCGGCAGGAAGAGGAAATACAGGCGGCGCATCAGCTTCCTCCTTGCACGCCGCGCACCGTCTGCGCGGACATCACGGCGTCGATGTAGCTCTTGGGCTGATCCAGCGAACGCGCGGCGTCATCCAGGTAGGCCGACACCGGGCCCGCGCCCGCCGCCAGCCCCACGCACAGCAGCAGCAGGACCGCCACCGGACCCGCCTCGATCACCCGCAGGCGCGGCGTGCTGCGATCGTCGCTGGCCCAGAACACGCGGATGCCGGTGCGGCCCAGGCCGATCAGCCCGGCCAGGCCGGACACCAGCACGGCCGCCACCAGGACCCAGGCGTCCATCGGCGGCGCCGATTCGTTGGCCGCCGAGACCGCCGCCGACAGCAGCGAGAACTTGGCGACGAAGCCAGACAGCGGCGGCAGCCCGGTCACCAGCAACGCGCAACAGATGAACGCCAGGCCGAGGAAGGCCATGGCCGCCGGAATCGCCACCCCGACCACGTCGTCCGAGCGGTTCACCGAGGCCGGATCGTCCAGGTCGAACGCGTCCAGCGTCACCGCCAGCACGTTGGCGCCGAAGCTGCGGGTGCGTTCGATGAGTTCGGCCAGCATGAAGAACGCGCCCGTGGTCAGCACCGAACTGATCAGGTAGAACAGCGCCGGGCCGGTCAGCGTCACGCCGGGCATGCCCAGCGCCGTCAACAGCGTGCCGGCCGAGACGATCACGCAATAACCCACCATCTTCTCGAGCTGCTGCGTGGCCAACAGGCCCAGGCCGCCGAACAGCAGCGTGGCCAGGCCGGCCGCGAACATCCAGTCCAGGCTGAACGCCGCCGGCGCGCCGGTCGGCAGCAGCAGCGAGCCGATGCGCAGCAGCGCGTAGATGCCGACCTTGGTCATGATCGAGAACATGGCCGCGACCGGCGCGCCGGCCGAGCCGTAGCCCTTGACCAGCCAGAAGTTCAGCGGCCAGGCGCCCGCCTTCACCAGGAAGGCCACGCCGAGAATGGCGGCGCCGGCCTCGAACAGCATGCGGTCGGAGCCGGTCAGGTTGCCGGCGCGCAGCGCCAGGTCGGCCATGTTGAGCGTGCCGCTCACGCCGTAGATCAGCGCGATGCTGATCAGCAGCAGGAACGAGGCCACCAGGTTGACCGCGATGTACTGCAGGCCGGCGCTGACGCGCGCCACGCCCGAGCCGTGCAGCAACAGGCCGTAGGAAGCGGCCAGCAGCACCTCGAAGAACACGAACAGGTTGAACAGGTCGCCCGTCAGGAAGGCGCCGTTCAGGCCCATCAGCAGGAACTGGAACAGGGAATGGAAATGCACCCCGGCCCGGTCCCAGCGCGCCAGCGCGTAGGTCAGCGAGGCCAGGCCCAGCACCGCGGTCAGGGTCAGCATGACCGCCGCCAGGCGGTCCACCACCAGCACGATGCCGAACGGCGCGGGCCAGTCGCCCACCAGGTAGACGCCGACGCCATGCGGCCAGACGTCCGGCACGGCGCCGCCGGCGACCGCCAGCAAGGCGATGGCCGCGGCCAGCTGGGCCAGCGTCGACAGCATGGCGATGGCGCCGCGGGTGTAGCGGCGGGTGTCGCCCAGCAGCAGCATCGCGGCGCCGGCCAGCAGCGGCGTGACGATGGGCAGGACGGGAAGATGTTGAAGCCAGAAACTCAAGATTGGGACTCCCGTCCATCGACGTGGTCGGTGCCCGTCAAGCCGCGCGAAGCCAGCAGCACCACCAGGAACAGCGCGGTGGTGGCGAAACCGATCACGATGGCCGTCAGCACCAGCGCCTGGGGCAACGGATCGGCGTACCAGGAAGGATCATGGGCCATGGCCGGGTCCACCACCGGCGGGCGGCCCGACGTCAGGCGGCCCATGCCGAAGATGAACAGGTTGACCGCATATGAGACCAGCGACAGGCCCATGATGAACTGGAACGTCCGCGGCCGCAGCAGCAGCCAGACGCCCGAGCCCGCCAGGACGCCGATCGCGACGGCGTAAATCAATTCCATCAGGCTTCCCCCGTTTGTGCGGCGGCCGCCTGGCTTTCGGCGGCAGCCTTGCGTTGTGCGCGCAGCGATTGGTGGGCCAGCGCCACCAGCACCAGCACGGTGGACCCGACCACCAGCATGTAGACGCCGAGGTCGAACAGCAGCACGCTGGACAGGTGCACGTGTCCCACCAGCGGCAAGGCGATGTCCCAGGCCAGCGCGGCCAGGAACGGCTTGTAGGCCAGCCAGGCCGTCACCGCCGCCGTGCCGGCGAACAGCAGGCCGATGCCGATCCAGTTCTGCGGGTTCAGGCGGCTGCGCGATTCGACCCAGTAGACCCCGCCCACCATGTACTGCAGGATCACGGCGGTGGCGAAGATCAGCCCGCCCACGAAACCGCCACCGGGCTGGTTGTGGCCGCGCAGCAGGAAATACACCGAGATCAGCGCCGCCGTCGGCAGCAACAGGCGCACCAGCACCGTCGGCACCATCATCGGGCCGGTCGGCACGACCGCCTTGATGTCCGGCGTGGGCGGCACCGGGCCGTCCTGGTCGATCTGCTGGCGCGGCAGGTCGGCGCTTTCGGCGGCCGGCCGGAAGCGGCGCAGCAGCGCGTACACCGTCAGCGCCACGATGCCCAGCACCGTGATTTCGCCGAAGGTATCGAAGCCGCGGAAGTCCACCAGGATCACGTTGACCACGTTAGTGCCGCCGCCATCGGGCAGCGCGCGGTCGACGAAGTATGAGGAAATCGTGTCGGTCCGCGGCCGCACCAGCACCGCGTAGGCCAGCGCCGCCATGCCGGTGCCGGCGGCGGTGGCCATCAGCAGGTCGCGCAGGCGGCGGCCGCGGGCGCGCAGGGTCGCCCCCAGGCCCTCGTCCTCGTCCTGGGCGATGCGGCGCGGCAGCCAGCGCAGGCCGAGCAGCAGCAGCACCAGCGTCACCACCTCCACCGACAGCTGCGTCAGCGCCAGGTCGGGCGCCGAAAACCAGACGAACGTGAGACAGGTCACCAGGCCCGCGCCGCCGGCCAGCGCCAGCGACGCCAGGCGGTGGTACTTGGCCTGGTAGGCCGCGGCCACCGCGCAGACGCAACCCACCAGCCACAGCAGGGCGAAGGCCGGATCGACCGCGGCCGGACGGCCGGCGCCTTCCAGCCAGCCGCCTGCCCGCAACGGCAGCCAGGCCACGAACAAGGTGCCCAGCACGATCAGCAGCATCTGCACCTGCAGGCGCGACGACGCCAGCCAGCGCAACAGCCAGGCGGCGGCGACGCTGGAACCGTCGAGCAGCGTCTCGAACGAGCGGCGGCCGTCCAGGCGGTAGATGAACGGCACCCGGCCGGGGTTGGCGCGCTGGTGCGCGCGCAGCGCCAGGTACAGGATCACGCCCGAGGTCATGGCCACGAAGCTCATCACCAGCGGCAGGTTGACGCCGTGCCACACGGCCAGACTGTATTCGGGCATGTTGGCGCCCAGGATGCTCTGCGCGGCGGTGGCCAGGAACGGGCCGAGCGTCAGGCCCGGCAGGATGCCCACCACCAGGCACATCAGCACCAGCAGGCCGCTGGGCAGCAGCATCCAGCCGGGCGGCTCGTGCGGCGCGCGCGGCAGGTCGGTGGCCGGCGGGCCGAAGAACACCTGCAGGATGAAGCGCAGCGAATAGGCCACGCTGAAGGCCCCTGCCACCGTGGCCGCCAGCGGCAGGCCCACCTTGGTGACCCAGTCGCCGCTGACGAAAGTGGTCTCGGCGAAGAACATTTCCTTGGAGATGAAGCCGTTGAGCAGCGGCACCCCGGCCATCGAGGCCGCCGCCACCATGGCCAGCGTGGCCGTGATCGGCATGGCCTTGTACAACCCTGACAGGCGGCTCAGGTCGCGCGTGCCGGTCTCGTGGTCGACGATGCCCGCGGCCATGAACAGCGAGGCCTTGAAGGTGGCGTGGTTGACCATGTGGAACACCGCCGCCACCAGCGCCAGCGAGCTGTTCAGCCCCAGCAGCAATGTGATCAGGCCCAAGTGGCTGATGGTCGAATACGCCAGCACCCCTTTCATGTCCTGCTGGAAGATGGCGGCGTAGCCGCCCAGCACCAGCGTGATCAGCCCGGCGCCGCCGATGATCCAGAACCATTCGTCGGTGCCGGCCAGCACCGGCCAGAAGCGCGCCAGCAGGAACACGCCAGCCTTCACCATGGTGGCCGAGTGCAGGTAGGCCGACACCGGCGTGGGCGCGGCCATGGCGTTGGGCAGCCAGAAATGGAACGGGAACTGCGCGCTCTTGGTCAGCGCGCCCAGCGCCACCAGCACCAGCACGGCCGGGTACCAGGGGTCGGCGCGCACCAGGTCGCCGGCGGCCAGCACGCGGTCCATGTCGTAGCTGCCGACGATGTGGCCCAGGATCAGCACCCCGGCCAGCAGGCACAGCCCGCCGGCGCCGGTCACGGTCAGCGCCATGCGCGCGCCGCGGCGGGCGTCCAGGCGGTGGTGCCAGTAGGCGATCAGCATGAACGAGGCCAGGCTGGTCATTTCCCAGAACATGACCAGCTGGATCAGGTTGCCCGACAGCACCACGCCGAGCATGGCGGCCATGAAGGCCTGGAAGAACGAGAAGAAGCGCGGCACCGGATCTTCCGGCGACATGTAGTAGCGCGCATACAGCACCACCAGCGCGCCCATGCCGGACACGATCAGGGCGAACAGCCAGGCGTAGCCGTCCATGCGCAGGGTGAACTGCAGGCCCAGGGCGGGCGCCCAGGGAATGTCGACGCGGACCACGCCGCCGCCGGCGACCTGCGGATAGAGACTGGCGACCAGAACCGCGCAGGCCAGGGCGATGATGCCCGCCAACCAGGCCTCGGCATTGCGGGCGTTGGAAGGCAGCAGCGCGGCGCACAGGCTGCCGGCGAACGGCAGAGCGAGGATCAGTATCAGCGACATGGCGTTCCGAGAATGTCCGGGCCCCCTCCCGCCAGCGCAGCAGCGAGAGACGAAACAGACCGGGGATTGAAAAACGGACGGAACCCTGGCCCGGTGCGTCGCTGCACTACACGTTGCCCCGCGGGGACATCAACCTACGCCATTGAACGGCGTGGACAGAAACAAACGCAATAGTTTTCTTGCAAGACCGGCCAAGAATCTCATCCGAAAAATATCAGATTCTTGTAAGTTATGCAGAGATTTATGCGCGTACCTGGGGGATGACGACATGATCGCTGCGCAATGATTACGCACCGATGACCGACCCCAATTTCGTTCAAGTTCTTGTCAGCATACGTTTTTTTTCCCGCATCGTCGCCCTTCAGGCGCGCTTCTTCCGGGGTAGAAATACCCACACGGGATGCAGGGGGAATACGGATTGACCGGTTCCATATAACTGTGTGGAATGGCGCCCACGAAGCGACGGCCAGGCCAGCATCCGAGCCCGGCGCGCTTCACCGACGCCGGCCAACGAAGCCGGCCGGCTCGGATTTCAATAATATGGAGAAGACTCTTGACCGTGCTGTCTCAAGCCAAGGCCGTCCTGGCCACCGCCCTCGCCGGCCTCTGCCTCGGCGGCGCCGCGCAGGCCGCTGATGCCTACCCCAACAAGCCCATCCGCCTGATCGTGCCGTTCGCGGCCGGCGGCACCACCGACATCGTCGCCCGCGTGGTGGCCGAAGGCCTGGGCCGTGAACTCGGCCAGGCCGTGGTGGTGGAAAACCGCGGCGGCGGCGGCGGCGCGATCGGCGCCGACGCGCTGGTCCGTTCCGCCCCGGACGGCTACACCCTGGGCGTGGCCACCGTCAGCACCATGGCCACCAACCCCGCCACCAACCCCAAGAACCCGTACAACCCGCTCAAGGACTTCGCGCCCATCACCAATATGGTGAACGTGCCCAACGTGCTGACGGTGAACCCGGCCGTTCCCGCCAAGACGACGGCCGAATTCATCGCCTTGCTCAAGGCCAACCCGGGCAAGTACAGCTACGCCTCGTCCGGCGCCGGCGGCATCGGCCACCTGGACGGCGAACTGTTCAAGTCGCTGACCAAGACCGACATGGTGCACGTGCCCTACCGCGGCTCGGGCCCGGCGCTCAACGACGTGATCGCCGGCCAGGTCAACGCCCAGTTCGACAACCTGCCCTCGTCCATGCCCCACATCCAGGCCGGCAAGCTGCGCGCCCTGGCCGTGGCCGCGCCCAAGCGCCTGCCCACCCTGCCCGACGTGCCCACGTTCGCCGAAGGCGGCCTGCCGGAAATGGACAACATGGCCTGGTACGGCCTGGTCGCCCCCGCCGGCACGCCGCAGGCGGTGATCGACCGCATCCACGACGCCACCGTCAAGACGCTGAAGGATCCGAAGATCGTCCAGCGCCTGGCCGACGGCGGCTCGCTGGTCGACGGCAACACCCCGGCCGAATACGCCGCGCAGATCAAGCGTGAACTGGAACTGCGCCAGCGCATCGCCAAGGAACGCAACATCCAGTCGACCAACTGAGGTTTGCCCGGCCCTTTGGGGCCGATGGCCGCCCCATGGCGGCCAGCATGCGAATCAGGGCCGCCTTCGGGTGGCCCTGATTCATTGCAGCCCCGCCCCTCGGCATCAGAAATCCATGTTCGCGGACACCAGGACCGTGCGCGGCGCCGCGGGCGACACGTAGCTGGACATGTAGACACCCTCCCAGTAGCGCCGGTCAGCCAGATTGTGAACGCTGGCGCGCAGCATCAAGGCCCTGCCCGCAACCCGCGTGGCGTAGCGCGCCCCCAGATCGAACCGGGTCCATGACGGCATGCGCAGGACATTGGCGTTGTCGACGTACTGCGCGCCGGTGTGGATGACACGGCCGGTCAGGGTCAGGCCCGCCACGCCGGGCACGTCCCATTCCAGGCCCAGGTTGGCGGCGAGTGGCGCCGTGCCGGGCGCGTCGTTGCCGTTGTCGGCGCCATCCTGGGTTCGGATCAGCCTGCCCCGGGGGTAGCTGATGCCGCCCAGAACCCGCACGCGCCGGGCCAGCGCGCCGAAGAACGCCCACTCGACGCCACGATTGCGCTGCTCGCCATCCAGGCGCAACGTGGGCAACGGCGAAGTACCGCGATCGGACACGGTGCTCGGCCGGGTGAGCTGGAACAGGCTCAGGGTGTTGGCGAAGCTGCCGCGATCCAGCTTGGCGCCGATCTCGAACTGCCTTGTCTTGTAGGGCGGCAAGACCTCGCCGGCGTTCTGGTAATTGCGACCCACCGTCGTGCCCGCTTCCAGGCCCTGGATGTGATTGGCGTACAGCGACAGAGGCGCGAGCGGCTTGATCACCAGGCCGATCATCGGCGTCCAGGCACGCTGATCGTAGGTCGAGGTCACGGGCGTGAAGCCCTGCAACGTGGCGCCGAAGTTGTCCACCTTGACGCGCTGGCGCCGCGCGCCCAGCGTCAGCAGGACCCGCTCATCGTCCAGCGACAGCGTATCCGCCAGCGCCACGCTGTCGAACCTCGACCGCGACGTCTTCGACGGATCCCCGGCGGCCGCGGCCGCGGGCCGTGCCGCTGGCGGGTGACGAATGTGGGTGACGCCGATGGGCGCATAGGCAAATCCCTGGCGGGTCTCGTCCTGCTGCCGCGTGCCGCTCAGCGCGAACGCATGCCTGATGGCGCCCGTGCGGAACGCGCCGCGCGCGCCCAGCTCCGCCGATCGCGCATGGTTGTCGGCCCGGGTGCCGAACGGAAACAGATAGGCGCTGCCATCGGCCTTGACGTTGGTCACCAGCTGCCCGCGCCCCGCAAAGTCATTGTGGCGCGCGCCAAACCGGGCAAAGGCGGTCCAGTCGCGGGTGACGTCAAACTCGCCGCCGACCAGCGCCGTCGTATTGTGGGCGTCATAGTCGTCGTCCGAGACCGTGATCGCGCCGTCGGGCGCCGCGGGCATCGTGACCAGAGACGCGTCCATGCCGGGAATGATGGGCGTGCCGCCGCGATTCCTGACGGTCGAGCGCCACACGTCCAGGGCCGCGCGCAAGCGCTCGCCACGATAGTCCAGCGCGAGCGCGCCGACGTCGTCCTTTCTCGACACGCCGGCCAGCGGCGTGCCGCCATCGCGCCGGCTGGCGTTGACGCGCAGCCCCCATTCGCCGCCAGCGCCGAAGCGCCGCCCCAGGTCCGCGTGTGCCTTCGCCAACGACGCCGACTCCCTGCCCACGGTGACACGGGCCAGCGGCTCGTCGACCGCACGCTTGGGAACGACATTGATGCTGCCGCCCACCGCGGCCATGCCGTTGAGCAGCGCGCTCGGCCCCAGCAGGACCTCGACGCGCTCCGCGATTTCCAGCGGCGGGGTACCGCCGTAGGTCGACACCAGGCCATACAGGCCATTGATGGCCGTCTGCGAATCCGACAGCGCGAAACCACGGATCTTGAACTGCTCGCCGATATTGTTGGGGGGCACCGAGCGCCGCACCGAAGGCATGTTGTCCAGCACGTCGCCCAACGTGGTGGCCTGCTGATCCTCGATCAGCGCCGAGGTATAGCTGGTCTGGCTGAAGGGCGCGTTGCGGAGGTCGACATTGCCCAGCAGCCCGAGGCCGCCGCCCGCGGCAACCTGCCCGCCCGCATGGACGGGCGCGAGTTCATTGACGCGGCGGCCTTCGACCACCACGGGTTCGAGCTGGCCGGCCTGCACCGCGCCGGACAGTCCACTCACGAGGAACAGCAATGGCAAGACCCGGTGAGCGTGGCCGGAGCCGGGAATGGCACGCGTACGAGGCAACGGCCGGCGTGCGATAAAAACACGGTGATTCACGAGATCGATCCCAGGAAAGTCGGAGGCAACAGGACGGGTGATCGATCGGGAAGGAAAGGCGCTCGTATGGCATGGCCTGGAAACGCGGAATACGGCGGGTCTTGATTGAAGCAATGATCGGCGATCCGTTGGATGGGCAATTTGCCTGCATTGCGCCAGGGAGCGCGGTGCCGGACAGATACCGGACCACTCCTACCCTCGGCCATGCGACTCACCAACAAGGAGGCGGCGCGGACGCCGCGCGCGAGTCCGCCCGCTCTGCTACCATTTCGCCCGTGCGAACCGATTTTTCCCGCCTCTCCGACGCCGCCTGCGTCCTTTGCGCCCTGCGCTCGACCCTGTTGAGCTCGCAGGAAGTCGCCGCGCGCCGCGCCTACGCGCGTTCCAAGCCCGGCTAAGCGCCCCGCGCGCCCTCCCCCCGTTTTGTTCCGACCGGCCCGCCGCCGGCCACCAGCACGTCCGTACGTCCCGATGGCGTACGCACGATCTGGCGCCAGGCCGGCCGGCATGACCGCCTCGCCTTGGGGCCAGGCGGTCTTCGCCCCATGTTTCGTCCGCCCGCCGGCCCTGTCCGGCGGGCGGCGCCACGCCTTGATTGCCACCGAACGCCATGCAACTCACCAAGAAATTCGTCAAAGCCAAGAACCCCTGCGCGGGAGGCTACAAATGGTTCCTGCGCGACCACAACGGACAGGGGGACTACCAGGCCGTCCTCGATGCCCTGGTGGCCGACGGGCGCGTGGGTGACGCCTGCTGGCTTCTGGACCAGTTCGGCCCGACCGACGCCGTGCTGAAGCTGGACACGCTCGACGCCCACGCCATCGTCTTCGCCGGCACGCTGGAAGTGCGCATGGGCATCAACGTCGACAGCGTGGTGCGCGCCGGACGCAGCATCGTCACCGGCGGCGGCATCCGCGCCGGCGAATCCATCGTGGCCGGCGAGAACATCACCGCCGGCGCCAACATCGCCAGCGCCGGCGACCTGCGCGCGGGCGGCGACGTGTCCGCCGAATGGGGCATCGAGGTCGCCGCCGCCTTCGACTGCCGCGGCAACCTGCGCGCCAAGTGGGACATCTGCGCCGGCCAGGACCTGGCCGTGACCGGCCACCTGCGGGCCGGCCAGGACGTGCAGGTGCAAGGCACCCTCAAATGCGGCCAGGGCATCAAGGCCGGCGGCGGCGTCCAGGCCGCCAAGGACATCGATGCCGCCTGCGGCATCCAGGCGGGCGCGGCCATCGCCTGCGGCGGCCACCTGGCCGCGGGCTGGGGCCTGATCGCCGGCGAGGACATCCGCGCCGACGGTTCGATCCGCGCCGGCGAAGGCGTGCAGGCCGACGGCCGGATCGAGGCCGGCGATGGCCACGGCGTCTATGCCGGCCTGAACGTGCGCCTGGACGCCTGGGCGGTCTGCGCCCGGGTCCAGGCGTGCGAACGGCCGGCGCAACTGGTCAGCGGCCATTGGGCCGGCCAGGAAGAAGCCGCGCACGCGTAGCGCGCAATCCCCGTCAGCCGCCCGAACGCGCCGCCGCCGGCGTGCGCAGCACCAGCATCAGGCCCAGCAGGATCCCCGCCATGCCGCCCAGGCTCAGCAGCGACAACCGGTTGCCCAGCACCAGGTAATCCAGCGCCGCGGTGCCGGCCGGCACCAGGTAGAACAGGCTGGTGACGTTGACCAGGTTGCCGGACTGGATCATGCGGTAGAACAGCAGCGTCGCGCCGACCGAGATCACCAGGCCCATCCACAGCAGCGGCAAGATGAAGCCCACGCTCCAATCCGCGTGCAGCGGCTGGAACGGCGCGAACAGCAGGCACAACGCCAGGCTCACCACGTACTGCAGCGGCATCACGTCCATCGGCGCCTGGCGCACCCGCTTTTGCAGGATGGCGCCGGCCGTCATGCTGAGCAGCGCCGCAAACGCGAAGGCCATGCCGGCCAGCGAGAAACGCGCCATGCCGATGCTCTGGAACATCACCATCGCCAACCCGCACAGGGCCAGCAGCAGGCCCGCCAGCCGCTGCGGCGGAAAGCGGCGCTCCAGCAGCGCCAGGGTCAGGATGGGTTGCGCCCCCAGCAGCGTGGCCAGCACGCCCGGCGTAATGCCGTGGTCCAGCGCCAGCAGGTAGCAGATGGAATAGCTGCCGATCAGCAGCAGCCCGGTCAGCGCCACGATGCCGCGCGTGCCCGGCGCCGGCAGCCAGCGCCGCCGCCCCGCGCAGATCAGCAGCAGCACGGCCAGGGCCAGGATGAAGCGCAGCAGCAGGAAGCCGAAGGCCGAGGCGTGCGCCAGGCCCCATTTGGCGAAGATCGCGCCGCCGCTCCACAGCAGCACGAACAAAGTGGTGGAGCCATGGGCGGCCCACGCATTGCGATTGAAAGACATGAGAGTTTCTACCTGTCGGGTATGGAACAGGCTCCCGCGGCGCCGCGCGGCTTGCGACGCGCGGACGGATCAGGCATGGACACGCGGCGGGCGGACGCGAACGTGTTGACGCGTCAGCGCATCAGCGCGGCGGATCCAGGCGATAAAGCGGGAGCGGGAAGTGAGCGGCGGTCAGCCGACGACGGCAGCCACGGGCGGATAGGCGCCCGCGACACCGACGACGACCTCGCACGGCGGCGGCGGCGCGGCCGGCGGCGATACGACCGTCGAGACGACAGGAGAAACCACGGGAGGCGACACGCCATGCCGCAGGCTCGCGCGCAGGCCGGCGCCGGCTGCGCGGGCAGCAAAGGCGGATTCGGCGGATGGCGTGAAGTCGGGCATGTGAGACGCGTCGGGTTCGGTGATGAACCCGTGTAGGCTACCGGCGCGGCGCAGTGGCGTCAAGTTGGCCGGCGCCTGCGCGCAGCCGGCGACGCGCTTGCCCGCACCGGTGCGCGCCTGCCGGCGCGGGTTGGGCTTGCCGACAAGGCATCAAGCGCCGATGCGGCGCTGCTCGACGCCCAGGTCGCGCCAGGCCTCGCCATGGCAGGTGAACATCAGGATCTGGTGGCGCGTGGCGGCATCGAACAGCGCGCGCTTCATCAGGTCGCGGCGGCCGTCGTCGGTGTGCACCAGGGCATCATCGAGCAGCAGCAACGTCGGCCGGCCGGCCTCGCGCAGCAGGTCGGCGTAGGCAAAGCGCGCCAGGATGCCCAGCTGTTCGCGCGTGCCGAAGCTGAGCGCGTCCAGTGGATCCTCGCCACCCGTGCGTTGCAGGGCCGCGGGCAGCAGCGCCTCGTCCAGGCGCAGCGCGGAATCGGGGAACAGCAGCGCCAGGTAGTGGCTCAGGCGGCGCGCCAGCGGCGCCTGCAGGCGCTGCGTGGCGGCGTCGCGCTTGCCGGCCAGCAAGGTGGACAGCAGTTCCAGCGCCTGGGCGCGGCGCTGGAATTCGTCTCGGCGGCGTTGCAGGCGTTCGCAGGCGGCCTCGGCTTCGGACAGGCGTTCGCCCAGGCCCTGCGCGCCGGCTTGTTCCAGCTTGCCCAGCAACTGCTGGATCTCGCTGTGGCGCTTGTGCTGGGCGTCGCGCTCGATGGCGGCGGATTTCTCGTAGCGCTGCGCGTCCTGTTCCAGCAGTTCCGGACGCAGCGCCTCCAGCGCGGCCTGCGCCTGATGCAGGCGCTGCTCGAGCAGGTCGTGGCCACTGCGGGCTTCGGCCAGCCGGCCGGCGCGCGCCTGGCGCTGCGCCGCGCGTTCGGGCGATTGCAGATCGGCGCCGCGCGTGGCGGCCTGGGTGTCGAGCAATTGGGCACGGGCGTTGTCGGTATCCAGCGCGCGCTGGGCCGCCGCCAGGGCCTGTTCGGCTTGCGCCGCGCTGGCTTCGGCAACGCGCAGCGCCTGGCGCGCGGCGGGCGCATCGACGTCGCCCGCCTCGGCCGCTGGCGGCAGCAATGCCAACCGTTCGGCCAGTTGCGCGCGCCGCGCCTGGGCTTCGTTGCGTTGCCCGCGCAACGCGTCCACGCCCTTGGGCGCGTGGATCGCCAGCGTCTTGCGCATGGCTTCCAGTTCGCGCTGCAAGTCGATGCCGCGCGCGTGGCGTTCCTCGGCCTCGGCCACGTGGGCCACGCCCAGGCGCGACAGCAAGGCGGCGCTGGCCGCCTGCATCTCGGCCAGTTCGCGCTTGAGCGCCGGCAGGTCCTGGCCGCCCGGCTCGATGCGCAGGCGGCCCAGGCCGGGCAATTCCAGTTCAGCCGCGGCGGTCAGCAGCAACTCGCCGCTGCCGGCCAGCGTCGCGCCGTCCAGCCGGGCCTCGCGGCCCGCGTCCAGCGCGTACGACAGGCGCGTCGCAATGGCCTGCTGACGCAGTTGCAGGTCACCCAGCGCGCGTTCGCTCTTGCGCAAGGCCTGGATGTCGGCATCGGCGATCTCGATGCGCACCGCCTCGGCCTTCAAGGTCGAGCCCTGCTCGATCAGGCGGGTGGCTTCTTCGAGCGCGCCGTCCAGGCGTTCGATGTCGCGCGCCAGCTGGTCGAGCTGGTGTTCGAGGTCGCGGCGGTCGGCCACCGCCTGCATCGCCGCGACCCGCTGGCGCGCCTGCTCGGCGGCGGCAACATGCGTGTCGCGCTGATTGCGGGCGCGGGCCAGCGGCGCCTGCGCCTCCTGGACCGCGGCGCGGGCGGCCTGCGCCTGCGCCACCAGGGCCTGCAATTCGGCTTCGTCCTGCTGGTCGCGGCGCACCTGTTCCTGCAGCACCGCGAGGGTCTGCGCCGCCTGGCGCTGCTCGCGTTGCAGTGCCTCGAAGGCCTCGCGTTCCTTGGCCACGGCCGCGAGCCGGGCACGCGCCTCGGCGGCGCGGGCCTCGAAATCCTTCCAGGGCTGGCCGGCTTCGGCGCGCGCGTGTTCGGCGCGCAGCGCCGCCAGCCGGTCGACGTCGGCGTCGAGCTGGGCCTTGGCCTGGGCGCATTGATCGCGTTCGGCCTGGGCGGCGGCGAGCGCGTCCTCGGCGTCCTTGTAGATGCCCTTGGGGCGGCCGTTGCGCGCGTCCAGCAAGGTGGCGCGCTCGGCGGCCACGCGCTCGTAGAGCCGGTCGCCGTCGCCGGAGGCCAGCTCGCCCGACAATTGCGTCAGGGCCTCGCGCAGGTGCCCGCCGGCGTGGCCGGCGGCGGTTTGCAGGTTCTGGCCGTCGCCCTGCTGGATCCACAGCAGGCCCGGCACGCCGGCCAGGTCGGGCTTGCTCTGGCCGCGCGCGGCCAGCTCGAAACCCAGCAGCGCGGCCAGCGCGTTCTCGGCTTCCTCGCCGTCGAGCCGCTGCGCGCCGTCGTCGATCAGCAGCTCGCAGCGGGCCCGCGACAGGAAGTGCTTTTTCAGTTGGTAATCATGGCCGGCATGGCTGAAGGCAAGCTCGACGCCAGGCCGGGCGCCGCTCTCGCCGCGCGGCGCCAGATCCGACACGGTGCGGGTGCTGTAGCGCTCCAGGAACGCGGCGCGGATGGCCGCGGCCACGGTGCTCTTGCCGGCTTCGTTGGGACCGACGAACAGGTTCAGGCCATCCTGCAGGCCATCCAGCACCAGAGGCTGGCGGAACTTGCGGAATTCTTCGAGGGCGATGCGCGTGAGCTTCATTGTGCGCCTCCCGCGGCCGCGCCTTCGCGCTGGAACCGCAGCAGCAGCCTCAGGGCCTCGCCGGCCACCGCCGCCTGATCGGGGTCGGCCTGCATGGCCTGCAATTGCGTGGCCACTTCGCCGACGTAGCCGCTGGCGCCCAGTTGCGCCAGGTCGGCCTCGTCGGGTTCGAGCAGCAGGCCGGAGAAGTCCGGCAGCACCGCCCTCGCCTGCGCCGCCGCCTGGTCCACGGCGCGTTGCAGCGCCTCCCAGGTCGGCACGTTGACGTGGCCCAGGAGTTCCAGCCGCAGCACGTCTTCGGCGCGCAGCGCCGCCAGGCGTTCGGCCAGCGCCTGGGCGTCGGTCGGCAGGCTCAGGGTTTCGGTCCAGGCCGACCAGCGGTACTTGCCGGTGGCCACGCGCTCTACCTGCGGCGTCGCGCCCGGCGCGGCGATGCGCACGTCCAGCGCGTAACCGGGTTCGTTGCCGCGAAAGCGGTCCTGCTCGGGCGTGCCGGCGTACCAGGTGCGTTCGTCGATCGACAGGCAGCCATGCCAGTCGCCCAGCGCCAGGTAGTCGAGCCGCGCGCGGGCGGCGCGGTCGGGCGCGATGGGGTTGGTGGCGTCGATGGTGTCGGGCAGGCGGCCGGCCACGCTGCCATGGGCCAGGCCCACGCGGATGCGGCCGGGCCCGGATTCCAGGGCGTCGAAGGCCTGGGTGACGTCGTCGTAGGTATGGCGCTGGGTCAGCGGCGCGGCCAGCACCGCGAGGTTCTGCGCCGCCAGGTCGACCACGCCGGTACGTAGCGGCACCTGCACGTTGGGCGGAATGCAGCCCAGTTGCGCCGCGCGGCTCCAGACGCTGTCGGCCAGCGCCGCGTCGTGGTTGCCGGCGATCATGACCCAGGGGCCGGCGTAGGCGGCCAGCGCGGCGAACAGGCGGCGGATGGTGCGGTCGGACACGGCCTGGGTGTCGAACACGTCGCCGGCCACCAGCACCGCGTCGACCTGGCGCTCGGCCGCCAGCGCCGCGATGCGCGCGACGACATCGAAGCGGGCCTCGGCCAGCAAGGCGGCGTCATCGGTTTCGAACTGGCCGTACTGACGGCCGATCTGCCAATCGGCGGTATGCAGGAAATGGGTCATGCCGGGATTGTAGAGGCCGGCGCTCATCGATACGACCCTCGGCATGCCGCAAGGTGTCGCAGGAATATCCCAGGCACGCCCCGGAGGAACAACGGCCCGGCCGGCATTGTGCGCCGGGCGGGCCGTCGGGACGCCGGCTTATGGCCGGCGCCGGGGGAAAGAGGCGCGGGGAACGGGCCGGAGAATCAGGCGCCCTTGCCGTCCAGCACCAGCGGCCGTTCGGCCGGGGCGTGGCGGTCGTAGCGCGACAGCGCCAGGCCGTCGGTGCGGATCTGCGGCCGCTGGCCCAGGACCTGGTCGGCCACCAGCTTGCCGGAGCCGCAGGCCATGGTCCAGCCCAGCGTGCCGTGGCCGGTGTTCAGGAACAGGTTGCCATAGCGGGTCGGGCCGACCACCGGCGTGCTGTCCGGCGTCATCGGGCGCAGGCCGGTCCAGAACTCGGCACGGGCCACGTCGCCGCTGCCGGGGAACAGGTCGTTGACCACCAGCTCCAGCGTCTTGCGGCGCGCGTCCTTCAGGCGCAGGTCGAAGCCCGACAGTTCGGCCATGCCGCCGACGCGGATGCGGTCGTCGAAGCGGGTGACGGCGATCTTGTAGGTTTCGTCCAGGATGGTCGAGACCGGCGCGGCGGCCTCGTCCTTCATCGGAATGGTCAGCGAGTAGCCCTTGACCGGGTACACCGGCAGGTCCAGGCCGAGCGGCTCCAGGAAGCCGCGGGTGTAGCTGCCGAAGGCGGCGACATAGCGGTCGGCGGTCAAAACCTCGTTGCCGACGCGCACGCCGGTCACCTGGCCACCGGCGGTGTTCAGCCCGGTCACCGGCTGGTTGTAGCGGAACTCCACGCCCAGCGCCGCGGCCATTTCGGCCAGGCGGGTGGTGAACAGGCGGCAATCGCCGGTCTCGTCGTTGGGCAGGCGCAGGCCGCCGGCCAGCTTGTGCAGCGAACGCGCCAGCGCCGGCTCGGCGCTCACCAGGCGGTTGCGGTCCAGCAGCTCGTAGGGCACGCCCACTTCTTCCAGCACCGCGATGTCGCGGCGCGCGGCGTCCATCTGGGCCTCGGTGCGGAACAGCTGCAGCGTGCCGCGGGCGCGCTCTTCATAATGGATGCCGGTGTCGGCGCGCAACTCGCGCAGGCAGTCGCGGCTATATTCAGCCAGGCGCAGCATGCGTTCCTTGTTGACCGCGTAGCGCTCGGCCGAACAGTTGGCCAGCATCGCCGCCATCCACTTCAACTGGTACAGGCTGCCGTCCAGGCGGATCGCCAGCGGCGCGTGCTTCTTGAACAGCCACTTGATGGCTTTCAGCGGGATGCCGGGCGCGGCCCAGGGCGTGGAATAGCCCGGCGACACCTGGCCGGCGTTGGCGTAGCTGGTCTCCTGGGCGGCGCCGGGCTGGCGGTCCAGCACCGTCACTTTCGCGCCCTGGCGGGCCAGGTAGTAGGCGGTGGTGGTACCGATGACGCCGCTGCCGAGGACGATCACATGCATGATTCTTTCCGAAGTTTGGATTTGGTCAGGAATTTCGGTAGTCTATGAGCCTCATCACAGTGAAAATCACTGAAGATTTTTATTCGGCAGTGGTTTTTCCCGGCAAGCCATTCTTTTTCAACCACCAGAAGTGAAATGCGCGACCTCGACCGTATCGACCTGAAAATCCTGGATATCCTGCAGCGGGAAGGCCGTATTTCCGTCACGGAACTGGCCGAGCGCATCAGCCTGTCGGCCACGCCCTGCTCCGACCGGATCAAGCGCATGGAACGCGAGGGCGTGATCTCCGGTTACCATGCGCGCGTCAATCCGGCGGCGCTCGGCAAGAACCTGCTGGTGTTCCTGGAGATCAAGCTCTCGGCCAAGTCGGGCGACGTGTTCGACAAGGTCAAGAAAGAGCTGCTGTACGTGCCCGAGGTGATGGAATGCCACCTGGTGTCGGGCGATTTCGATTACCTGGTCAAGGCCCGCCTGACCGAGATGAATGAATACCGCCGTCTTCTTGGCGAAATCCTCAAACGCCTGCCCGCGTCGGCCGAATCGCGCAGCTACGTCGTGATGGAGGAAATCAAGGAGACCCTGTACCTGCCCGTCGACCGGTAGCGATTCGCGGCACTTGTTACCGGACCCCGCGCCGCCTGCTGCTATGCTGGCGGCCCTTCCGGTCCGCGCGCCACGCCGGACCCGACCCTGATTTCCTGGCTTTACGACTATGACCCGTCTCTACAAGTACTTCTTCCGCGGCCTGATCACCGTCCTGCCGCTGGCGTTGACGATCTACCTGCTCTATATCTTCCTGGCCTGGACCGAGGCAGTGGCGCTGACCTTCCTGCGTCCCTTCATCGGCGGCTTCTACTTCCCCGGCCTGGGGCTGCTGCTCGGCATCCTGGGCATCCTGGCGATCGGCTACCTGGTGTCCAAGGAACGCGTCAAGCGCGTGATGGTGCTGCTGGAAATGCCGTTCACCAACCTGCCGGTGGTCAAGAGCATCTATTCGTCGCTCAAGAGCTTCGCCGACTACTTCTCGCCCAGCTCCAAGGCCACTGCACAGCAGGTCGTGATCCTGCGCATCCCGGGCCAGCAGCTGGAACTGGTCGGCCTGGTGACGCGCCGCAACCTGGAAGGCCTGCCGGAAGGCTTCACGCAGGGCGACCGGGTCGCCGTCTACCTGCCGATGGGCTATATGATCGGGGGCTATACCGTGTTCGTGCCGCAGGAATGGGTGCAGCCGATCCAGATGTCGGTCGAGGAAGCCATGCGCTCGTCGCTGATCGCCTGGATGGCGCGCGCCGAGTCCGGCAACGGCCGCCCCGTCGCGCCCGTGGACATCCCGCCCGCACCGCCCGCGCCGCCGGCCCCGCCCGCCGGCGGCAACGTCCCCGGCGGCCAGGCCTGAACCGCCCGATCCCTATTGCATACCCGTTCGCGCCATGCCCATCATCGAATTCACGCTTGCCGAAGGCAGCCCCTTTATTGAAGTCAACCAGCTGCTCAAGGCCACCGGCGTCTGCGACAGCGGCGGCGCCGGCAAGATGCTGGTGGCCGAAGGCCACGTGAGCGTGGGCGGCGTGGTCGAAAGCCGCAAGACCGCCAAGATCCGTCCCGGCCAGATCGTCACCTGTGGCGACGTGCGTATCGTGGTGCGCGCGTCATGAAGTTCAAGATGTCGCAGAACTCCATCTTCGCGGTGCTGCTGCGCTCGCCGTGGTGGATGAGCGCCGGCGTGGCGCTGCTGCTGTCGGTGGGCGGGTTCGCCGCGCTGCCGCTGGAGTACGCGGCCATGGGCGTGTTCGCCGCGGTGCCGTTCGCTGTGATCGCCATCATGGCGGCCTACAAGCAGTTGCGCGCGCCGTCGGGCGCCCGCGTCGACGCCGTGGCGCAGGCCGCCGCGGCCATGTCGTGGCAACAATTCGCCGCCACGGTCGAGGCCGGCTTTCGCCGCGATGGCTGCGAGGTCGAACGGCTGCCAGGCCCCGGCGCCGATTTCGCCCTGACCAAGGACGGCCACGTCGCCATGGTCAGCGCCAAGCGCTGGAAGGCCGCGCGGGTCGGCGTCGAGCCGCTGCGTGAACTGCAGGCGGCGCGCGAAAAGCGCGGCGCGCGCGAAGCCATCTACATCGCGCTGGGCGAGGTGTCCGACAACGCGCTGCAATATGCCCGCGCCGAGGGCGTGTCGCTGATGACGGCGCCGGAATTGGCCAAGCTGCTGCGCGACCTGAAGCCCTGACCGCTGGCGCCGGGGCCTGATACCCGGCGCCGCGCCATCCCGCCCCGGACGCGGCGCCCGAGCCGCGCCTTCCGCACCCGGAGAACTTGCCGCATGATCTACCGCCTGCTGGCCGATGCCGTCCTGATCCTGCACGGCCTGTTCGTCGCCTTCGTGGTGTTCGGCGGCCTGCTGGCGCTGTGGCGCTGGCGCCTGGCCTACCTGCACCTGCCGGCGCTGGCCTGGGGCGCGATGGTCATCGGCATGGGCTGGATCTGCCCGCTCACCCCGCTGGAAGTCTCGCTGCGCCAGCAGGCCGGGCAGCAGGGCTACGCCGGCGGCTTCATCGAACACTACGTGCTGGCGGTGATCTACCCCGACGGCCTGACGCGCGGCGTCCAGATCCTGCTGGCGGTCGCGCTGGTGACCGGCAACCTGCTGGTGTACGGCCTCTGGGCGCGGCGGCGCTTGCAGGCCCGGCAGGCTCGCGCCACCGTCGGATTATGAGATAATCAGTATCAATTCTCATTACAATCTCCTTGCAGCGATGTGCCCGGCCCACCCGGCCCACGGCCCGTCCGCCCCCTTTGCCCGTCTCGCCGTGCTCGAGCGCTACTACCGCGAACTGCTCAACTTCTGCAACCGGACCATCAGGAATTCGGATGCGGCGGCGGACGCCGTGCAGGAAACCTACGCCCGCGTGCTGTCCGCGCAGCAGGGCGAGCGCGAACTGACCGAACCGCGCGCCCTGCTCTACCGCACGGCGCGCAATCTGCTGACCGACCAGTACCGCCGCAACGTCGTGCGCGGCCAGGGCCAGCCGCGCGACGGCGACTCCGACGAGATTGCGCTGGAAGACATCGCCGCGCCGGCCGCCAGCCAGCCCGAGACGGCGGCGATGTCGGCGCAGGCGGTGGACGCCCTGCTCGCGGTGATCACCGCGCTACCGCCGCGCTGCCGCCAGGCGTTCGTGATGCATCGTTTCGACGGCCTGTCCCACGGCGACATTGCCGAACGGATGGGCATTTCGCGGAAAATGGTGGAACAGCACATCAAGGTGGCGATGCAGGCCTGCCGCCGCGCCAAGTCCGAATGGGACGTGCGCGCCGGCGTGGCCACCGCCTCGCCGCCCAGCCACGAACCCCTGCCGCCATGAACATGAACCCCGCGCCGCCCGCACCGGCCGATGCCGCGGCCGACGCCGCCGCACTGGACTGGCTGGTGCGCCGCAAGGACCGGCCCGACGCCGCCACCGAAACCGCGTTTCGCGCCTGGCTGGCGGCCTCGCCCTTGCACGCCGAGGCCTACGCCCGCTGGCAGGCCGACTGGTCGATGCTCGACGCCGTGCCCGACACCGCGCGCGCCGCGCTGCGCGCCCTGGACGCCGCCCCGGCGACGTCCGCGGCGCGGGCAGGACGGCGCGCGCCTGTCCCGCGCCCGGCCTGGTGGCGCCTGGCGCCGGTGGCGCTGGCTCTCTGTGCGGCGCTGTTGTGGCTGGCCATGACGCTGGCCCCGGCCACGCCCCAGTACCGCGCGCAATACGCCACCGCCCCCGGCGAACAGCAGGCCATCGTGCTGCCCGACGGCAGCCGCCTGACGCTCGATTCGGCCACCCGCGTCGAGATCGCGTTCTATCCCCAACGGCGCGAAGTCGTGATGGCCGAAGGCCAGGCCATGTTCGAGGTCCATCCCGATCGCGCGCGCCCCTTCGACGTGATCTCCGACCAGGTCCGCGTGCGCGTCGTCGGCACGCGCTTCAACGTCCGCCACACCCCGTCGGTGCCGGGGTACGCCGGGCTGCAGGTGGAGGTGGCCGCCGGCCACGTGCGCGTCGGCCCCGAACACCCGGCCGGCTGGTGGCAGTTCTGGCTGCCCGACAGCCGCCGCTACGCCGCCGACCTGACCGCCGGCCAGCGCCTGGCGGTCAACGCCGCCGGCATGCCCGGGCGCGTGACGCCGATCGACGCGGCCGCCGTGGCGCCCTGGCTCGAACACCGCCTGGCCTTCGACAACGCCCCGCTGGGCCAGGTGCTGGCCGAGTTCGGCCGCTACGGCCATCCGGTGCCCGCGCTGCCCGATCCGCGCGTGGCGGCCTTGCGGCTGACGGGCAGTTTCGACAGCCGCAATCCGGCCGGCTTCTACCGCATCCTGCCGCAGGCCCTGCCGGTGCGGGTGGACACCCGCGTCCAACCGCCCAGCATCGACAGCGCCCAATGAGCGGCGCCGACATAGGGTTTTTCGAGGCTGCCGCGTCTACATGAGAAATGTATCCATTCTCATGCTCAGACGAGGACTTGCATGCTACACCCCCGCTTCACTGTCGCGCCCCTGACCCTGGCGCTCTGGCTGGCGCTGGCCAGCCCGGCGCAGGCCCAGACGCCCGCGGCCGCCGTCCGCATCCAGGCCACCCTGCCGGCCCAGCCCCTGGGCCAGTCGCTCAACGCGCTGGCGCGCCAGGCCGGCCTGGACCTGATCGCCGGCGGCGCCATGGTGCAGGGCCTGACCGCGCCCGCCGTGTCCGGCAACCTGACGGTGCAGGAAGCCTTTGAACGGGTGCTGGCGGGCAGCGGCCTGACCGCGCGCATCGACGGCGGCGCCGTGGTGGTGTCGCGCGAGACCGCCCAACCGGTGCAGCAGCTGGAGCAGATCACCGTCACGGGCAGCGAGGAAACCGCCACCAGCCCGGTCTATGGCGCCGTCGCGCGCCGCACCTCCACCGGCATCAAGACCGACAGCGACCTGCTGGAGACGCCTCAGTCGGTATCCGTGGTGACGCGCGACCAGATCGAATTGCAGGGCGCCACCGGTATCGACGAATCGCTGCGCTATACCTCGGGCGTGGTGGCCGCCGCCTACGGCCAGGACCCGCGCGGGGACTGGATCCGGGTGCGCGGCTTCGCCCCCGCCAAATACCTCGACGGGCTGCCGCTGCCGGACGGTTCCTGGACCGCCAACACCCGCTACGAGCCCTACGCGCTCGAGCGCATCGAAGTCCTGAAGGGACCGTCCTCGGTGATGTATGGCGCCCTGCCGCCCAGCGGCTTCATCAATGCCGTGAGCAAGCGGCCGCAGGCCGAGGCCGCGCGCGAGCTGGGCCTGTCCTATGGCACCGACGACCGCAAGGAACTGACCGGCGACTTCACCGGCCCGCTGACCGAGGACGGCAAGCTGCTGTACCGCGTGGTCGGCCTGGCGCGCGACAGCGGCACGCCCAGCCACTACGGCTACGACCGGCGCTACCTGCTGGCGCCGTCGCTGACCTGGAACCCCAGCGCCGACACCAGCCTGACGGTGCTGGCCATGCTGCAGGGCGCGCGCTCGCGCGGCTGGGGCGGCTTCCTGCCGGCCCAGGGCACCCTGCTGCCCAACCCCAACGGCAAGATCCGCCCCAGCTTCTATGGCGGCGAGCCCGGCTTCGACCGCTACGAAAAGAACACCCAGTCGCTCGGCTACCTGTTCGCGCACCGCGTCAACGGTCAGCTCACCCTGCGCCAGAACGCGCGCATGAACTGGACCGACGTGGACCATCCGTCGGTGGGCCTGCTGGGCTTCGCGCCCGGCAGCCTGACCACCCTGAACCGCTACACCTACACGCCGCGCGAGAACTCGCGCATGTTCTCGATCGACAACCAGGCCGAGTACAAGCTCGACACCGGCCCGCTGTCGCACACCTTCCTGGCCGGCTTCGACTACAAGCGCTCGCGCAACGACTACGCGGTGGGCATGGGTTTTGACGCGCCCACGCTAGACGCCTTCAACCCGGTCTACGGCAGCGCGCCGATCAAGAAGCCCGACGACACCCAGCACACGCTGCAGGTGCAGCAGCAGATGGGCGTCTACCTGCAGGACCAGATCCGTTGGGGCGGTTGGGTCGGCACCCTGTCCGGGCGCCACGACTGGGTCGACACCAAGACCCGTGACCTGCTGGCCAACACCCGCACCGACCAGCAGGACCGCAAGTGGTCCGGCCGCGTGGGCCTGAACTACCTGTTCGAGTCGGGCGTGTCGCCGTACGTCTCGTACGCCACCTCGTTCGAACCGGCGATCGGCCGCACCTATTCGGGCACGCCGTTCGTGCCGGTGACCGGCTCGCAGGTGGAGGCCGGCATCAAGTACCGGCCGCCCAACAGCGAATCGCTGTACACGCTGGCGGTGTTCGACCTGCGCCAGAAGAACGTGCTGGTCACGGACGTCAACGCGCCCGTGTTCGGCTACGAGATCCAGCAGGGCGAGATCCGCTCGCGCGGCGTCGAGCTGGAAGCCCGCGCCCAGGTGACCAGCGGCGTCACCGTGATCGGCAGCTATACCTACACCGACGCCAAGGTCGAGCAGTCCACCGATCCCGCCACGCTCGGCAAGCAGGTGCAATCGCAGCCGCGCCACCAGGCGGCGCTGTGGGTGGATTACCGTTTCCCGCAGGACATCGCGCCGGGCTTCGGCCTGGGCGGCGGCGTGCGCTACACCGGCAGCAGCTACGGCGATTCGGCCAACCTGTGGAAGAGCGGCTCGAACACGCTGGTGGACGCGCAGGCGCACTACACGCGCGGCAACTGGCGCCTGCTGCTGACGGTGAACAACCTGTTCGACAAGGAATACATCACCGCCTGCAACAGCATCACCTGGTGCTACTACGGCTATGGTCGCTCGGTGAACCTGACCGCCCGCTACGCCTGGTAACGGTGGCGCAAGGCGCGGCCCTGCGCGCGGCGGTCCGCCGCGCCGGGCCGCGGGCGGCCGCCAGACGCCCGGTATAGTGACGGTCCAGACCTACCGGACACGCGCATGAGCTTCCTCGACAAACTGCTGGCCAGAAAGGCCGCGCCGACCCCCGGCGCCACCGATGCCCCCTCGCCCGCCACGGCCCCCGCCGCCCAGGCCGAGGCGCCGGCCACGGAAGCCCCGATCCGCGCCTACGACGCCTACGGCCGCGAAATCTTCGTGCCGCGCGACCAGTGGCGCGACAACGTGCTGGCCGGCGCCATCGAGCGCCACTGGGACGACGCCGACTCCCTGTCCGGCCTGATCGTCCAGTCGCTCGGCGACGGCTTCATCGATGAAATGGTCAGGCCCGTGGACCGCCTGGTCGAACTGCAACCCGGCGCCGAACGCGGCGTGGTGCTGCAGGCCATCGTCTACATGAAGACCGGCCGCCTGGACGAGGCCGAGCGCGCGCTGCGCGGCTTCATCGGCCAGCATGGCGAAACCGGCGTGGTGCTGACCAACCTGGCCAAGATCCAGGACGAGCGCGGCGACGAGCCCGCCGCCGTGGAAACGCTGTGGCGCGCGCTGGAACTGGACCCCAACCAGGAAAACGGCCTGGGCTGGTATGAAGCCATCCACCGCGAACACGGCGGCGATGCGGCCGGCGTGGCCGCCATGCGCAAGGTCGCCGCGCTGCCCGGCAGCTGGCGCGCGCAACTGTGGCTGGCGCACGGCGAACTGGGCTCGCACAACCTGTCGGGCGCGCTCGCGATGTACCTGGAAGCGCTGGCGCGCGCCGGCACGCCCACGCCCGCCGACCTGCTGGCGCAGATGAGCGGCGACCTGGGCAACGCCGGCGCGATCGAGCCGATCGTCGAACTGGCCGGGCCGCGCTTCGATGCGGCAAGCCACGGCATCCAGGTCGGCAACAACCTGATCCGCGCCTACGTCGAACTGGGCCGGCCCGGCGAGGCCCGCGCCATCCTCGACCAGCTCTACGCGCAACAGCGCCCCGACTGGAAGGACAACCTGGCCTATTGGGACACCGAACTGGCGCGCGCCGCCCTGGGCGACGGCGCGGCCGAGCCGGCGCAGATGCGGCTGGCCATGCTGCTGGGCCGCGGCCCGGTCTGGCTGACGCCCGATTCGCCCGCGGCGGCGCTGTTCACACCGGTGACGCCCGATCGTCCGCTGGTGTCGCTCCTGGGCGGCTCGGCCGAGATCGGCGCCGCGCCCGAGCGCGCCGAGCGGCAACTGGCCGACGCCACCGGCCGCCTGAGCCGCGCCCTGCCGCTGTACTTCAACGAGCAGTTGGCGCTGCGCTGCGGCCTGCGCACGCAGACGCTGGTGCCGTGGCTGACCGAACCGCATCCCGGCTTCCTGCTGAGCGGCGCGGCCTGGGACGACGCCGATGCCATCGGCTACGCGCAGCAGTGCGAGGCGCAAAGCGACTACGTGGTGATCTCGCACCTGGTCACCACCGCCGAGCCGTGGCGCGCCGAGGTGCGCGTGGTGCGCACCGAAGACGCCGAGTGCGTCGGCGCCCTGTCGGCCGAATTCCCGATGGCCGACCCGACCGCCGCGATCCAGCGCCTGACGGAAGAGTTGGTGGCGCTGGTGGGCCGCGCCACCGCCCAGCCGCCGCTGGCGACGCCGGCCAACTACACGGTGCCGGACGGCGCGGCCTTCCCGTATTACCTGCTGCGCCTGGAACAGCTGCTGGCGGTACGCTGCAACGGCGCCAACCCGGAGCAGCCGGGCCAGCTCAACGGCGAACGCGAGATCCTCGACGGCAACCTGCGCCAGTGCCTGGACTTCCCAAAGAGCGTCAACGCGCGCCTGCTGCTGGCGCAGACCGTGCGCGCCATGAAGAGGGTGCGGCCCGACGTGGTGGCCGAATTCGAGGAAAAGATCGCGCGGCTGCAACGCGAGCAGCCGCTGGCGGGACCGGCGCAAGCTGCGGTGCAGGCGTTGCTGGACTGAGGGCTCGCCGACGCCCGCGTGGGCGGCCACTGCCGGCGCCGGCTTACAGGGCGCGCGCGATCACCAGCCGCTGGATGTCGCTGGTGCCTTCGTAGATCTGGCACACGCGCACGTCGCGGTAGATGCGCCCCACCGGGAAGTCAGCCAGGTAGCCGTAGCCGCCCAGCGTCTGGATCGCGGCCGAGCAGACCTTCTCGGCCATCTCGGAGGCGAACAGCTTGGCCATCGAGGCCTCGGTCAGCGCCGGCCTGCCAGCCTCGCGCAACGCCGCCGCGTGCAGCACCATCTGCCGCGCCGCGTGGATCTGGGTGGCCATGTCGGCCAGCCGAAACGACACCGCCTGATGCTCCATGATGGGCTTGCCGAAGGCCTGGCGGTCGCGCGCATAGTCGCGCGCGCACTCGAACGCGGCGCGCGCCATGCCGACCGACTGCGAGGCGATGCCGATGCGGCCGCCCTCCAGGTTCGACAGCGCGATCTTGTAGCCCTCGCCCTCTTCGCCCAGCCGCCACGCGGCGGGAATGCGCATGTCCTCGAAGGCGATCTGGCAGGTGTCCGACAGATGCTGGCCGAGCTTGTCCTCGACCCGCACCACCTCGTAGCCCGGGGTGTCAGTCGGCACGATGAAGGCCGAGATGCCGCGCTTGCCGGCCTGCGGATCGGTCACCGCGAACACGATCACCAGCTGCCCGGTGCGGCCCGAGGTGATGAACTGCTTGGCGCCGTTGAGCACGTAGTGGTCGCCGTCGCGCACCGCGCGGGTGCGCAGGCTGCTGGCGTCGGAACCGGCCTGCGGTTCGGTCAGGGCGAAGCCGCCGATGTGCGCGCCGCTGGCCAGCGGCCGCAGGAACTGGTCCTTTTGCGCGTCGGTGCCGTACTTCAAAATCGGCATGCAGGCGACCGAGTTGTGCACGCTCATGATGGTCGAGCAGGCGCCGTTGCCGGCCGCGATTTCTTCCAGCGCCACGGCGTACGACAGGTAGCCGCTGGCGTTGCCGTCCCATTCCTCCGGCACCAGCATGCCGAAGAAACCGAGGTCGGCCATCTCGCGGATGGCGTCGGCCGGATAGTGGTGCTCGCGGTCCCAGCGTTCGGAATTCGGCGCCAGGCGTTCCTGCGCGAAACGGCGCGCCATGTCCTGCACGCTGAGCTGTTCTTCGGTCAATAGCATGTTCGATGTCTCCTGGTCGGGCAGTGCCGGACTGGCGCGGGTGGACGCCGTCCGTGTTCTCTTGCGCGGGCCGGCCGCCCGGGATGCGGGCGCGGCACGATTGCGAGGATACACCGGGGCAGCGCCCGCTAGCGCTCCGTGCAGTGCGGATGCAGCTTGAGCCGTCGGTGGAAGTCCTGCGCCAGCTGGTCCATGCGGATCGTGGCGAAGCGCTCCAGCAGCAGCCGGCGCGACTCGGCCATCGCGCCCTCGAGCCCGGCGTTGACGGCCTGCTCCACCAGGCACTTCGGTTCGCTCTGGTCCAGCCCCAAGGCGAAGATCGGCGGCTCGCCCAGCGCCTGGTAGACGTCCAGCAGGGTCAGCTCGGACAACGGGCGCGTCAGCACCCAGCCGCCGCCGTGGCCTTTTTCCGATTGCACGTAGCCGCGCTCGCGCAGGCCGGACATCATGCGCCGCACCACCACGGGATTGGTGTTGAGCATCTTGCCGATGGTCTCGGAGGTCAGCGGCGCATCCTGCTCCGCCATGTGCAGCAGCACGTGCAGCATGCGGGACAGGCGGTTATCGCTGCGCATGGAAAGACTCCTGGTTCATGGTTTGAAACATTATAAGTTGCATGAACGGACAGGATCGCCGTATCATGCAACTTCTAAAGTATCGAGAAATCCATGAAGCCCGAAAAACTGCTCTCCAGCTATGACGCCGTCATCATCGGCGGCAGCTTCGCCGGCCTCTCGGCCGCCATGCAACTGGCCCGCGCCCGCCGCCGCATCGCCCTGGTGGATGCCGGCCAGCCGCGCAACCGCTTCTCCACGCATTCCCACGGCTTCCTGGGCCAGGACGGCAAGACGCCGGCCGAGATCGTGGCCGTGGGCCGCGCCCAGCTGGCCGCCTACCGCACCGTGGATTTCATCGACGGCACCGCCGCCAGCGCCAGCGGCGAATCGGGACGCTTCAGCGTCGTCATGGAGGACGGCCGCGAACTGCGCGCCGCCCGCCTGATCCTGGCCATCGGCGTGCGCGACGAACTGCCCGCCCTGCCCGGCCTGCGCGAACGCTGGGGCCAGACGGTGCTGCATTGCCCGTACTGCCACGGCTATGAGGTGGCCGACCAGCCGCTGGGCGTGCTGGCCGCCCACCCCATGTCGTCGCATCAGGCCGCGCTGCTGCCCGATTGGGGCCCCACCACTTATTTCACGCAGGGCGAGTTCGAGCCGGATGCCGAACAGAGCGCGCTGCTGACCGCCCGCGGCGTGCGCATCGAGCGCACCCCGGTGACGCAATTGCTGGGCCCGGCGCCGCGCATCGACGCGGTGCAACTGGCCGACGGCCGCCGCCTGCTGGTCAATGCGCTGTTCGTCGCCAGCCGCGTGCACATGAGCAGCCCGCTGGCGATGCAGCTGGGCTGCGCCTTCGATGAGGGGCCGCTGGGGCCGTACCTGCGCGTCGATGATTTCAAGCAGACCACGGTGCCCGGCGTCTACGCGGCGGGCGACGCCAGCACGGCGATGGGCAACGCCACCCTGGCCAGCGCCGCGGGCGTCATGGCCGGCGTCGGCGTGCACCAGTCGCTGGTGCAGGATGATCCCGCCAAATGCCGGCGGGCGCAGGACGGCAGGCCCGTCTAGGCGAGCGCGCGGACCGCGCCGCGACGGCGGCCGCCGGCCGCGCGGCGTCCGGGCGCATGGCCGCCGTTCAGGTGCATTGCCACAGATGCGCGCTGACGCGGCAATGCCCGCACCAGAAGCTGTAGTTGCAGCCGCCGCTGCCCCACATCCAGTCGCCGCCGTCCGCCTGCGGCAGGTCGGAATCCAGCTGCATCGCGAACGACATGCGCCGCTCGCAGTCCGGGCAGGCGGGGTATTCGGCGGACTGCACCCAGCTGGGCGGCCCGCCGACGCGGCTCAGGTTCTGGCGGCCGTTGGACTCGCCCCAGTCCTGCCAGGCCCAGCGCGCCGGCGCCTGGAACAAGGCCACGTCGGCCTCGCGCAGCGGTTCGGCGGGAAACTCCGGCGTCACCGGCTCGGCCTGGCGCTGCGACGGATGCGCCTGCGGCGCGCCGTCGCCGTCGTGGCGGAAGAAGAGGATCGGGCCGTCCTGTTCCCACCCCTGGCAGGACAGGCAGGTGGCCAGCGTCAGCGGCGTTGGGCAATCGATGCCGGCCAGCACGGGCTGGGGCAGCGTCAAGAGGCGATGCAGCGGCCCGTGGCACAGGCCGCAGGTGGCCGCGAGCGTGCCGCCCATGTGGCCCTGCGCGACGGCAGGCGCGGCCTCGGCCCCCGGGAAACCCCAGCTGGGATGCAGGCGCTGGATCTCGCGCCGCCACTCGGGTTGCGAGGCGGCCATCTGCTTGCGCTGCGCCGCGTCGAAGCGGATGTGCAGGGGTCGCTCGCCGTGCAGCGCACGCGCCTGGCCGCCTTCGTCGGCATAGCCCACTTCCATCAGCCAATAGATGGCGTCGGGATCCACGCCTCCCGCGAAGGCCTGGCGCCAGACGCGCAGCACCGTCTCCGGCTGCCGCGAGTGCAACACGGCGCGGGCGCGCAATGAATCCGGCGAATCGCCTTCGATCCGTGGCGGCAATTGCGCCAGCCATGCTCGCGCCGTTTCGGCATCGAGCGCGCGCCAGGCGTGGTCGGCATTGAAGCGCGGCCCGCCCGCGCCGGCCTCAACGGCCGCCAGCAACGCCGGCCAGGCGCCGGCGAACAGCCCGGGCCACTGCACCGCCGCCGAATCCAGCACCTCGGCCAGCGCCTTGGCGGTCTCGCCGTCCCGCGCGCGCCGCCACACCCGCCGCAGGGTCTCGGCGTAGGTGACGTCGTCCATCAGGTCCAGCGCGGCGTCGATGAAGGTGGCGTGCTCCAGCCCGCGATCCAGGAACAGCGTGACCAGTTCTCCCAACGCCGCCGGATCGTCGCGGCGCAATCGCAGCACCTGGCCCATCGGATCATTGTTCTTCCAGCCCAGCCGCGCGTAGGCGTCGACGATCTGCGCGGGCGACAGCGCGGCCGGCGCGCCCGTATCGCGGGCTTGCGTCATGCCGGCTCCTTGCGGCCGGCGCTGGCGAATTTCTTCCAGTCCTCGTTGTCCACCAGAGTCGAGCGGAACACGCGCAGCTTCTCGCAGCCCTTGATCGACTTCAGCACCTTCTTGACCTGGTCGCAGACGGTGGCCGGCAGCCATGGGCTGAGCGTGACGCGCTTGATGGTCGCCGGCGCCACCGGGATGCGCAGCACCGGCGTGTCGCGCGTCCTGCGGCAGACGAACAGGCGAAACTCCTTTTCGTCGCGAAAGGCGTGGCGCTTGAGGAACGGCAGGTCGGCCTCGGCCGGCGGCTGCTCGCGCAGCGACTTGATGGTGCGGTACTGCACCGTCTCGGCCCGCAGGTCGGGCACGCCGCGCAGTTGCTCCACCAGCTTTTCCTTGTCGAACTCGATGCAGACCCCGCCGCTGCCGTTCGAGAACACGCGCCAGTGGTGATAGGTCTCGGAGGCCTCGGCCATGCACAGCGCGTAGATGCCGAGCAGGCGCTTGGCGCGCGCGTATTCCTCGATGTAGAACGAGTCGTTGCGGTCGTCCCACGCCTTCGGATTGAGCAGCGCCAGCTCGCCCGTCTGCAGGTAGTCGATCAGGTAGGGAAGCTCGGTGTATCTGCGCAACGAGGTGGCCAAGGCGGTGCTCCGGTGTGTGCCCAGCCGCCAGTCTACCCGCATCGCCGCCGGCACGACGTTACACTGGCCCGTTACCCAAAGGAGGCTCCATGCAGCAGAATAATGGCGAAGCAAGACAGGCTCCCCGGCGCCACGCGCCCACCAGCAAGCGGTTCTGGTACATCGTCCTGGCAGGCACGCTGGTCACCCTCAGCTATGACCTCCTGCCGCTGCTGCGCGGCCAGCTCTCGCCGCTGGTGAAGCTGATCCTGCCCGGGCTGCTGCTGGCCGGGCTGTACCGTGGCAGCGAATGGGCGCGCTGGCTGCTGATGGTATCGCTGCTGGGATTCGGCGTGCTGGTCATGTACCTGACAACCTCGCTGATGCCCTACTCGATCGACATCTGGCTGCACCGCTTTGTGTGCAGCGTCTCCATGGTGGCGACGGGGTTGTACCTGGCGCTGGCCAAGAAAGACTTCGCGCATTACTGCAATTACGTCGCGCTGCGCGACGGGCCGAAGGCGGCGGCCAGGCGGCGGGCCGAACAGGCTAGCCGCCAGAACTCCGCGCGCTAACGGGCGGCGGCCTTCAAGACGGCCGTCATCGAAGGCCGGCTTGCCCGGCGCCGCTCAGCGCAGCGTCGCCTTGAAGAACGCGACCACCGCCGCGTTGAATTCACGGTGCCACGCCGCCCGGTCGAAACCCGCCGCATCGCGGCAAATCGCCGGCGCGGCCTCGGTCAGCGCGGCCGAGCACGGCGCCAGGAAGGCGAAATGGCCGGCGCCGGCGACCTGGTGGAACTCGGGCGCCGGCAATCCCTGGCGCACCGCCTCGACGCTGGCCGGCGTGACACCGTCACCGCCCTGTTCCGAGGCCCATAGCTGCACCGGGATCGACACCGCCTTGAGCGCATCGGCGCTGAAGGCGTTGAGCGGGTCGGCGATGACCATGGCCTGGATGCGCGCATCCTTCACGTACGGCTGCGCCGGCGCCTTGCCGTCGCGGATGTCGCGGCACATCGGCAGCGTGGGCTCGTCGGCGCAGAGGCCCAGGCCCTGCTTGAAGTCCGGCGTCGCGCCCGCCAGCACCAGCCCCGTGTAGCCGCCGCGCGAAAACCCGAAGAAGCCGATCGCGCCGTCCAGCCGCGCCCGCTGCGGCCACGCGCCGGTCAGGTAGTCGATCAGCCGCCGGATCTCGCGCGGCCGGGTCGAGAAGATCGACAGATAGCCCTGCCGCGAGCGGTCCACCGCGTTGTCGCCGACGTGGTTGATCGCCGCCACCACGAAGCCCGCGTCCGCCAGCGCCGCGGCGGTGTCGTGATGCCCCAGGTACGAGCCGGCCGATCCGTGCGACATGACGATGAGCGGCCTGGGTCCGTCAGGCATCGGGCAGTCCGGCGTCGCCGCCAGGGTGACGCGGCCGATGACGACGTCCTGCGCGGGCGCGGCGCACGGATACCAGATGCCGCCCTGCAACGCCGGGCCGTTCATGTCCATGGGCAGATTGAGCCGCTGGAAGCCGGCCGCGTGCGCGGCGCCGGTGGCGAGCAATGACAGGGCGAAGCAGGCGCGCAGGAAAGGCTTGATCATGGAATCGAAGGACGGTGGTGCGGGCGGGGCCCAGGCAGGAAAAGATGACGGTATCGCGACGGCAACGCGATCGATATTGTCATTTTAATGTTCGCGAACTGTCGATCGCGGCCGCGCAGACTTCGAATCGCCCTGCAACCGAAGGCCCGCCCTTCGACCGCACGGCGCCATTCGAGTTTTCCAGCCTACGGAGTGTCATCCATGAAAAAACAATTCGCCGCCGCGGCCGCCATGGCGCTGTCCGGCGCGGCGTCCGCGCAAACCTCGGTCACGCTCTACGGCCTGATCGACACGGGCATCGGCTACGCCAACGTCGACGGCAGCTACACCGACCCGGCCACCGGCCGCCGCAGCAGCATCGACAACAGCCGCATCGGCACGACCACCGGCACCACGGCCGGCTCGCGCTGGGGCCTGCGCGGCAAGGAGGACCTGGGCGACGGCCTGTACGCCGTATTCCAGCTGGAGTCGGGTTTCGACAGCCGCAACGGCAGTTCGCTGCAGAGCGGCCGCCTGTTCGGCCGCGAAGCCACCGTCGGCCTCGGCAGCGCCGACTGGGGCGAGGTCCGCCTGGGTCGCCAGTACAACGTCGCCACGCGCTATTTCGGCGGCATGCTCGGGCCAACTTTCGGCGGCGGCTTCAACCAGCTGAACACCGGCGGCGGCCTGGGCTTCAGCTCGGCCTACTTCCCGCGCTACGACAACCTGGTGGTGTACGAGACGCCGTCGATGGGCGGTTTCAGGGCCGCGGTCGGCTACGCCTTCAACATCGACGACCAGAAGACGGCCCAGTCCGGCTTCGCCACCGCCGACAACACCCGCGCCATCACCGCCGGCCTGCGCTACGACAACGGCCCGCTGATGGGCTTTGCCACCTACGACCAGCTCAACGCCTCCAACAAGCTGGCCCAGGGCCAGGTCGACGCCACGCCGCGTTCGTACATCGTGGGCGGTTCGTATGACTTCGAGGTCGTCAAGGTGGCGCTGGCGTACAACCGCCTCACCGACGGCTGGTTCGCCGGCAAGAGCCTGCCCGGTGGCAGCGGCATCGGCGCCTTCACGGGCACGCCGTCCTACGCGTTCTCGAAGGGCTTCCGGTCCAACTCCTACATGCTGGCGCTGGCGGCGCCGGTCGGCAAATCGGGCGGCGCCTTCGCGTCTTGGCAGCGGGCGGACGCCAACAGCAAGCAGCTGACCGGCGGCGATGCGGCCAGCAACACCTATAGCCTGGGCTACAACTACAACCTGTCCAAGCGCACGGATCTATACGCGGTGGCGTCCTATACGACGAACTGGGCCTTCCTGGACAACGCCAAGGCGACCGAGGTGAACCTGGGAATCCGCCACCGCTTCTGACCGCCGGCGGCGCGATCCCCTTTGCGCAAGATCCCGTTGATGACGCCCGCCTCCGCGAAGGGATGGGTGGTATGTCGCCGCGCGCTGCCGGGCTTGCCCGAAGGCGCGCGTTTTTTTCCCGCCTCGATACGGGCCCGCGATGCCCGGCAGCCCTCGGGCAGCCGCCAGCAGGAGGCCGCTTCAGGCCGCCGCGTCAGGCCCCTGGATCATCTTCCAGCCATTGCCGGCGGGATCCCGGAACCCCGCATCGATGCTGCCGTACCGTTCGACCGGTTCCTGCGTGAACTCCACGCCCAGCGCCAGCAAGCGGGCATGGCTGGCGCGGCAGTCGGCCACCGCCAGCACCAGCGGCGGCATCGCGCCCTTGGCGACCATGGCGCGCAAGGTCTGCGCCGTGGCTTCGTCATGAACCGGCGGCCCGGGCCGGAACAGGCCCAGCTGGAACGACGGCTGCTCCGGGTGCTGGACGGTCAGCCAGCGGTACGGGCCGTTGCCCACGTCCGTTTGGACGCGAAAGCCGAGCTTGTCGACGTAGAACCGCAGCGCCTCGTCCTGGTCGTCCACATAGACGCCGACGACATTGATGCCTGCACTCATGACCACTCCTTGGATACGTTGTTTGGCGACCCAACGCGGGTCGATCAGCGCACTCTATCCTTGCCCTGGCGCCGGCGCTTCTCCAAAACTGCGATGGTCAGGTCGGGCCGCGACGCGGCCTTGACCACGCAGGCGGGCACCAGCCCCAGCCCGTCCATGCCGGCCCGCGCCGCCTCGCGCATGGCGCCGGGGCTGCGGCCCGTGATGTCGTGGAAAATGCGGCCGAAGGTGCCCAGGCTTTCCCAGCCGGTCGCGTAGGCGATCTCGGTGATGGCCAGGTCCGTGTCGCGCAGCAGCGCGACGGCCTGCTCGATGCGCCGCGTCAACAGGTAGCGGTGCGGCGGCAGGCCGAAGGCCCGCTTGAAGGAGCGCGCGAAATACGCGGCGGACACGCCGCTGACCTCGGCCAGCCGCGCCACCGGCCACGCCTCGTGCGAGGCAGCGTCCATGCGGTCCTTGGCGCGCAGCAGGCGGCGCAGCAAGGCCGGATCCTGCAAAGGTTCCTCGACGGCCCGCGCCGGCGGGAAGGCGCGCGGGCGCGGCATCCTAGACTTCCTCGATCACCGCTGTGGGCGCGAACGGCGTGCCCAGGCCCAGCGCGCGATAGATCCGTTCCAGGATGCGCTGGCGCCGCGTCGGCCGGCCCATGCGCCAACGCGTATCCAGGAACAGCAGCGGCAGCGCGACACACAGCCATGCCGCCAGCAGAAACGCGAACACCACGGCCGCCAGCTCCGGCGCCGTCTCGCGGCTGGACGGCGAGCTGGAAGTCGCCAGCACCGCCACCACCACCAGCCAGCACACCAGCAGCAACACGGCCAGCAGCGTCAACAGCGGCACGCGCTGCTTCAGGCCCACGCCCACCGGCGCGATGTCGGTGAAGGCGCTGCGGAAGTAGTGATGGCAGACATAGACGCGCTCGTCTTCCCGGTTGCGCAGGCCGTAGACCAGCTGGTCCGGCCCGGCGCCGCTGAGCTGGCCGGCGTAGGCGGCCAGCTCCACCTGGTCGCCCTCGGCCAGGAATGGCATTGCATCGCCGAAGTTCTCGGCGACATACATGACGAAACGGCGCGCGCCCACCTGGAAGCGGTAGATGCCATAGGCGGGCGCGGTGCGCATCGAGGGCCTGGCCTCGTGCGTCAGGCCAGCCAGGGCGCCGCGCACCAGCAGGATCTCGGGCGCCGCGTCGGTGATCAGCGTCTCGCCCTCGCCCCGCGCAGGGTCGGCCGGCGGCGAGGCCGGCGGGGCGGCCGCCGCGACGGGCGTCTTCAGGAGTTCGCGGTAAAGCGCCTCGCTGCGCAGGATCGCCGCCCGGTGCAGGCGGTTGTGCCACAAGCCGTACAACGAGAACCCCGCCAGCAGCACGGCGACCAGGGCCACCGTCAGCGCCAGCACCAGGCCCAGCACCTGCGCGAAGGACGACAGATCGAGCAGCCAGGCCAACGCCCCTGCCGCCGCCGCGACCGCCAGGCTGATGCCGATGCCGCGCCAGGCGCGGCGCCGCTGATCGACGTAGTAGCGCGGCGGCACGCCCCGCCCCTGCCCCGCATTCAGCCAGGAAAAATGGCGCAAGCCGCCCGCGCCGCCCTCGATCACGCCGACGCGCACCGGCGTGGCCTGCAACGCCAATCCCCGCAGCGTGCGGATATCGGCCGGGTCTTCGAAGGCGCCGTTGACCGGCACGCCGTTCACCCGCAGGAACACCTGGCCGCGCACCCGCGGCACCGCCTCCCGGAACTTGTCGATGCGGCCTTCGATCGTGGCGGCCACCGTGTTCGTGCTCTTGGACATGCGTGCTGGCGGGCCGCGACGAGCGCGGCCGGTACTGGAAAGCGCCCAGCATACCGCAGGCCCTGCCGCGCCCAGTAGGAGCCCGCGCTTTCATGGTTTTTTTGCATCAACCCGGCAATTAATTGCACTTCACAGCGCAACAGCCACGGCGGGAAAATGCCCTGGCGATCAGGCGTGGCCGCCAGCGCCTGCCGCGCTGCCCGCCTTCCCGCGGCGCCGCGCGTAACGACAAGGAGCCCGATCATGAACATCGCCCTGGAACGCCTGGCGCGCCAGCTCGACCTGGATGCGCCCGGCAACGAACGGTTGCGCCTGGCCTTCGGCCACGCCTGTACCCAGCGCGTCGAGCATCTGCTGGAGGAACCGCGGGCGCTGGACTGCCTGGCCGTGCTGGGCCGCTATCTCGATGGCGCCTGTGACGCCGAAGAACTGGCGCGGGCCGCCGCCCTCGCGGCGGCGCTGGCCAATCATCATCCCGGTTCGACCTCCATCGATGGCTGCGGCCATGCCGCGGTGTCGGCCACCTATGCCGTCGCCAGCGCCTTGGCCGGCAAGGCGCTGCGGGCGGCCGAGTACGCGGCCTACGCCGCCGTCTATGGCCAGGGCGGCTACGGCGCGGTGTCGGATCCGGCCTCGTTCGACATCGAGCACGCCTGGCAGGCGGACTGCCTGGCGCGGTGCGCGTTGCCGGCCTGAAGCGCCGCGCCATTGCGCCCCGGCGCGCTCACAGCGGCCCCGCGGCCAACATGAAGCTGCCGCCGCGGATCACGTGCAGCAAGCGCGGCCGGCGGCCGCCATCGACCTTCCTGCGCAGGCGACGCATGGCGATCGCGACGGCCTGGCACTTGACGTGCCCCGCGCCCAGGCCCGGCGCCCTGGCCTTCCAGACCGACTCGGCCAGTTGCCAGCTGGTGAACACCGCGCCCGGGCTGCCCATGAGCATGGCGAGCAGCCCGAACTCCTTCGGCGTCAACAGCAGCGGCTCGCCATCCCGGTACGCGCGACAGCGCAGCAGGTCCAGCTCCAGGTCCGCGAATTGCAGCCTGTCGCCGGACTCGGGCATGCACGTCAGCAGGACGTGACCCATTTCAGGGATGCCCCGATGCCGCGGGCGCGGCTATCGGCGGCTCTCGTTCTGGCGCTGCACTTCGGCCTGGTAGTCAGGGCCCGAGCGCAGCCGCACATACTCCGAGAACGCCGCCTTGTACTCGGGACTGTAGATGTCCGGCGTGGCCTCGCCGCGCCAGAACCGGTCCACGCCGGCGCGCTTCCACAGCGCCAGGTCGGCCAGCACCTCGGCGCGCGAGAGCGACGCGCCATAGGGGCTGGTCAGGGCCGAGGACGGCGCCTGCTGGGCCAGCGCCGTGCCGGAAACGCCCGCCGCCAGGGCCAGGATCAGTGCGGTTTTACGAAGAATCTGCATGCTTCACTCCTATGAATCGTGGGGGGGACTGCACGGGATTCATTCTAGGAAGGCGATGCAGACAGAAAGCGGATAAGGGGATTACGTTTTTGAAAGGTTGTGAGGTCACACTCAACCGACGAAAACACGGTGATTGCTGTTTACCCTTTATCCTTTTCTTCGTTCTACTGATATTCGACTGCGCGACTAAATTTCAACCTCTTTTTTCGACACGAAAATAACAGGCACTCCCAGAATGTCTGCAACCTGTTGAAGCCGTGGCGAAAATCTTTTGGATGTAATGAGAACAGCCTTCCCATTGGGAATCAAATTTTTGACTTTCAATTCGGCACGTAATAGTGCGCGGTATTTCACACACTGATAAATGCCTCTTTCCAAGTCAGCCTCATTGGAGATTTCGGACTTCACTTCAACGGCGATTGAACCTTTTTCATGCTGGAACATTACGTCAACCCGGTCAGCGGAGCCAAATAGCCACTCCGTCTTCCCTTTTGAGAACTTGATTTTCGAAAGCAACACCTCCGGATGAGCTGCGACCCACTCCTTCAGCTTTCGATGAGATTCGCTTTCGGGTTCGTTAGACCATCCCGACTTGACCGGCGCCCCCGGTTCGGTTACTTCGTCCATAAGTGCTGGGATACCGCCATGCAGCGGCTGCAAGCCATAGTCAGCCAATACCCTGCGCCATCCTTCAAACTGCCAAATCTCCTCAAAGGTATCCTCGGCCATCGACTTCCGATCGTCGTCGCTAAGGTCTCTCGTAGGTCTCCCCTGCAGATGATTGGTAATGTAGTAATCACAACCGCTACCAGGAATGCCGGACTTTGCGTTCACAATCAGTGCATTAATTGGCGGATGTTTCACTCCTGTCTCTTGTTCGGTTTCAATCATGGCGTCCCCGATTGCTCCTGCGGGGTGACCGTACACAACCACATTCACGTGGTGTCCCAGCCCCCTTCTCTGAAGTTCAGAATCTAGCTGCCCATAGGTGATTCTCTTCTCGTTTTCAGCACACCAGACTAGCAACGGCAACATCTTCCTGGCAATTTCTTCAGTCCAACGGTCCCCTTCAAGAGCCTTCGGCAATGGCATACAAAATCCTACTAATTATTTAAAAACAAAACAATACCATTCTAATAAACAAAAATCTTGCCACCATAAATAAAAACGCCGCATTTCTGCGGCGTTTTTCGATTGCGGTGAATTTACCTAACCTTCCCCGCCTTCCAGGCCTCCAGCAGCTGTTCATACGCCACCGTTTCGCCCTTGGGCTTTTCATTGCCCAGCTTCTTCCACGGCGCGTGCTGGTCCGACAGCCACTTGTTCGGATCGCCCTTGGCGTTCAGCTTGGGCGCGCATTGCGCCATGCCGGCCCGTTCAAGGCGCGCCATCACCTGGTCCATTTCGTTGGCCAGGTTGTCCATCGCGGCCTGCGGCGTCTTTTCGCCGGTGACGGCGGTGGCGACGTTCTTCCACCACAGCTGCGCCAGCTTGGGGTAGTCCGGCACGTTGTTGCCGGTCGGCGTCCAGGCCACGCGCGCGGGGCTGCGGTAGAACTCGATCAGGCCGCCATAGTTGGCCGCGTTCTTGCTGAAGTAGTCGCTGTGGATGTCGCTGTCGCGGATGAAAGTCAGGCCGGTGATCGACTTCTTCAGCGACACCGACTTGGCCGTGACGAACTGGGCGTACAGCCAGGCGGCCGCCATCTTGTCGGGATTGGTGGACTTGAAGAAGGTCCACGAACCGACGTCCTGGTAGCCGTTCTGCATGCCGTCCTTCCAGTACGGGCCGTACGGCGACGGCGCCATGCGCCACTTGGGCGTGCCGTCCTCGTTGACCACCGGCAGGCCCTTCTTGGTCATGTCAGCGGTGAAGGCCGTGTACCAGAAGATCTGCTGGGCGATCTGGCCCTGCGCGGGCACCGGACCGGATTCCGAGAAGGTCATGCCCATGGCCTGCTGCGGCGCGTACTTCTTCATCCAGTCGACGTACTTGGTCAAAGCGTAGACCGCGGCCGGGCTGTTGGTGGCGCCGCCGCGCGCCACCGAGGCGCCCACCGGCGTGCACTTGTCGTCGGCCACGCGGATGCCCCACTCGTCCACCGGCATGCCGTTGGGCAGGCCCTTGTCGGCGGCGCCGGCCATCGACAGCCACGCGTCGGTGAAGCGCCAGCCCAGCGACGGGTCCTTCTTGCCGTAGTCCATGTGGCCATAGACCTTCTTGCCGTCGATCTCCTTGACGTCGTTGGAGAAGAACTCGGCGATGTCCTCGTAGGCGGACCAGTTGGTCGGCACGCCCAGGTCGTAGCCGTACTTGGCCTTGAACTTGTCCTTCAGGTCCTGGCGCGCGAACCAGTCGGCGCGGAACCAGTAGACGTTGGCGAACTGCTGGTCGGGCAGCTGGTAGAGCTTGCCGTCCGGCGCCGTGGTGAACTTGGTGCCGATGAAGTCCTTCAGGTCCAGGCCCGGGTTGGTCCATTCCTTGCCGGCGCCGGCCATGTAGTCGGACAGCGGCAGGATGGCGCCGTAGCGGTAGTGGGTGCCGATCAGGTCGGAGTCGGAGATCCAGCCGTCGTAGATCGACTTGCCCGACTGCATCGAGGTCTGCAGCTTCTCGACCACGTCGCCTTCCTGGATCAGGTCATGGTTGACCTTGATGCCGGTGATCTCGGCGAAGGCCTTGGCCAGCACCTTGGACTCGTACTCGTGGGTGGTGATGGTCTCCGACACCACGTTGATTTCGTTGACGCCCTTGGCCTTGAGCTTGGCGGCGGCCTCGATGAACCACTTCATCTCGGCCATCTGCTGGTCTTTGGACAGGGTCGATGGCTGGAATTCCGAATCGACCCACTTCTTTGCTTCCGGCTCGCCGGCCCAGGCTCCTGACGTCCCGATCAGGGCGATGGCGGCCGCCATGGCGTGCATGCGCAATTTCATGACCTGTCTCCTCGATAAGTCTTCCCCTGTGGTGCTGCGGACTTCTGGCCGGGGAAGACATTGGCCGATCGTCCTTCCAAACCGCTGATATCGCGCGGGGTCTGCGCCCCGTCAGCCTTTCCTCATGATGAAGGCCAGCAGCAGCATGGACAGCACGAAGCTGATCCACACCGATGGCGGCTCGTCCAGCGAAAACCATTCCACCGCCTTCTGCCCGAACCCCAGGAATGCCAGGTTGAGCCAGGCCGCGGCCATCAGGCCGATGAAGAGGCGGTCGCCGCGGGTCGTGCGCAGCGGCAGGAAGCCCTTGCGCTCGACCGTGGGCGATTTCAGTTCCCAGACCGTCATGCCCACCAGCATCAGCACGATGCAGGTGAAGAACACGGCGACGGGGGTGGTCCATACCATCCAGCTGAACATGTGGCGCCCTCCCCCTCAGACCCGGCCCATCGCGAAGCCCTTCGCGATGTAGTGCCGCACGAACCAGATGACGATGCCGCCGGGCACGATGGTCAGCACCCCGGCCGCCGCCAGCACGCCCCAGTCCATGCCCGAGGCCGAGACCGTGCGCGTCATGGTGGCGACGATGGGCTTGGCGTTGACCGAGGTCAGCGTGCGCGCCAGCAGCAGCTCGACCCAGCTGAACATGAAGCAGAAGAACGCCGCCACGCCCACGCCCGATTTGATCAGCGGCAGGAAGATCGTCAGGAAAAAGCGCGGGAACGAATAGCCGTCCACGTAGGCGGTCTCGTCGATCTCGCGCGGCACGCCGGACATGAAGCCCTCCAGGATCCACACCGCCAGCGGCACGTTGAACACCAGGTGGGCCAGCGCCACCGCCAGGTGCGTGTCCATCAGCCCGAACGAGCTGTACAGCTGGAAGAACGGCAGCAGGAACACCGCCGGCGGCGTCATGCGGTTGGTCAGCAGCCAGAAGAACACGTGCTTGTCGCCGATGAAGCGGTAGCGCGAGAACGCGTAGGCCGCAGGCAGCGCCACGGCCAGCGAGATGACCGTGTTGATGACCACGTAGATCAGCGAGTTGATGTAGCCCGAATACCAGGCCGGATCGGTGAAGATGGTGCGGTAGTGCTCCAGCGTGAAATCGCGCGGCCACAGCGTCAGGGTGCTGACGATCTCGGTATTGGTCTTGAACGACATGTTCAGCATCCAGTACAGCGGCAGGATGGCGAACACCAGGTACAGCGCCAGGAAGGCGCCGCGCCACCAGGTCGATTGCTCACGCATTGGCGCGCTCCTCGTCGAAACCGCCGGTGGTGCCGGCGCGCTGCATCCAGTTGTACAGAATGAAGCAGAGCAGCAGGATGATCAGGAAGTAGATGATCGAGAACGCCGCCGCCGGGCCCAGGTCGAACTGGCCCACGGCCTTCTGCGTCAGGTACTGCGACAGGAAGGTGGTGGCGTTGCCCGGCCCGCCGCCGGTCAGCACGAACGGCTCGGTGTAGATCATGAAGCTGTCCATGAAGCGCAGCAGCACCGCGATCATCAGCACGCCGCGCATCTTGGGCAGCTGGATGTAGCGGAACACCGCCAGGCGCGAGGCGCCGTCGATGCGCGCGGCCTGGTAATAGGCGTCGGGAATGGCGCGCAGGCCGGCATAGCACAGCAACGCCACCAGCGGCGTCCAGTGCCAGACGTCCATCACCAGCACCGTGACCCAGGCGTCGAGGTCATTGCCGGTGTAGTTGTAGTCCACCCCCAGCCACGACAGCGTCGCGCCCAGCAAGCCGATGTCGGTGCGCCCGAACACCTGCCAGATGGTGCCCACCACGTTCCACGGAATCAGCAGCGACAGCGCGATGATGACCAGCACCGCCGAGGCGCGCCAGCCGCTGGCCGGCATCGACAGCGCCAGCAGGATGCCCAGCGGGATCTCGATGGCCAGCACCGCCAGCGAAAAGCCGATCTGGCGCAGCAGCGCGCCGTGCAGCTCCTCGTCCTGCAGCACCGCGGCGAACCATTCGGTGCCGACGAACACGCGGCGCTCGGGCGAGATGATGTCCTGCACCGAGTAATTGACGATGGTCATCAGCGGCAGGATGGCCGAGAACGCCACGCACAGCACCACGGGCAGGACCAGGAACCAGGCCCGGTGATCGATCGGTTTCATCGGATCAGCTCCTCGTCGCGGTAGAAGCAGGTATGCGGATTGAGCGCCGACAGCCACACCGTGGCGCCGGGCGCGATCGAGGCGGCGTCGGTGCCCAGGCGGGCGCGCAGCGGCGTGCCCTCGAAGTCGGCCAGCAGCAAGGTGTAGGTGCCCACGTCCTGCACCCGTTGGACCGTGGCCGGGATGGCGCCGGACGCACCGGCGTCGGCCAGTCGCAGGTACTCCGGCCGCACGCCCAGCTTGACCGGGCCGGCGTCGGCCAGCCTGGCGGCCATCGCATCGGGCACGCCGTCGACGCGGCGCTGCCCCACCGCCAGGCCGCCATCGCGCCATTGCGCCGGCAGGAAGTTCATGCCGGGCGAGCCGATGAAATGGCCGACGAAGGTGTGGGCGGGACGCTCGAACAGGTCATCGGCGCTGCCCACCTGCACCGCGCGGCCGCGCGCCATCACCATCACCTGGTCGGCGAAGGTCAACGCCTCGGTCTGGTCGTGCGTGACGTAGATCAGCGTCAGCTTGAACTCGTGGTGGATTTCCTTGAGCTTGCGGCGCAGTTCCCACTTCAGTTGCGGGTCGATCACGGTCAGCGGTTCGTCGAACAGCACCGCCGACACGTCGTTGCGCACCAGGCCGCGGCCCAGCGAGATCTTCTGCTTGGCGTCCGCCGTCAGGCCGCTGGCGCGGCGGTCCAGCACCTGCGACATCTCCAGCATCTCGGCGATGCGGCCGACGCGTTCGCGGATCTGTTTGGCCGGCACGCCGCGGTTGCGCAGCGGGAACGCCAGGTTCTCGGCCACGGTCATGGTGTCGTACACCACCGGGAACTGGAACACCTGGGCGATGTTGCGCGCCTGCGGCGTCCTGTTGGTGACGTCCTGGCCGTCGAACAGGATGCGGCCATGCGACGGCCGCAACAGGCCCGAGACGCAATTGAGCAAGGTGGTCTTGCCGCAGCCCGAGGGGCCCAGCAAGGCGTAGGCGCCGCCGTCGCGGAAGGTGAATTTCAGCGGCAGCAGCGCGTAGTCCTCGTCGGCCTGGGGATGGGCGACGTAGGAATGGGAGAGGTCCAGCTCGATCTGCGCCATCAGGCCATCCCTCCGCTGGCGTGCGGCCGGGCGGGGGCCGCCAGCAAGGCGCCGTCGGCGCCGAAGGCGTAGGTCTGGGCCGGGTCGAAGTACAGCGTCAGGCGCTGCTCCAGTGTGTAGCGATGCACGCCCGGCAGCTGCGCGACCACGTCGCCGGCGGCCGTCTCGGCGTGCACGAAGGTGTCGGACCCCGAGATCTCGGCCAGCTTGACCACGCCGTCCAGGCCGATGTGGCCGGGACGCGCCGCCACGTCCAGCGCGCCCGCCCGCAGGCCGGCGGTGAGCCCGCCGCCCGCGCCCGGCGGCAGTGGCCGCGCGACCGCGATGCCGCCCTGCAGCGTGAAGCCGTCGGCGCCGCGCTGCGCGGCGAACAGGTTCATGGGCGGATCGCTGAAGGCGCGCGCCACGCGGATCGAATTGGGCCGGTGGAAGACCTCGGCGGTCGGTCCGTACTGCAGCAGTTCGCCCGCGTCCAGCACGGCGGTGTGGCCGCCCAGCAGCAGCGCCTCGCCCGGCTCGGTGGTGGCGTAGACCACGGTCGAGCGGCCCTCGGCGAACAGCGCCGACAGCTCGTCGCGCAGTTCCTCGCGCAGCTTGTAGTCCAGGTTGACCAGCGGTTCGTCCAGCAGGATCAGCGGCGCGTCCTTGACCAGCGCCCGCGCCAGCGCCACCCGCTGCTGCTGGCCGCCCGACAGTTCCGACGGATGGCGGCCCAGCAGGTGGTCGATGTGCAGGCGCGCGGCCATGGCCCCGACCTTGTCGGCGATGCCCGACACGCCGCGCAGCTTGAGCGGCGAGGCGATGTTGTCGAACACCGTCATGGACGGATAGTTGATGAACTGCTGGTACACCATGGCGACATTGCGCTGGCGCACCGGCACGCCGGTCACGTCGGCGCCGTCGGCCAGCACCCGGCCCTCGGTGGGCCGGTCGAGCCCGGCCATGATGCGCATCAGCGATGTCTTGCCCGCCAGGGTCACCCCCAGCAAAACGGTCATGGCGCCCGGCACCGGGGCCAGGCTCATGGGATACAGGTGCGTCTGCGAGCCGGCTCGCAAACCTATCCTGTCCAGGGTCAGCTGCATCTGGTCTCCTCTACCTCTAATACGTCCCCGGTTTTCAGGCCGGACATCGGTACATCGGTACAGCGGCCCTTGCGGCGCGCGAGAACGCGCCGGTCCAGGTTCTTCTTTCAGATAGCTTTCGTTTTTTGTGCGTTTTACCGAAGAAGCGAAAAAAAAACAATCTTGCAGCGCGTCATTATTTTTCGCTTTTGTTGTTTTATGATGCGAACATGACACTGAATCCCCGACAAAGCGCCTTGATCGAAATGGTTCGAGCCCAAGGCTCGGCCACGATCGAAGAGCTGGCCAAACGCTTCGACGTCACGCTGCAGACCGTGCGTCGCGACGTCAACATCCTGTCCGAAGCCGGCCTGCTGTCGCGCTTCCATGGCGGCGTGCGCATCGAAGCGTCGACCATCGAGAACATCGCCTACCGCAAGCGCCAAGGGCTGCACGCGGCCGGCAAGCAGCGCATCGCCGAAGCCGTGGCCCGCGCCGTGCCCGACGGCTGCTCGCTGATCCTGAACATCGGCACCACCACCGAGGCCATCGCCCGCGCCCTGCTGCGCCACCGCGGCCTGCGCGTCATCACCAACAACCTGCACGTGGCCGACATCCTTTCCGACAACCCGGACTGCGAAGTCATCGTCGCCGGCGGCGTGGTGCGTTCGCGCGACCGCGGCATCGTCGGCGAGGCCACCATGGACTTCATCCGCCAGTTCCGGGTCGACATCGGCCTGATCGGCATTTCCGGCATCGAGGCCGACGGCACGCTGCGCGACTACGACTTCCGCGAAGTGCGCGTGTCCCGCACCATCATCGAACAGTCGCGCGAAGTGTGGCTGGCCGCCGACAGCAGCAAATTCAAGCGCCAGGCCATGGTGGAGCTGGCGCACATCTCGCAGATCGACCGCTTCTTCACCGACGCCCACCCGCAGGAACCGCTGGCGCAAGTGCTGCTGGACGCCGGCGTGCGCTGCGAAGTGGCCGCCGCGCCGAACGCGGCCAAGCTACCCGCCTGACCGGCTTGACCCGGCCGGCATGGCGCTTGCGCCCCACCCGGCCGGCACGAACAGAAACGAACACCGCACCGAACACAAGCGGCCCCGCCGCCCCACGCATATGAACCAACCGCTCGCCACCGTCACCCCGCCCGACCGCAACCGCCTGCTGGCGCAACTGGACAACACGCCCGCCTGGGATGTGATCGTCATCGGTGGCGGCGCGACCGGCCTGGGCACCGCCGTCGACGCCGCCAGCCGCGGCTACCGCACCCTGCTGATCGAGGGCGCCGACTTCGCCAAGGGCACCTCCAGCAAGGCCACCAAGCTGGTGCACGGCGGCGTGCGCTACCTGGCGCAGGGCAACATCAGCCTGGTGCGCGAGGCGCTGCACGAACGCGGCCTGCTCAACCGCAACGCGCCGCACCTGGTGTGGCCGCTGGGCTTCGTGGTGCCGGCCTACAACCTGCTGGACCAGCCCTTCTACGGCATCGGCCTGAAGATGTACGACATGCTGGCCGGCAAACTGAACCTGTCGCCCAGCCGCTGGCTGTCGCGCCGCGACACGCTGGCCAACGCGCCGACGCTGGCCGAGAACGTCAACGGCCGCGGCCTCAAGGGCGGCGTGCTGTACTACGACGGCCAGTTCGACGACGCGCGCCTGGCGCTGAGCCTGATGCGCACCCTGTTCGACCTGGGCGGCACGGCGGTCAACTACGTGCGCGCCACCGGCCTGACCACCACCGGCGGCAAGGTCGACGGCGTCACCGCGCAGGACGCGCTGGGCGGCGCCAGCTTCACGCTGCGGGCGCGCTGCGTCATCAACGCCACCGGCGTCTGGGTCGACAGCGTGCGCCGCATGGAAGACAAGAACGCGCCGACCATGGTGGCGCCCAGCCAGGGCGTGCACCTGACGCTGCCGCACGACTTCCTGCCCGGCAAGCGCGCCATCCTGATTCCCAAGACCGACGACGGCCGCGTGCTGTTCGTGGTGCCATGGAACGGCCACACCATCGTCGGCACCACCGATTCGCCGCGCGACGACCTGCCGCTGGATCCGCAAGCCGGCGCCCAGGACGTCGACTTCATCCTGGACACCGCCGCGCGCTACCTCAGCCGCAAGCCCACCCGCGACGACGTCACCAGCGTCTGGGCCGGCCTGCGGCCGCTGGTCAAGGCCACCGGCGACGCCTCCACCAAGTCGCTGTCGCGCGAGCACACCATCCTGGTGTCGCAGGCCGGGCTGGTGACGGTCACGGGCGGCAAGTGGACCACCTATCGCCGCATGGCGCAGGACGTGGTCGACACCGCGATCCAGCACCAGCTACTGACGCAGGCAAGCTGCCGCACCGAGTCGCTGGCGCTGCACGGCGCCCACGGCCTGGCGCCGTCGCAGGAACACGCCGGCACGCCGGACAGCTACTACGGCAGCGACCTGCCCACGCTCAAGGCCCTGCCCGGCGCCGAGCGCATGCTGGTCAAGAGCAGCGGCCTGTCCGAAGCCCACGTGCGCTTCGCCGCGCGCTTCGAGCTGGCGCGCAGCGCCGAGGACGTGCTGGCGCGCCGCAACCGCGCGCTGTTCCTGGACGCCGAGGCGGCGCTGCTGGCCGCGCCCGAAGTGGCGCGCATCCTGGCCGAGGAACTGGGCCACGACGCCGCCTGGCAGCAGCGCACGCTGCAGGAACTGGCCACGGTGGCGGCGCATTACCGCCTGAAGTGATCCCGCTGGCGCCACGGCTACCGTGGCGCCTTCCGGACGCGTCGGGCGCGAACCGCTATGGCACGCGCAGCGGGCTGGACTGGATCATCGTCTCGAAGGTGCGCAACAGATCAGGATCGCATTTCGAACCCGCCTCGCGGTTCAGGATGCGCATGATCTCGGCGTGCGTGCGCGCCGGATGGTACGGCCGGGCGTCGCCCAACGCGTCGTAGGAATCGGCCAGCGAGATGATGCGCGCCAGCAGCGGGATCTCGTGCCCGGCCAGTCCGGCGGGATAGCCCGACCCATCGAAATGTTCGTGGTGATGGCGCACCGCCAGCGCGATCCGCGCGCGTTGCGGCATGTCGCTCTGCAGGATGATGCCGGCGCCCACGGCGGCGTGGGACTTCATGATTTCCCAATCTTCTTTTTCAAGCCGCTTGGGCGAAAACAGCACGCGGTCGGGCGTCGCGATCTTGCCCACGTCGTGCAAGCGCGCGGCCACGGCCACGGCGCGCTGTTCGTCTTCGGGCAGGCCGCAGGCCTGCGCCAGCGCCACGCTCAGCGCGACCACGCGGTGGCAGTGGCGGCCGGTGGCGGCGTCCCGCGCCTGCATCGCGGCGAACAGCGCCGCCTCACAGGAGCGGGCGGGCGGCGCGGACAGGTCGCCGGAAATGCTTGGGGGAACGCTGGGAGGTACGTCTGGAGGCATCGGTAATGGCGCGCGGTTGCAACGGAACCGCGCGCTGTGTCAGAAAGTATCAATTCTGACACATACGCATGCAAGCCTCACGCCTTCAGCCGCTCCAGCAGCGCCTGCGCCACGCCCACCGACGAGGCCGGATTCTGGCCCGTGATCAGCAGGCCGTCGGACACAATGTGCGGCTGCCAATCCGGCCCCTTGCTGTAGAGCCCGCCGAGCAATGCCAGCTCGTCCTCGACCAGGAACGGCACCACCGCCGTCAACTGCACCGCGGCCTCTTCGGTGTTCGAGAAACCGGTGACCTGGCGGCCCTGCACCAGCGGCTTGCCGTCGGCCGTCTTGGCATGCCGCAGCACGCCCGGCGCGTGGCAAACGGCAGCCACCGGCTTGCCGGCGGCCAGCATGGTCTCGATCAGCGACACCGACTTGGCGTCCTCCGCCAGGTCCCACAGCGGGCCGTGGCCGCCGGGATAGAACACCGCGTCGTAGTCGGCCGCCTGCACCTCGGCCAGGCGGCGCGTGTTCGCCAGGCGCCGCTGTGCCTCGGCGTCCTGGCGGAAGCGGCGCGTGTCGTCGGTCTGCGCGTCCGGGTCGTCGCTCTTGGGGTCGAGCGGCGGCTGCCCGCCCTGCGGCGAGGCCAGCGTCAGCGTGGCGCCCGCGTCCAGGAAGGCGTAGTAAGGCGCGGCGAACTCTTCCAGCCAGAAGCCGGTCTTGCGGCCCGTGTCGCCCAGCGTGTCGTGGGAAGTCAGCACGATCAGGATATTCATGTTGCGCTCCTATGCATCCGGGCCGACGCGCACGATGCGCTTGCCCGCGTTCTCGCCCTTGAGCAGCCCCATCAGCCCGCGCGGCGCATTCTCCAGGCCATCGACCACGTCTTCGCGGTACTTGATGCGGCCGTCGCGCAGCAGCTCCTGCATGGCTGCGCGGAATTCGCCGAAACGCGGCGCGTATTCGTTGAAGATGATGAAGCCCTGCATCTTGATGCGCTTGGTCAGGATGGTGCGCATCAGCAGCGGCAGGCGGTCGGGGCCGTCGGGCAGGCTGGTGGCGTTGTAGGCCGAGATCAGGCCGCACACCGGCACCCGCGCGCGCGGATTGAGCAGCGGCAGCACCGCGTCGAACACCGCGCCGCCGACGTTCTCGAAATACACGTCGATGCCCTGCGGCACCGCCTTGGCCAGCAGGTTGGCCATGGCCGGATCGCGGTGGTCGATGCAGGCGTCGAAACCCAGCTCCTCGACCACGTAGCGGCATTTGTCGGCGCCGCCGGCGATGCCGACGGCCTTGCAGCCGTGGATCTTGGCCAGCTGGCCCACCACCGCGCCGACCGCGCCGCTGGCCGCGGCCACCACCACGGTTTCGCCGGCCTTGGGCTGGCCGATGTCCAGCAGCCCCATGTAGCCGGTGAAGCCCGGCATGCCCAGCACGCCCAGCGAATACGAGGGCCGCTCGGGGGACGCCCCCAGCTTGAGCAGGCCGCTGCCATCCGACACGGCGTAGTCCTGCCAGCCCGACTGGGACAGCACCCACTCGCCCACCGGATAGTCGGCATGGCGCGAGGCCACCACCCGGGCCACGGTGCCGCCCACCATGGGCTGGCCCACCTGCACCGGTTCGGCGTACGACGGCGCGTCGCTCATGCGGCCGCGCATGTAGGGATCGAGGGAAAGATAGACCGTGCGCAGCAGCAGCTGGCCCGGGCCGGGTTCGGGCACCGCGCCGGTTTCCAGGCGGAAATCGCTGTCGGCGGGTTCGCCGCGCGGCCGCGAGGCCAGGACGATGCGGCGGTTGAGGGAGGACGATTGCGGCATGGCGTACTGACTCCTTCTGTTCCGGTTTGGCCATTACACCATCCCTGCCCGACCGCCCGCCGGCAGACCCTGCCAGCCACCTCGCTTTTAATTAATTAAATATTTAATTAGAATCTGCCCCATGCCTGCCATGCCTTCCCCCGCCCGCCGCCCCGGCCGTCCGGCCCGACCCGACAGCGCCGCCGTGCGCGACCAGCTGCTGGACATCGCCACCGACCTGTTCGCCACCCAGGGCGTGGCCGCCACGCGCCTCGCCCACATCGCCGAACGCGCCGGCGTGACCTCGGCGATGCTGCACTACTACTTCAAGAGCCGCGACCAGTTGCTCGATGCGGTGGTGCTCGAACGCGTGGTGCCGGTCATCAGCTACGTCTGGAGCCCGGTGCCGCAAACCCCGCGACGCCTGGACGGGTCGACCGACACCGCGCGCATCGTCATCACCGAAATCGTCTCGCGCATCGTGCGCTGCGGCACCGACCGGCCCTGGCTGCCGGCCCTGTGGATGCACGAGGTCGTCAACGAAGGCGGCCAGCTGCGCGAGCGCGTGCTGCGCCACCTGCCGGCCCAGCGCCTGCAAGTATTCGCCGGCCTGATCGCCGACAGCCAGCGCGCCGGCGCCATCACCCCGGGCGTGGAACCGCGGCTGGTGTTCCTGTCGATCCTGGGCCTGACCCTGCTGCCGCTGGCCACCTCCAGCCTGTGGCGCCGCATCTGGCAGGACGACCCGCAGATCCACGCCATCGACCACGAGGCGATCGCCGCCCATGCCGTCGCCATGCTGACGGGCGGCCTGTTTTCGCCGCACGCCGCGGGGCCGCAATCGGCCGCCGCCGCGCCGCCCGCTCCCGCCACCAGGCGGCGCCGCGCCTCGCGGCCGGCCGCCCCGGACACCGACCCCGCCACAGGACGCTGACCATGCGCACCGCTTCCCTTCCCCGTTTCGCGCTGCCCGCCGCCGCGCTCGGCCTGTTGCTGCTGGCCGGTTGCGGCAAGCGCGACGAAGCCGTCTACCAGGGTTATGTCGAGGGCGAATACCTCTACATTGCCTCGTCCGAGGCTGGCCGGCTCGACGCGCTGTCGGTGCGGCGCGGCCAGCAGGTCGCCGCCGCCGCGCCGCTGTTCGCGCTGGAAGCGACGCGCGAAACCGCGGCCCGCGACCAGGCCGGCGCGCAGCTGGCGGCGGCCAGCGCGCAGCTGGAAGACATCGCCACCGGCAAACGCCCGCCCGAGGTCGACGTCAGCCGCGCCCAACTGGCCCAGGCCGAGGCCGCCAGCCGGCGCTCGGCGGCGCAACTGGCGCGCGACACCGCGCAGTTCCGCGCCGGCGGCGTGGCGCGGGCGCAGCTGGACGACAGCCGCGAACAGGCCCAGTCCGATGCCGCCCGGGTGCGCGAACTGCGCGCCCAGCTGGAAGTGGCCAACCTGCCCGGCCGCCAGGACCAGCGCCGCGCCCAGGCCGCCCAGGTCGAGGCGGCGCGCGCGGCGCTGGCGCAGGCCGACTGGACCCTGGCGCAGAAACGCCTGGCCGCCCCCGCCGCCGCGCAGGTGTTCGACACGCTGTACCGCGTGGGCGAATGGGTGCCGGCCGGCAGCCCGGTGGTCAGCCTGCTGCCGCCGGGCAACATCAAGGTGCGCTTCTTCGTGCCGGAAACCGTGGTCGGCATGCTCAAGCCCGGCCAGCAGGCCACGGTGCGTTGCGACGGCTGCGGCGACCCGGTGCCGGTGCGCATCGACTACATCTCGCCGCAGGCCGAGTACACGCCGCCGGTGATCTACAGCCGCGAGACCCGCGGCAAGCTGGTCTACATGGTCGAGGCCCGGCCCGCGCCGGACGCGGCCACGCGGCTGCATCCGGGCCAGCCGGTCGAGGCGGCGCTGCAATGAACGACGCCTCCGTCCGTCCCGCGGCCGAGCCCGGCTACGTCATCGACGTGCACGGCCTGAACAAGCACTTCGGCAACAAGCACGTGGTCAACGACGTCTCGCTGCAGGTGCGCGAAGGCGAGATCTTCGGCTTTCTCGGCCCCAACGGCAGCGGCAAGACCACCAGCATCCGCCTGATGTGCGGCCTGCTCACGCCCGACTCGGGCAGCGGCACCTGCCTGGGCTACGACATTCTCAAGGACAGCGCCCAGATCAAGCGCCACGTCGGCTACATGACGCAGAAGTTCTCGTACTGGGACGACCTGACCATCCGCGAGAACCTGGACTTCGTGGCCCGCATGTACGGCATGCCGAACCGCCGTGAGACCGTCGACCGCGCGCTCGAGGACCTGGGGCTGCAGACCCGCGCCAACCAGCTCACCGGCGCGCTGTCGGGCGGCTGGAAGCAGCGGCTGGCGCTGGCCGCCTGCCTGCTGCACGAGCCGCGCCTGCTGCTGCTGGACGAGCCCACCGCCGGCGTCGACCCGACCGCCCGGCGCGACTTCTGGGAACAGTTGCACGAACTGGCCGCGCGTGGCATCTCGGTGCTGGTCAGCACCCACTACATGGACGAGGCCGAGCGCTGCCACAAGCTGGCCTACATCTCGTACGGCAAGCTGCTGATCCAGGGCACCGCCGACGAGGTCATCGCCCAGCAGCGCCTGACCACCTGGGCCATCCACGGCCATGACCTGGTGCCGCTGGCGCAGCGGCTACGCGGCGCGCCGGGGGTGGACCAGACCGTGGCCTTCGGCACCGCGCTGCACATCAGCGGCCGCGACGCCGCCGTGCTCGAACGCACGCTGCGCGAAGTCGTGGCCGGCCAGGACCTGCGCCTGGAACGCATCGACACCAGCCTGGAAGACGTCTTCATCTACCTGATGAACCGCTCCGACGACAACTACGCGAGTCCGGCATGAGGCGCCATCTGGAAGGCTTCTCGTGGTCGCGCTGGTGGAGCATGGTGCTCAAGGAGTTCCTGCAACTGCGCCGCGACCGCATCACCTTCGGCATGATCGTCGGCATTCCGATCATGCAGCTGGCGCTGTTCGGCTACGCCATCAACACCAACCCCAAGCAGTTGCCGACCGCTGTCATCGTGGCCGACCACAGCCCGTTCACGCGCAGCTTCGTGGCGGCGATGACGGGGTCGGATTACTTCAACATCGTCGAGACGCTACCCGACGAGGAAGCCGGCCGCGCCGCGCTGGCGCAGGGCCGGGTGCTGTTCGTGCTGACCATTCCGCCGGACTTCTCGCGCAAGCTGCTGCGCGGCGAACGGCCGGCGCTGCTGATCGAGGCCGACGCCACCGACCCGATGGCGACCGGGCTGGCGATCGGCTCGGCCACGCAGCTGGCGCAGGCGGTGGCGCAGAAGGACCTGACCGGCCCCTTGGCGCACCTGGCCGGCGGCCAGCCGCCGTTCGACGTGCGCGTGCACCAGCTCTACAACGAAGAGCAGATCTCGCAATACAACACCGTGCCCGGGCTGATGGGCGTGATCCTGACCATGACACTGGTGATGATGACCGGCCTGGCCATGACGCGCGAACGCGAGCGCGGCACCATGGAAAACCTGCTGGCCATGCCGGTGCGGCCGCTGGAGGTGATGACGGGCAAGATCGTGCCCTACATCGCCATCGGCCTGATCCAGGCCACCATCATCCTGCTGGCGGCGTATTTCGTGTTCCACGTGCCGTTCCTGGGCAACCTGGTGACGGTGTACCTGGGCGCGCTGATCTTCGTGGCGGCCAACCTGACCGTCGGCATCACACTGTCGTCGCTGGCGCAGAACCAGCTCCAGGCGATGCAGCTGACGATGTTCTATTTCCTGCCCAACATGCTGCTGTCCGGCTTCATGTTCCCGTTCCTGGGCATGCCCAAGTGGGCCCAGTACCTGGGCAACCTGCTGCCGCTGACGCACTTCAACCGGCTGATCCGCGGCATCCTGCTCAAGGGCAACGGCTGGTGGGACCTGTGGCCCACCATCTGGCCCATGCTGCTGTTCACCGTGGTCGTGATGACCGCCGCCGTAAAGTTCTACCGCCGCACCCTGGATTGAAGGCCGCCATGCCCCGCCCCCACCTGCCCTTCGCCCGCCGCGCCGCGCTCGTGGCCGCCTGCGCCCTGCTGCCCGGCTGCGCCGTCGGGCCTGATTTCGAGCGTCCGGCCGCGCCGCCAGTCAGCGCCTACACGGCGCCAGCCGACGCCGCTGCCGGCGGCGCGCAGCCACGCCTCACCGACGCCGACATCCCGGCGCAATGGTGGCGCCTGTTCCGTTCCGACGCGCTGGACGCGCTGGTGCGGCAGGCGCTGGACGCCAGCCCGACGCTGGCACAGGCCCGTGCCCGGCTGCGCCAGGCCGGCGAGGACCTGAACGCCGAGACCGGCGGGCGCCTGCTGCCGGCGGTCGACGCCAACCTGTCGGCCACGCGGCAGAAGGTCGATCCGTCCGCCTACGGCGTGCCCGTCACCGAGCAGCCGGCGCCGTTCACGCTCTATAACGCCTCGATCGACGTGTCCTACACGCTGGACGTGTTCGGCGGCAACCGCCGCGCGCTGGAGGGACTGGCCGCGCAGGTCGACTACCAGTCGCACGAACTGCAGGCCGCGCGCATGACGCTGGCCGCCAACGTCGTCACCACCGCCATCCGCCAGGCCGACCTGGCCGGCCGCCTGGCCGACACGCGCGAGCTGCTGGCGGCCCAGCAGCGCCAGCGCGACATCATGGCGCAACGCCTGCGGGCCGGCGGCATCGCCGAGGCCGACCTGCGCAACCAGGAACTGCTGCTGGCGCAGACCGCCGCCACCGTGCCGCCGCTGGAGTACCAGCTGGCGCAGGCCACCCACCAGCTGGCCACCTACCTGGGCCAGCCGCCCGCCGCCTGGCAGGCGCCGCCATTGCGCCTGGCCGACCTGGCGCTGCCGGCCGAGATTCCCACCGGGGTGCCGTCGGCGCTGACCCGCCAGCGGCCCGACATCCTGGCCGCCGAAGCCCTGCTGCACCAGGCCTCGGCCGATGTCGGCGTGGCCACGGCCAACCAGTACCCCCGGTTCACCCTGACCGCCAGCTTCGGGTCGCAACGCACCCGGGCCGGCGATATCACCGATGGCGTCAACGTATGGAACCTGGGACTGGGGCTGGTGCAACCGCTGTTCCATGGCGGTGAACTGCGCGCCCGCACGCGCTCGGCGCAGGCCGCCTACGAGGCCGCGGCGGCGGGTTACCGGCAGACCGTGCTCGACGGTTTCCGCCAGGTGGCCGACGCGCTGCGCGCGGTGCAGACCGACGCCCAGGCCTACGACGCCTATGACACCGCCTGGCGCCGCGCCGACGACGCCGCCCGCATCGCCCGCGACCGTTACCAGGCCGGCGGCATCAGCCACCTGAGCCTGCTCGACAGCCAGCGCCAATTGCTGCAGACGCGCATCGCCCGCAGCGCGGCCGACGGCGCACGCCATGCCGACGTTGCCGCCTTGCTGCAAGCGCTCGGCGGCGGCTGGTGGAACGAGCCGCCGGCGCCCCCCGCCGACCCCGCGCCGTAGCCCGAAAACCCGCGCCGATACAGGCCTTGCCGGATCATGTCCGAGAATTCGGGTCAGAAAGTGGCGTTGTGCGACGTTTAGGAATCCGTTGTATCCGATGCATCATGCATGCGCTCAAGCTGCACTGATCTCGACAACGATTCATGAATGACCTACTAGACCTGATCGTCTTCTCGCCCGATACCCGCCAACGCGCCCGCCGCTGCGACGCGCTGGCGGGCATGGGCTTCTCGCCGCGCGGGTGCGAGGACTCCAACGGCCTGTTCCGCCTGTTCCAGGCGCGGCGCACGCCGCTGCTGGTGATGGAAGCCGAACTGACCGATCTCTGCATGGCCGTCGCCGGCCTGCGCGCCATGGACACCACCGCCGGCATCGTCGCCGTCTCCACCTTCGATTCGCCCGAAAACCGCATCCTCGGCCTGCACTGCGGCGCCGACGCCTGCTTTCCGCCCGACGTGGCGACCACCGAGATCGCCGCCGCGCTGCAGGCGCTGGTGCGTCGCGTGCCCGTCAGCGGCCGCCGGCCGGCCGACCCCGACGCGCGTCCGCCGGCCGCCGCCCCCGCCGAAGCCACCGGCAAATGGCAGTTCCAGGACGCCGCCTGGACCCTGGTCAGCCCGCGCGGCACGCGCCTGCCGCTGACCCAGGCCGAACGCGACTTCCTGCTCAAGCTGACCACCAGCCCCGACAAGCGCCTGCCGCGCGGCGACGTGCCGCCTGGCGATCCGCAGGCCGGCCGCGAATCCGTGCGCCGCACCGACGTGGTGGTCAGCCGGCTGCGCCGCAAGGCGCAGGAGACCAACATGGAGTTGCCGATCCGCACCGTCTGGGGCTGGGGCTACGCCTTCACCGGCGATATCTGAAACCAGGCCGGGCAGACCCGGACGCGGGCGGCGTATCATGCGGCATGGCCCGCCGGATCCCCGGCGGCCGGATCCCCGGCGCCGGCCTTGCCAACCCACCGTTTCCCGCCATGGAAGTCTACGACCGCCTGCAGGCCCTGCTGACCGAGCACCAGGCCCGCTACCGCCTCATTTCCCACCCCGCCGCCGGCCGCTCGGTGGAAGTCGCCGCCGTGCGCGGCACCGCCGTCAGCCAGGGCGCCAAGGCGCTGGTGTGCCGCGTCAAGATCTCGTCCAACCAGCGCAAGAACGTGCTGGCGGTGTTCCCCGCCGACCAGCAGGCCGACCTGGAAGCCATCGCCCGCGCCGCCGGCGGCAAGAAGGCCTCGCTGGCCTCGCAGGACCTGGCGCGCGAGCTGACCGGCTGCGAGATCGGCGCGATCCCGCCCTTCAGCTTCAACCCCGACCTGCACCTGCTGGTGGATCCCACGCTGCGCCAGCGGCACGATGAAATCGTGTTCAACGCCGGCCGGCTCGACGCCTCCATCCTGATGGACACCGCCGATTATTTCCGCCTGGCCGCGCCGCAGGAAGCGCCGCTGATCAAGGGCCAGGGTTAACCGGCCCGGGGCCGCCGTGCCGCACTCACCGACCTCCCGCGAGAACCGCCGCGCGCGCGCCTCCAACATGCGCTGGCTGATGAGCCTGGCGCACATGGAGCCGTCGCCGGTCAGCCGCTGGGTGGCGTTGCGGGCGGCGCTGGCCATCGGCCTGCCGACCGCCGCCGGCCTGCTGCTGGACCAGAGCGCGGCGGCCGCGCTGGTGGCGCTGGGCGCGCTGCCCGCCATCACCGGCGACAACGGCGGCCCCTACCGCAACCGCGCGCTGTCCATCGGCACCACCGTGTTCGGCGGCGCGCTGGGCTACTTCCTGGGCACGCTGCTGGCCGGCCACGGCCTGTTCAGCATCGCCGGCATGACGCTGCTGGTGCTGCTCGCCAGCCTGGTCGGCACCTTCAACAACATCGCCGCCGTCGCCACCCTGCAATTCGCCGTCTACGTGATCGTCGGCGCCAGCCTGACCTCGACCCTGCCGCCCTGGCTGCCGTCGGTGCTGGTGGGCGCGGGCGGCCTGTTCGGCCTGGCGCTGACGCTGCTGGGCTGGGTGGTGAACCCGACCGCGCCCGAGCGCGCGGCGGTGGCGCTGGCCTACCGCAAGCTGGCGGCCATGTTCGCCGCCATCGGCACCTCGCGCATCATGACCGCGCGGCGCGACATGGAAGCCGCCATGGCCACCGCCTACGACACCGTGCTGGCGGCCCGCCGCCGCGCCGCCGGCCCCTCGCCGCGGCTGGCGCGGCTGGCTGCCCAACTGCAGGCCTGCACCCCGCTGTCGGACGCCGCGCTGGCATTGGCGCGCGCCGGACGCACCTTGCCGCCGGACTGCGCGCGCGTCATGAACCTGCTGGCCGACCACGTCGAGAACGACACGCCGCCGTCCCCTGCCGCCGGCATCGCCGCGCTGCGCCAGGCCGGCGCCGACGCGCTGGCCGACGCCCTGACCCAGGCCCAGCCCCTGCTGGAAGGCAGCGGCCCGGCGCGGCCCGACGCCTTCCCGGCCCTGCCGCCGGCGCGCCCGCGCACCCCGTGGCGGGTGCTGGCGCGCACCTACCGCCCCGGACCGACCACCGTGCGCTACCTGGTGCGGCTGGGGCTGTGCCTGATCGTCGCCGAGGCCGTAGCGCGCGCCGTGGCGCTGCCACGCTCGTACTGGGTGCCGCTGATCGTGGTGGTGGTGTTCAAGCCCAACTTCGGCTCGGTCTTCGCCCGCGCGCTGCAAAGCTGCGCCGGCAGCGTGGTGGGGGTGGCGATCAGCGCCACCGTGATGGCGCTGGACCGCAGCGGCGTCACCAGCCTCATTACCGTGACCGCGCTGGCCGCCCTGCTGCCGTGGTCGATCCGCCGCAACTACGGCCTGTTCTCCGCCATCCTGCTGCCGATCCTGATGCTGCTGATCGGCGCGCTGCAACCCGGCAGCTGGCCGATCGCGCTGGCGCGGCTGGAGGACGTGGCGGTGGCCGCCGCCATCGTGCTGGCGGTCGGCTACCTGCCGTGGATGCGGATCGAGCGCCACAACCTGGACCAGGCCGTGGCCACCGCCATCGAGACCCTGGCCGCCTATCTCAACACCGTGTTCCAGGCCGACCCGGCCACCCGCCACGACCTGCGCACCCAGGCCTACGCGCGCCTGTCGGACCTGCGCATCGCCTTGCAGCGCGGCCTGTCGGAGCCGCGCCTGGTGAGCCGCCGGGCGCTGGCCTGGTGGCCGGTCGAAGTGGCCCTGGAACGGGTCGCCAACGCCATCTCCGACACCGCCTGGTCGCTGCCGGCCGGACAGCCGCCGCCCGAACCGGCGCAACTGGCGCGCCTGGCCGACGCATTGCGCGCCATGGCCCAGACCGTGACCCAGAGCGCGCCGGTCGGCGCCACGCCGGTGACGACCGATGCCGCCGCGCTGCGCGATGCCGCCGCCGCGATCGAGTCCCTGCGCGCCACGCTGGCGGGCCCGGGCTTCGCCACCGAACCGGGCCGGCCCGCGCCGCCCGCCCCTCTCACCCCCGCGGACTGAACCATGTGCCTTGCCGTCCTCGCCCTGCATACCGTGCCGGGCATTCCCGTCCTGATCGCCGCCAACCGCGATGAATTTCATGCCCGGCCGACGCTGCCGGCGGCGCAATGGGCCGACGACGCCCGCGTCTACGGCGGCCGCGACGGCCTGGCCGGCGGCACCTGGATGGGCGCGACGCACGACGGCCGCTATGCGCTGGTCACGAACTTCCGCGAACCCGGCCGCCAGATCGCCGATGCGCCTTCGCGCGGCGCGCTGGTCGAGGACTTCCTGCGCGGCAATGCCGGCGCGGCCGACTACATCGCCGCCGCGCATGCCGCGGGCCAGGCCTACAACGGCTTCAACCTGATCGTGGGCGACGCCCGCGGCGCCTGGTACGCCAGCAACCGCGACGGCGCCCCGCGGCCCCTGGCGCCGGGCGTCTACGCCCTGTCGAACCACCTGCTGGACACGCCGTGGCCCAAGCTGGCCCGCACCAAGGCCGCGTTCGAGCGCGTGCTGCGGCATGCGCCGCAGCCCGACCTGCCCGCGCTGTTCCAGGCGCTGGCCGACCGCAGTCCGGCCGACGACGCCGACCTGCCCGCCACCGGTTTGGCGCCGGATCGCGAAAAACTATTGAGCAGCCCGTTCATCGTCAGTCCAAACTATGGCACCCGCAGCTCCACCGTCCTGGCGCTATGCGACGACGGCAGCGGCCAGCTGACCGAAAAGCGCTTCGCGCCCGACGGCTCGGCCAGCGGCGAGAGCGCGCTGGCGTTCGCCTGGCGCGATGGCGCCGCCAGCGATATGCTCGGATAGGCCGGCCGCCCGGGGCCTGCCTGTCGGCAGGCCCGCTCGGCAGGCCCCCTCATGAGCCCGGAAATAGTGGCCGCCAGCGACGAACTCGCCGCCAGCCCTGCGGTCGAAACCCTTGTTGCCCGATCATCCCTTGAAGGAGCTTCTCATGAACAAGCGCATCGAACGCGCCACCCTGGCCGCCGCAATGGCCCTGGGCACGCTGGCCTTCGCCGGCGTGCTCTCCACCGCGCAGGCCGCCCTGCCGCCGGTCAAGCACCAGGGCACGGTGCAGTACGTCAGCGGCGGCATCGGCCTGGACGAATCCGAAGCCCTGAAAGCCGCCGCCAAGGACTACCCGCTGGCGCTGACCTTCGCCGCCCAGCGCGACGGCAAGGCCGACTACGTCGCCAACGTCGCCGTCAGCATCCACGATGCGCACGGCAAGCAGGTGCTGCAGGCCGAGGCCGAAGGGCCCTACATGCTGGTCAAGCTGCCGGCCGGCAGCTACAAGGTGTCCGCCACCTACGGCGGCAAGGCGCAGGAACGCGAGGTCAACGTGCAGAACAGCGGCACCGCCCGCGCCGTGTTCGAGTGGAAGTGACGCGCGCCTGAGACGAGAAACGCGCGGCGGGCACGCCGCGCAACGGGCCTAGACGCCCGAGAACAGGATGGCGATCGTGAAGCCCATGCTGATCGCCCAGACCAGCGAGCGCAACGCGCCCCAGCCGGCCAGGTACATCGCCAGGTAGCCCAGCCGCACGCCCAGCCAGCACGCCATCAGCGTGGCCACGTGCGCGGGCGGCGCCTGGTTGTAGAGCGCGAACAGCACCGCCGCGAAAAAGAACGGCAGGGCTTCAAACGTGTTGATCTGCGCGGCGTTGGCGCGCGCGCGCCAGCCTTCCTGCCGCGCCAGCCAGGCGCGCGGATCGTTGTTGTCGAACTTCTTGCCGCCGGCCTTGGCCACGATCGTGGACACGAACGGCAGGATCGCCGCCGCCAACATCAACCATGCGATCAATTTCATTGCTGCTCCTTGCGGGCGGACCCCGCCACGGGGCGGCGGGCCGTCGCCGCCGCTGCGGCATGGTCGCCTGAAAGCGCGGAAATGAAAAGCCCGGGCGCTTACACTTGCCGCTTTGCGGCGGCGCCGCGCCAGCAAGCACGGGCCGGCGCCGCCGTCCGCGCCCTGGAAGAGTCATGCCCCTCGCTTCACCCGGATCCCTGCTGTTCCTGGCCGCCGCCCTGCTGTGGCTGCCCGCCGCCCGCCCCTGGGCGCTGCTGCCGCTGGCGGCCGCCTACGCCTGGGCCTGGACCCAGGGCGGCATCGAACCCGTCGCGCTGGCCTGGCCGGCCCTGCTGGCGCTGGCCGCGCTGATGGTCCGGCCCGGCGGCGCGCCCGCCCTGCGGGCCGCCGGCCATGCGCTGTTCGTCACGCTGGCCGTACTGCTGTTCCTGCATTGGCTGCCGGGGTTCCACAATCCGCTGGTGATCCCGCGCGCGGCGCTGACGCCGGACGCGGTGCCCTTCGGCATGTACCTGAACCTGGACAAGCCGCTGGTGGCGTTCTGGGTGGTGCTGGCCGCCGCGCCCGCGATGGCCGGCGCCAACCCGCGCGCCACCATCGCGTCGGCGCTGGGCGCCTGCGCGGCCGCGGTCGTGGTCTGCCTGGGGTTGGCCCTGGCCTTGGGGGTGGTGGGATGGGCGCCGAAATGGCCCGACTCGGGCTGGCTCTGGCTGATCAACAACGCGCTGCTGGTGACGCTGGCCGAGGAAGCGCTGTTCCGCGGCTATGTGCAGCAACGGCTGGCGCGGTGCTGGCGCGACCGCCCCTGGGGCGCCACCGCCGCGCTGCTGGTCGCGGCGCTGCTGTTCGGGCTGGCGCACTATGCCGGCGGCTGGCAGTGGGTCCTGCTGGCCGGCGTCGCCGGCGTGGCGTACGGCCTGGCCTATCGCCATGGCGGACTGGCGGCCGCGGTGCTGGCCCATCTGGGCCTGAACGCGGCGCACTACGGCCTGTTCACCTATCCGATGCGCGCCGCGCTGCATTGACGCGCGGCGGCCCCGGCCGCGACCGGGACCGCCGCGCTTCGGACTCAGGCCGCCAGGGCCGGGTAGTCCGTGTAGCCGGTCGCGCCGGCGGCGTAGAAAGTCGACGAATCCGGCGCGTTCAGCGGCGCCTTCAAGGCGAAGCGCTGCGCCAGGTCGGGGTTGGCGATGTACTGCACGCCGAACGCCACCGCGTCGGCGCGGCCCGCGGCGATCGCCGCCTCGGCCGATTCGCGCGTGAAGCCTTCGTTGGCGATGTACACGCCGCCGAACGATTCCTTGAGCTGCGGACCGAGGCTGTCGGCGCCCTCGTGCTCCCGCGCGCACAGGAACGCCAGGCCGCGACGGCGCGCCGCGCGCGCCACATAGTTGAAGGTCGTGGCCGGATCCGAATCGCCCATCGTATGGGCATCGCCGCGCGGCGACAGATGCAGGCCGACCCGGCCCGCGCCCCACACGCCGACGCTGGCGTCCACCACTTCCAGCATCAGGCGGGCGCGCGCTTCGAGCGAGCCGCCGTAGCCGTCGGTGCGGTGGTTGGTGCTGTCCTGCAGGAACTGGTCCAGCAGATAGCCGTTGGCGCCGTGCACTTCGACGCCGTCGAAACCGGCTTCCTGCGCCAGTTGCGCGCCGCGGCGGTAGGCCTCGACGATGCCCGGGATCTCATCGGTCTCGAGCGCGCGCGGCACCACATAGCCGCGCTGCGGACGCACATGGCTGACATGGCCGCCCGCCGCGATCGCGCTCGGCGCCACCGGCAGCTCGCCATTCAGGAAGATCGGATCCGAAATGCGGCCCACGTGCCACAGCTGCGCGAAGATGCGGCCGCCGGCTTCATGCACCGCCGACGTCACCTTGCGCCAGCCCTTGACCTGCTCCTGCGACCACAGCCCCGGCGTGTCGGCATACCCCACGCCCTGCGGCGTCACCGAGGTGGCCTCGGTCAGGATCAATCCGGCGCCGGCGCGCTGGACGTAATACTCGACCATCAGGTCGTTCGGCACCCGGCCTTCGCTGGCGCGCTGGCGCGTCAACGGGGCCATGATGATGCGGTTGGGCAGGGTCAATTCCCCCACTTGCAAGGGTTCGAACAGCAGGCTCATACAAACAATCCTTGTGCCCGGCGGGCGGGCGCTGGGTAGCGGCGGCAGGCTACATGTCTTGATTCAATTGCAGCAGGAACGCGGCAATCACGGGTTCATTGCGACGGAAGAACACCCACTGCCCCACCTTGGTGGCCGAAATCAGCCCCGCGCGCTGCAGCACCGCGAGGTGCGAAGACACGGTGGACTGCGACAGCCCGCAGCGCCCATCGATATGGCCCGCGCACACCCCGTGTTCGAAGGTATGCCCCGGCCGCTCCTCGAAGTGCGCCTGCGGCGTCTTCAACCACCCCAGGATCTCGCGGCGCACGGGATTGGCCAACGCCTTGAGAATGGCGTCGACATCAATGTCCGTGGTGGCCTCGATGGCGGTGGAAGCAGTGGTCGTCATATTGAAATATCGCAATTTATCGAATCTTATATCGAGACATCCCGATATATAGTCATACCCCTGCCGACAGAGGGGCCTTCTTCGGAACCGACTCCGCACCGGCCCCGCCCCCAATAACGGCCCGTCCACTACCGGCCGTCCGCAGGCAGGGAGACCGTCACTCCCCCTGCACCCGCCCCCGCAACCGCTTCACCTCGCCATGCGACACCTTGCGCTGCACCCGCCGCCGCTGCGACGCCCGCGTCGGCTTCGTCGCCCGCCGCGGCTTCTCCACCTTCGCCGCCGCCCGCACCATCCCCACCAGCCGCTCGATCGCCTCCGCCCGGTTCTTGTCCTGGCTGCGGAACGACTGCGACTTGATGACGATCACCCCATCCTTGGAAATACGATGGTCGCTCATCGCGCCCAACGCATCCTTGATGTCGGCCGGCAACGACGACGCCCGCACATCGAACCTCAGATGCACCGCGCTCGACACCTTGTTGACGTTCTGCCCGCCCGCGCCCTGCGCCCGGATCATCGAGAACTCAATCTCGCGCTCGTCGATATAGAGAGAATCTTGAACATGAAACATAGCGCGAGAGTATATAAGCCTTCGCCAGGCCCAACGCCCCTCCGCGCATGCGCGCCGCGAACCCCATCCCAACACCCCACACCGCGTATGCCTGGAGCGGCCGCCCGGGCGGCCACTCCAGGCGGGCCCCGCAAACCCGGAAAAGCAGAAAAAGCCCACGACATCAAGGACATCCCCGACCCACATCCCCAAGAACGACTAAAATAACGCCCTTTTGCCCCACCCTAGGCGCTCGCCCCGAGCCCCTCCCCCCATGACCTACACCGCCAAAGAAATCTTCAAAACCCTGCAAGGCGAAGGCGCCCACGCAGGCCGCGCGGCGGTCTTCTGCCGGTTCGCAGGCTGTAATCTCTGGACCGGCCGCGAAAGCGACCGCGCCAGCGCCGCCTGCACCTTCTGCGACACCGACTTCATCGGCACCGACGGCGACGGCGGCGGTAAATTCGCCACCCCCGAACTGCTCGCCGACGCCATCGAAGCCGCCTGGGGCCCCGACACCGCCAACCGCTACATCGTCTTCACCGGCGGCGAACCCCTGCTGCAACTCGACGCGCCCCTGCTCGCCGTCGTCCACGCGCGCGGCTTCACCGTCGCCATCGAAACCAACGGCACCGTCCAGCCGCCCCCCGGCATCGACTGGATCTGCGTCAGCCCCAAAGGCACCGCGCCGGTCGTCATCGAACGCGGCAACGAACTCAAGCTGGTCTATCCCCAGGCCAACGCCCTGCCCCCGCGCTTCGAACACCTGGACTTCGAGCACTTCTTCCTGCAACCCATGGACGGCCCCGCCCGCCTGGCCAACACCGAACAGGCCGTCCAATACTGCATGCAGCACCCGCAATGGCGCCTGAGCCTGCAGACCCATAAATACATAGGCATTCCATGATTTCCGTGACCCGCAGGCTTGAATTCGACGCCGGCCACCGCATTCCCGACCACCGCAGCCAGTGCCGCAACATGCACGGCCACCGCTATGTGCTCGAAATCACCCTGACCGGCGACATCGTCCAGGCCCCCGGCGAATCCGACAACGGCATGCTGATGGACTTCGCCGACATCAAGCGCATCGCCAAGGCGAATATCGTCGACGTCTGGGACCATGCCTTCCTGGTCTTCGAGGGCGACACCGCCGTGCGCGGTTTCCTGGACTCGATGCCCGGCCACAAGACCGTGGTGCTGGACCGCATCCCCACCGCCGAGAACCTGGCCGCCATCATCTTCGAGATCCTGGCGCCGCACTACCACGGCCACTACGGCGCCGACCTGCGCCTGACCCGCGTGCGCCTGTACGAAACGCCCAATTGCTGGGCGGACTGCAACGGTTGATATCCCCGGGGCGGCCGGCATGGCTGCCCGCAAGTCGATGCGACCGCATGCGCTTGCCGCCTGGCGCGGCCACGCATGCCGATCGCTTGTTCCCCCGGCAGGCATGGACGATGGCCGCCCGCCTTTCCATCCACGGAAAGCCCGCCCCTGATTTTCCCGATTGAAAAAATCAATGGAGATCTTCGCCATTTTCAATTAATAGTAAGCTAATAGATAGGATACAATCTATTTCCATGGACACCCCCACCGACTCCCAACTCATGGCCACCACCGCAAACCTGATGGTGCTGTCGCGCGCCTATCGCGGCGCCGCCGACAAGGCGCTGGCCGACTACGGCCTGTCGCAAGCCACCGCCTGGCCCGTGATCCTGGCCGGCCGGCTGGGCGACGGCGTGCGCCAGGGCGCGCTGGCCGAGGCCCTGGGGGTCGAAGGCCCGTCGCTGGTGCGCGTGCTGGACCAACTGGTCGCCGCCGGCCTGATGGAACGGCGCGAAGACGCGCACGACCGCCGCGCCAAGACCCTGCACCTGACCGAGGCCGGCCACACCCTGCGCAAAGAGGTCGAGGACGTGCTGGTGGAACTGCGCCGCCACCTGTTCGACGGCGTCAGCGAAGCCGACCTGCAGGCCTGCCTGCGCGTGTTCGATTCGCTCAAGGCCGCGCTGGGCCGCGGCGCCGCCGGCGCGCAAGAGGATCCGCGGCCATGAAATACCTGCCCAACGTCCGCGAGACGATCTTCTCCCTCAAGAGCTACCTGAGCGCCATCATGGCGCTCTATCTTTCGTACAGCATCGGCCTGCCGCGTCCGTTCTGGGCCATGACCACCGCCTACATCGTGGCCCAGCCCTGGTCCGGCGCGGTGCGCTCCAAGGCGCTGTACCGCCTGGTCGGCACCTTCTGCGGCTCGGCCATGACCGTCTACATGGTGCCGCGCCTGTCGAACTCGCCGGTCGTCATGACCGCCGCCATGGTGGCCTGGGTCGGCTTCTGCCTGTACCTGTCGGTGCTGGACCGCACGCCGCGGTCGTACCTCTTCATGCTGGCCGGCTACACCGCCGCCATGATCGGCTTTCCCAGCGTCACCGACCCCTCGCAGGTGTTCGACACCGCGCTGGCGCGGGTCGAGGAAATCAGCCTGGGCATCGTCTGCGCCACGCTGATCCACAGCATCGTGCTGCCGCGCGGCCTGGCCCCGGCCCTGACGCTGCAGCTGGACAAGGCGGTGCGCGACGCCAAGCTCTGGATCCACGACACCCTCAGCGGCCAGACGACCGAACAGAAAGACCGCGACCGCCGCGTGCTGGCCAACGACATCACCCAGCTGCGCCTGCTGTCGACGCACGTGCCGTTCGACACCGGCAACCTGCGCTGGACCGCCGGCGCCGTGCGCGCCATGCAGGACCAGATCGCCGCGCTCACGCCCGCCGTGTCCGCCGTCGAAGACCGCATGCGCGCGCTGCAGGCCGACGGCCAGACCCTGCCCGAACCCGTGTCGCAAGTGCTGGCCGACATCTCCGAATGGATCAACGCCGGCGCCCAGGCCACCCACGAAACCGCCGTGCAATTGCGCGCCGCCGTCTCGCGCCTGACGCCCGCCATCGACAGCCACTCCGGCTGGCGCGATGCGCTGCTGGCCAGCCTGATGACGCGGCTGCGCGAACTGATCGACACCTATGACGAGTGCCTGGCGCTGCGCCGCGAGATCCGCGCCGGGCTGGCCGGCGCTCCGCTGCGCGCGCCGCGCGCCGCCACCAGCACGCCCAATCGCGCGCTGCACCGCGACCACGGCATGGCGCTGCTGTCGGCCGCCGCCGCCGGCGTCGCCATCTCGGTGGTCTGCGCCTTCTGGATCGGCACCGCCTGGAGCAACGGCGCCACCGCCGCGCTGATGGCCGCCATCTTCAGCTGTTTCTTCGCCTCGCAGGACAACCCGGTGCCGGGCATCATGCAGTTCCTGACCTACACGGTCTATTCGATTCCGCTGTCGGCGCTGTACCTGCTGGGCATCATGCCGGCCATCCATTCGTTCGAGATGCTGGCGCTGGCGATGCTGCCCACGGCCTTCGTCATCGGCATCTTCATTGCGCGCCCCACCTCCGCGGGCAAGGCCATGGCGATGCTGTTCGGCTTCCTTGGAACCATGGCGCTGCAGGACACCCACACCGCCGACCTGGTGTCGTTCCTGGACACCCAGGTGGCGCAGTGCATGGGCGTGGCCGCCGCCGCGATCATCGCCGCCATCTTCCGCACCGTCAGCGCCGACTGGAGCGCGCGCCGCATCCAGGCCGCCAACTGGCACGAACTGGCGATGCTGGCCAGCTCGCCGCGCACCCCGGCGCGCCACACCTACGCCGCCCGCATGCTCGACCGCATCGGCCTGCTGCAGCCGCGCCTGGCGCTGGCCAAGCGGCCCGACGACCTGGTCGCCGCCGACGCGCTCAAGGACCTGCGCGTGGGCCGCGACATCACCGAACTGCAACGCGCGCGCCGCCATCTGCCAATGGCCGACGCCAGCATCGCGCCGCTGCTCGACAGCCTGGCGCAGTTCTTCCGCGCCCGCTCGGCCTGGCGCGGCGGCGACAAGACGCCGGACATGCTGGCGCAGATCGACCGGGCCCTGGCCAGCGTCACCGCCACCCCCGGCACCGTCGCCGCGCGCGACCGCGCGGTGGTGGCCCTGGTGGGCCTGCGCCGCGCCTTCTTCCCCGACGCGGCCGACTATCAACCCGCCCATCCCACGCTGGAAACACCATGATCGGCGAATTCAATCTCTACGGCATCTACTTCCCCTGGCTGCTGGTGCTGGGCGTGGCCACCCTGGCCGTCGCCTGGGCCGTGCGCCGCGTGCTGGCGCGCGCCGGGCTGTATCGCCTGGTCTGGCACCCGGCGCTGTTCGACCTGGCGCTGTTCGTGGTGCTGTTGTATGGCGTCTCCCTGATTTCCCCTTATTTTCTGCAGAGATAGGTATGAAACTCCCCAATGCCCTGCGCCCCGCCGCCATCGGCAAATTCGCGGTGACCGCCGCCGTCGTCGCGGCCGCCGTCTACGCCGGCTGGCAGCTCTGGGTGCACTATGAAGTCGAACCCTGGACCCGCGACGGCCGCGTCAAGGCCTATGTGGTGCAGGTGGCGCCGGACGTGTCCGGCCTGGTCACCGCCGTGCCGGTGCGCGACAACCAGGACGTGAAGGCCGGCGACGTGCTGTTCGAGATCGACCGCGCCCGCTTCCAGCTGGCCTTCGACCAGGCCGAAGCGTCAGTGCGCTCGCAACAGGTGGCGCGCGAACAGGCGCTGCGCGACGCCAAGCGCAACCGCTCGCTGGGCCAGCTGGTGGCCGCCGAGACGCTGGAACAGAGCCAGACCAAGCTGCAGCAGACCGAGGCCGCGCTGGCCCAGGCCGAGGTGCAGCTGAACACCGCGCGCCTGAACCTGGAACGCAGCCGCGTGCTGGCCGTGACCGACGGCCGCGTCACCAACCTCGACCTGCGCGCCGGCTCGTACGCCAGCGCCGGCCACGGCGTGATGGCGCTGGTCGATGCCAGCTCGTTCTACGTCGAAGGCTATTTCGAGGAAACCAAGCTGCCCGGCATCCACGAAGGCGATCCCGTCACCGTCACGCTGATGGGCGACAGCCGCCACATCCGCGGCCACGTCGAGAGCATCGCGCTGGGCATCGCCGACCGCGACCGCAGCACTGGCGCCAACCTGCTGCCCAACGTCAACCCGACCTTCAACTGGGTGCGCCTGGCGCAGCGCATCCCGGTGCGCGTGAAGATCGACGAGGTGCCCGCCGGCGTGCGCCTGGTGGCCGGCCAGACCGCCACCGTCGCGGTCGGCGCGGCGGCCGCGCCCGCGCAAACGCAGGCAAAAACGCAAGCACAAACACGAACGCAAACCGACGCGCGCCAACCTTCTTGAGCGCGCCCTTTCCGCAACCCCTCAACCTCCTAGACAACGCCAAGCCGTAATCGCCATGAACACCAGATTCTTCCTGCCGCTGATGCTGTCCGCCGCGCTGGCCGGATGCGCCGCCGTGGGCCCTGACTACCAGGTGCCCGCCGGATCGGCCGCCACCCGGCCCAGCGCGCAGGCGCCGTTCGCCGAGGCGCAGGCAAGCGTGTTCCAGCGCGACCAGGTGCCCGGCCACTGGTGGCGGCTTTATAACGATCCGGTGCTCGACGGGCTGGTGGAAAAGGCGCTGGGCGCCAACACCGACCTGCGCGTGGCCAGCGCCAACCTCGAACGGGCCCAGGCCGCCGTGCGCGAGACCGAGGCGCAGCAGCAGCCCAGCCTGGGCGTGAACGCCTCGCCCACCTTCGGCCACGTGTCCGGCATCCAGGAACTGGCGCCCGGCATCGATCCGCCCAACCGCTGGTCGTACTCGGCTGGCGCCAGCATGTCGTACCAGCTGGACCTGTTCGGCCAGATCCGGCGCGCCGTGGAAGCGGCCGGCGCCGACGCGCAGTCGGCGCAGGCGGCCTACGACGCCACCCGCGTCACGGTGGCGGCCGAGACCGCGCGCGCCTACGCCAACCTGTGTTCGGCCGGCATGCAGCTGGCCTCGGCCGAGCACTCGGTCAAGGTGCAGCAGGAATCGCTGGACGCGGTCAGCCGGCTGCAACGCGCCGGCCGCGGCACCGCGCTCGACGTTACCCGCGCCCGCAGCCAGCTGGAACAGCTGCGCGCCAACCTGCCGCCGTTCCAGGCGCAGCAGCGCACCGCGCTGTATCGCCTGGCGGCCCTGACCGGCCAGACTCCCGGCGAGATCCCGACCTCGCTGCTGCAATGCGCCACCGCGCCGCGGCTGAGCCAGACGATTCCTGTAGGCGATGGCGCCGCGCTGCTGCGCCGCCGTCCCGACATCCGCCAGGCAGAGCGCACGCTGGCCGCCGCCACCGCGCGCATCGGCGTGGCCACGGCCGACCTCTACCCCAAGATCACGCTGGGCCTGTCCGGCGCCTCGGGCGGCCCGGCCGCCATGTTCGGCGACCGCGGCACCTTCAGCTGGAGCGTCGGTCCGCTGATCTCCTGGACCCTGCCCAACACCGGCGCGGTGCAGGCGCGCATCGCCGAAGCCGAGGCCAACACCAAGGCCGCGGTGGCGCGTTTCGACGCCTCGGTGCTGAACGCGCTGCGCGAAACCGAGAGCGCGCTGGTGGTGTACGCGCGCCAACTCGACCGCGAGACCTCGCTGCGCGCCGCGCGCGACCAGGCCGCCCAGGCCGCGTCGCAGGCGCGCCAACTGTTCCAGTACGGCAAGACCGACTACCTGACCGTGCTGGATGCCGAACGCACGCTGGCCGCCAGCGAAAGCGCGCTGGCCGCCAGCCAGGCCGAGCTCAGCAACGACCAGATCGCCGTGTTCCTGGCGCTGGGCGGCGGCTGGGAAAAGTAAGCGCCGCGAGCGGCGTCCGGGCGGCCAGGCCGCCAGGGCGCCGCCGGCCTGTTGTCTTTTCTCCCTCCAGGGCGCGACCCGCCGGCTTGCCCGCAGCGGCCCTCGCGCACGCTTCCAGGGCATCACGCCCTTCCCCCCCTTTGCATGGATCGCGCCACGCCCCGGTGCGCGTGATCGTGTCGCGTCTCCATCTCCACGAACGAGCGACGTCTGCGGATGCCTCCCTGGCGGACGCACATCCTCCGCGCCTCCCCTTTGGCGAACCCGCCTCGCTCCTCCCGATTCAAATTAGTTTCCACAATATGGAGACAGCATTGTTGAGACGAAGCCGCGCCTCTTAGAATCAGCTCCATACGATTATTCCAATTCAAACAGAGACAAATCGATTTCCCTGAGAACGCCCGCACAGGCGAGGAAATCGAACCAAATATCCACAATATGGAAAACAAGAATCACACCGAGGCTGCCCGCATCCTCGACAGCATCACCAAGCTGGCGCCCGAAGACGTCGGCCGCGTGGTGATCGCCGCCTCGCACGGCGGCGACTACGCCGCCTATTGCGCGGCCCGCGGCCGGGTGCGCGCAGTGGTGCTGAACGACGCCGGCGTCGGCTGGCAGCGGGCCGGCATCGCCGGGCTGGACGACTTGCAGCAATGGGGCGTGGCCGCCGCCACCGCCGACTACCGCAGTTGCCGCATCGGCGACGGCGCCGACATGGCGCGCCACGGCATCCTCAGCCACGTCAACGAACTTGCCCACGCGCTCGGCTGCCGGCCCGGCATGGCCGTGGCGCAGGCCGCCCAGCGGCTCGCCGCGGCCGACATGGCGCCGACCTGGCCGGCGCCGCGCCATGAAGCGCGCACAGTCCTGGTCGCGAACGCCGACGGCGCGCCCCTGGTGATCGGCGCCGACTCGGTCTCGCTGCTGGAAGCGGCCGACGACGGCCTGATCGCCGTCACCGCCTCGCACGGCGAACGGCTGGCTGGCCTGGCCACCGACGGCGTGCGCCCCGTGCCCCGGCTGGTGACCTTCAACGACGCCGGCATCGGCAAGGACAGCGCCGGCATCGGCCGCCTGCCGCTGCTGCAACGGCGCGGCATCGCCGCGCTGACGGTGTCGGCCCACAGCGCGCGCATCGGCGATGCCCGTTCCTGCTACGAGGACGGCCTGGTGTCGTGCACCAACGCCCGCGCCCGCGAACTCGGCTGCCGCATCGGCGCCCCCCTCAGAACCTTTATCGACGCCCTGCTCGCAGGGCGCGCAACCTGCCAGGAGCACCCTCCGCATGTCGGAAACCCTTGAAATCACCGGCGGCGAAGCCATCGCCCGCATGTTCGCGGCGCATGACGTCGGCCTGATGTTCGGCATGGGCGGCTTTCAGCTGCTGCCGTTCTACGACGCGGTGCGGCGCCTGAAGCTGAACCACAACCTGATCAACGACGAACGCTGCGCGGTGTTCGCCGCCGACGCCTACACCAAGGTCAGCGGCCGCCCCGCCGTGTGCGACGCCACGCTCGGCCCCGGCGCCACCAACCTGGTCACCGGCCTGGCCGAGGCCTACAACGCCGGCACCGCCATGGTGGCGCTGGTGGGCGACTCGCACCGCATGCATTCGTGGAAAAACATGACGCAGGAAGCGCGCCAGCTGGAAGTGCTGCGCCCGGTGGTCAAGGACGTGCTGCGGGTCGAGAAGATCGAGCGCATTCCCGAACTGGTGCGGCGCGCCTTCGCGGTCGCCACCAGCGGCCGGCCCGGCCCGGTAGTGCTGGACGTGCCCGAGGACATCGCCCACGAGGTCCATGCCTTCGACGCCGACGCCTTCCACGCCAGCGCCACCTATCGCCGCGCGCCCGCCCTGCGCTGCCGCCCCGATGCCGAGGCGCTGGCGCAAGCCGCCGCCATGCTGGCCGGCGCCGACCGCCCGCTGATGCTGTGCGGTGGCGGCGTGCACATCAGCGAGGCCGCCGAGGCCGTGCAGGACTTCGCCCGGCGCTACAACATCCCGGTCGCTCACACCATGAGCGGCAAGGGCGCCATCGCCTGCGACGATCCGCTGAACGCGGGCCTGTTCGGCCGCTACAGCCGCATCGCCAACGACCTGATCGCCAAGTCCGACTGCCTGTTCGTGGTGGGCTGCAAGCTGGGCGAAGTGGCCACGCGCCGCTACGACCTGCTGGCCACCGGCGCGCCCATCATCCACCTGGACATCGTGGCCGAGGAATTCGACCGCACCACCACGCCCACGCTGCGGCTGTGGGGCGACGCCCGCGCCACGCTGGCCGAGCTGGACCAGGGCCTGGCCGCCCTGCCCGACCACGGCGCCGCCCGCCGGGAAGACTACGCCGCCGAAGTCGGCCAGGCGATGCACACCTGGCGCGAATCGGTGCACGCCAAGCTGACCTCGGCCGACCGGCCCATCGGCATGGCGCGCCTGATGCACGAGATCAACGCCAGCCTGCCCGCGGACGGCGTGCTGGTGGCCGACGGCGGTTTCGCCGCGCACTGGGGCGGCCTGCTGTTCGACACCAAGCGCGCCGGGCGCGGCTTCGTGCCGGACCGCGGCTTCGCGTCCATCGGCTACGGCATCCCCGGCGCCATCGGCGCGGCCGCGGCGGCGCCCGGACGGCAGGTGATCAGCCTGACCGGCGACGGCGGCTGCAACATGTCGCTGGGCGAACTGGAAACCGCGGTGCGCATGGGCCTGGCCTTCACCCTGGTGGTGGTCAACAATGCCGCCTCGGGCTATATCAAGGCCTTGCAGCACCTGATGTACGGCAGCGGCAGCTACCAGTCGTCGGACCTGGCCGAGACCAACTACGCCAACGTTGCCCGCGCGCTGGGCTGCAACGGTATCCGGGTGGAGGACCCGGCCGAGATCCCGGCCGCGCTGGCCGCCGCCTACGCCTGCAAGGACCGCCCCACCGTGCTGGACGTGGTGGTGACGCGCGACCCCGCCCACATGCTGCCGGGCGTGGACAGCCGGGCCGCCAAGATCAAGCCGGGCGATCGCATCGCCTGAGCCTGAATAAAAACACAGACATTCCAAGCGAGGAGACAACCCATGAAGATCCGTACCTGGCTGACCGTGGCCGCGACCGCCGTGGCCACCGTGCTGGCCGCCCCCGCCAGCGCCCAGAGCAACTATCCCGACCGCCCGATCCGCCTGATCGTGCCCTTCCCGCCCGGCGGCACCTCCGACGTGGTCGGCCGCATCTTCGCCGAGGCGCTGGGCAAGCAGATCGGCCAGCCCGTGGTGGTGGAAAACCGCGGCGGCGCCGGCGGCACGGTCGGCTCGCGCGCGGTGGCCAGCGCCACGCCCGACGGCTACACGCTGCTGCTGGGCACCTCCAGCACCAACGGCACCAACTCGGCGGTCTACAAGAACCTGCCGTACGACGCCATCAAGGACTTCACCCCGGTCACGCAGATCATCCGCGTGCCGGGCGTGATCGTGGTCAACAAGGACTTCCCGGCCAAGGACTACGCGGCGTTCGTGGCGCTGGTCAAGGGCGCGCCGGGCAAGTATTCGTACGCCTCGTCGGGCAACGGCGGCGCCACCCACATGGCGATGGAATACTACAAGTCGCTGTCGGGCCTGGACATGATGCACGTGCCCTACCGCGGCACCGGCCCGGCGCTCAACGACGTCATCGCCGGCCAGGTGCCGATCCTGTGGGACACGGCGGCCTCGTCGATGGCGCACATCCAGTCGGGCAGCCTGCGCGCCATCGTGGTGGCGGCCCGGAAGCGCCTCCCGCAACTGCCCGACGTGCCCACCTTCGCCGAAGTCGGCCTGCCGACGTATGACGCGGAGATGTGGAACGGCCTGCTGGCCCCGGCCGGCCTGCCCGCGCCGGTCCTGGCCAAGCTCAGCGAAGCCTCGCGCCGCGCGCTGGCCGACCCCGAAGTGCAGGCCAGGTACGCCGGCGTGGGCGCCTATGTGGTGGCCGACAAGCCGGAAGCTTTCGCCGCCATGATCAAGGAAGACGTGGCCAAGTGGAAGAAGGTGGCCGAGTTCGCGCACATCTCGGTGGACTGACATGGGCCAGCGCATGCAAGGCAAGACCGCGCTGGTGTTCGGCGCGGGCTCGTCCGGACCGGGCTGGAGCAACGGCCGCGCCGCCGCCGCGCTCTATGCCCGCGAAGGCGCCCACGTGTTCGCGGTCGACCTGCGCGCCGATTCGGCCGAGGAAACCCGCCGCATCATCATCGAGGAAGGCGGCCGCTGCACCGCGCTGGCGGCCGACGTGACCGACAGCGCGCAGATCCTGGCGGCGGTGCGAGCCATGCTGGCCGAGGCCGGCCGCATCGACGTGCTGCACAACAACGTCGGCATCACCGAGATGGGCGACCCGATCGAGGCCAGCGAAGACAGCTGGCACCGGGTCATGGACACCAACCTGACCGGCGTGTTCCTGACCTGCAAGCACGTGCTGCCGGCCATGCTGGCCCAGGGCGGCGGCAGCATCGTCAACATCTCGTCGCTGGCCTCGATCCAGGTCAACACCTATCCCTACACCTCGTACTACGCCGCCAAGGCCGGGCTGAACCACCTGACCCGCGCCCTGGCGGTGCGCTACGCGCCCGACAACATCCGCGTCAACGCGGTGCTGCCGGGCGTGATGGACACGCCACTGATCTACACCCAGATCGCCGGCCAGTTCGAGGACGTGGAGGAAATGCGCCGGCGCCGCAACGCCGCCAGCCCGATGGGCCGCATGGGCGACGCCTGGGACGTGGCCCATGCCGCGCTGTTCCTGGCCAGCGACGAAGCGAAGTACATCACCGGCGTGTGCCTGCCGGTGGACGGCGGCAAGTCCTGCGCGGGACGATAGCCGGCGTAGCAGGCCGGCCAGCGGGACGCCAGGACGCGCCGCCTGCCGGCCATCTCCCGATCGGTCCAATGCCTGTCGGATTGCCCGGATCCGAGACGCGCGCGGTCGCGCCGCGCGTCAGGCCGGGCGCGGCGCCAGCTCCGCGCCCAGTTCCGTGGCGGCGCGCTGCAGCGCCGCCACCACTTCCTGCAGCCGCGCCCCCGACAAGCGCGAGCGGATCGCGGCCACGCTGAGCGCGGCCACCACGTGCTGCTCGCGGTCGTACACCGGCACGCCCACCCCCAGCATGTCCGGAATGATGCGGCCCGGGTTCAGCGCATAGCCTTGCTTGCGGGCGGCGGCGATGTCCTCGCGCAGCATCGCGGTGGACGGCAGGTCGGGCGCGGCCGAGGCGTCGTAGCGCGCCAGCACCCGCTCGATGTCGTCGTTGGGCAGGAACGCCAGCAGCGCCAGGCTGCCCGCCCCCACGCCCAGCGGCCGGCGGTGACCGACTTCCAGCGTCAGGATCTTGATGGGGAAATCGCCCGTCTTGCGGTCGACGCAAACGGCCTCGTGGCCCGAGCGCACCGACAGGAAGCTGGTGTCGCCGGTGGACTCGGCCAGCCGCAGCACCGCCGATTCGGCGATCGCCTTGATGCCGTGGCGGCTTTCGGCCGCCAGCCCCAGGATGTACGACTCGCGTCCCAGGCTGTAGGTCTTGAGCTTGGGGTTGAGGGCCAGAAAGCCCTCTTGCAGCAGGGCCGACAGCATGCGGTGCGCGGTCGGCGGCGTCAGGCCCAGGTCGCGCGCCACGTCGGTCAGGCCGACGCCGCGCGCGGGCGCGGCGCCCACGTACTTGAGGATGCGCAACACCCGGAAGATGCTCTGCGCGCCGCCGACCGGATCGGCGTCGCGGGCGGCGGCGGAGGATTTGGCGGGACTCATCGGCGCGGCGTCAGTGCACCGTGGTGCCGTCCGGCGGCGACTGGTTCAGGCCCAGCGCCGCTTCCCAGCTGCGCAGCGGCACGCAGGTCTGCAGCCGCTCGATGGCGCGCTGGATCAGCGCCGGGTGCAGCTCGTGGCCGACCTGCGAGGCCACGTCGATGGTGGCGTCGCCATGCAGCTCGTCCAGCCGCGCCTGCGCCGCCTGGATGTGCGCCACCGGCATGATGCCGTCGGCGGCGCCATGCAGCAGATGCAGCGTGGTGTACTGCGGCGCGGCCTTGGGCAATTGCGCATAGCGGCCCGAAAAGGCGATCACGCGGCCGGCCATGCCGTCATGCGCCTGCACCAGTTCGAGCGCCATGATGGCGCCCTGCGAGAAACCGGCCAGCGCGGTGTCGGACTGCAGCAGGCCGAAGCGGGCCTGGGCCTGCTTCACGTAGGCCTCCAGCGGCGGCAGGGCCCGGGCCACCCGTTCGGGGCGGTTTTCCTCGGTGACGCCGCGCACCGAGAACCATTGCCGGCCGGCGCCGCCGCCATCGAAAGGCTCGAAGCCCTCGGGGATCAGGATCGCCGCCGCGGGAAACGCGGCGCGCACGGCCTGGGCCAGCGGCAGCAGGTTGTCGGGCGCGCCGCCGACGCCGTGCAGCAGGATGAACAGTTGGCGCACCTCGGCGCCCGGCTCGGGCAGCAGTTCGATCGCGCGGGAAGATGGGGAGGAATCAGGGGAAGAAGCAGCCATGCAACGGCTCCGTACGGGCACTGGATGGCCCCATTGTAAAATGCCCGCCACACGCAATCCTAGGCAAGGCGCCCCCCGGGCCGGCTACTGCCCCCGGTGTCCACCAGGCGCTGACGGGCGTTCGTGGCCGGCGCAGCGCTTTGCATCAACCTGTGCATTCCATGAAAACACCGACGACAGATTCGGGAACCCCTCCGGCCGACAAGAACCAGTTGCACCGCGTGCTCAAGGCGCGCCACCTGACCATGATAGCCCTGGGCGGCGCCATCGGCACCGGCCTGTTCATCGCCTCGGGCGCGGCCATCGCCCAGGCCGGCCCCGGCGGCGCGCTCACGGTCTACCTGCTGATCGGCCTGATGGTCTATTTCATCATGACCAGCCTGGGCGAACTGGCCACCTTCATGCCCGTATCGGGTTCGTTCTGCACCTACGCCTCGCGCTACGTCGACGGCGGCTTCGGCTTCGCGCTGGGTTGGAACTTCTGGCTCAGCTGGGCCACGGTGGTGGCGGTGGACGTGGTGGCCGCCCAGCTGGTGATGGCGTACTGGTTCCCCGACACCCCCGGCTGGATCTGGAGCGTCCTCTTCCTGGCGCTGACCTTCGGCCTGAACGCCTTCTCGGCGCGCAGCTTCGGCGAGGCCGAGTACTGGTTCGCCATCATCAAGGTGGTGGCGGTGCTGTGCTTCATCGTGCTGGGCGTGGCCATGCTGGTCGGCATCATCCACAGCGACGCGCCGGTCGGCCTGCGCAACTGGACCGTGGGCGAGGCGCCGTTCGTCGGCAACGCCGCCACCTGGGTCGGGGTGGCCATGGTGGTGGCCTATTCGTTCCAGGGCACCGAGCTGGTCGGCGTGGCCGCCGGCGAGTCCGAGAACCCGCGCCGCAACGTGCCGCGCGCCATCAACCACGTGTTCTGGCGCATCCTGCTGTTCTACGTGCTGGCGATCCTGATCATCGGCCTGCTGATTCCCTATACCGACCCGCAGCTGCTGCGCAACGAAGTCGAGGACATCGCCGTCAGCCCGTTCACGCTGGTGTTCCAGCACGCCGGGCTGCTGTCGGCGGCCACCATCATGAACGCGGTGATCCTGACCTCGGTGCTGTCGGCCGGCAACTCGGGCATGTACGCCGCCACCCGCATGCTGTTCAACATGGCGGTCGAGGGCCAGGCGCCGGCCGTGTTCAAGCGCCTGACCGGCAACGGCGTGCCGCTGTACGCGCTGCTGGCCACCACCGCGCTGGCCTGCCTGTGCATGTTCAGCGTGGTCTACAGCCCCAAGGCGGTCTACATCTGGCTGCTGAATTTCGCCGGCATGACCGAGTTCATCGTCTGGCTCAGCATCGCGGTCAGCCACTACCGCTTCCGCCAGGGCTACTTGAAGCACGGCTACGACACCGCCAACCTGCCCTACAAGGCCGGCCTGTTCCCGTTCGGCCCGCTGCTGGCCTTCGTGCTGTGCCTGCTGGTCACGCTGGGCCAGAACTACCAGGCCTTCCTGGACGAGCGCATCGACTGGATCGGGGTGGTCTCGACCTACCTGGCGATCCCGCTGTTCCTGGCGTTCTGGATCGGCCACCGGCTGGTCAGGAAGTCGCGCTGGATCCGCTACGAAGACATGCAGTTCTACGGCTTCGAGGCCGACCGCGCCGCCGGCGTCGGCCAGGACGCGCCAGTCGCCGCCAGCGCCGCCGCGCGCCCCTGACGCGGTGCCGGGCCGCCCCTTGCGGCGGCCCGGCCTTCCGGCCTGAATCCCCCTTTATGGCAGTGCAATCCCGGGATACATACCGGCGCTTTCGCGTCGGGTAAAATACTGTATATTCATACAGCAATCATTGATTTCCCAGGGCGGCCCGACTGCCCTCCACCCCAGGAGAACCGGGTCGTCCAGCCGCCATGCCGTCCCCAGAACAGATCCATCCCGCGTTGTGGCGCGCCACCCAGCTGGCCCGGGGCGCCGCCCGCAGCCTGCCCACCGGCCACGCCGCCCTGTCGGCCGAGCTGCCGGACGGCGGCTGGCCGCTGGGTTCGCTGATCGAGCTGCTGTCGCCGCAACCCGGCATCGGCGAAATCCGCCTGCTGCGCCCGGCCCTGGCGCAGCTCGAAACGCGCCGCGCCATCGCCCTGGTGCAGCCGCCGCACGCGCCGCACATCGCCAGCTGGATGAGCTGGCGGCTCGATCCGCGCCAATTGCTCTGGGTCGCCCCCGAAAAACCCCTGGACGCCCTCTGGGCCGCCGAGCAGATCCTGAAAAACGGCAGCTGCGGCGCCCTGCTCTGCTGGCTGCCGCACGTGCGCCCCGAATCGCTGCGCCGGCTGCACCTGGCGGCCCAGGCCAGCGACCTGCTGTTCGTCGCCCTGCGCCCGGCCAGCGCGGCGCAGCACGCCACCCCCGCCCCGTTGCGCCTGGCGCTCGCGCCCGCGCCGGGCGGGCTGTCCGTCCATATTCTCAAGCGCCGGGGACCGGTCTGCGAGGCCCCGCTGTACGTGGGCCTGGAGCCCGGCGTCCTCGCGCCTACCCGCCATGCGCCTCTGGATCGCCGCCTGCCTGCGCTGCCTGCCGCTGGACGCACTGCGCCCGCACTGGCCGCATGAGGCGCAGGCCTGCGCGGTCCTCGACCAGGAACGCGTCGCCGCCCTCACGCCCGCCGCGCGCCAGGCCGGCGTGCGGCCGGGCATGCGCCGCGGCGGCGCGGCCGCCATCGCGCCCGAGGTCGAGCTGCTGACGCGCGACCCGGTGGCCGAGGCCGACACCCTGCAGGGCGCGGCGCTGGCGCTGCTGCAATACACCCCCGAGGTCGCGCTGTCCGGCGACGACACCGTGCTGCTCAGCGTCGGCGCCAGCCTGCTGTTCTTTGGCGGGCCGCACGCGCTGCACCGGCGCGTGGCCGCCACGCTGGCCGCGCTGGACCTGCGCGTGTCGCTGGGCATGGCGCCCACCGCCGCCGGCGCCTGGCTGCTGGCGCATCGCGGCGGGCGCCGGCCGCCGCGCCGGGCGCTGACCCCGCGCACGCTGGCCCGCCGGCTCGACGCCCTGCCCGTGGCCCTGCTGCCCCAGGCCCAACCGCGCCTGGACTGGCTCAACGACATCGGCTGCCACACCCTGGCCGACCTGCGCGCCCTGCCGCGCGCCGGCCTGCAACGGCGCAGCGCGCCCGACCTGCTGCAGGCGCTGGACGCGGCCTATGGCCAGTCGCCCGAACTGCATCGCTGGATCGAGCCGCCGCCGCGCTTCGAGCGCCGCATCGAGCTGATGGAATACCTCGAGCACACCGACGCCGTGCTGGCCGTGGCGCGGCGCCTGGCCGAGCAGCTGGGCGGCTGGCTGGCGGCCCGACAGCTGGCGGTGCGGCGCGTGCTGCTGCGCATGGACCACGAGCGCGGCCGCCATGCGCGCCCGCCCACCGAACTCGAACTGGCGCTGGCCCAGCCCGTCTGGCAGGCGCCGCAGATTCTCAACCTGCTGCGGGAAAAGCTCGGCCGCCTCACGCTCGAAGCGCCCGTCATCGCCGTATCCCTATTGGCGCCCGACACCACCGAACAACCCGCCGCCAGCACCACGCTGTTCCCCGAGCCCGGCGGCACCGCCGCCGACCACGCCCGCCTGCTGGACCTGCTGACGGCGCGGCTGGGCCGCGACCACGTCCGCCACGCCTGTCCCACCCCCGACCACCGGCCCGAAGCCGCCAACGCCTGGGGCGACGCGCTGGAGCCGCCGCAGCGCCCCGAGCCGCTGCCCGACCAGCTGGACCGCCCCTTCTGGCTGCTCGACCCGCCGCTGCCGCTGAAGCTGGCCGGCCACCGGCCGCAATACGCCGGCCAGGCGCTGCGGCTGATGCGCGGCCCCGAGCGCATCGAAAGCGGCTGGTGGGACCCGGCGCTGACCGTGCGCGACTACTTCGTCGCCGAGGACGCCGCCAGCGCGCGCTACTGGATCTACCGCGAACGCGACGACGAGCACGCGCGCTGGTACCTGCACGGGCTGTACGCCTGACCCCGCCATGCAAGCGCCCGACGATCCCCATGACGACGCCCCCGGCCCGCCCGCCGGACTGCCCGGCTACGCCGAACTGCAATGCCAGTCGAATTTCTCGTTCCTGCAGGGCGCCTCGCACCCCGAGGAACTGGCCGCCCGCGCCGCCGAACTGGGCTACGCCGCCCTGGCCATCACCGACGAATGCAGCCTGGCCGGCGTGGTGCGCGCCCACATGGAGGCCAAGACCCAGAAGCTGCCGCTTCTCATCGGCGCCACCTTCCGGCTGCGCGCCGGCCCCGACGCCGCCCCGCTCGACCTGACCCTGCTGGCGCAGACCCGCGAGGGCTACGGCAACCTGTCCGAACTCATCACCCTGGCCCGCACCCGCGCCCCCAAGGGCGAATACCGGCTGGCGCCCGAGGACTTCACCGCCCCGCCGCCGGGCTACGAACACCTGCGCCACCTGCCCGAGTGCCTGGCGATCCTGTCGCCCGTCTACGGCGACGACCCCGACCGCATGGCGCAGCAGGCGCGCTGGCTGGCCGCCACCTTCCCGCACCGCGCCTGGGTCGGCCTGACCCTGCTGTACCGCTCGCGCGACGACCTGCACCGCGCCGCCGTCGACCACGCCGCGCGCGCCGCCGAACTGCCCGTGGTGGCCCTGGGCCAGGTGCAGATGCACGTGCGTTCGCGCAAGCCGCTGCACGACACCCTGACCGGCATCCGCACCCACCAGCCCGTTTCCCAATGCGGCTACGCGCTGTCCGGCAACGCCGAGCAGCACCTGCGCACCCGCATGCGGCTGGCCAACCTGTACCCGCCCGAGGCGCTGGCTCAGACCCTGGTGGTGGCGCGGCGCTGCGCCTTCTCGCTGGACGAGCTGCGCTACGAATACCCCGACGAGATCATCCCGCGCGGCCACACACCCGCCACCTTCCTGCGCCAGGAAACCCTGGCGGGCGCCGCGCGGCGCTTTCCGGCCGGCACGCCGGCCCACGTCACCGAACAGATCGAAAAGGAACTGGCGCTGATCGCCGACCTGCAATACGAGGCCTACTTCCTCACGGTCTACGACATCGTCCTGTTCGCCCGCAACAACGGCATCCTGTGCCAGGGGCGCGGCTCGGCCGCCAACTCGGCGGTGTGCTACTGCCTGGGCATCACCGAAGTCGACCCGCGCCGCGGCAACAACCTGTTCGAACGCTTCATCAGCAAGGAACGCAACGAGCCGCCCGACATCGACGTCGACTTCGAGCACCAGCGGCGCGAGGAAGTGATCCAGTACATCTACGGCAAATACGGCCGCCAGCGCGCCGCCCTGACCGCCGTGGTGATTTCCTACCGGCCCCGCAGCGTGCTGCGCGACACCGGCCGCGCGCTGGGCGTGGACGCGGGCGTGATCGACGCCGTGGCGCGCGCCCACCAGTGGTGGGACGGCAAAAAGGAAATGCTGCGCACGCTGGGCGCCTGCGGCCTCGACCCGGAATCGCAGGTGGCGCGGCAATGGGCCGCGCTGGCCCAGACCCTGATGGGCTTTCCACGCCACCTCTCGCAGCACCCCGGCGGCTTCGTCATCTCGCGCGGCAAGCTGTCGCGGCTGGTGCCGATCGAGAACGCCGCCATGGCCGACCGCAGCGTGGTGCAGTGGGACAAGGACGACCTGGACGCGCTCAAGCTGCTCAAGGTCGACGTGCTGGCCCTGGGCATGCTGTCGGCGCTGCGCCGCACCCTGGAGCTGGCCGGCCAGCGCCGCGGCCAGCCGCTGCGGCTGCAGGACATCCCCGAGGGCGACACCCCCACCTACGACATGATCTGCGAGGCCGACACCATCGGCGTGTTCCAGATCGAATCGCGCGCCCAGATGACCATGCTGCCGCGCCTGCGGCCGCGCGAATACTACGACCTGGTGGTGCAGGTGGCGATCGTGCGGCCCGGCCCGATCCAGGGCGGCATGGTGCATCCCTACCTGCGCCGCCGCCAGGGCAAGGAAGACATCGACTACCCCAGCGACAAGGTGCGCGGCGTGCTCAGCCGCACCATGGGGGTGCCGATCTTCCAGGAACAGGTGATGCAGATCGCGGTGGTGGCGGCCGGCTTCACGCCGGGCGACGCCGACCAGTTGCGGCGCTCCATGGCCGCCTGGAAGCGCAAGGGCGGCGTCGACAAATACCGCGTCAAGCTGGTGGGCGGCCTGCTGGCCCACGGCTACACGCTGGAATTCGCCGAGGCGCTGTTCCGCCAGGTCGAGGGCTTTGGCGAATACGGCTTCCCCGAAAGCCACGCCGCCAGCTTCGCGCTGCTGGCCTACGCCAGTTCCTGGCTCAAGCGCCACGAGCCCGAGGCCTTCCTGGCCGCGCTGCTCAACTCCCAGCCCATGGGCTTCTATCCCCCCGCGCAACTGGTGCAGGACGCGCGCCGCCACGGCGTGCGGGTCCTGGCGGCCGACGTGACCGTCAGCGGCTGGGACGCCGCGCTGGAAACCGCGCCGGACGACGCCGCGCCGCGCCCGGCGCACCGCCACGCCCCGGCGCCGGACGAAATCCGCCCCGCCGTGCGCCTGGGCCTGAGCCTGATCCAGGGCCTGCACGAAGACAGCGCCCGCCGCATCGAGGCCGCCCGCGCCGACGCCCCCTTCACCAGCACCGGCGACCTGGCGCGCCGCGCCGCCCTGACGCGCCACGACCTGAACGCGCTGGCCGCCGGCGACGCCCTGCTGACCCTGGCCGGCCACCGCCGCCAGGCCAGCTGGGAAGCCGCCGCCAGCGTCCACAGCCGCGACCTGCTGCGCGACGCCGCCATCCACGAAACCGAGGCGCCGCGACTGGCCGCGCCGACCGAGAACCAGACCGTGGCGGCCGACTACCGCAGCGTCGGCCTGACCCTGCGGCGCCACCCCGTCGAACTGCTGCGGCCGCAACTGGCGGCGCGCAACTTCCAGCCCGCCAGCGTGCTCAACGGCTACCCCGACAAGCGCGTGGCCCGCGCCTGTGGCATCGTCACCGTGCGCCAACGGCCGCAGACCTCCAAGGGCGTGATCTTCGTCACCCTCGAGGACGAGACCGGCCCGGTCAACGTGGTGGTGCGCCCCGAGCTGATCGAACGCCAGCGCCGCGAACTGCTCGCCTCCTCCCTGCTGGGCGTATACGGCAGCTGGCAGAGCGTGGACGGCGTGCGCCACCTGATCGCGCAGCGGCTGGTGGACCTGTCCGAGTTGCTGGGCGGCCTGAGCATGCCCAGCCGCAACTTCCACTGACGGCGGCGCGCCGGCGCTGGCCCCGGCGTCGCGGGGCGCACGCGGATCGAGACGAGCGGGTGCGACAACCGGACCCGGCGACCCGGAGCGATGGCCGCACGCCAAGGCCAAGCGCGGCGCGGGCGGCTGGTCTATGATGGATTTTCCGCGCCGCCCGCCAGCCCTCGCGCCGGCCGCGCCGTGGAAACGTTTTCTTTTTCAGGAGTGATCATGATCCGCAAGCTGATTCCCGTTCTGCTGGTAGCCACGCTGAGCGCCTGCGCCAATTCCGGAGCCCCGCGTTCCTCTTCCCCGTCCGCCGCCTCCAGTTCCTCCAGCTCGCCCGCCGCCTCCGACAGCACGTCCGGCACGTCGTACGGATCGCCCTCCGCCATCCCCTCCTCCTCTGGCAAGACCTGCGACGCCGGCGCGCTGCAATCGCAGATCGGCCAGAAAGCCACCCAATCCGTCCTGGAAGACCTGCGCACCCGCAGCGGCGCCACCACCGCCCGCATCCTGCGCCCCGGCCAACTGGTCACCATGGAATACAACGACACCCGCCTGAACCTGATCGTCGACGACAAGGACGTGATGACGGCGATCCGCTGCGGCTGAACGTCCCGCGTGAACCGCAAAACGGGCGCGACGGGCGCGACCACCCCGCGCCCGATTTTTCAGGATGGCGCCGATGTCCCGCCATCCCTCATGGAATCTTCGTGAAGGCTCGCCTGCCCATGGATCTCCATACTCTCAGCAAGCAAGTCGCCAGCCTGCCGACCATCATGGACCTGGCCCAGGAAATGAAGCTGATCCGGGCCCTGATGCAGGTGCCGCCGCGTCACATCGCGGCCCATCCCACGCAATTCCAGCGCATCGTCGCCGCCCTGGCGCTGACCCACACCGATTCCGGCGTGTTCGAGCTGACGCCGGCCACCGACGCGTTCTTCGCCGCCTTCCACCAATGGTTGCAACAGATGCGGGGCAGCGTCTGCCCGGAACTGAACCCGGCCTTGATCGAGGATTTCAGCCTGTCGGCGCAGGCGTTCGCCGATCGCATGCCGCCGCCGGGTTGATGGCCAAGGCCGCGCCAACGCCCGCTACCAGCGCGTCGCCTGGACGAAATCCACGAACGCGCGCAGCGGCGCCGGCAGATAGCGCCGCCCCGGAAAATACAGCAACGGCCCGGTGAAACTCGGCCACCAATCCTGCAGCACCGGCTCCAGCTCGCCGCGGTCCAGATAGGGCTGCAGCCATTCCTCGAACAGGAACACCACCCCCGCGCCCGCCACCGCCGCATCGACCGCCAGGTCCACCGCCTCTCCCAGGCTGACGATCAGCGGGCCGTCCACCTCCACCGTGATCGACTTGCCGTCCTTGGCGAACTCCCACGGCGGCATGGCGCCGCTGGCGAAGCGGCCACGCAGGCAGAGATGCTGGCGCAGGTCTTCCGGATGCTGCGGCCGCCCATGCCGGGCCAGGTAGGCCGGCGCGGCGGCCACCCCCATGCGCTGGCGCCGGGGCCCGATGGGAATGGCCACCATGTCCTGGTCCATGCTTTCCTCGTACCGGATGCCCGCATCGCAACCGGACTGCAGCAGTTCGACGAAGCGATCATCAACGATCACCTCCAGCCGGATCTCCGGATACTGGGCCAGGAAAGGCGGCACGATGCGCGGCAGCACCAGCCGGGACGCCGACAGCGGCACATTCAGCCGCAGCCGGCCCGCCGGCCGGTCGCGAAAGCTGTTGGCCACGTCCAGCGCCGACTCGACCGCGTCCAGCGCGGGCGCCAGTTGCTCCAGCAGGCGCTGCCCGGCCGCCGTGGTCGCCACGCTACGCGTGGTGCGGTTCAGCAGCCGCACGCCCAGCCGGGCTTCCAGCCGGCGCACGGCTTCGCTCAACTGCGACGCGCTGGTCCCCGTCTGGCGCGCCGCGCCGCGGAATCCCCCGTGCGTCGCCACCGCGACAAAGGCGCTGATGTCTTGAAGATTGGACATGGCCGGCCTCGATTGTTCGCCATTGTGCACAAGCTGTGCGATTACCAAGGATTGTCGCACGCCCCGCGCCGCCCTAGACTCGCTGTCATTCCCTCCCTGGAGCACCTCATGACCTCGATTCAACAAGCCGGCGCCTATTCACTGGGCGACCTGACCGTCAACCGCCTGGGCTACGGCGCCATGCAACTGGCCGGTCCCCACGTCTTCGGACCGCCCAAGGACAAGGCGCAAGCCATCGCCGTCCTGCGCGAGGCCCTCGCGCTGGGCATCAACCACATCGACACCAGCGATTTCTACGGCCCGCACATCACCAACCAACTGATCCGCGAAGCCCTGCACCCCTACCGCGACGATCTGGTCATCGTCACCAAAGTCGGCGCGCGACGCGGCGACGATGCCTCGTGGCTGCTGGCCAATTCGCCCGCCGAACTCGAATCGGCGGTGCACGACAACCTGCGCAACCTGGGCCTGGACGTCCTGGACGTGGTCAACCTGCGGCTCATGTTCGACGTGGCCGGTCCCGCCGAGGGCGACATCGAGCAGTCCTTCACCACCCTGGCCGAACTGCAGCGCAAGGGCCTGATACGCCATCTGGGCCTGAGCAACGCCACCGCGCGCCAGGTGGCGCAGGCGCGCGGCATCGCCGACATCGTCTGCGTGCAGAACCAGTACAACATCGCGCACCGCGCCGACGACGCGCTGATCGGGCAGTTGGCGCAAGACGGCATCGCCTACGTGCCGTTCTTCCCGCTGGGCGGCTTCTCGCCGCTGCAATCGGCCACGCTGGAGCGCGTGGCCGCCGAGTGCCAGGCCACGCCGATGCAGACCGCGCTGGCCTGGCTGCTGCAACGCTCGCCCAACATCCTGCTGATCCCGGGCACCTCGTCGCTGGCGCACCTGCGGCAGAACGTCGCCGCGGCCAGCCTGGCGCTGCCGCCGCAGGCCGTGGCCGAGCTGGACGGGATCGGCGCCGCGGGCTAGTTCGACGGGCGCGGTTGACCAATCCGCTGCATAGTGGCACCTTACCCCGAAGTGCCACGCCCGGAACCCCACTTGGACCACCCACAGCCCCTCGTCACCGTCGACGCCGTCCTGCTCACCCTGCGCGCGACCGGCCTGGAAATCGCCCTGCACCCGCGCGACCGCGCGCCGTTCAAGGGCGCCATGGCCTTGCCCGGCGGCGTGGTGCACGTGGACGAAGACGCCAGCACCGAGGCCAGCATCCGCCGCGTGCTGCGCGACAAGACCGGCTTCGAGCCGCGCTACCTGGAGCAGTTGCAGGTGTTCTCGGGACCGGACCGCGATCCGCGCAAGTGGTCGCTGTCCGTCTCTTACGTGGCGCTGGTGCCGGCCACCGAGCTTGAGGCCGCGCCCGCCGGCTTTCGCTTCGTCAGCGTGGACGCGCTGCCGCCGCTGGCCTTCGACCACGCCGACATCGTCACCGCCGCCGTGGCCCGCCTGCGCGGCAAGTCGAGCTACTCGACCCTGCCGTTCTTCCTGCTGCCGGAACGCTTCACCCTGACCGAGCTGCAGCGCACCTACGAAGCCATCCTGCAGACCACGCTCGAGAAATCGAACTTCCGCCGCAAGATGGAAGCCTGGGGCGTGCTCGAAGCCACCGACGACCACGTGCACGGCGCCCAGCGCCCGGCGCGCCTCTACCGCCTGAAAGACTTCACCCTGTTCGACCGCAGCGTCGGATAACTCCACGCCGAACTCGCCTTAGTTGCAAAGAAACAATAAGCAGGCTTATACTTGCCTCACTTAGTTTTAATTTGCCACCAAGGCTCGATCATGTTCACCCTCACTGCGGTAGTAGAAGAACAACGCCAAACCGAAACGCCCCGCGCGTTCGTGTTCCCCGGCGGCGAAAGCCAGGTCACCGTGCCCGCCGCCTTGCAGGCCTGCGCCGACGCGGCCAGCGAATTCCGCATCCACGCCCTGCTGAAGTCGGCCGACGACGTCATGCAGTTGCTGCTGCTGACCGACGCCTTGCGCCGCCTGAACCCGGCCGCGCCCGTGCACCTGGACATGCCCTACGTGCCCTACGCCCGCCAGGACCGCGTCTGCAACTCCGGCGAGGCGCTGGGTGCGGCCGTGTTCTGCAAGCTGATCAACGACCAGCAATACACCACCGTCACCGTGGTCGAACCGCACAGCGACGTCACCCCCGCCCTGCTGCAACGCGTCCGCGTGATCGACGCCGCCGCCTTCCTGAAGAACGCGCTGGCCAACCCCGCCTTCGCCAACGGCGTGACCCTGATGGCCCCCGACGCCGGCGCCCGCAAGCGCGTGCAGGCCCTGGCCAAAAAGCTCGGCGTGGCCGACGTGCGCTACGCCGAAAAGGTCCGCGACCCGCAAACCGGCCGCATCACCGAGACCCGCGTGCCCGACGACATCCCCGCGCAACCGGTGCTGGTGGTCGACGACATCTGCGACGGCGGCCGCACCTTCCTGGAACTGGCCAACGCCCTGCGCGACAAGACCCGCCAGCCCCTCTATCTGTACGTGACCCACGGTCTCTTCAGCAAAGGCCTGACCGAGTTGAACGCCCGCTACACCGGGATCTACACCGCCTATGACTGGACCGCCAGCGAAGGCGTCGGCGCGCCCATTCTGGTCAACGACGCCAACTCCCCCTTGCCCGCCAACACGATCAAAGCCGCCAGCGCCCCCGCGCTCGCCAACCCGGCCAACTGAACCTCAAGCAGGAGTCCCCATCATGAATGCCCCCGTCCCCACCACCAAGAACGGCATCAACCCCTTGCTGCAAGCCGACTTCTACAAGACCGGCCACCCCTTCCAATATCCCAGGGGCACCAACAAGATCCTGGCCAACTTCACCCCGCGCTCGGCCCGGCTGGCGCCGGTGCTGCCCGAACTGTTCGACAACAAGATCGTCTGGTTCGGCCTGCAAGGCTTCATCAAGGAAATCCTGATCGACCTGTTCAACCGCGAATTCTTCGGCAAGCCCGCCGGCGCCGCCGTGCGCCAGTACCAGCGCCGCGTCGACAATGCGCTCGGCAAGGGCGCGGTCACCGTCGATCACCTGCAAGCGCTGTACGAGCTGGGCTATCTGCCGCTGGAGATCCGTTCCCTGCCCGAAGGCGCCCGCGTCGACATCCGCGTGCCGCCCGTCACCTTCGTCAACACCAAGCCGGAATTCGCCTGGCTGGTCACCTACATCGAAACGCTGTTCAGCTGCGAATCGTGGAAGCCGTCCACCGTGGCCACCATCGCCTTCGAATATCGCAAGCTCCTGACCTACTTCGCCCGCCTGACCGGCAGCCCGATGGACTTCGTCAACTGGCAAGGCCACGACTTCTCGATGCGCGGCATGTCGGGCCTGTACGACGCCCGCAAGAGCGGCGCTGGCCACTTGCTGTCGTTCACCGGCACCGACACCATCCCGGCCATCGACTACCTGGAAGACATCTACGGCGCCGACTCCGACCGCGAACTGGTCGGCGGCTCGGTGCCCGCCACCGAACACTCGGTCATGTGCCTGGGCAGCAAGGAAGGCGAAATCGAAACCATCCGCCGCCTGGTCACGCAGGTCTATCCGGCCGGTATCGTGTCGGTGGTGTCGGACACCTGGGACTTCTGGCAAGTGGTCACCGACTTCGCCGCCGCATTGAAGTCGGAAATCCTGGCGCGCCAGCCTGATCCCTTCGGCAACGCCAAGGTCGTGTTCCGCCCCGACTCGGGCGACCCGGTGAAGATCCTGACCGGCTACTTCTGCACGGACGTGTCCAGCGTGGAAGACGCTCCGGCCCTGGCCGCCGCCCGCCGCGACGGATTCGAGGCCGTGCGAGATATCGCGACCGGCCGCTACTGGCGTCTGGACGACGACGCCCGCCCCAGCCAGACGCTGCGCGAGGCCGAAGTCAACGGCGCGGTGCAATGCCTGTGGGACATCTTCGGCGGCGTGGTGACCGAGCGCGGCTACAAGCTGCTGGACCCGCACGTCGGCCTGATCTACGGCGATTCGATCACGCTGGCGCGTGGCCGCGACATCCTGGTGCGGTTGGAGAAAAAGGGCTTCGCGTCCGGCAACGTGGTCCTGGGCATCGGCTCCTACACCTACCAATACCTGACCCGCGACAGCTTCGGCTGGGCACTCAAGGCGACGTACGCCGAGGTCAATGGCGAACCGCAGGAACTGGTTAAGGACCCGGTGACCGACTCGGGCGTGAAGCGTTCGGCCAAGGGGTTGCTGCGGGTGGATGAAACGGCGACGGGGTATGTGCTGCGCGACCAGCAGACGCAGGAACAGGCGGAAGGCGGGGCGTTGGTGCCGGTGTTTCGGGATGGGCAACTGCTGGTGGAACAGAGACTGGCGCAGATCCGGGAACGGTTGCAGGGGTCGTGGGTGTGCCCGGAACCGGGGAGCATTGACTGGATGAGAAATATGAAAAAAATGGAAAAAGTGGAAAAAATAGACTAAGCTATGAACCAACTCGGATGTTCACCCATGAGGGTCGCATGACCGCCACCGTATCGTCTCGCTCAGAAAGCAACCTGCTCACTTGCAGGGAAATCATGGCGCTCGGCCTGGACGAGGCTACAAGCCAGGCGTACCAAGAAGCGGTCGAACGCTATGAGCAGACCCATCCGACAAGCAATAGTCGTGACTTTCTTGAATATGCGTTTGATGTGCTTCGTGGCATCGCCTATCAAGAGGAAGAACGCTACGGCATCCACAAACTTGAGCTCGGCCGGCTCAGGGAAAGATTGATCTGGGTCGTCCGACGCTTGTTGGGCGAGCGGCGCATTCGACTTCTTGCTCGAATCGCAACGGGCTCTCCCCCCACGTCCAGAAACAACACGACGCGCAGTAGCGCCACCACTCGACGGCAAATGGCCCCGGTCGCAGCACCGCCGCTATTCGCCTGAGGAGGTAACCATGGGACTGGTCTCACTTAAGTACCAAGCAACCCCCAAAGATGTCCGGGCGATTGTCAATGGAAGCTATCCAGGCGATCCCCACGCAGTGATCAAAAGCATGGCGTCCACGCTGGCCAAGGAGCTCTCCCCGCTCCAGAAACCTGGCCGCACGGACGACCTGCTGAACATCCTTGTGCGACAGCTCGAAGATTGGTTGGTATGTGACGCAAATGTAGCGCTGCCCGAAGAAAAGGCGGCCGCTCTGCCAGTTACCATGTGGTCTCCCGCCGAGGTGGTTGCGAAGCAAAAGCTGAGCGCGTTGACGACCCTGTATCGATACGACAAGGCCGGCAAGCTCTATTGCGTGAAGCCGTCAGCGAAACAGAACGGGCGCATGTTCCCGGCCTGGCAGTTCGTTGATCCGGTTCCCAGCCTTTTGCCGCACGTCATCACCGAGTTGCGTGGAGTGTTGCAGTTCGAGCTTCATGCTTTTTTCGTTACCCAGCAAGACGACCTCAACGAACTGTCGCCCGCGGAAATGTTGGCGGGCCTGCCGTTTGAAAATCGAGGCGCAGCATCGCCCGCACAGGCGCGACTGCTTTCGCTGTCGACGGCAGAACGGTTGCAGCGGGTTCTGGCGCTTGCAAGGTATGCAGGAAGGGGCATGACTGATTGAAATCGGTCGTGGTATGCCATTCGATGAACAAGCGCGTTACGAGCCGCCGTCTCACCTACAGGCACTAGTTCCCAGTACCGCCGCCCTGCTGGCCGCGCTGACCCATTCCGTCGAGCGGCTGGCGGCGGGCACCGTTCTATACCGCACGGCCGGCGACGCAAAATACCTGCTGCCGGAAGTCCTGATCAATCCCTATCGGTTCGGCCCACCGATGGCGTTGCGTCAGGAAGATGAACCGCTGCCCTACGCTTGGCTCTACCTCGCTCGGGACCTCTCCACCGCTCTCTGGGAAGGCCAACTCGTCCGACACGACGCCACGCGCGCGGGGCATTTCTATATACATCCATCGGCGGTTGAAACCGGTGTCATCGGCACCCTGGCCTTCGGCCGTGATCTCCGCCTTTGGAACCTGTCGGGTGAAGCGTGTGCCAAGCTTGGCATTCACGACACGATTTCATCGAGCGACTACGAAGCGTGCCATTGGATCGGGCATCGTCTTCGCGAAGCCATGATGAGCCGTGAACCGGATGCAATACCCGATGGTTTCTGCTATCCCTCCAGACGGATGCGAGGGCATCAGGCGATCGCCATCCGAAGCGACATTCTGTCCGACCTCAAGGCAGGCGCAACGATCACGCACGAGCCGTTCGGGCAGAGCGCCGCCTATGAAGCCTTGCGCGCCGATGCACTGTACGCACCCGCGCCAAGCGCAACGCGGCCCATGCCACGGTAGAGTCCGAGGGCGGGAAAGTAAACCCGTTCTTTGGGCAACGTTCCGTCCTGGCAGGCGTGCAGGCCTGCCAGGACGGAACTGCCTCAATAGCCACGGATCGTTGTAACGCCGCCCCGCCCTACTCCCCGCCCTGCCGCAACGCCGGCGGCACATGCGGCAGGAACGCCCCCGCCACCTCGAACGCGCATTCTTCCCGCGCGATATCGATCACCCGCGACACCACCGGATTGACGATGCTCTTCTTGTGCACCGCGTAGTAGTTGATCGTCGGCAGATCCGGCTGGACATCCAGCTGGCACAGCGCCCCGCGCTCGACCAGCGGCGCGAAATACGCTCCCGGCAGGTAGCTGATGCCCAGCCCCAGCATGGTCAGTTGCGCCATCATGCCCAGGCTGTTGCAGGTCAGCACCCGCTTGACCGACAGGCCCTGCTCGGCGAACCAGGCATCGTACAGATGCGACAGCGCCGAATTGGTCGGTTGCGAGATCACCGGATACGGCGCCAGGTCCTGCGGCGCCAACCGAGCCGAGAAATCGATGTCCAGCGACGGGCTGGCCATCCAGACGTTGGTCACCGCGCCCAGGTGGACGCAGTCGTACTGGTAGCTCCAGAACGGCCCCGGCATGATGGCCAGGTCCAGCTGGTCCTGCTCCAGCCGTTCATACAGCGTGATGCCGCCGTCGATCTCCGGCATCAGCTGCACCTTGGGATAGCGCAGGCTGATCTGGCTGACCAGCCGCGCCAGCCAGGTCATGCCGACCAGCTCGGTCACGCCCAGCCGCACCACGCCCTCGAAGCTGGCCGGGTCGGCCATGTTCTGCACGATGCGGCTGTTCAGGTCCAGCATCTCGCGCGCCAGTTCGAACAGCTTGCGGCCCTGGGCCGTCATCACCAGCTTCTTGGCGCGGCGCTCGAACAGCGGCGCGCCGGCGAAGGCTTCAAGTTCCCCTACCCGCTTGGCGACCGCCGACTGGGTGGTGTGCAGCTTGCGCGAGGACGCGCTGAAGCTGCCCAGTTGCGAGCTCCAGTAGAACGCCTCCAGCTGTTTGAGGGTGTACATCGCGGCGGTGGACGTGAAATGCATGAAGAACCCTCACATTATCGTCGACAGCAGCGCGGCTGCGCGCCCCGCCCTACCCTCGCGGATGCAAGATATCCGCCAGAAACCGCTGCGCCCGCGGATGCCGCGGCGCGCTGAAGAAGCGCTCCGGCGTATCCACTTCCAGGATCTCGCCCGCATCCATGAACACCACCCGGTCGCACACGTCCCGCGCGAACCCCATCTCGTGCGTCACGCAGACCATGGTCATGCCGTCCTTGGCCAGGCCCTTCATCACCTGCAGCACCTCGCCCACCATCTCCGGGTCGAGCGCGCTGGTGGGCTCGTCGAACAGCATCACCGGCGGTTGCAGCGCCAGCGCGCGGGCGATCGCCACGCGCTGCTGCTGGCCGCCCGACAGCGAGCCGGGATAGGCGTCGATCTTGTGCTCCAGCCCCACCCGCGCCAGCAGCTGGCGCGCCAGCTCGGTGGCCTGCTTGCGCGGCTGCTTGCGGATGTTGACCGGCGCGAACACCACATTGTCCAGCACGCTCATGTGCGGAAACAGGTTGAACTGCTGGAACACGAAACCGATCTTCTGGCGCAGCGCGTTCAGGTTGACGCCCTTGCCGTAGATGTCGGCGTCGTCGATCAGGATGCGGCCCTTCTCGATCGGTTCCAACCGGTTGATGGTGCGGATCATGGTGGACTTGCCCGAGCCCGACGGCCCGCACACCACCAGCACCTCGCCGCGCTCCACCGACAGGTCCACGTCCTTCAGGACGTGGTGCTCGCCGTACCATTTATTGACTTTCTCAAGCTTGATCATGATGAATTCCGATAAGCGCCGGCTCAGGGCCTGTTCGCGCTAAAAGGGGCCTCGCACGGGCCCTAGGCCATGGCGCGCTGGCGGCGGATGCGCAGGTCCAGCCAGGACAGGCCGCGGCTCAGGCTGAAGCACACCAGGAAATAGATGATGGCCAGGATGCCGAACACCTGCAGCGGCTTGGTCAGCACCAGGTTGTTGACCTGGTTGGCGGCAAACGTCAGTTCGTTCACGCTGATCACATACCCCAGCGAGGTCTCCTTGATGGTCGAGACGAACTGGCTGGTCATGCTGGGCAGCACGTTGAACAGCGCCTGCGGCAGCACCACCCGGCGCATCGTGGTCCAGTAGCCCACGCCCAGCGAACGCGAGGCCTCGATCTGGCCGCGCGGCACCGCCTCGATGCCCGAGCGGATCACCTCCGACAGATACGCGCTCTCGTACACCACCAGCGCCGCGATCAGCGTCCAGAAGCCGCTGATCACCTGCCCCGTCAGCTTCGGAATGACGAAATAGGCCCAGAAGATCAGCATCAGCAGCGGCATGCCGCGCACCACGTTGACCAGCGTCTTGCTGGCCACGCGCAGCCAGCCAAACGGACTGACCCGCGCCAGCGCGATGGCCAGCGCCAGCGGCAGCGACAACGCCAGGCCGCACAACGCCAGGATCAGCGTCAGCGCCAGGCCGCCCAGCGGCCCATTGGGGTATTGGCCAACCAGCAGCGTCGGCCAGTATTGCGACAGGAGATCAAGCACCGTGGCCTCCCCGGTTCAGGCGGTAGCGCGCATAGATGCGCGATCCGATCAGCATGATCAGGAAGGATCCCAGCAGATACATGAGGGTCGCCGCGCCAAACGTGGCGAACGTGCGGTAGGTCTCGTTCTCGATCTCGCGCGCCTGGTAGGTCAGCTCCATCACGCCGATGGCCATGGCCACGCTGGTGTTCTTGAACAGCAGCAAGGCGCGCCCCACCAGCGGCGGAATGGAAATCCGTACCGCCTGCGGCACGATCACGAAGCGCATGCATTGCAGATAGCTGGCGCCCAGCGCCCGGGCCGCCTCGAACTGCGTGCCGGGAATGGCGCGCAGCCCGCTGCGGATGTCCTCGGCGATATAGGCGGCCGACCCCAGCGCCAGCGCGATCGCCGCCAGCGACATCTCGGCGTTGTGCTGGTACAGCCACATCCGGAACCCCTCCGGCAGCAGCTCGGGCATGCCGAAGTACCAGAACAGCACCTGCACCAGCAGCGGCACGTTGCGGTGGTATTCCACATAGGCGTCGACCAGCCAGCGGCACGGCGCCAGGTTGGTGGCGCGCACCACGACCAGCGTCACCGCGATCGTGAACGCCATCACCCAGGACACCAGGAACAGCTGCAGCGTCACCCCCATGCCGCTGAGCAGCAGCTGGTATTGCGAAGCGTCAAGTAAGCTCATTGCACGGGCACCGGCGCTCAGCCCGCGATGGGGCCGATCTTGAAACCGCGTTCGAGCTTGTACGGCGTCTGCGCGCCGAACCACTTGTCGAACAGCTGCGCGGCCACGCCCGAGCTTTCCGCCTCGTCCAGCGCCTGGTTCACCACCGTCAGCATGCCCGGCTCCGACTTGCGCACGCCCAGGCCCCACGGCTCGTCGAACACCGACTTGGCGATCACGCTGACCGGCGCCGTCGGCGGGCTCTGCAGCACCAGGCGCACCAGCACCAGTTCCGACGCGAACTGCGCGTCCACCTTCTTCTGCTGCAGGGCCAGATACGTTGCCGAGCTGTCGCCGTAACCGATCACCTGCGACTTATCGAGAATGCGCTTGATCTCGCGCTCCGAACTGGAACCCTTGGTCGCGCCGACGCGGCGGCCGTTCAGCGACTCGATCGTGTCCAGCCCCGAATCCTTGCGCACCAGCAGCTTCTGCGGGCTGACGTAGTACGCGTGGCTGAAAGCGATCTGCTCGGCGCGGTCCGGCGAATAGCCCAGGTTCGCCGCCAGGATATCGACGCGCCCCTCGTTCAGCTCCGGCACGCGCGCCGCCACCGACAGCAGCTTGTAGCTGACCTTCACGCCCAGCTTGTCGGCCACCAGCTTGCACATGTCGACGTCATAGCCCACCAGCTGGCGCGTCGCCGCGTCCTGGAAGCTGAACGGCTGCGACGTGCCCAGCGTGCCGCAGATCAATTCGCCGCGGGCCTTGATGTCCGCGACCTGGTCGGCATGGGCGCCCGCGCCCAGCGACAGCGCGGCCAGGCCCAGGCAGACGGCCAGGAAAGATTGGCGTTTCATGGTGATTCCCCTTGTGTTGTGGTTTGAACAAAAAACAGAACCGGCCCGCTCGTTGGCGGGCCGGGGAACAATCAGGCGAGCTTGGCGCAGGCCTCGCGGATCGCCGCGCAGCCTTGCCGGATATCGTCCAGCGACGCCGCGAACGACAGCCGGAACGTGCCCGGCGCGCCATAGGCATGGCCGTCGATCACCGCCACGCCAGCCTCGCGCAGCAGGTAATGCGTCAGGTCGGTATCGGTGCGGATCACATCGCCTGCCGGCGTGCGCTTGCCCAGCAGCCCCGAGCAATCCGGAAACACGTAGAACGCGCCCTGCGGCACCACGATCGCCAGCCCCGGCGTGCCGGACAGCTCCGCCACCGCCAGATCGCGGCGCTCGCGGAACACCCGCGCAAACTCCGTCACGCAGTCCTGCGGCCCCGACAGCGCCGCCAGCGCTGCCGCCTGGCTCACCGACGACGCGCCCGACGTGCTCTGCGACTGCAGAATCGCCATCGCCTTGATCAGCTCGTCCGGCCCGGCGCCGTAACCGATGCGCCAGCCCGTCATCGCATAGGCCTTGGACACGCCATTGACCACCAGCGTGCGCGCCGCCAGCGCCGGCGCCACCTGCAACGGATGCACCGTCGGCGCGTCGGTGAAGTTCAACCGCGCATAAATATCGTCCGTCATCAGCCAGACATGCGGATGGCGCTCGAGCACCGCGGTCAGCCCGCGCAGCTCGTCGGCAGTGTAGACCGAGCCCGTCGGATTGCTGGGCGCGTTCATCATCAGCCACTTGGTGCGCGGCGTGATGGCGCGCTCCAGCGCCTCCGGCGTCAGCTTGTAATCCGTGGCCGGCGTGGTCGGCACCGTCACCGGCACCCCGCCGTTGACCAGCACCATGTCCGGATACGACACCCAGAACGGCGCCGGAATCAGCACCTCGTCGCCCTCGTTCAGCGTCGCCGCCAGCCCGTTGAAGATCACCTGCTTGGCGCCCGTGCTGACAATGATGCGCGCCGCCGGGTAATCGATGCCGGTCGCTTCCAGCAAATGCGTCCGCGCCGCCTTCCGCAGCGCCACCGTGCCCTGGGCCGGCGGATACTTGGTCTCGCCCCGGTTCATCGCGGCCGTGGCTGCCTGGCGGATATGCTCCGGCGTCGAGAAATCCGGCTCGCCGATCGTCAGGTCGATGATGCGCCGGCCCTGCTCGCGCAGCTCGGCGATGATGGCGCGCGCCGCCACGCTGGGCGACAGCTTGATGCGCTTGATGCGGTCGGCGACGATGCTGGCGGCTTGCGAGGGCTGAGTCTGAGCCTGGGTTTGCGTCGGGGTTTGGTTCACTTCGCGGCTCCCGTCTTCTCGGCCAGGGTCTTCTCCAGCCAGGGCTTGGTGTAGGTGCCGGCGCGCAGCTTCTCCTTGGCCACCGCCTCGTCGGCTTCCTTCTTGGTCGCCAGCGCCAACACCGCCGCCGCATGCTCGGCGGGAATCACCACCACACCGTCGGCATCGCCGACCACTACATCGCCCGGGTTGACCACCTGGCCGCCCACCGACACCGGCACATTGATCTCGCCCGGACCATCCTTGTACGGCCCCTTGTGCGACACCGCGCGCGCAAAGCAGCCGAACTGCCCCTGCGCGAACACATCCAGGTCACGCACCGCGCCGTCGATCACGAACCCGGCGATGCCGCGCCCCTGCGCGTCCATCATCATCAACTCGCCCACCAGCGCATTGCTGGTATCGCCGGCGCCATCGACCACGATCACGTCACCCGCGCCACCCAGCGAAATCGCCTTGTGGATCATCAGGTTATCGCCGGGCCGCGTCTTCACGGTCAGCGCCAGGCCAACCGTGCGCTGGTTGCCGGCATGCAGCGGACGCAGCCCGCTGACGCCGTACAGGCGGTTCATGCAATCGCTGATCTGGGCCGAGCCAATGGCGGCAAAACCGGCCAGCACGTCAGCAGCGACGGCCGGCGCGGGCCGGGGAAGAATGCGGTATCCGATGGGATTCATAGCGAGGAATTTTCTTGAAGGCGTGAACGGCAATAAGCGAACACGCATTACAAGGCCTCGCGGGGCGATCCTCAAAACGATATAAATTCCCGGTTATGTAGGAATTATTTTCGTGGATGTTATTGGATCGAGGGGGGAGCGTTGTGGGTGGGGTTGGGGGCTTCCCTGTCGTCGTCGGGTTGCAGGGCCTGGTCGAGCATGGCTTCGGTCAGGGTGCCGAGGTGCTCGCAGAGGCTTTCGACGCCGCCCATCAGAGCGGTGACTGCCCAGGGGTCCAGCGGTGGGGAGCCGGTGGCGTCGGGTTCGGACGCGCTGTTGCCGACCACGCGGGCGATGGTCTGGATGGCGTAGCGGGTGCGGTCTAGTTGGTGGAGGTGGGAGAGGGAGACGGGGCCGGATTCGCGGTCGGTGTCGACTTGCCAGGGGTTTTGGGTTAGGGGGTGCGGCATGGGGGCTGCCTCCTATAGGGTGAAATCAGGCCGCGATGCGTTGCGGCTATCTACGCCTATAGCTTTCCGGCTTCCAAACCGGACTACCGATAGAAAGGTAGGGGTGCAGTATACGACGAGAGACGGAGAGGAAGTGCAGAGTGGGACGTTTGCGCGACTAAAGAAGAAGCACTACAGCCAACAAAATTTCTTACCTCAACTTGAGGCAAACAGTCCGGCTTGGTGGAAGCGTCAGTTTTTTGTTTGAAGCGCTAAAAGGCTGACCGTTGTTTGGGTCAAGTTTGCAAATACTATTGCAGCGGGAAGCCAGGCTTGCAGAGCCACGACAAGCCCAATATCATTACCTGAAAAATCAAAAAATTCAATTTCAACAACAGAATTGAGCTTATAAAATGAAATCAATTAAAGATAAGTATAATATTTTATCCCCAAAAATAGACTCAATTACCGACATAATCGTACTTTCCCACGCTTGGAAGAAAGCTCACACTTATATTAGAAATCACAATTCTTATGCAGACAATTTGCATTTAGATTGCTCGGCAATCGAGCTGGAGCACCACCTAATTCAGTTGGCAAACTCAGTACGCGACGGAAGCTACAAGACCTTTCCGCTGAGGATGATACCGGCCCCCAAGTCCGCACTTTGGGCCTTTTCCGCGGACGATTGGGTACCGGATAATCAAAGCGAGTCTGCGATCATGAGGCCCCTAGCTCATGTTCTCATGCGAGATCAAGTCATTTCCACTGCCCTCATGCTTTGCGTTGCAGAATGCATTGAGTCTGCCCAGGGCGAACCCGGAACAAATGACAACTATAAAAAACACAAAACCTATAGCTATGGAAATCGATTGCACTGCAAATACGATAAAGAAGGACTCGCGGAATTTTCCTGGGGAAATTCTGAAACTTATAGCAAATTTTCAGAAGATTATAAGAGCTTCGTATCCAGACCAGCCGCAACCGCAGAAGCCCTTACGATAAAAAGCGAAGAAAACACATACGTTATAAAACTAGACATATCTTCATTCTACGACAACATTGATATTGAATTTCTCATAAATACAATAAAATCAGAGTATGATTTCTTTCGACTAAAACATCAACGACCGGAGGCAGATGAAGATTTCTGGAACATTGCAAGAGCAATTCTTAAATTCGAATGGAATAAATATGCAAAGACCTACATTCCTATATTAAGAAATAAAAAACTCCCAAAGGGCTTGCCGCAAGGATTAACCTCCTCCGGCTTCTTCGCAAACGCATATTTACTAAAATTTGACAGGGCTATAGCCTCATCTTTAAATACGACGCTATACCACGACAACACCAGAATAGAAATTATTGACTATTGCCGATATGTCGACGACTTAAGACTGGTAGTTTCCACATCGGCAAAGATCAGCGAACCTTCGCTAGGTGCTCTGGTAGAAAACTGGGCTCAAGATTTTTTGGATAAACAAACATCTCAGACCCAACGACTGTCTTTTAATTCCTCTAAGACCGAAGCTGAATTGTTCTCCTACTCCGGACGACTAACTGGTGTTGCGGCGACAATGAATGCTCTACAGGCTCAGTTAAGCGGGCCATTTGATCTCAACTCTCTCGTCCAGACAGAAGCAGGGCTAAATGGACTGTTGGCCACTGCGGAACTAGGATTTCATATACAGGCCAACAAAAGTCTCCACAATTCCCGCTCCCCTCTTGCAGCGATAGCTCGCCCCAAAAATGAAGTCAAAGACGACACACTGACACGATTCTCCGCCTATCGCCTCTCCAAGGTTCTCAGAGAAAAGCGTATTTTTAGTGATTTAAGCAGTGAAGTAGATGGAGTTAGCGCAAGGAGGGCTCTAGAATATGAATTTGAAGCTCTTTCGAGAAGGCTGATAGGAATTTGGTTATTCAATCCTTCTCAAGTTCAAGTTCTTAAATACGCACTAAATACCTTCCCCTCAGCAGAACTTATCGAACCAATTCTGACTGAATTGAAAAATGCGGCATTTATAAATACGCATTTACACGCAAAATGTCACGCATTTTATATTATCACCGAAATATTTAGAGCCGCTGCAACAGAAACGGGATTTTGGATAGAAGAGGACTCAAGTTTCTCCGTTGGAGATTTACCTGAGTACAGAAATACACTAATCAATTGCGCACGGGAACTGCTATCCAATGAGCAAACCCCTTGGTATGCAGTACAACAAGCCTCATTTTTCCTAAGCACAAGAAAAATACGGCACACTCTCCCTAGAAAATCAATTTACAGAAACCACATCCTACTACAAGGATACCTATTTCCGAGCTATAGGATACATTTCAAACCCGATCCGAACAGATTCTCCGGAATATCTATAATCGGTCACCAGATAAAACAAGATACGCATCATCACCAAAAATGGTTTGAAAATTATTCAAAATCCATAACCGCCGACGACCTATCCTCGGCGATGAAGACCATATGTGATCTCGATTACTCTCTAGCAGAAGAAATAATTACATCACATCAAAATAGAATTATATCTTTACCTCACGAAGTTCCAGAACATCTCAAAATCTATGCAGAGTCCCGATGGTTTGCCATGAAAGACCAACTCCCTACAGGAGAGTGGATATCTCTAGCAGATGCCATGATGCATATCTCGTCGCCCTTCGGCTCTGAAAATGCGTTACTCACGCTAGCCCTCGGAATATGTCGATCAGATTTTTTTGAGACCCATGATTACTCAAATCTAAGTCCCATATCCATCGAAATAAGAGTAAAAAAATGGGCAGACCTTGAGAGACTAAATTCTCGAACCTTAGAAGTTCAAAAAAAATCACATTTCGTACCTATTGACCCACATTACATCACTCCGTCGTGGATAAAAAAGACGCATGAGTGGCAATACGCGTTGGGCCGAATTCTTAGATCACTGGCAATAGGAGAGCCTGACTTTACAGCGCGATCATGGATTCTACGAGCGGATCATCAAAAATATCACGGGCTGAAAACTAGCTGGGACAAACGCCGGATTGGTATATCACATGACCCCTACAATCTGGGTGCCACCACATCTGCTTTTACCCCATGGATTTCTGAATTAATTACCAATCTTTTGGCGTGGCCAGGAAGAATGAGCTCACCTAGAGAAATTCCCAATCTCGCGGGAGACTTTAGCAAGGATGAACTCATATCGGTATTAAGGAAACGCATCGCACACCAACGAGCACTATTTGGAAAAAGTTCCAACCTACCCGTTTATGAATACCCTATTTCCTGGAAACTCCGAGATTCCAGAAAGCTGCGGATCCTAATGATCCAAGGATTAATGCCGGCAGTCGCAGATTTTTCGAGCGGTTTGAGCACGTTAGACACCGACTCATATAGGGGTCGGCATCGGGACCATTTAGCTAGTATCCTGAAGATTGCTCACAATAAAATATTGGCCCGACAAGCCATATTGAAGAAAGAAGACGGCCCAGATATTGATCTAGTTCTAATTCCAGAGTATGGGGTTCACCCCGATGATCAAGACCTTTTGCGATCATTCTCTGATGCAACTGGGGCGATAATTTTCTTCGGAATTGTTGGCGCCAAGCACCCAAGAAATTCCGACACATATATAAACACGGCCAGATGGTTAATCCCAAACAGAGCGGGCACCCGCCGCTCCTGGATTCGTATAGACCAAGGAAAGAAAACTCTAACGCCCGAAGAAGCAAAATTACCCCAAATAATTGGATGGCGACCTCACCAAGTTCTAGTGAAGTTAGTTTTCTCCGACCAGGATTTTTATCGCATAAGTGGGGCTATCTGCTACGATGCGACCGACCTTTCTCTAGCTGCCGACTTGCGCGATCTCACGCACACTTTTGTCGTACTTGCGATGAACAACGACATAAAAACCTTCGATGGTATGGTCAGCGCTCTCCGATATCACATGTATCAACATATCGTTATTGCGAATACTGGTGAGTTCGGAGGGTCTACAGCGCAAGCTCCCTATGACTTGGAGCACAAGCGACAGATTGCTCACATACACGGCTCGGGCCACATCACGGCAACCATTTTTGATATACCTATTGACGATTTTGGCCCAAAATCTCAGATGGGACAGACAACGGTATCCAAAGAGGAAATCAAAATAAAAATTGGAAAAACGCCACCCGCAGGACTAAATATTCGTAAAAGATCTGCGCAAGAGCTCTGAATCCAACAACAGCAACTACGGCAGCAACCTCCCTGAATCACTCCGCCGTCCATGAACACAGATAATACTCGGACGAGGAGCTTCGTGGATAAGTCGAAACCCAGTAGCAATCAGACCAACCGAGTGCTAGAAGCAATGCTTCTAAGTTACCCTCCCATCCAAAGCCCAATAATTTATATTTATTATAATGATAGATCCAGCTCAACAAATACACGACTCACGATCAAAGCTTATACGCGCGCTAGCAACTAACCAGTCCCATCTAACTTGCATACGGCTTTGGAGCATCTTCATCCGAATGCGTGACGGAACTAACTGCCTGCAATGTGGAAGCAAGCAGGACCTTGCAGCCCATCATATTTTCCGCAAGAGCTTCCTTCCGTCTGCCCGGTATGAACCGGGAAATGGAATCACTCTCTGCCGCAGATGCCACAAGGAACTGCATAGCGGCTTCAATGGTAGGCCCAACATGCAACTACCTATGGATGCGCAGGGGGGAGAAAAAGCTGAAGATATTTCGCTGATGTTGAACCTTCTCGTCATGAAGAGCCGCGAACACAAGCATCATGTCGAAGAATGGTATTATTTAAGCAAGTCGACTTTGAGTACGATTAACATGCTTCAAGGATTCGATAGTGATGTGCGGCTTGACACTTCGCGAATAGAACAGGCATACATAGTGTGGAACCAAGCATCACTGCCCACAAGAAATGCAATCCTTAAAGCTAACGGCTTTGCGTCAACAAATGATGCCACTGCACCCTGACATCCCTATCGTATATTGCAATTAATCAAGCCCCCCCGCAAGGGTACACGTAGAATCCAAACTGTGATCTTGCTGATGATTTTAGTTGCAATGCAAAAAGGTAGCCATGAATGAGGAAAAATTACTAATACATCTGAGCTCCGAACAGATTTCCAGGTTGAAGCTTGAGGCTGTCCGAGATCGCCCTTATGCAGGGCGCATCAGTGTTGTACTGGCCATTCGCTTGCTGGACAGGTCAAACCCTTATTTCGATAAATTTGCAGTGTTAGATGAGTTGGATTATTTGGAAGGCATACGCTCAACAACACGAACAAAGCCAGAAGCATCCTTTAAGCACTCTGCTCTTAAACCGTTTCTCCACAAGCATTTCTCTTCTAGCAAGCACCTTTTCAAGAATATTGAGATCCGATGGAATTTAGTGGCAGGAGGAAATAAGGACTTTGACCGACTTATTAGCGAAGTGGCGCAGGAGCATGGTGATAATTTTGACCAATGGGTAGGTAATCTGACGCATCGCTTGGTTATCGACGGCTACGAGGAAAGAGCAAAGCGGGGGCTAACTGGAGACTGGATAATATATACGCAGCACGAAAGTATGAATTATTATTTAGATCTCGCTACGCACGAAGAGGGCATTGGTGAACGCGCAAACGATTTGGCTAGGAAACTGCGAGATGGATGTGAAGCAGAGTTCCCATTTCTTTTCGATTCGCCCCTAGCCTAAACAGCAATTCCATTAATTCCCGGCGCGGCCGCCTTCTGAATCGGCTCGATCTGCCCCAGTGCATTGCCCCTGATGCGCGGCTCGCGCGCCAACGCCTGCCGGCGCAATGCACCGGCTGGCGGAATCGGTGGCAGTTCGGGCAGTCGCGTGCTGCTTCGCGCCCCGCCCCAAGAAGCCTCAACGCCGCCCCGGCAACATCCGCACCAACGTGTTATCCCGAAACACATAATGATGCAACAACGCCGCAGCAGCATGCAGCCCCACCAGGAAATACCCCACCGTAGCCAAGGTCTCATGCAGCTCCTTGACCTGATCCGCCAAGGCCTGGTCCGGCCCCACCAGCGCCGGAACCTCCAACCCAAACAACGGAATCACCTTCCCCCCCGCGCTGAGCGTCAGCCACCCCAGAATCGGCGTGACGATCATGAACGCATACAGCGCGTAATGCATCAGCCGTGAAAGCACATCCTGCCACCTCGGCATCGGCGGACGCACGCCAGGCGCCGCACCCGAAGCCACCCGAATAGCCGCCCGCAGAACCACCAACCCGATCACACACAACCCCAGCGAGAAATGCAGCGCCTTGATGTTGTCGTACAGATCGGTGCCTTTGGTGGCCAGCCCTCGCAATTCCATACAGGCGTAGACCAATGCCAGGACGACGAGCATGAGCCAGTGCATGGCGATCACCAGGCCTGCGTACTGAGTATCGGAGCTCTTGATTTTCATGTTTCTTCCTTGTCGTCAAAGCGCGCTACGGACAGCCTGGTTCGAGATTCGCCCTGCCCTCGGCGCCCTGCATGGGCGCGTCGGGAGGTCTCCAGGGATCAACATGGGTCATCACGTTCAATACACGATGCCGCTGCATGACGCGCTGGCGCGCTTGCACGGCGATCTTGTGGCCTTCGTCGACGGTCAGCCCGGCGTCGATTTCCAGGTGAGCGTCGACGACGATCATCTCCCCCATTTTTCGGGTGCGAATATCGTGTACGCCTTGAACGCCTGAGGTGTCCAGCAAGGTGCGCTGGATCGCGGCGGCTTCGTCCCGAAGCCTGAACGGTTGATGAACATGGATTAGCGGGGCATTGCGCCCCGCTCATGGTCCGGCCCGTAATGAGACGTACTGATCAGGTCAACATCAACGCGCCGCGCTCACGCGGCTGGGCGGCAACGTCCCCGCGTCGCGCGGCATCCTCGCTCAAGCGGAACACACCGACCGCTCTCACCAACGCATGCGCCTGGTCCTGCATCGAGCCCGCTGCAGCCGCGGCCTCTTCGACCAGCGCGGCATTCTGCTGGGTCACTTCGTCCATCTGCGACACCGCGCGGTTGACTTGCTCGATGCCGGAGGCCTGTTCCTGCGATGCCGCGGCGATCTCGCCCATGATGTCCGTCACGCGCTTCACCGAGGCGACCACATCCTGCATCGTGGTGCCTGCGTTTTCCGCGTGGTTGGCGCCTTCGGCCACTTTGCTGACGGACGCTTCGATCAGCGTCTTGACCTCGCGCGCGGCCTGCGCGCTGCGTTGCGCCAACGATCGCACCTCGCCCGCGACCACCGCGAAGCCCTTGCCCTGCTCGCCCGCCCTGGCCGCTTCAACGGCGGCGTTCAGCGCCAGGATATTGGTCTGGAACGCGATCCCATCGATCACCGAAACAATCTCGGAAATCTTGCGCGAGCTGGCGGAAATATCCCCCAGTATCCTCCATCGTGCTGACCACCGCCGACACCACGGCGCCGCCCCGCTGGGCCACTTCGGAAGCGCTTGCCGCCAGTTGATTGGCCTGGCGCGCGTTGTCGGCATTCTGCTTGACGGTCGACGCCAGTTCTTCCATCGATGCAGCGGTTTCTTCCAGCGACGCGGCCTGCTCTTCGGTTCGGCTGGACAAGTCCGTGTTGCCGGCCGCAATCTGCCCCGCTGCGCTGGATATGGTCTCAGACCCCGCCCGAATGGTCCGAACAGCGCCGGCCAGCTTGCCCTGCATGTCATGCAACGCACGCAGCAGTCGGCCGGTTTCATCCCGGGTGCCCGCGTGGATGGGTTGACCCAGGTCGCCACGCGCCACCGTCTCGGCCACCGACACTGCCTGCGCAAGCGGCGCCGTGATCGACTTGGACACCCTCCACGCGAACAGGCCGCCCAGCACCACGGCCATGGCCGACAGGATCAGGTTCAACATGCCCGCGTTGTCGATCACCCGCTGGCTGTCGGCGCCGGCGTCCACCATCTCGGCGGATTGAATCCGGGAAATCTCCACGACGCGGTCTTGCAGGCTGTCCAGAAGCGGAAGGGTCTCTTCCAGCAAGCGCTGGCGAGCGGCGTCGCGCTCATTACTCTTGAGGAGTGCGCCCACGCCCTGGAATGACTTCACATAGCGACCGCGCACGTCTTCCAATAACCGCAACTGCAGGCGTTCATCGTCGGTGCGGAACAACGGCCGCAGGGTCTCCACGACAACGAGGTATGCCCTACGTTGCGTTCATTTCCTTCTCTTTCTCCTTCTTCATCTTCTCCTTGTCCTTCTTGGCTCCATCGTGATGAGACTTGATGGCGAGAAACATGCCCGTGCCCAACACCAGGAGCTTGAACGTACCGAAGATTACAGGGACCCAAAAATTCATCATTTCCTCAAAACGCTGCGGCGGCAGCTGCATGTACTGCGCGAGGGCCAGTCAAGGCCGAACGGGCGATGGCCGTGAGGACCACGAAGCGCATCAGCCCGATTCAGCGCGGTGAGCGCCCTACTCCCTACAAGCGTCGAATTCTACCGCCGAATCCATACAAACTCTTGAATGATTATTTATGTATGTTTTTTATTCCCATACAAAGGATATAAAAACCATACATAAAGCTCGCGCGGCGAAGGGGCACGGCTCAACCCGCGCCTGGCGCGCCGCCTGGGGACACCACCCACCGTTCAGCTCAGGGCGGTTAACAGTGCGTCTGTGGTGACGACGGTGCAGTACTCACCGTCCAGGTTGGCAAGCGACATGGCGTGGACATCTTCGGCGCTTCGCGGTGTCCCGTTCCAGTCTGTCCGAGCGAACGTGAAACAGCCGTCAGCCACCAGCCACGCCTGCAAGCCAAGGTTGCCGGCCATGCGGACCGTTGCCTCGACTGAATTGTTCGTGATGACGCCCGCCACGACCAACGTGTCGTGGCCATGGGCGCGAAGCCTCTTTTCCAGGTCGGTGCCGAGGAACGCGCTGTTCGTCTGCTTGGGAATGATCGGCTCGCCAGCGATGGGCGCTATCTCGGGCTTGAATTCATGCCCTGGCTGGCCCGGCCGATAGTGAGACGCGGGATCCGTGGAGTCATGCCGGACGTGCCAGACCGGCCACCCCAGGGCGCGCCAATGGGCAAGGAGCCGACCGACTTGGCGCTCGGCATCGGGATTGTTTCGTTCGCCCCAGCTTGGGTGGTCAATCGCGCGCTGCAGGTCAATCAGCAGAAGCACGGCACCGCGTGGGGAAAGTGGGGAGCGCATGTGGACAGGCCGGAGGTTTTCGAATCGATCGGCGGGTCGAGACGGGGCCGAAAAGCCGAGCGAAGCCGACTATACCGCAGGACCACCACGGTCGCCGCGCGACATTTTCGGACGCGCCCGATGGTCTCTCGCGACAAGTCCAGGACCTTCATCGGCTGCGCCCGCGCCTGCGTGGCAGCGCTGCCTTGCAGGCGCGTGGGCCAGGTTCGGCCGACGATTTACGTTCGCGGCTTATGTTCGCGATTGCCCATCGCGCGGCGCGCAAGCAACGGCCCACGCATCGGGGCCATTGAGCCAGGAGATCAGGTCAGCATCAGGGCACCGCGCTCGCGCGGCGGGGCGCCGGCGTCCTCGCGCCGCGCGGCATCCTCGCTCAAGCGGAACACGCCGACCGCGCCCACCAATGCATGAGCCTGGTCCTGCATCGCGCCCGCCGCCGCCGCGGCTTCTTCGACCAGCGCGGCATTCTGCTGGGTCACTTCGTCCATCTGCGACACCGCGCGGTTGACCTGCTCGATGCCGGTGGCCTGTTCTTGCGATGCCGCGGCGATCTCGCCCATGATGTCCGTCACTCGCTTCACCGAGGCGACCACCTCGTGCATCGTGGTGCCTGCGTTCTCCGCCTGGCCAGCGCCCTCGGCCACCTTGCTCACGGACGCTTCGATCAGCGTCTTGACCTCGCGCGCGGCCTGCGCGCTGCGTTGCGCCAACGACCGCACCTCGCCCGCGACCACCGCAAAGCCCTTGCCCTGCTCGCCCGCCCTGGCCGCTTCAACGGCGGCGTTCAGCGCCAGGATATTGGTCTGGAACGCAATCCCGTCGATGACCGAGACAATCTCGGAAATCTTGCGCGAACTGGCGGAAATATCCTCCATCGTGCTGACCACCGCCGACACCACGACGCCGCCCCGCTGGGCCACTTCGGAAGCGCTTGCCGCCAGTTGATTGGCCTGGCGCGCGTTGTCGGCATTCTGCTTGACGGTGGACGCCAGTTCTTCCATCGATGCGGCGGTTTCTTCCAGTGACGCGGCCTGCTCTTCGGTCCGGCTGGACAAGTCCGTGTTGCCGGCCGCAATCTGCCCTGCTGCGCTGGATATGGTTTCGGACCCGGCCCGAATGGTCCGAACCGCGCCGGCCAGCTTGTCCTGCATGTCGTGCAGCGCGCGCAGCAGTCGGCCGGTTTCATCCCGGGTGCCCGCGTGGATGGGTTGACCCAGGTCGCCACGCGCCACGGTCTCCGCCACCGCAACTGCCTGGGCAAGCGGCGCCGTAATCGACTTGGCCACCCGCCACGCGAAAAAGCCGCCCAGCACGATGGCCATGGCCGACAAGATCAGATTCAACGTGCCCGCGTTGTCGATGACCGTCTGGCTGGCGGCGCCGGCGTCCACCATCTCGGCAGATTGAATCCGGGAGATCTCGATGACGCGGTCTTGCAGGCCGTCCAGCAGCGGGAGGGTCTCTTCCAGCAAGCGCTGGCGAGCGGCGTCGCGCTCGCCGCTCTTGAGGAGCGCGCCCACTCCCTGGAATGACTTCACGTAGCGGCCGCGCACGTCTTCCAATAGCCGCAACTTCAGGCGTTCATCTTCGGTGTGGAACAACGGCCGCAGGGTCTCCAGCGCCTGGTCGATCGCCTTACGGTTGGTGTCGATGCGAGCAAACAGCGTTTCGGCGGCGCGGGGGTCTGTGTTGACGATCAGCTCGAGATTCGCGCGGGCATTGGCGCGGGTCGTCACGTCAATAATGTTGATGGCGTTTGCTTTGGCCCAAGTCTGTTCTGTGATGGCTCGGTTGATGGCGCCGATGTTGGACAGTTCGTATTGCGACAGGCCGGTTAGCGCCAGTAATAGGGCTAGTACGGTGCCGAAACCCAGGGTCAGGCGGGTGCCAATGGAGAGATTGCTAAACAGGTTGCCAATAGTGAAACGCGAGCGCATGAATTTGTATTACGACGAAGGGAAAACCCTAGTGTAAAAATCATGGCGTATATCGCAACGAGGTTATGAGGGAGATTTGAGATTTCGCATGGCGGGGGGAAATTTTTTGTGGCTGCCAGGCCTGTCGGGGTCGTGAGGAGGTCAAATGCCTTCAGTAGCCATTCCACGCAAGGACGGAATACCGGCGCTGAAAATATGGCGCCAGACTGCAATACCATAGATGCCCCACTCGAGGAAACCGACATGACATCGCAGGCACAACGCTTCCTGGACCATCTCGCCGTTCATGGCTGGACGGTGCTGCGCACCACGCCCACCGCGACGCCAGCGGCCGTGCCGTTCGAAGCGTACGGCTATGGCGCTTTCCTGGCGACATTCACCGAATTGCACAACGCGGATCAAACACGCTGGTTCCTGAGCGCAGCCGACCATGACGGCACGGCGAACAGCGCCTTTCCTTGGCACACCCTGCGCGATATCAGCCTGGAGGCTGCGCTGGACGACGCCGGCCGGCACGCGGTCCTGGACTTCTGGCAACAGCACACACCGATCTACATGAGCGTTGCCGGCGATTACGAATTCCTGGCGATAGAACACGACTCGGGCCGCATCGTGCACGGCATCGAGCCGGAATTCGAGGACATCCGCGTCGTTTCCCCGAATCTCGAGGCCCTGTTCGAAGACATGATTGCCGGCCGTGCCACGGCGGCGTTTCTGGCGTAACACCGTATGCAACAGCCTACGCAGCCCCATATGCCGCCCGATCTGAAGGCGTATACCCACGACGGCATTCCCGCTCAGGAAACTTGGCTGGATTGTGCAATCGCCGACGGCGGCCGGCTGCGCGTGGTGCTGCTTGCGGCCGATCCGCAGGCGGCGATACCGTTGCTGGCGCGAGCCCGCTCGATCGCCCAAGCTTTGGCCGCGCACCGCGACGCGGCGCTGCATTTCCTCTGGCGCGCGGGGCGCGACAGCGGCGACCCCGAAGATGCCCCCGCGGCGTTCCTCGAACACTTCGTGCCATCGGACTTGGTCGTCTCGACTGACGGGGGTTACGTGCTGCACCTGGCGACGCGCGACGCTACCTGGTTCATGGATGGCTATTGGCCGTCCGTGCAGTTTGCCGTAGACGATGTGCCGATAGCCTGGGTCTGCGAATCCTGACCTAGGCCGTCGCTTTTCGCTGACGTTTTCTGACCCTTTGTTCGAGCTGTCGACGTTCAATGGCGGCACTTACGGGATCGATTATCTATACAGATTTGCAGGCCCATTCGCCAGATGGCCGCTCATGGCCGGCAAGCGTCCGCTCGCCGGCCGGGATACATCAAACCTCTGTTTGTTCAGCCATCTCAACAGCATCGTCGACCTGGATGCCAAGGTAGCGAACTGCGCTTTCCACGGGCGTTGTCGCCCCACCTTCTGAACCCTGAGCAATGGCACAAATGGCCATAAAGGTCGGCGTTATTCGTGCATTCATATTTCTCGGAGATTCGTAGAATTTCCCTGATTGATGGATCAGGCCGTTTCAACAGTCGGGCGGCTTTTTCGGTGATTGCAAATCACTTTAACAGACCGAGATTTATTCCATGGACATTTCCAAAGGCATACCTTTGACGACGACGTCGCGCAGCATTGCGGACTTGAATCGTCCGCTCGTGAAACCGCCCGCTAACTTTGCTCATGATTTAGCAGCCTCGGCTGAAGCTCTGCGCAAAGCGGAAGCAGTGGAACGAGGCATAGGTCGCCTTGAGGCCGACAACTCCCCCCAAAATGCCGTTCAGGTTGTCATGAAGGGCGATCAACGCGTCGCGACAATATATAAGTCTGGCGTCGTAGAGGTTACCGATCAATACGCGGAACAATTAAAAGGCTTGAATCTTCCTGGTGATGCATCCAGCAATTTGGGGTCGATTCGTGCAGCAATAATCGCGAAGGCCGTGAACGGGGAGATTTTGGATTTAAAAGCATCTCCTCCTGTCTCTTCACAATCTCGGTTTTCAATAACGGCATAGGATAGAGCCGGTTTGATTTATTTTAAGAGTGCCGCCCGGGGGGCGTATTGGCGCAAAGAATCCTACCGGCAAGCGAAAGACTGATGGAGTGCCTCGCTCACCAGCGGGCCGGCATTTTCCGCGAGACGGCTGGTCGGCAGCTTGGACAAGTAGCTGTACACCCTGTCCTTCAATTCGTGAGGAAGGACGCCGGTGGGGGTGCACCAGACCGTGCCTTGTGTCTGGTCGGCGATGCCGACCACGTAGGCCTGCGCATAGGAGGAAGAAAATTGGCGGCGAAGCGATGCATCGCGGAGCTCTGAGGGCATCCGGCCTTCAAGGGCCGCGACCAGCTCGGCACCCGTAAAGTGCCAGGTCCTGGTTCCCTGTGCCTGGCAGACCGCGCAAGCGGACAGCATGATAACCAGTGGTAGCAATCGCATTGGAAATTCTGCCTCTTTGGCCCGCCTGGCGGCCCTGTCGTGTGCACGCTGTTGTCCTGCTGGACGCAGGTCTGGTCTCAAAGATGCTCGAGTTGATTGCGCGGCTGGAACTCCGGATCCTCTTTGCCTTCCAGCATCGCGTCCACCATGGCCTCGAATGTGCCAGCTGCTTGGCCGAGTGCTTCGGACGCCAGGAATACGGAGCCGCCGTTTCCGACGAGTTCCAGCGCAGCCACCGTTTCTCGTTCGTCTTCCTCGCCCCAGAGATAGTCGTGGACCACTGCCAGGCCACGACCATCCGCCTCGAAAAAATCGGCCGCTCCACGCGCTATCGAAAAAAAGACGATGAGGTCGTGGAGATTCTCTGAATAGGTCAGCGAGCCTGCAACGAAGCGCGTTCCTGTACGATCGTAGGCCGCAACTTTGATGTTCTCGGCCTCCGCGGATGTCAGGATGGCCCCCAGCGCCGCGCGGTTGTCCGCATGGCGAGCCAGCATGGCGTCGCATTCCGCAATGAGCCTGCCCAGATCCTGATTGCTGGAGGCGGCCAGATCCTTGCCTTCGGAGAGATACCACTGGCCGCCGATGGCACGCCAGTCCGACCATCTTGATGCCGCCGGCGCCGGGGCCGCGAGCCATCTGGCAAGATTCTCGCGGGGCATCTGGAGGTTGAGAAAGGCAGAATAGGGTTCGGACATGGCAGCCATCGACTCTCAGGTTCTGATCAACTTTGCTTTTACCAAATAAGGGGTGTCAGGCCAATTCTCGACAAGATTCGTTCAGTTGAGAGGAGGCCCCCATCAATCATCCCCTCCCCCCGCCGACGCATTCCTGGCCTCAGCCAACGCCACCGTCAGATGCATCACCTTCTTCTTCAACTGATCCCTTTCATCCGTCAACCGCGCCAGCAACTCCCGTAGCCGCGCCACCTCGGCAGGCAAATCCGCGATATTCTCGATCGGAATATCCGGCACCGCCTCTTTCGGCGGCGGCGCCTTGGCCTGGCGCACTTCGCGCGCCGCCTGCTGCAATTCCTTCCTGCCCCCCGCCACCGCAGCCGCCTGCCGCTCCTGCGGCAAGGTCGCGACCGCCGCCGCGGCGTTGATGGAGATCGCCCCATCCTTCACCGCCCGCACCAATTCCGGCGCGGCGGCCTTCTGAATCCGCTCGATCTGTCCCAGCGTGTTGCTGCTGATGCGCGCCTCACGCGCCAACGCCTGGCGGCTGAAGGTGGCGGCGGGCGGAATCGGCGGTGGTTCGGGCGGCGGCGTGCTGCCGTCGTCTTCCCATGGCGGCACGCTGCGCGATTGCAGGATCTCCTTCTTGCGCAGCGCCAGCACGCCGCGCTGGAAATCCGACACGCTGCGCCGGCCCAGGTGGTTCTCGATCATCCACAGGTGCACGTCGTCCATGGATTTGAACGAGGTGTTCTGCCGCGTCTCGAAGGGTATGCCGTGCTTCATGCACAGCGCATAGCGGTTGTGGCCGTCGATCAGCAGATCGCCCCACAGCACCAGCGCGTCGCGGCAGCCTTCGGCCAGCAGGCTGCGTTCGAGCGCCTCGCGCTCGTCGTCGGTCAAGGGGTCAATATAGGCGCGCAGGCCTTCGTCAATCCTGATATCCATGGTGTCCAAAAAAATTCAAGCGCCGCCTGTCGCTGGCTAGGCTTGCGGCCCTTCCAGCGCGATGCGCACGGCTTCGAGGCGAGCACGCGGATCCGTTAACGCCAGCAGCCGGACCTTGTCCGCCGCCGGCAGCGGCAGCAGTTCGCACCAGCGGTCAGCGACCCAGGCGCATTCATCCAGCCGGTACGGCGGCGCCACCGGCATGCGATCGGCGGGCACGCCCTCCTGCTGCCATTGCGCCACCAGGCGCCCCAGCGCATCGGCGCAGGGTTGCAGCGGCGCCGGCACGGGGAGCGGCGGGTCATCGTCGATGGGCTCGGTTTCGCCCATCCAAAGACCGTATTTTGCCAGTTGGCTGGAGACCAGGCGAAAGCGGCTCGTCCCCACGCAGCGCAGCTGCAGCAAGGCGGGCATGGGCGCGTCCCAGGCGTCGATGCGGGCCAGGGTGCCGGTGTCGGCCAGGGTTTCCTGGCCTTCGGGCGAGCGGACTTCGTTGCCGGACAGCAGCGCGACCACGCCGAACTCGGTGCCGTCGGCGATGCAGCGGCGGATCATGTCCAGGTAGCGCACTTCGAAGATGCGCAGGTGCAGCACGCCGGCGGGGAACAGCGCGTTGGACAGCGGGAACAGCGGAATGGTCGCCATGGCGGCGCCCTATTTCACGGTGAAGGCGTCGTCGACGGGCACCTGCATGGCGGTGACCAGCGCGTTGGTCTGGGCGGCCATGCCGATGACGGCGAGCAGTTCGGCGTGCTGGCCGTCGGTCATGCCCTTGGCGCGGGCGGCGGCGGTGTGGGAATGGATGCAGTAGGCGCAGCCGTTGGCCGTCGATACCGCGATGTAGATCATCTCGCGCACCAGCGGCGGGATTTCGCCGTCGGCCATCATGACCTGCTTGAGCTGTTCCCAGACGCGCTTGAGCTGGGGCGGGTCGTTGGCCAGGGCGCGCCAGAAGTTATTGACGAAATCGGATTTGCGGGTGACGCGGATGTCTTCAAACACCGCCCACGCCTCGGGGATCTTGCGCGCTTCTTCATCCGACAGCAGATGCACCGTAGCCATATGCCACTCCAACGGGTAAGGGGCCGGGCGGCGGCGTGCCGCCCGCGCAATGTCCCATTGAACTGGAAAGCCCGGCGCGGTTCAAGGCGCGGGGCGTTCAGTAATAGGTCACCCTGACGAGCACCTGGGTCGAGTATTTGCCGATTTTCAGTTCCTTGCCTGGGTCCGGCATCAGCAATGCGGTATAGGTGTGGACCGCCGCGGCGGGGTGGTAGCCGACCAGTTGGCCGAAAGTGCCGATGTCGGCGCGTGAAGGCGGCGCCGGGGCGGGCAGAATGGTGACGGGCAGGTTCGCATTGTCGGCATCGAGTATCTGCATCTTCAGTCCGTTATCGACGCCGTCGTCATTGCTCAGGATGATGGACTGGCCGCCATCGTCGAGGCGCCCTGCCCCTTGCAGGACGAACTGCGCCGCGAGCGGCATCAGGAATTGGGTTTGAGCGTTATCGGGACTGGCGGGCGCGGTCAGGGAGCCGATAGCGCAGGACGGGTTGATTCGGGCGGTGACCGTGAAGGGGTGCTGTTGTGGCAGGGTGCCCGCATAGCCCGTCACCGCCATGACCCCGCCGAACTGCACCAGATTGTCCACACTGACATCGCCGATGCACTGCGGGACGTACTGCATGCGCGTGGCGGAACTGGTGATGAATGGACCGGGCGAACCCCCCGCCCCATAAGCTGCGGCCAGTTTGAATATGGTTGTCGAGGGAACCGGGTAACGCGCCGCTGGAGGGTTATCGTTTACCACCGACAGCTTGGCGACAAGGCTGACGGTTCGCGGGCCCGAAGTCCCTGTGTAAGGAGGGCCGGCCTCGTGGGTTTCCGATATCGGCATAGTCCCCGCGACCAGGTTCGGATACCACGGGTTGCTCTCGTCGCCATTGACGATGATTGCCAGGGCAATCCCGCCTTGGACAAGGCATCGTTCAGCTTGCTGTAGTCGGCGAGCGCGTACAGCTGGGGCGTGGCGGTAACGGCATTACCTAACCTGTCAAAGTAGTGGCATTCATAGTTGATGACATAGGTGATCGTTCTATAGATTTCGGCGCCGACCGGCGGCAGCTTGCCAAGCGTGAAATTCACGGAAGGGATCAACGGGATATTGAAGCCGCCGGAGGAAGTGCATCCTCTTCCCGAGGTCTGTGCCTGCGCCAGGCCCGGCAGTCCCATCAACGCCGCGCAGGAGATGACCAGCATCCCTGCCCTTCGCCTGCCCTTGCGGGCCCAAAGACTCCCGCCGCGGCGAGGGGTTTGCGCCGTGATTGTCGTGTTGTTCATTGATGCGTTCCATTGCCCAGGCTACAGGGTGAAGTCGGCGTCGAGGGCGCGTGCCGATGCCGCAGGCAGATGCCTACCTTGGGATTCTGGGGGAGCCCGGCGGTTGCAGTCGGCGTGACCCATGGCCTGATTTATGCGATCGCGGTTGTTTCGCTATCGCTGGCGCGGTGACGATGCGCCGGCAGACCTGGGCACGACGTCTTTATGCGTTGGGATTTTGCATAGGAAGGATTATCCGAACGTTAACTCCGCGTCGGATCGATCTTGAGCGTGTCCCTGTCTGATCGGACACGTCATCGCGGCGGGCGGCGGCGCGCTGCGATGACCGCTATTGAACGGGAAAGTCCGGCGCCGATCAAGGCGCGGGCAACATCCGCCCCACCCTACGCCGACCTCTGCGCCGGCTTGAACGGATCGAGCGGATAGCGCGGCCGATTGCGCCGCTGGTACGGGAACAGCGAGAAGTCCGAGCTGGTGACGCCGGGGCTGTCGCATTCGATCAGGGCGCACGAGATGGGCACGAACACCGGGCGGCAGTACATGCGCGACTTGACCAGGATGAAGCGGGCGGCGCGCGGGTCGATGCCCAGGCTCTCGAAGACGCCCAGGTCCCAGGGTTCGTGGGTGCGTTCGGTGATGACCAGTTGCGCGGCGCCGATGTCCAGCACGGCGCTGCGGCCCATGCAGGCGGTCTGGCCGGTGTAAGTGGGGCCGGTGATGACGTAGCTGCCGTCGGTGATGGCGCGCACCTCGCCGGTCAGCGTCACCGGCGCGGCGGGTCGGCCGATGGCGGGGATGGGCAGCTTGTTGCCGACCGGCAGTTCGACCCGGGCGCCCTGCCCGGCCGCGATCATGGCGGCGACGGCTTCGGGGTCGCAATACAGGCCGGCGACGATGCCGGTGAGGCCCGCGTCGACGGCGGCCACCAGCACGTCCATGGTGTCGCAGGTGCCGCCGGACATGCAGTTGTCGCCGTGGTCCAGCAGCAGCACGGGACGGTCGGCGCCGCGCGCCAGGGCGATGGCGCGGTCGAGCGAGGCGGCCAGGGGTTCGCTTTCGTAGACGAAGCCGTCGCGGTCGTCCCAGATGGCGGCGGCCAGGCCTGCCGCGACGCGGTCGGCGGCCTCGGCGTCGCCGGCGGCGACCACGATGACGCTCAGGCACGGGTCGGGGATGTCGGCCAGGGCGAAGCCGGCCAGCACGGACACGCCCAGCATGCCGCCGGCCTCGGCCCCGCGGGCGGCCTGGACGGCGCGGCGCATGGCGCCTTCGGCGGTGTTGCTGCGCAGGGTGTGGCTCATGAGCGGCAGGCGGCGCCAGGCCAGGCGCGGGCGCGGGCCGCCCGCCAGCCAGTCGAACAGGAGGCGGCCGGCGTGCTCGCCGGTTTCGTACATGTCGATGTGCGGGTAGGTCTTGAAGCTGACGATGACGTCGGCGTTGTCGATCATCTTTTGCGTGACGTTGCCGTGCAGGTCCAGGGCGACGGCGATCGGCACGCCAGGGGCTTGCTGGCGCAGGCGTTCGAGCAGGTCGCCTTCGCCGTCGTCGGTGGTCTCTACCGCCATGGCGCCGTGCAGGTCGAGCAGCAGCGCGTCGCAGCCGACGGCGGCGGCGACGATGCGGTCGCACAGTTCGCGGTAGGCCTGGCCGTCGACGCGGCCGCTGGGGTAGGCGGTGGCGGACACGGGCGTGACCAGCGTGGCGCCCTGCGCTTCGGCCAAGTCGATGAAGGCGGACATGGCGGTGCGCTTGCCGTGGTTCTCTTCGTAGGCGGCGGCGTCGTAGGTGGGGCCGTCGTTGCCGAAGGCGGACAGCGGCGTGGGCACCGGCGAAAAGGTGTTGGTCTCGTGGTTCATGCGGGCGATCATGACTTTCATGCCTTGCCTCCGTTGTTGCTGTTGTTGTACGGGTCGGGGCGCGCGCCGCCCAGGCCCAGTTTTTCCATGGCTTCGCTGGCCTCGACGATCATGGCGGCGACCTCGGCCACGCTGACCCGCAGGCCGGTGGCGCGGGTTCGCATGTGTTCGTAGGCGGCGCGTTCGTCCAGGCGTTGGTGGTCCATCAGCACGCGGATCGCCTTTTCGATCACGCGGCGCGCCTTGATGGTGCTTTCCAGTTTGTCGATCTTGTTCTGCTGGCGGTTCTGGAACTGCTTGGCCGAGCGCGCCAGCACCAGGGTGCTGAGGATGCCGGCCGAGCGGAACGGCCGCGTCAGCACGCCGTGGGCGTTGGTCTTGAGCAGCTGCTTCAAGGTGGTGGGGGTTTCGTATTCGGACAGCGCGATCAGCGTGGCGTCGACCTCGCTGGCGGACCAGGCGAACGAGTTCTGGCCGCATTGCGAGACCTGGAAGAACACCACGTCGGCGCCGGCCGGCGGCTTGTCGGGGAACGGCCAGACCAGGTGGATGCGGCAGCCGATGCGCTTGAGCTGCTCGACCAGCAGGTCGCGGTCTTCGCCGGGCGGATAGGCCACGGCGACGGCCACGCTGCGCAGGTCTTCGTAGAGGCGGCGGAGGCTATGGTCCATGGTCACGCCAGCCAAAACTCGTCCAGGCCGAAGGCCGTCAGGTAGGGGTCCGGCTTGACCGGTTCGCCGCTGGCCCAGACGATGTCGAAGCGGCCGTCGGCGCGGCACAGGCCGATGCGCGGGGTCAGCACGCTGTGGTTGTTCTCGGCCAGGATGGTCAGCCGGCCGCCGGGCGCGTCGAAGCCCACCTGGTGCACCGCCTGCACCAGCTTGCGCGTGTCCAGGCTGCCGGCGCGCTGCAGGGCGCGCGCGAACAGGTGTACCTGGCTGTAGCAGGCTTCGGCGTAGACGCTGGCGGGCCGGTCGCCGAAGCGGGCGCGCCAAAGGTCCAGGAAATGGGCGTTGGCGGGCGAGTCGACGGTGTTGAAGTAGGTGGCGGCGGTGATGTGGCCGGCGCACAGCGCGGGGTCGATCTCGGCCACTTCGGATTCGGCCATGGTGAGGCTGGCGATGGGGATGTGCGGCGCGCCCGGGTCGGCCTCGCAGGCGGCGTGGTAGCGGCGGTAGAAGCGCTGGGCGTCGTCGCCGATCAGGGTGGAGAACACCACATCCGGCCGGATGCGGCGGATGTCGCGCACCACGTCGATGATCTCGCCTTCGTCGCAGCCCAGCGGCAGGTAGGTTTCGTCGAGGATCTCGCCGCCGTGTTCCTCGACGGTGTCGCGCATGATGCGGTTGGTCTCGCGCGGGTAGATGTAGTCGGCGCCCACCAGGAAGATGCGCTTGCCGCAGTGCTGGATCAGGTAGGCGGCCAGCTGCATGCTGCCCTGGTTGGGCGCGGCGCCGGTGTAGATGATGTTGGGCGAATACTCGAAGCCTTCGTAGACCGAGGCGTACCAGAGCAGCGCGTTGTTGCGCTCGATCACCGGCAGCATGGCCTTGCGGCAGTGCGAGGTGCAGCCGCCGAAGATCACGTTGACCTCGTCGTCCAGCAGCAGCCGCGCGGCCAGGCGGCGGTATTCTTCGGCCTCGCTGCGCGGGTCGTAGACCACCGGTTCCAGCGGTCGGCCCAGCACGCCGCCGAGGGCGTTGATTTCCTCGACCGCCAGCACGGTGCCGAAGAAATGCTGCGATTCGGTGGTGCCGGTCACGCCGCTGCGGGAATACAGCACGCCGATGCGCCATCCCGGCGCGGCGGCGTCCGTGTCAGTGCGGGGGGTCATAGGGGCATCCTTGTGCTCAAACGGGGTTCATGCGGGGCTCAGACTTTCAGGTGGTCCATGATATGGCCGGCGGCCCCGGGCGCGCCAGCCTCGCCCTGGTCGACGATGGCGCCCTGCTTGAGCACCAGGTAGCGGTCGGCCACGTCCAGCGCGAAGGCCACGTTCTGTTCGACGATGAACATGGACGTGCCGCGCCGTTCGCGTTCCCAGTTCAGGGCGCGTCCCAGCCGCTCGATCACCGAGGGTTGCAGGCCTTCGGTGATTTCGTCCAGCAGCAGCAGGGCCGGCCGCTGCATCAGGCCGCGCGCCACCAGCAGCATCTTCTGTTCGCCGCCGGACAGCGTGCCGGCGTATTGCCGCAGGCGGCTGGAGAACACCGGGAACAGCTCGGCGATCTCGCCGAAGCGTTCGTCGAACAGGCGATCATTGGGCAGGCCCAGGCGCAGGTTGTCGCGGATGTTCAGGTCGGGAAACAGCGGCTGGTCCTGGGCGGCGTAGGCGACGCCGCGGCGGGCGACCTCGTGCGGCCGCAGCCGGGTGGCGTCGACGCCGCCCAGGCTGACCTTGCCGCGCAGCTTGGGCAGGTAGCCCATCACGGTCTTGAGCAGCGTGCTCTTGCCCATGCCGTTCTTGCCCAGCAGCGCCACGCAGGCGCCGCCGGCCACGGACAGCGAGATGTCGTTCAGCACCACGGCGCCTTTGTAGCCGCTGGCGACGTGGTCCAGGCGCAAGGCCGGGGCGGCGTGGCTCATGCCGGGGCTCCTTGGGACGGGGTGGGTTGCGGGTCGGGCGGATTGCCGCCGGGGTTTTCGCCGAGGGTGCCGGCCTGGGCGCCCTGCCCGGCCGGCGCGCTGCCGGCGTAGATAGTGCGCACCAGTTCGGATTCGGTCACCTCGCGGAAGCTGCCGTCCATGACGATGCGGCCCTGGTGCAGCACGATGATGCGGGTGGCCACCTCGGCCACGAAGTCCAGGTCGTGCTCGACCAGCAAGCAGCACAGGCCGTGAGTATGGGCCAGCGCCGACAGCACCTGGCCGATGCGGGCGCGTTCGTCCTTGCTCAGGCCCGCGGTGGGTTCGTCCAGCAGCACCACGCGCGGCTCCAGCGCAAGCACCATGGCCAGTTCCAGCGCCTGCTGCTGGCCGTGCGACAGGTCGCGCGCCACGCGGTCCAGCTGCTGGTCCAGGCCGGTCATGCGCAGCACCTCCAGCGCGTAGGCCGGCAGCGCCAGCCGCGGCGACCGACGCCGCCACGACGGCCGCTCGCGCAGCGTGGTGGCGATGCGCAGGCTTTCGGCGACCGTCAGCGTGTCGAAGATGTTGGCGTTCTGGAACTTGCGGCCCAGACCGTAACGCACGCACTGCTCGGGCCCTTCGCGCTTGACCGCGTGGCCGCACAGTTCGACCGAGCCGTCGCTGCGTTCGGCGCCGTCGGCGATGCAGCGCATCAGCGTGGTCTTGCCCGCGCCGTTGGGGCCGATCAGGCCCAGCAGCTCGCCGCCGCGCGCCCGCAGGTCGATGCCTTCCAGCACCTTGAGGCTGCCGAAGCGCTTGGCCACGCCGGCCAGCACCAGGCCGCCCTCGCCGCCCGGGGCGCCGGCCCCGTGGCCGGGAGCGGCGCCCGCCGCCGAGGCGGTGGCGGGCGCGCGTACCACCAGCTCAGGCACCGGCGCCGCACGCCGCCGGCGCCACGGCGCCAGCAACAGCGGCAGCAGCCCGCGCGGCAGCAGCAGGATCACCAGGATGAAGGTCACGCCCAGCACCAGCTGGTAGAGGAACGGCATGTTGCCGCTGAGATACGAGCCGGCCACGTTGATCAGCACGGCGCCCAGCACCGGCCCCCACACCGTGCCGCGCCCGCCCAGCGCCACCCAGATGATGAGTTCGGTGCCGAACACGAAGCCGGTCAGTTCCGGCGCGACCACGCCGCTGAAAGCGCCGTAGCCGAAACCCGCCAGGCTGGCGACCGCGCCGCACACCACCAGCAGCGCGATGCGCCAGTGGGCGGTGTTCAGCCCGAGGTAGCTGCAGCGGCCCTCGTTGTCGCGCAGCGCGGCCAGGATGCGGCCGCCATCGCTGCGCACCGCGACCCAGGCCAGCAGCGCCACGATCGACAGGCCGCCGGCGGCGATGACGTACCAGGCCTCCAGCGACAGGTCGAAGGTGTCGTAGCCGGTCAGGCCGGACGAGGACCCGGTGTAGGTGCCGCCCGACAGCACGACCTGGGTCAGCACGATGGGCAGCACCAGCGAGATCACGGTGGCGAAAAACGGCGAGGCGCCGCGGTAGAACGACAGCCAGCCGGTGGCCAGCGCCAGCAGCATCGCCGCCCCCACCGCCACCAGCGCGGCCGCGAGCGCGATGCCCGGCGAGAAGCCGTAGTGCGTGAAGGCCAGCCCGGCCGCGTAGGCGCCGACGCCGAAGAAGGCCGACTGGCCGAAGGTCAGGTAGCCGGTGTAGCCCCACAGGATATCGACCGTGACCGCCGCCACCGCGAAGAACAGCGCCTTGATCAGCACGTTCAACAGATAGGTGTCGAACAGCCAGGGGCCCGCCACCGTCAGCGCCAGGCAGGCGATGGCCAGCCACAGCAGGTCGCGGCCACGGGCGGCGCGGCGCGGATCGGCGCGCGCCGCCAGCGCCGGTTGCGCAAGGGAAGAATCAGTCATGGGCGAATCCTTTGGGACGCAGGCGCAGGGTCAGGGCCGCCAGCACCGCGATGGTGACGCCGCCCAGGATCGGGCTGATGAACACGCCCACCAGCACCTGGCAGGCGCCATAGACCAGGCAGGTCAGGAGCAGCGCGGTGATCGAGTTGCCCGACACCATCACCAGCATGAAGGCGCTGACCAGCCACGGCAGCCCCATGTTCGGGTCGACGCTGGACAGCGGCGTGATCAGCGCGCCGGCCAGCGCCCCCAGCCCCGCGCCCAGCGCGAAGGTCGTGAAGCGGATTCGCTCGGCGTTGATGCCCAGGCCGCGCGCCAGGTCTTCGTTCATGATGACGGCGCGGGTGCGCACGCCGAAGCGCGTGCCGTTCAGCAGCAGCGTCAGCGCCAGGTACAGCAACAGCGCGCCGGGCACCAGGAACAGCCGGTAGGCCGAATACTCGGTGCCCAGGAACGGCACCGCGCCCTGGATCGGCGCGTCGGCGAACTGCACCTCGCGGCCGAAGGCCATGGTGATGAGCTGGCCGATCACGATGCCCAGGCCCCAGGTGGCCAGGATGGCGTCCAGCGGCCGCTTGTACAGCGGCTGCACGATCAGGCGCTCGACCAGCATGCCCACCAGCACGCCCGCCACCAGCGCGCACGGCAACGCCAGCCACGGGTCCAGTCCCAGGCGCGTCACCACCAGGGCGGCGTAGCTGCCCAGCGTGATGATGGCGCCGTGGGCGAAATTGACGATCTTCATCACGCCGAAGATGATCATCAGCCCGGCCGTCACGATGAACAGCATGGCGGCCGTGCTCAGGATGTCCAGCATCAAACCCATTGTGTTCTCCAGCGCCGCCGGCGAACCGGCGGCGCGCAGGGTGTGGCTTGCCGCGTCACTTCAGGTCGGGGCACTGCGCGCCCGGATCGACCTGGTCGAAGGTCTGCAGGATCTTGATGGAGCCGTCCTGCTGCACCTGGCCCAGCCGCATGGTCAGGGCGGCGTGGCGCTGGCGGTCCATCTTGACCGGGCCGCGCGGGCCGTCGAACGACACTTCGCTCAGGGCCTGCACCACCTTCTGCGAGTCGGTGCTGCCGGCTTTCTCGACCGCCGCCTTGTAGAGGAAGAAGGCTTCGTATTGCGGGCCCGAGAACTCGTTGGCGGTCTTGGCGTCGGCGCCGAACTTGGCCTTCAGGCCGTCCAGGAACTTGTGGTTCTGCGGCGTATCGATGCTGGTCAGGTACGAGGCCGACAGGTACATGCCCACCGCGGTGTCGCCCATGGTCTTGGCGGTGGCTTCGTCGATGGCCAGATTGCCGTAGGGCATGGTCAGGCCGGCCGCCTTGACCTGCTTGGCGAGGCTGACGTTGGGGCCGCCGCCGGCGGTGGAGCTGATCAGCGCGTCCGGGTTGGCCGAGCGGATCTTCGAGACCACCGGCGTCCAGTCGGAGCCGTCGATCGGCAGGTATTCCTCGCCCACCACGCGCCCGCCCTGCTTCTCGATGTATTCGCGGGTGAACTTGAGCATGCCGCGGCCGAAGGCGTAGTCGCTACCGACCAGGAAGAAGGTCTTGGCGCCACGCTCTTTCATGAAGTGGTCCACCACCGGCGCCACCTGCTGCTCGGGCACCCAGCCGTTGACGTGCATCCAGCGGTTGCACGAGCGGCCTTCGTAGAACGAGGTGTAGATGTACGGCACCTTGCCGCGCGAGACGATGGGCAGCGCCGCGTTGCGCGCCGCGCTGGTTTCCATGGCGATGATGGCGTCGACCTTCTTCTGGAACACCAGCGTGTCGTAGGCCTTCTGCGCGCCGACCGCGCCCGAGGCGTCGTCGGCGATCTCCAGCACCACCTGGCGGCCGAGGATGCCGCCGGCGGCGTTGATTTCATCGGCGGCCAGCTGCGAGGCCTGCACCACGCCGGGCGCGACCACGCTGTTGGCGCCCGACAGGCCCACCGGCACGCCGATGCGCAAGGGGTCGGCCGCGTGCGCGCTGGCGGCGCCGGTCAGCGCGGCGATGAAGGAAAGTCGGATGAGGAAGCTGCAAGTGGGTTTTTTCATGGGGATTTCTCCTTGGGGGCCGGCTGTCCGCCGTTGTATTCAACGCTGCCGCGGCGCATCGGTGGCGCCCAGCAGTTCGTCGTAAAGGTCGCGGCGCCGATCGCGCAGCACGTGGTTGAAGTCGTTCAGTTGCCGCGCGCGGCGCGAGGCCATCACGTCCACCGGCGCCAGCAGCACCTCTTCGCGGTCGTGGCTGGCGGGGCCGGCGCTGGTCCAGCCCTGCGAGCCGACGATCAGGCTGCGCCCGACGAAGGGCTGGCCGCGCTCGACGCCGACGCGGTCGGCGCACACCAGCGTCAGGCCGTTGCTGTGGGCGCCGGCAATCGCCAGCGCGTGCGCCATGGCCGGGCCGTCGGGCGTCTGCCCGGGCATCGGCACCCAGTTGGTCGGCACCGCGACGATGTCGGCGCCGCGCAGCGCCAGCAGGCGATAGACCTCGGGGAACCAGCCGTCGTAGCAGATCGCCACGCCGATGCGGCCCAGCGCGGTGTGGAACACCGGCAGGCCCAGGTCGCCCGGCTCGAAGAACAGGTTCTCGTCGCCCCACAGGTGCAGCTTGCGGTAGGTGCCCAGGTAGCCGTCGGGGCCGGCGATGAGGGCGGCGTTGTAGAGCTTGCCGCCGCTGCGCTCGGCGATGCCGGCCACCAGGTAGATGCCCAGGCGCCGCGCCAGCGCGATCCAGGCCTGCGAGCTGGGGCCGTCGGGCACGGCTTCGGCCAGCGCGTGGGCCTCTTCGCGGCTGGCGAACATGTAGCCGGTGTTGGCCAGCTCGGGCAGCACCACCAGCCGCGCGCCCTGCGCGGCGGCCTGCTCGGCCAGCTCGATGGATCGGGCCACGTTGGCCGCGACATCCCCCATGACGGGGGCCGTCTGCACACTGGCCACGTGGATCGCGGACGCGGCGGCGTCCGGCGGCGGTGATACTTGCATGCGATCTCCCTGCAACGTTTCGGAAAACAAAAAAGCCCCCGACCACGCATCGCGTGTGAGTCGGGGGCTTCTATAGCCAGACGAAGGTTCGGGCAGCAATCATTGCTGCGGGGCACTGCCGCGCCAGGCAGTGCCGGCGCGTGCGGATCAGTCCTGATCCTGTGGCGAATCATAGGGATGCGCGCCAGCCCGGGGCAATAAGAGGTTTCCCGGACGGCGCCGCGGATGCGAGAATCAGGGTCGGCCACAAGGAGGAACCCGCAATGCCCCAACTTTCCGCCTACCTCAGTTTCGACGGCAACTGCGCCGAGGCCATGCGTTTCTACGAACGCGTGCTCGGCGGCCGCGTCGAGGCCATGGTGCGCTACGCGGATGCGCCCGCCGATGCCGCCATGCCGGCGCTGTCGATCGAAGAATCCGAACGCATCATGTACGCCCGCCTGGCGCTGGACGAACAGGTGCTGATGGCCAGCGACGCCACCACCAGCCATCCCTATCCCGGCAAGCAGGGCATGGCGCTGTCGCTGGCCTACCCCACCGTGTCGGACGCGCAACGCGTGTTCGATATGCTGGCCGAAGGCGGCAGCGTTACCATGCCGCTCCAGAAGACCTTCTGGGCCGAAGCCTACGGCGCCCTGATCGACCGCTACGACACGCGGTGGATGGTCAGCGGCGGCCGGCTCAACCACTGACAACCCAATCCGCCACGAGCGGATGGAGCGAGAGATCCATGACGCATGGCATACAGGGCAAGCAACGCTGGTGGGCACTGATGGTGCTGTGCCTGGGCGTATTGATGATCGTGCTGGACACCACCATCGTCAACGTCGCGTTGCCGTCCATCCGCGAAGACCTGCATTTCACCGAGACCTCGCTGGTCTGGGTGGTGAACGCCTACATGCTGACCTTCGGCGGCTTCCTGCTGCTGGGCGGACGGCTGGGCGACCTGCTCGGCCACCGGCACATGTTCCTGGCGGGCCTGAGCCTGTTCACGCTGGCCTCGCTGGCCTGTGGGCTGGCCCAGGGCCAGGGGCTGTTGATCGCCGCGCGCGCCGCGCAGGGACTGGGCGGCGCGGTGGTGTCGGCGGTGTCGCTGTCGCTCATCATGAATCTGTTCACCGAGGCCGGCGAACGCGCCCGCGCCATGGGCGTGTACGGCTTCGTCTGTGCGGGCGGCGGCAGCCTGGGCGTGCTGCTGGGCGGGCTGCTGACCAGCACGCTGTCGTGGCACTGGATCTTCCTGGTCAACATTCCGATCGGCGCGGTGGTGTATGCGCTGTGCCTGCGGCTGCTGCCGGCGGCGCGCGGCGCGGCCGGCGGCGGCAGGCTCGACGTGGCCGGCGCGTTGACGGTCACCGCGTCGCTGATGCTGGCGGTGTACGCCGTGGTCAACGGCAACGAGGCCGGCTGGACCTCGGCGCAGTCGCTCGGCCTGCTGGGCGCCGCCGCGCTGCTGATGGCGCTGTTCCTCGTGATCGAGTCGCGCGTGGCCGAACCGCTGATGCCGCTGGCGCTGTTCCGCCTGCGCAACGTCGCCACCGCCAACGTGGTCGGCGTGCTGTGGGCCGCGGCCATGTTCGCCTGGTTCTTCGTGTCGGCCCTGTACATGCAACTGGTGCTGGGCTATGACGCCATGCAGGTCGGGCTGGCGTTCCTGCCGGCCAACCTGATCATGGCGGCGTTCTCGCTGGGCCTGTCGGCCAAGCTGGTGATGCGCTTCGGCATCCGCGCGCCGCTGGCCACCGGGCTGCTGATGGCGGCGCTGGGGCTGGCGCTGTTCGCGCGCGCCCCGGTCGATGGGAGTTTCACGGCAGACGTGCTGCCCGGCATGCTGCTGCTGGGCCTGGGCGCGGGCATCGCCTTCAACCCGATGCTGCTGGCCGCCATGAGCGATGTCGAGCCGAGTCAGTCCGGCCTGGCGTCCGGCGTGGTCAACACCGCCTTCATGATGGGCGGCGCGCTGGGCCTGGCGGTGCTGGCCAGCCTGGCCGCCGCGCGCACCGCGGCCCTGGCCACGGCGGGCGCGGCGCCGGTGGCGGCGCTGGCTGGCGGCTACCGCGTGACCTTCCTGGCCGGCGCCGTGATCGCGGCCGTGGCGGCGGCGCTGGCCGCCGCGCTGGTGCGCTCGCGCAACCGCGACCTGGGCGGCCACGGCGTGACGCCGGCCGGGCACTGAACCCGGGCGCGTCGCGGCCGCGCCACGTCTTTTGAATTATTTACGGTCGGCGCGCGCGGCCGGGAGTAATCTGGCGGCGCCCCTCCACCGGACAGGAAGCGCCCGCCATGACATTCCTCGCCAGCGCCAATCTGCTGCGCCACCGCGACGGCCACGAAGCCCGCGTCACGTTTGTCGAGCTGTTCTTCGACCTGGTTTACGTCTTCGCCGTCACGCAGCTGTCGCACAGCCTGCTGCACGACCTGACGCTGATGGGCGCGCTGCACACCCTGGTGCTGTGGTTCGCGGTGTGGCTGGGCTGGCAATACACCTGCTGGGTCACCAACTGGTTCGACCCCGACGCGCTGCCGATGCGGCTGATGCTGTTCGGCGTGATGCTGGTGGGGCTGGTCGCGGCCGCCTTGCTGCCCGGCGCTTTTGGCGAAAACGGGCTGATCTTCGCCATCTGCTATGTATTGATCCAGGTGGGCCGCACGCTGTTCGTGGTGCTGCACCTGGGGCCGTCGCATCCGCTGGCGCCGAACTTCCGCCGCATGCTGGGCTGGCTGTGCATTTCAGCGGTGCTGTGGATCGCCGGCGGCCTGTCCTCGGGCGATACGCGGCTGGTGTTGTGGATCCTGGCGGTGGCCTGCGAGTACATGTCGCCCATGGCCGGCTTCTGGCTGCCGGGCCTGGGCCGCTCCACCACCCGCGAATGGACCATCGAAGGCGGCCACCTGGCCGAACGCTGCCAGTTGTTCGTGATCGTCGCGCTGGGCGAGACGCTGCTGATCACCGGCGCCACGCTGGGCGAACACCCGCACTGGGACATCCCCACCCTGATCGCCCTGCTGGCCGCGTTCCTGGGCACGGCGGCGATGTGGTGGGTGTACTTCGACACCAGCAGCAAGGACGGCAGCGAGGCCATCGCCCACCACGCCGATCCAGGCCGGGTCGGGGCCTACTTTCACTACGTGCACGTGATCCTGATCGCCGGCGTGATCGTCTCGGCGGTGGCCAATGAACTGGTGATCCTGCACCCGGACGGCCGCATCGTCACGGCGGCCGCGGCGGCGCTGCTCGGCGGCCCGGCGCTGTACCTGCTGGGCAACGGCATCTACAAGACGGTGGTGTACGGCCGCTTTCCGCTGTCGCACGTGATCGGGCTGGCGCTGCTGGCGGCGCTGGCGCCGATCGCGTTCGTGACCGACAACCTGATGGTGGGCGGACTGACGACGCTGATCATGATGCTGGTGGCCGGGTGGGAAAGCGTGTCGCGGCGGCGGGCACGGGCGGCGCACTAGGGCACGCGCCAGGCCAACGCACGAAGGGCAACACACGAAGGGCAACGACATCGTTGCCCGCCGCGTCAACGCCGCTTGCCGAACACCGATTTGGGCGCGCGGCCGTGGAAACGGGTGAAGGCCGCGCTGAAGTTGGCCGGATGGCGATAGCCCACCTGATAGGCCGCCTGCGCCACCTGGCAGCCGCCTTCCAGCAATTCCCAGGCGCGTCGCATGCGCATGCCGGTCAGCAGCCGCATGGGGCTGTCGCCGTATAGCGCGCGAAAGCCCTGCTTGAGCTTGAATTCGTTCAGCCCGGTCGCCAGGCACAGGTACTGCAGCGTCAGCTCCCGGTCCATCTGTTCGCGCATCAGCGCATGGGCCCGCTCCAGCCGCGCGATGTCGGCCTGGCTGAGCCGGCCCGGCGCCGGTGTCGGCGCCAGCGCGCGCAACTGGCGCGACAACAGCGTCAGCGCCTTGATGTGCGTGTCCAGCGGATCGTCGGTCCGCGCCAGCTCGGCCGCAACGGCGGCCAGGTCGGCGCTGGTGCGGCCCTGCGCCAGACGCTGCAGGCCGCCGGCGCCGAACAGCGCCTCGGCCTGGGCCTCGCCGGCGTAGCGGCGCAGCGCCGGCTCGCCCACCAGCAGGCGCAATTGCGAGACGGTGGCGCCGCCGAGGTAGCGGCGCTCGCCCAGGTGGCGGCGGAATGCCGTCACCGTGGTGTGGCCGCCGCGGAAATCCAGCTCGGCGCCGTCCGCGCCGCGATAGGCTGACACCCCGCCCAGGGCCAGCGTGATGACCAATGTGCGCCCGCCCTGCCCGGCGGCGTTCTCTTCGATCAGGTCGCGGGCGGGCGTGTACTGCGAATGCACCAGCGCCAGGCCGTCGCCCAGGTCCAGGCGGTCGGCGTGGCAGTCGCCCAGGTCGGCGGGCAGGGCCAGCCGCGACCAGCCGGGACGGGGGCCTGGGCCGGGCCGGGCGAGCGTGGCGGAGATGCGCAGGGACATGGCGTCGATGGTCGGCGGCGCGAGTGGCGCCGGGGTGAAAGAAGGCATGCGCCGGATCGCATACGAATGGATCCGGTTCGCATATGAATGCTAATGATAGGCGTTCGCATAAAGAAATACCATCTTCGGGACGGCGCCGCACGTTGGACCGCCGTGACTGCATGCACAGGAATCCCGATGATCCGCCCTCTTCCCCACCCCCGCGCCGCCTGGGCCCTGCTGTGGCTGTGCGCCACGCCCGCCGCGTTGGCGCAGACCGCCGCGCAGCTGCCCGCCATCACCGTCACCGCCGACAAGCAGGAACGCGCGCTCGAATCCCTGCCCGGCAGCCTGTCGGTGTTCGACGGCGACAGCCTGGAAAGCCAGGGCGTCCTCGACATCGACGGACTGCAGCGCATCACCCCCGGCCTGACGTTCCAGCCGTTCGGCCAGGCAGGCGTCAACGCGGCCGTGATGCGCGGCCTGTCGGCCAACTTCTTTTCGTTCTCGACCTCGACCCTGCTGGTGGTCGACGGCGTGCCCACGCTGATGGCGCAGGGCTTTGACGACCAGTTGCTGGATATCGACCGCGTCGAGGTCCTGCGCGGCCCGCAGTCGACCCTGTACGGCCGCAATGCCGAGGCCGGCGTCATCAACGTCTACACCCGCCCGCCCGGCGATACCGTGCGCGGCAGCGTCTCCACCACCGTGGGCAGCCGCGACCTGCGCATGCTGCGCTTCGACCTGAGCGGGCCGATCGTCGATGACACCCTCTACGCCAGCGTGGCCGGCGCCTGGCGCAGCCAGCACGGCTTCATCGACAACACCTACACCGGCCGGCGCGAGGACGACCGCGAGCTGCGCAACGGCAAGCTGGCGCTGCGCTGGACGCCGTCGGCGCGCACCGACGCCACGCTGCGCTATGCGCAAATCAATTACCAGGACGGCGCCGCATTGTGGGGTTCGCCCACGGCCCCCCGCGCCACGGTGGCCTCCGGCACGCCCAGCTGGAACCGCTCCATCGGCCGCAGCGCGTCGCTGTCGCTGCGGCACGAACTGGACGGCGGCCTGCGCCTGACCTCGGTCACCGCCTGGAACGACCTGCGCGACCGAGTGCAGCAGGACACCGACTTCCAGCCCGCCGACCTGCTGCACATCGCCCGCGACCACCACTTCCGCACCCTGTCGCAGGAGCTGCGGCTGGAAGGCACGCTGGGCCGCGCGCAGTGGCTGGCGGGACTGTATGCCGACAGCGACGACCACGACCTGCGCAACACCCAGAAGATGCCGCGCGGCCTGACCGAAAGCGTGGTGCAGCTGCGCGGCCAGTCCAGCGCCGCCTTCACCCACTGGACCGTGCCGCTGGCCGAACGCTGGACGCTGGAAGCCGGCGCCCGGGTCGAACGCGACGCGCTGCGTTTCACCCCCCGCGGCGACAGCGCGCGCCGCGCCGACTGGACCCGCGTCACGCCCAAGCTGGCGCTGCAATACGCCTTCGCGCCGCGCCAGCAGGTCTATGCTTCGGTGGCCGACGGCTTCCGCGCCGGCGGCTACAACGTGTTCTCGCCGGCCGCCGACTATGCCGCCTACCAGCCGGAAACCCTGCGCTCGTACGAGATCGGCGCCAAGGGCTGGCTGCCCGGCAACCGCCTGCGCTACGCCGGCGCGTTGTACCTGATGACGGTCGACAACATGCAGGTGCAGCAGATGCCGCTGCCGGGGCTGGTGTACGTGACCAACGCCGCGTCGGCGCGCTCGATCGGGGCCGAATTCGAACTCGAATACCTGCTGGGCCAGGGCTGGTCGCTGCAGGCCGGGCTGGGGTTGAACCGCACCCGCTTCAGCCGTTTCCGCGATGGCGCCAACGACTACGGCGGCAACCAGAACCCGTTCGCCCCACGCGTCAACGGCCACCTGACCGCGCGCTACGACGCGCCCGCCGGCTGGTACGCCCAGGCCTCGCTCAGCGGCACCGGCCCGGTCTACCTGGACGCCGCCAACCGCTACCGCCGCAACGGCTACGCGCTGGTCAACCTGGCGGCCGGCGTCACGGTGCGGCAGGTCGAAATCTCGGCCTACGTCAACAACCTGGCCAACCGCCGCTACGACGCGGTGGGCTACCAGAACGGCATCGTCACCGTCTACAGCCCGCCGCGCGAACTGGGCCTGCGCCTGACCTGGCGCCTTTGAACCGCTTACCAAGGAACCCTCACATGCCGACTTCTCCCCTGCCCCTGCAACGCTACTGGGACTTGGCCGCCGCGCCGGTCGAAACCGCGGCGCTGGACGCCGCGCTGGAACTGGACCTGTTCGCGCACCTGGTGGCGCCGGCCAGCGCGGCGCAGGTCGCCCAGGCGCTGGCGCTGCGCCCCGCCGCCGTCGAGCATCTGCTGGACCTGCTGTGGGGCCTGCGCCTGTTGCATCGCATCGCCGGCGAACCCGCGCTGTACCGCTGCGGCGCCACGGCGCGCGCCCATTTCGTGGCGGGCCGGCCCGGTTACTGCGGCGACGCCTGGCGTTACCGGCGCCGCTCGCTGGCGCAATCCGGCGAGCAATTGCCGCAACGGCTGCGCCAGGATCCCGCCGCCGCGCTCGCCGCCCCGCCGGGCGCCGGGTCCGAGGCCAGCGGCTGGGCCCAGGCGGCGCGGGTGCAGATCGGCCAGGAACAGCGCGTGCTGGCCGTGGCCGCCGCGCGCGAGGCGGTCGCCTGCGTGCCCGGCGCCGAGGCGGCGCGACGCATCCTGGACCTGGGCGGCGGCCCGGGCCTGATCGGCATCGCGCTGGTGCAGGATCGCCCCGACGCCAGCGGCGTGGTGTTCGACTGGCCCGAGACCGCCGCCGTGGCGCGCGAGAACATCGCCGCCGCCGGGCTGGCGGACCGCATGGCGGCCGTGGGCGGCGACCTGGCCACGGCCGACATCGGCGCGGGCTACGACCTGATCTGGTGCTCGTCGGTGCTGCATTTCGTGCCCGACGCCGCCGCCGCGCTGCGCAAGATGCACGATGCGCTGGCGCCGGGCGGGCTGCTGGTGATGGCGCACGCCGAGGTCCCCGACGACGCCGACGCCGCCGCGCGCGTGCTGCGCTATTACCTGCCGATGCTGTTGCTGGGCCGGCGCGTAACGCGCCGCGGGGAATTGGCCGACGCGCTGCGCGGCGCCGGCTTCGCCGACGTGCGCGGCTTCGATTCCGACCGCTTTCCGCTGGCGCCGCTGCATGTGCTGTCGGCGCGGCGGCCCGCGCCATGAGGCCCGCGCTGCGCCACGGCCTGGCCCAGGCCCTGTTCGGCTGGCTCAACCTGGCGCTGACCGCGCCCGGCGTCTATCTGTGGCTGGGCCTGCCGCTGGTGCTGCGCCAGCACGGCTGGTCGGGCACCGCCATCGGCCTGTTCCAGTTGGCCAGCCTGCCGACGGTGTTCAAGTTTCTGCTGGCGATGCCGCTGGACCGGCGCGGCGCGGGCCGTGGCGGCTATCGGCGCTGGACGGTGGCGCTGTTGCTGGCCTACGCCGCCGTGCTGCTGGCGCTGGGCTGGCGCGACCTGTTGAATGATGGCGCCCTGCTGTTCGCGCTGGCGGCGGCCGCCGCCCTGGCCGGCACCTGGGCCGATGTGCCCGTCAATGCGCTGGCGATCCGCGTGCTGCCGGCGGCCAGCCGCGCCTGGGCCGGCGGCATCCGCTCGATGGCGCTGTGCCTGGGCGCCATCGTCGGCGGCGGCCTGATGCTGCTGGCGCAGGCGCGCTGGGGCTGGCAGGCGCCGTTCCTGATCATGGCCGCCGCGCTGGCATTGGGTGCCGCGCTGACGCTACTGCTGCGGGAGACCGCGGACACCGTGGAGGCCAAGCGCGCGGACGACGGCGCCATCGCCACGCGCCAGGCCATCGCCTACCTGCGCCTGCCCGCCAGCCGCCGCTGGCTGCCGCTGCTGGCCCTGCTGTTCCCCTTCATCGGCGCCGGCTGGTTCTACCTGAAGCCGCTGCTGCTGGACCACGGCCTGGCGCCCGAGCGCGTGGCGTGGCTGGTGGGGGTGGTTGGCGGCACGGTCGGCGCCCTGGGCAGCATTGCAGGCGCGCGCCTGCTCAAACACTTGGGGCCGGGCCTGGCGGTACCGCTGCACGCGGGCCTGGGCGCCGCCGCCCTGGCGGCGCTGGCCCTGGCGGTCGGCCTGGACGCCGCGCCCGCCGCGCTGGTGGCCTGCGCCATGGCGGTGGCCGCATCCATGGGCGCCACGGCGGCGCTGGTGTTCGGGCTGATGATGTCGCACGCGCGGCCGGGCCTGCAGGCGCTGGACTACGGCATCCAGTCCAGCGTCTTCGCGCTCACGCGCATCGCCGCGCCGCTGGCGGCGGGCGTGCTGCTCGACATCGCGGGCGCCGGCGCGATGCTAGCGGCCCTCGCAATCGGCGCCACCGGCGTGCTGGCGCTGGCCTGGCGCCAGGGCCGGGCGCTGCGCGGGTAGCGGCGCCGGCCGCCTGCCGCAAACGTACGGGCTGTCCCAGCCGCCTGGATCGCTGTCAACCGCGCGGTTGCTGCTCAGCCGCCCGGCCGGTGCTCGGCCAGCACCGCGCTCATCGACTGCGCCGCGCTCTGCAAGACCGGCACCGCACGCAACAGGTCATCGAGCATCAGCCGCGCGGTCGGCGCGTGGCACGCCACCGCCGCCACCACGCGGTCCTGCGCGTCGCGCACCGGCACCGCCACCGCGCTCATGCCACGCACGAATTCTTCGTTGTCGATGCCGATGCCGCGCGTGGCCAGGCGTTCCAGTTCATCCTCCAGCCGCGCCGGGTCGGTCAGCGTGCGCGGCGTGTTGCGCGTGAGCGGCAGGCGCGCCAGCACGCGGCCGCGTTCGAGCCGGTTCATCGACGCCAGGAACAGCTTGCCGCTCGCGGTGCAGTGCATCGGCACGTGGCTGCCGACCGCGAAGAAGAGCCGCAGCGGCTCGGCGGTTTCGACCCGCTCCATGTAGATCACCTGGTCGCCATCGGGCGCGGTGAGATTGCAGGTTTCGCCCAGCTTGCCGACCAGTTGCGCCAGCACCGCGCGGCAGGCGCGGGTGAAGGCCGAGGCGCGCAGCGTCGACAGCGCCAGCGCGGTGGCCTGCGGCCCCGGCACGTAGCCGTTCTCGGTGGGCGTGGCGGCGACGAAGCCGGCGCGCTGCATCGACGCCAAGAGGCGCATCAGGGTGGACTTGGGCATGTCCAGGCGCTGCGCCAGTTGCGCCAGCGTGGGCGGATGCTGGGCGCGCGCCAGGTAGTCCAGCACCAGCAGCGCGCGCAGCGAACGCGCGGCGTCCTGCGGTTCGCCGGCCTCGGCATCGGTCCGCGACGATGCTGCACTGCGATTTTGAAACCGAAGATCCATGTTCTGTGCCATTTCCCCGTTCCCGCGCTTGCCGCGCTTTCTTTCCCGTGGCCGCTTCCTAGAATCGCCACAGATACGGAACCTTTGCGCGTCGCCGCGCCCCCCTCGCATCAGGCCAGTATATAAGTGCCCGGCGTGGCGGCAAGCAGGGTAAACGCGCCGTCCGAACGCGGGAGTCGCCGCGCGCAGGCATGGCCAGACCAAGGAGGAAAGCAGACATGTCCGAAGCCGTGGACTACATCGTGGTAGGTGCCGGATCGGCCGGCTGCGTGCTGGCGAACCGCTTGAGCGCCAATGGCAAGCACACGGTCTGCCTGCTGGAGGCGGGGCCGCCGGATCGCTCGCCGTGGATCCACATCCCCATCGGCTACGGCAAGACCATGTTCCACAAGGTGCTGAACTGGGGCTACTACACCGAGCCCGACCCCAACATGCTGAACCGCCGCATCTACTGGCCGCGCGGCCGCACGCTGGGCGGCTCCAGCGCCATCAACGGCCTGATCTACATCCGCGGCCAGCGCCGCGACTACGACGACTGGGCCGCCGCCGGCAACCCTGGGTGGAGCTGGGACGAATGCCTGCCCTACTTCCGCAAGCTGGAAAACAACGATCTTGGCCCGGGCGCCACGCGCGGCACCGAAGGGCCGCTGAACGCCACTTCGATCAAGACGCCGCATCCGCTGGTCGAGGGCCTGATCGGCGCGGCCGGCGCGCTCGGCCTGCCGCACGTGACCGACTTCAACAGCGGCGACCAGGAAGGCGTGGGCTACTACCAGCTCACCACCCGCAACGGCCGCCGCTGCTCCACCGCGGTGGCCTACCTGCGGCCGGCGCGAGGCCGCGCCAACCTGCGCATCGAGACCGGCGCGCACGCCATGGCGGTGCTGTTCGAGGGTAGCCGCGCCTGCGGCGTGCGCTATCGCCAGGACGGCCAGGTGCGCACGCTGCGCGCCCGCCGCGAAGTGCTGCTGTGCGCCGGCGCGCTGCAATCGCCGCAGCTGCTGCAACTGTCGGGCGTGGGGCCGGCCGCGCTGCTGCGCCGCTTCGGCATCGGCGTGGTGCGCGACCTGCCGGGCGTGGGCGAGAACCTGCAGGACCACCTGCAGATCCGGCTGATCTACGAGACGCGCCAGCCAATCACCACCAACGACCAGTTGCGCACGCTGCACGGCCGCGCCGCGATGGGGCTGCAATGGCTGCTGTTCCGGGGCGGGCCGCTGGCGGTGGGCATCAACCAGGGCGGCCTGTTCTGCCGGGTCGACCCGGCCAGCGCCACGCCCGACACCCAGTTCCACTTCGCCACGCTGTCGGCCGACATGGCCGGCGGCAAGGTGCATCCGTTCTCGGGCTGCACCTACTCGGTGTGCCAGTTGCGGCCGTCCTCGCGCGGCACGGTGCAGTTGCGCGGCGCCGATCCGTTCGAGGCTCCGGCCATGCAGCCCAACTACCTGTCCACCGAGCTGGACCGCCGCATGACGGTGGCGGCGGTCAAGTACGCGCGCCGTCTGGCCGCTACCGAACCGCTGGCCGGGCTGATGAAGCGCGAATTCCGGCCCGGCCCCGACGTCCGGAGCGACGACGAGATCCTGCACTTCTGCCGCGAGTACGGCGCCACCATCTTCCATCCGTCGGGCACCGCGAAAATGGGCCCGCGCGGCGACCCCATGGCGGTGGTCGACGAACGCCTGCGGGTACACGGCGTGAGCGGACTGCGGGTAGTGGATTGCTCCATCATGCCGACGCTGGTCTCGGGCAACACCAACGTGCCGGTGGTGATGCTGGCCGAGCGCGCGACCGACTTCATTCTGCAGGACCTGCACGCGGCGCGGCCGCGCGCGCAGGCGGAACCGACGCTGAAACAGGCGGCGTGACATGAACTGACCGCAACACGCGGCGCGGCACCGCAGAGTGCCGCCCGCCCCACCAAAGGAGACAGGCATGGCCAAGCAGAACGAAACCGCGGTGCGCAAAGTCGTCGCCGCGTCGCTGATCGGCGCCACCATCGAGTGGTACGACTTTTTCCTGTACGGCGTGGTCGCCGGCATCGTGTTCAACAAGCTGTACTTCCCCACCGGCGACCCGCTCGTCTCGACCATGCTGGCCTACACCACCTTCGCGGTGGGCTTCATCACCCGGCCGCTGGGCGGGCTGGTGTTCGGCCACTTCGGCGACCGCATCGGCCGCAAGAGCATGCTGGTGATGACGCTGATGATCATGGGCGTGTCCACCTTCCTGATCGGCCTGGTGCCCACCTACGACAGCATCGGCCTCTGGGCGCCAATCCTGCTGTTGCTGCTGCGGGTGTTCCAGGGCATCGGCCTGGGCGGCGAATGGGGCGGCGCGGTGCTAATGGCCTATGAATACGCGCCGCCCGGAAAGAAGGGCTTCTACGCCTCGCTGCCGCAGATCGGGCTGGCCATCGGCCTGTGCCTGGCCTCGGGCACGGTGGCGCTGCTGTCGACGCTGCTGACCGACGAGCAGTTCATGGCCTGGGGCTGGCGCCTGGCCTTCCTGGCCTCGGCCGCGATGGTCGGGGTCGGCATGTACATCCGCCTGAACATCAAGGAAACGCCCGAGTTCGCCGCGGTCAAGCGCGACAACGCCGAAAGCCGCATTCCGTTCATGGACATGATCCGCCGCTATCCCGGCAACGTCGCCAAGGGCATGGGCGCGCGCTACATCGACGGCGTGTTCTTCAACGTCTTCGGCGTGTTCTCGATCTCGTACCTGACGCAGACGCTGCAGATCACGCGCACCGAGGCATTGACCGGGGTGATGGCGGCGGCGCTGGTGATGTGCTTCACCATCCCCTACTTCGGCCGGCTGTCCGACCGCATCGGACGCACGCGGGTGTATTTCTGGGGCTCGCTGATCACGGCGGTGGCCGCCTTCCCCGGCTTCTGGCTGATGCTCAACAGCCAGGGCAGCGTGATGCTGGTATGGCTGGCCATCATCATTCCCTTCGGCATCTTCTACGCCGCCGTCTACGGCCCCGAGGCCGCGCTGTTCTGCGAGCTGTTCGACGCCAAGGTGCGCTACACCGGCATCTCGTTCGTCTACCAGTTCTCGGGCATCTTCGCCTCGGGCATCACGCCGATCATCGCCACCGCCCTGCTCAAGACCGGCAATGGCCAGCCGTGGCTGATCTGCCTGTACGTGCTGTTCTCGGGCGTGGTGTCGGCGCTGTGCGTGTGGCTGATCGGACGCGGCGGCCGCAGCGCCGCGCCAGAGGCAGCGGCGCCGCCCACCGGCGCGAACCTGCGCAAGGCCTGACGGCATCCATGGCCACCTGCCGCCTCGCCCTGGCCGATCTCCGGCCGCCAGGCGAGGCGCATCATGGCCATGCTCAGCCGCGCGCCTGTCCGCCCGCGGGCGCGGCGCCCTTGTCGGCGCCAGGCGCCACGGGCGCCGGCGCCGACGGCAACCAGCCGCCGCCGAGCGCCTTGAACAGCGTCGCCAATGCGGCCTGGCGCTGCGTCGCCACCTCGATGTAGGACAGCTGGTCGGCATAGGCGCGGCGCTGCGCATCCAGGTAACGCAGGTGGCTGTCGACACCGCCGCGATAGCGCGCTTCCGACAGCTGCATGGCCTGCGCGCTGGAACGCGTCAGCGCCAGCCGCGAGGCTTCCTCGCGCCGCAGCGTGTCGGTGGCGGCGAGCGCGTCCGAGACCTCGCGGAACGCCGACTGCACCGTCTTTTCGTACTGCGCCACGGCGATGTCCTTGCGGGCGTTGGCCAGGTCCAGGTTGGCGGTATTGCGGCCGCCGGCGAAGATCGGCAGCGTGATCTGCGGGGCGAACGACCAGGCGCGCTGGCCCGAGTCGAACAGGTTCGACAGTTCCGCGCTGGACGAGCCAAACATGCCGGTCAGCGAAATGCTCGGAAAGAACGCCGCCCGCGCCGCGCCGATGCTGGCGTTGCGCGACCGCAGTTGATGCTCCGCGGCCACGATGTCGGGCCGCCTTTCCAGCAGTTCGGACGGCGCGCCCGCCGCGATCTCCTGCACCAGCATCGGCCCCTCGGCCAGGCCCTTGGGCAGGAACGGCCCCAGGTCGCCCACGCCCACCAGCAGCGCCAGCGCATTGCCGGCCTGGCGCGCTTCGCGGTCGATGCGCTCCAGGTCGGCCCGCGCCTGCTCGGCCAGGCCCAGCGCTTCCTGGTAGTCGAGCGCCGTGGCCGAGCCGGCCTGGCGCCGCTTGGCGGTCAGGTCGAGCGAGGCCTCGCGGCTCTCGAGCGTCTGGCGCGTGACCTGCAGCCGGCGCAGCGCGCTGTCGCGCGCCAGGTAGGCCTGGATCACTTCGGCCACCAGGCTGATCTGGGCGCCGCGGGCCGTGGCCTCGGTGGCCAGGTATTCCTGCAACGCGGCGTCCGACAGGCTGCGCACCCGGCCGAACAGGTCGATCTCGAACGAGGTCAGCCCCAGGCCGGCCTGGTAGTTGCTCTGCACGCCGGCGCTGCCGCTGCTGTTGAGGTCGCCCGGCACCCGCTGGCGCGTGCCGCTGCCCTGCGCATTGATGCCCGGCAGGCGGTCGGCGCGCTGCACCCGGTACTGGGCCCGCGCCGCCTCGATGTTCAAGAGCGCCTGGCGCAGGTCGCGGTTGTTGTCCAGCGCCAGCGTCACCAGCCGGCGCAGGCCATCGTCGGTGACGAACGACTGCCAGTCCAGCGTCGCGGCGGCCGAGGCCGGGCCGTCCGCCGAGGACGGGTTCCAGGTCGAAGGCACGGGCGCCTCGGGCCGCTGGTAGGTGGGCGCCATCGAGCAACCAGCCAGCGCGGCGGCCAGGATCGCGGCGGCGAGCCGCGAGCTGATAAAAGTCAGGTTCATCACTCTCACTCCTGCGATGCGGTGGCGGCGGCCGGCGCCGGCGTTGCCGCCTTCCGGGCCTTGATCCGCGACAACACCCACACGAAAAACACCGGCACGAAGATCACCCCGAGCAAGGTGGCGCTCAGCATGCCGCCGATCACGCCCACGCCGAGGGCGCGCTGGCTGGCGCCGCCCGCGCCGCTGGCCAGCGCCAGCGGCACCACGCCCAGGATGAAGGCCAGCGACGTCATCACGATCGGCCGGAAACGCAGCTTGGACGCCTCGACCGCGGCGTCGACCAGCGAATGGCCCTGCTCGCGCAGGCTCTTGGCGAACTCCACGATCAGGATGGCGTTCTTGGCGGCCAGGCCGATGATGGTGATCAGGCCGACCTTGAAGTACACGTCGTTGGGCATGCCCAGCACCGTCACCGCCAGCACCGAGCCGAGCGCGCCGATCGGCACGATCAGCATCACGGACGCGGGAATGGCCCAGCTTTCATACAGCGCCACCATCAGCAGGAACACCACCAGGAACGCCAGGGCGAACAGCATCGGGGCCTGGGAGCCGGCGAACTTTTCCTGCAGCGACAGGCCGGTCCACTGGTAGCCGATGCCGGCCGGCAGCTCGGACGCGATGCGTTCGATTTCGGCCATCGCCTCGCCGGTGCTGTGGCCCGGCCGCGCATCGCCGGCGATCTTGAAGGCCGGGTAGCCGTTGTAGCGCGAGATCTGCACCGGGCCGGTCTCCCAACGGGTTTCGACGAAAGCGGCCAGCGGCACCATGCCGCCCGACTTGTTGGGCACGTTCAGCTTGAGCACGCTTTCGGGCGTCATGCGGTCGCGCACATCGGCCTGCACCACCACGCGCTGCAGGCGGCCGGCGTTGGCGAAGTCGTTCACCGTGGCCGAGCCATAGGCCGACGAGATCGCGGTATTGATCACGTCGAAGCCCACGCCCAGCGCCTCGGCCTTCTGCCGGTCGATATCCAGCCGCAGTTGCGGCGCGTCGGCCAGGCCTTCCATCATGGCGTAGGCGATCACCGGCGAACTGTTGGCCTTGGCCAGCAGCTCGTCGCGCGCCGCGGTCAGCGCCGCGCGCCCCACGCCGCCACGGTCCTGCAACCGCAGCGCGAAACCGCCCGAGTTGCCCAGGCCCTCGATGGGCGGCGGGTTGACGGCCATGACCGTGCCGTCATCGATCACCGCGAAGCGGCCGTTGACGCTGTCGGCCACGTCATTGGCCGACTGGCCCTTGCCGCGCGCCGACCAGTCCTTCAGGGTCGGGAAGGCGATGCCGGCATTCTGGCCGGTGCCGGAGAAGCTGAAGCCCATCACGGTGAAGGCATCGCCCATGGCGTCCAGCGACATCAGGTGCTGCTCGACGTCCGCCACCACCTTGTCGGTGCGCAGATGCGTGGCGCCCGGCGGCAGTTGCATGTCGACGATGACGTAGCCCTGGTCTTCCGGCGGCACGAACGATTCCGGCAGGCGCGTGTACAGCACGCCCAGCATCGCCACGATGGCCGCGTAGATCACCATGTAGCGCCCGGTGCGGCGCACCAGCCGCGAGTTCAGCGATTCGAAGCGGCTGGTCAGGCGCGTGAAGAAGCGGTTGAAGGCGCCGAAGAAGCCGCGCTTTTCCTCGTGGTGGCCCTTCGGAATGGGCTTGAGGAAGGTGGCGCACAGGGCCGGCGTGAAAGTCAGCGCCAGGAAGCCCGAGAACAGGATCGACACCGCCAGCGACAGCGAGAACTGGCGGTAGATCACGCCCACCGAGCCGCTCATGAAGGCCAGCGGCAGGAACACGGCCGCCAGCACCATGGTGATGCCGATGATGGCGCCCGACACCTGGCCCATGGCCTTGATGGTGGCGTCGCGCGGCGACAGCCCTTCCTCGGCCATGATGCGCTCGACGTTCTCGACCACCACGATGGCGTCGTCCACCAGGATGCCGATGGCCAGCACCATGCCGAACATGGTCATCATGTTGACCGAGAAGCCCAGCACCGACATCACCGCGAACGTGCCCAGCAGGCACACCGGCACCACGATCGCCGGGATCAGCGTGTAGCGCACGTTCTGCAGGAACAGGAACATCACCAGGAACACCAGCACCATAGCCTCGATCAGCGTGTGCACCACCTTCTCGATGGCCACGCTGACGAAGCGCGAGGTGTCGAACGGCACCGAATAGGCGACGTCCTCGGGGAACGAGGTGGACAGTTCCTGCAGGCGTTCCTTGACGGCCTTGACCGTGTTGATGGCGTTGGCGCCCGGCGCCAGCTGCACCGCCGCGCCCACGGCCTTGCGGCCGTTCAGGCGGGTCTCGAAGTCGTAGCTCTGGCGCCCGACTTCCATGCGCGCCACGTCGGCGAGCCGCACCGACGAACCGTCGGCGTTGGCGCGCAGCACGATGCGGCCGAATTCCTCGGGCGTGTCGAGCGTACCCTTGACGGCCAGCGTGGCGGTCAATTCCTGCTCGGGCGAGCCGGGCCGGCTGCCGAAACTGCCGGCCGGCACCTGCACGTTCTGCGCGGCGATGGCGGCGTTGACATCGGCCACCGACAGGCCCACGCCCAGCAGCTTCTGCGGGTCGATCCAGACGCGCATGGCGGCTTCGGCGCCGAAGAACTGCACCTTGCCCACGCCGTCGATGCGGCGGATCTCATTGTTGACGTGGCGCGCGGCGTAGTCGGACAGGCCGACCACGTCCTTGCCGCTGTCGTCGCCCTTGTAGGTCAGGGCGTAGATCATCAGGAAGTTGGCGCTGGCCTGCTCGACCTGCAGGCCCTGCTGCGTCACGGCCGTGGGCAGGCGCGCCTCGGCCTTCTTGATGCGGTTCTGCACGTCCACCTGCGCCAGCGCCGGATCGGTGCCGGGCTCGAAGGTGACTGTGATCTCGGCGCTGCCGCTGGAGCTGCTGGACGACTCGTAGTACAGCAAGTGCTTGGCGCCGTTCAGCTCCTCCTCGATGACGCTGGTGACCGAGTCGACCAGCGTGCTGGCGGACGCGCCGGGATAGACCGCGTTGATGGTCACCTGGGGCGGCGCCACCACCGGAAACTGCGCCACCGGCAGCGACGGGATCGCCAGCAGGCCGGCGAGCGAGATGAAGAGAGCCACCACCCACGCGAATTTGGGGCGGTCGATGAAAAACCTGGACATGATCTATCCTCGGAAGGATGGGCGGCGCAGGGCGACCGGCCGCCGCGACGGCCGGCCCCGCGGGCAAGAAGAAGGAAGGGTCGGCATGGCCGTCACTGCCGCGACACGGCGTCCGGCGCGGCCGCGACCTTGTCGGCCGGCGGCGGCGCCGTCACGCTGACCTTCTGGCCGGGCACGGCGGCGTTCACGCCGCCGACGATCACCCGGTCGCCCGCCGCCAGGCCTTCGACGATGTGCCAGTCGGCGCCACGCATGGTGCCGGTGCGCACCGCGCGCGTCTCGACCACGTCGTCCTGGCCCACCAGCAACACTTGCGGCTTGCCGTCGGTGCTGCGCACCACGGCGCGCTGCGGCACCAGGATGGCGTCCGGGTCCACGCCCTGGCGGGTCTGCACCCGCACGTACATGCCCGGCAGCAGCAGCACGTCCGGATTGGCGAACTCGCCGCGCAGCGACACCTGGCCGGTGCCGCGGTCCACCGCGATGTCGGAGAACAGCAGGCGGCCGCTGCGAGTGCGGTCGGTGCCGTCGATGCTGATGGAGATGGCGGCGCCCTCTTCCTGGCCCAGCTCGCCGGTCTGCATCGCGGTGCGCATGCGCAGCATGTCGGCCACCGGCTGGGTGAAGTCGACGTAGATGGGGTCGAGCTGCTGGATCTTGGCCATCACGGTGGCCTCGTTCTGGCCCACCAGCGCGCCTTCGGTGACCTGGGCGCGGCCGATGCGGCCGGAGATCGGCGCCTTGACGGTGGCGTAGTCCAGGTTCAGGCGCGCGGTCTCGACGTCGGCCTGCGCCGAGCGGCGCGCGGCCTGGGCGCTCTTGAGCGCCGCGGTGGCGGTGTCGAAGTCCTGCTGGCTGACGGCCTCGATCTTGACCAGCGGGGTGTAGCGCCGCACCACCGCCTGGGCGTCCGACAGCGCCGCGTCGGCCTTGGCCAGGTCGCCCTCGGCGCGCGACAGGGCCGCCTTGAACGGCGCCGGGTCGATGCGGAACAGCACGTCGCCGGCCTTGACGTCGGCGCCTTCCTCGAACTCGCGGCTGAGCACGATGCCGGCGACGCGGGCGCGGACCTCGGCCACGCGCACCGGCTCGACCCGGCCCGGCAGCGTGCTGGCCAGCGCATAGCGCTGCGGCTGCACCGCCAGCACCTGCACGGGGCGGGGTTCCGCGGCGGCGGTCGGGGCGTTGTCGCCTCCGCAACCGGCCAGTCCGGCCGACAGACTGGCGGCCAACACCGCCATGACAGGCCAACGCCAGGGTTGATGCTTGATCACTTCGATACCTCCCGCCCATGGCGTCTTGAACTCAACAAGAGTCGAATGGTATCTTGAAGGTCAATTTGAATCAATAATGATTCATTTAATTCCGTTAAGGTTCTTATTGCGACTTCACAAGATTTAACTTGTCAATTTGGCGAAGATTTGCGCAATTTGAACCCGACATGATCCAATAGCTGTTCCATCAACGGCACAATGAGGAAAAGGAGACACGATGTCCGAGGATGCGGGCCACGAACGCCTGCTGATCGCGCTGGCCCAGGCCATGGTCGACCAGCCGCGCGCCACCCTGCAGGAACTGGCCAAGGCCGTGGGCGTGAGCAAGGCCACGCTGTACCGCTTCTGTCAGACGCGCGACCAGCTGGTGACGCGCCTGATGACGCACAGCGCGCAGGTCATGAAGCAGACCCTGGCTGATTCGCGGCTGGACGCCGCCCCGACCCGCGAGGCGCTGCGCAACTTGATCGAGCAGCACCTGGCCCACAAGGAACTGACCGTCTTCCTCATGTACAACTGGAAGCCGGACATGGAGATGCAGCCGGACATCATGCAGAGCTGGTCCGGCTACCAGGAAACGCTGGATGCGTTCTTCCTGCGCGGCCAGCGCGAAGGCGTGTTCCGCGTCGACATCACCGCCGCCGCCCTGACCGAACTGCTGATCACGGTCATCACCAGCATGGTCGACGCCGAGCGGCGCGGCCGCATCGCCCGGCTCGGCATCGCCACCGTGGCCGAGCAGATGCTGTTGCACGGCATCAGCGCCGAGCCCGCCGCCCTGCCCCCTCAGGCCGTCGCCACCGGGCGGCCGTAGAACGGATAGTTGGGATCGTTGTAGCCGTGGGTCGAGGCATGGCCGGGCGTGACCCAGCCGTCCACGATGGCTTCGTCCTCGGGCGTGATGGTGACATCCAGCGCGGCGTAGTAATCGTCCATCTGCGCCAGCGTGCGCGGACCGGCGATGACGCTGGTGACCACCGGATTGGCCAGCACCCAGGCGGTGGCGAAGTGGCCCGGTTGCACGCCGCGGGCCGCGCTGTGCTCGACCAGGCGCTGCGCGATCTGCAGCGACTCTTCACGGAACTCGGTGGCCAGGATGCGGCGGTCGCCACGCCCGGCGCGGGTATCCGCCGCCGGCGCCTGGCCCGGCAGGTACTTGCCGGTGAGCACGCCGCGCGCGATCGGGCTGTACGGCACCACGCCCAGGCCGTAGTGCTTGCAGGCCGGCAGGATCTCGACCTCGGGGCCGCGATTGAGCATGTTGTAGTACGGCTGGCACACCACCGGCTGCGGCACGCCGAGCTTTTCGCACAGGCGCAGGGTTTCGGCGATGCGCCAGCCGCGGAAATTCGACAGCCCGAAGCTGCGCAGCTTGCCGGCGCGGATCAGGTCGCCCAGCGCCCACAGCGCCTCTTCCAGGTTTTCCTCGTGGTAGTCGCGGTGCAGGTACAGGATGTCCAGGAAATCCGTGCCCAGCCGCGCCAGGCTCTGCTCGACGCCGCGGATCAGCCATTGGCGCGAATAGTGCGACTGGTTCGGGCCCTTGCCCACCACGTTGCCGATCTTGCTGGCCAGCACCCAGTCGTGGCGCTGCCCTTGCAGCAGCTTGCCCACCACTTCCTCGGACCGGCCGTCGTTGTAGACGTCGGCGGTGTCGATGAAATTCAGGCCGTGGTCGCGCGCCGACGCGACGATGCGCGCGGCTTCGTCGTCCGGCGTCTGTTCGCCGAACATCATGGTGCCCAGGCACAGGGGCGAGACGCGCAGGTTGCTTGATCCGAGACGGCGGTAATTCATGGCGGGAGTCCTTGGTCGGCGTGATGCGGGTGCGCCAGCGCGCATGGCGGCGGCGTGGCGGTACAGGAAGCGGGGCGTGCCCGCCGGCGACGCGGCGAGCAAAACATCCATGTTGCCAGAAGAATGCCGGCGCGCCGCGAAAAATCCCTGAGGCGCGCAGGGACTCCGGCGCCGCGCGCGGCAGGAAGGTCGGCTCAGCCGGCCGGCGCGTCCACCGCCGCCAGGATCTTGCCGAACAGCGCATCGGCATGCGCCGAATCGAGCCAGCGCACGATCACCACCAGCTTGCGCTCGGGCTCGATCCAGGTGAACGAGCTGCCCGCGCCCACGCCAAAAAAGCTCGACGCCGGCACGCTGGGAAACACCCGTCCTTCGTGATTCAGCCAGATCAGGTAGCCGTAATACGGCGCGATCGCGCACGGTTCGCGCATGGCGGCGATCCATTCGCTCGACAGCACCTGGCGGCCATCGGTGGCGCGGCCCTGGTTCAACAGCATCTGGCCGATCAGCGCCTGGTCGCGCGCGCTGATGGACATGCCGCCGCCCCAGTGCGAACCGCCCGGCACCGACGGCATGCGCTGGCCATCGATCTCGACCCAGGCGTTGTCGTAGCCCACCCACTGCCAGTTCTCGCTCGCGCCCAGCGGCCGCGTGACCGCTTCGCGGAACACCTCGGGCAGCGGCTTGCGGAACAGGTGCAGCAAGGCATACGACAGCTGGTTGATGCGCACGTCGTTGTATTCCCAGTACGTGCCGGGCCGCTGCAGCGGCCGCGCGTCGCCCTTCTTGCCGTCGGGCGGCACGCCAAAGGTGACGGCGCGGTAGCGGTCGGCCTGGTCGGACACGCCGAAACGCTCGCCTTCCCATTCGCTGGTCTGCTGCAGCAACTGGCGCCAGGTGATCTGCGCATTCTGGCCCTGGTCGAAGCCGATGCCCGGCACACGCTTGCCGACGGGTTCGTCGACATCGGGCAGCAGGCCGCGGTCGTGCGCCAGGCCGGCCAGGATCGCCAGATACAGCTTGGCCACGCTGAACGTCAGGTCGGCGCGCTCGGGCTCGCCCCAGGCCGCCAGCGTCTGACCGTCGCGCACCACCACGCCCGACACCGGACCGCGATCGTGGATCGGGCCCAGCAGCCGGTTCCACGGCGGCGGATCGTTCTGGTGCACCCCGAAGACGCCGTCGACGCTGCGGTCCCAGGCGGTTTCGTGGTCGTTGGCGAACTGGATCGCCTGCTGCATGAGCGCGTTCATTGCATTCCCTTGTCTTGTCGTTGGCCAATGGCGCTTGCGAGTATATCCATCCGCGCGCGGCCGCATGCGCCGCGGCCGCGATATCGCCAGGGGCAATAAGCATGGCGGGAATCAATCGTTGGCGCGCGCCGTCGCGGCCGGTAGAGTCCAACGCCCCGCATCCCTCGACGACATTACCGCCCCATGCCTGCTTCATTCCTGTCCACGCTCCCGCGCGCCGCCGGCGCCTCTTCGCCGTCGCGCCGCCTTGCCCGCGCGCGCCTGGGCGCCGCCCTGCTGGCCCTGGCCGCCTGGAGCGGCGCCGCCCAGGCCGACGCGCGCGTCATCCGCATCGTCGTGCCGTATGGCACCGGCGCCGTGCAGGACACCATCGCCCGCGCCATCAGCGACGAACTGGGCCGGGCGCTGGACGCCTCGATCGTGGTCGAGAACCGCGCCGGCGCCGGCGGCACGGTCGGCACCGCGCAGGTGGCGCGCGCCGCCCCCGACGGCAACACGCTGGTGCTGGCCGCCGCCAGCCACCACATCGCCGGCTACCTATACAAGAACCTGAGCTACGACCCCTACAAGGATTTCACCGGCGTCGCCTACGTGGGCAACACCGGCTACATCCTGCTGGCGTCGTCGACGCTGAAGGTCGCCAACACGGCCGAGTTCATCCAGGCCGTCAAGGCCCGGCCCGGCGCCTACGATTACGCCTCGGCCGGCAACGGCAGCGCCTCGCACCTGGGCATGGCCTCGCTGCTGGCGGCCGCCGGCGCGCAGATGCAGCACATTCCGATGAAGTCCACCGGCGACGCCGTCACCGAGCTGCTGGCGGGCCGGGTGCAGGCGGTCACCGCCGCCACCATCGGCGTCACCGGCTACCGCAACGATCCGCGCGTGACCTTCCTGGCGTATACCGGCAAGCAGCGCTCGCGCTTCGCCCCCGATCTGCCGACCGTGGCCGAAAGCGGCCTGCCCGGCTATGCCTTCGATTCGTGGCTGGGGCTGCTGGCGCCGGCGGGCATCGCGCCGGCCGAACGCGACCGGATCAACGCCGCCGTCAACAGCGTGCTGGCCGATCCCAAGGTGCAGGCGCGCCTGGCGGCGCTGGGCGTGGAGGCCGAAGCCAAGTCGCCGGCCCAGTTCCAGGATCTGTTGAAAGCGGATTGGGACGCCACCGGCGGCCTGGTGACCGCGTCCGGCGCCCGCGTCGAATAAAGCGCCAAGCGCGATGTCCCTGGCGCGCCGCCCGCGGCGGCCGCCAGGCGGGGACAGGCCCGGCTAGCGCTGGCGCACGCCTTCCAGGAACATGTCGGTGATGAAGTCGGCCAGGGCCTCGCGCTGCGCGGCGTCGGGCGCCTGGCGCGTGAAACGCTCGATCACCCCCATGAACGCGTGCGACAGCCACTCGGGCGGGATGTCCTTGCGGAACACGCCGGCGCGCTGGTCGATGCGCACGTTCTCGGAGATCATCTCGACCAGCTCGTCCTTGAGCGCCTCGGCCGCGTCGACCTGGAAAAAGCCGATGCGGGTCAGGTTGGGATCCTCCTGCAGGATGCCCAGCCAGTTGCTCACGCCGCGGCGCACGCGCACCTCGACCGGCAGGTCCTGCTGGTCGTCGGACCCGCGAGCGCGGCAGACTTCCTGCCGCAGCCGCTGCGCGAACATGCCCACGAGCTCGTCGTAGGCCGCCTGCTTGCCGGCGAAATATTGGTAAAAGACGGGTTGCGTGACGCCCGCGCGGGCGACAATATCGCTGATCCGGGTGTGCTGGAACCCGCGCTCGGCGAACTCCGCCGCCGCGACTTCCAGAAGTTGCAACCGGGTGCGCTCACCTTTCGTCAAACGCTTTTCTTGCGGTACAGATGGGGGTAGTGCCGTCGTCATCGCGTGAAAATACTATCCTTCCAGTCTTTTTGCCATACATTCCTGCATACATAGAATCCCGATGCCCCGACTGTCGCGCCCGCTCCACGCTTTCTGCGCCGCCGCGCTCCTGTCGGCCCTGCCGGGCTGTGTACCTTACCCCACTTATAAGACCCTGCAGCCGCGCGCGGCCATCACCGTGCAGGACGAGGTCGGGCAGCCGCTGGCCGACGCCCGCGTAGTGCTGATCGCCGGCGCCTATCCCTACGGCTACGACCGCTTCCGCGTCGAACAGCGCACCGGCGCCGACGGCCACGCCGGCTTCGAGGCGCGCCACGAATGGCGCGTCGAAGTGCTGGCGATTCACGGCGCGGAGATCTTCTTCTGGAACTGGTGCGTGGAAAAGCCCGGCTACGAGACCTACGCCACCCAGGACCGCAATGCCGACGCCTTCGACCCCAAGCCGGTCGTGCGCCTCAAGCCCGGCACGTCGCAAACTTGCGACAACCCCAATGGCTCGCCGTTCATGCGCGAGACGCGCCCAAGCCCCTGAAATCACTTGAAATCTTCGTAAATCTTGACACAACTATTGCGCCGCCGCGGCGTTACAGTACGGTATCGCCGGTCGCCGCAACACGTGGACGCCCGGCGGCTCAGGAGCAAGATCATGAAGCGGTTTACAGGTCGTATGGTCGGCGTCGCGCTGGCACTGGCCTTGGCAAGTTCCCCCGCGCTGGCGGGCGGGTATCGTGGCGGTTATCACCATCACCACGGCGGTGGCGGCGGCAACGGCTGGTGGATTGGCGGCGCGGTCGCGCTGGCGGCCACCGGGCTGATCCTGGCGGCCAATAATTCCGGCCCCAGCTACGTGCAGACCGGCGTCTACGCGCCGGGCGTGGCCTACTACAGTCCGCCGGTGTATGCGGCGCCCGTCTACGAAGCCCCGCCGGTCTATGCCGCGCCCCCGGTCTACCAGGCCCCGCCGGCCCAGTACGCCCCGGTGCAGTACGAGCCGGCCCCGCCGGTCAACCGGGCGCAGGCCAGCGCCTCGACCGACTGCCAGCGCTGGGCCATGAACCAGAGCGGCTACGACCCGGCGACCATTTCGCAATGGACCACGCAGGTGATGGTGGATACCTACAACCACGCGCTGGATTCGTGCATGAACAGCCGCGGCTACCGCGCCAACTGACCGGCGCCGCGTCACATCAAGGGAGGGTTCCGCGAGGAGGCCCTCCCTTCTGCTTTTCAGGCGCCGAAAAACGAAGCGCGCCTCAAGCGCGGCGGCCGCCCCAGCCACGCCAGGCGAAGAACGCCCCCGCCGCCAGCGCCAGCACGGCCGGCAGCACCCACACGAAGCCGCTGTCGGTATAGACGACCCCGTCGACCGGATCGTAGTAGCGCCCCAGTTCGTTGAACTCCCACTTCAGGTACTGCTCGTACCAGAGCCAGAAGAAGAACGCCGACAGCGCCAGCGACACCCCCGCGCCCGCTCGCGCCAGCAGCCGGCCACGGCCGGTGCCGGCGATCAGGCGCCAGGCCGTCAGCACGCCGGCCGCCACGGCCACCAGCACCAGCCAATCGCCGACGTTAAAGCCCATCGCCCGCCTCCAGCCGCGCCAGCCAGGCGGCGGCTTCCGTCCATTGCCATTCGCTGAAGACGCGCACCCCGGCATCCCCCAGCAATTGCGCGGCCACGCCCACGCCCGGCTGCTTCTGGCCCGAGAAATGGCCATCGTAGACATAGCCACTGCCACAGGACGGGCTGCCTTCCTTGAGCACCGCGATGCGGATGCCGCGCTCGCGCGCCGCGGCCAGCGCCAGCTGCGCGCCGTGGACGAACGGCACCGTGGCGTCCTCGCCCGACACCGCGATCACCCGCGCGCGGCCGCCCAGCACGGCGGCGGCATCGGCGCCCGGCTCGATCTCGGCCGGAGGACGCGGGATCGGCATGCCGCCCGCCACCTCCGGACAGACCGACACGACCCGCCCCTCATCGCGCCAGCGGGCCAGCACCTCGTGGTCGCGCGGCGCGGAACGGCCGTCGTAACGCACGGGGTGGCCCAACAGACAGGCGCTGATCAGAACGTATTGCATGTGAACCAGAACTCCCGGAGCCAGTATGCCGCTCCATTGAATGCCGCCAGGGCCTAGACCACGGCGCCGAACAAGGCGCCGACGCCGGCCGTCACCGCCATCGCCAGCGCGCCCAATATCGTCACGCGCAGCGCCGCCGGCCCCTTGGGCGCGCCCCCGGCGCCTGCCGCCAGGGCACCCAGACAGGCCAGACAGGCGACCGACGCGCCGATCACCCAACCGATCAGGTGCGGCACCGGCACCACCGCGGCCACCACCAGCGGCAGCGCGGCGCCGCCGGCGAACGAGGCGGCCGAGGCCACCGCCGCCTGCACCGGCCGGGCGCGGTTGTGGATCGAGATGCCGAGCTCGTCGCGGGCATGGGCATCGAGCGCATCATGGCGCGTCAGTTGCCGCGCGACCTGTTCGGCCAGGTCGCGCGACAGGCCGCGGCCGACGTAGATCTCGACCAGTTCCTCGAGCTCTTCGCCCGAGTTGCGCTTGAGCGAGCGCTGCTCCAGCCGCAGGTCGGCGGCCTCGGTGTCGGCCTGTGACCGTACCGAGACGTATTCGCCCGCGGCCATCGACAACGCGCCGGCCACCAGGCCGGCCAGGCCCGAGGTCAGCACCGCCGCGTGGCCGGCCTGCGCCGCCGCCACGCCGGTGATGAGGCTGGCGGTCGAGACGATGCCGTCATTGGCGCCGAGCACGGCCGCGCGCAGCCAGTTGCTGCGGAAAATCCGGTGATGTTCTTTGGAAGGCATTACCGAAGACCTGTTCAAGGCGCGACAAGGCTTGCGGCGGACGACCGCCGCAAGCGGATCAACGCGGCGTCACGCGCACCGCGGTCAGCAAGCCTATCACGCAAAGCGTGGCCTGTTCGCCCTCATAGGCGTGGACTTCGACCTGGCAGATCGACAGGCGCTTGCCGGGTTTGACCACGCGGCCGCTGGCCACGTAGCGCTCGCCCTTGGCGGGCGCCAGGAAGTTCATCTTGAACTCCGAGGTCAGCACGTCCTCGCCCGGCTGGAACAGGCTGAAGGCGGCGTAGCCGCCGGCCGAATCGGCGATGGTGGTGGAGATGCCGGCGTGCAGGAAGCCGTTCTGCTGGCACAGGTCCGCGCGGTACGGCAGGACGATGTCCACCCTGCCCGGCTCGACCACGTCCAGGCTGGCGCCGAGCAGCCGCATGATGCTCTGCCGCTCGAAGCTCGCCTGGACCCGCCCGGCCGGATCGACACAAGTGGCGGGCGTGGCCATGTCAGTCCTGTTCGCGCTTGACCAGGTTGACGATGCTGGAGAAGTCCAGCCGGCCGGAACCGCCGGCGCTGTGCAGCGAATACAGGTTGCGCGCCAGTTCGCCCAGCGGGATCGAGGCGCGCGCCGACAGCGCCGCCTCGGCCGCCAGGCCCAGGTCCTTGAGCATCAGGTCGACGCCGAAGCCGCCCGCGTAGCCCTTGGAGGCCGGCGCATGCTCCATCACGCCGGGCCACGGGTTGTACAGCTCGGTGGCCCAGTTGCGGCCCGAGCTCTTGGCGATGATGTCCGACAGCACCTTGGGATCGAGGCCGTTGGCCACGCCCAGCGCCAGCGCCTCGGAGGTGCCGGCCATGAGGATGCCGAGCAGCATGTTGTTGCAGATCTTGGCGACCTGGCCAGCGCCCGCGGGGCCGGCGTGGAAGATGTTCTTGCCCATCTTTTCCAGCACCGGGCGGGCCCGCTCCAGCGCGGCGGGCTGGCCGCCGACGATGAAGGTCAGCGTGCCGGCGGCGGCGCCGCCGGTGCCGCCCGAGACCGGCGCGTCGATCATGGCGATGCCGCGCACCTCGGCCGCCTGGGCCACCTTGCGGGCCGAGTCCGGCGCGATGGTGCTGCACTCGATGACGAGCGCGCTGGCCGGGATCTTGCCCAGCAGGTCCTGGTCCAGGTACAGGCCTTCGACGTGCTTGCTGGCCGGCAGCATCGAGATCACCACCTCGGCGCCCTTGACCGCCTCGGCGGCCGACGCCGCCGACTTGGCGCCCGCATCGGTCAAGACCTTGACCGCCGCCGGCACCAGGTCGAAGACCGTCAGGCTGTGGCCGGCCTTGACCAGATTCAGCGCCATGGGCGAACCCATGTTGCCCAAACCGATAAACGCGATACTGCTCATGATGTCCTGTCTCCTGTTGCTATTGCTGTAGGTGTGAAATCAGTGTTGCGACGCGATGCCGGCCCGCTCTGCGGCGGACGTCAGCGGCCTTCCTGGCCCAGGTCGTCCAGCGGATGCGGCTGGCCCTCGGGCCAGGGCTCATCGAAGAACTTCTGCACCCAGGCCTCGGTGGCCATGTCCAGCACCGCGGGGTTCCAGCGCGGCTTCTTGTCCTTGTCGATCAACAGCGCGCGGATGCCTTCGGCGAAATCGCCGTGCGCGGTGCAATGCAGCGCGGCGATGTACTCGGCGCGGAACACGTCGTCCAGCGAACGCAGCCGCATGCGCTGCTGCAGCGCGAACGACAGCCGCAGCGAGCCGGGCGAGGCGGCCAGCATGGTGCCGGCGGCGCGCGCCAGCCACGGATCGGCGTGGTCCTTCAGGGTGGCCAGCTCTTCAAAGATATCGTCCAGCCGGTTGCCGCTGCACAGGCTGTTGATGAGGAACGAATGCTGGCGCAGGTTGCCGCCTTCCAGCGGCGTTTGCGGCTCGAGCGCCGTCAGCGCGCGGCGCAGCAGGCCGTCGTTGATCGAGCGCGGCGGAATCGCGTCCTCGGCGGCGCCCGTGGCCTGGCCGGCCCAGGGCTGTTCCTCGAGCGAGGCCAGCAGCTTGGGCCAGTCTTCGTGGTTCAGGCGGAAATCCGCCAGCCCGGCGAAGAAGGCGTCGGCCGTGTTGACCTGCGCGCCCGTCAGCGCCAGGAACACGCCGGTGCGGCCCGGCATGCGGTTCAACAGCCAGCTGCCGCCCACGTCCGGAAACAGGCCGATGGAAATTTCCGGCATCGCCAGGCGCGAGGTCTCGCTGACCACGCGGTGGCTGGCGCCCATCATCAGGCCGATGCCGCCGCCCATGACGATGCCGTGGCCCCAGCACAGCACCGGCTTGGGGTAGCTGTGGATGCGGTAGTCGAGCCGGTATTCATGCTCGAAGAAGCGGCGCGCGTAGGCATTGCCCCAGGCGCCCTTGCCGGCGTTCTCGGTCATGCTGCGGTACAGGCCGTGCAGGTCGCCGCCGGCGCAGAAGGCCTTGTCGCCCGCGCCCTGCAGCACCACCAGCACCAGGCCCGGGTCACGCGCCCAGGCGTCCAGGCGCTCGGCCAGCAGGTCGACCATTTCCAGCGACAGCCCGTTCAGGGTCTGCGGCGCATTCAGCGTCGCGATCCCGAAGCGCATTCCGTTGGCGGCGGCTCTTTCTTCGAACAGCACCGGTGCATTCATCTTATGTCGGCTCCTTTTTCCAACAATTGGCGGGCAATGATCACGCGCATGATCTCGTTGGTGCCCTCCAGTATCTGATGTACGCGAGTATCGCGCACCAGACGCTCCAAGGGATAGTCCCGCAGGTATCCATAGCCGCCGTGGATCTGCTGGGCGTCCAGGCAGATCTGGAAGCCCATGTCGGTGGCGAAGCGCTTGGCCATCGCGCAGTAGGTGGCCGCGTCGGGCGCGCCCGCGTCCAGCTTGCAGGCCGCCAGCCGCACCATCTGGCGCGCCGCGACCAGGTGGGTGGCCATGTCGGCCAGCTTGAACTGCAGCGCCTGGAATTCCGCCAGGCGGCGGTTGAACTGGCGCCGCTCGTCCATGTAGCGGCGGGCCGCGTCCAGCGCGCCCTGGGCCGCGCCGACCGAGCAGGTGCCGATGTTGATGCGGCCGCCGTCCAGGCCCTTCATGGCGATCTTGAAGCCCTCGCCCTCCTCGCCCAGCAGGTTGCTGGCCGGCACGCGCACGTTCTCGAACACAATCGGACGGGTGGACTGGCTGTTCCAGCCCATTTTTTCTTCCTTGCGGCCGTAGCTGATGCCCTCGCTGTCGGCCGGGACCGCAAACGCGCTGATGCCGCTCGCGCCTTCGCCGCCGCTGCGCGCCATCACCACCAGCAGGTCGGTGTCGCCGCCGCCCGAGATGAAGGCCTTGGCGCCGTTGAGCACGTAGTGGTCGCCCTGGCGCTGCGCCCGGGTCGAGAGCGAGGCGGCGTCGGAGCCGGCGCCCGGCTCGGTCAGGCAGTACGAGGCCAGCTTCTGGCCGCTGGCCAGCAACGGCCCCCAGGCCTCGCGCAGGGCCGGCTGGCCCCATTTGCCGACCATCCAGGTGGCCATGTTGTGAATCGTCAGGAACGCGGTGGTCGACGGGTCGACGGCGGCCATTTCCTCGAACACCAGGGTGGCGTCCAGGCGCGGCAGCCCCAGGCCGCCGATGTCCTCGCTGGCGTAGATGGCGCAGAAGCCCATCTCGCCGGCGCGCGCGAACGCCTCTTTGGGGAAGATGCCCTCGGCGTCCCAGTGCGCCGCGTGCGGCGCCAGTTCGCCTTCGGCGTAGTCGCGCGCGGCCTGCGCGAACGCGCGCTGCTCGTCGGTCAGTTCCAAGTCCACAGCCTGTCTCCTGATGTCATCGGTATTGTCTGTTGGCGTTGCTGCCGTCTCGTGAACGTCAGCCAGGTCATTTTGACATGACGTTGACGTAAACGTAAGGGTGCGGCGCCGTCAATGTTACGCCGGAAGGGCCGGCGTGATTTGTCCTGATGATGACAATGTGGCGGCAGCCCGCGCCGCCCGGGCGGCGCGCGCCCGGGGCCGGCCGCTACAGCAGCCCGGCCGGTCGCACCCGCCCGTTGCGGGCGGTCTTGGCGCGCCGGTGCTCGGCGCGGCGGCGGCGCGATTCCTTGGGATCGAAGCTCAGGCCGCGATAGATCTCGACGCGGTCGCCGTCGGCCAGCGGCGTGGCGGCCTCGACGGCGCGGCCGAACACGCCCACGCCCCGCTCCCACGGCTGGACCACCGGAAAGGCCTGGGCGAAGCCGCTGGCGCGCAGGGCGTCGGCCACGGTCGCGCCGGCCGGCAGGCGCAGCTCGCGCAGCCAGACCTGGGCGGACAAGGCATAACAGACCGAGACCTCGATCTGCCCGGCGGCGGACGGCTCATTCGCCATACTTGGCCTGCGCGCGCTTGGTGAAGGAATCAATGAAGCTGGTGGCGATGCGGTTGAACACCGGCCCCACCACCATCTCCAGCGCGCGGTTGGAAAAGGCGTATTCCATGGTGAACAGCACCTTGCAGGCATCCTCGGCCAGCGGCTGGAACTCCCAGTGCCCCACCAGGCTGGAGAAGGGGCCATCGACCAGTTCGAGGTCGATGCGGTCGGGGTAGACGTGCCGGTTGCGCGTGGAGAAACGCTGCTTCATGCCCGCGAAACTGATCAGGATGGACGCCTGCATGCCGTGCTCGTCGCGGCTCTGCACCTCGGCGCCGCCACACCACGGCATGAACTCGGGGTACTTTTCCACGTCGGCCACCAGGTCGAACATCTGGGCGGCGCTGTAGGGCACCAGGACGGATCGCTGTACTTTGTGCATCGACTATCGCAAATGGCTAGAATGATAGGATTTTACCGGCACTGCGCCGCCGGGGCGCAAACGAGCACAAACGAAGAACAAACGGGCATATTGGGCCCCACAAGATGAGCATTATCGATAACCGCAAGGCCACGCACGACTATTTCATCGAAGACCGCTACGAAGCCGGCCTGGTTCTCCAGGGCTGGGAAGTCAAGGCGATCCGCGATGGCCGCGTGCAGCTCAAGGAAAGCTACGTCATCGTGCGCGACGGCGAACTTTACCTGCTGGGCATGCACGTCAGCCCCCTGCCCACCGCGTCCACCCACATCCATCCGGACGCCATGCGCACCCGCAAGCTGCTGCTCAAGGCCGAGGAAATCAGCAAGCTGATCGGCAAGGTCGAGCAGCGCGGCTATACGCTGGTGCCGCTCAACCTGCACTACAAGAACGGCCGCATCAAGCTCGATTTCGCCCTGGGTCGCGGCAAGAAGCTGTTCGACAAGCGCGACACGGCGCGCGAGAAGGACTGGCAGCGCGAGAAAGAACGCATCATGAAGCACGACACCCGCGCCTCGCGCAAGGACAGCTGACCGCCCTTCGCGGCGTCAGGCCGCCGCCTGCATCGGCGGCGGCTCGACCAGGCTCACGCCCGATCCCGCCACCCGGTTGCGGCCGGCCTGCTTGGCCATGTACAGCATGCGGTCGGCGCGCTCGAAGAAGGCCTGCAGGTTCTCGCCCGGCAGCCAGTCCGCCACCCCGGCGCTGAAGGTATAGGCGATGGTGCTGCCGCCATGCGCGCACGGCGTGCGCCGCACCGAATCGAGCAGCCGGTCCGCCACCTCCATCACCGCGTCGCTGCGCATGTCCGCGAACAGCACGCTGAACTCCTCGCCCCCCACCCGGCCCACGTGGTCGCCGGTGCGCAGCGTGGCCGTGGCCAGCAGGCCGAAATGGCGCAGCACCGCGTCGCCGGCGGCATGGCCGTGGGTGTCGTTGATGCGCTTGAAATGATCGATGTCCAGCACCATCAGCGTCAGCGGCCGGCGCGTGCGCAGGGCCTGGGCGCAGTAACGCTCGCCCTGCAGCCACCAGGCCTTGCGCGACATCAGGCCCGTCAGGAAATCGGTGCTGGCCTCCTGCTCGCGGTCGGCCAGCATGCGGTCATGGATGATCATGATGGTGCCCAGCGACAGGCACGGCATCGCCAGCACGCCCAGCGTCATGAAGAGGATATTCCAGGCGGTCGGCTGCAGCAGGAAATCGGCGTGGGCCACGCCGGAGGCGAACAGCGCCACGCGCAGCGCGCAGGTCACGCCCGAGATCATCGCCACCGACCAGACGAAGTAATAGCTGTAGCGCGAGCGGTTGGCCGGCAGGCCCTGCCACACCGCCGCGGCCACGGCGAACATGAAGCCCATCTGCAACGCCGACATGGCCACGATGCGCGGCGCGACCTGGCTGTCCAGGTAGGTGTAGCCCACCAGCACCAGCCAGGCGGCGACGCAGGCCAGGCCCATCAGGTGGCGCGGCAGGCGCTGCCCCAGCAGGCGCCGCAGGCCGGCGTAATAGGCGCACAGCGCCAGGCCGATCAGCATGTTGGGCAGCAGGATCGAGACCCAGCGCGGCGCCTCGGTGGCCTGCAGCCCGAATAAAAAAAACGCCAACAGCGTGAGCAGGTTGGCGCGTATGGTTTCGCGGATCCCCGCCATGCCGCTGCGCGCCAGGGATCCCAGCACGCAGAGCGACAGCACTCCCGTCAGTACTGCTATCGACAGCAAATGCACGGGAGCAATCATGGGCGGGGCGCCTCACGGCGCGCGGTTCAGCTGTTGCGGGTGGATTTGACGATGGTCATGGCCGAGGCGATCATGCCGCCCACGTCCGCCAGGTTGGCCGGCAGGATCAGCGTATTGCCTTCCTTGGCCACGTTGCCGAAGGCCTCGACGTAACGCTCGGCCACCTTCAGGTTGACGGCTTCCATGCCGCCGGGCTGGCGCACCGCGTCGGCCACTTGCGTAATGGCCTTGGCGGTGGCTTCGGCGATCGCCAGCACCGCCGCGGCCTCGCCCTGGGCCTGGTTGATCTGGGCCTGCTTCTCGCCTTCCGAGCGGGCGATGGCGGCTTCACGTTCGCCGGTGGCGATGTTGATCTGTTCCTGGCGGCGGCCTTCCGAGGCCGCGATCAGCGCGCGCTTTTCACGCTCGGCGGTGATCTGCGCCTGCATCGAGCGCAGGATCTCGTTGGGCGGCGTCAAGTCCTTGATTTCATAGCGCAGCACCTTCACGCCCCAGTTCAGCGCGGCCTCGTCGAGCGACGACACGATGGTGCTGTTGATGGCGTCGCGTTCCTCGAAGGTGCGGTCCAGTTCCATCTTGCCGATCACCGAGCGCAGCGTGGTCTGCGCCAGCTGTGTGATGGCCGAGATGTAGTTGGACGAGCCGTACGAGGCGCGCATCGGGTCGGTCACCTGGAAGTACAGCACGCCGTCCACCTGCAATTGGGTATTGTCGCGCGTGATGCAGACCTGGCTCGGCACGTCCAGCGGGATTTCCTTGAGCGAGTGCTTGTAGGAAACGCGCTCGATGAACGGGATCACGAAGCCGGCGCCCGGCGACAGTACGCGGTCGAACTTGCCCAGCCGCTCGACCACCCAGGCATGCTGCTGGGGGACGATGGCGATCGCCCTGATGACGATCAGGATCGCCAGCGCGACGATGACGAGCAGGACGATGGTGGAGTTATCGATCATGGTGTGGTGCCTCTTCTGGGGTGAATGCGATGACGCGCCTGCCCGCGAAAGTCAGGGCGCCTGCTGCGGCCGGCCCGTCTGCGCGGGTCCGGGTCCTGCCTTGGAACGGGCCGGCGCGCGAAGGCACGAAGCCTTCCACGCCGCCACGCCCTAGCGCGTGGCGCCGGTCGCGTCCCCCTTGGGAGTCAGGACCAGGCGCGTGCCGCGCATTTCGGTGATGATGTGTTCGCCGCCGTGGGCCGGCTGCCCCTCGGCCAGTTCCGCCTGCCAGTGCGCGCCGCGGTACCAGACGCGCGCGGTGCCGTCCTGGCTCCAGGCTTCCACCTTGACGGTCTGGCCGATGTCCAGGTTGACGTCGGCGTTGCGCGAGGCGTCGACCTCGCGCTTTTTCAGGACGCGCGTCTTGCGCAGCACCAGCAGGCCCAGCAGCAGCACGACGCCGCACGCCACCAGCTGCCATTCCAGGCCCGCCAGCAGCCAGGCGGCGACGCCGCCCGCGGCCAATCCCAGCGCCACCAGCAGCAAGTAGAAGGTTCCCGTCGCCAGTTCGCCAATGAGCGCCAGCGCGGCCAGCCCTAACCAAATCCACATAGTTACGTTCGCCTGAAAGGATGAGTCGGTCAGCGGATTGTACGTATTTCCATGACGCCGCGGTGACACCCCCGCCGACCCCGGACAATCGGCTGGATTATGATGTGCGCTGGCTGCAGTCCCCGGCCCCAGCATTTTCCACGCATACACCCCAATGACCGCTGCAATCTCCTCCGCCCGTCCCGTTCTCATCCTGCACACGGGCGACCCGGACGATACGCTCAAAAGCCAGTTCGGCGGCTATGCCGAACAGCTGGCGCGGGCCTCCGGCCTGACGCCGGACGCCCTCGAGGTCGTGGCCGTCCACGCCGGCGAACGCCCGCGCGTGCCAGACCAGTACCGCGCCGCCCTGATCACCGGCTCGCCCGCCATGGTCTCCGACCTGGAACCCTGGAGCGAGGACACCGCCGCCTGGCTGCGCGAGGCCGCCGCGGCCGGCCTGCCGATGTTCGGCATCTGCTACGGCCACCAGCTGCTGGCGCACGCGCTGGGCGGCAAGGTGGGCTACAACCCCGCCGGCCGCGAAGTCGGCACCCAGACGGTCGAGCTGCTGCCCGCCGCCGCCGGCGACAGGCTGCTGGCCGGCCTGCCGCCCACCTTCCCGGCCCAGATGCTGCACGCGCAGACCGTGCTGCAGCTGCCGCCCGGCGCCGCCGTGCTGGCGCGTTCCGACCTGGACCCGCACCAGATGATCCGCATCGGCCGCAACATCTTCTCGACCCAGTTCCACCCCGAATTCGGCCCCGATTTCGTGCGCGCCCATCTGGAACGCTTCGGCCGCCGCTACGCCGCCGAGAATCTCGACGTGCCCGGCCTGTCCGCCAACGTGCGCGCCACCCCGGTGTCGGGCGAGCTGGTGCGCCGCTTCCTGGACGCCTACGCGCCCGCCTGAGGCCCGGCCTGGGGCGCGCCGCCCCGGGCAACAACCGGAGTGCGGCACGGGCCGGCCTTTGAGAACATTGTCGAAAGCGCGCGAACCGGCGCGCCCCTGGAGCCCGACATGACCCACGCCGCCCCCTTGAGCAAACAGCACGCCGCCGCCGTCGAACGCGCCTGCCGGGCGCTGGAGGCCGAGCAGCCGCCCGACCTGAACACGCTGGCCGAACAGGCCGGCATGAGCCGCTTCCACTTCCACCGCATCTTCAAGGCCGCCACCGGCATCACGCCCAAGGCCTACGCCAACGCGCTGCGCGCCGACCGCGCCCGCCAGCAGCTGCGCCAGAGCGCCAGCGTCACCGACGCCATGTACGGCGCCGGCTTCAACTCCAGCGGCCGCTTCTACGAGGCCGCGCCGGCCATCCTGGGCATGACGCCCACCGCCTTCCGCAAGGACGGCGCAGGCGTCGAGATCCGCTTCGCCGTGGGCCAGTGCGCGCTCGGCGCGCTGCTGGTCGCGGCCAGCGACACCGGCATCTGCGAAATCGCGCTGCACGAGGATCCCGAACAGCTGGTGCGCGACCTGCAGGACCGCTTCAAGGCGGCCCGGCTGATCGGCGCCGACCACGAATTCGAGCAATGGATGGCGGCGGTGGTCGGCTTCGTCGAGAACCCGTCGGTGGGCCTGCACCTGCCCCTGGACGTGCGCGGCACCGCCTTCCAGCGCCGCGTCTGGGAGGCGCTGCGCGAGATCCCGGTGGGCACCACGGTCACCTACACCGACGTCGCCGAACGCATCGGCTCGCCGCGTTCGGTGCGCGCGGTGGCGCGGGCCTGCGCCACCAACAACATCGCGCTGGCGATTCCCTGCCACCGCGTGGTGCGCACCGACGGCTCGCTGGCCGGCTACCGCTGGGGCATCGAGCGCAAGCGCGAACTGATCGAACGCGAGGCCAAGGCGGCCTGAAGCAAGCAGCGCGTCATGGCCGCGGGCGCGGCGCAGCCCGCCTCGGCCCGGCATCGCATGCCACGGCAGGGAACCCCGGTATAATTGAGAAACGTTGTCAATCGTATTTGACTGATTCTCACCCGGGCCATTCCGCCCGCCGGCTTTCCATGAACGTGCCCGTTGGCGACATCTCCGCCCTCTACCAAGCCGAAGTGCGGCGCCTGCGCGCCATCGTGCGCCGCATCGTGGGCAGCCAGGGCGCGGCCGAGGATGTCGTGCAACAGGCCTTCACCAACCTGCTGCGCGTGGGCGCCCCGCCCACCCAGGTCAATGCCGGCTATATCACCCGGGCGGCCCACAACCTGGCCCTGAACCACCTGCGCGACGCGCGCAGGCGGGCGCAGATGGAACTGACCGGCCTGGAACTCGAGCACATCCCCGATCCCCGGCCCACGCCGGAAATGATCGTGATGTACCGGCGCGAGCTGGAGCGCCTGCTGCAAGCCATCGCGGCGCTGCCCGAACGCCGGCGCCAGGCTTTCGTGCTCAAGCGCCTCGAGGGCCTGTCCTATGACGAGATCGCCGAGCGCATGGGGACCAGCCGCAATACCGTGATCTCGCAGGTCGTGGCCGCCATGGCGCAACTGGATGCCGCGCTGGAGCCCGCCTGAGCCATGGCCGCCCCCGCCCAGGATCCGGTTTATCTGGCCGCCCTCGAATGGCTCGCGCGGCTGAACGACGAGGACGCCACCGAACAGGATCGCCGCGCGTTCGCCGGCTGGCTGGACGCGGATCCGGCCCACCCCGCCGCCTATGCGCGGGCGCAGGCGCTGTGGAACCGCTTCGACGCGGTCCGTCCCGCCGTCGACCGCATGCACCGGCGCCGCGCCATGCTGGGCGTGCTGGCGGCCGCCTTGACCGTTCCCGCGCTGTATGCGTTGTCGCGCCTGCACCTGCTGGCGGACTATCGCACCGGCATCGGCGAACGGCGCCGCATCGTTCTCGCCGACGGCAGCACGCTGGAACTGGGCAGCGACACCGCCTTGTCGGTCCGTTTCGACAGCCACCAACGCCAATTGACCCTGCATCGCGGCCAGGCCTACTTCCAGGTCGCCGCCGACGCCGCGAGGCGCTTTTCCGTGCGGGCCGGCCAGGGGATCAGCACGGCGCTCGGCACGCAATTCGACGTCAAGCTGCTGGACGACATCGTCACCGTGTCGGTCACCGAGCATGCGGTCGCGGTGCGGCCGCGCCCCGACGCGCCACCCGTTACCCTCGAGGCAGGCTGGCAGATGCGATACGGCGTCTCGGGCGGCGCCGCGCCCACGCGCTTCGACCAGGCGGCCGCGCTGGCCTGGCGCCAGGATCGCCTGGTGTTCAACGACGTGCCGCTGGCCACCGTGCTGGCCGAGCTGCAACGCTACCAGCGCGGCCCCATCTTCCTGATGGACGCGCGCGTCGGCGCCCTGCCGGTCACGGCCGCCTTCCACACGGCGGATCCGCAAGAGGCCCTGCGCGGCCTGGCGGAAACCTTCCCGATCCGGCTGCGCGTCGTGGCGGGCTACGCCACCCTGGTCTACGCGCGCTGACCACCTCAAAACATTTAGTTACCAACTACCCGCCCGCTTCGATCATCAGTTTCCGCGCGCCCGGTGTTTGACAGGGGGAGGACGCGCAATTCGCCGTCGCGATATCGAAACACGAACAAGGGCAAACCGCATATGTCGGCCGCACAACACCATTCCCTACGCCACCGCGCTGGCGCCTCTCTGCACACCGGCCGCCATGGCCTGCGCCGCCTGGCGGCCGCCCTGCTCGCGGCCACCGCCTGGACCGCGGGCCAGCCCGCCGCGCGGGCGCAGGCCGCTCCCGCCGCCACGCACCAACGCTTCGATATCCCCAGCCAGCCGCTGGCAAGCGCCCTGCTGTCCTATACCGCCTCCACGGGCCTGCAACTGGTCATGAGCGGCGACATCGCGCGTGACCGGACCGCCCCCGCACTGCGCGGCAGCTATACCCCCGATGAGGCCTTGACGCGCCTGCTGGCCGGCTCGGGCCTGGGCTGGCGCCACAGCGGCGACACCCTGATCGTGTCGCGGCTGCCCGCCGCCGCGAGCGACGCCACCACGCTCGCCCCCATCCGGGTGCAAGGCGCGAGCGAGACCGCCCGATACGTGGCCGACACCTCCGGCGCCGGCACCAAGACCGACGCCCGGCTGATCGAGACGCCGCAATCCATCTCGGTGGTGACGCGCCAGCAGATGGACGACCAGGCGGTGCAGAACGTGCGCCAGGCGTTGCGCTACACGCCCGGCCTGACCGCCGAATACCGCGGCGCCGGCGGCTCGCGCTACGACACGGTGATCTACCGCGGCTTTGGCGGCGGCATCAACTACGACTACGCCTATCTGGACGGGATGCGCCTGCTGGGCGCGAACTACGCCATCCCGCAGATCGACACCTACAACCTGGAACGCATCGAAGTGCTGCGCGGTCCGTCCTCCGTGCTGTTCGGCCAGGGCACCCCGGGTGGCCTGATCAACCTGGTCAGCAAGAAGCCCACCGCCACGCCGCTGCACGAGATCGAACTGCAAGCGGGCAGCCACAGCTTCGGCCAGGCCGCCTTCGACTTCGGCGGCCCGGTGGACGACGCCGGCAAGGTGCTCTACCGGCTGACCGGCATTGCCCACACCGGCAAGACCCAGATCGACCACCAGAAGGACGAGCGCGTGGCGATCGCGCCCGCGGTCACGTTCCGCCCCAACGCCGACACCTCGCTGACGCTCCTGGCGCAGTACCAGCATGATCCCTATGGCGGCTACTTTGGTTTCCTGCCGGCCGCGGGCACCGTCCAGGACCTGCCCGGCGGCGGCCGCATCGGCCGCCACTTCTTCGACGGGTCGCCGCGTTTCGACGAATTCAAGCGCACGCAGACGGCCCTGGGCTATCTGCTGGATCATCGCATCGACGCGGTCTGGTCGGTGCAGTCCAACCTGCGCTACATGCAGATGAAAACGGACTACAAGAGCGTCTACACCACGGGACTGAACGCCGCCGATCCGGCCAACCCGCTGCTGACGCGCCGCGCCATCGTCAATCACGCCAACATGGACGCCGTGACCGCCGACAACCATGCCCAGGCCCGCTTCAACACGGGGGCCCTCGCGCACACCGCGCTGTTCGGCATCGACTACCAGCGCCTGGGTTATCGCGAAGACCAGGGCATGGGCGCGGCGCCGTCCCTGTCGATCAACCAGCCTGATTACGCCGCCGCCATCGCCACGCCCTCGATCACCGTGCGCAGCAAGCAGACGCTGGACCAGCTCGGCCTGTACGCGCAGGACCAGGTCAAACTGGGCCAATGGACAGTGCTGGGCGGCATCCGCCAGGACTGGGCCGGCAACGACCGGCGCAACCGGATCAACGGCGACACCACCAACCAGTCCGACCGCGCCTTCACCTGGCGCCTGGGCTCGGTCTACGAATTCGACAATGGCGTGGCCCCCTACGTCAGCTATTCGCGTTCGTTCCAGCCGGTGGCCGACGCCGACGCCCAGGGCAATCTGTTCAAACCCACCAAGGGCGAGCAATACGAGGCCGGCATCAAGTACCAGCCGCCCGGCCAGGACGCGTTCATCAGCGCCGCGGTCTACCAGCTCACCCAGAGCAACGTGCTCACGACCGATCCGGCCAACACCAACTACAGCATCCAGACGGGCGAGGTGCGCTCGCGCGGCCTGGAACTGGAGGGCAAGGCCAGCCTGACGCGCAACCTGGATCTGCTGGCGTCCTACACCCTGATGGACAACGTCAACACGCGCAGCACCACCGCGCAGGGCAAGCACCCTACCTACGTCTCGCGCCACAGCGCCAACGCCTGGGCCAACTACACCTTCCACGGCGGCGCGCTGGCCGGCCTGAGCCTGGGCGGCGGCGTGCGCTACGTCGGCAGCAGCTATGCCAACGCCGACAACACGCTGAAGGTATCGCCCTTCACGGTGGTGGATGCCGCGGTGCGCTACGACCTGGGGCAAGCCATCCCTTCGCTCAAGGGCCTCACCGCCGCCATCAACGCCAGCAACCTGTTCGATCGCGAATACGTGTCGGCGTGCGCCACCGCGACCAAGTGCTTCTACGGCGCCGGACGCACCGTCATCGGCACCCTGACCTACCGTTGGTAAGCGTGGCGGCCCCGGCATGAGCACCGACGCCCCGCCTCGCCTGCGCACCTGGCGATGGCTCCATACGTGGTCCAGCCTGGCATGCACGCTGTTCCTGCTGATGCTGTGCCTGACCGGGCTGCCGCTGATCTTCCATGACGAGATCGACGCCTGGTTCGACACCCCCGCCAGTGTTCCGCCCGCGCGGCAGGCGGCCGCGCCACGGGACGTGGATGCCATGGCCGCGCAGGTGCGCGAGCAATACCCGCGCCGTGACATCCGCTTCATCGTCTGGCTGGATGAACCTCACCAGTACCGTTTCGGGCTGAGCCCCGGCGCGCCCGGCCAGAGGCCCTTCGCGCTGGTCGATGCGCGCGGCCCCGTGATCACCGGCGAGGCCTGGAGCGAAAAAGACTGGCGCCATGGCGGGCCGATGGCCCTGTTGTTGCGGCTGCATACCGACATGCTGCTGGGCATGCCGGGCAGCCTGATCCTGGCCGTCATGGGCGCGCTGCTGCTGGTATCGCTGGTTTCCGGTGTGGCGCTGTACGGCGGCTTCATGCGCAAGACGCCGTTCGGCACCGTGCGCAAGCGGCGTTCGCGGCTGCTGCGCATGCTGGACCTGCACAATCTGCTGGGCATGGTGCTGCTGGTCTGGTTGGCCGTGGTCGGACTGAGCGGCGCGATCAACACCCTCGATTCCTTCGTCTTTGGCGCCTGGCGCACGCACGCGGCCAGCCGGCAGTTGGCCGCCCCGCCGCCCGGTCCGCCGGTCGCCCGGCCGCTGCAGGCCGCCGTCGACCTGGCCCGGCGCACGCTGCCGGCTCGCGACGTCAGCTTCCTGGCGCTGCCCGGTTCGCTGTTCTCGTCCGACGGCGCCTGTACCGTCTTCATGCAGGGCCGCACGCCGCTGACGCGGCACCTGCTGCAACCGGTCGTGGTGCGCATCGCCGACGGCGCGCTGCTCGACGCGGATCCGCCGCCCTGGTACATGTGGCTGCTGGAAGGTTCGCGGCCGCTGCATTTCGGCAACTACGCCGGCCTGCCGCTCAAGCTGATCTGGGCCTTGCTGGACCTGGCGACCATCGCCGTGCTGGTCACGGGGCTCTACCTGTATCTGCCCAGGCGGCGCCGGCCAGGCCGGCCGCAGCCCGGCGAGACGCGCCGCGGCGCGCCCGCCGCACCACGAAGCTAGACGCGGCAGACAACGGCTGGCAGGCCGCGAAGCCGCCCCAAGAAAAAACCCCCGCTTCTTTCGAATGCGGGGGTTTGCGTCACAACGCGGGCGACTTACTGCTTCGCCAGGCGCTGCCAGGTGTCGACCACCGTGTCCGGGTTCAGCGACATCGACAGGATGCCTTCATCCTTGAGCCACTGCGCGAAATCCGGGTGATCGCTGGGGCCCTGGCCGCAGATGCCGACGTACTTGTTGGCCGCCAGGCAAGCCTTGATCGCGCGGCGCAGCATGAACTTGACGGCCTCGTCGCGTTCGTCGAAATCGGCCGCCAGCAGTTCCATGCCGGAGTCGCGGTCCAGGCCCAGGGTCAGCTGGGTCATGTCGTTCGAACCGATCGAGAAGCCGTCGAAGTACTGCAGGAACTCGTCGGCCAGGATGGCGTTGGAGGGCACTTCGCACATCATGATCAGCTTCAGGCCGTTCTCGCCGCGCGCCAGGCCGTGCTTGGCGAGCAGGTTGACCACCTTTTCCGCCTGGCCCAGGGTGCGCACGAACGGCACCATGATCTCGACGTTGGTCAGGCCCATGTCATCGCGCACCTTCTTGAGCGCTTCGCATTCCATGCGGAAGCACTCGGCGAAGTCGTCGGCGATGTAGCGCGAGGCGCCGCGGAAGCCCAGCATCGGGTTCTCTTCCTCGGGCTCGTAGCGCGAACCGCCGACCAGCTTGCGGTACTCGTTGGACTTGAAGTCCGACATGCGCACGATCACGGGCTTCGGGTAGAAGGCCGCCGCGATGGTGGCCACGCCTTCGGCCATCTTCTCGACGAAGAAGGCGCGCGGGCTGGCATGGCCGCGGGCGGCCGATTCCACGGCCTTCTTCAGCTCGCCATCAACGTTCGGGTAGTCCAGCACCGCCTTCGGGTGGATGCCGATGTTGTTGTTGATGATGAATTCCAGGCGTGCCAGGCCGACGCCGCCGTTGGGGATCTGGGCGAAGTCGAACGCCAGCTGGGGGTTGCCCACGTTCATCATGATCTTCAGGTCGATGGCGGGCATTTCGCCGCGGCGCACTTCCTCGACCTCGGTCTCGATCAGGCCGTCATAGATGCGGCCTTCGTCGCCCTCGGCGCACGACACGGTCACGGCCTGGCCTTCCTTGAGCAGGTCGGTGGCGTTGCCGCAACCCACCACGGCCGGAATGCCGAGCTCGCGCGCGATGATGGCCGCGTGGCAGGTACGGCCGCCACGGTTGGTCACGATCGCCGAAGCGCGCTTCATGACGGGTTCCCAGTTGGGATCGGTCATGTCGGTGACCAGCACGTCGCCGGGCTGGACCTTGTCCATGTCGGAGATGTCGCCGACCACGCGCACCGGACCCGAACCGATCTTCTGGCCAATGGCGCGGCCGGTGATCAGGACCTGGCCGGTGGCCTTCAGGCGGTAGCGCTGCTGCACGTCGTTGACGCCCTGCTGCGACTTCACCGTTTCCGGGCGCGCCTGCAGGATGTAGATCTTGCCGTCGACGCCGTCGCGGCCCCACTCGATGTCCATCGGACGGCCGTAGTGCTTCTCGATGATGACGGCGTAGCGCGCCAGTTCGTTGACCTCGTCATCGGTCAGCGAGTAGCGGTTGCGCTCGGACACCGGCACGTCGACCGTGCGCACGGCGCGGCCTTCCGGACGCTCGGGGTCGAATTCCATCTTGATCAACTTGGAGCCGATGCGGCGGCCGACGATCGGGAAATGACCCTGGGCCAGCGTGGGCTTGAAGACGTAGAACTCGTCGGGGTTGACGGCGCCCTGCACCACGGTTTCGCCCAGGCCGTACGACGAGGTGATGAACACCACATCCTGGAAGCCCGATTCGGTGTCGATGGTGAACATCACGCCGGCGCTGCCCTTGTCCGAACGCACCATGCGCTGGATGCCGGCCGACAGGGCCACATCGGCGTGGGCATAGCCCTTGTGCACGCGGTAGGAGATGGCGCGGTCGTTGTAGAGCGAGGCGAACACGTGGCGGATCTTGTCCAGCACGTCATCGATGCCGACGACGTTCAGGAAGGTTTCCTGCTGGCCGGCGAACGAGGCGTCGGGCAGGTCTTCGGCCGTGGCCGACGAGCGCACGGCGAACGAGCCCTTGCCATCAGCGTCGAGCTTGGCGAAGGCGTCGCGGATCTGGGCTTCGAATTCGGCCGAGAACGGGGCCTCGACGATCCATTGGCGGATCTGCGCGCCGGCGTTGGCCAGCTCGCGCACGTCTTCGGGGTTCAGCGTGGTCAGGCGTTCGGCGATGCGCTTGTCCAGGCCGGAGGCCTGGAGGAAGTCGCGGAAGGCGTCAGCGGTCGTGGCAAAGCCGCCCGGCACGCGGACACCCGCGCCAGACAGCTGGCTGATCATTTCGCCTAGTGATGCGTTCTTGCCTCCTACCGAGTCCACGTCCGTCATGCGGAGCTGCTCGAACAAAACAACATACGACATTGAAGTCACCTTTTACAATGGAATGAAAGCGAGTTTGGTCAATGCAGATTCGACGCCGGCTACCGCCGGGAATTCGTCGATCCGCCTGCGCTGACCAAACTGGCCTTGGACCGCCCTTGGGGTGACTTATAGGGGCCTGATTGTACTCGGAGGAGCACATCCGGCCATCCGCCTGGTTGGAATTTTTACATATGACATCTACCCCGATCGTACGCACGGTATACATCGTTTCCGACAGCACCGGCATCACCGCGGAAACCTTCAGCCAGTCGGTGCTTTCCCAGTTCGAGCAAGTCGATTTCAAGCCCGTGCGGCTGCCGTTTGTCGACACGCTCGAAAAAGCCGCTGAAGTGGCCATGCGCATCGACCGCAGCGCCCTCGAAGCCGGCGTGCCGCCGATTGTCTTCAGCACCCTGGTCAATCCCGACATCCTGGCCCGTGTTCGCCAGGCGAACGGGATTTTCCTGGACCTGTTCGGCACTTTCGTCAGCCATATCGAGCAGGCGCTGGGGCTGAAATCCAGCCACTCCATCGGCCGCTCGCACATGCAGGCCAATTCGGAAAAGTACCGCAACCGGATCGACGCCATCAATTTCAGCCTGGCGCACGACGACGGCCAGTTCGTCAACCAGCTGGACCAGGCCGACGTCATCCTGGTGGGCGTGTCGCGCTGCGGCAAGACCCCGACCAGCCTGTACCTGGCCATGCAGTACGCCATCAAGGCCGCCAACTTCCCCCTGACGCCCGATGATTTCGAGCGCGGCACCCTGCCCTCGACCATCGCCCCGCACCGCGCCAAGCTGTTCGGCCTGTCGATCCAGCCCGAGCGCCTGTCCGAGGTGCGCAACGAACGCCGCCCCAACAGCCGCTACGCGCAGCTGGAGCAGTGCCGCTATGAAGTGGCCGAGGCCGAGCGCATGATGCGCCGCGAGGGCATTTCGTGGCTGTCCACCACCACCAAGTCGATCGAGGAGATCTCGACTACGGTGCTGCAGGAAGTCGGCCTGGATCGCGGCTGAGCAGCTGCCGGCCCGGGCGGGCTTCGCCGGGGCCGGTGGAACGCGCCAGGATCAACGCGTCGCACAGCCGGCGCCTGCCGGCTGCGCAAAGTCCGTCACTGCCGCACGGCCCCGGGCAGGACGACCGGGCGCGACAGCTCGATGTAACTGCTGTCGACGGGCAGGTAGAACCCCACCAGCTTGCCGGACGAGGCCACCAGATAGGCGTCAGTCCGGTGGGGCAAGGCGATCGAGAACGGGCCGCCCAGCGGCCGGAACACGTCGCCCTGCACGATGGCGCCGGCCCGCCGCCATTGCGAGCCGGAAGGCAGCGTCACGGCGGCGTCATTGGGCAGCTTGGCCACCACCTCGCGCGACAGCTGCAGCCGGCCGGCCGATTCGGTCATGTCGACCGGCACCAGGCTGACCCGTTGCGGCTTGCCCGAGGCGCATCCGCCCAGCGCCAGCGCGCACAGGCAGGCGGCAAGCAACAACTGGCAGCGCGCACGCGTGGCGTGGCGTGGCTGGGAATGAGCGACCGGCAATGGCGCCATGGAACACCTTGGGAGCGGCAAAGCGTCGAGTATATGCCGGCCCGGCGCGCGCGACGCGTTGCCCGTCGCGCGCCGCGGCCACCACTCGAAGCACAGGATTGCATCGGCCGCATCGAGGCCATGGACGAGCCACTGCGGCCGGACATGGCCGGTCGTCTCTCAGACGGAATCAGGCGGACATCGGCAATCGATCCCGACAGGGATCCAGACACGCACCGAGGATCAGCGCGCCGCGCCCGCCAGCGCCTGGCGGCGCTGCTCGAACAGGCAGATGGCGGCGGCGGCGCCCACATTGAGCGACTCCACCGCGGCCATGTCATGGGGAATGCGCAGCTTGAGCCGCGCCGCCGCCAGCAACTCGGCGGCCACGCCCTGGCCCTCATGGCCGAAGACCCAGGCGCAGCGCTCGGGCAGGCGCCCGGCATACAGGTCCTGGGCGCCTTCCAGCGCGGTCGCCACCAGCGGCACGCCCAGGGTCGGCAACAGCGCCGGCAGGTCCACGTGCTCGTGGATCGCCAGCGCGAAATGCGCGCCCTGGCCGCTGCGCAGCACCTTGGGCGACCACGCGGCGGCGGTGCCGGTGGCCAGGAACACGCGCTTGACGCCGGCCGCCGCGCAGGTGCGCAGCAAGGTGCCGACATTGCCCGGATCCTGGATGCGGTCGAACAGCACGCAATTCTCGTCCACCGCCTCGGGCAGGGACGGCAGCGGCGGCGTCACCACGAAGGCCACGCCCTGCCCGCTTTCGACGCTGGCCAGCGCCTGCATCAGGCGGGCGTCCAGCGCCAGGCAGCGGGCATCCGGCACGGCCGCCGCCAGCGCCGCGATATCGGGCTGCGACAGTCGCTCGACATCGAAGATGGCCTGGTCCGGCGCGCCATGATGCTGCAGCCACGCCTGGCACAGGTGCACGCCGTCCAGCAGCACGGGCGCGCCGCGCTTGCCGGCGGTGCCCGCCAGCTTGACGAGCGCCTTGACCGCGGGATTGTCGCGGGAACTGATGTGTTTCATGAAACCAGGCCGAAGGCCTTGATGGGCGCGAAACTGCGGCGATGCTCGGCGCAGGGGCCGTGTTCGCGCAGCATCTGCAGGTGCAGCGCGGTGCCGTAGCCCTTGTGCTGGTCGAAGGCGTATTGCGGATAGAGCGTATGCAAACGCAGCAGATCGGCGTCGCGCGCGGTCTTGGCCAGGATCGACGCGGCGGAGATGGCCGGCACCAGGGCGTCGCCCTTGATCACCGTCTGCACCGTGCAACCCAGCTTGGGCGCCTGGTTGCCGTCCACCAGCGCCAACTGGGGCGCCAGCGACAGGCCCTCGACGGCGCGGCGCATCGCCAGCAAGGTGGCGCGCAGGATGTTCAGGCTGTCGATCTCGGCGACGCTGGCGCTGGCCACGCACCAGGCCAGCGCATGCGCCTGGATCTCGAGCGCCAGCGCCTCGCGCGTGGCGGCCTTCAGCACCTTGGAATCGGCCAGGCCATCGATGGTCCGGGCCGGATTCAGGATCACGGCGGCCGCGTACACGGCGCCCGCCAGCGGACCCCGGCCGGCTTCGTCGACGCCGGCCGTCACCAATGCCGGCTGCGCCGGCGCGGCAAACAGGTCAGGCTGCTCCACCGGCCACCTCCAGGATCGCCTGGGCGGCGAGCGCCGGCGTATCGCGCAGCAGCTCCTGGTGCAGGGCCGTGAAGCGCGCCTCGATGCGCGCCGCCAGGGCTTCGTCGGTCAACGCCGTCCAGGTGGCCTCGGCCAGCTTCTCCGGCGTGGCGTCGTCCTGCAGCAGCTCGGGCACCGCGAAGTCGCGCAGCAGCACGTTGGGCAACCCCACCCACGGCAGATAGGGCCGTTCCTGCCCGGACTTCCAGGCCATGATGCGACGCATCAGCGGCGACAGCACGTAGGAAATCACCATGGGCCGCTTGTACAGCGCGGTTTCCAGGGTGGCGGTGCCACTGGCCACCAGCACCGCGGTGCTGGCTTCCATCACCGACCACGCCACCGGGGCCTGGCGATCGCCATCGGCGCCATGCAGGTCCTGCGCGGTGACGCAGCGCAGCCCCGGCACCGGGTACTTGGCCAGGATCGCCTGGAATTCGGCGCGGCGCTGGTCGTTGACCATGGGCACCACGCACTGCAGCGCCGGATCGCGCTTCTGCAGCATTTGCGCGGCTTGCAGGAAGCGCGGCGCCAGCAGGCGGATTTCGGACGAACGGCTACCCGGCAGGATCGCCAGCACGCGCGCGTCCTGGTCGATGCCGAGTCGCGCGCGCGCGGCGGCGCGGTCTGGCTGCATCGGCACGGCGCCGGCCAGCGGGTGGCCGACATAGGTCACCGGAATGCCTTCCTTGCGGTAGATCTCTTCCTCGAACGGGAACAGCACCAGCATGTGCGACACCGATTCGCGGATCTTGTGGATGCGGTCGTAGCGCCAGGCCCAGATCGAGGGGCCGACGAAATGGACGGTCGGCATGCCGGCCTGGCGCAACTGGTGCTCCAGGCGCAGGTTGAAGTCGGGCGCATCGATGCCGACGAACACCGACGGCGGCTCGGCCAGCCAGCGGCGCGAGACGTCGCGATAGGTGCGCAACAGGCTGGGCAGGCGCTTGAGCGCATCGACATAGCCGAACACCGTCAGCGCATGCATCGGGTGCCAGGTGTCGAAATCGCGCGCCTCCATCTGCGGGCCGCCAATGCCTTCGCACAGCACGCCCGGGGCGCGCTGCTGCAGACCGGCAATGATGCGGCCGGCCAGCAGATCGCCCGAAGGCTCGCCGGCCACCATGCCGATCCGCATGTTCATGGACGGATGATGCCGCGGGACGAGACGTCGAGGAAATCCAGCAGCGTCTGCAGGTGCTCGGCGACTTCGGGCTCGGCCTGCTGGCGGGCGCGCAGTTCGGCGCGCGCGTCGTCCAGCGACAGGCCGCGGCGGTAGATGATCTTGTAGGCGTCGCGCAGCGCCGACACCTGGGCCGGCGTGAAACCGCGGCGCTTCAGGCCCTCGACGTTGACGCCGACCGGACGGCACGGGTTGCCCGCGGCCAGCACGAACGGCGGCGTGTCCTGCATCAACGAGCTATTGCCGCCCGTCATGCTGTGGGCGCCGATGCGCGAGAACTGGTGCACGCCGGTCAGGCCGCCGACGATGGCCCAGTCGCCGACGTGGACGTGGCCGCCCAGCTGCACCGAGTTGGCCAGGATGGTGTGGCTGCCGACATGGCAATCATGCGCCACGTGCACGTAGGCCATGATCCAGTTGTCGTCGCCCAGCGTGGTGGCGCCGCCATCCTGCACCGTGCCGGTGTTCAGCGTGACGAACTCGCGCACCGTGTTGCGGTCGCCGACCACCAGGCGGGTCGGCTCGCCGTTGTACTTCTTGTCCTGCGGCATGCCGCCGATCGAGCAGTACCGGTAGAACCGGTTGTCGCGCCCGATGGTGGTCACGCCATCGACCATGCAATACGGGCCGAGCTCGGTGCCGGCGCCGATCGTCACATCGGGTCCCACGACGCAGAACGCGCCGATGACCGCGCTGGGGTCGATTTTCGCCGCCGGATCGACGACGGCGGTAGGATGGATGTTTCCTGCCATTTACTCTTCCAGGCTACGGATCGCGCACATGAGCTTGGCCGACGCCACTTCCTGTCCGTCGACGGTGGCGCGCGCTTGGTATTTACAGATGCTGCGGCTCAGGCGCTCGGCTTCGACCTCGATGCGCAACTGGTCGCCCGGCACCACCGGACGGCGGAAACGCGCGCCATCGATGCCGACCAGGTAGTAGGCCGTCTTGGCGCCTTCGCACTTCAGGCCGCCGTTCTCGTCGGTGAACGAGAACAACGCCGAAGCCTGGGCCATCGCTTCCACGATGAGCACGCCCGGCATCACCGGATGGTGGGGAAAGTGGCCGTTGAAAAACGGTTCATTGATCGAGACGTTCTTGATGGCGACGATGGATTTGCCGGGCACCATTTCGACGACACGATCAATCAGCAGCATCGGGTAACGATGCGGCAGCCTCTCCATGATCCCCTTGATGTCGAGTTCCATTTTTCTGTGAATTCCTGCGTAATGAATTAAATCTGTCGGCGCCGCAAGCGCCAGGGCGGCATGGCGGCGCCCTAGTCTTTTTCCAGCGTCCGCAAGCGGCGGCGCAATTGCGCCAACTGTTGTATCACGGCGGCGTTGCGCTGCCATTCGCCATGTTCCGCATACGGGTACACCCCGGTATAGCGGCCAGGCTTGGAAATGTTGGACGTCACCGCGGTGCCGCCCGAAATGTGTACATCGTCAGCCAGCGTCAGGTGCCCCGACAGCATGGCCGCGCCGCCGATGGTGCAGCGCTCGCCGATGCTGGTGGACCCCGCCACGCCGACGCACGCCGCGATCGCGGTGTAGGCGCCGATACGGCAGTTGTGGGCCACCATGATCTGGTTGTCGAGCTTGACGCCGTTGCCCACGACGGTGTCTTCGAGCGCGCCGCGGTCGATGGTCGTATTGGCCCCGATTTCGACGTCGTCGCCCACCGACACCCCGCCCAGCTGGGGAATCTTGCCCCAGGCGCCCTTGCCCAGCGACGGATCCGGCGCGAAACCGAAGCCGTCGGCGCCAAGCACCGCGCCGCTGTGGATGATGGCGCGCGCGCCGATCTTCACGCCTTCGTACAGCGTGACGTGCGCATGCAGGCGGCTATCGGGGCCGATCGAGGATCCGACGCCGATGACACAGCTGGCGCCCAGCACGCTGCCACGGCCGATGCTCGCACCCGATTCGATCACGCAATTCGGACCGATACGCACGTCTTCCTCGATGTGCGCGTCAGGCGCGACCACGGCCGAGGGATGCGTGGACGCAGGCTGGGCCGGACGCCGGGCGGCATCGAACCACTGCGCCACGCGGGCGTACAGCAGATAGGGATGCTTGCAGACGACCAGTGTGAAGCGCGGCCGGTCGGCGCCGGCGGCTTCCAGCGCCTCGGCCACGTCGGCCGAGACGATCACCGCCCCCGCCTGGGTGGCGGCGAGCTGGCTCTGGTACTTGGGATTGGCCAGGAAACTGATTTCCTGGCCGCTGGCCGAAGCCAGGGTACCGATGCCACAGACCCGCAAGGGGTCTGCGCCAGCGGGCGCGCTGATGCGCCAGTCCATGCCCTGGGTATTGGCGGCGCTCAACAGCGCTTCGAGCGTCGGCGCGCGGGCAAGATCCAGTAGAACCGGCATACGGCGACTGCAGCTTACTTGCCCAGGCTCTGGATCACCTTGTCGGTGATGTCGATGCGCGGGTTGACCGTGACGGCGTCCTGGATGATCAGGTCGTAGTTTTCCTGTTCAGCGATGCGCTTGATGGCCTCGTTGGCCTTCGTCACGATGCTGGAAAACTCTTCGTTGCGGCGGCGGTTGAAGTCTTCCTGGAATTCGCGGCGCTTGCGCTGCAGGTCGGTATCCAGGTTCGACAGCTCGCGCTGGCGCTTGACGCGGTCGGACTCGGACAGCACGGGCGCGTCCTTGTCGAATTTCTCGGCTTGCGAACGCAGGCTGGTGTTCAGACGCTGCAGTTCGTCGTCACGCTTCTTGAATTCGGCTTCGATCTTGCTTTGCGCCGTCTTGGCCGGGCCGGACTCACGCAAGATCCGCTCGGTATTGACGAAGCCGATCTTGGTGTTTTGAGCCTGAGCGGGCACCGCCGCGACGGAACCGAGAATGAGCGCACCCACCAGGGCAATGGAGCCGCCCAACTTGCCACGACGATTAACGCGCGGCGAATTCGATGATTTAAGTGCGAAGTCAGACATCATGAAAATCTCACCTTCCAGTAAGGCAAAGCCAAAGTATGTATTGTGCCACTAAACGGCAAGGGAGCCGGACCAGGGGGTCCCTCCCTTGTTTTCAAGCGTAACGCCAGTGCTTAGAACCCGGTCCCGATCTGGAACTGGAAGCTCTGCTTGTCGTCGCCCGGCTTGGCATTGAGCGGACGCGCGTACGACAGTTGCAGCGGGCCCATCGGCGACTGCCACGACAGGCCGATACCGGCCGAGAAACGCCAGCCGCACGGATCGTCGACCTCGCTGCCCGGCTTGCCGTTGGTGCAAGACAGGCCGCTGCCCGCGCCCACCTGGCCCGCGTCGCTGAAGATGAACCAGCGCAGCGTGCGGTCCTTGGACGCGCCCGGGAACGGCAGGTACAGCTGGGCGTTCGCCACGATGCGGCGCGAACCACCCAGGTAGTCGCCCGTGACCGGGTCGCGCGGACCCAGCGACGAACCTTCGTAGCCGCGCACCGTGCCGATACCACCGGCGTACACGTCCTTGATGATCGGGTAGTCCTTGCCGCCGTAGCTCTGGCCCCAGTCGACCATGCCGTTCAGCGCCAGGGTGTACGAGCCGCCCAGCGGGATGAAGTACTGCTGCTGGCCGGTGAGCATGTAGTACTTCAGGTCGACCGTCGAGAAGTCGCTCTTCAAGCGGGTGTACGAACCCTTGGTCGGCGCCAGGGCGCTGTCGCGGGTGTCGTTGGACCAGCCGGCGGTGAAGATCACCGAGTTGGTCGCATCGCCGTACTGGTCGACGAAGTTGCGGTAGGCCAGCGGCGAATTCGAGAACAGATCGATCTGGTTGCGCTCGAGGTTGGCGCCCAGGAAGATCCGGTCGTATTCGGAGATCGGCACGCCGAAGTTCATGCCCAGGCCCATGGACTTGACGCGGTAGTCGCCGTCGTTGTTGTTCCAGGGCTCGGTCACGCGGTAGTACGCCGACGTGGTGCGGCTGATGCCGTCCTTGGTCCAGTACGGGTCGGTGTGCGACAGCACCACGGCGCGGTTGGATTTGCTGGTGTTCAACTGCAGCGTCAGGTTGGTGCCGCTGCCGAACACGTTGTCTTCGCTGATACCGGCCGACAGGATCGCTTTTTCAGACGAACCGTAGCCCACGCCCAGGTTGATCATGCCGGTGGGCTTTTCCTTCACGTCGACGTTGACGTCGACCTGGTCGGGCGAACCCGGCACCGGATCGGTCTTGACGTTGACGTCGCTGAAGTAGCCCAGGCGGTCGACGCGGTCGCGCGAGGTCTTGATGTCCTTGGCGTCGTACCAGGCGGCTTCCTGCTGGCGCATTTCGCGGCGCACGACTTCGTCGCGCGTGCGGGTGTTGCCGCCGATCTGGATGCGGCGCACGTACACGCGGCGGCTCGGATCGACGTAGAACGTCAGGTCGGCCTCGTGCTTGGCGCGGTCCAGCTGCGGGTTCGGGTTGACGTTGGCGAACGCGTAGCCCAGTTCACCCAGGTAGTCGGTGATCGCCTTGGCCGAATCGTTGGCCTTGGCCGCCGAGAAGGTCTCGTCCGGCTTGATCTTGACGAGGTCGTTGATTTCCTTGTCCAGGCCGATCAGGTTGCCGGCCAGCTTGACGCTGCGCACCTTGTACGGCTCGCCTTCATGGACCGTGATGGTGATGCGGATGTCCTTGCGGTCGGGCGAGATCGTGACCTGGGGCGGCTCGACGGTGAATTCGAGGTAGCCGCGGTCCAGGTAGAACGAGCGCAGGCGCTCGAGGTCGCCCTCGAGCTTTTCGCGCGAGTACTTGTCGGTGTCGGTGTACCAGGTCAGCCAGCCCGGCGTGGTCAGCTTGAATTCGTCGAGCAGGTCGCTTTCAGAGAAGGCCTTGTTGCCGACGAAGCGGATTTCCTGGATGCGGGCGACCGAGCCTTCGAACACGTCGAAGCTCACGCCAACGCGGTTGCGCGGCAGCGGCGTGACGGTGGAGGTGACCTCGACGCCGTACTTGCCCTTGGACAGATACTGCTGCTTGAGTTCGTATTCGGCGCGCTCGAGCATCGAGCGGTCGAAAATGCGGCCCTCGGCGAAACCCACCTGCCCCAGCGACTTGGTGATGGCCTTGGAATCGAATTCGCGCATGCCGTTGAAATTCACGGATGCAATCGTCGGACGTTCCTGGACCACCACGACCACGACATTATTGTCGGTCTGGATCTGCACGTCGGTGAAAAACCCCGTGCCGTACAGGCGGCGCACGGCCTCGGTGGCTTCTTCCTCGGTGAATTTCTCACCGACCTTGACGGGCAGATAACCGAACACGGTGCCCGCGTCGGTTCGCTGGATCCCCTCTACGCGGATATCCCGCACGACAAAAGGGTCGAAGGCGTGAGCCATGCCTGGCAGCAGCAATGCGGCGATCAGACTCGGCACTATGCCCGGCAGTACACCCTTTTTGTGATGAAACATCCGGCGAAAAGACATCCTTGAGTATCCTCGGTCGTGCAAATGGCGGGGGATTTTATGCTAATTGGCGCTTAAGTGAACAAGCGCGTGAAATCATTGAACAACGCAAGCCCCATCAGGCTTGCCAATAAACCAATGCCTGCGCGCTGTCCGATATCGATCCACCGTGCGGGCGGCGGACTGCCCCGCACAATTTCGACGAGATAGTACAGCAGATGGCCACCATCCAGCATAGGAATGGGAAGCAAATTTAGTACGCCCAGGCTGATACTGATCAACGCGATATAGGCGATATACGCAACAATGCCGATCCGGGCGGTCTGGCCGGCATAATCGGCGATCGTGACCGGGCCGCTGACGTTGCGCCAGGAAACGTCGCCCGTGACCATGCGGCCCATCATGCGCAGCGAAAACAGGGCGGTGTCCCAGGTGCGGACGGCGCCGCGCCAGAGGCTGTCGAAGACGCCATAGCGCACCGTCACCGTGGCCACGTCGCCGCCCAGCTGGACGCCGAGTCGGCCGACGACCTGGCCATTGACCGTTTCGGCGCGCGGCGTGGCATTCAGGGTGATCTGGGCGCCGTCGCGCACCAGCGTCAGCGCCAGCGCCTTGCCCGCGCTTTCCTGGATCTGCTGGACGAGCTTGCCGGTATCCGGGGTGGGCTGGCCATTGACGGCCACGATCAGGTCGCCCGGGCGCAGGCCGGCCGCCTGCCCTTCGCCGCCGTCGTTGACGACGCGCACGGCGGGCTTGGGCCGGACCAGGCTGATGCCGGCGGCCAGCAGCGGATCGCCGCCGGCCGGGTCCATGGCATTGGCCGGCAGGGTCACTTCGCGCTGCTGCGAGCCGCCGCCGGGCGTGGCGACTTCGATCTGGGTACGGCCGCCAGTGGCCATCACGTCCATCAGGCGCCAGCGGGCGTCGGGCCAGGACACGACTTCCTGGCCGTCGATGGACAGGATGCGGTCGCCCGCGGCCAGGCCGGCGCGCGCGGCGGGCGTCCCGGCCTCGGGCTGGGCGACGACGGCCACCGGTTCTTCGGTGCCCGCCATGTTCAGGCCGGCATACAGGAAGACCGCGAGGATGAGATTGAAAATGGGACCAGCGGCAACGATGGCGATGCGCTTGCCGACGGATTTGTTGTTGAAGGCGCCCGCCGCTTCGGCCGGGCTGGCGCCGACCGGGGCATCGTCCTGCATCTTGACGTAGCCGCCCAGCGGCAAGGCCGACAGGGCCCATTCGGTGCCATGGCGGTCGGTACGGCGCAGGACCACCTTGCCGAAGCCGACGGAGAAGCGCAGCACCTTGACGCCGCACAGCCGCGCCACCCAATAGTGCCCCAACTCATGGAAAATGATCAGGGAGCCAAGCGCGACGGCAAAGGCCAGCAGGGTGAAAAGCATCAGGGTCAGGAAATCAAGGAATCAACGCAGGGGATGAACGGCGCACGGTGCGGGAACGGTCCGTGCGCCATCACGCCAGGCCGAGATTGCCGGCGTAAACGCGCGCGGCGGCATCCAGCGCCAGCACATCGTCAAGACTGTTGAGCGTAACAGATGATTGCCCCCCCTGCCACTCCAGGGTCGCCTCGATAACCCGCGGTATCCAGGTATACCCCAGGCGGCCCGCCAGGAAGGCTTCCACCGCCACCTCGTTGGCGGCGTTCAGGGCGATGCACGCGCCCTGCCCGGCCCGCAGCGCCGCGAACGCCAGCGCCAGGCACGGGAATCGCGCCAGGTCCGGCTTTTCGAAGTCGAGCCGGCCCAGGCGGGTCAGGTCCAATGGCCCCACGCCGCTGTCCAGGCGTTCGGGAAAGCCCAGGCCGTAGGAGATCGGCGTGCGCATGTCGGGCTGGCCCAGCTGCGCCAGGATCGACCCGTCGTCATATTCGACCATGGAGTGGATCACGCTCTGCGGATGCACCACGACCTCGATGCGGTCGGCCGGCATGGCGAACAGCCAGTGCGCCTCGATCACCTCCAGGCCCTTGTTCAGCATGGTGGCGGAATCGACCGAGATCTTGCGGCCCATGCTCCAGTTCGGGTGGGCGCAGGCCTGGGCCGGCGTCACCTCGTGCAGGTCTTCCAGGTCGCGGCCGCGGAACGGGCCGCCGGAGGCGGTCAGCAGCAGCCGGCGCACGCCCGGCGCCGGCGCATCCGGCGCCCCGGCCCGGCCGCCATGCGGCAGGCACTGGAAAATCGCATTGTGTTCGCTGTCGATCGGCAGCAATTCGGCGCCGTTGTCGCGAATTGCCTGCATGAACAGGGAACCTGCGGCGACCAGGGCTTCCTTGTTGGCCAGCAAGACCCGCTTGCCGGCGCGCGCCGCCGCCAGGGCCGCGGGCAGGCCGGCAGCGCCGACGATGGCCGCCATGACCGCATCGCACTGCGCGTCGGCCGCCGTGTCGGCCAGGGCCCGCGCGCCGACCCGGATATCCGGCGCGGCCTGGCCGGCCGGCCAGGCCGCCAAGAACTTGTCACGCGCCTTGCCGTCGGGCACCACCACCACCGCGGCTTGGCTGGCCAGCGCCTGCTCGGCCAGCCGCTCCATGCGGCTGTAGGCGGACAGGGCATACACCGCCAGGCGGTCCGGATGGCGCGCGATCACGTCCAGCGTGCTCTCGCCAATCGAGCCGGTCGATCCCAGCACCACGACGCGTTGAAAAGCCGTCAAAACAACACTCCAGACAAGATTAGCGCCAACGGCGCGACCGGCAGGATCGCGTCGATACGGTCATAGACCCCGCCGTGGCCCGGCAGCAGCGCGCTGGAATCCTTGCGGCCCGCGCGGCGCTTGAGCAACGACTCGAACAGGTCGCCGATGATGGACAGCACGCCCAGCAGCGCGGCGATCGGCAGCGCCAGCCAGAACGACCAGTGCGCCACCAGCGCGTGGCCGAAGGTGCCGTCCCACAAGCTCGACAGGCCGATCCAGATGACCGCGCCCAGCACGCCGGCGACCGCGCCGGCCACCGTCTTGCCGGGGCTGACCCGCGGCGCCAGTTTACGCTTCCCGAACGCGCGGCCGGCGAAATAGGCGGCGATATCGGCGACCCACACCAGGGCCAGCAGCGACACCACGAAGGCGGCGCCGCGCGCCATGAACATCTGCGCCAGCACCGCCCAGGCGGTGAACGCGGCGGGCACCGAAAACAGCGACCACGCCAGGCTCGCCGGCGCGGCGTCCGAACGGCCGCGCACGACCGCGGCGGTGGCGCCGAACAGCCAGACCACGGCGACCAGCGGCGCGGCGTAGCGCAGGATCCAGGACGGATCCGCGATGCCATCGCGCTGGCCCGACAGCCAGGCCGACGCCAGGGCCAGCATGGCCGCGAACAACAGGATGGGAATGCCCGCGGCGATCACGGGCGAAGGCGGTTGCGGCAGCGTCAGGCGCAGCCACTCCCAATTGGCGCAGGCAGCCGCCAGCGCCAGCAGCGCCACGAACCACCAGGGATTGGCGCTCATCATCGCGGCCGCCAGGACGGCGAGCAGGACGATGGCGGTAACGATACGCTGGCCCAACATGGTGACGATCTCCTCGGGTCGGCCCACAGCCGCCGCGCGCGGGGCGCGGCGGGCCGCAGCCGGACTATTTTTCGCCGATCTCGGTGAGCTGGGCGCTGGTGCGGCCGAAACGGCGCTCGCGCGTCCGGTACCAATCGAACGCCTGGCGCAGCTCGTCGGCGCCGAAATCCGGCCAGTAGCGGTCGGTGAAGTAGAACTCCGCGTACGCCATCTGCCAGATCAGGAAATTGGAAATGCGCTGCTCGCCGCCGGTGCGGATGAACAGATCGGGCTCGGGCGCCCAGGACATGGAAAGATGCCGCGCCAGCCGTGCTTCGTCGACCAGTTGCGGTTGCGTCGCCAGGGCCGGCTCGGCCGCCAGCATGGCGCGGGTGGCCTGCAGGATGTCCCAGCGGCCGCCGTAGTTGGCCGCCACCGTGAGGTGCAGGCGATCATTGTGGGCGGTGCGGGCCTGCGCGGCGAAGATCAGTTCCTGCAGGCGCGGCTCGAACGCGGACAGGTCACCGATGACGTGCAGGCGCACGCCCTGCTCTTCCAGCTTGCCGACTTCGCGCTCCAGCGCCTGCACGAACAGGCGCATCAGCAGCGACACTTCCTCGGCGGGCCGGCGCCAGTTCTCGGAACTGAAGGCGAACAGCGTCAGATAGCGCACGCCCGCCCGGCCGCAGGCCTCGACCACGCGACGCACCGCCTGCACACCCTTGGCATGTCCGGCCGTGCGCGGCAACAGCCGCCGCGTCGCCCATCTGCCGTTGCCATCCATGATGATGGCCACGTGCTCCGGGATGTCGCGGGTATCGGGAACCGCCTGGGTAGAACTGGTTGCCATGGGTCTGGGGAGCGCCGTCGACCGGCGTAAAACAGGGAATACGGGGAAAAACCCGCGCCGTCGATCCACCGCTGCGTCAGTGTGCTGCGAAGCAATGGATAGGACGGCGCGAAGGCAAAAATCCTGGCGCCGGGGCGGCTGACTGCCCGCTCCGGCCCTGCAAGGATTATACGGTCATGATTTCCGCTTCTTTCTGCGTGACCATCTTGTCGATGTCGGCCACGTTGCGGTCCGTCAGCTTCTGGACGTCGTCCTGGGCGCGACGCTCGTCGTCCTCGGAGATTTCCTTGTCCTTGACCAGCTTCTTGAGCGTGTCGTTGGCTTCGCGGCGCAGGTTGCGCACGGCCACCTTGGCGTCCTCGCCTTCGCTACGCACGACCTTGGTCAGGTCGCGGCGACGCTCTTCCGTCAGCGCCGGCATCGGCACGCGGATGCTGTCGCCCAGCGACATGGGATTCAGGCCCAGGTCCGATTCGCGGATGGCCTTCTCGATCGCGGCGGCCATGCTCTTTTCGTAGGGCTGGACGCTGATGGTGCGCGCGTCGATCAGGTTCACGTTGCCGACCTGGCTGATCGGCACGGGCGAACCGTAGTACTCGACCTGCACGTGGTCCAGGATGCCGGTGTGGGCGCGGCCCGTGCGGATCTTGGCCAGGTTGGTCTTGAGCGTGTCAAGCGACTTGGCCATCCTGGCTTCGGCGGATTTGCGGATTTCTGCGACGCTCATGGATATTCCTTTTCTTTAAACGTGTACCAACGTGCCTTCGTCTTCGCCGCTGACGACGCGCTTGAGCGCGCCCGACTTATTGATCGAAAACACCTTGATCGGCAGCTTCTGGTCGCGGCACAGCGCGAACGCCGTGGCGTCCATGACTTCCAGGCGGCGGACGATGGCTTCGTCGAAGCTGATGCGCGCATAGCGCGTGGCGGAAGGATCCTTGTTGGGATCCGCGCTGTAGATGCCGTCGACCTTGGTGGCCTTCAGCACGATCTCCGCACCGATCTCGGCGCCACGCAGGGCGGCCGCGGTATCGGTCGTGAAGAACGGGTTGCCGGTGCCCGCGGCGAAGATGACGACCTTGCCTTCTTCGAGGTAACGCAGGGCCTTGGGGCGGATGTACGGTTCGACGACCTGGTCGATGTTCAGGGCCGATTGCACGCGGGTGTCGATACCCTTGTGCTTGAGCGCGTCCTGCAGGGCAAGCGCGTTCATGATGGTGGCCATCATGCCCATGTAGTCGGCGGTGGCGCGGTCCATGCCCTGCGCACCCGGGGCGACGCCACGGAAGATGTTGCCACCGCCGATGACGATGGCCAGTTCGACGCCGGTGGCGGCGACTTCGGCGATCTCATCGGTCATGCGGACGATGGTGGCGCGATTGATGCCGAATGCATCATCGCCCATCAGCGCCTCGCCGGAAAGTTTGAGAAGAACCCGTTTGTATGATCTGCTGCTCATAGGTGATATCCCGAAGAACAATCCGACGAAAGTTTAAGACAAGAAATAGGCCGGACTAGAATAATCTAGCGCCGGCCTCTAAGCACTACCCTGAGATCAGGCGCGGCCGGCGGCGGCGGCGGCAACCTCAGCGGCGAAGTCGCTGGTCTTCTTCTCGATACCTTCGCCGACGACGAACAGCACGAACTTGGTGATCGAGGCGCCCTTGGCCTTGAGCATCTGTTCGACCGTGTTCTTGTCGTCCTTGACGAACGGTTGCGACATCAGCGTCACTTCCTTCAGGAACTTCTGCACCGAGCCTTCGACCATCTTGGCGACGATTTCAGCCGGCTTGCCCGATTCGGCGGCCTTCTGTTCGGCGACCGAGCGTTCGGCGGCGATGTCGGCCGGGTTCACGCCGTCGGCGTTCAGGGCCTTCGGCTTGGTCGCGGCGATGTGCATCGCCAGGTCCTTGCCCACTTCCTCGGCGCCGGCGTATTCCACCAGCACGCCGATCTTGCCGCCGTGCACGTAGCTGGCCAGCGCGTTCGGGGTCTGGATGCGCTCGAAGCGGCGGATCGAGATGTTTTCGCCGATCTTGCCGATCAGGGCGGTACGGGTCGATTCGATGGTGCCTTCACCGTAGGGCAGCGCCGACAGGGCGGCCACATCGGCGGGGTTCTGCGTGGCGACCAGCTCGGCCAGCTTGTTGACGAAAGCGACGAAGTCGTCGTTCTTGGCAACGAAGTCGGTTTCGCAGTTCACTTCGATGACGGCGCCTTGCTTGGCGTCGGCCGAGATGAACAGGCCGATCAGGCCTTCGGCGGTGACGCGGGCGGCAGCCTTGCTGGCCTTGTTGCCCAGCTTGACGCGCAGGATTTCTTCAGCGCGGGCCAGGTCGCCTTCGGCTTCCGTCAGGGCCTTCTTGCACTCCATCATGGGCGCATCGGTCTTCTCGCGCAGTTCCTTGACCAGGGCGGCGGTAATTTCAGCCATGTTAGCTCCAAATTTTGCTAAGACATGCCCCGGCGGGCCGGGGCATTGGTGTGATTCGATGAGACGTCCGCAAGCTGCGGATGAGGAAGATGGGAGCCCACCTTCGCACTGCCGGCGAGGCGGGGGCACGCCGCATTCCGCGACCGCCCCCAGACACTAACCGCCGGACATGACAGCAGGCTTAGGCCTGGTTGTCCTGCACTTCGACGAACTCTTCCTGACCTTCACCGATTTCTTCGACCAGACCGTTCAGGTTCTGTTCGCGGCCTTCCAGCACGGCGTCGGCGATGCCCTTGGCGTACAGCGCGATGGCCTTGGCCGAGTCGTCGTTGCCGGGGATCACGTAGTCGATGCCGTCGGGCGAGTGGTTGGTGTCAACCACGGCGACCACGGGGATGCCCAGGGTCTTGGCTTCGGCGATGGCGATCTTGTGGTAGCCGACGTCGATCACGAACATGGCATCGGGCAGGCCGTTCATGTCCTTGATGCCGCCGATCGACTTGTTCAGCTTGTCCAGTTCGCGTTGGAACAGCAGGCCTTCCTTCTTGATCATGCGCTCGGCGCCGCCTTCGGCGACCACGGCTTCCATGTCCTTCAGGCGCTTGACCGAGGTCTTGACCGTCTTGAAGTTGGTCAGCATGCCGCCGAGCCAGCGGGCGTCGACGAAGGGCATGCCGCAACGGGCGGCTTCGGAAGCGACCAGCTCGCGGGCAGCGCGCTTGGTGCCGACGAACAGGATGTTGCCACCGCGAGCAGCCAGCTGCTTCACGAACTTGGTGGCTTCCTGGTACTTATCAACCGTCTTTTCCAGGTTGATGATGTGAATCTTGTTGCGATGGCCGAAGATGAAGGGGGCCATCTTGGGGTTCCAGTAGCGGGTCTGGTGACCAAAGTGGACACCCGCTTCCAGCATTTCGCGCATCAAAGACATAACTTTCTCCAAGGGTTGATTTCTTGCGCCGCACCTGCATCAGCCTGTGGCTGACACCCTGGGTGGTGTTGCGCGCGATTTCCCGCACATGCGGGATAGAAAACGATTTTAACCGGGCCGGCCGATCACTGCCGCAATACTCCGACGCTGCCGGGCGATTTGCCCCTCGCGCCTCTTGCTACGCTGCCGCGATAAACCCAGACGGCCGCCACGACGAAGCGCCTTGCCCTGCCTGCACGCATCGCGCCGTCCGACCCGCCAGGAAATTCCTGGCAGTTTCTTCCAGCGCACCCGGACCTGTTTTGTTGGCAGCGAAATCCAGTTCACTCGCGTCCTGGCCTCGCGGCCGGATGGCTTTTCAGCCATCACGCGCATCAGTCGCCGGGGGCATTTCTTTGAGAAAACACCGGTTTCCCGACATTTCCAAGAACTTAAGCCGGCAGCCACCTTGAACCTGCATCGCTGCTCGAAAACATGACCGGGCTTGCGAGCACGCAGCGCCCCGACCTGTGTCGATGCAACCGACCCGACCGCCCCGGCCCGCCGCCCGCTTTCGCCCGCTGTGCCGCGCAAGCCTCCCGGAACCTGGCGACTGGCTCGACTTTCCACCACAACCTTCGCTTGCGATGAAACTCCGAAGCCCGCCACCGATCTCACAAGATGCAGTGCAGCCCAACGTACTAAATCAGACAACCAACCGGGTGACCTGGATGATTCCATCCCCACCCGCCGGGATCGGCGCTTGCCGCTACCCAGATTGCTCCCCAAAATTTTAGGGAAGCCTATAATTCTACTATTCTTTCAAGCAGACATTCAAGCGAGATCCGTCAGTCATTCCATGGGCACCATTACCAATCCGGCCGACCTGGCCAAGATGCGCGCGGCCTGCCAGGACGCCGCCAAAGTCCTCGATTTCATCACCCCCCACGTCAAGCCTGGCGTCACCACCGGGGAACTGGACCGCCTTTGCCTGGAATACCTGACCGACGAGCTCAAGGTGAAGTCCGCCACCGTCGGCTACGCCCCGCCCGGCTATCCGCCCTTCCCCGGCGCCATCTGCACCTCGGTCAACCACCAAGTGTGCCACGGCATTCCCGGCGACAAGGCCCTGAAAAACGGGGACTCCCTCAATATCGACGTCACCATCATCAAGGACGGCTGGTTCGGCGACACCAGCCGCATGTACCCGGTGGGCGAACAGTCGATCCTGTCGCGCCGCCTGACCGACATCACCTTCGAGTGCATGTGGAAAGGCATCCAGCAGGTCAAAAATGGGGCCACATTGGGCGACATCGGCAACGCCATCCAGAAGCACGCCGAGGCCAACGGCTTCTCGGTGGTGCGGGAATTCTGCGGCCACGGCATCGGCCAGCGCTTCCACGAAGACCCGCAGGTGCTGCACTACGGCAAGCCGGGTACCGGCGTGAAATTGGTGACGGGTATGTTGTTCACCATCGAGCCGATGATCAACGCCGGCCGCCGCGAGATCCGCCAGTTGTCCGACGGCTGGACGGTGGTGACGCGCGACCACAGCCTGTCGGCCCAATGGGAGCATGCTGTCTGCGTCACCGACACCGGCTACGAGGTCCTGACCCTGTCGCCCGGCATGCCGCAGCCGCCCGCCTTCATCACCGAACCGATCATCATCCCCGCCGTCTGACCGCCGGCCGCCCGCCACCATGACCGCCGACATCCTCAGCACCCTGCGCGAACGCATCCAGGAATCCCGGCGGGCCGCGGTGGCCCAGTTCCGCGAGCACGAACGCCCCGACACGCTGCTGGGCGAACTGCGCCGCATCGTCGACGCGGCGCTGCGCGACCTGGTCAAGCACTATCCCCTGCCGGTCGGCGCCACGCTGGCGGCCGTGGGCGGTTATGGCCGCGGCGAGCTGTATCCGCACTCGGACGTCGACCTGCTGATCCTGCTGCCGCACGCCCCCACCGCCGAGGATGAATCCGCCATCGAGCGCCTGGTGGCCTCGCTCTGGGACCTGGGCCTGGAGCCCGGCCACAGCGTGCGCACCATCGAGGATTGCGAGCGCGAGGCCGACGCCGACATCACGGTGGAAACCGCGCTGCTCGAATCGCGCTGGCTGGCCGGCAGCCGCACGCTGATGAAGAAGTTCGAGGCCGCCACCCAGTCACGGCTGGATGCGCGCGCGTTCTTCCGCGCCAAGCGCGTCGAGATGCAGCAGCGCCACGCGCGCTACCAGGACACGCCCTACGCGCTCGAACCCAATTGCAAGGAATCGCCCGGGGGCCTGCGCGATCTGCAGGTGATCCTGTGGATGGCGCGCGCGGCCGGCTTCGGCGAGAACTGGCGCGCGGTGGCGCAGGCCGGCCTGCTGACCTCGTCCGAGGCGCGCGACCTGCGCAAGGCCGAGCAGGCCTTCAAGCGCCTGCGCATCGAGCTGCACCTGCTGGCCCGGCGCCGCGAAGACCGCGTGCTGTTCGACCTGCAGCCGGCCCTGGCCGAGGTCTACCGCATCCACGCCACCGCCACCCGGCGCGGCAGCGAACTGCTGATGCAGCGCTACTACTGGGCGGCGCGCCTGGTGACGCAGCTCAACGGCATCCTGGTGCAGAACATCGAGGAACGCCTGTTCCCGCGCCCCGACAGCGACGCGCGCGACATCGACGACGACTTCCGCAACCTGCGCGACCGCCTCGACATCATCCGCGACGACGGCTTCGAACGGAACCCCACGCTGCTGCTGCGCGCCTTCCTGGTGATGCAGCAGCATCCCGAGCTGACCGGCATGTCGGCGCGCACGCTGCGCGCCATCTGGCACTCGCGCCATCGCATCGACGCGCAGTTCCGCCGCAATCCGGTCAACCGCAAACTGTTCCTGCAGATCCTGCAGCAGCCGCGCGGCGTCGTGCACGAGCTGCGCCGCATGACCATGCTGAACATCCTGCCGCGCTACCTGCCGGTGTTCCGCCGCATCGTCGGCCAGATGCAGCACGACCTGTTCCATGCCTACACGGTGGACCAGCACACGCTGGCGGTGGTGCGCAACCTGCGCCGCTTCACCATGCCCGAGCATGCCCAGGAATATCCGCTGGCCAGCCAGCTGATCGCCGGCCTGGACCGGCACTGGCTGCTATACGTGGCGGCGCTGTTCCACGACATCGCCAAGGGCCGCGGCGGCGACCACTCCGAGCTGGGCGCGCGCGAGGTGCGCAAGTTCGCCCACGACCACGGCATGGAGCCGGAAGACACCAAACTGGTCGAGTTCCTGGTGCGCCAGCACCTGCTGATGTCGGCCGTGGCGCAAAAGCGCGATTTGTCGGACCCCGCCGTGATCCAGGACTTCGCCGCCACGGTCAAGGACGAGCGCCACCTGACCGCGCTCTACCTGCTGACGGTGGCCGACATCCGCGGCACCAGCCCCAAGGTCTGGAACGCCTGGAAAGGCAAGCTGCTCGAGGACCTGTACAAGCTGACGCTGGCGGCGCTGGGCGGCGCCCACGCCGACGCCCACACCGTGCTGACCGAACGCCGCGAGGAGGCCGCGCGCCTGACCCGCCTGGCCGGCCTGCGCGACGACGCTCGCGAAGCCTTCTGGAACCAGCTCGACGTGGCCTATTTCCTGCGCCACGACGCCTCCGACATCGCCTGGCACACGCGCCATCTGTATCACCAGGTGGCGCCGGCCCACGCGGTGGTCCGCGCCCGCCCCACCGAGCAGGGCGAAGGCCTGCAGATCATGGTCTACACGCGCGACGTGCCCGACCTGTTCGTGGCGATCTGCGGCTACTTCGACGCCAAGTCGCTGTCGGTGCAGGACGCCCGCATCCACACCACCCGCCACGGCTGGGCGCTGGACAGCTTCATCGTGCTGCTGCCCGAGGGCGCCAGCGACCTGCGCGCGCAGGCCACGCTGGTCGAGCATGAGCTGGCCGAACGCCTGAAGGACGCCAAGGCGGCCGCCCAGGCCCCCGTGACGCGCGGCGGCTATTACGGCCGCGGCCGCCAGTCGCGCATGTCGCGGGTGTTCCCGATCATGCCGCAGGCCGAATTGCAGCCGGACGAGCGCAGCACCTCGTGGCGCCTGTCGGTCACCGCGACCGACCGCCCCGGCCTGCTGCACGCCCTGGCGCGGGTCTTCGCCCGGCATGAAGTGAACCTGCTGATGGCCAAGATCATGACGCTGGGCGACCGCGTCGAAGACGTCTTCATCGTCGATGGCGCGGCGCTGACGCGGCCGCGCAGCCAGATGCAGTTCGAGCGCGACATCCTCGATGCGCTGGCCGGCGACGAGGTCCGGCAACAGGCCGCCTGAAGCCGGACCCGCGGCCCATCGCCAGACAGCCGCCGACCGCATACAATCCGGTTTTCGGCTTGGCGATACCGTGCGATGGAGCTAAACGAATACCTGCGGGTGCTGGGGACCAGCTTCTTTTTCGCGCTGGCGACGCTGCTGCCGTTCCTGAATCCGCCGGCGATCGCGCCCATCTTCCTGTCCCTGACCGAAGGCGCCTCGTCCGCCACCCGCACGGTGCTGGCCAAGCGCGTCGCCGTCAATGTCGGACTGATGCTCATCGTCGCCATGGTGGCCGGCAACGTGCTGCTGAGCTTCTTCGGCATCTCGCTATCGATCGTGCGCGTGGGCGGCGGCATGCTGGTCATGGCCAGCGCCTGGCGCCTGGTGAATTCGCCCGACGCCGACACCGAACGCGTGGCCCGCATGGCCGAGTCGTTCACCCCGGAAATGGCCAAGGCGCGCGCGTTCTATCCGCTCACCTTCCCCATCAGCTGCGGCCCCGGCTCGATCGCCGCGGCCATCACCGTGGGCGTGTCGCTGCGCGACCAGAACCACGTGCTGAGCCTGCTGCGGCTGGGCGGCTCGATCCCTGGCATCGTGGTCGTTTCGCTGACTTTGTACGTCTGCCTGCGCTTCGCGGCGCAGATGCTGCACCGGCTGGGCGATAATGGCACCGCCGTGTTCATGCGCATGTCGGCCTTCATCATGCTGTGCCTGGGCGTGCAGATCTTCTGGGAAGGCTCGCGCGAACTGCTGCTGGGGGTATTGCAGCAGGTCATGCAACCAATTCCGATTCCCAAGGCCTAACGCCTGGCGGCCGGATTGGCCATCCCCCGGGGCCCGGCCCCGTCGAACCCTTATCGTGCAACAACCATGACTTCTCGTTCCGAACGCCTGCTCCGCCTGATCGCCCTTTTCAGCTTCGGCGCCGTCGGCATCGCCCTGATTTCCCAGTACGTCTTCGACATGCCGCCGTGCGCCTGGTGCGTGATGCAGCGCCTGATCTACCTGGTGATCGGCGTCATCGCCCTGATCGGCGGCTTCGGCGGCGGCCGCGCCCTGACCCGCGTCTGCGCCGGCCTGGCCGGCCTGCTTTCCCTGAGCGGCATCGCCGCCGCCTGGTACCAGTACACCGTGGCCGCCAAGATGCTGTCATGCGACCAGACCTTCGCCGACCGCTTCATGACCGGCATCGGCCTGGACGGCGCCGTGCCGTGGCTGTTCGGCATCTACGCCACCTGCATGGACGCGGTGGTGCCGGTCCTGGGCATCGAGTACGCCCTGTGGAGCCTGGCGCTGTTCGTGATCCTGCTGGTCATGGCCCTGCCGGCGGCGTTCGGCCGCGGCCGCGCCGCCTGATCCCCGCATTCCGCGGCGGGAATGAAATACCTGACCGGTTACCCGGAATCGCTGCTGGCGCAGGCCCGCGTATTGCTCGACCAGGGCAAGCTCGGGCCGGCGCTGCGGGCCCGCTATCCCGCCGGCGCGCACACCGTGCGCACCGACAAGGCGCTGTACGACTATGTGGTGGACCTGAAGAACACCTACATCCGCAATGGCGCACCGCTCAGCAAGATCGCGTTCGACAGCAAGATCCACGTGATCCAGCACGCGCTGGGCCAGCACACCCTCATCTCACGGGTCCAGGGCGGCAAGCTCAAGGCCAAGCACGAGATCCGCGTGGCCACGCTGTTCAAGACGGTGCCCGAGGAATTCCTGAAGATGATCACGGTGCACGAACTGGCGCACCTGAAAGAGAAAGACCACAACAAGGCCTTCTACAACCTGTGCCAGCTGATGGAGCCGCAGTACCACCAGTACGAATTCGACCTGCGGCTGTACCTGACCCACCTGGAGGCCAGCGGCGACAGCCTGTGGTGACAGGCGCCGGCCGATAAAAAAAGCCGCTCCCGGGGGAGCGGCTTTTTCATGGCGCGAACCGGACTCAGGCGTCGTTGGCCGCGTAGCCCATGTTGAACTGCAGGCCGCTGGCGCCTTCGCCGTCGCCGGATTCCGCGCGCGCCTGGCCCAGGCGGGCCAGGTATTCGGCGGTGATGTCGCCGGTGACGTATTCGCCGTCGAAGCACGAGGCCTCGAAGCGCGACAGCTTGGGATTGATGTCGCGCACGGCCTGCTGCATGTCGTGCAGGTCCTGGTAGATCAGGCTGTCGGCGCCGATCGCGCGGGCGATTTCCTCGTCGCTGCGGCCGGTGGCGATCAGTTCGCTCTGCGTCGGCATGTCGATGCCGTAGACGTTGGGGAAGCGCACCGGAGGCGCGGCCGAGGCGAAGTACACCTTGTTGGCGCCGGCGGCGCGCGCCATGTCGACGATCTCGCGGCTGGTGGTGCCGCGCACGATGGAGTCATCGACCAGCAGCACGTTCTTGCCCTTGAACTCCATGCCGATGGCGTTGAGCTTCTGGCGCACCGATTTACGGCGCACGGCCTGGCCGGGCATGATGAAGGTGCGGCCGACGTAGCGGTTCTTGATCAGGCCTTCGCGGTAGTCCAGGTTCAGGCGGGCGGCCAGCTGCATGGCGGCCGGACGCGACGAATCGGGGATCGGCATGACCACGTCGATGTCGCCCAGGCGCATGTTGCGCGCGACCTTGTCGGCCAGGTATTCACCCATGCGCAGGCGGGCGTCGTACACCGACACGCCGTCGATCAGCGAATCGGGACGGGCGAAGTAGACGTATTCGAAAATGCAGGGCACCAGCTGCGGATTGTCGGCGCATTGGCGGCTGACGAAACGGCCGTCCAGGTCGACGAACACCGCTTCGCCCGGCTCGACGTCGCGCACGAAAGCGAAGCCGCTGCCTTCCAGGGCCACGGATTCCGAGGCCACCATCCACTCGACGCCTTCGTCGGTTTCCTGGCGGCCGATGCACAGCGGACGGATGCCGTTGGGATCGCGGAACGCCAGCAGGCCGTAACCGGAAATCTGCGCCACCACGGCGTAGGCGCCGCGCACGCGCTTGTGCACGGCGGCGACGGCGCGGAACATGGCGTCGTCGTCGAGCGAGACGCCACTGGCGGCCGACTGCAGCTCGTGGGCCAGCACGTTCAGCAGCACTTCCGAGTCGGAATTGGTGTTGATGTGGCGGCGGTCGACGCGGTAGAGCGACTCACGCAGCTCGCGCCAGTTGGTCAGGTTGCCGTTGTGGGCGAACATGATGCCGAACGGGGCGTTGACGTAGAACGGCTGGGCCTCTTCCTCGCTGGCGCTGGAGCCGGCGGTGGGATAGCGGACCTGGCCGACGCCCGAGGTGCCCGGCAGGGCACGCATGTTGCGCGTGCGGAATACGTCGCGCACCAGGCCGTGCGCCTTGTACATATTGAACTGGTTGCCTTGCGACGTCGCAATGCCCGCGGCATCCTGCCCGCGATGCTGCAACAGCAGCAAGCTGTCATAGAGCAGCTGGTTGACCGGCCCGCGCCCGATGACCCCTACGATTCCACACATGGTGAGATTTCCTGGTTGATGTGAAGCTAATCAATACGGCAGCCACGTCGCCAGGGACGGCGGCAGCCACGTCTTGATATGTTTGATGGCCTCGATGGCCGAATGCGAAAACATGGCGTCCTTCCACCACGGCTCCTGTGGCAGCGGCGTGTAGCCCGCGGCGGCGACCAGCGCCAGCACGATGAGCAGACCCCGGGCCAGCCCGAACATGCCGCCCAGGCCGTGATCGGCCGGGCTCAGCCCGGTGCTGCGGATCAAGGCGGCAAGCGTCATGTTGACCAACCCCACGCCGAGCAGCACGATAATGAAAACCACCGCGTACGAAACTCCCATGCGCAGCAGCGTCGTCTCGATATAGGGCTCCAGCCAGGTATAGACCGTGGGGCCCCACCAGATCGCGGCCACGAAGGCCAGCAGATACGCAACCAGCGACAGCACTTCCTTGAGCAGGCCGCGCACCAGGCCCAGCACACCCGATACCACCAGGATGGCCAGCACGACGAAGTCGAAGCCGGTCACTACTGGGCGGCGATGAAACCGTTGTCATAACCCAGGGTGCGCAACCGCGCCTGGGCCGCCTGCGCCGCCTCGCGCGAGGGGAACGGCCCCACCCGCAGACGGTACTGCTGCTTGCCTCCGATGGAAGCCTGCTCGACGAATGCATTGGTGACGCCGGCCTGGTGCAGCTTGTCGCGCCGCGACTGCGCGTCTTCGGACGTCGTGTAGGCGGCGATCTGCAGCACGAAATTGCCCTTGGCGGCCTGCGGCTTGGGCGCCGGCGTCGCGGCGGGCGCGGAACGGCCTTCGAGCAACGCCAGGGCGCGGGCGCCGTCGTCCGAACGGGTCTCGGGCTTGGGCGTGGCCGGCTTCGGCTCGGGCTTGGGTTCCGGCTTGGGCGGCGGGGTGCGCGGCGGCGTCACGGTCGCGGGCGGCGTGACCGCGGGCGGGGTCGTGGCGGACGGCGTGGTGACCGGCGGCGTGGTGGTGGACGGCGTCGCGGCCTGCGGCGCGCTGGCCTGCGGTCCGGACGTCACCGGCGGCGGCGTCGGGATCGTGGAGGGTTCGCCGGGCGTGGCGCCCTGCGCCGGCACGGCGGGCGCGTTGGCCTGCGGCTCGCTCACCTGCGGCTGGAACGGCGTATTGCGTTCCGGCACCTTGATGGGAATATTGTCGGCCACGGGCGTCGGCTGGGAATCCAGCACCATCGGCAGGATGATGACGGCCGCCAGCACCAGCGCGATGGCGCCTGCGAGCCTGCGCCGGGCGCGCCCGCGCAACTCAGCCGCCTGAACCTCGCTCGGCACGGCCGCTCGCTTGGAGGGTTGCGCCTGGTCGGCAGGATCCTTGCGTTTGAAAAAACCCATGTTTGCCTATGCCGCTCTTGCCTACGCCTTGCGACCCAGAGACTGCAAAACCGAGGCCACGGTGAGAAATGATCCGAACACCACGATTCTATCATTCTCCCCTGCCCGTTCGCGCGCCGCGGCAAAGGCCTGGGCGGGATCGGGGTAGGCCGAGACGCCAGGCGCCTCGGCCCCGGCGGGCGCGGCCGGCAGGCCGGCGGCAACCCGTTCGGCCAGGTGTTCGCCGGAGCCGCCGCGCGGCCCCGGCAGGCCGGCGCAGAACCAGTGGTCGATGCGGGTGCCGATCTTGGCCAGCACGCCGGCCAGGTCCTTGTCGTTGAGCATGCCGAACACCGCGTAGGTGTAGGGGTGGAAGCCCATGTTGTCGAGGTTCTGGGCCAGCACCGCGGCGGCGTGCGGGTTATGGGCCACGTCCAGGATCACCGTGGGCTGGCCCGGCAGGATCTGGAAACGGCCCGGCAGCGAAGCCTGCAGCAGGCCCTGGCGCACCGCCTGCTGCGGCACCGGCAGGCGGTCGCGCACCGATTCCAGCGCGGCCAGCGCCGCCGACGCGTTCAGCAGCTGGTTGGCGCCGCGCAGCGCCGGATAGGCCAGCGCGCTGCGGCGCTGCTCGCGGCCGCCATAGGCCCACTGCTGGCGGTCGCCGGAATAGTTGTAGTCGCGGCTGAACAGCCACAGGTCGGCGCCGATCTGCTCGACGTAATCGAGCAGCGACTGCGGCGGCACCGGATCGGCACAGATGGCTGGCCGGCCGGCGCGATAGATATGGGCCTTTTCGAAGCCGATCTTCTCGCGCGTGTCGCCCAGGTATTCGATGTGGTCCAGGTCGACGCTGGTGACGACGGCACAGTCGGCGTCGATGATGTTGACGGCGTCCAGGCGGCCGCCCAGGCCGACTTCCAGCACCACCGCGTCCAGGCGCGATTGCGAGAACAGGCGCAGGATCGCCAGCGTGGTGAATTCGAAGTACGTCAGGGACGTCTCGCCGCGCGCGGCCTCGACCGCGATGAACTGCTCGATCAGGGCCTCGTCCGAGGCGATCTGGCCGTTGACGCGCGCGCGCTCGTTGAAATCGATGAGATGCGGCGAGGTGTACAGCCCGACCTTGTAACCCGCGGCCAGCAGGATCGACTCCAGCATCGAGCAGGTCGAGCCCTTGCCGTTGGTGCCGCCCACCACGAACTTCACGCCCGGCAGTTCCAGGCTCATGCGCGCGGCCACTTCCCGCACGCGCTCCAGGCCCATGTCGATCGCGGTGGCGTGGATCGATTCCAGGTACTGCAGCCAATCGGACAGGGTGGCGCCGGCGGCGGGCTTTTGGGCAGAAGACATGGGGCGGGATCGCAAAGGTGAACAGCCCATGATTTTAGCAGTGCATGCCCGGTGTTTTCCCTAATCCCCCCGGGACGCCACGGGATCGCGGGGAAAAACCGCTTGCCGATGTTTTTTTCATCCGTGAAAATAAATTCACATATGAAAATTCACAAGGATGAGACATGACGCAGCGCAAGACCCCGGCCTGGCTGGTCCGGGAGGCCGACGTGCCCGGCTACCACCCGGCCAACCATACCGGCACCCTCAACCGCCGCCTGATCGGCCCCGACACGGTGGGCTCGCGCGGCGTGGAAGTGCTGCTGGGCGTGATCGACAAAGGCCAGGGCGCGCTGCCACACGCCCATCCGGGCATCGAGCAGGTCTGTTACCTGCTGTCGGGCAGCGCCCGCGCGCAGGTCCAGGACGAATGGGCCGACATGGTCCCGGGCGACTGCTGCTATTTCCCGCCGGACATCCCGCACGTGTTCACCGTGACCAGCGACGAGCCCGCGCGGCTGCTGGTGATCTACACGCCGCCGTATGAAGAATCGCCCGACCGCGTGATCCGCGGTTTCCCCGCATCGACCGCTGGCGCCTGACGCGCCACGGAGACCGGCCCCACCCCGGGCAGCGGCCGCAGAAGCCGCGCCCGCTTCGCATCCTCTGGAGACAAACCATGCGACTACTACGCCTGTTGGGCGCCACCCTGGTCGGCGGCGCCGCTGCGCTACCCCTGCCCGCGGCCCACGCCGCCGACTATCCGAACAAACCCATCACCCTGATCGTGCCGTTCCCGGCCGGTTCCGGCACCGACGCGGTTGGCCGCATCTTCGGCGCCGAGCTGTCGACCATCCTGGGCCAGCAGATCGTGGTGGAGAACAAGCCCGGCGCCAACGCCACCATCGCCGCCAGCTACGTGGCGCGCGCCAAGCCGGACGGCTACACGCTGTTCGTGACCACCAATACCTCGCATTCGGCCGCCCCCTGGCTGATGAAGAACATCCCCTACGATCCGGTCAAGGATTTCACCCCCATCGCGCGCGGTGGCAACCTGCCCTTCATCCTGGTCGCCAACCCCAAGCGGCCGTGGAAGACGGTGGCCGACCTGGTCGCCGACGCGCGCCAGCATCCGGGCCGCATCACCTACGCCAGCGGCAACAGCACCGGCATCGTGGCCGGCGCCACCCTGGCCAACCGCGCCAAGATCGACATCCTGCACGTGCCCTATAAAGGCACGCCGCAGGGCCTGACCGACGTGGTCGGAGGCCAGGTCGATTTCATGTTCACCGATCTGGCGTCCGGGCTGCCGTTCGTGCAGTCGGGCCAGTTGCGGGCGCTGGCGGTGTCCACCGCCGAGCGCAGCGCCATCGTGCCGGACCTGCCCTCCATGGCCGAGTCGGGCGTGCCGGATTTCGACCTGAATTCGTGGAACGGCTACTTCGGCCCGGCCGGCATGCCGCCCGAGGTGGTGGCCAAGCTCAACGCCGCCATCAAGCAGGTGGTGGCCAAGCCCGACGTGCGCAAGCGCCTGGCGGGCCTGGGCTTTGACGCTTTCTCCAGCTCGCCGGAGGCCTTCGGCCAGTTCGTCGGCGAACAGCGCGACCTGTGGGGCAAGCTGATCCGCGACGCGGGGATCGAGCAGCAATGACGATGTCCGCCGCCGCTTCCCCGCAGGCCGCCGGCCCCCTTGCCGGCGTGCGCATCCTGGACCTCAGTTCGGTCGTGATGGGTCCCTACGCCACCCAGGTGCTGGCCGACCTGGGCGCCAACGTCATCAAGGTCGAATCGCCCGCCGGCGACAACATGCGGGCCGTCGGCCCGATGCGCAATCCGGGCATGGGCCACCTGTACCTGCACCTGAACCGCAACAAGCGCTCGGTGGTGCTGGACCTGAAGACGCCGGAAGGCCGCGAGGCCTGCCTGCGCCTGGCCGAGACCTGCGACGCCCTGCTCTACAACATCCGCCCCCAGGCCATGGCGCGCCTGGGCCTGTCGTACGAGGCAGTGGCGGCGCGCAACCCGCGCATCGTCTACCTGGGCGCCTATGGCTTCGGCGAGGCCGGCCCCTACGCCGGCCGGCCCGCCTACGACGACCTGATCCAGGGCCAGACCGGCATCGCCGCGCTGGCGGCGCAGCAGAGCGGCGACGTGCCGCGCTACGCGCCGCTGACGCTGGCCGACCGCGCCGTGGGCCTGCACGTGGGCATCGCGCTGGTGTCGGCGGTGCTGCACGCCCGCGCCAGCGGCCAGGGCCAGCAGGTCGAGATCCCGATGTTCGAGGGCATGGCGCATCTGGTGCTGGGCGACCACCTGGGCGGAGCCACCTTCGAGCCGCCGCTCGGCCCCACCGGCTACGCCCGGCTGCTGGCGCCGCACCGCCGGCCCTACGCCACCGCCGACGGCTATATCTGCCTGCTGATCTACAACGACAAGCATTGGCGCAACTTCTTCGCGCTGATCGGCCAGCCGGAACTGGCGCAGGATCCGCGCTTTCACACCCATGGCGCCCGCGCGGCCCACATCGACGAGGTCTACGCCTTCGTTGCCGACGTCATCCGCACCCGCGCCAGCCAGGACTGGCTGCGCGAGCTGGCGGACGCAGACATCCCGGCCTCGCAGCTCTACACGGTCGACGACCTGCTGCTGGACGAGCACCTGGCCGCCACCGGCTTCGTGCAGGACCACCAGCACCCGACCGAGGGCCGCCTGCGCACGCCCGCCCCGCTCGGCCGCTACCAGGGCACGCCGACCGCCATCCGGCGCCCCGCGCCGACGCTGGGCCAGCACAGCCGCGAGGTGCTGGCCGAGGCCGGCTACGCCCCCGCCGGCATCGACGCGCTCTTTGCCAATCGCATCACCCAGGATGGAACCGACTGATGGACTTTGCATTCACCCCCGATCAACTGGCGTTGCGCGACGCCGTGTCCCGCATCTGCGCGCGCTATCCCGACGAGTACTGGCTGGAACGCGACCGTGAAGGCGGCTTCCCCGAGCCGCTGCACGCCGACCTGGCGCGCGACGGCTGGCTCGGCATCGCCATGCCGCCGGAACATGGCGGCGCCGGCCTGGGCATGACCGAGGCCGCCCTGATGATGCAGACCATCGCCGCCTCGGGCGCCGGCTTCACCGGCGCGTCGGCCGTGCACATGAACATCTTCGGCCTCAATCCCGTCGTGGTGTTCGGCAACGACGAACAGCGCGCCCGCTGGCTGCCGCCGCTGATCGCCGGCCAGCAGAAGGCCTGCTTCGCCGTCACCGAGCCCGACGCCGGCCTGGACACCACCAAGCTCGGCACCCGCGCCGTGCGCCAGGGCGACGAATACGTGGTGCATGGCCGCAAGATCTGGATCTCGACCGCCCAGGTGGCCGACAAGATGCTGCTGCTGGCGCGCACCACGCCGCTGTCCGAAGTGGCCAAGCCGACGCAGGGCCTGTCACTGTTCTACACCGACCTGGACCGCGACAAGGTCGAGGTGCGAGAAATCGAGAAGATGGGCCGCAAGGCGGTGGACTCGAACATGCTGTTCATCGACGGCCTGCGGATCCCGCTGGCGGACCGGATCGGCGAGGAAGGCCGCGGCTTCGAGTACATCCTGCATGGCCTGAACCCGGAACGCATCCTGATCGCGGCCGAGGCGGTCGGCATCGGCCGCGCCGCCCTGGAGCGGGCGGTGCGCTACGCCGGCGAGCGCCATGTGTTCGGCCGGCCGATCGGCCAGAACCAGGGCATCCAGCACCCGCTGGCGCAGGCCTGGATGCAGCTGGAGGCGGCCGACCTGATGGTGTTCAAGGCCGCCAGCCTGTACGACGCCGGCGAGCCCTGCGGCCCCAGCGCCAACGCCGCCAAGTACCTGGCGGCCGAGGCCGGCTACAACGCCTGCCAGACCGCGGTGATGACGCTGGGTGGCATGGGCTACGCCAAGGAATACCACGTGGAGCGGCTGCTGCGCGAGAGCTTCATCCCGCGCATCGCGCCGGTCAGCCCGCAGTTGATCATGTGCTTCATCGCGGAAAAGGTGCTGGGCCTGCCCAAGTCGTATTGAGGCCCGCACCCCTCGCTTGCCGGGCGCGCCGTCCGCCCGGACCGCGTGCCGGCCGGCCCCGCCTCAGGACTGCTGTTCCAGCCCCGTGCAGGCCGCCCGCAGGATGCGGGCGTATTCCTCCTGGCACGGCTCGATCCGGTAGATCGGGCCGCCCACGGAGATGGCGTAGTGCTCGCCCGAGAGCGTCACCGGCCAGGCAATGGCGCCGACGTCGGGAATCGACTCGCCGCTGTTCATGAACCAGCCGCGCTGGCGCGACAGCGCCAGATCCTGCAGGACCGCGTCGCGGGTGACCAGCGTGCGCTCGTTGTAGCGTGTCAGCGGCCCGCCGCCGAGCAGCGCGTCCCGCGCCGGCTCATCCATCAGCGACATGAGCGCTTTGCCCAGCGAATTGGCGTGTACGTCCTTGAACTCGCCGGCAACCGGCGCGTACCGGATCGTGTGCGGGGAATCCAGCACGTCCAGGTAGACCACCCTGCCGTCCTGCGTCAGCTTGGCGAATACGACGGTTTCCCGGGTTGCGTCCCTTAATTCAACCAGGCTGGGATAGACCCGGTCCAGCACCGGGTCGGCACGGGCGATGCGCTGCGCCATCGCCAGCAGGCGCCCGGTCGGGTAGTAGCCCTGACGGCGTCCGGTTTCATAGAGGTAGCCCAGGCCCGTCAGGGTGCGGATCAGGGCCAGGCAGCTAGATACCGGCACGTCCAGCAGCCGGGCCAGTTCCGACAGGGGCAGTGCGCGCTTCTCCCGGGCATAGGTTTCGATGATTTCGATGACTCGCAACGCCGTCTTGACACTCATTGCCCGATCCCAACTTGTTAGCACATGAAACAGCCCGCTGTGACGGGGGCTAAAGTTCCCTGCGGCGCTGCCGTAATCGTAGCTGAGAATTCCCTGAAAACAGCGCGTTCCTCCGAGACGCCCGCACCGCCGCTGGAGTGATCATGGCCGTAACCCCCTTAGCCCCCGCTACGTTCGCACCAGTGCCAATCGCGGCCGTGCCCGTCGCCGCAGATCCATCCGTCACCGTCGCCCCGCCCGCTGCCAGCACCAATAGCAGCGGCGCCGATTCCGCGACGTCGGAGCAGTCGAATTCGCAGAAGCTGCCTCTCGACAAGGCGCTCGACGAAATCAACGAGCAGATGAAGGCGTGGTCGACCCAGTTGCAGTTCGAGGTCGACCCGGACGTACACCAGGTGGTGGTGTCGGTGGTCGACGCCAAATCGGGGGACGTCATACGCACCATCCCCAGCGAAGCCGTGCTCAAGATCGCCAAAATGATCGTGAACATGCAGGGAAATGGCATCAAGACTTCGGCTTGACATGAGTTTCCGTATTTTCTTCTGTGCCCGTTTTGGCGCCAATCGATGATGGAAGCATCGAATTAGGCCCGCCTTATGCCCTTACCCGGCCAATCGCCGGCACCCTATTTTTGACAGAATCGCATCGCTAGGAAGGATTTCACATGGCCTCTATCACCAACCTCGGTTCAGTTTCCGGCTTGCCCCTGGAAAAGATCCTGTCGGACCTGCAGACGGCCGAGGACAAGAAGCTCTCGATTTACACCACCCGCGCTGCCAGTTACAAGACTCGCATCGATGCCTACGCGCAGCTGCAAAGCGCGCTGGAGGCGCTGCAGAAGTCCGCCGGCGTGCTGGGCAAGGCCGAAACGATGGCTGCCATCAAGGGCAGCGTCACCGGCGGCACCGCCTTGACGGCCACCGTGGCCGCCGAAGGCGCCACCGCGGGCCAGTACGTCATCGAAGTGAAGAACCTGGCCCGCGCCCAGAGCCTGCAGTCGGGCGCCGTGGCCGACCGTACCGCCAAGCACGGCGACACCGGCTCGTTCGAGGTCGAACTGGCCGACGGCACCAAGCGCACCATCGACCTGAAGGGCGACACCTCGCTCAACGGCATCGTCAAGGCCATCAACGCCGACGACAAGTCCGGGCTGCGCGCCACCGTCATCAACGACGGCAACGGCAACAACTACCTGATGCTGACGGCCAAGGACACCGGCGTCCAGGCCTCGGTCAAGAACATCACCGTCACCGGCGACCAGTCGCTCAAGGACATCCTGTCCTTCAGCACCGCCGCCGACGGCACCACCACCGGCATGGCCAGCACCAAGGCCGAAGACGCCCAACTGATCATCAACAATCTCGTCGTCAAGAGCGGCTCGAACAACGTCGCCAACGTTATTGACGGCGTGACGCTGAACCTGACCGAAAAGACCGAGACCGACAAGCCGATCACGCTCAAGCTCGAAGCCGACACGTCGGTCGCCAACAAGGCCATCCAGGACTTCGTCAAGACCTACAACGCGCTGCAGACGACCATCAAGAACCTGACGGCCTTCGACGCCAAGGCGGCCACCAATCAGCCGCTGACCGGCGACGGCACGACGCGCTCGATCCAGTCGTCGGTGACGGGCGCGCTGCAGGCCGTGCTGGGGGAAGGCACCGTCCGTTCGCTGGCCGACCTGGGCATCACCACCGATCCGCAGACGCGCCAACTCAAGCTCGACCAGACCAAGCTGGACAAGGCGCTGACCGCCAATCCGGCCGATGTCACGAAACTGCTGACCGGTGACAACGGCCTGGCCAAGAGTTTCGACAAGGCTTTCAAGGACGTGCTGGGCAGCACCGGTTCGCTCAAGACGCGCACCGACGGCCTGACCAAGTCGATGAGCGATCTGGACGCCCAGCAGAAGCGGGCCAAGGCCGCCAGCGATGCCGAAATAGACCAGATGCGCACCCGCTTCGTGGCGCTGGACAAGTTCTACATGCAAATGCAGACCACCGCCAACTACCTGACCCAACAATTTGCGGCGATGAACAAATCGAGCAAATAACCTGTAGAAGATGCATTAATGACTTACGCCGCCCGCCGCCCCACAGGGTCCCAATCCGTCCGCTCCTACGCCGATATCGGCCTGGAAACCCAGGTTCTGGGCGCGAGTCCCGAGCGGCTGATCACCCTGTTGTACCTGGGTGCCCGGGCGGCGATCGGGCAGGCGCGCATCCATCTGCAGGAAGGCCGGGTCGCCGAGCGCGGCGCGGCCATCTCGAAAGCGATCAAGATCGTCGATGAAGGCTTGAAGACCGGGTTGAACATGGAGGCTGGCGGCGAGATCGCCGCCAACCTCGCCCGGCTCTACGATTACATCGTCCGCACCTTGCTGACGGCAAATCTGAAAGCGAATGCCGAGCAACTCGACATTGCCGACCGCCTGTTGGCGGATCTGGCCGAGGCTTGGCAGACTTCCATCGACCGACCGGCTGGCCTTGCCCAGCCCTGATGGCCAAAAACACAAATTCAGCCAGCCATCGAACGCCCGAGATTTCCATGACGTCCCTTACCCAGTACTCATCCCCTATTCTGGAACACTACCAGGAGATCGCCCTCATCACGGGCGAGATGTTGACGGCCGCCCAGGCCGGCGACTGGGATACGGCGATGGCCCACGGGCAGCAATATTGCGAGCTGGTCGAACGCCTGCGGATCGCGGAACCGACCGCGCCACTGGACGAGGCCGGCCGCGCCATGAAGTACGACCTGCTGGTGCGCATCCTCGAAAACGACGCGCTCACGCGCGACCTGGCGCTCCCGCAACTGGCCCGGCTGGGCGAACTGCTGGGCCGCATGAAGCGCCAGCAGACGCTGCTGTCGGCCTACGGCTACCAGGCGCCTGAAGCATGAGCGTAGGTCCCGCGGCACTCGGCAACGTCCTAGTGCAGCGGTTGGACGCCGTGCTGGGCACGACGATGTCCGCCGCCAGCGCCAACCAGGTGTCGGGCGCGCGGCCGGATGCCGTCAGCCAGCCCGGCAACCTGGACAAGCCCGGCTCGGCCGACGGCTCCAATCGCGACCCACGGCAAGGCATCCAGACCGGCGGCGCCCGCGGCGACCGCCCGCCCACCGTCCTCGACGCCAAGACCGCCGCCGCGCTGGCGCTGGCCGCCCGTGGCCTGGTCACCAGCAGCGATACCACGGCTTCGGCCCCCACCACGCTGGGCACCACTGCCCGCGCGATCCTGTCGCTGCTGGCCCAATATCCCGACGCCGCGCCGGCGGTGCTGGGCCGCGCCCCCTTGTGGTCGCCCAACGCACCGGCGCAGGGTAGCGGCGCGCCGGCCCAACCGGGCGCCGGCCAACCCGCCGCGCAACCGGCGCAACCCGGACAACCCCAGGCCCCCGCCAGTGGCGCCGCGGCGCCCGCCACGACGCCGGCCGCCAGCGCGACCGCGGCCCTGGCCGCCGCCGCGGCAGCCACTGCCGACCTCGAAGCCGATACCCAGCTGGGCGCCAAGCCCGGCCGCCCTGGCGGCGCGGCTGACGCCCCCGGCGGCGCCAAGGGCGCCGACGCCACGACCCACGCCAGCCTGGCGGCGGCCGGACCGTCCGCCCGCGCGCTGGGCCAGGCGCTGCGCGTGGCGCTGCAGACCAGCGGCCTGTTCTACGAATCGCACCTGACCGACATGGTCTTCGGCCGCAGCAATCCGGCCCAGCTGCAGCAAGAGCCGCAAGCCAGGCTCACGCGCAGCGGCGTCCCCACCGAAGCCGACCTCGCCCGCCCGCGCGCCGACAGCGTCGGCACCTCCGCCAGCCGCTCCGGCGGCGATGCGCCGACGACGACGGGCGGCACCAACACCCCCGCGCCCGGCACGCCGGTCAGCGGCATCCACCAGGATCTCACCGTGCTGGTGCGCCAGCAGCTCGACGTGCTGGCCAACCAGGCATTGACCTGGCAGGGCGAAGCCTGGCCCGGCACCCCCATGGAGTGGGAAGTCGAGCGCGAGCCCTACGGCGGCGACCCGGAATCGGGCGTGCCCACCTGGGCCACCCGCCTGAAGCTGGACCTGCCCCGCCTGGGCCTGGTGGATGCGCGCCTGAACCTGGCCGGCGACCAGATCGTGCTGCAACTGGTCGCCCCGCACGGCGCGGCCGAGCTCAACGAGTCTTCGGACCAGTTGCGTTCACGCCTGCTGGCCGCCGGTCTCACGCTCAGCCACCTGGTGGTGAACGTGGTCGATCCGCGTCCCGTCATACCCACGGATTTCTGATGCGCACCGCCCCGCCGCCCGATCAGGGTCCCAACGCCAACCGCAACGCCGCGGTCGCGATCTCGTACGACGACAAGGATGCCGCCCCCCGGGTGGTGGCCAAGGGTTACGGCCAGCTGGCCGACACCATCGTGCGCGCCGCCGAGGAAAACGGACTCTACGTCCATGAATCGCGCGAACTCGTCGGTCTGCTGATGCAAGTGGACCTGGATGCGCATATTCCTCCCCAACTCTACGTAGCGGTGGCAGAATTGCTGGCCTGGCTGTATCGCCTCGAATCGCGCGAGCTTCCCGACGCCGCGCCGCCAGCCTGACCCCTATTTTCCAAGGACACCACTGTGTTGGATGCCAGCGATCCGGAATTCCTGCTCACGCGGCCGGAAGACATGCGCGCCGCCCTCTTCGAACTGACGCACCCCGACAGCCATATCCTGGTGCGCGACGCCGCCGATCGCGAGATGGCGGTGCTGGTGCTGGGCGCCGACAAGCAGACCCGCCAGTTCTTCTGGCGCCCGCGCGACTACGCCGGCGCCGACTTCGAACAGTCCGACAGCATGGGCCTGCTGAGCGGCACTACTTTCCATTTTCACGCCACCGCCTACGGCGGCGTGCAGATCCGCTTTCGCGTCGAGCGCCCCGAAGTCATCCATTTCGATGACGGCAGCGCCGCCCTGATGTCGCCCTTCCCCGAGCATCTGGCCCGCATCCAGCGCCGCAAGATGTTCCGCGCCTCGCTGATCACGAATGCCAACCGCTGCCAGGCGTCGTGGCAACCCGATCCGGCCGAAAAGCCGATCAGCTTCTCGGTGCGCGATCTGTCGGTGGACGGCGTCGGCCTGCGGGTGGAAATGGCGGTGCAGGCCCTGCCGGAACGCGGCTCGGTGCTGGAAGACGTGCGGCTGGATTTCGGCGACCTGGGCAAGCTCAGCGCGCACCTTCAAGTGCGCAATGTGTACCCGATTTCGGGCCAACCCATGGTCCAGGCCGACAGCCCCGACGAACCGGCGCCGACCCACGTGTCGCTGACCGGCGAACCGCCCATGAGCCATCTGGGCGCAGTGTTCCTGAACCTGGATGCGCGGCAGGAAAACTGGCTGCAACAGGTCGTCTGGCGCCTGGAAAAAAACGCAAGGTAGTGTTGCCCCCACGCGGCGCACGCGGCGCGTGCTTGCTGCCCCCCCGAGGGGGCTGCCCCGCCTTCGGGCGGCCGGGCGGCGGGGCGGGTGTTGTGGGCCCCCACGCGGCACACGCGTAGCGTGCTTGCTGCCCCCGAGGGGGCGGCCCCGCCTTCGGGCGGCCGGGCGGCGGGGCGGCTGTTGTGGGCCCCCACGCGGCACACGCGTAGCGTGCTTGCTGCCCCCCGAGGGGGCGGCCCCGCCTTCGGGCGGCCGGGCGGCGGGGCGGCTGTTCTAGCCGGCGGTGGTGACGGGGCCCGAGCGCCGCACGACACCCTTGCTTGCGGGCGATGCCGAACTTGTCTTTGCAGCCCCGCCTGGGCCGTTACACGGCCATCGACGAGATTTCCTTGTAGGCCGCGACCAGCTTGTTGCGGACCTGGACGGCCGTCTGGAAGCCGATGCTGGCTTTTTGCAGGTCGATCATCACGTCGTTGAGCGACACGTCGGGCGCGCCCATTTCGAAGGCCTTGGCCTGCGCCGTGGCGGCATTCTGCGCGCCGGTGACGCGGCGGATGGAGCGTTGCAGCTCGGCGGCGAAGCCGTCGGGCTGCGCCACGGCCTCGCCGGCGGCCAGGTTGCCGGTTTCGGCCTTGGTGACGGCCACGCGCATCTGCTGGAGCATGCTCTCGATGCCGGACAAGCCTGATACAGCCATTACGTTATTCCTTGCAGGTGGGGCGTGGACTACGCCAACAATGCACGCAGCGTAACCCGGCAACCCCGGCGTCATAGCGGTTAAAAGCCGCCAAAACACCCGATATTTCCCCCAATGCGCGGCCCCCGCCGGCGTCCGCCGCCGCCCTGCCCGTCCCGCCGCCACGGTCGCTTGTCTACATAGGGGATAAGTAACGCCAAAAAACCGCTGTTTTCGACGATTGGGTTTGCTAACGCAGCAGCAATAATCCAGGCTCTCCCCAGACCAGAAGCACGTTGCATGTGTAATCTGCCCCACCCGAACATGAAGTCATTTTCCCTGCTCCGCGAAGCCAGCGGGAGCCGCCAATGAATCAGCAGGCTACCCTGAGCGCGTCGCTACTGGCGAAGTTTCCCGTGTTGGAAAAGATACGCGCCCTGCCCAAGCCGGTCCTGCTGGGCGCGGCAGCCGCCGTGGTCGCGCTCATCGTCGCCGTGGCGATGTGGAGCAGCGAGCCCAAGTACAAGGTGCTGTTCTCGAACCTGGACGACCGCGACGGCGGCGCCATCGTGACGGCCCTGGGCACCATGAACGTGCCCTACAAGTACAACGACACCGGCACCGCCCTGCTGGTGCCGGCCGATCGCGTCTATGACGCCCGGCTGCAGCTGGCGTCCCAGGGCCTGCCGCGCGGCGGCTCGGTCGGCTTCGAGCTGATGGACAACGCCCGCTTCGGCGCCAGCCAGTTCGCCGAGCAGATCAACTACCAGCGCGGCCTGGAAGGCGAGCTGGCGCGCTCGATCGAATCCATGCACACCGTGCAGCACGCCCGCGTGCACCTGGCCATGCCGCGCCAGTCGCTGTTCGTGCGCGAACGCCAGCCGCCGACCGCCTCGGTGCTGCTGAATGTCTACCCCGGCCGCAGCCTGAGCGATGCCCAGGTTTCGGCCATTTCGTGGCTGGTCGCCTCCAGCGTGCCCGAACTGACGGCCGAGAACGTCTCGGTCGTCGACCAGAACGGCCGCCTGCTGTCCTCGCCGCTGGGCGAAGGCCGTGGCATGGACGCCGACCAGACGCGCATGGTCCGCGAAACCGAACAGCGCACCGTCGAACGCATCCTGACCATCCTCAATCCGCTGGTCGGCCCGGGCAACGTGCACGCCCAGGCCAGCGCCGAAATGGACTTCGCCCGCCGCGAGGAAACCTCCGAGGTCTACCGTCCCAACCAGGAACCCGGCCAGGCCGCCATCCGCAGCCAGCAGACCAGCGACCAGAACCAACGCGGCGTCAATCCCGCCCAGGGCGTGCCTGGCGCGCTGTCCAACCAGCCGCCGGGCAACGCCCAGGCGCCCATCGCCAATCCGCCGCAGACCCAGCCGCCGCGCCCGGGCCAGCCGCAACAGCAAGGCCAGCAACAACAGCAGCAACAGACGACCACCGGCGCCCAGAACGCCGGCGGCACCATCAACGACCGCCGCGACGCCACCACCAACTACGAAGTCGACCGCACCATCAGCCACATCAAGCAGCCGGTCGGCACGGTCAAGCGCCTGTCGGTCGCCGTGGTGGTGAACTACGTGCGCGACAAGGACGGCGACCTCAAGGCCCTGCCGCCGGAAGAACTGAGCAAGCTGACCAACCTCGTGCGCGAGGCGATGGGCTACTCGGAAAGCCGCGGCGATTCGCTGAACCTGGTCAACAGCCAGTTCAACGACGGCCCGCCGGCGCTGCCGATGTGGCGCGATCCGGAAATGATCTCGCTGTTCAAGACCATCCTGGCATGGCTGGTCGGTGGTGTGCTGGCCCTGTGGCTGTACCGCAAGGTGCGCCGTTCGGTGGGCGACTACCTGTACCCGCCGGTTGATCCGGAAGTGGCCGAGGCCGAACGCATCGAAGCCCAGCGCGAGGCCCAGGACATGGCTCGCGCCAAGGAAACCGACCGTTACCAGGACAACCTGGAACGCGCCCGCACGATGGCGAACAAGGATCCGCGCGCCGTCGCGATGGTCCTGCGCACCTGGATGACCAAAGATGAAAAATGATGCCAAGCCGATGGACGGCATGACGCGCAGCGCCGTCCTGATGATGTCGCTGGGTGAAGACGCCGCCGCCGAGGTCTTCAAGTACCTCTCCGCCCGCGAAGTCCAGCAGGTCGGCGCCGCCATGGCCAGCCTCAAGCAGGTCACCCGCAACGACGTCGCCGTGGTGCTGGAGGAATTCCGCCAGGAAGCCGACCAGTTCATGGCCGTCACGCTGGGTTCGGACGACTACATCCGCACCGTGCTGACCAAGGCGCTGGGCAGCGACCGCGCCGCCGGCCTGATCGAAGACATCCTGGAAGCCGGCGAAGGCGGCAGCGGCATCGACGCGCTGAACTGGCTCGACCCGCACACCGTGGCCGAACTGATCGGCGACGAGCACCCGCAGATCATCGCCACCATCCTGGTGCACCTGGAGCGCGACCGCGCCGCCGGCGTGCTGGCGCTGCTGACCGACCGCCTGCGCAACGACGTCATGCTGCGCATCGCCACCTTCGGCGGCGTGCAGCCGGCCGCCCTGTCGGAACTGACCGAAGTGCTCAATTCCGTGCTGGCCGGCCAGGGCGCCAAGCGCAGCAAGATGGGCGGCGTGCGCACTGCGGCCGAGATTCTCAACATGATGAATTCGGCCGAAGAGGAAACCGTGGTCGCCAGCCTGCGCGAACGCGACAACGACCTGGCGCAGAAGATCATCGACGAGATGTTCGTGTTCGACAACCTGCTCGACGTCGAGGACCGCGCCATCCAGCTCATCCTCAAGGAAATCGACAACGACACGCTCATGGTCGCGCTCAAGGGCGCCCAGGAAGAACTGCGCGCCAAGTTCCTGCGCAACATGTCCAGCCGCGCCGCCGAAATGCTGCGCGAGGACCTGGAAGCGCAAGGCCCGATCCGCATGTCGAAGGTCGAGACCGAGCAGAAGAAGATCCTGCAGATCGCCCGCCGCCTGGCCGAGAGCGGCCAGATCGTCCTGGGCAACTCCGGAGACGACGCGTATGTCTGAAGCGGATACCGGCCAGTCGACGCTCATCTCGCGCAGTGCCGCCTGGCGGCGCTGGCAGATGCTGTCGTTCGACGAGCCGCCGCCCGTCGAAGTCGAACCCGAGCCGGAACCCGATCCGGGCCCCGACCCCGAAGTGGTGATGGCCCAGCTGCGCGCCCAGGCCAGCGCCGAAGGCCACGCGGCCGGTCATGCGCAGGGTCACGCCGAAGGCCTGGCCGCCGGCCATGCCGAAGGCCATGAGGCCGGCCTCGCCGCCGGCCGCGAAGCCGGCTACGCCGAGGGCCTGGCCCAGGCCCGCGAACAAGGCGCCGAGGAAGCCCGGCGCCTGCACGCGCTGGTGCAGGCCTGCGCCGAATCGGTCGGCTCGCTCGAAGAAAAAATGGGCCAGAGCCTGCTGACGCTGGCGCTGGACATCGCCCAGCAGGTCGTGCGCACCACCCTGGCCGAGCAGCCCGACACCGTGGCCAGCGCCGTGCGTGAAGTGCTGCACATCAACCCCACCGCCGGTGGCCAGATGCGCCTGTGGGCCAACCCCGCCGACATCGAGCTGATCCGCCTGCACCTGGCCGACGAACTCAAGGAAGGCCACTGGCGCGTGCTGGCCGACGAATCCATCGCGCGCGGCGGCTGCCGCGCCGAGACGCCGTTCGGCGACATCGACGCCACCTTGCAGACCCGCTGGCGCCGCGTCGCGGCCTCGCTGGGCCGCAATGTCCACTGGGAGGATCCGGCGTGAGCGCCAATCCGGCCCCCGCGCAGCCCGGCCAACCGGCCGTGCCCGTGATCGACCGCTGGCAGACCCAGCTGCAGATCGGGTCGATCCGCGCCGCCTCGACCGACCCCTGGCTGGTCAGCGGCAAGATCACGCGCGCCACGGGCCTGGTGCTGCACGCCACCGGACTGCGCCTGCCGGTGGGCGCCGCCGCCCGCATCGAGATCGCGCGCGGCCATGACCACTGGGCCGACGCCGAAGTGGTCGGTTTCGACGGCCACACCCTGTACCTGATGCCGCAGGCCGATATTTCCGGCCTGCCGCCCGGCGCCCGCGTGGTGCCCGGCGAACCGCCCGTGCAACGCCAGATCCCGCTGCCGCGCAAGGCCGAGCTGAACGGCAACGCCAAGCCGCAGCTGGGCCGCCACCTGCCGGTGGGCAACGCCCTGCTCGGCCGCGTGCTCGACGGCGCCGGCCGGCCGCTGGACGGCCTGGGCCCGCTGACGGGCGCCGAACTGGCGCCGCTGTCGGCGCTGCCGATCAACCCGCTGTCGCGCGCCCCGATCGACACCGTGCTGGATACCGGCGTGCGCGCCATCAACGGCTTGCTCACCGTCGGCCGCGGCCAGCGCATGGGCCTGTTCGCCGGCTCCGGCGTCGGCAAGAGCGTGCTGCTGGGTATGATGGCCCGCTACACCAAGGCCGACGTCATCGTGGTCGGCCTGATCGGCGAACGCGGCCGCGAAGTCAAGGAATTCATCGAGCACAATCTGGGCCCCGAGGGCCTGGCGCGCTCGGTGGTGGTGGCCGCCCCGGCCGACGTCTCGGCGCTGCTGCGCCTGCAGGGCGCGGCCTACGCCACGCGCCTGGCGGAACACTTCCGCGACCAGGGCCTGGACGTGCTGCTGATCATGGACTCGCTCACCCGCTACGCCATGGCGCAACGCGAAATCGCGCTGGCCATCGGCGAGCCGCCCGCCACCAAGGGCTATCCGCCGTCGGTGTTCGCCAAGCTGCCGATGCTGGTGGAACGCGCCGGCATGGGCGCGCCCGGCCCCAGCGGCAAGGCCGGCTCGATCACTGCTTTCTATACGGTGCTGGCCGAGGGCGACGACCAGCAGGATCCGATCGCCGACTCGGCGCGCGCCATCCTGGACGGCCACGTGGTGCTGTCGCGCCACCTGGCCGAGGCCGGCCACTACCCCGCCATCGACATCGAGGCTTCGATCTCGCGCGCCATGACCTCGCTGATCACGCAGCAGCAGTTCTCGGTGGTGCGCCGTTTCAAGCAAACGCTGTCGCGCTACCAGCGCAACCGCGACCTGATCGCCGTGGGCGCCTACGCCGCCGGCAACGACCCGCAGCTGGACGATGCCATCGCCCGCTACCCGCGCCTCGAAGCCTTCCTGCAACAGGATATCGGCGAGAACGTCGGCTACGAGGACGCGGTCGAGCAACTGCGCGCCAGCTTTGAATTGAGGGACACCTATGCCTAGCCAATTGCCCCTGGACATGCTGATCAACCTGGCCAAGGAGAGCACGGACGAAGCCGCCCGCCTGCTTGGCCGCCTCAGCACCGAACGCACCAACGCCGAACGCCAGCTCGGCATGCTGCAGGACTATCGCCAGGACTACCTGGAACGCCTGCAGCAGGCCATGACCACCGGCATGTCGGCCAGCGATTGCCACAATTACCAGCGCTTCATCGGCACCCTGGACGACGCCATCGGCCAGCAGCAGAACGTGCTGCGCCAGGCCGACGAGAACCTGGCCAAGGGCCGGCTCTACTGGCAGCAGGAAAAGCGCAAGCTCAACTCGTACGACGCCCTGGCGCAGCGCGAATTGCGCGCCCAGGCCGTGGTCGAATCCCGCCGCGAACAGCGCGCCAACGACGAATACTCCGCCCGCCTGGTCCAGCGCCAGGCCGGGATGCATTAATTGCCCACAGGAAGCCCGCCATGACCGCTCCCCTGCCCACTCCCGCCATCGCGCCCGCCGCGCCGTCCTCGCTCGCCGACACCCTCGGCGCCAAGGCCGCGCCGGCCACGACCAAAAAGGGTCCGTCCTTCTCCGACGTGCTGGCCCAGCAGCGCCCCAATCCGTCCGCCGACGCGCGCCCTGCCGCCAACAGCGGCGCCAAGACGCCGGCCGGCGGCAAGAATTCCGGTGACGCCGCCGGCAACGCCGAGGACGCCGCCGCCCAGGTCATCGACAACGCCGTGCAGACCGCCACCCAGGCCGAAGCCGGCGCGCTCGCCGTCGCCGCGCAGCAGCCGGCCGCGCCGGTGCTGCCGCAGCAGGCGCTGGAGATCGCCGCCCAGGCCGCCGAACAGGTGCAGCTGGCGCGTGGCACCGCGCAGGCCGCCGCCACCGCCGTCAGCGCCGGCGCCGCCGTGGTGCAGGCCGCCCTGACCGCCAACGACGCCATCGCCACGCCGCGCGCGCCGGTGGCCGCCACCGCGCAGCAGGCCGAAGCCGCCGCCGCGCTGGCCAGCCGCGATGCACAGGTCGCCCAGCCGGTGGTCACCGCCGCGGTCAAGCCCGGCTCCGCTCCGGTGGTGGAGACCGCCGCCAAGGCCGCGCCCGCCGCCGAATTGCCGCGCCCCGCGCCCGAAGCCGCCCAGCCCCGCGCCGCCAACGTGCGCGTGGCCGCCGCCGAGCCGACGCCGGCCGCGCCGCAGCACGCGCGCACCGAAGAGGAATCCAACGCGCCGGTGCTCAGCACCGCGCAGCAATTCCAGGTGCCGCAGCATGCCGCCAATGCCCAGGATCACCTGGCCCAGGCCATCGCCGCCGCCTCGCAGCGCCAGCAGCCCGCGCCCATCGCCAACCCCGCCAGCGTCGCCGTGCCCAACGTGCCGGTCGTGCTGCAGGTCGCCACCCCCGTGGGCGGCACCCACTGGGGCACCGAACTGGGCCAGCAGATGGTCGTCATGAGCAACAACGTGCGCCAGGGCACCCAGACCGCCGAACTGCGCCTGGACCCGCCCGATCTCGGCCCGCTGCGCGTCAGCATCAACCTGGCCGACGGCGTGGCCAGCGCGTCGTTCGTCTCGGCCCACGCCTCGGTGCGCCAGGCCATCGAAACCGCGATTCCGCAGCTGCAGCAGGCGCTGGCCCAGGCCGGCATCTCGCTGGGCCAGACCAGCGTCGGTGAACAGGCCGCGCAACAGGAATTCGCGCAGCAGAATGGCGGCGGTTCGCAGCGCCAGGGTGGCGGCAACGGCGCCGCCGTGGCCGACGGCGCGATCGATGGCCAAGCGGTCGCCGTGACCACGTCGCGCAACGCCAATGCGCTGGTCGACACCTTCGCGTAACAATCGCGCGGCCCGCGGCTGGCAACGGTTGCGGGCGGTGCAGCAATAGCTTGAGATACGCGGCTTTCGCCCTGTTTTTCGCCTCCAAGCCGGGGGCGCATTTCGGGCAGAATGCTTTCATCCACTAAGAATCCGTTTTCATCAGCGGCAAAACACGCATCGACACCGAGATGGCGACTTCCAAACCCACAACCATGCCGCCGCGCGGCGCGCTTCCGACACGCTCCGGCGGCATTGGCCGAATCCTTCGCCCGTTGCTCATGATATTGGTGCTGTTGCTGGTGGCGGCCGCGAGCGCGGGCGCGACCTGGTTCGTCGCGCAGCGCATGCAGCCGCAAGGCGGCGCGCCGGTGCAACTGGGCGTCGGCCAGACCGGCGGCCAGCCGGGCCAACCCGGCGTCGCGGGTCCGCAAGCCACGCCGACCACCTTCGTCGCCCCGCCCACCACCCCGGCCGCGGTGCCCGCGCCGATCTTCGTGCCGATCGAGGCCTTCACGGTCACGCTGCAGAACGCCGACACCGAGCGCATCATGCACGTCGGCCTGACCCTGCGCGTCAGCGACGAGCAGACCCGCATCCGCCTCGAAAAGTACATGCCTGAAGTGCGCAGCCGCATCCTGATGGTGCTGTCTTCGCAATCGCCCACCGGCGTGCAGACGCAACAAGGCAAGACCGATATGGCCAACGCCATCAAGCAAGCCGTCAATCGCCCGTTCGCGCCCCTGCCGGACGGCCAGTATGTCACCGACGTACTGTATACGGCGTTCGTGGTGCAATAAGCATGGCCTACGAGGCGTTTCTTTCGCAGGACGAAGTCGACGCGCTGCTGGCCGGCGTCACGGGCGAGAGCGACAGCAAAAAGGAATCCGCGGGCCCCAACGACGGCGCCCGTGCCTATGACCTGAGCTCGCCGGACCGCGTGGTGCGCCGGCGCATGCAGACGCTGGAACTCATCAACGAACGCTTTGCGCGCCAGATGCGCAGCGTGTTGCTGAACTTCATGCGCCGCAGCGCCGACATCACCGTCGGTTCCATCAAGATCCAGAAGTACGCGGACTTCGAACGCAACCTGCCCGTGCCCAGCAACCTGAACATGGTTCAGATGAAACCGCTGCGCGGCACGGCCCTGTTCACCTACGACCCGAACCTGGTGTTCCTGGTCATCGACAGCCTGTTCGGCGGCGATGGCCGCTACCACACGCGGGTCGAGGGCCGGGACTTCACCACCACCGAACAGCGCATCATCCGGCGCCTGCTCAACCTGACCCTGGAAAGCTACGGCAAGTCCTGGGACCCCGTCTATCCGATCGAGTTCGACTATGTCCGCTCGGAGATGCACACCAAGTTCGCCAGCATCACCGGCAACAATGAAGTGGTGGTCGTCACCTCGTTCCACATCGAATTCGGCGCGACCGGCGGCGACCTGAACATCTGCCTGCCCTACTCCATGATCGAGCCGGTGCGTGACCTGCTCACGCGCCCGCTGCAGGAAACCACGCTGGAAGAAGTGGACCAGCGCTGGTCGCAACAGCTTTCGCGCCAGGTGCGCAGTGCCGACATCGACGTGGTCGCCGAATTCGCGCGCATTCCGTCCAATATCCGCGAATTGATGCGCATGAAGGTCGGCGACATCCTGCCCGTGGATGTGCCGCAGACCGTCACCGCCCATGTCGACGGCGTGCCGCTGATGGAATGCGGCTACGGCGTCTTTAACGGCCAGTACGCCCTGCGCGTGCAGAACATGTTTACCTACGATACCGAATCTAACGAGGCCCCCGACCATGACTGACAAGAACGAGCCCGGCTCCGGCTCGTCCCCGGCCGACGACTGGGCCGACGCGCTCGCCGAACAATCCCGCGCCAATCCGCCCACCCAGGCGGATGGCCTGAAGCCCGCCCAGGACGACTGGGCCGCCGCCATGGCCGAGCAGACCGCCGCCACGCCGCCCGCCGCGGCCGCCGCGCCGGCGCCGGCGCCTGCCCCCGCAGCCCCCGCTGCGCCCGCCCCGGCCGCGCCCGCCGCGCAATCGGCCGCGCAGTCGGTGTTCAAGCCTCTGGCCGGCGCGGCGCCGGGCACCGGCACCGATATCGACCTGATCATGGACGTGCCCGTCCAGCTGACGGTCGAGCTGGGCCGCACCCGCCTGACCATCAAGAACCTGCTGCAACTGGGCCAGGGCTCGGTGGTCGAACTGGACGGCCTGGCCGGCGAGCCGATGGACATCTTCGTCAACGGCTACCTGATTGCACAGGGCGAAGTGGTGGTGGTGGAAGACAAGTACGGCATTCGCCTGACCGACATCATCACCCCGTCCGAACGCATCAACCGCCTCAACAACCGTCGTTGACCCCGCGTCCGTGATGAACGACTCCGCCCTGCTGCGCGTCATCATCGGCCTGGTGCTGGTGCTGGCGGCCATCCTGGCCGCGGCCTGGCTGGCGCGCCGCGCCGGCCTGACGCAGCGCGGCGGCGGCAACCTGCTCAAGCAGGTCGCCAGCCTGCCGATCGGCGCGCGGCAGAGCATCGTCGTGGTCGAGATCGAAAATACCTGGGTGGTCGTGGGCGTCAGCCCCGGCCAGATCACTCCCCTGCATACCCTGCCTGCCGGCGAACTGCCGCAAGCCGCGACCTTGCCCACCGCCGCCTTCGCGGCCAAGCTGGGCCAGGCGCTCAAGCGCCGCTAGGCGGCGCGCGTTTCCACACCATGAGCTTGCCGACCCCTTCCCGCGCCCGCCGCAGCGCGCTGCCCCTGCTGGGCGCCGCCGCCCTGCTCGGCCTGGCCCTGTTTCCGGCCGGCGTCATCGCCCAGGCCACCCTGCCGGCCCTGACCGCCACGCCCGGCCCGAACGGCTCCGCGACCTATTCGCTCAGCATGCAGACGCTGCTGCTGATGACGTCGCTGTCGTTCCTGCCGGCGGCGCTGCTGATGATGACCGGCTTCACCCGCATCATCATCGTGCTGGGCCTGCTGCGCAGCGCCATGGGCACCGCGATGTCGCCGCCCAACCACGTGCTGATCGGGCTGGCGCTGTTCCTGACCTTCTATACGATGTCGCCGGTGTTCGACAAGATCTACACCGACGCCTACAAGCCACTGTCCGAGGGCTCGATCCAGTTCGAGGCCGCGGTCGAGCGCGCCGCGGGCCCGCTGCGCACCTTCATGCTGCACCAGACCCGCGAGAACGACCTGGCGCTGTTCGCCAACCTGGCCAAGCAGCCGGCGCTGGAAGATCCGTCGCAGGTGCCGCTGCGCATCCTGGTGCCGGCCTTCATCACCAGCGAACTCAAGACCGCCTTCCAGATCGGCTTCACCATCTTCATTCCGTTCCTCATCATCGACCTGGTGGTCGCCAGCGTGCTGATGGCGCTGGGCATGATGATGGTGCCGCCCGTGACCGTGGCGCTGCCGTTCAAGCTGATGCTGTTCGTGCTGGCCGACGGCTGGAACCTGCTGATGGGCTCGCTGGCCCAGAGCTTCTACCAATAGGGAATCGCCATGACCGCCGAAACCGTCATGACCATGACCTACCAGGCGATGAAAGTCGCGCTGGCGATGGCCGGCCCGCTGCTGATCATCACCCTGATCGTGGGCCTGGTGATCAGCATCTTCCAGGCCGCCACGCAGATCAACGAAATGACGCTGTCGTTCATCCCCAAACTGCTGGCCATGTGCGGCGTGCTGGTGCTGCTGGGCCCCTGGCTGATCGGCATCATGGTCGACTACATCCGCCAGCTCATCGGCCAGATCCCCGGCCTGGTGTCGTAGCGGCGCGCGCCGCCGGCCCCCGGGACGCGTCCCCATGTTCTCCTTCACCATCGAGCAGCTGAATGGCTGGATCGGCCAGTTCCTCTGGCCGTTCGTGCGCATCCTGGCGCTGGTGGGCACGGCTCCCCTCTTCTCCGAATCCACGGTCCCGGTCAAGGTCAAGATCGGCCTGGCCTTCGTGCTGGCGGTCGCCGTCAGCCCGGCGCTCGACCCCGCGCCGCCCATCGCGCCAGGCTCGTTCGCCGGCCTCTGGATGGTGATGCAGCAGGTGCTGATCGGCATCGCCATGGGCTTTTCCATGCGCCTGGTGTTCGCGGCCGTGCAGACCGCCGGCGAATTCGTCGGCCTGCAGATGGGCCTGTCGTTCGCCTCGTTCTTCGATCCCAGCACTGGCGCCAACACCGCGGTGTTGTCGCGCCTGTTCAACATCGTGGCGATGCTGACGTTCCTGGCGCTGGACGGCCACCTGCTGGTGCTGGCGGCCCTGGTGCGCTCGTTCGACACCCTGCCGGTGGCGGCGATCCAGCTGCACCAGAATGGCTGGGGCGTGGTGGTGGAATGGGGCAAGACCGTGTTCGTGTCCGGCCTGCTGCTGGCCCTGCCGCTGATCTGCGCGCTGCTGACCATCAACCTGGCGATGGGCATCCTGAACCGCGCCGCGCCGCAGCTGTCGGTGTTCTCGGTGGGTTTCCCGGTCAGCCTGATCGTGGGCGTGGTGCTGCTGACCGTGGTGCTGCCCAATGCCGGCCCGTTCCTGGAATCGCTGTTCGAATCCGGCCTGTCGGAGATGAGCCGGGTCGTCGACGCACTGGCCGGCAGATAGCGCCCCGATCGCGTCCGGGCCTGCGCAGTGCGCGGCGCCTTTTTCAGCGCGAACAATCCCGGGCAAAACGATGCCCACAAAAAAAACCGGCTCGAGGGCCGGTTTTTTCATGCGTGTCCGCGATCTACTGCTGCCCGGTCAGGCGGAACACACGGATGGTCTCGCGCAGCGTGCCCGACTGGTTGCCCAACTGCAGCACGGCGCCGCCCAGTTCCTGTACCAGCGCGGTGTTCTGCACCGTCATCACGTCCATCTGCGAAACCGCGCTGTCGACCTGCTCGATGCCGCTGGACTGTTCCTGCGACGCCTGCGAGATCTCGCCGATGATGTCGGTGACGCGATGCACCGCCGCCACGATCTCTTCCATCGTCGCGCCGGCCTGCTCGGCCTGGGCCGAGCCTTCCGTCACGCGCTCGACCGAATCCTCGATCAGGCCCTTGATCTCCTTGGCGGCCTGGGCGCTCTTTTGCGCCAGGCTGCGCACTTCGCCGGCCACCACCGCGAAGCCCTTGCCGGACTCGCCGGCGCGGGCCGCTTCGACCGCCGCGTTCAGCGCCAGGATGTTGGTCTGGAAGGCGATGCCCTCGATGATGCTGACGATGTCGACGATCTTGCGCGAGCTGTCGGAGATGCCATGCATGGTGCTGACCACCTGGCCCACCGCAACGCCGCCACGGCGCGCCACGTCCATGCTGCTGGCCGCGAGCTGGTTGGCCTGGCGGGCGTTGTCGGCGTTCTGGCGCACGGTCGAGGTCAGCTGCTCCATGCTCGCCGCCGTCTGCTGCAGCGAAGCGGCCTGGCCTTCAGTACGGCCGGCCAGTTCCTGGTTGCCCCGGGCGATGTGCACCGCCGCCTGGGTGGTGCCCTCGATGCCGCGGTACACGTCCTGGGCGATGCCGATCAGGCTCTTGCGCATGACTTCGAGCGAGAACTTCAGGCTGCCGATCTCGTCGTCGGACTCGGCCACGATCTGGGTGGTCAGATTGCCGGCGGCGACCTGGCGCGCCATGTTGGCGGCGTCGACCATCGGATCCAGCAGCGAGCGGCTCAGGCTCCAGCCCAGGCCGAAGATTCCCAGCACGCCCAGTGCCAGCAGGCCACAAGCCAGGCTGGCGCCGGTGGTGTCCAGCGAGGCCCAGTTGGCGTTCAGGCCATAGGCGCCGGCCGCCACCACGATGCCCGACGACAGCAGCGCATGACGGAACATGCGGCTACGCACATTGCGCTTGAACGGAAAGGCCAGCAGGTCCAGGCCGCGGCGCCAGCCGGCGCGCACCGGCCGGCCGCGCACGATGCGCACGCCGCGGGCGCGGCCTTCGCGGATGCGTTCGTACAGTTCCTCGGCCATCTCGATCTGTTCGTCGCTCGGCCGCACGCGCACCGACGAATACGCCACCACTTCGCCGTTCTCGACGATCGGCGTGGCGTTGGCCAGCACCCAGTAGTAGCCGCCGTCCTTGCGGCGGTTCTTGACCAGGCCGAGCCAGGACTCGCCGGCTTCGAGCGTCTGCCACAGGTCTTCATAGGCTTCTGGCGGCATGTCGGGATGGCGCACGATGTTGTGCGCCTTGCCGATCAGTTCTTCGCGAGAGAAGCCGCTGACTTCGATGAATGCCGGATTCGCGTAGAGGATGCGGCCCTTGGTATCGGTACGCGAGATCAGGTATTGATCCTCGCGCAGCTTGGTTTCCACGTCGTTGACAGGAAGGTTTACGCGCACAGCTTGTCTCCGGTTACATCATATGGCGCAGCGAACGGCCAACGGCGGCCAACCCGGACCCGGCGCCCCGCCGCAACCAGTCCCCGCCCGACCCCGAGGGCCTGCGCATGCCGATGCGCGACGCGACCTGGGGTGGTTCACTGCCCTTGTCCTGGGCGTTATGACTATGAACGGCAATATTTTCGAAAACTTAAGCTGTCCATGACAAAAATCAGACCCGTATAAGGTATTCGACCCGGCGGCCGCGAACGGGCGCCGGGTCGGCGGGAGCCACGGCCGTCGGGCCGCGCTCCGCATCACGGGGCTCGCGCCCCGGATGATCAGTCCTGCGTCAGCGTCGGCGCCTGGTAGCCACCCAGCTGATGCGCCGGCACCTCGATCACTTCGCCGGCATTGATCTTGAACACGGCCACCGCTTCGGACAGGCGATGCGCCTGTTCCTGCAGCGAGCCGGCCGCGGCCGCGGCTTCTTCCACCAGCGCTGCGTTCTGCTGCGTCACTTCGTCCATCTGCGACACCGCGCGGTTCACCTGGTCGATGCCGCTGGACTGCTCCTCGGACGCCGCCGAGATCTCGCCCATGATGTCCGTCACGCGCTTGACCGAGGCCACGATCTCCTGCATCGTCGCGCCCGCGCGTTCGACCTGTTGCGAACCGGCGCCGACCTTGGTCACCGAATCCTCGATCAGGCCCTTGATTTCCTTGGCCGCCTGCGCGCTGCGCTGCGCCAGCGAGCGCACTTCGCCCGCCACCACCGCGAAGCCCTTGCCCTGTTCGCCGGCGCGAGCGGCTTCCACCGCCGCGTTCAGCGCCAGGATGTTGGTCTGGAAGGCGATGCCGTCGATCACCGACACGATTTCCGAGATCTTGCGCGAGCTGGCCGAGATGCCCTGCATCGTGTTGACCACTTCGGCCACCGCCGAGCCGCCGCGTTCGGCCACGTCCGACGCGCTGGCGGCCAACTGATTGGCCTGGCGTGCGTTGTCGGCGTTCTGCTTGACGGTCGAAGCCAGCTCTTCCATCGACGCAGCGGTTTCTTCCAGCGAGGCCGCCTGTTCTTCCGTGCGGCTGGACAGGTCGGTGTTGCCGGCCGAGATCTCGCGCGAACCCACCGTGATTTCATCGACGCCGCGGCGCACCGTGGCCACCGTGCGCGTCAGGCTTTCCTGCATGCGCTTGAGCGCGGCGAACAGCTGGCCGATTTCGTTGTGCGAACGCACTTCGACGCGGCTGGTCAGGTCGCCGGCGGCGATCTTGTCGAAATGCTGGCCGGCCTCGACCAGCGGACGCACCACCAGGCGGCCGAACAGCACGCGGCAGAACACCATCAGGGCCAGTGCCAGCGCCACGGCGACGGCAACGGCGATCATGGCGCGGTTGAAGTTGGCCTCGGCCTGGTCGATCGTGGCCTGCTGCTGGTCGCCGATGTACTTGCTGAATTCAGCGATAGCCTCGATGAAGGCGGCGCTGCGGGGCGTGCCGTACTCGTTGTTGACCATGTAGAAGGTCGAATAGTCCTCGCTGCGCAGCGCTTCCACCATGGTGTCGACGCCGTCATCGATGTACGAACGGTAGCGGCGGACCAGGTTCATCGACAGCTGGCGGCCGGTGTCGTCCTGCAGCATGTTCTTCTGGAAGTCGGCGAAGCGGCTGCGCACGCCGGTCAGCAGGTCGGTGGCGCCCTTGAGCGCCGCGGCCGCGTCACGCGCCGAGTTCTCGCCGCTGCCCCAGCCGGATTCCTGCAGGTGGCGGGCCGCGACCATCAGGCTGACGCGGGCGCGCAGCATGTCGCTGTTGATCACATCCACTTGCTTGGAACGCTCGGTCAGCGCGTTGACCTCGCGGATGGACTCGTAGTTGTGCTGCAGGAAGAAGGCGGCCAGGCCACCCACCGCCGCGATCAACACCGCGAAGAACGCCATGACCCACAGCAGCATCGTGCCGACGCGGGCGTCGCGCAGTCTCAGCTTGCGTTTCACCTTGGGCGCACGCGAGGCCTTTTTCTTACCGACCTTGCCTGACTTCGCTCCGGATTCCAGACTCGCTTCCATATTCTTTCCCCATCCCTCAGGTACAGCTCTGACCAAATGAAAAACCACCCTGGCGTGCCTTCCTTGCGAAACGGGCACGCATCAGGGCGACGTACGCGGCGGTCTTTGAGGGCCGCACGCTCTCCGCGAAAAACGGGACCTAACGGCCCTGGCGCATCGGCTCGGGCGACACGACGGCCGGCCCCGGTATGACGATGGTTTCCACCTGGACCTCCGGTGCGGGCTGCTGCGCCCATTCCTGACTGGTGTCAGGCACAGGCGCGGGGCCCAGCAACTTCTGGCGTTCCCAGGGTTCCAGCAGAATATTGGTGCTGTCCACGAGGCGCATCAGGCGGCCGTCGGGGCCGAACTGCAGCAGCGCTTCCTTGCGGCTGTACAAGCCGTCCGTGACAAACGTGATCTTGAAGGACCAGAGGGCGAGGAAGGTGCCGTCGGTCTGTTTGTAGAACTTGTCGGGCGGGGCGGTGAGCGCCCGCGAGGCTTCTTCCAGCGTCGTCTGACCCGGCGTCAGGGTCGACAGCTTGCCGGGGTCGAAATTGTGGCCCGTTGCCGCGCAGCCCGCGATCAGTGTCGCAATCGCCGCTGCCGCCAGAAGATGTAGATAGCCTCGCATACCTGCCCATTTACCGGTCACAGCCGGCGTCAAAAAGATTCCCAATCATCGTCCGCCGGCGCCTGGCGACGGGTCGCCGCCGGTGCCGGCTTGGCATCGTTCGCCGCGGCCGTGGCGGCGCGCGGCGCCGGACGGCGCAGCGGACGCGCCGCGCTCGCCGCTTCCGCCACGGGCGCCGTCTTGGCGCGCGGCGCGGTGTGCGTCAGGCGGGCGGCCGGCGCGGCCCGGCGCGGCGCCGGCTCGGCGGGCGCCACGGCTTTCTGTTGCACAGGCGCCATTTCCTCGACCTTCGGCGCAACCACCCGCGGCGCGCTGCGCTGCTGGGCCAACTGGCGCGCCGGCACTTCGATCACGTCGCCGGTATTGATCTTGAACACGGCCACCGCTTCGGCCAGGCGCTGCGCCTGTTCCTGCAGCGAGCCGGCCGCGGCGGCGGCTTCTTCCACCAGCGCCGCGTTCTGCTGCGTCACTTCGTCCATCTGCGACACCGCGCGGTTCACCTGGTCGATGCCGCCGGACTGCTCCTCGGACGCCGCCGAGATCTCGCCCATGATGTCCGTCACGCGCTTGACCGAGGCCACGATCTCTTGCATCGTCGCCCCGGCGCGTTCGACCTGCTGCGAACCCGCGCCGACCTTGGCCACGGAATCCTCGATCAGGCCCTTGATTTCCTTGGCCGCCTGCGCGCTGCGCTGCGCCAGCGAGCGCACTTCGCCCGCCACCACCGCGAAACCCTTGCCCTGTTCGCCGGCACGTGCGGCTTCCACCGCCGCGTTCAGCGCCAGGATGTTGGTCTGGAACGCAATGCCGTCGATCACCGACACGATTTCCGAGATCTTGCGCGAGCTGGCCGAGATGCCCTGCATCGTGTTGACCACTTCGGCCACGGCCGAGCCGCCGCGTTCGGCCACGTCCGACGCACTGGCCGCCAACTGATTGGCCTGGCGCGCGTTGTCGGCGTTCTGCTTGACGGTCGAGGCCAGCTCTTCCATCGAAGCGGCGGTCTCTTCCAGCGAGGCCGCCTGCTCTTCCGTGCGGCTCGACAGGTCGGTGTTGCCGGCCGAGATCTCGCGCGAACCGACGTTGATCTCGTCGACGCCGCGGCGCACGGTCGACACCGTGCGCGCCAGGCTTTCCTGCATGCGCTTGACCGCCGCCATCAGGGCGCCGATCTCGTTGGTCGACTGCACCTCGACGCGCGTGGTCAGGTCGCCGCCGGCGATCCGGTCGAAGCTCTCGCCGACCGTGCGCAGGGGCCGCAGCACGACGCGGTTCATGAACAGGAACGCGCCCAGCGATACCGCCAGGATCACCAGCGCCAGCGCCAGGTAGACGTAGGTCATGACGGCGCCCTGCTCGCGCGAAGCGGCCACCTGCTCTTCACTGTAGGTGGTGATCGTGTTGGCAAACTCGGTCAACTGCTTGGAGAACGCGCCGCTGGCCGCGGCGGTCTTGGTGTTCTTCAGGCTCAGGTATTCGGCGTTGTCGCCCCGGTCCAGCGCGCCCAGCATGGCCTGCAGGCCTTCGGCGAAACCATTGAACGAGGCCAGCAGCTGGCCCTCCGCGGCGCGGCCGATATCGGTGGTCTTCGGAATCGCCTTGAAGCGGTCGAGCTTGGCCTTGCCGTCGGTCAGCAGCTGCTGGACGATGCGGGTGTTCTCGGCCGCGCCCGCCTTGTCGCCGGCGGCGCGCTGGGCGGCGGCGATGTCCGCGCGGATGGTGGCGCGCAGCATCTGCACATAAGAGTCCTTGACCAGATTGCTCTGCTGGACGCTCAGGCTATCCAAAGCGTTGATCGCCTCGGCGTTGGATCGCATGCTGTTCCAACCCAGGGCGATGGCAACCAGCGCGGCCACGGCGACGGCCAATTGGGCAAGCATCAACCCCGTGCGCACCTTCAGATTGCTTAACATTTTCCGATATTTCCGGTAACCGCCAGGGCGGCATATTGGCGCCGCCCCGTCGTAAAAGGGATGTGTTCTCTACTACCTATTCAATGCAACGAAATACCTTGGCAAATCACGCCGTCAGAACGATTCCCAATCGTCATCCGCGGGCGGCGTCCGGCGCGTCGCGGCCGGCGCCGGCTTGACGGGCTTGACGTCGGTGGCGTCGCTGGTCTTGACGACCGGACGACGCAGGGGCCGCGCCGCCGTGGCGCCGCTGTTCGGGGTGGGTCGGGCACGGGCCGGCTGAGCCAGGCGCGGCGCCGGCGCGGCGGCGGGCTTGGCCGCACGCGGGACCGGCGCGGCCGCCGCTTCCGGCTTGGCGGCCGGCGCGGCGACAGCGGGAGCCGCCGCGACGGGCGCTTCGTCTTCCTGCGGCGCCGCCACGCGCGGCGCGCTGCGCTGCTGGGCCAATTGGCGCGCCGGCACGTCGATCACGCCGCCGGCATTGATCTTGAACACGGCCACCGCTTCGGCCAGGCGCTGTGCCTGTTCCTGCAGCGAACCGGCCGCGGCCGCGGCTTCTTCCACCAGCGCCGCGTTCTGCTGCGTCACTTCGTCCATCTGCGACACCGCGCGGTTCACCTGATCGATGCCGCCGGACTGCTCCTCGGACGCCGCCGAGATCTCGCCCATGATGTCCGTCACGCGCTTGACCGAGGCCACGATCTCCTGCATCGTCGCCCCGGCCCGTTCGACCTGTTGCGAACCCGCGCCGACCTTGGCCACGGAATCCTCGATCAAGCCCTTGATTTCCTTGGCCGCCTGCGCGCTGCGCTGGGCCAGCGAGCGCACTTCGCCCGCCACCACCGCGAAGCCCTTGCCCTGTTCGCCGGCACGCGCGGCTTCCACCGCCGCGTTCAGCGCCAGGATATTGGTCTGGAAGGCGATGCCATCGATCACCGACACGATCTCGGATATCTTGCGCGAGCTGGCCGAGATGCCTTGCATCGTGTTGACCACTTCGGCCACGGCGGAACCGCCGCGTTCGGCCACGTCCGACGCGCTGGCGGCCAGCTGGTTGGCCTGGCGCGCATTGTCGGCATTCTGCTTGACCGTCGAGGCCAACTGCTCCATCGACGCGGCGGTCTCTTCCAGCGAGGCCGCCTGCTGCTCGGTGCGGCTGGACAGGTCGGTGTTGCCGGCCGAGATCTCGCGCGAACCGACGTTGATTTCGTCGACGCCGCGGCGCACCGTGGCCACCGTGCGCGTCAGGCTTTCCTGCATACGCTTGACGGCGCCGAACAGCTGGCCGATCTCGTTGGTGCTGCGCACCTCGATGCGGCCGGTAAAATCGCCGCCCGAGATCTTCTCGAAGTGATCGCCCGCCTCATGCAGCGGACGCAGCACGGTGCGGTTGATGAAAATCCAACAGCCGACGGCAAGCACCAGCGCGATCGCCAGCAAGGCGATGGTGACGCTGCGCGAGATGTTGTGGTCGACCTCGGCCTGCGCCGCGAGTTCGTCGGTGCGCGTGTCGATGAAACTCAGGTAATTGTCGACGGCCACGCGGAACTTGGTGTTGACGTCGCTGGCGGTGTCGTTCAGGTTCAGGTAGTCCTGGATGGCCATGTTGGCCAGCGCGGCCGACTGGCGCTTGAGCACACTGTCGTATTCCTTGAGCGCGGCCTCGACGGCCTGGCCCAGCGCTTCCGTGCCGGCCAGCTTCGGCGCCTTGCGGAAGGCGTCCATCATCTTGAAGGCGTCCTGCATCAGGCCATCGGAACGCTTGGCTTGCGCCGTGGCCTGTTCCGTCTTGCCTTGCTGCATGTCCATCAGCGACGAGGACAGCAACAGGCGAGCGCGCAGGAAAACGGTGTAGGCGCGGTTCAGCGGCACGGCCTGGTCGGAGTAGGCGGTGTTGATCTGTTCCAGCTTGTCGTTGCTGGAATTCAACCCCATCCAGGCCACGCCATTGGATATGAACATGGCACCCGTGAAGAGCAGCAGCACCAGAATTATGCAGGTGCGAACTTTCAAATTGACAAGCATGGAATATCCGAGCGTTAAGCGTGGTGAAACGACAAAATTCCTACCCTGTACGCACACACGGACGCTCCGGCATACCACCGGAAGCGTCCGTAAGGGCGCAACATGCCGGGCCCGCCATCGGGCACGGCCTATGGACTCACCGCATTATTTGCGGCTGAAAAGACTCGATCCCTGGATCGTCATGAAGGCCGCCGACGCCGCCTGCAGGGCCACCTGGCGCAGCGCCAGCTGGCTGGCGCCAGAGTAGTAGTCGAGGTCTTCGAGGTCGGACAGCGACTTCGAGTACGACAGGCCCTTCTGCGTGCCGGTGGCGTCCAGTGCCTCCAGTTCGTTCATGCGGGCGCCGACCGACGCGGCCACCGTCTGCACGTTGTCGTAGTTGGTCGACAGCTTCTTGTTGGCGGTCGCCAGCTCGTTGTTCAGCTTGGCCAGCGCCACGGGGTCGCCGGCGATGGGCGAATCCAGCGTCTTGATCAGGCTGTCCAGCGTATTGAACAGGTCGACGTCGGCCGACTGCACGCTTTCAACGTTGATCACGTCGCCGTTCTGCGGGTTGCCCTTGATCACGACCGACACGCCGCCGAAGTCGATGGCGGCATCCGGCGTGTAGGCGGTCGGGGCGGCCGGCGGCGCCGGGGTCGTGACCGGCGGCACCGGCGGGTTGGCCTTGGGATCGGTCGTGATGACGCGATAGCCCATGTTGCCGGTGGCCGGATCCGATTCGAACTGCAGGCTGAAATTCTTGCCGATGTTGGCGCTGCCCGGCGTCACCGACACCGTGCTGAACTGGGCGGTGCCCGTGTTGGCGGCGGCGGCGGTGCTGACGTAGGCTTGCGAACCCGGGTTGGCGCGGTTGAAGACGTCGCTGCCGATGTCGCTGGTGGACATCTGGCGCGACTGGTCGACTTGCACCGTGCGTTCGCCGGTGGCGCCGCTGTAGACGATCTTGCCGGTGGTGTCCTGGGCGTAAGGCACCACGCCGCCCTGGAAACCGGAGAACAGGTACTGACCGTTGCCGTCGGTGCTGTTGGCCAGGCCCAGCAATGCGTCGCGCGCATTCTTCAAGGCGGTGGACAAGGCCTGGCGGTCGCTGTCGGCGAACGTGCCGTTACCGGCCTGCACCACGCGGGTGCGCACGTCGGCCAGCGCCGTCGTGATCGAGTCCAGGACGTTGTTTTCCTGGGACAGGTTGGTCTTGGCCGTGTTGCGATTGAGCTGGTACGTCGCGTTCATGCTCTGCGTCTGCGCCACGTTGATCGACAACGAGGCGGCTAGCGGATCATCCGCCGGCGTCAGGAACTTCTTGCCGCTGCCCACCTGTTCGACCAGGCGGTTCATGTCGGATTCCTGAGCGAGGACGCCCTTGAGTCCGTTCGAATACATCATGGAGGTGCTCAGGCGCATGGGGAAGCTCCGAATTTTTCTTGATGGGTCACGATGTCAACGATCCGGTCAGCCGCGCAGGCCCAGCAGCGTATCGAACAGCGTGCTGGCGACGTCGATGATGCGGGCGCTGGCCTGGTATTGCTCTTGGTAGAGCGACAGGCTCACGTATTCTTCATTCAGGTTGACGCCCGACACCGCCTGCTGGGCCTCGAGCTTCTGGGCGACGAGGTTGGACTGGGCAGTGTTGGCCGACTTGATCTGCGCGGTCTGCACGCCAACGGTGTTGACCACCTGCGAGAACATCTCGTTGATGCTCATCGTGCCGTGGCCCAGCACCTTGGTGGTCTGCAGCTGTGCCAGCTTGAGGGCGTTCTTGCCGTTGGCATCGCCACCGGCGGTGTCGGCCGCGGCGATCTTTTCCGGATCGGTGATCAGCACGTTGATGTCGCGGGCGGCATCGCGCGTGGGAGACAGCGACCACTTGTCGCCGGCTTGCGGCGGCGAGTCGATCGTCAGGGTGACGCCCATTTCGGCGCTCAGGTCCAGCGTGGCGGTGGGCGGCGTGCCGGTGGCCGGGCCGTTGTACACCTGGGTGCCTTCCGGCACGCGCGTCACGCGGTAGTTGGCGCCGTCGAAGCTGACTTCGTAGTCTTTGGCGTTGATGTTGTTCAGGTTGGTGAACGTGCCGCTGATCTGCGCGCCGCTCTTGTTGGCGGCGTTCGGCACGCCCTGCGGCTTGCCGATGCTGAAGAAGTCCGTTCCCGGGTTGCCGGCGGTATCCAGGCCCTGGCGGTGCTGCTCGTTGAACGACATCGCCAGGCCGACGGCCATCTGGCCCAGCTGGGCCTGCATGACGTCCAGCGACGAGGCGCGGAACTGCAGCAGGCCGCCCAGCTTGCCGCCGGTGACGTCGGCGTCGTTCAGCTCGACCGACACGGTCTTGCCGCCCGAACCGGCCGGCAGCGTGTAGGCGACGACGGTGCGGCTGACGTCCTTGGACGATGCCACGGCCTGCAGCGGATAGATGGTGTTGCCCGACAGCAGCGCCTGGCCACCCGAGGCCAGCGAGATGTTGATCTTGTCGCCCTGCTCGTAGGTCGTGACGCCGATCAGCTGGTTCAGTTCCGAGACGGCCTGGTCGCGCTGGTCCATCAGGTCGTTGGGGGGATTGCCGCCGGCCTTGGCGCGGGCCGTGGAAATCTGGTTGTTCAGGTCGTCGATGCGGGTCAGGTAGCTGTTGACCTGGTCGACCGTGGTCGAGATCTGCGTATTCAGGCCCAGGCGCTGGTTCTGCATTTCCTGGTAGGCCGAGCGGATCTGCGTGGTCAGGCTGTTGGCCTTGCCCAGCAAGTCCTGGCGCGCGGCGGGATCCGCCGGCTTGCTGGCCACGGTGTTCATGCTGGTGAAGAAATTCGACAGGCCCGGGGCGATGCCCACGGTGCGGTCGGCGAACAGGTTGTTGACCTGGGAAATCTGGTCGAACTGGGTCTGTAGCTGGGCGCTGCTGCCCTGCGCGCCGACCAGCTGCTTGTACAGGAAGCTGTCGTAGCTGCGCACCACGGTGTCCACCTGGACGCCGCGGCCGATGAAGCCATTGCTGGTGGCCTGGGCGCCGGCGGTCGAGATCATGACGCGCTGGCGGTTGTAACCGACCGTGGTGGCATTGTTGATGTTGTGGCCGGTGGTTGCCAGGCCCGCCTGGGACGCGTTCAGCCCGCCCAATGCCAATTTGTACAGATTCATGCTGACAATGCCCCGTATGTAACCGCGACTGATATTTCTGGATACCCGATTAACGGCAGCAGGTAGTCCAAATTTAGAGTCCTTCCAACATCTGACGCGAAATATCGACCTTGGCGGCGGCGCCGCGCAGCTGGCTCATGACGCCGATCAATTTCTGCGCATACTGCGGATCGGTGGCGTAGCCGGAACTCTGGATGCGGCGGGCGGCCTCGATCTCGTTGCGCGCCTGGGTCACGCTCTCGTAGCGCGGACTGGTGCCGATCAGGCGGGCGTAGTCGGCGAACGATTCCTCGTAGGACGAATAGGCCCGGAAGGGTTGCGTCACCTTTTTCGCGACGCCGCCTTCGTATTCGGTGGTCAGCACATTGACGACCTTGCCCTTCCAGCTCGACCCCGCCTTGATGCCGAACAGGTTGTAGCTGGTGCGGCCGTCCTCGTGCTTGATCTCGCGCTGGCCCCAGCCGGACTCCAGGGCCGCCTGGCCCATGATGAGGCGGGCCGGCACGCCGCTCTGCTGCGACGCCAGGGTGGCCGCGCGCGACATCTTCGACACGAAATTGATGACGTGCTCGGGCGCGCCCTCGGCCGCGGCCAGGGCCCGGTCGCTGGCGCGGTTGTTGCGCATCACGTCCATCAGCGCCGACACCTGGCGCGAGCCGCCGGTCTGGAAATCCAGGTCGGTGCCCTGCCCCAGGCGCTGCACGGCCTCGGCCGACAGGTCGCCGGGCTTGCCCTGCTGCATCTGCGCCAGGATCGACTGCGACAGGCCGATGCCGGGCGTGGCCAGGTGCAGCGCCAGCTGCTCGTCGGCCATGGATTGCAGCATCTGGGTCTGCTGCGAGTCGAACAGCCCTTCCTTGGGCGTCGCCTCGCGCATGCGCTTGAGCATCATCTGCAGGAACAGGGCCTCGAACTGCTTGGCCACCTGCTTCTGCTGCTCGGTGCCGGGATTGGCCGGGTCCTTGGTCACGTCGCGCTTCAGGTCCGACAGGCGACCCATGTCGAACACGGAATCCTGGCGACTGCCCAGGGACGCGGAGGTGTTGGTGTAGCCCATGGCGGTCAGATGATTTCCAGCTCGGCGCGCAGGGCGCCGGCGCTCTTCATGGCCTGCAGGATCGCCAGGAGGTCCTGCGGCGTGGCGCCCAGGGCGTTCAGGCCCTTGACCACGTCGGCCAGGTTGGCGCTGGTAGTCACGCGTTGCAGCGAACCGTTGTCCTGGCGCACCTCGATCTGGGTGTTGGGCACCACCACCGTCTGCCCTTCCGTGAACGGCGTATCCGGTTGCGACACCTGGTTCTGGCGGTTGATGATGACCGACAGGTTGCCGTGCGCCACGGCGGCTTCCTCGATCATGACCGTGCGGTTCATGACCACCGAGCCGGTGCGGGCGTTGATGATGACCTTGGCGACGGTCGGCGCGCGCGTGACCTGCAGGTCCTCGACCTGCGACAGGAAGCGCGCCTGCGCCGACTGCTCCATCGGGCTGCGTACCTGCACCACGCGGCCGTCCAGCGCCGTGGCGGTGCCCTGCCCGAACTTGCGGTTCAGCGCCGCCACCACGTTCTGGGCGGTGCCGAAGTCGGTGTTGTTCATTTCCAGGTAGATGTAACCGTCGCGCGCGAAGGTGGTCGGCACCCCGCGCTCGACGATCGCGCCGGCGCTGATGCGGCCGCCGTTGAGCTGGTTGATCTGCACGCTGGAGCCGCCGGCCGAGGCGCCCGCGCCGCCGACCAGGATGTTGCCCTGGGCGATCGCGTAGACCTGGCTGTCGGCGCCCTTGAGCGGGGTCATCAGCAACGTGCCGCCGCGCAGGCTCTTGGCGTTGCCCATCGAGGACACCACCACGTCGAGCGTCTGGCCCGGACGGGCGAACGCCGGCAGGGTCGTGGTGACCATGACCGCCGCCACGTTCTTGAGCTGCATGTTGCTGCCGGCGGGCACGGTGATGCCCAGCTGCGACAGCATGTTGGTCAGGCTCTGCTGCGTGAATGGCGTCTGGCGCACCTGGTCGCCACTGCCGTCCAGACCCACCACCAGGCCATAGCCGATCAGCTGGTTGCCGCGCACCCCCTGGATGGAGGCCAGGTCCTTGAGCCGTTCGGCATGCGCCGCCGAGGCGCCGGCCAGCAGCCCCGCCGCGACACAAACGCGCGCCAGCAGGGACAACAGGGCGGAAATCGGAGTGGGTTGTTTCATGGTCAGAACGGCGAAGCGATCAGGAAGAAGCGTTGCAGCCAGCCCATGGTCTGGACCTCGTCCATGACGCCCTTGCTGCGGTATTCGATGCGGGCGTCGGCCACCTGGGTGGACGACACGGTGTTCGTGCCGGTGATCGAGCGCGGATCGACCACGCCCGAGAAGCGCACGTACTCGCTGCCCCGGTTGATGGCGATCTGCTTTTCGCCGGCCACTTGCAGGTTGCCGTTGGACATCACGCCCACCACCGTGGTGGTGATGGTGCCGGTGAAGGCGTTGTTGGCGGTGCTGTCGCCCTTGCCCTGCGATACGTTGCCGCCCTTGGCGTCGGTATTCAGGTTGGCATTGGCCCAGCTGTCCATGAACGACGGCGCGGCGGCGATGCCCAGGCTGGCATTGCCGCTGCGATTGGTGTTGGTCGCGACGTTCTTGGAGGCGTTGGTCTTCTCATTCAGGACGATGGTGACGATGTCGCCGACGTTGCGCGGCCGGCGGTCCTCGAACAGCGGATAGTTGCCGTACGTCGTGGGCTGGTAGATCGAGCCGGTGGGCTGCGCCGTCGGCATCGGCGGCGCCGGCGGCGCCGCCGTCGTCGGCCCGGTCACGATGGGCTCGGGCGGAATCATGGCGCAACCGGCCACCAGCAACGCCAGGGCCGCACTCGAAACCAGACGCAGGACAGACGACATAGGCATCACAGTTGGGTCAGGCGGGCCAGCATTTCGTCCGAGGTCTTGACGGCTTTGCTGTTCATTTCGTAAGCGCGCTGGGTCGTGATCATGTTGACCAGTTCCTCGGCGACGTTCACGTTGGAGGTTTCGACGTAGTTCTGCATGAACGTGCCGGCGCCATCGACGCCGGGCTGCAGCAGGTTGGCCGGGCCGGAGGCGTCGGTTTCCAGGTACAGGTTCTCGCCGACGCTCTGCAGGCCGGTCGGGTTGATGAAGGTGGCGATCTGCAGCTGGCCGATCTGCACGTTGACGCCGGCCGCGCCGGGCTGCGTCACCGAGACGATGCCGTCCTTGCCGATGGAGATCGACAGGGCGTTGTCCGGCACGTTCATCGGCGGCTGGATCACGTAGCCGCTGACCGTGGTCAGCTGGCCGTTCTGGTCGCGCTGCAGCGCGCCGTCACGGGTGTAGGCCTGGGTGCCGTCCGGCAGTTCGACCTGCAGGAAGCCGCGGCCGTTGATCGCCACGTCCAGTTCGCCGCCGGTGTTGTTCAGGCCGCCGGTGGTGTGGATGCGCTCGGTGGCGGCCACGCGGGCGCCGGTGCCGAGCTGCAGGCCCGACGGCAGCTGCGTGGCGTCGCCGACCTGGGCGCCGGGCTGGCGCAGGGTCTGGTACATCAGGTCCTGGAACACGGCGCGGCCGCGCTTGAAGCCATTGGTCGAGACGTTGGCCAAGTTGTTGGAAATCACGTCCATCGAGGTCTGTTGACCTTCCAGGCCCGTCTTGGCAATCCACAGCGAACGCATCATGATGAAGTACTCCTGGAGCGGCGGCCCGGCCGCGCGCGAAAATTATTTTGTTCGGATCGGCTGACCGGATCAGGAAACCGAGAGGATGCCGTTGGCGCGCTCGGCGTTGCGATCCGCCTGCTGCACCACCTGCATCTGCTGCTCGAAGCGGCGGGCGTTCTCGATCATGCCCACCATCGCCGCCATGGGATTGGTATTGCTGCCTTCCAGCACGCCGGACAGCACCCGCAGGCTGGGGTCGGCGGGGGCCGGCGGCGCCGGCTGGCCATTGACCGGCGCCAGGCGGAAGACGCCGTCGTCGCCGTGCACCAGTTGCGCTTCCGGCGGGTTGGCGAGCTTGATGCGGCCCAGGTTCAGGATGTTGTTCGGGGCATCGCCGGCGCCAATGGCGGTGATGGTGCCGTCCGAGGTGATCGTCAGCGCCGCCTGGTCGGGCACGTCGATGATGCCGTTCTGGTCGGACATCACGGGCTGGCCCAGCGAGGTCTGCAGCAGGCCGTTCACGCCCACCTGCAGGCTGCCGGCGCGAGTGTAGGCCTCGCCTTGCGGGGTCTGCACCGCGATCCAGCCGTTGGAGCTGGCCAGGGCCACGTCCAAGTCGCGGCCCGTGGTCTGCATGTTGCCCATCTCGAAGTTGTTGCGGGGCGTCGACGCCACCGTCGAAACACGCGTCGGCAGGCTAACGCCGTCGTTCACCGGAACCGACCGGTACAACGCGATCTGCTCGCGAAAGCCCGGCGTGTTCACGTTGGCCATGTTGTTGGAGAGCGCGGCCTGGTGCTCCGTGATCCGCGCTGCGCCATTCATGGCGGTGTAGATGATTCGATCCATTGCCTATTCCGTCGGTGTCGTCGCGTGCCCGTCAGGCATTACTTCAGGTTCATCAGGACTTGCATGATTTCGTCCTGGGTCTTGATGGTCTGCGAGTTGGCCTGGTAGGTGCGCTGGGCGATGATCATGTTGACCAGCTCCTTGCTCATGTCCACGTTCGAGGCTTCGGTCGCCTGACCCACCACCTTGGACATGCCGTTGTTGCCCGGCTGGCCCAGGATCGGCTGGCCCGACGAGGCGGTTTCCTTCCAGGCGTTGTTGCCCACCGGCTGCAGGCCCTGCAGGTTGGCGAAGTCGGCCAGCACGATGGTGCCGACGATCGAGGTTTCGCCGTTGGTGTAGCTGGCCACCAGGCTGCCGTCGGCGCTGATGTTGATGCCGCGGAACTCGCCCGAGGAGTAGCCGTCCGGCTGGGACTTGAGCGCGTAGGCGCTGCCGTACTGCGTGGTGCCGGCGTAGTTCACGGCGATCGCCATCGGATCGGCCGGGGTGGTGCCGCCGCCCGGCGTCGCGAACGACAGGTTGACCGTGGCGGCGCTGGTCATCACGCCGGCCTTGTTGAACGTGAACTGGGTCGGGTTGCCCCACACGCCGCCCGCCTGGGTGGTCGGCGCCATGGCCTGGCCGTCAATGGTGTAGTAGACGTCGTAGACGCTGTTGCCGGCGGCGTCGGCGGCGCGCTTGGCGAAGTACTGCATCACCTGGTGCGAGTTGCCCAGCGAGTCGTAGACCGTCATGGGCGAGGCATTGGTGTAGCTGCCGGGGACCTTGGGGTCGAACGGCTTGCCGACTTCGGTCACGGCGGCGGTGAAGTCGACGAAACCGGGGATGACGTTCAGGTTGCCGGCGGTGACCTGGCCGGTGCCGTCGATGGTGACGGTATTGGGCGCGGTGCCGTAGGTGTTGGCCGGCGGGTTGCCCGGCGCCCAGGTGATCGCGCCGCCAGGCGCCTTGGTGAAGGTGTAGGCGGTGCCGCCCAGCGTCACGGAGCCCGGCACGGCCGGCGACGTCACGGTGTCGACCTGGTAGATGACCTTGGCGTTGGCGTCCAGGTTGGCCACGGTGGTGGCGGTCGAGGTGGCCTTGGGCGCCACGTTGGCGGTGGGCAGCTGCAGCTCGACCGGGTTGGCGCCGATGCCGCCGTTGGGGTAGCCGGTCAGGCGGTAGCCCTGCGCGTTGACGATGAAGTTGTTCTTGTCGACCAGGAACTCGCCGTTGCGGGTGTACATCACGGCGCCGCTCTGGTCGGTGACGCGGAACATTCCCTTGGCGCCATCGATGGCGATGTCGTATTCGCCGCCGCCGCCGTTGACCGTGCCCACCGTGAAGCGCTGGGTGATCGCCGACACCTTGGTGCCCAGGCCCACGCGCGAGCTGGCGTAGACGTCCGCGAACGACGCGGTCGACGACTTGAAGCCGACGGTGCCCGAGTTGGCGATGTTGTTGCCGATGACGTCCAGGTTCTGCGCCGCGGCGTTCAGGCCGCTCAATCCTTGTCCGAAACCCATGTTTTCTCTCGCTAATCTTTAAAGGGGAAACCGCCGCCGTGGCGCCGGCTGATAATCAAACCGGCTGGCCTCAGCCGATCACCTTGCGCACATCCAGCATGCTGGTCTGGCCATCCAGGCCCATATCCAGGCGCAGGCCGTTGGTGGAGTAAGCCACGCTCTTGACCTTGCCGTACTTCAGCACTTCGGCGGCCACCTTCTTGTCATCGCCATCCGTGGCCAGGACGGACACGGTGTACGCGCCCGCATCCAGCGCCACGCCGGAGTCGTTCTTGCCGTCCCAGTCCAGCGTGTACACGCCGGCCTTCTGCTCGCCCAGCTCGATGGTGCGCACGACCTGGCCGTTGGCGTCGGAAATGCGCACCTGGACCTTGGCGGCGTCCTTCTGCAGATCGATGCCGTAAGGCGTGACCACGCGCTCGGAGGGGTTCGCGCTGTCCACGCCGACCTTGACGGCCGAACCGGGCACCAGCACGCCCTTGCCGATCATCGCGACCGCGTTCATGGACTGCGACACGTCGATCTGGCCGCTGATGGCCAGCATGGTGTTCTTGAGGTTGGTGATGCCTTCCACCGTGGAGATCTGCGCCAGCTGCGAAGTCAGCTCGGCGTTCTGCATCGGGTTCAGCGGGTCCTGGTTCTTGAGCTGCGTGACCAGCAGCTTCAGGAACTGGTCCTGCAGGCCCTGGGCGGTGCTGGAGCCATTGGCGCCGCTTTGCGCCAGGCCCAGGCCGGTCTTGCTCGTGGATTGGTCGACGGTGGTCATGGGTTCACTTCTTCAAAAACTTCCGCGCGGGCGGCGCGGCGCGCGGAATCAGGCGGATCAGGATTGGCCGATGGTGAGGGTTTTCTGCATCAGGCTCTTGGCGGTGTTGAGCACCTCGACGTTGGCCTGGTACGAACGCGACGCCGCGATCATGTTGACGGTTTCCGCGATCGGATCGACGTTGGGCATGCTGATGTAGCCCTGCGCGTCGGCCATCGGATGCTTGGGGTCGTAGACCTGCTTGAGGGGGGACTGGTCCACCACCACGCCGGCCACGCGCACGCCGCCGATCTCGCGGCCCTGCGTCTGGCCGGCCGGCGGGTTGACCTGGAACACCACCTGGCGGGCCCGGTACGGCTGGCCGTCGGGACCGACCACGCTGTCGGCGTTGGCCATGTTGCTGGCCGCCACGTTCATGCGCTGTGACTGCGCGCTCAGCGCCGAACCGGCGATATCGAAAATGCTCAACAAGGACATTGCCTGCGGTTCCCTATGAAAATCAATCCTGGATGGCGGCCATCATGGTGCGGATACGACCCGACAGCAGCTGCATCGTGCTCTGGTAGTGCAAGGTGTTGTCGGCGAACTGGACCCGTTCGATGTCCATGTCGACCGTGTTGCCGTCCATGCTGGGCTGGTACGGCAGGCGATACAGCAGATCGGTCGGCCCCTGCGACACGGCCTTGGCCGGGATGTGGCGCGCCGACGTCAGGGTCAGCGAGGTATCCGGCAGGCGCTTGGTACCTTCCATGGCGTTCTGCATCGCCGTCTTGAAATCGAAGTCACGCGCCTTGTAGTTGGGCGTGTCGGCATTGGCGATGTTCGAGGACAGCACTTCCTGGCGCTGCGCGCGCAGCCCCAGGGACTGCTGGAAGAAGCGGAAATCTTCATTAAGCCGGTCTAGCATCGGATCGCCTTCAATACGGATGAAACCCGGGACAGCGGACACACCGTTATCCCATTGGATGACGGCATCATAGGGGCGGGTGCGACAACACAATCAGCCAAATAACCCGTCATTTCTCATCCAATTCACGTATTGCCAAGCGGCGCGCGCTTCTACAATTCGGACATGATGAAATTCCCCGCAAACCTCCGCGCGCACGCCGCCTGCCTGGCCGCCCTGTTGCTGGCCCCGGCGGCCCAGGCGCAGGACGCCGCCGTCCAGGCGCCCGAGGCGATCATCATCGCCGCGCAGACCTATTTGCTGGAACAACTCGCCGCGCTGCCCGGCCAGGCATCGGTGGCCATCGATCCGCCGCGGGCGGAGCGCCTGGCGCCCTGCGATGCCTTGTCCCCATTTATGCCCTCGGGCATGAAACTGCGCTCGCGCATGACGGTGGGCGTGCGCTGCAACGCGCCCAAGCCCTGGACCACCTACGTGCAGGCCACGGTCAGCGTGCCGGGCTACTACTATGTGGCGTCGCGCATGATCGCGGCGGGCCAGGCCCTGACGCCCGCCGACCTGGCGCCGCGCGACGGCGACCTGGTGGCCCTGCCCCCGGGCGTCATCACCAATCCCGACACGGTGGTCGGCATGACCGCGGCCTACCGGATCAATGCCGGCCAGCCGGTCAAGGGCGCCGCCCTGCGCAACGCCCAGTCGGTGGTGCGCGGCTCGAACGTCCGCATCAACGCCCGCGGCAAGGGGTTCGTGGTCAGCAGCGAGGGGCAGGCCCTGGACAACGCGGCGCCGGGCGCCACGGTCCAGGTCCGCACCGCCAGCGGCCAGGTGGTCAGCGGCGTGGTGCGCAATGCAGGCCTGGTCGAAATACAACTTTAGGCAATGTTACATATCGCGTTGCGGCAAGCGCCCTCCTACCCTAAAGTTCCTTCCGACCCTGTCGTTACAGAGACATAAGTAGGCGGAGCCGTCGCAAACCGACCCAGGACGCCCTGCGGAGAAAACCTTGAAGATCAATTCGACAACCAACCGGCCCATCTCGGCAGATGCGGTCAGCCCTCGCGCCGAGTCCGCGGTCGCCCAGGCCTACGGCGCCGGCAGCGGCAGCGGTTCCAGCAGCTCGCAGGTCGCGCTGAGCTCGGCCTCGCGCAAGATGCTGGCCCTGCAGGACGGCTCGAACGACATCAACGTCGAACGCGTCGCCGCGATTCGCGCCGCCATCGCCTCGGGCCAGCTCAAGATCGACACCAGCCGCATCGCCGATGGCCTGATCGCCAGCGCCCGCGACCTGCTGAAGTAACACCGTCTTTGCAAGATCGCCGTTTTTTCGACCCGTCCGCCCGAGTATGACCATGAGCCCTGTCGAGTCCCTGCAAGCCTGCATGAAGCAGGAAGATGCCCTGATCACCGAGTTTTCCTCCATCCTGGAAGAAGAAACCAAAGTGCTGGTCGGGCCGGGCAATGTCGACGCGCTGCATGACATCACCGAGCGCAAGGGCAACATCGCCCAGCAACTGGTCGACCTCAGCCACACCCGCGACGGCCTGCTGGCCGAGATCGGCCTGCCCGCCGGCCACGCCGGCACCGAGCAGGCCGCCGTGCAGCATCCGCAGCTGTCCGACGTCTGGCAGGCCCTGCTGGCCAAGTCGGCGTCGGCCAACGAAATCAACATGCGCAACGGCGCCCTGATCGACGTGCACCTGCGCTACACCCAGCAATCCCTGGACGCCCTGCGCCAGATCGGCGGCCTGGGCGGCACCTCGACCTACGACGCCCAGGGCCGCGGCGCCCGCGCCACCCCAGGCCGCAAGCCGATCGTCGCCGGCTGAACCGGATCCCGACACTCCCAAGACAAACAGCCCGCTTTCGCGGGCTGTTTGTCTTGGCGGCCGTGCGGCCTTCCCGCGCCGGGACGCCCTAGACGCCGCCGGCCATTTCCAGCATGGCGAACATCTTCAGCAGCGCCACCGGCAGCAGGCGCCCGGAAAGCTTGCGCTCCGGGCTGACGACGCCGGCCAGCGTGGCGCGCACGCCGTCCGCCGCCGAGGCATGCGCCAGTTGCCAGCAGGCCGCGCCCAGTTGGCCGGCCATGAGCGACTGCCGCGCCAGCGTATGCGCGCCATCGACCGCGGGCAACGCCTGCCAGGCATTGGCCATGTAGCGGAAACCGGCGCGCGCCTCTTCCTGCAGCACCAGCCAGCGCGCCACCGTGGCGGCGTCCGCCTGGCCCGCGGCCAGGTTGGTCAGGCCGAACAGCTGGCCAGCCACTTCGCCGCTGGTGGTATCGATCAGGCGGGCGCACACCAGCCGGAAGCGGGTTTCGTCGCCGCGGCCGGGCAGGCCGATCTCGGTGCCCGAGGCCCACAACGCCAACGGCGCCGGGCGGGTGCCGGGCACGGCGCGCAGGCCGGGCATGTCGCCCGGCTGGCCCACCGGCAGGTAACCGACGCTCTTGCCCACCGCATTCAGGTTGGTCGGGCATTCGTCCTGGATCACGCGCATGCCGCCCGGGCTGCGCGCCACCCACGACACGCCCTGCTCGCTCAGGCTTTGCCACAGCGCCGAGGTGCCGGCTTCGAGCATGTGCACGGCCGGCACCTGGGCCAGTTGCTCGTTCAGCCAGCGCACCCGCGCCTCCAGGGCCAGCGCCGTGTCCGGCTGCGCGGCGGCGGCCGGCGCGAACGACGACAGCATGCCGTGCGGCAGCACCAGCTGTTGGGCCGGCGCGGCCAGGGCCGCGCCGCGGTCGCTCATCAGCACGGCGCTGAGCAGCGTGCCACCGGGCAAGGCCTCGCCCTTCATGCTGGTCTTGCCGTGCATGACCAGCAGGTTGCGGCTGCAGGCGGTGGAAAATTCGCGCCGCACCATCGCCAGCGGCGTTTCGCCCAGCGCCGCGAGGCTCGAACCCGCGCCGTCGCTGACATACTCGCGCCACGAGGCGCGGGCCTGCACGCAGGCCGGGTCGCTGTCGAGCCAGCCCAGGGTGTCATCCAGGTTCTGCGCGGCCTCGATCGTGCCGGCGCCGCCCTGAGGACGCAGGATCGCCGAGGCCAGCAACTGGCGGCGGCGGGCGGGGTCGACGGTCGCCTCGGTTTCGCGCGGCGTCGACCACAGCGACGCCATGTCGGCCTCGCTGGGTGAATACAGGGCGCGGGCGCGCTCGACCATGGCGAAGGCGCGGTCGATCAGCGCGTCTGCGCGCGCCAGCTCCAGGTGCTCCGGCACCTTCTGGCCGATCGACGAATAGTGGATCGGCAGCCGGTGGCGGATCGCCGTGTCCAGCGCCGCGCCCAGGCGCGAAGCCTCGTCGAGCTTGGTGATGATGCAGCCGGCCACGTCCTCGCCGACGCCGTTGCGATAGGCGTGGGCGACTTCATCCAGCGTATCGCCCTGGCTGGCGGCGTTGAGCACCAGCAGCCGGCGCACCGGCTTGCCGGCGTTGCACAGCATCGCGGCCTGCTCGGCCACCTGGCGGTCGCGCTGGCTGATGCCGGTGGTGTCGATCAGCACGATCTTGCGGTTGCCCAGCTCGGCCAGGATGCGGCGCAGCTCGCCGGCATCGCGCACCGAATGCGCCGGCACGCCCATCAGGCGGCCGTAGATCTGCAACTGCTCGAGCGCGCCGATCCGGAAATTGTCGGTGGTCAGCATCGCCACCTGCTCGCGGCCTTCGCGCGCGACGCAGCGCGCCGCCAGCTTGGCCAGCGTGGTGGTCTTGCCGACGCCGGTCGGGCCGACCAGCGCGTACACGCCGCCGCCCAGGAATTCGTCTTCCGAGCCCAGCACCGGCAGGTGCGTGACCAGTTCATTGCGGGCCCAGGCCAGCGCGGCCTCGGCGCTCATGCCTTGCGGCATGCGCTCGACCAGCGTGCGGACCAGCTTGGTGCTGAAACCGGCGTCCAGCAGGCTGCGGAACAAGGCGGCGCCCGCCGGCTCGCGGCCAGGGCCCTGGCGACCGCCCCACAACAGGCCGTCCATGCGGCTTTCGAGCGCGCCACGCAAGGCGCTGATGGCGTCCTGCAAGCCCGCCGCGGCGTCGCCGGGCAGCGCCGCGGGCGGCATCCCCGGACCATTGCGCAGCGGCGCATCGGGCATGCGCGCCATCGGCGACGGCGCCACCGGCGGCAACTCGCGCGCCGGCGGCAAGGCCGGCATTTCCATGCGCACCGGCGCGGCGGGCGCGACGGGCGCCATCACCGCGGGCGTGGCCACTGCCGCCGTCACGGCGGGTGGCGCGGCGACCGGCGCCGGGGCCATGGCGGGCGGCGCCTGGCGAGCGACGGGTTCCGGCAGCACGTCCGGTTCGGGCAACGACTGCGCGGCATAGGCCGACTGATAGGCGGCGATCGAACGCGACGGCACCGCGTAGGCGGGCTGGGTTGCGGCAACGGTCGCCGGCGCCGCGACGGGCGCCGGCGGTGCACCGTAGGGCGGTTGCGGGGCGATCGGCGCCGCGCCATAGGCGGGTCGCGGCGCGACCGGCTGCGACGCGGCGGCGGCCGGCGCGCCATAGCCAGGCTGCGCGCCATAAGGCGGTTGCGAGGCCGTGGCCGGCGTAGCGCCGTAGCCGGGAGGCGGCGCCAGGTTGGCGGGCGCGGCGTGGCTGTACGGCGCGGGCGCCTGCGGCGGCACCGGCGCAGCCGGGGCGCGGGCCGGCGCGTGGCCGTCGGCGTATCCCTGCGGCGCGGACGCCTGCGCATGCTGCGGCGCGTCGTCGAACGCGCCATCCACCGTGGCCAGCACCTCGATGCCGCCATCGACGCTGCGGTTCGACACGATCAGCGCATCGGGACCCAATACCTGGCGCACCTGGCGCATGACGTCACGGCTGTTGGCGCCAAAGAAGCGGCTTATTTTCATTGACCATTACCCCCGCCGATGAGCGCCGTCACGCGGACCATGCGCTCATCCGGAATTTCCGTATTCGACAACACACCCAGCTGCGGCAGGTGGTGGCGCAGGAAGCGCGACAACGGCGCTCGCAGCACCGGCGACACCAGCAGCACCGGCGCGTTGCCCTGCGATTCCTGGCGCTCGACCGCCGCCTGGGTTTCGCGCAGCAGTGTATCCGCCAGGCCCGGCTCCAGGCCGCCGCTGGTGGTCAGCGCCTGCGACAGCACGCGCTCGAGCTTGACGTCCAGCCCGATCACGCGCAGCTCGCCCTCGCCCGGGAACCATTGCTGGGTGATGGCGCGGCCCAGCGAACGGCGCGTCAGCGCGATCAGCTCGTTGATGTCGGGCTGGCCGCCGGTGCCGGCCGCCATCGCCGCCAGGCGCGGGCCGTGCTCGGACAGCGTGTCGATGATGGTGCGCATGTCGCGGATCGGCACTTCCTCGGCCAGGAGGCCCTGCAGCACCTTCTGCAGCGCGGTGAGCGACAGCGTCTTGGGCACCAGGTCCTCGACCAGCTTGGGCGCGTCGCGGCCGATGCGGTCCAGCAGCTGCTGCACTTCCTGGCGGCCCAGCAGGTTGGAGCCGTGGCGGTGCATCAGGTGGTTCAGGTGGGTGGCGACCACGGTGCCGGCATCCACCACCGTGTAACCGACCACCTGGGCCTGGTCGCGCAGGCTGCCGTCGATCCACAGCGCCGGCAGGCCGAAGGCCGGATCGGTGGTGGGCGTGCCCTTGATCTGCATGGTCACGCCGCCCGGGTCGATGGCCAGCCACTGGCCCGGCATCGCCACGCCGTGGCCGATCTCGACGCCGGACAGCAGGATGCGGTAGTCGTTGGGCTTGAGTTCCAGGTTGTCGCGGATGTGCACCACCGGCGGCAGGAAGCCCACGTCCTGGGCGAATTTCTTGCGCAGGCTGCGGATGCGGTGCAGCAGCTCGCCGTTCTGGGCGTGGTCGACCAGCGGGATCAGGCGGTAGCCGACCTCCAGGCCGAGCTGGTCCACCATCGAGACGTCGTCCCAGCTGGCTTCGGCCGCGGCGGCCTGCGCCTGCGTCACCGCCTGCTGCGGCACTTCGCTGGCCGCCACCTCGGCGGCCTTGCGCCGCTTGTACATGGCCCATCCGCCCCAGGCCAGCGCGCCGGCCAGCGTCAGGAAGGCGACGTGCGGCATGTTGGGGATCAGGCCCATGATGCCGATGATGCCGGCCGTCAGGAACATCACGCTGGGGTTGGAGAACAGCTGGCTGATGATCTGCTGGCCGATATCCTGGTCGGTCGACACGCGCGACACCACCACGCCGGCGGCGGTCGAGATCACCAGCGCCGGGATCTGCGCCACCAGGCCGTCACCGATGGTCAGCAGCGTGTAGACGCGGGCCGAGTCGCTCATCGACATGTCGTGCTGGGCCACGCCCACGATCAGGCCGCCGATGATGTTGATCGCCATGATCAGCAGGCCGGCGATGGCGTCGCCGCGCACGAACTTGCTGGCGCCGTCCATCGAGCCGAAGAAGTCGGATTCCTGCGACACCTCGGCGCGGCGCTTGCGGGCCTCGTCCTCGCCGATCAGGCCGGCGTTCAGGTCGGCGTCGATGGCCATCTGCTTGCCGGGCATGGCGTCCAGGGTGAAGCGCGCGCCGACTTCGGCGATCCGCCCCGCACCCTTGGTGATGACGATGAAGTTGATGATGGTCAGGATGATGAAGACGATGATGCCGACGGCGAAGTTGCCGCCCACCAGGAAGTGGCCGAAGGCCTCGATCACCTTGCCCGCGGCGTCCGGGCCGGTGTGGCCGTGCAGCAGCACCACCCGGGTCGAGGCGACGTTCAGCGACAGGCGCAGCAGCGTGGCGAACAGCAGCACGGCCGGGAAGGCGGCGAAATCCAGCGGCTTGCGCGTGAACATGGCCACCAGCAGGATCATCACCGACAGCGCGATGTTGAAGGTGAACAGCAGGTCCAGCAGGAAGGTGGGCAGCGGCAGCACCATCATGCCCAGCACCATCACGATCAGGACGGGGCCGGCCAGGAGACGCGCATGCGCCGCGCCGTTGCTTTTCAACATGGTGAGCAGAGCGCTCATTCCTTAGACTCCTTGTGCTGCGGTTTTTGCCTGCGGGTCCAGCGCGGCCGGCACGGGCAGGGACTTGGGCGCCGTCGGTTCGACCCCCCATCCCGAGCGCCACGAGCGCAACTGGAAAACCCACGCCAGCACTTCCGCGACCGCGGTATATAGCTCGCCCGGGATTTCATGCCCCAGTTCGACGTGTTGATACAGAGCGCGCGCCAGCGGCGGCGCTTCCAATGTGGGAATGCGATGCTCGGCGGCCAGTTCGCGGATCTTGGCCGCCACCAGCCCGGTGCCCTTGGCCAGCACCCGCGGCGCACCGTTTTTGTCTTCCTCGTACTTCAGCGCCACGGCGTAATGGGTCGGGTTGGTCACGACCACGTCGGCCTTGGGCACCTCGGACATCATGCGCCGGCGCGCGGCCTGGCGCTGCTGCTGGCGGATGCGCGCCTTGGTGTGCGGATCGCCTTCGCTTTCCTTGTGTTCCTGGCGCACGTCTTCCTTGGACATGCGCAGCTTTTTCAGGTGGCTCCAGATCTGCCAGGGCACGTCCAGCATCACGATCACCAACAGCGAGGCGACGATGAAGGCGCAGCACATCGCCACCAGGCTCAGCGCCTTAGTCAGGGCGGCAGCCGGCGCCACGTGCATCAGGCCGAGCATGTCGTCGTGGTAGCGCCAGATGATCCACACCGCCACGCCGCCCACCAGCAGGGCCTTGGCCAGCGCCTTGATCAGCTCGACCACCGTCTGCGACGAGAACATGCGCTTGAGGCCGGCAAACAGGCTGAGCTTGGAGAAATTCGGCGACAGCGGCTTGCCCGAGATGACGATGCCCCCCAGCAGCACGCTGGACAGCACGGCGATCACCGCCAGCAGGCCGAAGATCGGCAAGATCACCATCAGGGCGTGGCCGAAGCCGTTGACGGCCTGCTCGACCATCACGCCCGGGTCGGCCACCACGCGCTGGTCGAACGCCAGCCCGTTGCGCAGCACCCCGCTCAGTCCCTGATAAATCGTGCCACCGCCGGCCCAGATCGCCGCGACACCGGCGGCCAGCATCATGAACGTGCCCAGTTCCCGGGAACGCGCAATCTGCCCCTCCTCGCGCGCCTTTTCCAGGCGCCTGGGAGAGGCGGCTTCGGTTTTCTCGAGGTCGCTTTCTTCGGCCATGCTCTGCGGTGTCGTTGCGGCTCGCGGATTGACGGATTACGAGCTGCCCGCCGAGATTCTAGGAGGCCTGGGCCTTTGGCGATAAGCCAAGAAACGGGGGGAAAGCGGCGCTATTCCCGGATGCGCCCGGACCGGGCCGGCCGGGGCGGGCCGCCGACCAGGTGCCCTGCCCCGCCTGCCTGGCGGATCGGTCCGGTTCAGCCGGCCGCCGCGACCACCGGCCGGGCCGGTTCGCCGGCGTCCAGGGTGGCCTGGAAGCGCACGTAATCGAGCCCGATCCGCACCGCGCCCCAGTGCTCGCCGTCCAGGAACAGGGGCACCGAGATGTCATTGACGATCTCGCCGGTATCGCGGGAATAGGTCTGAAACAGCAGGGTTTCGGTGTTGGCGGCCAGCCGCGCCCCGACCGGGTCGTCGAAGATGCGCTTGTGCCGCGACCGGGCGATGTCCTGGGCCGGGTCGCCGCTGGGCGGGTGCGAATAGCGGCTGTTATGCGCCGGCGCGTAGCCGCGCGCGTCCACCAGCAGCGCGTAGCTGCCGCCCGGCACGGCCTCCAGCACGCGGTCCAGCAGGCGGGTCAGCGCCTCGTCGATGCCGCGGTCATAGGCGGTGTGGTAGCGCGGCGGCTCGCTGCCGGCGATCCGCTGGTAATGGCGGTCGAACACGTCCAGGCCGCGCTCGCGGGCATGATCGAGCAGCCGGATCGCCGCCAGCCGGAAGGCATCCAGCGTCTCGGACAGGCGGTCGAAAGCGGTGTTGCCGGTGCGCATGTCCGACAGCACCTCCTGCACGCTCTCGGTCTGGCGCCGGATGCGGTCGATCTCGCCGGACATGCTGGCCACCCGCTCGCGCACGTCGGCGCTCAGCGCGGCGATGCGGCTGACGTCCTGGCTCATGCCGTGATTGGTGGCGTCGACCTCGCCGATCGCCTGCACCACCTCGCCCACCTGGCGGTTCATGCTGTCGAAATCCCGCACGAAATGCTGGAAATCCTGGCGCGTCTTGTCCAGCACCGCGCCCGACGCGTCCACGTCCTCGCGCAGGGTGCCGGTCTGGCGCTGGGTCGAATCGACCAGTTCCAGCATCTCGCCGGTGTGGCGGCCGATGTCGCTGGTGGCGGCGTTGACCCGCTCGGCCAACCGGCCCACCTCGCTGGCCACCACCGCGAAGCCGCGCCCGGCGTCGCCGGCGCGGGCCGCCTCCACCCCGGCGTTCAGCGCCAGCAGCTGGGTCTGCAGGGCAATGTCCTTGATGAGCTTGCTGATGTCGCCGACCGAGCGCGCCCGACCGGTCAACTGCTCCACCACGTCGGTGAAGGCCGCCATTTCACGGGTCATGCGGTCGACCCGTTCCTTGACCTCGGACAGCTCGGCCAGCGCCTGTTCGGCCGCGCGCAGATTCTGCCCGGAAACCTGGGCGATCTCGCGCGCATGGGTCGAGGTCGAGGCCGACAGCGCCGCGATCTGGGCGCCGCTGGCCGCCAGCGCCTCGGCCGCGCGCGCCTGCTCCTGCGCCAGCAGCGCGCAGCGGCCCGCCTGGAACTGGGTCCGGGCGGTGTTCAGGGCGATCTCGATGCTGGATTGCCGCACGGTGCTGATCCGGCTGCGGATGCCGGCCAGGAAGCGGTACAGCGGCCAGGCGGCCGGGCTGAGGGACAAGGGGCGTTCGGACAGCGTGGCACGGCCACGATTGAGCCGGCGCAACAACCCCCAGATACCTCCGAATCGGAATATGGATCTGGCCAAGATGGCACCTCCTTGTGCGGCCCGGATTGCCTTCTGTGGGCATCCGTTGCCTGGGCGCGATGCGCCCTGTCTCCTGCTGCGGCCCCGATTCTTATTGTTTTGCAGTCTACCCAAGGGCGCGCGTTCGCACCCTTAGGGAATACGACCATGCCCGACCGGCGGGCATGGCGGCAGGCGGGCCAGCGCGGCCCGCCGCCCGGCGGACTCAGAAGCCCAGGCTGGCCAGCAGGTCGTCGACCTGGTCCTGGCTGGTGACCACGTCGGTCTTGCCTTGCGGGCTGACCTGCGGGCCGTTGAGCAGGCTGTTGGCTTCGTCGCGGCGCTCTTGCGGCACGTTGTCCAGCAGCACCTGCAGCAGCTCGCGCTCGATCGCGCCGACCACGTCCATCATGCGCATGATGACCTGGCCGGTCAGATCCTGGAAGTCCTGCGCCATGATGATTTCCATCAGCTTGGACTGGGTCTGCTGCGTCTGCTTGGGCACGTCCTGCAGGAACGCGCGCGTGTCCTTGACCAGTTCGCGGGCCTCGGGCAATTCCAGCGGCTGGTCGTACCATTGCTGCCAGCGGCCGTCCAGGGCCTGCGCCGAGCGTGACATGCCGTCCTGGATCGGGCCGGCGGCCTCGGTCGCGTTCAGCACGCGGTTGGCGGCCTGTTCGGTCATCTGCGCCACGTAGCGCAGGCGGTCGCGGGCATCGGGGATGGCGTTGGCCGCGTCCTTGATCGCCTGGTCCAGGCCCAGCTCGCGCATGCTGTCGCGCAGCATGCGGGTCAGCGAGGCGATACGGTGAATCAGGTCCGGGGATTCCGTCGAGTCTTCATTCTGCGTCGTGCTCATCGCGCACCTCAGCCGCCAATTTTCTCGAAGATCTTGACCAGCTTCTCTTCCAGCGTCGCCGCGGTGAAAGGCTTGACCACGTAACCGTTGGCGCCGGCCTGGGCCGCCGCGACGATGTTTTCCTTCTTGGCCTCGGCCGTCACCATCAGCACCGGCAGCGAGGCCAGGCTGGCGTCGGCGCGGATCTGCTTGAGCATTTCCAGACCGTCCAGATTGGGCATGTTCCAGTCGGACACGACGAACTGGAAGCCGCCGTTGCGCAGCTTCTCCAGTCCGATCGCGCCGTCTTCGGCCTCATCCACGTTCTCGAAACCCAGCTCTTTGAGCAGGTTGCGGATGATCCGCCGCATGGTGGGGAAGTCATCCACCACCAGAATCTTGATGCCCTTGTCTACCATCTTTTACTCCAGAAGAAATTTGCTTGAGATCGATCGGGACGACAGCCGCGTCAAACGCGGTGTCCCCGGTCGCCCAGGCGAGTCAGAATGCGCTCACTCATTGCCGACAGCGGCACCACTTCGTCAGCCGCACCGATTGCGATGGCCTCCCGGGGCATGCCGAAGACCACGCAACTGGCTTCATCCTGCGCGATGGTATGGGCGCCGGCGCGGTGCATGGCCAGCATGCCGGCCGCTCCGTCCTTGCCCATCCCGGTCAGGATGACGCCGATGGCGTTCTTGCCCGCTGCCACGGCGGCGGAATTAAACAACACATCCACCGACGGGCGGTGGCGATTGACCGGTTCGCTGGCTTCCAGCTCGATCACGTAGTTGGCGCCGCTGCGGCCCAGGCGCATGTGCATCTCGCCGCCCGGGGCCAGGTACACGTGGCCCGGCAGCACGCGCTCGCCGTGCACGGCCTCGCGCACCGTCACCGCGCACAGGGCGTCCAGGCGCTGCGCGAACGACCGCGTGAAGCCGGCCGGCATGTGCTGCGTGATCAGGATGGCCGGGCTGTCCGGCGGCAGCGGCTGCAGTACTTCGCGAATGGCCTCGGTGCCACCGGTGGAGGCGCCCACGATGACCAGCTTTTCCGAGCTGGCCAGCGGCCGGCGCAGCATCGGCACCGGCGCGGGCGCCGGGGCGTGCGGGCTCGGCGTGCGCAGCTTGGCGCGCGAGGCGGCGCGGATCTTGTCGGCGATGATCTCGGTGTATTCCAGCAGGCCGTCGCGGATGCCCAGCTTGGGCTTGGTCACGAAGTCGATGGCGCCGAGCTCGAGCGCGCGCAGCGTGATTTCGCCGCCGCGTTCGGTCAGCGACGACACCATCACCACCGGCATCGGCCTCAAGCGCATCAGCTTTTCAAGGAAATCCAGCCCGTCCATGCGGGGCATTTCCACGTCCAGCGTCAGCACGTCGGGATTGTGCTTCTTGATCAGCTCGCGCGCCACCAGCGGATCGGGCGCGGTCGCGACCACTTCCATATCCGGCTGGCTGTTGATGATCTCGGTCATCAGTCCGCGCACGAGCGCGGAATCATCCACACATAGAACTCTGATTTTCTGCATTGTTTACCGCCTCAGGCGGACCTGGAACCCGTCGTCACCGACCGGCCTAGGCCTTGCCCGCGCATTCGTAGACTGTCTGCCCGCGCAGACGGAAATCCCGACTGATATAGGTGAAGTTCTCGGAATGGCCCGCAAACAGCAGGCCGCCCGGCTTGAGCAGCGGAACGAACCGCTCAAGGATCTTCGCCTGGGTCGGCTTGTCGAAGTAAATCATGACGTTGCGGCAGAAGATGACGTCGAACTTCTCGCTGATCGGCCACGACGGCGCCAGCAGGTTCAACGTCTCGTACCGCACCATGTCGGCGATCTCGGGACGCACCCGGACCTGTCCGGCGTTGGCGCCGCGGCCCTTCAGGAAGAAGCGCTTGAGGCGGCTCTCTTCCATCTTGGCCACGCGCTCGGCCGGATAGACCGCCGTGCGCGCCCGGTTCAACACGTTGGTGTCGATGTCGGTCGCCAGCACCGAGCAGGCGCTGGCGCGCGGGCCCAGGGCCTCGGCCAGGGTGATCGCGATGGAGTACGGTTCTTCGCCCGTGGACGCCGCGCAACACCACACCGACACCGGGCCGCTGCGCTTTTGCGCGAAGTCGGCCAGGATCGGGAAATGGTGCGACTCGCGAAAGAACGCGGTCAGGTTGGTCGTCAGGGCATTGACGAAATCTTCCCATTCGGCCGCGTCCGGCTCGTTCTCGAGCTGGTCGAGATAGCTGCCGAAGTCCTGCCGGCCCAGCGCCCGCAGGCGCCGCGCCAGCCGGCTGTAGACCATTTCGCGCTTGTGCGTGCCCAGCGAGATGCCGGCGCGCGCGTGAATCATCTTGCGGACGCGGGTGAAGTCCGCGTCCCGAAAATCGAATTGGCGGTCCACCGGGATGGACGGCGCCATGTTTGCCGCTGTCGCCACTGCCGCCCTCAGCGCTCAAGAGCAAGCGCGTCAGGCGCTTGCAGCCGTGATTCGTCGGCGCCGGCGCGGCCCGAAGACAGGCGATGCGCCGGCACTTCGATCACTTCGCCGATGTTGACCTTGAACACGGCCACCGCTTCGGCCAGGCGCTGCGCCTGTTCCTGCAGCGAGCCGGCCGCGGCCGCGGCTTCTTCCACCAGCGCCGCGTTCTGCTGCGTCACTTCGTCCATCTGCGACACCGCGCGGTTCACCTGGTCGATGCCGCTCGACTGTTCTTCGGACGCCGCCGAGATCTCGCCCATGATGTCCGTCACGCGCTTGACCGACGCCACGATCTCCTGCATCGTCGCGCCCGCGCGTTCGACCTGTTGCGAACCCGCGCCGACCTTGGCCACGGAATCCTCGATCAGGCCCTTGATTTCCTTGGCCGCCTGCGCGCTGCGCTGAGCCAGCGAGCGCACTTCGCCCGCCACCACCGCGAAACCCTTGCCCTGCTCGCCGGCGCGCGCGGCTTCCACCGCCGCGTTCAGCGCCAGAATATTGGTCTGGAAGGCGATGCCATCGATCACCGACACGATTTCCGAGATCTTGCGCGAGCTGGCGGAAATGCCGTGCATGGTGTTGACCACCTCGGCCACGGCGGAACCGCCGCGCTCGGCCACGTCCGACGCGCTGGCCGCCAGCTGATTGGCCTGGCGCGCGTTGTCGGCGTTCTGCTTGACGGTCGAGGCCAACTGCTCCATCGACGCGGCGGTCTCTTCCAGCGAGGCCGCCTGCTGCTCGGTGCGGCTGGACAGGTCGGTGTTGCCGGCGGCGATCTCGTGCGAACCGGTATTGATCTCGTCGACGCCGCGGCGCACCGAGGACACCGTGCGCGTCAGGCTTTCCTGCATGCGCTTGAGCGCGGCGAACAGCTGGCCGATCTCGTTGGTGTTGCGGACCTCGACGCGGGCGGTCAGGTCGCCGCCGGCGATGCGGTCGAAGTGATGGCCGGCGTCCTTGAGCGGCTGCAGCACGCGGCGGCGCAGGAACACATAGGTGGCGAACACCAGCAGCGCGGCGATCACGCCGCCAGCGCTGACCGCCAGCAGCACGAACTGGTAGCGCACCTGGGCCACCTCGAACGCGTCCAGCATCTTGCTGGCGCGCCAGAAATCAAAGCCTTCGACGGCGCGGGCGAAGCGCCCCTCGAGCGCGTCCTGCACCTTCTGCACCTGCGCCTGGTAGGCCGGCATGTCGGCCTTTTCCAGCGCGGCGGTCAGCGGCACCACGCCCTGCTGCACCAGCGCGCCGTACGAGTCCTCGACTTCCTTGAGGGACTCTGCCGCCTCGGGCGGCCTGGGCAGGGTCTTGAAATAGTCGAATTCCGCCTGGCCCTTGTTCTGCGCCGCCTTGGCGCGTTCCAGCAGGCCGGCGGCCTCGCTCGACAGGCCCTGCGTCAGCAGCGTGGGCTGGCCGACGCTGCGCACGATGTCGGCGTAGTTGGACGAGGCCGTGCGGCCCAGGCCATTGAGGGTGTCCTTGTAGCTCGAGACGACACGGCCCAGCGCGTCGTTCAGTTCTTGCGATTGCTTGATTTCCGCCAGCGTCGCGTTGCTGATGCGCAACGACAGCACGCCCAGCGCGGCTCCGATCACCAACATGAATGAGAAGAACGCCAGCACCCACAACAGGCTGCTGCGTATCGTCATGTTCGCGAAAAACTTGCGCATCACAAGCACCACTCCTGACTGCAATCGTTAAGAAAAGCGCCATATCGAATCCAATATGGCGCGCCCTACCCTGCCTGCTGGGCGGTCGGCCGCGTAGCGGACCGAGACGCCCGGATCCCGCCGCTCCGATCAGGAGGCGACCTTCTCCACCAGAGCCATTTCGTCGCTGGTCATCATCTTCTCGATGTCGACCAGGATCAGCATGCGTTCGTCGACCGTGCCCAGGCCCGTCAGGTACTCGGTGGACAGGGTGGCGCCGAATTCCGGCGCCGGGCGGATCTGGCCGGCGTTGAGCATCAGCACGTCCGACACGCCATCGACGACGATGCCGACCACGCGGCGATCGAGGTTCAGGATGATGACGACGGTCTGCTCGTTGTATTCGACGCTGCCCAGGTTGAACTTGATGCGCAGGTCGACGATCGGCACGATGATGCCGCGCAGGTTGGTCACGCCCTTGATGAACGGCGGAACATTGGCGATACGGGTCACCGTGTCGGCGTCGTAGCCGCGGATCTCCTGCACCTTCAGGATATCGATGCCGTACTCTTCCTCGCCCAGCGTGAACACCAGGAACTCGTTGCCGACATCTTCATTGCGCGCGGCTTGCGCTTGCGGTTTGGCTGCCATGGGACTATTTCTCCATCAATTCAGAATGGCTTCGGGCTGCGACCAACGCTCACGGTTGGCGCGCGCAAGCGCAAATACGTCGACGATCAGCGCCACGCTGCCATCGCCCAGGATGGTGGCGGCGGAAATGCCGGGGACCTTGCGGTAATTCGACTCGAGGTTCTTGACCACCACCTGGTGCTGGCCGATCAGGTGATCCACCAGCAACGCGAAACGGCGGTCTTCGGCCTGCATGATGACGGCGATGGCCTGGGTCGGGTCGGTCTGGGCCTCGCCAACCGAGAACACGCGGTGCATTTCGACCAGCGGCAGGTATTCGCCACGCACGTGCATGACGCGCTCGTTACCGGCCACGGAGTAGATCTGATCGTTGGTCGGCTGCAGCGATTCGGTCACGTGGTTCAGCGGCAGGATGAAGGTTTCCTCGCCCACCCGCACCGACATGCCGTCCAGGATCGCCAGCGTCAGCGGCAGCACGATGCGCGTGGTGGTGCCGTTGCCCGGCTCGCACGACAGCTGCACGTGGCCGCCCATGTCCTGGATGTTCCGGCGCACCACGTCCATGCCGACGCCGCGGCCGGAGATGTCGGTGACCTTTTCCGCCGTGGAAAAGCCCGGCGCGAAGATCAGCTGCCAGATTTCGTCGTCCGGCGAGTTCTCGTTGACCGGCAGGCCCTGGGCCATGGCCTTCTTGAGGATCTTCTCGCGGTTCAGGCCGGCACCGTCGTCGCTGACCTCGATCACGATGTTGCCGCCGTTGTGCTGGGCCGACAGCACCAGCTGGCCGACCGGATCCTTGCCGGCGGCGACGCGCTTCTCGGGCGTCTCGATGCCGTGGTCCAGGCTGTTGCGCACCAGGTGCGTCAGCGGGTCGATGATGCGTTCGATCAGGCTCTTGTCGAGTTCCGTGGCGCGGCCGTAGGTCTGCAGTTCGATCTGCTTGCCCATCTTGCCGGCGATGTCGCGCACCAGGCGCGGGAAGCGGCTGAAGACGTAATCCATCGGCATCATGCGGATCGACATGACGGCTTCCTGCAGGTCGCGCGCATTGCGTTCGAGCTGCTCCATGCCGTTGAGCAGGCGGTCGTGCAGCACCGGGTCCAGCGTCGACGCGGTCTGCGCCAGCATGGCCTGGGTGATGACCAGTTCGCCCACCAGGTTGATGACCTGGTCGACCTTTTCGACGCCGACGCGGATCGAGGTGGATTCCTTGTCGGCGTGGGCCGGCGCGGCGGCGCGGCTGGTGCGCGCGGCCTGCGAGATGGCTTCGGCGGCGGCGGCGGACTCGGCCACCGCGGACGCGGCGGCGGGCGCCGACGCGGCTTCGGCGGCTGCGGCGGGCGCCGCGGCCACGGCGGGCGCGGGCGTGGCTTCAGCCACGGCGGCCGGCGGCGCTTCGCGGGCGATGTTCAGCTGGTCGGCGTCGACGATGAAGCAGCAGACGGCCTCGATGTCGTCCGGGGTGCAGGTGCTATCGACCCAGACGGTCAGCACGCCGTTGGCGCGCTCGCTGGCCTTGACCTGGCCGAGGTTGCCCATTTCTTCGAGCAGCGACTCGGCGTCCTTGTCCGACACCTTGGTGATGCGCACGCGCAGCGGCAGGCCGGCGGCATCGGCGGCGGGCGCCGCTTCGGCCACGGGCGCGGGCTCGGGCGCGGCCTGCACCGGCGGCGGAGCGACCGGCGCGGGGGCGGGCGCAGCGGCCGGGGCCGCGGCGGCCGCGGGATCCTTGTGCTCCAGGGCGAGCTGCCTCAACACCGCGCAGATGCGCTCAAACACGGCTTCATCGGGCTCTTCGGAGGCCCGGTAGGCATCCAGTTGGCTTTTGAGCACGTCTTTCGTTTCCAAGAAAATATCAATCATGTCCGTACGCAGCGCCATTTCGCCGCGACGGATCGCGTCCAGAAGGTTTTCAAGCAGGTGGGTGGTGCCCGCCAGCTGGTTGAAACAGCCGAACGTGGCCGCGCCGCCCTTGATCGAGTGGGCCGCGCGGAAAATGGCATTGAGCTGCTCGATGTCGGGCGCGCCGACGTCGAGCTCGAGCAGCAACTGCTCCATTTGCGCGAGCAGCTCGTCCGCCTCGTCGAAAAAGGTCTCGTAAAACTGACTGAGGTCCAAACCAGAACTCATGACCCGTACGCCTTCATAAATGAACTTGCCTACGCGCCGGATTGCTCGTCGAGCAATTCGGACGCCAATTCCACCAGTACATCGGGATCGACCGGCTTGGACAGCCAGCCGCACACGCCCAGATCCCGAGCCGCCATCTTGCTATCCACGTCGTCTTCGGTGGTCAGCACCAGCACCGGCACGTCCAGGTACTGTTCCTGTTCGCGCAAGCCCTGGATCAATTGCAGGCCGCCCATCACGGGCATGTTCCAGTCGCTCACCACCAAGTCCACCGGATGGCTCTTGGCCACCTCCAGCGCTTCCTGGCCGTTTCCGGCCGTCAATACCTTCCATCCCGCGCCCGTCAGCGTCGCCTGGACGATCATTCTCATCGTCGCCGAATCGTCCGCCACCAGAATCGTTGCCGCCATTGCTATCGAGCCCCTTCGGCGGGCGGCGTTGCCGCCGCGTCGCCTTGCTTGGTTGCCGTCGTGGCCTGGGTGGCGGTGTTCACCGCCTCCACGGCCGATCCAACCTCGCGGGCATCCTTGGCGCTGACGTCCGCTGCCGCGGCGTTCTCGTTTTCGATGCGCCGCTGGGTGCTCTGGTTGAGCACCACTAGGCTGATACGTCTATTAACGGCCGCATATGGATCATCTTTAACGAGGCTCATGCTCGAGGACAGACCCTGGATGCGCATGACCTTGCTTTCGCTCATGCCGCCGGCCACCAGTTCCTGGCGCGAGGCGTTGGCACGATCGGCCGAGAGTTCCCAGTTGCTGTAGGCGCGCTCGCCGCGGGCGTACTGCGACGCGTCGGTGTGGCCAGAGATGCTGACCTTGTTGGGCAGCTCGTTCAGCACCGGCCCCAATTCCCGCAGGATGTCGCGCATGTACGGCTGCACTTCGGCGCGGCCGGTGGCGAACATGGGGCGGTTCTGGTTGTCGATGATCTGGATCCGCAGGCCTTCGGTGGTCAGGTCGATCAGCAATTGGGGCCGGAAGCTCTTGAGGACCGGGCTGTTCTCGATGACGTTTTCCAGCCGCTTCTTGAGGTTTTCCAGGCGATGCTGGTCGCGCCGCTCGGCGTCGCCCATGGGCTGGGCCTCGACCCGGTTGCCCTGGGCGCGGCGCTCGTCGCCGTCGCTGCGCAGGGGGTCGCGGCCGCCGCCGGGGACCGCGCTGGTCTCGGCCGAGCTGCTGGGCCCGCCGGTCAGCGCCACGCGCAGGGGCATGCGGAAGTATTCGGCGATGCCCTTGAGTTCCTCGCGCGGCACGATGCTGATCAGCCACATCACCAGGAAGAACGCCATCATCGCCGTGATGAAGTCGGCGTAGGCGATCTTCCAGCTGCCGCCGTGGTGTCCGCCGCCGTGGACCTTCTTGCGGCGGATCACCACACGGTGGTTGTTTACCGTGCTCATGGCCCGCTCCGTCAGGCCTTGGCGGTGGACTTGGTCTGCCGGACGTGCTCTTCCAGCTCACCGAAAGTCGGACGCACCGACGAATACAGCACTTTGCGGCCGAATTCCACCGCCAGCTGCGGCGGGTAGCCGTTCATGCTGGCCAGCAACGTGGTCTTGATGCATTCCAGCACCTTCATGGCCTCGTCCGTGCGGCGCTCGATGCGCGAGGCCAGCGGACCGACGAAGCCGTAGGCGAGCAGAATGCCCAGGAAGGTGCCGACCATGGCCTTGGAGATCAGGTCGCCGAGAATGGCGGGCGGCTGGTCCACGGCGGCCAGCGCCTTGATCACGCCCAGCACCGCGGCCACGATGCCGAACGCCGGCAGGCCGTCGGCCATCTGCCGGATCATGCTCGCGGGCACTTCGCGCTCGTGGCGGTAGGTCTCGATTTCCTCGTCCATGAGCGTTTCGATTTCGAACGAGCTCATGTTGCCGCTGATCATGATGCGCAGGTAGTCCGTGATGAACTCCATGAGCTTCTCGTCTTTGGCGATGCGCGGATACTCGCTGAAGATCGGACTGGAGGCCGGATCCTCGATGTGCGATTCGATGGCCATCAGGCCTTCGCGGCGCGCCTTGTTCAGCAGCACGTACAGGAGCGCCATGAGCTCCATGTAGACGTCCTTGCCGTAGCGCGAGCTTTTCAGCGTATCGGGGAGTGCCTTCTTGACCAGCATCAGCGACTTCTTGCTGTTGCCGGCCAGGAACGCGCCGAAGGCCGCGCCGAAGATCAACGTCAATTCGAACGGCTGGTAAAGCGCGCCCATGTGGCCGCCCAGCGCTACGAAGCTGCCGATGACCGACACGATCACCACTAGAAAACCGATAACAATCAACACATCAGGCCCCTGCCAACGAAGTCTAAAACCGGCGTCAATGATCCCCTGTTCCCCCCGACCCAAAAAGGCGGGTTACGGGGAGTTTTCCAGGGCTTTTGATGTATTTGGACGCGCCGCTCAGGAGCGGGCGGCGTCTACGGCTGGCGCGGGACGGCTGCCCGCGCGCGCCTTGGCGGCGGCGCGGGTCTTGCCGGCCCGGGGTGGCGGACGGCAGATCGCGCACACGAAATCCGACTGCGGATCATGCGCGTGCGCGATGAAATGCCCGCCGCACTGGCGGCAGGCGGAAAGCTGCAACATGCCGCTGTCGAAGAACCTCACCAGCATCCAGGCCCGGGTGAAGCTCAGCACGGGCTCGGCGGATTCGGCGTTGTCCACGCCGGCGTTCTCGAGATAGAGGCGGTACGCGTCGATGATGGCGCGGATGCCCTTGCTGCTGGTGCGCGTATTCAGGAACGAATAGACGTTGTAGAACAGCGAGGAATGGATATTCGGCAACCAGGTCATGAACCAGTCGACCGAAAAAGGCAGCATGCCCTTCGGTGGCGAGCAGCCGCGGATTTCGCGGTACAGACGTGCCAGGCGGTCGTGGCTGAGGCTGGTTTCAGCCTCCAACACCTGCAGCCGCGCGCCCAGAGTGATCATGGAGCTGGCTAGCAGGATGTCATCCGCTTCCTGCGAAACGCTCTTGGTGGCCATTACACGTGTCCGAGTGGGAATCGACAGGCCGTCAGGCCAGTTCTTCAACAGGTTGCTTGGCCAGCAGGATCGTCGCGTGCGCTTGCTGCAACGCGCCGCCCAGCACATCGTGGGTCAGTGCGGACAGCAGGCTGTAGTCGTCGAAACGGAAACGGCACAGGAGCGAACTGGAGCTGGCCAGCTTCACCAGCTGAGCCGGAGAAAGACGCATCAGGATATCGGCAACCTCGTTGCTGAAACCCAGGCGGAACATCGATGCAGCATAGTCATCGCGCAGCATGCGCTGTGCGAGAAGAAGGTAGGACAGATTCACTTCACGGATATCTGCCAGCAAAGAATTTTCGACTTGTTGCACGCCCGACTCCCTATTCCCTATCCCACCGAAGGGGCTTGATAACCAAGGACAATGGCAACGTTTGTTGCACAGTATCCGCTGCATCCTGTTTTAATGCGAAATGTATCATTTGTTCGCAATTTAAGTAAAATTTACCACAGGTCATGTCATTTTCTATGACTTATATGACAAATCTTTGTTGATATCGCGCAACTTGAGACTTTAGATACACCTTGACATAGAAAGTCCTGGCAAATGTACGTCAATTTGGCAAATAAGCATTCAAAACGTTGCGTGCTTTAAGGAATGAAATACCGACTTTTGCCGACAATGACACCTTGCCGATCACAAAATATTGCTAGCTTTAGCGTAGCCGCGCGTTTGTCGACAATGTCGCAAATTGACAACAACCGACAATGCGTCACGATGGACACCGCCTGACACTCCCGCAATGCCCCACGCAGATGACAGCCTGGTCGAATATGCCCCGCTAGTGCGGAAGCTGGCCCTGCAATTGCTCGCCCGGCTGCCGGCCAGCGTCGAGCTCGACGACCTGATCCAAGCCGGCATGATCGGCCTCTTGGATGCCGTGCGCCGCTACCAGGAAACCGCCGACGCCCAGTTCGAGACCTACGCCACGACCCGCATCCGCGGCGCCATGCTCGACGAGCTGCGGGGCCAGGACTGGCTGCCGCGCAGCGTGCGCGCCAAGGCCCGCAAGATCGAACAGGCCATCCAGCAACTCGAACAACGCCTGATGCGCGCGCCCTCCGAGGCCGAGATCGCGCAGCAGATGGAAATGCCGCTGGCTGAATATCAGACGCTGTTGCACGACGCCCAGGGCGTGCAGATCGTCCACTACGAAGACTTCGCCACCGAGCCCGACGCCGCGTCGGGCCAGACCGACTGGACCGCCACGCTGAATCACGGCAACGCCGGCGGCAACCCGCTGGACTCGCTGCTGGCCGGCGATTTCCGCCAGGCGCTGATCCTGGCCATCGACACCCTGCCCGACCGCGAGAAACTGCTGTTGTCGCTGTGCTACGAGCAGGGCCTGAACCTGAAGGAAATCGGCGCGATCATGAACGTGACCGAGGCCCGCGTCTGCCAACTGCGCTCGCAGGCGACGGCGCGCATCCGCGCCAAGCTGCGTGAACAGGCCTGGCAACACCTGCCCCAGGAGGGGCAGATCGCGCAAATAATCTAGGACTGACGGCGTACTGCGGCCGGAATTCCAGGGAAATCGGACGTTATTCATCCCATTACGCCGCGCGCGCCCTTGTTAGCCTTGCAGGCTGACACCAATAAGGTGCGCACGGCGATCCGCCGCCGGCCACGCACCGCGATCCCTGGAATTTTCGCCATGAGCGCACCCGACGTCCTGACGCAGGCCATTTCCGACGCCTACGACGAAACCCCGTACATCTCGCTGCCGTTCTCCTATACGTCGCCGGGCAACCTGCGCGCGGTCGCCCGCCTCTACCAACTCGAGGCGCCGGCACTGGAACAGGCGCGGGTACTGGAACTGGGCTGCGCCGCCGGCGGCAACCTGCTGCCGTTCGCGCTGGCCTACCCCGAGGCCCGGGTCGTCGGCATCGACCTGTCGCCGCAACAGATCGACGCGGGCCGCCAGACCGCGGAAGCGGCCGGCGCGCGCAATCTGGACCTGCGGGCCATGAGCCTGACGGACATCACCGCCGATTTCGGCGTCTTCGACTACATCATCTGCCACGGCGTGTTCAGCTGGGTACCGCCGGAAGTGCGCGACGCCATCCTGCGCATCTGCCGCGAGAACCTCGCGCCGCAGGGCGTGGCTTACGTCAGCTACAACACCTATCCGGGCTGGAAGGCGTCGGACGTCATCCGCGACGCCATGATCCTGAACAGCTTCGGCGCCGAAACGCCGCAGGAAAAGGTGGCCCGCGCCAAGGACATGCTGGAGCTGATCGAGGGCGGCCTGTGGCAGAACAACCCGCTGCGCTCGGCGCTGCAGCAGGCCGCCAGCAAATTGCGCGGCCAGACCGACCACTATCTGCTGCATGAATACCTGGAGGCGATCAACACGCCCTGCTATTTCCTGGAATTCGCCGCGGCGGCGCAACAGGCCGGGCTGGCGTACGTGACGGACGCCGAACCGCAACTGACATTCCCGTCCACTTTCGGCGCCACGGTGGCGGTGGGCCTGAACGGGCTGTCGGTCAACGCCGGCCGGGAAATGCGCGAGCAATACCTGGACTTCGCCGTCGGCCGCTCGTTCCGCAAGAGCCTGCTGGTGCACGCCGAACGCGCCGGCGAGATCCTCGAGCAGCCCGAGGGCGGCGCCTTCGCCGCCATGCATTTCGCCGCCGACCTGACGGCGCTGGCGGGCGCGCCGGCCGGACAGCGGCAGTTCCGCACCGCGGCCGGCACCGCCATCACCACCCCGGATCCGGCGATGATCGCGCTGATGGAGACGCTGGCGCAGGCCTGGCCGCAATCGCTGCCGTTCGCCGCGCTGCTGGAAAGCCAGCGCGGACACGCCGCCTCCGACGCGTCGGCCGACGCCCTGGCCAACGCGATGGTCGGCCACCTGGTGACGCTGGTGCAGGCCGGCGCCCTGCACTACCGCCTGGAACCGGTGGCCTACCAACCCGCGCAGGCCAAGCCGCGCCTGATCCCGGGCGCCCTGGAACTACTACAAGAAGTAACAAAACCGGGTTGCCAGGTCGGCATGCACAGCCTCTGGCACCATCCGGTCACGGCGCCCACCGACGCCCTGCACCAATACCTGATGCGCCACATCGACGGCGAGCGCAGCACCGCCGAGCTGCGCACCCTGGCGCGCGACGCGCTGACCGCGGGACGCCATCCGCACCCGGACGGCAAGCCCTATAAGGGCGCCCGCAACCTGGATCCGGTAGCCCAGGAAATCGTCAACAGCCTGCTGGTCGCCCTGCGCCGCGTCGGCCTGCTGCTGCATTGACAGGCCCGTCCGGCGGCCGTCCTCCGGCCGTCGGACATGTCTGTATATAGTGCTGGCCACCCCGTCCAGCCGCCCGACCAAACCGTAAGACCAGTCTGTAAGTGGTATCCAACAACATTTTGCGAATACCAAAAAAAAGCCCTAAAGATTGATTTGCGACTGCCGTAATCCTTGCAACGGAGAAATTCGAAGACGCAAGAAATCGAATTCTTCCCGTTACAACGATGGGCGGCCCCGCTGCCCGGTTTGAAGAAGCCTTTCTCTCTTGGGAGCCTAAACATGGCTGCAGTCATTAACACCAACTACTTGTCGCTGGTTGCTCAGAACAACCTGAACAAGTCGCAATCCGCCCTGGGTACCGCCATCGAGCGTCTGTCGTCCGGCCTGCGCATCAACAGCGCCAAGGATGACGCCGCCGGTATGGCCATTGCCAACCGCTTCACCGCGAACGTCAAGGGCCTGACCCAAGCCGCTCGTAACGCCAACGACGGTATCTCGCTGGCCCAGACGACGGAAGGCGCCGCCTCCGAAATCAACACCCACCTGCAGCGCGTTCGCGAACTGTCGGTGCAAGCCGGTAACGGCAGCTACTCGCAAGAGCAGCTGAACTCGATGCAAGACGAAATCAACCAGCGTCTGTCGGACATCGACCGCATCTCGCAACAAACCGACTTCAACGGCGTGAAGGTCCTGTCGGCCAACGCCAAGCCCCTGACGCTGCAAGTCGGCGCCAACGACGGCGAAACCATCACCCTGAACCTGTCGGAAATCAGCGTCAAGACGCTGGGTCTGGACGGCTTCAACGTCAACGGCTCGGGCGTGACCCAGAACCGTTCGGCCACCGTGTCCGACCTGCAAGCCGCTGGTGGCGGGACCGTCGCCGCCAACGAATGGCAAGTCACCACCACCCACGCCGCCGCGACCGCTGACCAAGTCTTCGGCAAGCTGGAGAATGGCAACAAGGTCACCGTGGGCACGGCTGCTACCGGCACGACTTACACGTACGACGCCGCCAACAAGAACTTCACGTTCACCGACAAGTCGGCTTCGGATGCCGCTTCTGTGAACGCCCTGGCCGACAAGCTGCGTCCGGCCACGGGCACCGCCACCGGCACCTACACCCACAGCAACGGCGCCGCTGCGACGTCGTTCGAAGTGGATGCTACCGGCAAGGTCACCGTCGGCGGCCAAGCTGCCTTCCTGGATACCGATGGCAACCTGACCACGAACAGCGCTGGTGGCACCGCCGCCACCATTCGCGGCGTCATGACGGCTGCTGCGCAGAACACCGGCGCCGCCGGCACCTCCTCGGTCGCCATCGGTGGCAAGACCTACTCCAACGTCGGTACCGCCGCTGGTGCCAACCAGTTGCAATTCACCAACACCATCGCTTCCGACGCGCTGCTGGCCAACGTCAAGGCCAACACCACGGCCGGCGACGTGACGATCACGCTGGGTTCGGGCATCACCAGCGCGACGGTTGCCTTCAACGCTGGCAATTCGACCAACACGTACGTCGACGACAAGGGCACGTTCACCTCGACCAAGACCTACACCACCAACTACCAGGTCGACCCCAACACGGGTAAGGTCACGGTCAAGAGCGGAACGGGCACGGGCGACTACGCCCCCAAGGTCGGCGCCGAAGCCAAGGTCAGCAGCTCGGGCAAGCTGACCACGGAAGAAAAGAGCAAGGGCACGCTGACCACCGATCCGCTGAAGACGCTGGACGCCGCCTTCACCAAGCTGGACAAGCTGACCGGTGAACTGGGTGCCGTGCAGAACCGCCTGGAATCGACGATCGCCAACCTGAACAACGTGGTCAACAACCTGTCCAGCGCCCGTTCGCGCATCCAGGACGCCGACTACGCCACGGAAGTGTCGAACATGTCGAAGGCCCAGATCCTGCAACAGGCTGGCACCTCGGTTCTGGCGCAAGCCAACCAAGTACCGCAAACCGTGCTGTCGCTGCTGCGTTAATTCACGGCAGGCAATACGGACGGGTGGGGAAATTCCGATTTTCCCGCCTGGCCGGTCGGCCAAGGGTCTTCGAGCCTTGGCCGACTCCCCTTCAAAACCCGCCTCTCGGCGGGTTTTTTCATTGCCGCCCCAAATGTACGGTTTCATCCAAACTGGCGGGAAATTCGCACGCTGATTCGCCGAATGAGACGGTGCCGGCATTCATAGAATTACCGCAATAGTCTTCCGGGCATGCCCGCCCGCTCTTCCGAATCACATGTCTTATCCGGCCCATAACCACCGACAAGCCGCCGCCGACCCCGGCCGCCTGGCTCCCAGTCATTCCCCCGCGAGACTGCGCGCCACGGCTCATCTTTATGGTGTCGGGACCGTGCCCCTGGAAAGCGCCCGCGTGCTGGCAATCGGTTGCGGCGATGGCTCCGGCCTTCTCCCGTTCGCATTGGCCTATCCCCAGGCGCAGGCCGTCGGCATCGATGCGTCCGAGCTGCTGGTCGCCCAAGGCACTGCGGCAGCGCAACGCCTGGGGATGGCCAACCTGACGCTGTATGTCGGCCAGGCGACCGATATCGGTACACAGCTAGGTCTCTTCGACTACGTCATCGTCACGGGTCTTTATAGTTACCTGCCCTCCGAGGCCGGGCAGGCGCTGCTGCAGGCATGCGGCCAGTTGCTGTCGCCGTGCGGCATCCTGTACCTGGACAGCCACGTGTATCCTGGCGCCAAATCCCTCGAAGTCGTACGCGACGCCATCCTGCTGCACGGCCATGCCGCACAGAACGACGCCGAGCTGCGCCAGGGCGCCATGGCGGCGCTGTCTCTGTTCAAGGAGGGCATGGCGGCAGCCAATCCGCATGGACCCACCCTAGCGGCAGCCGCCGCCAGATTCGAGCGTGCCCTAGCCCAGGGCGACACGCACGACGGCGCCAACCCACTGGCCTGCAATCCCTGCTATTTCGTTGAACTGGCGAACGTGGCGGCACAGGCGGGGCTGGCCTATCTGGGCGATGCGCAACCGCTCAGCGAAATCCCCATGACATTCGGTCAGGGTGTCTCGCTCAACCACAGCCTGCTGGCCATGGGACAGCCGGCTACCGTTCGCCAGCAGTACCTCGATTTCGCCACGGGCCGGGCCTTTCGCCAATCCCTTTGGCTGCCCCAGGAGCGCGCCGGCGACGTGCTGGCCAAACCCGACCTAGCCCGCCTGCGCGACCTGCGCTTTGCCGCGGGTATGATCCGATTGGCTCCGAACGGCCAGGAACTGGGCACCGTCCATATCAACCACCTGGGCCGCGCCCTGATCACGCAAGACGCCGACGTGGTCACCGTGGTCGAGACCCTGGCCCACGCCTGGCCTGGCTCGATACCCTACAGCACCCTGCTGGCGGTCCTGCTGCACAAGAACCAGAGCGACGACGCCGTGACCAGAAAGACGCTGGATCGCGTGCTTCAGACGTTGATGGAAAACGATCTGGTGCATTACTGCCTCGATCGCGGCCCCTACGAGCCCGAAACGGGCATGCCGGTGCGTCCGTTGGCGTTTCTCGTTGACCCGCCTCCGGCGGACGGGGCCGCGCTGCCCCGCTTCAATCTGTGGCATGAACCCACTAATTACCTCCCTTCGCCGGCCCAGGCCGCAATCCTGAACGACCTGGCGGCCGGCCGCCTGCCAGGCGAAGCCGCCGCGGATGACTCGCCAGCCGAACCGTCGGAAGTGGGCGAAACGCTGGCATTGCTCAAGCGCTATGCGCTGGCGCAGGGCGATGCCAAAGCCTGGGCCGACTTGCTGCGCCGCACGCTGAAAGCGGCAGGAGAAAGCTATATGCCGCTGGCTGGCCTGTATGTCAGCGCCCTGGCAAGCTTGAGCCTGAATGCCCAAGTATTGACGGCAAGCGGACATCAGACCAATCCAGGCCCAGCCATCGCGCCGCAGGTCAAGCGGATGCACGAGCTGATGGTGCAAAGAGCCTACGCAGAAGCTGAGCCCGTGGCGCGCCAGTTGACAAAGGTAGCGCCGCGTTTCTGGGACGCCTGGGAAGCCCTAGCCGTTTCCCTGTTCAGCACGTTCCGTACCCCCAAGGCCCTGCAACCCGCCTTGACCATGCTGGACCTGGCGCCCGCGGATTCCCAGAGCCATATCGTGTTGGCCGCCATACTGGCGCAACTGGGCCGCACCTCCGAAGCGATCGCGGTTGGCCGCCGCGCCGTCGAGCTGGGTCCTCGGAATGCCGAGGCGCACGCCATCCTGGCGGATGCCCTGGCTGCCGAGCGACGCCACAAGGAAGCCCAGGCTAGCAACCTGACGGCCATCGCCCTTGACCCCAAACAACGCAAAGCCCGCATCAACCTCTGCAAAGCCTACATCGATGCCGGCGAGGTGTCCCTGGCCGAACAGGCGGCCCGCGAAGCCGTCGCGATATTCCCGACGGACGCCATTGTCCGCAACAACCTGTTGTTCGCCCTTAACTACTCGCACGAACGCACGGCCGAAGAGGTGTTCCAGGCCTACCAGGAATGCGACCGCCAGCTGTTCCAGCCCTTGCGCAACAAGTGGCGGCCGCATACCAATCCCAGGCATGCCGACCGCAAGCTGAAGATCGGCTACGTTTCGCCTGATTTCAGGAAGCACTCCGGCAACAACTTCGTCGAACTGGTCTTCGCCCATCACGACCGGCAGGCATTCGAACTGACCGCCTACGCCGAGCTATTGGTCGAGGACGAGGTGACCGAACGCTTCAAGGCATACTTCGATCACTGGACGTCCACGGCGGGGCTAACCGACGCAAAGCTCGCGGAAAAGATCCGCGACGACGGAATAGACATCCTCATCGACCTGGCGGGACACACTCAAGGCAACCGGCTTGGTGCCTTCGCCCGCAAGCCGGCGCCGGTATCGCTGACCTGGATGGGCTACGGCTACACCACCGGCCTCTCGGCGATCGACTACATCGTGATGGACGAAACCATGGCGCCAGCCGGCAGCGACACGCTGTTTTCCGAGAAGGTCTGGCGCCTGTCGACTGCGGGCGCCTATCGGCCCATCGCCACCATGGGAGAGGTCAGCGAGCTTCCCGCCCTGTCCACGGATTGCGTCACTTTCGGCACCCTTTCGCGCGCCATTCGCATTAACGAACGGACGATCCGCACCTGGGCCGCCATCCTGCAACGGCTACCCCATGCCCGCCTGGTGGTTGACAGCGGCAGCTACCAGGATGCAGCGATGTGCGAAGCCTTGGTCACCGAGTTCGAAGCCAGGGGCGTCTGCCGCAACCGGCTGTCGATCGGGTTCCACAGCCCTCCCTGGGATGTCTTGCGGCAAATCGACATCGGGCTGGACTGCTTCCCCCACAATTCCGGAACGACCCTGATGGAGTCCATCTACATGGGGGTGCCTTATGTGTCGCTTGCGGACAGGCCCAGCGTGGGCCGGCTGGGTGGCTCCATCCTGAAATCGGTCGGCCTTGCCCACCTGATCTGTGCCACCGAGGAAGAGTACGTGGAAAAGGCAATCGCGCTGGCCAGCGACCTGCCGGCGCTGGCCGATATCCGCCGGGGCCTGCGCCAGGCGGCGCGCGACAGCGTCTTGATGGACGAAGCCGGTTTCACGCGGGAATTCGAAATGGGACTGAAGAAAATGTACAGCCAATGGTGTGAGGAACAAGCATGAAGGCCGTCATCCTCGCGGGCGGACTGGGCACTCGCATCTCGGAAGAGACGCAGGCACGCCCCAAGCCGATGATCGAAATCGGTGGCCGCCCGATCCTGTGGCACATCATGAAGTCCTATTCAGTCCACGGCGTGAACGACTTCGTGATCTGCTGCGGCTATAAGGGCTACATGATCAAGGAGTATTTCGCCAATTATTTCCTGCATATGTCCGACGTGACGTTCGACATGGCCGACAACCGCATGGAGGTGCACCAACGCAAGGCCGAGCCCTGGCGGGTGACGCTGGTGGACACTGGCGAAACCACCATGACCGGCGGACGCCTCAAGCGCGTAGCGGATTACGTGAAGGAAGAAGAGGCCTTCTGCTTCACCTACGGCGATGGCGTGTCGGACGTCGATATCAGCGCCTTGATCGCCTTCCATCGCCGACATGGCAAGGCGGCCACGGTGACCGCGGTGCAGCCGCCTGGACGCTACGGCGCGTTGCGGCGCGAGGGTGACATGGTGACCGGTTTCACCGAAAAGCCGCGCGGCGATGGCGGCCTCATCAATGGCGGCTTTTTCGTACTGTCGCCGAGCGTGCTGTCGCTGATCCAGAATGATGATATGCCTTGGGAAGCGGTGCCACTGGAAACCCTCAGCCGCAATGGCGAGCTGCAGGCCTACGAGCACCTGGGGTTCTGGCAACCCATGGATACGCTGCGCGACAAGAACCAGCTGGAGGCCTTGTGGGCACAGGGAAATCCGCCATGGAAGAAATGGGCGTAAGGCAATTCCACGGAGCCTATGAGGGCACCCGGGTACTGCTCACCGGCCACACCGGCTTCAAGGGAAGCTGGCTGGCCGCTTGGCTGGCCCAATTGGGCTCGCAGGTGACTGGCCTGTCCCTGGCACAGCTCGACGAGCCCAATCACTGGACACAGCTGGGCGACTGCGCGGTCGACTGGCGCGGCGACATACGCCACCCCGGCACCGTGGCCGACGCGATCGCGCAGGCCCGGCCCGAGATCGTCTTCCACCTTGCCGCCCAGACACTGGTGCGCCAATCTTATGGAGCGCCGCTGGACAGCTGGTCCACCAACGTCATGGGCACGGCCAACGTGCTGGAGGCGTGCCGCCGCACGCCCAGCGTGCGCGCGGTGGTCATCGTAACCACCGACAAGGTCTATGCCAACCGGGAATGGCACTGGGGCTACCGCGAGAACGACACGCTGGGTGGGCATGATCCGTACAGCGCCTCCAAGGCGGCCTGCGAAATCCTGGTGCATAGCTATCGCAAGTCATTCTGGCAAACGGCTCCCTCCGTGCTGGTGGCCTCGGCGCGCGCTGGCAATGTCATTGGCGGGGGCGACTGGGCACAGGATCGCCTAGTACCGGATCTGGTCCGGGCGATTCGCCAGAAGCAGCCGCTGGAAATCCGCTCACCGGCGTCGACGCGGCCATGGCAGCACGTACTCGATTGCCTGGCCGGCTACCTGATGCTCGGCCAGCAACTGCTGGCGGGCAACGCGACGTTCGCGGACAGCTGGAACTTCGGGCCCACGTCGCAGGACAACCGCAGCGTGGCCGAACTGCTAGGCATGCTGAACGGCTATTGGCCTGAGCTGAAATGGAACGCACGGCCCCCCGCCGAAGCCTTGCACGAAGCCACCCTGCTTCTGCTCGACTGCGCCAAGGCGCACAACATCCTGGGCTGGCGGCCAGTCCTGCCGCTGCATGATGCCGTGGCGATGACGGCCAACTGGTACCGCCATCATCACCAAACCGGCCAATCCCTGGCGCGGGAACAACTGCGCCAGTATGTAACACGGGCGGCAGTAGCCGGCAGCGCGTGGGTGCAAGGGTGAACGTACGCCCCACCCCCATCGCCGGCGCCGTCGTCGTCGAGACGCGCCCCCATCAGGATGCGCGCGGCGCGTTCACCCGCCTCTTTTGTGCCGACGCGCTCAGTGCCGTGATCGGGTCGCGCCACATCGTGCAGATAAACCAGTCGCGGACCCTGCATGCGGGCGCCGTGCGCGGCATGCACTTCCAGCGCCCGCCGCATGCTGAAATGAAGCTGGTGCGCTGCATTCGCGGCCGGGTCTGGGACGTGGTCGTGGACCTGCGCACGGGCTCGCCGACCTTCCTGCATTGGCATGCGCAGGAACTAGACGCGGAATCCGCTCGCATGCTGGTGATTCCAGAAGGCTGCGCGCATGGCTTCCAGGTGCTTGAGGCCAATAGCGAATTGCTCTACCTGCACACGGCGTACTACACGCCGTCGGCCGAAGCCGGAGTACGCCACGATGATCCCAGGCTGGGCATCCGCTGGCCGCTGGCCGCCACCGATCTTTCCTCCCGGGACCAGGCCCACGCCCCGCTGTCCGATGATTTCGCAGGAATCCAAGTATGAAATGCCGTCATTGCGCAACCCCCTTGCGGCTGACGCTCGTCGACCTGGGCACGGCGCCGCCCTCGAACGCCTATCTTTCCGAGGCAAGCCTGTCCCGCCCAGAGGCTTTCTACCCCTTGAAGGTGCGCGTCTGTGACGCCTGCTGGCTGGCGCAGACCGAGGACTACACTGAGGCCGACGCGCTGTTCACGCAGGACTACGCCTACTTCTCATCCACCTCGGCAAGCTGGCTGGAGCATGCCCGGCGCTACAGCGAAATGGCCACCGAACGGTTTCGCCTGAACGGCGAAAGTCTGGTGGTGGAGCTGGCCTCCAACGATGGCTACCTACTCAGGAACTTCGTGGCGTCGGGCATCCCTTGCCTTGGGGTCGAGCCCACCGGCAGCACCGCCGACGCCGCGCAGGCGCTTGGCATCCCGGTGCTGCGGGAGTTCTTCAACGAACCGCTGGGCCGCCAGTTACATGCACAGGGCAAGGCGGCCGACCTGATCATCGGCAACAACGTCTATGCGCACGTGCCGGACATCAATGACTTCACGCGCGGCATGAAAGCGCTGTTGAACTGTGGCGGCACGATCACGCTGGAGTTCCCGCACCTGCTGCGTCTGCTGGCCCATACCCAGTTCGACACCATCTACCACGAGCATTTCTCGTACCTGTCGCTGTACGCGGTCAGCCGCATCTTCGCCAGTTGCGACCTGCGCGTCACCGACGTCGAGGAACTGCCGACCCATGGCGGCAGCCTTCGCATCTATGGCTGCCACGCTGCCGACGGCCGCACCGACAGCCCCGCGGTCGAGCGTGTCCTGCGGGCCGAGCGTGACGCCGGTCTGCAGTCGCCGTCGGTCTACCAGGCCTTCCAGGCACGGGTGGACGAGATAAAGAACGGCTTCGTCGACTTCCTGATCCGGCAGCGGCGAGCCGGCAAGACCGTTGCCGCCTACGGCGCCGCCGCCAAGGGCAACACATTGCTGAACTATGCCGGCGTCAAACCGGACCTGCTGCCGCTGGTGTGCGACGCCGCCCCCTACAAGCAGGGCAAGTACCTGCCGGGCAGCCGCATTCCGATCCATGCCCCGGAAAAACTGAAAGAGTCCCGACCCGACTACGTGGTGGTGTTCCCGTGGAACATCATCGAGGAAGTGATGCAGCAGAACCAACACGTCCGGGATTGGGGTGGAAAGTTCGTCACGGCCGTTCCCACCCTGGAAATACGATGAGCGCACGGATCCACTACACCAAGCCGTCGATCACCGACCTTGAGGTCGAATTCGCCACGGACGCCGCGCGCCATGGCTGGGGCGAGCGCTGTTACGAATACCTGGGACGTTTCGAGCAGGGCTTCCGCCACCACATCGGCTCGGGCCACGCCATCGCCACCTCAAGTTGCACGGGCGCCCTGCATATCGGCATGGCCGCCCTGGGAATCGGCCCGGGCGACGAGGTAATCATGGCCGACACGAACTGGATCGCCAGCGCCGCGCCGGTCGTGCACCTCGGCGCCAGGCCGGTCTTCGTCGACATCCTGCCCGACTCATGGTGCATCGATCCGGAACAGGCCGAAGCGGCGATCACGCCTCGTACCAAGGCGATCCTTGCGGTCCACCTGTACGGCAACCTGTGCGACATGGACCGACTGCTGGCCATTGGCGAGCGTCATGGCATCCCCGTTATCGAGGATGCCGCTGAGGCCATCGGCTCGTCCTACCATGGCAAGCGTGCCGGTAGCATGGGCGTGTTCGGCGCATTCTCCTTCCATGGCACCAAGACCCTGACAACCGGCGAAGGCGGGATGTTCGTCACCTGCGATCCCACGCTGTACGAAACGGCCGCCACCTTGTCCAACCATGGGCGCCATGCCAAACAGACCAAGCAATTCTGGCCCGATCTGCTTGGCTTCAAATACAAGATGTCGAACATCCAGGCAGCAATCGGCTGCGCCCAGCTCGAGCGCATCGACGAACTTATCGCCGGCAAGCGTCGGATATTCGAATCCTATCGCGACGCCTTGGGCGGCATCCCGGGCGTCGTTCTGAATCCCGAAGCGGAAGGGACGCGCAATGGCTATTGGATGCCGACCGTGGTGCTTGACCGCTCGCTCGGGATTTCCCGCGAACACCTGCAGGCCGCGCTCAATCCGGAGGGCATCGATGCGCGCGTGTTCTTCCATCCCCTGTCGAGCCTGCCGATGTTCGAGGCCTGCCCACGCAACGTCAACGCCTACGACATCCCGCAGCGCGCGATCAACCTGCCGAGCTATCACGACATGACCGCCTCGGATCTGGATCGCGTCATTGGGACGATCCGACGGCTATTGGGGGAACCCGTCCATGGCTGACAGCCGGACCCTCTGCCTGGTCATTTCGCAGCCCATGTATTTCCCTTGGGTGGGAATGCTCGAACAGATCCGGCTCGCCGACCATTTTGTCTATTACGACGATGTTCAGTTTTCACGCGGCGGTTTTTCCAATCGCGTGCAGATCAAGACCCGGAATGGCATTCGCTGGCTGACGGTGCCACTGGCCGACCAGAAACTCGGACAGCTGATCAACGAAGTCCGGATCGACGACCGGTTCGATTGGCGGCGCAGCCACGTCGACCAATTGAAGCAGGCCTACGACGGCGCACCATTCCGGTCGGAGATGCTCAGCGTGGTGGACCAAGTGTTTTCGACGCCGCATCAAACCCTTGCCGACCTGGCGCAGGCGTCGATGGACGCCCTGGTCCGCTATTACCCACAGCTTGGCGCGCGCAAGCCCTTCACGGTTTCCTCGACGCTCGACACTCCAGGCGCCAGCACGCAACGGGTGATCGACCTTTGCCTTGCCCTGCGGGCCGATCATTACCTAACAGGCCACGGCGCGCGCCATTATCTCGACCACCAGGCTTTCGAAGCCCGTGGTATCGCGGTGTCGTACATCAAGTACGGCACCCCGCCCTATCCCCAGTTGCATGGCGAATTCACGCCCTACGTCAGTGCCTTGGATCTGATTGCGAATTGCGGTCCGGAGGGCATCGCGAATATCGGCGGCCAACCCCTCGCCTGGCGCGACTTTCTCTCCACGCCGGCGCCGGCCGCGACTTGAACATGAAACCCGACCTGAACGCCGTCTCTTCGGAATACCGCCCCAACGGCGCGACCGAAATCGAAAACAATCTGGTGCTGAACTGGTACCCACGCAGGATCATCGATCGCTTCAAGCATGCCGATTCGCTGCTGGAATTGGGCCTGGGCCACGGCTATACATCGCGGATATTCGCACAGGCGAGCAACCGTCACGTCATCCTGGATGGCGCCAGCGTGGTGATCGAACAGTTTCGCCAGAACACGCCGGATTTTTCCGGCGAGATCATCGAGACCTATTTTGAGGACTACGCCTCGGACGAACAATTCGATGTCATCGTCATGGGCTTCATCCTTGAACACGTGGAAGACCCCGACCTCATCCTGAGCCGCTACCGGCGCTTTCTGAAGCCTGGCGGGAAAATGTATGTGGCCGTGCCGAATGCGAAATCCATGAATCGGCGCCTCGGGCTGGAACTCGGGTTGATCGACGACATCTACAGCCTCAATGCCAACGACATCGCGCTGGGACACGTGCGACAGTATTGCCGCGATACATTGACCGCCGCCGTGCGCCAAGCCGGCTACCGTATCACGTACGAGGAAGGCATCTACCTGAAACCGCTGCCGCTGGCCGTGCTCAAGACCATGGACGACTTCGATGCGAACCTGCAGGCGATGTTGCGGGTGGGCGTCGATTTTCCCGATCTGTGCGTCGCACTGCTCATGGAACTGGAGCTGCAATGAACCCGCTTGCGGATCAGGGCACTAGCATGGCGGCCGGATCGAAAGGCCCATGGGCGGTCGCCGTCACCGGCGTGGGCGCGATCATCGGCCAAGGCATCGTCAAGAGCTTGCGGCAATGCAAGTATCAGGTGCGCATCATCGGTATCGACCGTAGCGCCGACTCGCCCGGCCCCCGGTTTTGCGACGCGTTCGAACAGAAGCCCGATGCGCCGGAAGACAGCCAAGCCTATCTGGATTACTGGACCCATATCGTCCATACCCATGGCATCCGATTGATCCTGCCCGGCTTGGAAATCGATGTGGCCTTTTTCGACCGGCATCGGGAATTGTTCACGAACCTGGGCGTGCGGCTCGCGCTGAATACCACCGAACTCATCGCAAAAACCAGCGACAAGTGGGATTTCGGCCTCGAATTGGGCGCTTTCGGCTACCCCTCGATTCCTTCGGCACGCCCGACGTCCTGGGTCGACGCCGTCGAACGCCTCGGCCCACCGCCATTGCTCCTCAAACCCCGGCGGGGCAACGGCTCGCGGGGCATCCACGTGCTTGAAGACGAAACCGATTTTGCCTACTGGCAACGCAAGGCCGGATCCGCCTGGATGTTGCAACGCATCGTCGGTAGCGACCAGGAAGAATACACGGTTGGCGTTTTCGGGCTCGGCGGCGTTCGATGGCTGGGCCCCCTGATATTCCGGAGGCGCCTGTCGACCGCCGGCAATACACTGGTCGCCGAAGTGGTAAATGAGCATCCCGTCATCGAGGCCGCCCTCGACAGACTGTGCCAGTACTTCAAACCGTGGGGCCCAACCAATTTCCAGTTCAGAGTGGAAAACGGCACCGCCTTCCTGCTGGAAATCAATCCGCGCTTTTCCAGCAGCAACTCGTTGCGGACGGCATTCGGCTTCAACGAAGCGGAGATGGCGATCGAACTGTACCTGCTGGACCGGGAGCCTGACGCTCCCCGTATCCACCCCGGCAAGGCCTGGCGCTACACCGAGGATTTCGTGACTCATGCTGGCCATCCTCTCTGACATCCACGGCAACCTGCCCGCGCTGCAGGCCGTGGTCGCGGATGCCCGGGCACAGGGCTGCACCCGCTATCTTTCGCTCGGCGACGTCGCCGGCTATTACGCCGAGCCGGGCGCCTGCATCGACCTGCTGCGCGAACTGGACGCGCCCAACGTGCTGGGCAACCACGACAGCTACATCACCCTGGATGAGAACTGCCCACGTTCGCGCGTGGTCACCCAGATCATCGATTTCCAGAAGACCCTGCTCAGCAAGGAGCAGGTGGACTGGCTCAAGGCCTCGCATCCGTTCATCCGCCAGGACGGCATCCTGTTCGTGCACGGCGGTCCCGAGGATCCCCGCGACCAGTATCTGTACACGATCAGCCGCGACAAGATCCCGGCTGACGTGCGCCTGCTGTTTTCGGGGCATACCCACGTCCAGGTGCTGGCCGATTTCGGCGCACAGCGCTATTGCAACCCGGGGTCCGTCGGCCAGCCACGCGACGGCAACAGCAAGGCGGCCTACGCCATCCTCGACGACGACCGGATACGGCTGCGCCGCGTGGCGTACGACATCGACCGCACCGCGCAGGCGATGAAGGACGCAGGCTTCGAGCCGTTCTGCTACGAAAACCTCTACAAAGGCGCCCAGATCGGCGGCAGGGTCGATCGCGTCAACATCACCCATACCTCTGAGTAGACACACCATGGACGCAATCCAGCAGTTCAAAAGCGAAGTACAGGCGAACATCCAGCGGCTGGGCCAGGATCCGGCGCTGGCCGCCGACACCCTCGCATGGATGATCAAGGCAGGCACCGTCGGCGCCTATACCTATAACTTTCAGTGGCTTGGCCGGCCCATCATCCAGTATCCGCAGGACATCCACGCGATGCAGGAACTGATCTGGGCGACGCGTCCGGACGTCATCGTCGAGACCGGCATCGCGCACGGCGGTTCGCTGATCCTCAGCGCGTCCATGCTGGCGCTGCTCGACTATTGCGACGCCCAGGTCAACGGCACGCCACTGTTCCCCGGCAAGTCGAACCGCCGCGTCGTCGGCGTCGACATCGATATCCGCGCCCACAACCGCCAGGAAATCGAAGCCCATCCGCTGAGCCACCTGATCACGCTGATCCAGGGATCCAGCATTGCTCCCGACATCGTCGACCAGGTACGCCAGGCGGTCGGCGACGCCAAGCGGGTATTGGTGTGCCTGGACTCCAATCACACCCACGACCATGTGCTGGCCGAACTGCAGGCCTATGCGCCGATGACGTCCGTCGGCAGCTACTGCGTGGTCTTCGACACGGTGATCGAAGACATGCCGGCCGAGCTCTGCGCCCATCGCCCGTGGGGCCAGGGCAACAGCCCGAAATCGGCGGTCCGTGCCTGGTTGCCGCAGCACCCCGAGTTCGAGCAGGACCTGGCGCTGCAGCACAAGCTGCAGATCACCGTGGCCCAGGACGGTTTTCTGAAGCGCGTACGCTAGCCGGCACCTCGGCATTCCGCCCGACATGCCGGGGCGCCAGCGCAACGCTGGCGTCCCGATGCGTGGGTTCGCTCGCGTCCCGGGCACGCCGAATCTACGCCGAGACCCGTTTTTTCCCAGCTGTTCGGGCTATGCCCCGAAGAGGCCGTCCTTCATAATTCAACACAGCCGTTTTGTATCTATATTTTTCCTAATATGACCACCCCTCGACTCGATCCACTTGCTACGCAGCACGATGGCACCCCGGATTCCGAGCATGAGGGGCCGGAGGATCCGCAGACGGCGCGCCTGCGCGACGAAAACCGCGCCCTGCGCGAGCTGCTGGCGGCGCAGGTGCAGGCCTCGATCCCGCGGCCCGGCCTGTTCAAGCGGCTGGGCTGGGCGCTGATCAGCGCGCCCGGCGCCGCCCTGGTGGGCTGGCGCAGCCTGATCGGCCGCGAGGACGCCACCCCGATTACCGGCAAGCGCGTGGGCTACGCCACCCTGACCGTCCTCTATACGCTGGCGATCTATGGCGCGCTGGTGTTGCTGGTGGTGTCCTGGAGCACGCCCAATGCCGCGCGCACCGGCGTGCACGCCGCCGGGCCGGTGCGGGTGCCGCTCGACGCGCCCCAGGGGGCCGGCCAGGAGCCGGCGAGCCCCATCGCCCCGGCCAACGGGAACAGCGGCGACGGCGCCGCCACGCCTCCCAAGGAAACCGAGCCGCCCCCCGCCCCGGCGCAGGCGCCGCATGGCGCGCCCCAGGAGGACGACCCGGAAACGACCGTGCCGGCCGGCCATGCCGACAGTCCGGCCGCGCGCCCCGCCGCCCCCGCGGGCGCCAATGCCGCGCCGGCAGCTACGCCAGGCACGCCCAAGCCGACGCTGCGGATTACCGAGATCCCCGCCGAGAATCCCCTGGCCTGGCTCGACAGCCTGAAGACCGAGCTGGCGCGCTGCGCGTCCCTGGGCTTTTTCGACCGCCCCGATTGCGCCTGGGCCGCGCGCAAGCAATATTGCGGCCCCAACCGGGGCTGGGGCGCGGTCAAGGAATGCCCGCCGCAGCCTTGATGCCGGCGCCAGCGCCGGAAAATTCCGCCGCGATGCCGCAAACTTTGCGATAATCGTTCAATCCCGGGCTTCGGTCCGGACAGCCTTCCACAGGACACCCGCCATGGATCTTTCCATCAGCAACACCGTGAACACCGGCCTGGCCATGCGCGACGCGCAGCTGATGCAGGAAGTCCAGGCTCGCGTCACCAAGAAAGCCATCAACGCCCAGGCCGACACCGTCGCCACGCTGATGCAATCGCTGCCGGTGGTCGCCATCGACGGCAAGATCGGCACCCGCATCAATACCCAGGCGTAACCGCCCCGGCACTCGCCGCCGCGCCCTTCTCCCTTCCGCTTTTCCCGTCTTCGCCAGGGGCCGTCAGGCCTCCAGGTGGCTGCGCATCAATTCCTCGAACCATTCCAGAAAGACCGCCAGCCGGCGCGAACGCTGCCGCCGGTGCGGATAGAGCAGCGTCACCGGCATGAGCGCGGCGCGATGCGCCGGCATGATTTCCACCAGTTCGCCGGCATCCAGCAGGTCCTGCACGTCGAAGCGCGGAATCTGGATCAGCCCCAGGCCCGCCAGGCAGCAGGCGATATAGCTTTCGGCGTTGTTGACCACCACCCGGCTGGGCACCGCGATGGCCTGGCGGCCGCCGTCGCCGGCCGCCACCTCCCAGGGCAGTTCGCGGCCCGTGGTCGGCGAGGCGTATCCCACCATCCAGTGCTCTCCCGGCAGTTCCTGCGGCGCCCGTGGCACGCCGCGCTCGCGCAGGTAGGCGGGGCTGGCGCAGTTGATCAGGGCGATGCCGCCCAATGGCCGCGACACCAGGCTGCTGTCATGCAGCGCGCCGACGCGCACCGCGCAGTCGACGCCCTCCTGGATCAGGTCGATGGCGCGGTCGCTGGAGCCCAACGACAGTTGCAGCCGCGGATGGCGGCGCAGCAGGCCCGGCAGCGCCGGCGCCACCAGGCGGCGCGCGATGCGGCTGGGCACGTCGACGATGAGCCGCCCGGAAACCTGGCGCTGGCTTTGCTGGAACAGGTGGTCGATGTCCTCGACCTCGGACAGCAGCGGCCGCAGGCGCTCCAGCAACTGGGCGCCGTCGGCGGTCAGGCGCACCTGGCGCGTGGTCCGGTGCAGCAGCCGCGCGCCCAGTTGGGCCTCCAGCTGCTGGACTGCGGCCGAGACGGAAGCGCGCGGCAGCTCCAGCGCATTGGCGGCCTTGATGAAGCTGCCCATCTCCGCCACCTGCGCGAAGACGCGGTACTGTTCGAATCTGTCCATGCTCCTCCGGCTGGCGCGCGCGCCCGCGGCACGGCGCCGCCCATGACAGCATAGCCGGTACGCCGGCCGTCGCGCAGTGCCGGCGGTGGCACAGCGCCAGCGTTGGCGGGCGCCCGGCGTGTGCCGCCACGGGCCGTCGCGATGGCGATGCCCGGGCGGTGGCGGCGATCACTTGGTGGTGTAGCCGCCGTTGATCAGGATGGTCTGCCCGGTGATCCACCAGCCATCGCTGACCAGGTGGCGGATGAACGGCACCACGTCCTCGATGTCGGTCAGGCCGGTCCTGGAGAACGGCGACAGCGCGGCGGCGGTCTTGTGATACGCGACGGCATCGGCGCCTTCGGCCGGATAGAAGAACGGCGTGTCCATCGGGCCCGGCCCCACCGCCGTCACCGAGATGCCGCGCGCGCCGAACTCCTTGGCGGCGGCCCGGGTGTAGTGCTCGACCGGCGCCTTGGAGCCGGCATAGGCGGCGTAGAACGGCGTGAACGCGCCCAGCAGCGAGGTCACCAGGGTGCAGACCTTGCCGTTGTCGTTGACGTGGCGGCCGGCCTCCTTGAGAAAGAAGAACGCCGTCTTGGCGTTGACCGCGCTCATCTCGTCGTACTCGGCTTCGCTGATCTCGGTCAGCGGCTTCTTCAGTACCTTGCCGACGGTGTTGATGGCGATGTCGGGCCGTCCCACCGCCGCCACCGCGTCGGCGAACAGCTTCTCGACCGCGCCCGCGGTGGTCAGGTCGGCCTGCAACGCCACCGCCTTGGCGCCGGCGGCCTGGATCGCCGCCACGGTGGCGTCGGCGTCGGCCTTGGAGGCGGCGCTGTTGTAGTGGATGACGACGGCCTTGGCGCCCTGCTGCGCCAGGTCACGGGCGATCAGTCCGCCCAGGTTCTTGGCGCCGCCGGCGATCAGCGCGACTTTGCCCTTGATGGAATGGTCTGCCATGGAAAATCTCCCGCATGTGTCGATGGAGATTCGATTCTAGGCAGCGGCGCCGCGCGGATCAGCCGGGCGCGCCCGGATGGATCATCCAGGAAATCGTTCCAATGAAAAACAGCCCGAAGGCCGGGAGGCGCTTCGGGCTGCGGTGCCTGCGTCCGGATGCGAAGATCCGGCCAGCCAGGGCGATTTACTTCTTCTTCATCGGCGGCAGGTCGGTGCACACGCCTTCGGCCACTTCGGCCGCCATGCCCACCGATTCACCCAGCGTCGGGTGCGGGTGGATGGTCTTGGCGATGTCGATGACATCCGCGCCCATTTCCACGGCCAGCGCCACTTCGCTGATCAGGTCGCCGGCATGGGTGCCGACGATGCCGCCGCCCAGGATGCGGTGCGACTCGGCGTCGAACAGCAGCTTGGTGAAGCCTTCGTCGCGGCCGTTGGCGATGGCGCGGCCGGAGGCGGCCCACGGGAACACGCCCTTCTCGACCTTGATGCCCTGCTTCTTGGCTTCGTCTTCGGTCAGGCCGACCCACGCCACTTCCGGATCGGTGTAGGCCACCGACGGGATCACGCGGGCGTCGAAGAACGACTTCTGGCCGGCGGCGGCTTCGGCCGCCACGTGGCCTTCATGCACCGCCTTGTGCGCCAGCATCGGCTGGCCGACGACGTCGCCGATGGCGAAGATGTGCGGCACGTTGGTGCGCATCTGGCGATCGACCTCGATGAAGCCGCGGTCGGTCACGGCCACGCCGGCCTTGTCGGCGCCGATCTTCTTGCCATTGGGGCTGCGACCCACGGCCTGCAGCACCAGGTCGTAGCGTTGCGGCTCCTTCGGCGCGCCCTCGCCCTCGAAGGTGACGTAGATGCCGTCTTTCCTGGCTTCCGCGCCGACCGTCTTGGTCTTGAGCATGATGTTGTCGAAGCGGCCGGCGTTCTTCTTCTGCCAGACCTTGACCAGGTCGCGGTCGGCGCCCTGCATCAGGCCATCCAGCATTTCCACCACGTCCAGGCGCGCGCCCAGCGTGGAGTACACCGTGCCCATTTCCAGCCCGATGATGCCGCCGCCGATGATCAGCATCTTCTTGGGGATTTCACGCAGCAGCAAGGCGCCGGTGGAATCGACGATGCGCTCGTCCTGCGGCAGGAACGGCAGCTTCACCGACTGGCTGCCGGCGGCGATGATGGCCTGCTTGAAGCGGATGGTCTGCGACTTGCCGTCGGCGCCCTTGACCGCCAGGTGGTTGGCATCGGCGAATTCGCCCACGCCGGTCACCACCGTGACCTTGCGCGCCTTGGCCATGCCGGCCAGGCCGCCGGTCAGCTTGGCGACCACGCTGTCCTTGTAGCCGCGCAGCTTGTCCAGGTCGATCTTGGGCTCGCCGAAGCTGATGCCGTGGGCGGCCAGCTCGCGCGCCTCGTCGATGATGGCGGCGTTGTGCAGCAGCGCCTTGGACGGGATGCAGCCCACGTTCAGGCAGACGCCGCCCAGCGTGGCGTAGCGTTCGACCAGCACCACGGACAGGCCGAGGTCGGCGGCGCGGAAGGCGGCGGAATAGCCGCCGGGGCCCGCGCCCAGCACCAGCATGTCGTATTCGGCGTCGGCCGAGCCCTTGAAGGTCGCGGCGGCGGGCGCCGCGGCGGCCGGCTTGGCCTCGGCCTTGGGGGCTTCGGCCTTCGGCGCGTCGGCCTTGGGCGCGTCCTTGGCGGCCGGCGCGGCGGCGGCATCGGCCGCTTCCACTTCGAGCACCACGGCGCCTTCGGCGACCTTGTCGCCGACCTTGACCGCGATCGACTTCACCACCCCGCCCTGCGAGGCGGGGATTTCCATCGAGGCCTTGTCGGATTCGACGGTAATCAGGCTTTGCTCGGCCTTGATCGTATCGCCCACGGCGACCAGCACCTCGATGACTTCGACTTCCTTGAAGTCACCGATGTCCGGCACTTTGATTTGAACGGTATTGCTCATAGGGCTCCCCGTTTACAGCGCGATGCGGCGGAAGTCGGCCAGCAAGGCGCCCAGATAGGCGTTGAAGCGGGCAGCGGCGGCGCCGTCGATGACGCGGTGGTCATAGGACAGCGACAGCGGCACGATCAGGCGCGGCACGAACTGCTTGCCGTCCCAGACCGGCTTGTGCGACGAACGCGACACGCCCAGGATGGCCACTTCGGGCGCATTGATGATGGGCGTGAACGAGGTGCCGCCGATGCCGCCCAGCGACGAGATCGAGAAGCAGCCGCCCTGCATGTCGGCCGGCGAGATCTTGCCGTCGCGCGCCTTCTTGGACAGGTCGGTCATTTCCTGGGCGATCTGCAGGATGCCCTTCTTGTCGGCATCGCGGATCACCGGCACCACCAGCCCGTTGGGCGTGTCGGCGGCGAAACCGATGTGGTAGTACTGCTTGAGCACCAGGTTGTCGCCGTCCAGCGAGGCGTTGAACTCGGGGAACTTCTTCAGGGCCGCGACCACGGCCTTGATCAGGAAGGCCAGCATCGTGACCTTGATGCCCGACTTCTCGTTTTCCTTGTTCAGCGTGACGCGCAGCGCTTCCAGGTCGGTGATGTCCGCTTCGTCGTTGTTGGTGACGTGCGGGATCATGACCCAGTTGCGGTGCAGGTTCGCGCCGGATATCTTCTTGATGCGCGACAGCGGCTTGGCTTCGACCGGGCCGAACTTGGTGAAGTCGACCTTGGGCCACGGCAGCAGGCCCAGCGCGGCGCCATCGGCCGAACCGCCGGCGGCGGCCACCGGGCCGGCGGCCAGCGCGGTCTTGACGAAACCGCGCACGTCGTCGGCGGTGATGCGATCCTTCGGACCCGAGCCCTTGACCTTGCTCAGGTTCACGCCCAGTTCGCGGGCGAACTTGCGCACCGACGGCGAAGCGTGCGGCAGCTGGCCGGGCTTGAGGTTGGGGTCTTCCAGCGCGGCGGCCGGCGCCGGGCGCGAGGCGGCGGCGGGGACCGGGGCCTGCTCCTTGGCGGCTGGAGCCTCGGCCTTGGCCGGCGCGGCTTCAGCCTTGGCGGCCGGGGCCGCGGCGGCGGCAGGCGCGCTGCCTTCCACCACGACCACGATCGAGCCCTTGGCGACCTTGTCGCCGACCTTGACCTTCACTTCCTTGACCACGCCGCCCTGCGAGGCCGGGATCTCCATCGAGGCCTTGTCGGACTCGACGGTGATCAGGCTCTGCTCGGCCTTGATGGTGTCGCCCACGGCGACCATGACTTCGATGACTTCCACTTCCTTGAAGTCGCCGATGTCCGGCACTTCGATCTCGATCGGACCGCTGGCGGCGGCCGGCGCGGCGGCCTCGGCCTTGGCGGCGGGCGCGGCGGCGGCAGCGGCCTGCTTGGGCGCTTCGGCCTTGGGTTCTTCCTTGGCGGCCGGGGCGGCGGCGGCGTCGGCCGCTTCCACCTCGAGCACCACGGCGCCTTCGGCGACCTTGTCGCCGACCTTGACCGCGATCGACTTCACCATCCCGCCCTGCGAGGCGGGGATTTCCATCGAGGCCTTGTCGGATTCGACGGTAATCAGGCTCTGCTCGGCCTTGATCGTGTCGCCCACCGCCACCAGCACTTCAATGACTTCCACTTCCTTGAAGTCGCCGATGTCGGGAACCTTGATTTGCACGACGTTGCTCATGTCTCTTTACCCTCAGGCGTATTGCGGGTTGGCTTTGTTCGGGTTGATGCCGTACTTCTTGATGGCTTCGGCCACCTTGGCAACCGGCACCTTGCCTTCGTCGGCCAGCGCGCGCAGCGCGGCGACCACGACGAAGTGGCGGTCCACCTCGAAGTGCTCGCGCAGCTTGGCGCGGAAATCCGAACGGCCGAAACCGTCGGTGCCCAGCACCTTGTATTCGCGGCCCTTGGGCACGAACGGACGGATCTGGTCCGCGAACAGCTTCATGTAGTCGGTCGACGCGATGATCGGGCCTTCCGTCTTGGCCAGCTGTTCCGTGACGTAGGCCACCTGCGGCTTCTTCTCGTCGGGGTGCAGCATGTTGTGGCGTTCGGCGTCCAGGCCGTTGCGGCGCAGTTCGGTGAAGCTGGTGACGCTCCACAGATCCGAGGCCACGCCCCAGTCGGCTTCCAGCAGTTCCTGGGCCGCCATGACTTCGCGCAGGATCGTGCCCGAGCCCATCAGCTGCACGCGGTTCTTGCCCTTGCCGTGCGACTTGAGCTTGTACATGCCCTTGATGATGCCTTCCTCGTCGCCGGCGGTCAGGCCAGGCTGCGGGTAGTTTTCGTTCATCACCGTCAGGTAGTAGTAGACGTTTTCCTGGTCTTCCACCATGCGCTTGAGGCCATGCTGGATGATCACGGCCAGTTCGTGGCCGAAGGTCGGGTCGTACGAGACGCAGTTGGGGATGGTCGAGGCCAGGATGTGGCTGTGGCCGTCTTCGTGCTGCAGGCCTTCGCCGTTGAGCGTGGTGCGCCCGGCGGTGCCGCCCAGGAGGAAGCCGCGCGCCTGCATGTCGCCGGCCGCCCAGGCCAGGTCGCCGATACGCTGGAACCCGAACATCGAGTAGTAGATGAAGAACGGGATCATGATGCGGTTGTTCGAGGAGTACGACGTGGCCGCCGCGATCCACGAGCTCATGGCGCCCGCTTCGTTGATGCCTTCCTGCAGGAGCTGGCCGTCGGCCGCTTCCTTGTAGTACATGACCTGGTCCTTGTCGACCGGGGTGTACTTCTGGCCTTCCGGCGCATAGATGCCGATCTGGCGGAACAGGCCTTCCATGCCGAACGTGCGCGATTCGTCGGCCAGGATCGGCACGACGCGCGGGCCCAGCTGCTTGTCGCGCAGCACCTGGTTCAGGATGCGCACGAAGGCCTGGGTGGTGGAGATCTCACGGCCTTCGGCGGTGGGTTCCAGCACGGCCTTGAAGGCGTCCAGCGCGGGGGCCTGGAGCTGCTCGTCGGCCTTGGCGCGGCGGCGCGGCAGGTAGCCGCCCAGCGCGGCGCGGCGCTCGTGCAGGTACTTCATTTCGGGCGAGTCTTCCGCCGGCTTGAAGTACGGCAGGTCGGCCAGCTGGTCGTCCGGGATGGGGATGCCGAAGCGATCGCGGAATTCGCGGATCGAATCCAGCTCCAGCTTCTTCTGCTGGTGGGTCGGGTTCTTGGCCTGGCCCACGTGGCCCATGCCGTAGCCCTTGATGGTCTTGGCCAGGATCACGGTCGGCTGGCCTTCGTGCTTGGAGGCCGAGTCGAAGGCGGCGAACACCTTGTGCGGATCGTGGCCGCCACGGTTCAGGCGCCAGATGTCCTCGTCGCTCATGCGCGACACGGCTTCCAGCAGCTTGGGGTGCTTGCCGAAGAAGTGCTCGCGCACGAACTTGCCGTCGTTGGCCTTGTACGCCTGGTACTCGCCGTCGACGGTGTCTTCCATGATCTTGCGCAGGATGCCTTCCTTGTCGTGCGCCAGCAGCGGATCCCAGTAGCCGCCCCAGATCAGCTTGATCACGTTCCAGCCCGAACCGCGGAAGTCGCCTTCCAGTTCCTGGATGATCTTGCCGTTGCCGCGCACCGGGCCGTCCAGGCGCTGCAGGTTGCAGTTGATGACGAAGATCAGGTTGTCGAGCTTTTCACGCGCGGCCAGGGCGATGGCGCCGAGCGACTCGGGTTCGTCCATTTCGCCGTCGCCGCAGAACACCCAGACCTTGCGGCGGCTGGTGTCGGCGATGCCGCGGGCGTGCAGGTACTTGAGGAAGCGGGCCTGGTAGATGGCCATCAGCGGGCCCAGGCCCATCGATACCGTGGGGAACTGCCAGAAGTCCGGCATCAGCTTCGGATGCGGGTACGAGGACAGGCCCTTGCCGTCCACTTCCTGGCGGAAGTGGTTCAGCTGTTCTTCGGTCAGGCGGCCTTCGAGGTAGGCGCGGCCGTACATGCCGGGCGAGGTGTGGCCCTGGAAGTAGACTAGGTCGCCGCCGTGGTTTTCGTCTTCGGCGTGCCAGAAGTGGTTCTGGCCGCAGCCGATCATGGTGGCCAGCGAGGCGAACGAGGCGATGTGGCCGCCCAGGTCGCCGCCATCCGGCGGGTTGTGCTTGTTGGCCTTGACCACCATGGCCATGGCGTTCCAGCGCACGTACGAGCGGATGCGCGATTCCAGTTCCAGGTTGCCCGGGTGCGCCGGCTCCAGGCCGGGGGGAATCGTGTTGACGTAAGCGGTATTCGGCGAGAACGGGATGTGGGCGCCGGAACGACGGGCTTCGTCGATCAGGCGTTCCAGCAGGTAGTGCGCGCGCTGCGGTCCTTCGCGATCAAGGACTGCCGCCAGGGCTTCGAGCCACTCCTGGGTTTCTAGGGTGTCTTCGTCGTTGGCAGCCTGCACGGCGCCAGCCTGGGCGAAAGAGGACATCGTGTGTCTCCTGTTGGGGTTCGTTCGTGACCACACCCGCTTATTTATCTACTCGCGGACATGCCATGGTAGTCGGGATCATCCGGGCTACCATGCCATGCATGGGTCGGGGTGTTGTGCTGGATGTCGGGGTCTGGGCCCTGTCAGCCGGCATTCTAAGAAAGAAGATTAACCGGTCGCAAGGAAAATTTCATGTTGCGGTACGGCATTTCATAATGCGAAAATATGAACAGAAGCTGAAAAGACCGGCGGGCACTTTTTTAGCCCATCCCCCTTCCGGCTGGCTTGATTCCCGGCAATTCCCCGCCAACACGCACTAAAATGCCGGGTCTATCCCGCCCGAATTCCATGTCCAGCGCGCCCAAGTCCAATATACCCACGCCGTTCCACGACCACGCCCGCACGCGCAGACGCGGGGTGTACTGGGTCACGCCCGCGATGGTGCTGATCCTCTATATCTGTGTGATGGCGGTGTTCTTCTGGTTGCAGCGCATCCATGACGACAGCGTCATGTTCGTGACCATCGACCAGGAAATGCGGCAGCAGCGCCTGATCTGGGTGGTGCTGGCGCTGTCGTGCGTGATCGTCATCAGCCTGCTGATGCTGTGGCGCTATACCCGTTTCCGCTCGGCCGCCGAGGCCGCCCTGATCGCCGAGACCGGCTTTCGCCGCGCCATGGAGAACTCCATGTCGACCGGCATGCGCGTCCTGGACATGGAAGGCCGCATCGCCTACGTCAATCCGGCCTTCTGCCGCATGATCGGCTGGAACGAGGCCGACCTGATCGGCCGCAGCCCGCCCTTCCCCTACTGGGTGCCGGGCCGCCACGAACAGCACCAGCACACCCTGGACGTGCTGATGTCCGGCAAGACCCCCAGCAGCGGCCTGGAAGTCGAGGCCCAGCGCCGCGACGGCTCGCGCTTTACGGCCCGCATGTACGTGTCGCCGCTGCTCGACCCCAACGGCAACCAGATCGGCTGGATGACGTCGATGACCGACATCACCGAGCCCAAGCGCATCCGCGAGGCCCTGACCGCCGCGCACGAGCGCTTCATGACGGTGCTGGAAGGCCTGGACGACGCCATCTCGGTCACCGCCGACACCCACGACGGCCTGGAGCTGCTGTTCGCCAACCGCACCTACCGCCGCGTGTTCGGCGCCCAGACCGGCGGCCACGACGAGCTGCTGGCCGGCCGCCGCGGCCGCTTCACGGATGAATCCGTGGAAGTCTTCGCGCCCTCGGTGCAGCGCTGGTTCGAAGTGCACCACCGCATGCTGGCCTGGACCGACGGCCGCCGCGTGCGCATGCAGGTGGCGCGCGACATCACCGAGCGCCGCGGCCACGAAGAAGCCTCGCGCGTGCAGCAGGAAAAGATCCAGCTCACCAGCCGCCTGACCACGATGGGCGAGATGGCCTCGTCGCTGGCGCACGAACTGAACCAGCCGCTGACCGCCATCGCCAACTACAGCATGGGCGCGGTGGCCCTGGTCAAGGCCGGCCACACCAGCCCCAACATGCTGCTGCCGGCCCTGGAAAAGGCCGCCTCGCAGGCCGAGCGCGCCGGCAAGATCATCAGCCGCATCCGCGAATTCGTGAAGCGCAGCGAGCCTCGCCGCCAGCGCGTGGCGATCGGCCGCATTGTCGACAACGCCATCGGTTTTGCCGAGATCGACGCTCGCAAGCGTCGCATCCGCATCGACAGCTTCGTGCCGTCGAACGCGCCGGACGTGCTGGCCGACCCGATCCTGATCGAACAGGTGCTGCTGAATCTGCTCAAGAATGGCCTGGAAGCGATGGAAAAGAGCGAGTCCGACGAGCTCAAGGTGGCCGTGATCCTGCACGAACAGCACATCGAGGTCGCGGTGGTCGACCGCGGCCATGGCCTGGCCGAGCCGGAACGCCTGTTCGAACCCTTCTTCAGCACCAAGACCCAGGGCCTGGGCATGGGACTGAATATCTGCCGTACCATTATCGAATCGCACCACGGCCGCCTCTGGGCGGACCCCAATCCCGCCGGCGGTACTATTTTCCGCTTTACCCTGCCCTGCGCTGCGTCTCAGACGCAGGCTCAGAATGATCAGTCCGAGGAGTTGCACGCATGAACACGCCCCACCTGTCGAGCACGGTATTCATTGTTGACGACGACGAAGCGGTCCGCGATTCGCTGCGCTGGCTGCTTGAAGCCAACGGCTACCGCGTCCGCGCCTACGCCAGCGGCGAGTCGTTCCTGGAAGACTACGACGCCAGCCAGATCGGCGTGCTGATCGCCGACGTGCGCATGCCCGGCATGAGCGGCCTGGAACTGCAGGAGCAGTTGATCGCCCGCAACGCCCCGCTGCCCATCGTCTTCATCACCGGCCACGGCGACGTGCCGATGGCCGTGTCGACCATGAAGAAGGGCGCCGTCGACTTCCTCGAGAAGCCGTTCAACGAATCCGATCTGCGCGAAATCGTGGCGCGCATGCTGGAGCAGGCCACGCAGCGCGTGAGCAAGCACCAGGCCCAGAAAGACCACGAAGCCATGCTGGCGCGCCTGACCGCGCGCGAGCAGCAGGTGCTGGAGCGCATCGTCGCCGGCCGCTTGAACAAGCAGATCGCCGACGACCTGGGCATCAGCATCAAGACCGTCGAGGCGCACCGCGCCAACATCATGGAAAAACTTGAAGTGACCACCGTTGCCGACCTGATGAAAGTGGCCCTGGCCAAACCGGAGGCGCATGCATGAGCCGCCGGGCCGTTCCCAAGGCGAATACCGTAGCGCACCGCGCGGAGGTTGCCTAATGTCCGCCAGGATTATTGACGGCGCCGCCCTGTCGCAGCGCATTCGCGAAGAAGTCGCCCAACGCGTCGCCGCCCTGGCCGCCAAGGGCACCCGCCCCGGCCTGGCCGTGGTGCTGGTGGGTGAAGACCCCGCCTCCCAGGTGTACGTGCGCAACAAGGTCGCCGCGTGCGAGAAGGCCGGCCTGCATTCCGTCAAGGAGCAGTACCCCGCCGACATGACCGAGGCCGAACTGCTGGCCCGCATCGACAAGCTGAACCGCGATCCGTCCATCCACGGCATCCTGGTGCAGCTGCCGCTGCCCAAGCACATGGACGCGCACAAGGTCATCGAAGCCATCGCCGCCGAGAAGGACGTGGACGGCTTCCACGTCAGCAACGCCGGCCTGCTGATGACCGGCCAGCCGCTGTTCCGCCCCTGCACGCCCTACGGCGTCATGAAGATGCTGGAATCGGAAGGCGTGGCCCTGCGCGGCGCCGAGGCCGTGATCGTCGGCGCCAGCAACATCGTCGGCAAGCCCATGGCCATGCTGCTGCTGGCCGCCGGCGCCACCATCACCATCTGCAACTCCAAGACGCGCGATCTGGCCGCCCAGACCCGCCGCGCCGACGTGCTGGTGGTGGCCACCGGCAAGCCCGGCATGATCGACGGCTCGATGATCAAGCCCGGCGCCGTCGTCATCGACGTGGGCATCAACCGCGGCGCCGACGGCAAGCTGTGCGGCGACGTCGACTTCGCCTCCGCCAGCCAGGTGGCCGGCGCCATCACCCCCGTGCCGGGCGGTGTCGGCCCCATGACCATCGCCATGCTGCTGGTCAACACCGTCGAAGCGGCGGAACGGGCCGCGGCCTGAAGACCGGTCCCGCGCCCCGCCGTGGCACCCTTGTGGGTTTGCCCCGCGCCCTTCCGGGGGACGGGGGCAAACCCACAGTCGTCTCTGGACGCGCCGCGCGGAACGGGGCGCGCCCGCGGCTGACCCCGCCCTTGCTTTTCGGCCTGCCGCCCCAACCTGATCCCTATGCCTGCCGGCGCGCCCGCGTGCTGCCCGCCCTTCTCTCACGCAATTGGTAACACCATGACCCAGAATCCCCTGCTCGCCCCCGTCTCCGACCTGGTCGACTACCAGGCGGTCAAGCCCGCCCACGTGGTGCCCGCCATCGAGGAACTGCTGGGCATCGCCCGCCAGGCCGTGGACCGCGCCGCCGATCCGGCGCTGGCGCCCACCTGGGAAGCCGTGGTCGAGCCGCTGGATACCGCGTCCGAGCGGCTGTGGCGCGCATGGTCGGTGGCCGGCCACCTGAACGCCGTGGTCAACACCCCCGAACTGCGCGAGGCCTACAACGCCGCGCTGCCGCTGGTGACCGAGTTCTCGACCTGGGTCGGCCTGCACGAAGGCCTGTACCAGCAGTACCAGCGCCTGGCCGCCGCGCTCGATTTCGCGTCGTGGACGCCGGTGCGTCGCCGCATCGTCGAGATGGCCCTGCGCGATTTCCGCCTGAGCGGCGTCGAGCTGCGCGGCGCCGACCGCGAACGCTACGCCGCCATTTCCGACCGCGAGGCGCAGGCCTCGCAGAAGTTCTCCGAGAACGTGCTGGACGCCATCGACGCCTGGTCGCTGCGGATCGAGGACGAGGCCCGCCTGGCCGGCATCCCGGCCGACGTGCTGGCCGCCGCCCGCGCCGCCGCCGAGGAAGACGGCCAGCCGGGCTGGAAGCTGACGCTGAAGATGCCGTGCTACCTGCCCGTCATGCAGTACGCGCAGGACCGCTCGCTGCGCGAGGCGCTGTACCGCGGCTACGGCACGGTGGCGTCCGAACAGGGCGATGCCCAATTCGACAACTCGCCGCTGATCGAGGAGCTGCTGTCCCTGCGCGCCGAGGAATCGAGCCTGCTGGGCCTGGGCACCTTCGCCGCGCTGCGCCTGCAGACGCGCATGGCGCGCGACGCCAAGGAAGTCACCACCTTCCTGCGCGACCTGGCCGCGCGCGCCAAGCCCTACGCCCAGCGCGACCTGGCCGAGCTGAAGGCCTACGCCGCCGCCGAGCTCGGCCTGGCCGAGCTGCAACCGTGGGACGTGGCCTATGCCTCCGAGCGCCTGCGCGAATCGCGCTACGCCTATTCCGAAGACGAGGTGAAGCAGTACTTCACCGAGCCGCGCGTGCTGTCCGGCCTGTTCGAGGTCATCGAGACCCTGTTCGACGTGCGCCTGGCGGAAACGCCGGTGTCGTCGTGGCATGCCGACGTGCGCGGCGTGCGCGTCGAGAGTCCCAAGGGCGACCTGATCGGCTACCTCTACCTGGACCTGTACGCCCGCGCCGGCAAGCAGAGCGGCGCCTGGGTCGACAGCGAGCGCACCCGGCGCGTCGTCGCCGGCCGCGTGCAGACGCCGATCGCCTACCTGACCTGCAATTTCTCGCGCCCCAACGGCGACCGCGCCGCCGTGCTGACGCACGATGACGTCATCACGCTGTTCCACGAAACCGGCCACGCCCTGCACGCGCTGCTGTCGGAAGTGGACGAGCCCGGCGCCGCCGCCTTCGCCAGCGTCGAATGGGACGCCATCGAGCTGCCCTCGCAGTTCATGGAAAACTTCTGCTGGGAATGGGCCGTGGTGCAGAAGCTGTCGGCCCACGTCGACAGCGGCGAACCGCTGCCGCGCGCGCTCTACGACCGCCTGGTCGCGGCCCGCAACTACCAGAGCGGCATGCAGACCGTGCGCCAGATCGAGTTCGCGCTGTTCGACATGCTGATGCACGACCGCGCCAAGGGCGCCAGCATCACTGAAGTGCTGGCCCTGCTGCAGGAAGTGCGCGCCGAGGTCGCGGTGCTGTTCCCGCCCGCCTGGCACCGTCTGCCGCACGCCTTCTCGCACCTGTTCGCGGGTGGCTACGGCGCCGGCTACTACAGCTACAAGTGGGCCGAGGTGCTGTCGGCCGACGCCTACGAGGCGTTCGAGGAAGCCGCCGCCAAGCAAGCTGGCAACGCCCTGGGCACGCTCGATCCGGCCACCGGCGCGCGTTTCCGCCGCGAAGTGCTGGCCGTCGGCGGCTCGCGCCCCGCGGCCGAATCGTTCGCGGCCTTCCGCGGCCGCGCGCCGCGCATCGACGCCCTGCTGCGCCACAGCGGCATGAGCGCCGCCTGAGCGCACCGCGCCCGCAGGACCGACGGCCCGCCTCGCGCGGGCCGTTTTTCATGCGGCGGCGGCGGGAACAGGCCGCCGCCACCGCGCCGCGCCTGGCGACCGATGGCCGGCCAGTTCAAGGCGCGGTTGACCCTCGACGCACCCTAGGCCGGCCGCCGCGCCGACACCACCAGCCAGCGCCCATGCACCGACGGATCCGATCCGGCCTGGCGCCAGAAGTGGCGGCTGTCCTCGTCCTGCGCGTGCTTCAGCCGGGTCTGGCAATAACGCCGCGCCGGCCAGCCCAGCAGGCGATCCAGCCAGCCGCGGCGCCCAGCCTCGGCGACGTTGTGCAGGGTGATGTCGCCAAAGCCATGCCGCGCCAGCAGCAGATGCAGCTGCGCAAAGCCCCACGGCAGTACCGCGGCGCGCGCGCCGGCGTCGGCGCGGCCCGCGCCGGTCCACGGATCCGCATGAAAGCCCCGCACCAGCGCCTGCAGCCGGCCGCGCACGTGCCAGGCGTTGGGCGCGGTCAGCACCAGCGTGCCGCCCGGTCGCAGGACGTCGCGAAAGCCGCGCACCAGCAGGCCCGGATTGGTCGCCCGGTGGATGGCCTCGCTACAGACCACCGCGTCGTAGGCCGCGGTGGCGGGTAACGGCGTTTCCAGGTCATGCACGGTCAGGCGCCGGTAGCCATTGGCCGGCGCCGGCAGCATCGCCGGACCGATGCCGTCCACCTCGACCAGACGCCCGGTCGCCGGGCGCGCCATGTCGCCCAGCCAGCCGCGGTCGCACGGCGCGTCCAGCACGCTGTCGGCCAGGCGGCTGCGCAGGATGTCGAGCACCACGGGGTAGTACGGGAAATAGGGATAGCCCAACGCGGGATTGGCCGTGGCATTCATGGAGGGCACCTCGCCGGTCACTGACAAGGCCCTGAATGTACCGATCCGCGACGGCCGCGTGGGCGCTTTTGCCTGTTCTCAAACAATATTCCGACAAAGCTTCACAACTGTCCCCCGCCCCGCTTTGCGCCAGGACAAGCCCGCCCCCGCGCGACCCGGCGGCGGCCCCACCGGCTGCGGGTAGAATCGACGGGTTTATCCCTCAACCGGCGATGGAACCCATGCGACACCTGATTACCGGCCGCGCCTGGCGCGGCTTGCTGTTGGCCCTGTGCATGCTGCTTGCCGCCTGCGGCGACCGCAATGTCGATTGGACGCTCTACAACGTCAAGGGCCACCTGCCCGACCTGAAGTTCTCGCTGCCGGGCGCCGGCGGCAAGACCGTCAGCAGCGATGACCTCAAGGGCAAGACGGTGCTGCTGTTCTTCGGCTACGCCAGTTGTCCCGACATCTGCCCGACCACCCTGGCGCAATTGACGGCGGTGCTGCAGAACCTGGGCGACAAGGCGCGCGACGTGCGCATCCTGTTCGTCAGCGTCGATCCGCACCGCGACACGCCGGATATCCTGCAGGCCTACGTCAATGCCTTCAACAACAACGCCATCGGCGTCACCGGCAACGAGAAGCAGGTGGCCGACCTGGCGCGCCGCTACCGCGTCGCCTACCAGATCGAAAAGCCCCGTCCCGGCGACGACCCCGACCAGTACGAAGTGACCCACAGCCGCGGCGTGTACATTTTCGACAACCAGGGCCGCGCCCGCCTGCTGGCCTCGGACACCGACAGCATCGAGGCGATGACCAAGGACCTGCGCCAGCTGATCGACCTGACGTCGTGAGGCCCCGTGCAACATTGCTGCATCGACGATGCGCCGCAACATGTTGCGTCCTTGCCCCACACACCAGTTGTTACAGCCCCGGCGGCGCGCGCGTGAGTAATATCAGGGCACATCGCCCTTTACCCTCGCAAGGAGTACGCGCATGAGCATCATCATCATGATCATCGTCGGCTTCATCGTCGGGCTGATAGCCCGCGCGATCATGCCCGGAGACCAGAACATGGGGATCATCATGACCACCATACTGGGCATCGTGGGCGCGGTCGTGGCCGGCTTCCTCGGCCAGCACCTGGGCTGGTATGCCCCGGGCGAACCGGCCGGCTGGATCGGCTCGGTGGTCGGCGCGATCATCGTGCTGTTCGTGGTCGGCCTCATCGCCAAGAAGCGCGCCTGACACCGCGGCGCACGCATCAAGCCAAGCGGGCCGATCTTTCGATCGACCCGCTTTTTTCATGCCTGCGTCGTGCTCAGCCCGGCTGGCCGGCGGCCGCGGGCGTCTCGCCCGTGGCCGGCTGCGCGGCCGTGACGGTGCGCTCGGTCCAGCCGCCGCCCAGCACCTTGTACAAGGTGACCAGGTTCGACAGGCGCGACAGGCGCGTATCGACCAGCGACTGCTGCGCGGTGTAGAGCGAGCGCTGCGAATCCAGCACCGTCAGGTAGTCGTCGATGCCCTGGCGGAAGCGCTGCTCGGACAGATCGTAGGCGCGCTGATTGGCGGCCACCAGCAGTTGCTGGGCCTGGATCTGCTCGTCCAGCGTGCCGCGCCCGGCGAGCGCGTCGGCGACTTCGCGGAAACCGGTCTGGATCGACTTCTCGTACTGCGCGACCTGGATGTTCTTCTGCACCTTGGCCAGGTCCAACCCTGCCAGCAGCGAGCCGCCGGCGAAGATCGGCACCGTGATCTGCGGCACGAAGCTCCAGGCGCCCGAGCCCCCGTCGAACAAGCCGCCCAGGCTGGCGCTGGCGGTGCCGGCGGAGCCCGTCAGGCTGATGGTCGGGAAGAACGCCGCGCGCGCCGCGCCGATGTTGGCGTTGGCGCCCTTGAGCTGGTGCTCGGCCGCGCGGATGTCCGGGCGGCGCGCCAGCAGTTCGGACGGCAGGCCGGCCGGCAGCGCGGTCGGCAGCATGCCGTCGTCCAGCTTGATGGCGTTGTCCAGCGCGGCCGAGATTTCCGGCGACAGCGGCTGGCCCACCAGCAGCACCAGCGCGTTGCGGTCCTGCGCGGCCTGGCGCGTGTACTGCGACAGGTTGCGCTGGGCGGTGCGCAACGACACTTCGGCCTGGCTCAGGTCGAGCGCGGTGGACAGGCCCTGGTCGAAGCTCTGCTTGGTGAGCTTGTACGAGTCGTCCTGGCTCTTGAGCGTGTCGCGCGTCAGGCTCAGCAGCTCCTGGTCGGCGCGCAGCGTCAGGTAGGCGTTGGCCACCTCGGCGATCAGCGTCAGCTGGGTCGCGGTGCGGGTCTCGTCCAGCGCCAGGTACGATTCCAGCGCCTTGTCGCTCAGGCTGCGGATGCGGCCGAACAGGTCCAGTTCCCACGAGGACAGCGCGGCGCCGACCTGGTAGTTGTGGCTGGTGCTGGCCTGGCCGCTGGGCGACAGGTCGGCCGGCGTGCGCTGGGCCGTTTCCTTGCCGGCGATGCCGACGCTGGGCAGCAGGTCGGCGCGCTGGATGCGGTACTGCGCCCGCGCCGCCTCGACGTTCAGGGCCGCCACGCGCAGGTCGCGGTTGTTGGCCAGCGACTGCTCGATCAGCTGTTGCAGCAGCGGATCGGCGAAGAAGTCACGCCAGCCGATGTCGGCCGTGGCCACGGGGCCGGCGGCGTCGGCCTTGTAGGCCGGGCCGGCCGGATAGGCCGACGAGACCGGCGCGTCGGGCCGTTCGTAGGTCGGGGCCAGCGAGCAGCCCGCCAGGGCCGCCGCCAGGGAAAGGGAAACCAGGGTTCTCATCTGCAGCTTCATTGCGGTTTTCCTTCGACGGACACGTCCTGCGCGTCGTTAGCGCTGGGGTCGTGCGGATCGCGTCGCGCGCTCATGCGTTCCACCTTGAACAGGCGCAGCATGATCACGAAGAACGCGGGGACGAAGAAGATGGCCAGGAAGGTCGCCGTCAGCATACCGCCGATCACGCCGGTGCCGATGGCGTTCTGGCTGCCCGAACCGGCGCCCGAGGAGATCGCGAGCGGCACCACGCCCAGGATGAACGCCAGCGACGTCATCAGGATCGGACGCAGGCGCTGGCGGGCGGCGTGGATCGCCGATTCCGTCAGGCTCGCCCCGGCCTCGTAGTGCTCCTTGGCGAACTCCACGATCAGGATGGCGTTCTTGGCCGCCAGGCCGATGGTTGTGAGCAGGCCCACCTGGAAGTACACGTCGTTGGACAGGCCGCGCAGCAGCGTCGCCCCCAGCGCCCCGATGATGCCCAGGGGCACCACCAGCATGACCGCGGACGGAATCGTCCAGCTTTCATACAGCGCCGCCAGGCACAGGAACACCACGATCAGCGAGATCGCGTACAGCGCCGGCGCCTGGGCGCCCGACAGGCGTTCTTCGTACGACATGCCGGTCCATTCGAAGCCCACGCCCACCGGCAGCTTGCCGGCGATGCGTTCCATTTCGTCCATGGCCGCGCCCGAGCTGTAGCCCGGCGCCGCCTGGCCCTGGATGTTGTACGACGGCACGCCGTTGTAGCGGTTCAGCTTCTGCGGGCCGAAGCTCCAGGTGGCCTTGGCGAACGCCGAGAACGGCACCATGTCGCCATCCTTGTTGCGCACGTACCATTTGTCCAGGTCTTCGGGCAGCATGCGGGCCGAGGCCTCGCCCTGCGCGAACACCTTCTTGACGCGGCCGCGGTCGATGAAGTCGTTGACGTACGACGAACCCCAGGCGGTGGACAGCGTACTGTTGATGTCCGACACGGCCACGCCCAGCGCCCGCGCCTTTTCGCGGTCGATGTCGAGCTGGTACTGCGGCGCGTCCTCGATGCCGTTGGGGCGCACGCCCTGCAGGATCTTGCTTTGCGCCGCCTCGCCCAGCAGCTGGTTGCGCGCGGCCAGCAGTTTTTCATGGCCCACGCCGGCGCGGTCCATCAGCTGGAAGTCGAAACCATCGACGTTGCCCAGTTCCATCACCGAGGGCGGCGGCACCACGAACAGCATGGCGTCGCGCTCGGTCTTCCTGAAGTGGGCGTTGGCGCGCGCCGCCACGGCGGCGGCCTTGAGCTTGGCGTCGCCGCGGTCTTCCCAGTCGCGCAGCTTGATGAACAGGATCGAGGCGTTCTGGCCGCGGCCGCCGAAGTTGAAGCCGTTGACCGCGAACACCGACGTGACCGCGTCCTTCTCTTCGGTCAGCAGGTAGTTGGTGGCCTCGTCGATGACGGCCTTGGTGCGCTCGGCGGTGGCGCCGGCGGGCGTCTGGATCTGGGCGAACAGGATGCCCTGGTCTTCGCCCGGCAGGAACGCGGTCGGGATGCGGGTGAACATCCAGCCCATGGCGATGACGATGGCCAGGTAGACCACCATCAGGCGCTTGGTGCGGCCCAGGCCGCGCGCCACGGTATTGGCGTAGCCGTGGCTGCTGCGGTCGAAGGCGCGGTTGAACCAGCCGAAGAAGCCGCGCTTGGTGCCGTGGTGGCCCTTGGGGATCGGCTTGAGCAGCGTGGCGCACAGCGCCGGCGTGAAGACGATGGCGACAATCACCGACAGCACCATCGAGGACACGATGGTGATGGAGAACTGGCGATAGATCACGCCGGTCGAGCCGCCGAAGAACGCCATCGGGATGAACACCGCGGCCAGCACCATGGCGATGCCGATCAGCGCGCCGGTGATCTGGCCCATGGACTTGCGCGTGGCCTGCTTGGGCGTCAGGCCCTCTTCGGCCATCACCCGCTCGACGTTTTCCACCACCACGATGGCGTCGTCCACCAGCAGGCCGATGGCCAGCACCATGCCGAACATCGTCAACGTGTTGATGGAGTAGCCGAACGCGGCCAGCACGCCGAAGGTGCCCAGCAGCACCACCGGCACCGCCAGCGTCGGGATCAGCGTGGCGCGGAAGTTCTGCAGGAACAGGTACATCACCAGGAACACCAGGATGATGGCTTCCACCAGCGTCTTGAACACTTCCTCGATCGACAGGCTGACGAACGGCGTGGTGTCGTACGGATACACCACGTCCATGCCCGGCGGGAAATACGGCTTGAGGTTGTTGATGGTGTCGCGCACCGCCTGCGCCGTATCGAGCGCGTTGGCGCCCGGGGCCAGCTTGATCGCCAGGCCCGAGGCGGGCTTGCCGTTGTAGTAGCTGTCGATGGCGTAGGTCTGGCCGCCCAGCTCGATGCGGGCGACGTTGGCCAGGCGCACCTGGGAACCGTCGGCATTGACCTTGAGCAGGATGCGGCCGAAGTCTTCCGGACGCTCCAGGCGCGACGGGCCGATGATGGTGGCGTTGAGCTGCTGGCCACGCACCGCGGGCAGGCCGCCCAGCTGGCCGGACGAAACCTGGACGTTCTGTTCCTTGATCGCGTTGACCACGTCGACCGTGGTCAGGCCGTAGTTCACCAGCTTGGACGGATCCAGCCAGATGCGCATGGCGTACTGCGAACCGAACAGCTGGAAGTCACCCACGCCCTGCGTGCGGCTGATGGGATCCTGGACATACGAGGCGACGTAGTCGGCCAGGTCGTCCTTGGTCATCGTGCCGTCGGTGGACACGAAGCCCGCCACGATCAGGAAGTTCTTGGTGGCCTTGGTGACGCGGATGCCCTGCTGCTGCACTTCCTGCGGCAGCAGCGGCTGCGCCAGCGACAGCTTGTTCTGCACCTGCACCTGGGCGGTGTCGGGGTTGGTGCCCTGGCGGAACGTCAGCGTGATGGACATGCTGCCGTCGGAGTTGCTTTCCGAGGAAATGTACTCCAGGCCGTCAAGGCCGTTCATCTGCTGCTCGATCACCTGCACCACGGTGTCCTGCACCGTCTGCGCCGAGGCGCCCGGGTAGGTCACCGCGATGCCGATGGCCGGCGGCGCGATATTCGGATATTGCGAAACCGGCAGCTTCAGGATGGACAACGCGCCGGCCATCATCAGCACGATCGCGATCACCCATGCGAAAACCGGTCTATCGATAAAAAACTTTGCCATGCAAGGCTCCCTGACTACTGCTTGGCCGCCGCGGCGCCCGCTTGCGGTTGCTGCGCCGGCTTGGCGCCGGCTTCAGTGGCAACCACCTCGACACCCGGGCGCACCATCTGCACGCCTTCCACGATGACCTTTTCACCGGCCTTCAGGCCGTCGGTGACCAGCCACTGGTCGCCGATGGCGCGGTCGGTCTTGAGTTCACGCAGTTCCACTTTGTTCTCGGCATTGACCACCAGCGCCGTCGGCAGGCCGCGCTGGTTGCGCGTCACGCCGCGTTGCGGCACCAGCAGGCCGTCGGCGGCGACGCCGTCGACCAGGCGGGCGCGCACGAACATGCCCGGCAGCAGGCGGCGGTCCGGATTGGGGAACACCGCGCGCAGCGTGACCGAGCCGGTGCCCGGATCGACCGTGACTTCGGAGAACTGCAGCTTGCCCTGCTGGGTGTATTGCGACCCGTCTTCCAGGGTCAGCGTGACCAGCGCGGCCTGCTCGCCCTCGGCCTTCTTGAGCTGGCCGCTGGACAGCGCATTCTGCAGGCGCAGCAGCTGCACGCTGGATTGCGTCACGTCGACGTAGATCGGATCGATCTGCTGCACGGCGGCCAGCGCCGTGGCCTGGTTGGCCGTGACCAGCGCGCCCTCGGTGACCGAGGAACGGCCGATGATGCCGTCGATCGGCGACAGCACCTTGGTGTAGACCACGTTGATGCGCGCGGTGTCGAGCGCGGCCTTGGCGGACATCACGTCGGCGACGGCCTGGTCGCGCGTGGCGACGGCGTTGTCGTAGGTCTGCTGGCTGACGGCGCGGGTGGCCACCAGCGGCTTGTAGCGCTCGGCCAGCAGCGCGGCGGTCTTCTGCTGCGCCTGGGCGCGCGCCAGGGCGGCCTTCTGGCTGTCGAGGCTGGCCTGGTAGAGCGCGGGGTCGATCTGGTAGAGCTGCTCGCCGGCCTTGACCTCGCCGCCTTCGGTGAACAGGCGCTTTTGCACGATGCCGTTGACCTGCGGCCGCACTTCGGCGACGCGGAACGGCGAGGTGCGGCCCGGCAATTCAGTGGTGAGGGAAACCGGTTTGGTGGTCAGCGTGACGACCGTCACCTGCGGCTTGCCCGCCTGGGGCGCGTCCTGCTTCTTGCCGCAAGCGGCCAACGTCAGGGCCGATGCCGTCAGCGTAAGCACCGCCGCACCGCGCCACATCGCGTTTTTCTTGTTCATAGATTGCATTCCCGATTTCCAACTAAAAAGGTAGCCTCGAGCCCGCCCGCCGGGGCCTGCGCCCACGGGGAGACCGCGGCGGCCGCCGGACATCTGGCGGCAACAACGGCGCGACCCGGACCGTGCATCGGTTCGGCTCGTGAGGATTGACTGGGGTGTGGTTTCGCCTCAGACATTCAGGCAGGGCATCGACGCTTTGCTGCATTGCAGAATTGGCATTTTGCGTTATCCCGCCCGAGAAACAAAGAGGCATATTGAGAAAACATCATTCCAGATATGGGACAATAAATCGCCCCATCGTGTGACAGAATCCCTTCCATGAAACGTCTACAAGGCATGGAGCTCTTCGTGGAGGTGGCCAAGACGCACAGTTTTAGCCGTGCGGCCGCCGCCCTGGGAGTGCCCAAATCGACATTGTCTCGCCAGGTGGCCGAACTGGAACGGTCCGTTGGCCTGCGCCTGCTCAGCCGCACCACCCGCAAGGTGGAGCTGACCGACGCCGGCCGGCTGTACTTCGAGCGCTGCCAGCGCATCGTCGCCGAGGCCCAGATCGCCCACGAGGAACTGCAGAAGCTGGTCGACACGCCGTCGGGGCCGCTGCGGGTGAACATGCCGGCCGATTTCGGCACGGACTTCCTGGCCGAATCGTTCATGGAGTTCTCGCGCCGCTATCCCGACGTCACCTTCTTCCTGGACCTTGCCAACCCGGACCACGCACAACGCGTGTTCCAGACCTGCGATATTTCCATCGAGATCGGCGAACTGCCCGACTCGACCCAGATCGCGAGACTGCTGGGCATGCTGCCCGCCCATCTGTATGCCTCGCGGGAATACCTGGAAAAGCACGGGGAACCCAAGCACCCCAGTGACTTGACCCGCCATGAGTGCATCGAGTTCCGCGCCGAAGGCGCCGGCCGCGTCACCCGCTGGCCGCTGAACAGCGGCGACCAGCACATCCAGTTCACGCCCGGCAACCGCTTTTCCGTGAACGGCGTGGCGATGGCCCGGCGCCTGGCCATGCTGGGCGCGGGCATCACCGTGCTGGTCGGCGGCCAGACCGCCGAGCAGAAATCGGGCCAGCTGCGGCGCGTGCTGCCGGACTGGCAACTCGGACCCTTCCCGGTGTATGCCGTCACGGAAACCCGGCTGCTGCCCGCCAAGACCCGGATCTTCATCGAATTCCTGATGGAGCGCCTCGGGGGTGACGGGCAGGCGAAGGATACCGCGCCATTCATGAAATGACGGCGGCTCGGAAACAGACTGAAAAATTTGCTCGCGGCCGGTAGGCGCCGGCCCGCCATGCGCGCGGCGGCGCCCGGCCGCCGCCGCGGTCAGAAGCGTTCGTCGTCGCGCAGGTAGCGCCACTGCCCCAGCGGCAGGTCGCCCAGGGCCACGCGGCCGATGCGCACGCGCTTCAGGCCCACCACCTTCAGGCCCACCAGCTCGCACATGCGGCGGATCTGGCGCTTCTTGCCCTCGCGCAGCACGAAGCGCAGCTGGTCGTGGTTCTGCCAGCGCACCTGGGCCGGCTTGAGCGCCTTGCCGTCCAGCGACAGGCCGTGGTTGAGCAGCGCCAAGCCATTCTCGGACAGATCGCCCTGCACCCGCACCAGGTATTCCTTGTCGACGCTGGAATCCTCTCCGATCAGCAGTTTGGCCACGCGGCCATCCTGCGTCAGCACCAGCAGGCCCTGCGAATCGATGTCCAGCCGCCCGGCCACGGCCAGGCCGTCCAGGTGGCCGCGCTCGAAGCGATGCGGGCTGCGGTCGCCCGCAAAGCGCGAACGCGCGTCGATCAGCGCGACCGCGGGCGTGTAGCCCTTTTCGGCCTGGCCCGAGACATAGCCCACCGGCTTGTTGATGAGGATGGTGACGCGCGAGGTCTGGCGCGCCTGGGCGGCGCGTTCCAGCGTGATGGCCTGGTCGGGGAAGGCGCGCGCGCCCAGTTCGGACACCACTTCGCCATCGACCCGCACCCAGCCGCGCTCGATATAGCTGTCGGCCTCGCGGCGCGAACAGAGTCCTCGCTCGGACATGAGCTTGGAGATTCGTACTTTTTCCATGGGCGGTATTGTATGCGGAGCGCACCCGGCGGCCACCGGCCACGTGCCGCGCCGGCGCGGGGGCCTGCGGCAATCGGCCACAGGGGCAGGCATCGAAGCCCAGCCCCGGCCTTGGCATAATACGCAGCCATGATGACCTCAGCAGCAGCACATCGCCCTCCCCTCGCGGCTGGCTGGCTGGCCAGCGCGCCGCCGATCCTGTCGCTCACCCAGCGCCACTGGCTGTTCCGTCCCGGCGCCCTGACCGCCGGCCTGCGCCAGGTCGGCCACGTGCGCCTGCGGGTGCTGGCCGAGTATGCCGACGGCGCGCCGGCCGACGAAGCCCGCGCCATGCGCATCGCCCCCGGCGCGCCGGTGTGGGTGCGCGAGGTGCTGATGTCGGTCGACGGCATCGACAGCGTGCCGGCGCGCAGCCTGACGCCGCTGCGCGCCTCGCACGGCGCCTGGCAAGGCATGCGGCGCCTGCTGACGCGGCCGCTGGCAGACATGCTGTACCACGACAGCACCGTGGTGCGCTCGCCGTTCGCCTGCCGCCTGCTGGCGTCGCCGGTGCCGTTCCACGCCACCGCCGCCGGCGTCCTCGTCCGCAATGGCCGCGAGCGCGACGCGCAGCGCGTCTGGGCCCGGCGCTCGGTGTTCTGGCGCCAGGGCGAACCGCTGCTGGTGGCCGAATGCTTCCTGCCCGACTTCTGGGCCTTGCAGGCGGGCCGTCAGGCTCCGCCCCTGGTGCCGCACCAGCGCACCCCGCGCTGACCGCCCCGCCGCGCCGCGCTCAGGCATGCGCGGCACGCGGCCGGGTATCCACCGCCAGGCACAGCAAGGCCGTCAACAGGGCCAGGCCGACGTGGCCCAGGTACAGCGGATCGAAATCGGCATGGCTGAGCGCGCCCTTGCCCAGCAACAGCACGGTCAACGCCACGCCCAGCACGGCGCCGATCTGGCGCGTGGCCTGGTTGACGGCGCTGCCCACCGCGTAATGCTGCGGCGGCAGGCGGTTGACCGCGGCGCCGGCCAGCGACGGCAGCACCAGGCCCACGCCCAGCCCGCTCAGGATCAACCCGGGCAGCCAATGCGCCAGATAGGCGGGCTCGGCGCCCGGCACCAGCAGGAACCACAGCCCGCTGGCGGCGTACACCAGTGACCCGCCGACCAGGAACGGGCGATGGCCCAGGCGCGCGGCCAGCTTGCCGGTGATGATCGCGGTCGGCATCACCAGCAGCGGCCCCGGCGTGACCGCCAGGCCGGCCTTTGGCAGGCTGTAGTGCCAGACGCCGGTCATATAGAAGAAGAACGCGAAGAACATCATCGCGAAGGCGATGCCGAAGCTGAGCGTGGCCAGGTTCACGTAGCGATAGGTGCGGTGCTTGAACAGGGCCAGGTCGACCAGCGGATGCGGCGTGGTGCGGGCCCAGCCGACGAAGGCCGCCAGCGACACCAGCCCCACCGCCGCCACCATCCAGAGCTCGCCGCGGCTCCAGTGCGGCGATTCCGACTGCACGATGGCCAGCGCCACCGCGCCCACGGCCACCATCAGCAGGGCCATGCCGACGCCATCGACCCGGCGGCGCGCCTCGGGGCGCACCGATTCCTTGAGGCGGTTGGCGCCGAACCACAGCGACAGCGCCCCCAGCGGCAGGTTGATGTAGAAGGCCCACGGCCAGCCGGCGGCATCGACCACGAACGCCCCCAGGCTGGGGCCGACCGCCGCCGCCAGCGCGGCCACGGCGCCCCACAGGCTCACCGCCACCGAGCGCTGCGAGGCCGGGAAGGCCGCCAGCACGATCGACAGCGAGGCCGGCGTCAGCAGCGCCGCCCCCACCGCCTGCGCCACGCGCGCCGCGATCAGCCAGCCGACCGTGCCGGCCAGGCCGCAGGCGGCGGACGAGGCCAGGAACAGCAGCACCCCGATCATGAACATGCGCTTGCGCCCGTGCGTGTCGGCCAAGCCGCCGGACGGGATCAGCATGGCCGCGTAGACCACCGTGTAGGCGTTCAGCACCCACGACATGTCGGCGGCCGAGGCCTCGGGAAAGCCGGCGCGCATGGCGCTGAATGCGGCGTAGAGCATGGTCGCGTCGAGCGAGACCAGGAACACGGCGACGCTGGCGATCCAGAAGATCGGCCAGGGCGACGCGGCCGCGGACGGCGAGGCGGCGGCGGAAGCCGCGGGGGTGGCGTGGGAGTGCATGGCGGTCGGGCTTGGAGGAAACGAGGGATCGGAAGGAAAAGGAGCGGCTTACGCCAGCAGATAGGAGGCCGGGCTGGCCGACAGGCCCTGCTTGACCTGCCGCGTCGCGTCATCGGCCAGCACTTCCTCGGCGCCGGCTTCGAGGGCGTCGAAAGCCTGGACCACGACGTCCTCGGGCGCGAGCTTGGGCGCGTCCAGGTCGCGCGTCAGGTCGGTGTCCACGAAACCCATGTGCAGGCCCAGCACCTGCGTGCCCTGCTCGCGCAGTTCATGGCGCAGGCCGTTGGTCAGGGCCCAGGCAGCGGACTTGCTCATGCCGTACACGCCCAGGCGCGGCCGGTTGATCCAGCTGGCGATCGACAGCACGTTCAGCAGCGCGCCGCCGCCGTTGGCCGCGAGCACCGGCGCGAACGCCTGGGCCACGCGCAGCGAGCCCAGCAGGTTGGTTTCCAGGTGGCGGCGCGCCGACTCGATGCTGTCTTCGGCCAGGAAGCCGCCGATCGCCGCGATGCCGGCGTTGTTGATGACCAGCGTCACGTCCTTGGCCAGCGCGGCCGCGGCGGCCACGTCCTGGTCGCGGGTGACGTCGAGCTGGATGGCCTGCACGCCCGGCAGCGTGACGCTGGCCGGATCGCGCGCGCCGGCGTAGACCTTGCGGGCGCCGCGGGCCAGCGCCTCGCGGGCGAAGGCCAGGCCGATGCCGCGGTTGGCGCCGGTGATGAGGACGGTGGCGTTCTTCAATTGCATGATGGATCTCCTGGGTGCTGCGTTCGGCTGTGGCCGGTGGTGCCGGCCGGTTATATAAATATGATGATCGTCATATTTACGGTGGAAAGAATGGCCGCGCAATGCGGCCTGGGATGAACCGGGTCAGTGCGACGCTTGCCGTCCCTCGCTGTCGTATTGCGCCAGGATGGACTCGCGCGCCGCCGCCAGCATGGCGCGCCCCTGCGCGTTGTCGCCCAGCGCGCGCGCCAGCTGGATCGCGCCCACCAGGTTGCTGGTGATCGCCATGGCGGCGTGCGGCGCGGCGTCGGCCGGCAACGCGCGTCCGACCACCTCCACCAGGCCCTGCACGCGGCTGGCGGACATCTCGCGCACCTCGGGCGACTGGCGCGGCATTTCGGAGGCCAGCGCCGAAATCGGGCAGCCGCCCTCGCAACTGGCCAGGTGGGTCTCGGACAGATAGCCCTCGACCAGGGCGCGCAGCGGGCTGGCGCCTTCGGCGCGCCGGCGCGCGATGCTCTGGGTCATGCGGGCGGCGCCGTCGCGGCCGGCTCGCTCCATCGCCGCCACCAGCATGGCGTCGCGCGACGGGAAATGCGCGTAGAAGCCGCCGTGCGTCAGCCCGGCTTCCTTCATGACGTCGGCCACGCCCACGCCGGCATACCCCTCGCGGCGGATCGCGCGCGCGGCCGCGTCCACGATGCGTTCGTGCGACAGCTCTTTACGGGAAGCGGGGCCGGCCATGGTCGGGACTCCTTGAATATGATGACCATAATATAAATCCGCCCCGCGCACTTTGCACGCTTTTTTTGTTGCGGCGCACTAATTGGCCGCGGCCGCCCAGGATGGCAAACGGCCGGCCGCGGAAAACCGGGCCGGCCGTTGAAAAAACGGGGACAAAAAGCCTGGCGCGGTCAGCGCCAGATTTCGGGCTCGATGCTGACTTCGCCCTTGTCGGCCGAGAAATACACCACCCCGTCCGAGATATTGGCGTTCAGCTGCATGGTGCGTTCGGCCAGGCTGGCCAGCGCGCGGGTCTGCTCGGACGGCAGGTTGATGACCTTCAGGTTGCGGGTGCGTTCCAGCTTGTTGCGCACGCCGTCCCACCAGATCTTGCTGGCGGAGCCGCCGTAGCAGTAGATGATGACCTGTTCGGCGCGGCCGCAGGCGCGCAGGATGCGGCGCTCTTCGGGCTGGCCGACGTCGATCCACAACGTGATGGCGCCGGTCAGGTCCTTGACCCACAGGTCCGGCTCGTCGGTGTCGCTCAGGCCCTTGGTGAAGGCCAGCTCTTCCTGGGCCTGCAGCGCGTAGGCCACCAGGCGCACCATCATGCGCTCGTCGGTTTCGGAAGGATGGCGGGCGACCGTCAGCGAGTGGCTGCCGTAGTAGTGCCGATCGGTGTCGGCCACGTTGAGGTCGGCCTTGTAGATAGTGGCGCGCAGGGCCATGGCGAAAAAATCCGTTGAATGGGGCTAATGGCGAAGGCCGCCATGATACCGCCTGCGGCCGGCCGCCCCGCTGCCGGGGCGATCCGCCCGCCGGCGAGGCGGCGGGCGGGAACCTCGGGTTCAGTAGACGCCGATGGGATGGCGGGCGACGAAGTGCCCTTCCCCGACCTGCACCAGCGGCGCGACCAGCGGATCGTCGCCCAGCTTGCGCATCGGGCTGGGGATCTCGTCGACCAGCAGCGAACGCTCGCGGTGGCGGCGCTGCGGATCGGCGATCGGCACCGCCGCCATCAGCTTCCTGGTGTAGGCATGCTGCGGATTCTCGAAGATGGCGCGGCGCGGGCCGATCTCGACGATCTGCCCCAGGTACATCACCGCCACGCGATGGCTGACCCGTTCGACCACGGCCATGTCGTGCGAGATGAACAGGAACGACACGCCCAGTTCGCGCTGCAGGTCCAGCAGCAGGTTGACGATCTGCGCCTGGATCGACACGTCCAGCGCCGACACCGATTCATCGGCGATCACCACCTTCGGGTTCAGCGCCAGGGCCCGCGCGATGCAGATGCGCTGGCGCTGGCCGCCCGAGAACTCGTGCGGGTAGCGGTCGATCATCTCGGGCACGAGGCCGCACTTGTCCATCAGCCAGCGCACCCGCTCCTCGGCCTTGGCGCCGCTGGCGACGCGGTGGATCAGCAGCGGCTCCATGATGGAGTAGCCGACCGTCATGCGCGGATCGAGCGAGGCGAACGGATCCTGGAAGATGAACTGGATGTGCCGGCGCAGCGTCTGCATGGCGCTGCCGCGCAGCGCGCCGATGTCCTGGCCGTCGAATTCGATCGAGCCGCCGCGGCTCTTGACCAGCTGCAGCAGCGAGCGGCCGGTGGTGGTCTTGCCGCAGCCGGACTCGCCCACCAGCGACAGGGTCTCGCCGGGATACAGGTCGAAGCTGACCTTCTCGACCGCGTGCACGCGCTTCTGCACGCGGCCGAGGATGCCGCCGGTGATGTCGAAGGTGGTGGTCAGGTCGCGCACCTTCAGCACCGGGCCGTTCTCGCGGCGCACGGTGGACGGCGCCGCCATGGCGGGCTCGGCGGGCGCGCCAGGGCGCGCCGCGTCCTCGACCTTGAGCAGCGGGAACGGGGCCGGCTCGTCGGTGCCGTGCATGGCGCCCAGGCGCGGCACGGCCGACAGCAAGGCGCGGGTGTAGGCATGCTGCGGCCGCGCGAAGACTTCGTCGGAACCGCCCTCCTCGACCTTGTCGCCGCGGTACATGACCAGCACCCGGTCGGCCACTTCGGCCACCACGCCCATGTCGTGGGTGATGAAGATCACGCCCATGTCCATTTCTTCCTGGAGCTGGCGGATCAGCTGCAGGATCTGGGCCTGGATGGTGACGTCCAGCGCCGTGGTGGGCTCGTCGGCGATCAGCAGCTGCGGCTTGCAGGACAGCGCCATGGCGATCATGACGCGCTGGCGCATGCCGCCGGACAATTGGTGCGGATAGCGGTCGAGGATGGCGCGGGCCTCGGGGATGCGCACCCGTTCAAGCATGCGCAGCGTCTCGGCGCGCGCCGCGGCCGCGTCCAGCCCCTGGTGCAGCTGCAGCGCCTCGGCGATCTGGTTGCCGGCCGTGAAGCTCGGGTTGAGCGAGGTCATCGGCTCCTGGAAGATCATGGCCACGTCGGCGCCGCGCACGCGTTGCAGCGTGCTGTCGGGCGCGTTGACCAGGTCCAGCACGTCGCCGTTGCGCCGGCGCAGCAGCATGCCGCCGTTGACGATGCGGCCGCCGCCGTATTCCACCAGCCGCATCAGCGCCAGCGAGGTGACCGATTTGCCCGAGCCGGATTCGCCGACGATCGCCAGCGTCTCGCCGCGATCGACGTGGAACGACACGTTGCGCACCGCTTCGACGACGCGGTCCGGGGTCTTGAAGCGCACGGTCAGGTCGTTGACCTGGACGACGCGTTTGGGATCCATTGTTGCCATGATGATTACTTGTCCTGACGGGGATCCAGCGCGTCGCGCAGCCCGTCGCCCAGCAGATTGAAGCCCAGCACCACCAGGAAAATGGCCGATCCGGGGAAGATCGACATCCAGGGCGCCTGGGTCATGAAGTTCTTGGCCGTGTTCAGCATCGAGCCCCACGACGGGTTCGGCGGCTGCAGGCCCAGGCCCAGGAACGACAGGCTGGCCTCGGCGATGATGGCCGTGGCGATGGTGATGGTGGCCTGCACGATCAGGGGCGGCATGACGTTCGGGAACACGTGGCGGCAGATGATGCGCAGGTCCGAGGCGCCGAGCGCGCGGGCGCTCTGCACGTAGTCCTCGCTCTTGACCGCCAGCACCTGGCCGCGCGTGAGCCGCACGAACTTGGGCGCGGCCGACACGCCGATGGCGATCATGGCGTTGGTCAGGCTGGGCCCGAGGAAGGCGGCCAGCGCGATGGCCAGGATCAGGAACGGGATCGCCAGCAGCGCCTCGGTGGCGCGCGAGATGCAGCTGTCGGTCCAGCCGCCGAAATAGCCGGCGGCCAGGCCGAACGGCACGCCCACCACCAGCGCGATCAGCACCGACACCAGGCCGGCCATGAGCGAGGCGCGGGCGCCGTAGACCATGCGGCTGAAGATGTCGCGGCCGAGCTCGTCGGTGCCCAGCCAGTAGGACGCCGACGGCGCCTTGCGGATGGTGGTGAAGCTGGTCTGGAACGGATCGTGGTTGGCGATCAGCGGCGCCAGCAGCGCCAGCAGCACGAAGAACAGCACGATCGCCAGGCCCAGCATGGCGACGTGATTGCGTTTGAACTTGCCCCAGGCGCGATTGCGGCTGCGGGGCGGCGTGACGGCAGCGGCCGTTGCGGGAAGTGCGCTCATGCGTGCCTCAGGCGGGGGTTGACCAGGATGTAGAGGATGTCGGCCAGCAGGTTCATCAGGATGAAGCCCACCGCGACGCAGAGCACCACGCCCTGCACCACCGCGTAGTCGCGCGTGAAGACGGCATCGACCACCAGCTTGCCGAAGCCCGGAATGGTGAAGACCTGCTCGGTCAGCACCGCGCCCGCCAGCAACTCGCCGAACAGCAGCGTCACCAATGTGACGATCGGCATCAGCGCGTTGCGCAGCGCGTGCCGCAGCACCACGCGGCGCGGCGACACGCCCTTGGCGCGGGCGGTGCGCACGTAGTCGGCCGACAGCGCCTCGAGCATGGCCGACCGGGTGTGGCGCATGAGGTAGGCGGCGATCGCGGTGGACAGCACCAGCGACGGCATCAGCATGGTCTTGATCGACAGCCACAGGTCCTCGGTCGGCGAGACGTAGCCGGAGGCCGGCAGCAGCTTCCATTGCACCGACACCACCATGATGAGGATGATGCCGAGCCAGAAATTGGGAATCGACATGCCTGACAGCGCGGCGATGTTGGCCCCCATCTCGACCGGCTTGCCCTTGCGCACGGCGGCCACGATGCCCATGGGAATGCCCACCAGCAGCGCGAAGAACATGGCCATCGCCGCCAGCTGCAAGGTCACCGGCAGCTTCTGGGCGATCAGCGTGGTCACCGGCACGTCGGTGCGCAGCGACTTGCCCAGGTCGCCCTGCAGCACCTGGCCGGCCCAGGCCGCGTACTGCATCGGCAGCGGATCGTTGAGACGGTATTTGTCGCGCAGGTAGTCCAGCACGGCGGGATCGCGCTCTTCGCCGGCCAGGGTCAGCACCGGATCGCCGGGCAGGATTTTCTGCAGCATGAAGACGATCATCGACACCAATATCAGGGTCGGTATCGCGACGATCATGCGGCGCAAGATGAGTTTAAGCATGTGGAAAAACCGTAGAAAACAAAAGGCCACGCGCGCGTGGCCGGCGGGCGCGGCGGCGAACCGCCGCGCACCGATTTACTTCTGCGCGAACGTCACGCCCTTCAGGCGGATCATGCCGTCCGGGTACGGCACGAAGCCCTTGACCTTCTTGGCCAGCGCGAACGGCCACGGCTGGTAGTAGTTGTACACGCCGGGCAGCTCGTCCTGGATGATCGTCTGCGCCTGGTCGTAGATGGCGCGGCGCTTGGCCTCGTCCGGCACCGTGCGGGCCTCGTTGAGCAGCTTGTCGACTTCCGGGTTGCAGTAGTGGCCGTCGTTGAGCGCGCCCTTGCAGGTCACGAAGGTGTGGATGTTGCCGTCCGGATCGACCCGGCCCGACCAGCCCAGCATCACCACCTGGAAGTTGCCGCCGGCCGATTCCTTCTGCAGCGCGGCGTACTCGGTGGGCCGCAGCGACAGGTCGAAGCCGGCCTCGGACGCCATGGCCTGGACCATCTCGGCCACCGACGAGGTGGTGGTGTTGTTGCCGAACATGACCTCGGCCTTGACGCGGTCGAAGCCGGCCTGCTTGAGCAGCGCGCGGGCCTTGGCCACGTCGCGCTTGGTCACCGGGAACTTGTCGCTGTGGTAGGGACTGGCGGGCGGGAACGGCTGCTGCGCCGGTTCGAAGATGCCGCCGCCGGCCACTTCGTTGATGGCGTTGCGGTCGATGGCCAGCTGGAACGCCTGGCGCACCAGCTTGTTCTTGAACGGGTTGTCTTCGGCGCGCTTGCCGTTGCCGACGTTGAACATGAATTGCTGGAAGCCCAGGCCGGCCACCGGCGCGAAGGTCAGGCTGGCGTCGTTCTTGACCTGCGGCGCGTCGGACGGGTTCAGGCGCTCGAGCAGGTCCAGGTCGCCGGCGCGCAGGTTCGACAGGCGCACGGTGGTGTCCGGGATCGGCAGGAAGGTGATGCGCTTGAAGGCGTAGTCCTTGGCGTCGTAGTACTGGTCGAATTTCTCCAGCACGACGCGGTCGTTCTGGATGCGCTCGACGAACTTGTACGGACCCGAGCAGATCGGCTTGCGGCCGACCGCGGCGACGTCGGCATCGGCGAACGACTTGGGCGACAGCATCATGCCGGCGCGGTCGGACAGTTGCGCCAGCAGCGTGGCGTCGGGCTGCTTGAGCGTCAGCACCAGCGTGGTGGCGTCGGGCGCCTCGACCTTGTCGACCGAGCCCAGCTCGCCCTTGCGCAGGCTGTCGGGCAGCGTCATGGCGCGTTCCAGGTTGGCCTTGGCGGCCGCGGCGTCGAACTTGGTGCCGTCATGGAACAGCGCGTCGTCGCGCAGCTTGAAGGTCAGCACCTTGTTGTCCGGGCTGAACGACCACGAAGTGGCCAGTTGCGGCACGAAGTGCAGCTTGGGATCGATGTCCACCAGCTTGTCGCACAGCGAGGTGAAGACGATGCGGCCGACGTAGGTGCGCGCGCGGTGCGGGTCCAGCACGTCCGGATCTTCCTGCAGGCCGATGCGGATGTTCTGGGCGCAGGCGGCGCCGGCGGCCAGCGCCAGCAAGCCGGCGCCGAAGGTCATGGTCAGGCGTTTCATTGTGTTTATTCCCCTTGTGGCTGCAATGCGCAGGTCAGAAGCCCACGGCCTGGCCGTCGCGCCGGCTGTCGCTGGCGGCGACGTAGCCGAGCTCGTTGTCGCTTTCGGACATGCGCCAGATGAATTGTCCGGCGCCGAAGTCCATGTACGGGTCGTCCACGGACTTCAAAGCATGCCCGAGGTCTTTCAGGCCCGCAATAGTGGAAGCCTTCATATTGGTCTCGATATCCAGCGAGAAATCGCGGTTGACCTTCCAGCGCGGCGCGCAGCAGGCGGCCTGCGGGTTCTGGTGGTAGTCGACCATGCGGATCACGGTCTGCAGGTGGCCCTGGGGCTGCATGTCGCCGCCCATCACGCCGAAACTCATGACCGGCTTGCCGCCGCGCGTCAGGAAGCCCGGGATGATGGTGTGGAACGGCCGCTTGCCGCCCTCGACCACGTTGGCCGACTTGGGATCCATCGAGAAGCCGACGCCGCGGTTCTGCAGGCTGATGCCGGTGCCCGGCACCACCACGCCCGAGCCGAAGCCCATGTAGTTGGACTGGATGAACGAGATCATCATGCCGTTCTCGTCCGCGGCGGTCAGGTAGACGGTGCCGCCGGCGGCCGGACGGCCGGCGCCGAAATGGGTGGCGCCGTCCAGGCGGATCAGCTTGGCGCGGCTGTCCAGGTAGTCGTCCGACAGCATCTGCTCGGGCGTGACCTCCATCGAGCGCGGGTCGGCCACGTACTTGTACAGGTCGGCGAAGGCCAGCTTCATGGCCTCGATCTGCACGTGCTGCGACTGCACCGAATCGACCGGCATGTCGGCGATGTCGAAGCGCTCGACGATGCCCAGCGCGATCAGCGCGGCGATGCCCTGCCCGTTCGGCGGGATTTCGTGCAGCTCGTAGCCGCGGTAGGACCGGGAAATCGGCTTGACCCACTCCGGCCGGTAGCCGCGCAGGTCTTCCAGCGTCATGGCGGCGCCGCATTCCTGGCTGAAGGCGGCGATGCGCTCGGCCAGCTCGCCTTCGTAGAAGTCACGGCCCTTGGAGGCGGCGATGCGGCGCAGCGTGTTGGCCGCGTCCGGGAAGCGGAAGTGCTCGCCGACCTTGGGCGCGCGGCCCTCGGGCATGAAGGCCTGGGCGTAGCCCGGCTGGTTGCTCAGCTCCTTGGCGGCGGCGGCCCACTTGTGCGCCACCACCGGCGGCACGGCGTAGCCGCGCTCGGCGATCTCGATGGCCGGCTCGAACAGCTGCTCGAAAGGCAGCTTGCCGAGCTTTTCGTGCAGCGCGGACCAGCCGGCCACCACGCCGGGCACCGTGACCGCGTCCCAGCCGCGCTTGGGCTGGATCGCCAGGCCGTCGGCGCCGACGCCGTGCTTGCGCTTGAAGTATTCGACATTCCAGGCGGCCGGGGCCACGCCCGACGAATTCAGGCCATGCAGTTCCTTGCCATCCCAGACGATGGCGAAACAGTCGCCGCCCAGGCCGCAGGAGACCGGCTCGACCAGCACCAGGGTGGCGGCCGCGGCGATCGCGGCGTCGACCGCGTTGCCGCCCTTGAGCAGCATGCGCAGGCCGGCCTGGGCCGCCAGCGGGTGCGAGGTGGACACCACGTTGCGCGCGAACAGCGGAATGCGGATGGAGGGATACGGGTTGACCCAGTCGAAGGATTTCATGGCGCCTGTCTCACATATAGGTAAGCAGGCGAAGGTACTCCCGTGATCTAATTAAATCAATTTGATTTTTTGTTCAGTCATAAAAGAATTTTTTGTGAATTGACCCCATGAGCACCATCCGATTCCTGCGCACTTTCCTGGCCGTCGCCCACCATGGTTCGTTCTCCGAGGCGGCCGAGCAGGTGGCCCTGACGCAGGCCGCCGTCAGCTTCCAGATGCGCTCGCTGGAGGCCGAGCTGGGGCGCGAGCTGTTCGATCGCAGCGGACGCCTGGCCATCCTGAACGCCGCCGGCCGGGAATTGCTGCCGGAAATCAAGCACTTGCTGGATTTATACGACCGCATGCGGCTGCCGCGCACGGTGCCGGGCGAACTGGCAGGCTCGGTCTCGGTGGGCAGCATCGTGTCCTGCATGGGCACGCTGTCCAAGGTGGTGTCGGGCATGAAGAAGTCGCACCCCAAGCTGGACGTGCGCATCCTGTCGGGCAAGGCCAGCGAACTGGCCGGCAAGGTCGAGGACGGCGAACTGGACGCGGCCTTCCTGGTGGAGGCCGGCCGCAAGATGGCCAGCACCCGCTGGACCCCGCTGTATGAAGAGCCGCTGGTGGTGATCGCCCCGCCCTCGGCCGCCGGCCGCGACGCCCGCCAGGTGCTGGCGGGCAATCCGTTCCTGCGCTTTGACCGCACCCAGCGCACCGGGCTGCAGATCGACCGGCTGCTGCGGCGCCTGGCGGTGCCGCTGGACGAATTCCTGGAGTTGAACGCGATCGAGACCCTGGTCGAGCTGGTGCGCCAGGAGGTCGGCGTGACCCTGCTGCCGCTCATCAACGGCTCGAACTGGAGCGACAGCCCGCAGCTGCGCATCCTGCCGCTGCCCGGCGACCTGGGGCCGACGGCGCGCGCCATCGGCATGCTGGAGCGGCGCGAGCACGCCCGCCAGGGCATCACGACAGCCATCTGCGATGCTTGCGCCGCGGCGTTCCGGGCGCGCGAGCCGCAGGCCGCCGCGTAGCCGGCCCGCCACTCGCAAGAACGCCCCGCCTCGCCTCCCGGGCGGGAGCGAGGCGGGGCGTTGCGCCCGACGCGGCCGCCACCGGCCGCGCCGCGGGTGGCGCGCTTACTGGCCCATCGCCGGATCGGTGACTGACGGCTTGCCCGTCTCCACCCGGCCGGCGAAGCGGCGGATGTAGGCCGGGTCCTCGTTCAGGCGCGCGGTGAAGTCGAACCAGGCGCCGCTGGCCTTGAGCGACCACGATTGCTCGACCTGGCTGCCCGCCGGCACCGTCAACGTCCACTTCTCATTGTTGGTGTAGTAGGCGTTGGGCGTGACGACGAAGGTGCAGGGTTTCTTGCCGTTGTTGATGAAGCTGGTGTAGACGTCGCCGTTGGCAATGTCGTAGCAGACCCGGATTTCCGCGCCCAGCTCCTCGGTGCGGGCCAGCGCCAGGTCGCCGGCGAAATGGCGCAGGTAGCCGTTCGGGCCCATCACCCACAGGTCGTACTTGCCGCCATCGGCGGCGGCGTCCCAGCTGCCTTCGAGCTGCTTGCCGGGCTCGACCGCGTAGCGGCGCGGCAGGCGGTCCAGGTGCAGGCGGTCATAGACGTGGAACACCGCGGCGGCGGAGCCGGTGTTGGCGAACACCAGCCACATGGCGCTGGTGCCGGGCTGGGCGCGGCCGCTGGTGTGCAGTTCGTAGGGCAGCGCGCGCGAGTAGCGCACGCCGGTTTCCTGCTTCGGCTTGGCCTGGGTGGCGGTGTCCGGCAGCGGCACCTGCGCCAGGGCCTGCTGATCGGCGCGGGTCTGGTCGGCCTGGGCCTTGGTCAGCAGCGTCAGGTCGGGCAGCTGTTCGTTGTTGGGCGTGGCGAAGTTGAAGGCCGAGGTCAGGTCGCCCAGCACCGCGCGGCGGTAGGCGCTGATGTTCTTTTCGGCCACGCCGAAACGCGCTTCCAGGAAGCGCAGCACCGAAGTGTGGTCGAAGGCCTGCGAATTGACCCAGCCGCCGCGGCTCCAGGGCGAGACGATGTACATCGGCACGCGCGGGCCGGGGCCGTAGACGCGGTTGTCGGCCGCATCCTGCTGCGACGGCTTGATGTGGCGCTCCAGGTCGGTGTTGATGGTGGAGGCGCCCGCCATCGAACCGTCCGGGTTGAGCGACGGCGCGGCCGGCGACGGCACGTGATCGAAGAAGCCGTCGTTCTCGTCGAAGTTGACCAGCAGCACGGTCTTGCTCCAGACGTCCGGATTGGCCGTCAGGGCGTTGAGCGTTTCCTGGATGTACCAGGCGCCCTGCACCGGGCTCGACGGGCCGGGGTGCTCCGAATAGGCGGCGGGCGCCACGATCCACGACACCTGCGGCAGCGAGCCGTTCAGCACGTCGTCGCGGAAGCCCTGCAGCAGGCCGTTATCGCTGGCCATGGTGTTGGCCACGCCCTTGTACAGCGGATTGGCGGCGTCGGCCGCGGGCGTCCAGGCCGGCGGGCTGGGGTTGCCGGCGGTGGGGTCGTTGCCGGACAGCTCATAGGCCTTGCGGAACTGGCGGAAACCGGCCAGCGGGTTGTCGGTGAAGTTGTCGGGCAGGTTCTGGTAGACCTTCCAGCTCACGCCGGCTTCCTGCAGGCGCTCGGGGTACGTCTTCCAGGTCCAGCCGATGGTGGACGCGCCCAGGCCGTCCCACTGGTTGCGGGTCGAGGGGCCGTTGCCCTGCGCCAGCGGATCGTTGGTGCCGGTCCAGTGGAACAGGCGGTTGGTGTTGGTGCCGCCGTGCGAGGCACAGTGGTAGGCATCGCACAGCGTGAAGGCTTCGGCCAGCGCGTACTGGAAGCCGAGTTCCTGGCGCGTGTAGTAGCCCATCGACTGGTTCTGCTTGTAGCGCGGCCATTGGTACAGGCGGCCGCCGTCCCAGGCGTTCTGGGCGTCGAGGTAGTCGTGCGGGGTGCCGGACACGCGCTGGGCGTTGCCCTTGGTGCTGTCCAGGTGATACGGCAGCACCACGCGGGTGCCGTTGGTCTGTTCCCAGACCGAGCGGTTCTGGGGCAGCGGCACCGTGATGCGGTCGCCGAAGCCGCGCACGCCCTTGAACGAGCCGAAGTACATGTCGAACGAGCGGTTCTCCTGCATCAGGATGACCACGTGCTCGACGTCATTGATCGTGCCGGTGCGGTTGTTGGCGGGGATGGCCAGCGCGCGGCGGATGGCCGGCGGGAACATCGACAAGGCGGTCAGGCCGGCGCCGGAGGCGGCGGCGTTGCGCAGGAAGCGGCGCTTGCCGGCGTGGATCGGGTCTTTATGGGACGTCACGGATGCGATTCCTTGAATTCTGAAAAATGGCGCGGCGTCAGGGCGCGCAACGCAGGAGAGGCTTGGCCGGCTGGGTCGGCGTTTCAGGCTGGCTGCCAGCGTTGTCGTCGTCGTCCTTGTCGCCGCCGCAGGCGGTCAAGGTGGCGGCCACCATCAGCACGGCGCCCAGGCGCAGGAACGCGCGCAGGATCGGGGAAGCAGTATTCATGTCGTGTCTATCCTCGGGACATCAGGGGAACAATTCGGAAACGGACTTGCCGGACAGGGCCAGCGACTTGACCTCGGTTTCGGTCAGGGCGCGCGACCAGAAGGCCAGGTCGTCGAAGTACATCGTGTAGGGGCCCTTGGTACCGGCGCAGCAGACGCCGTAGGTACCCTTGCCGTCTTCGTTCAGGCCCAGGTGCGGGCCGAACACGCCGGCGATCTGGGCGAAGTTGACGGTGCCGGTGGAAATCGAGCGGCTGAACCAGCCCATTTCCGTGTCGTAGACATAGGCGGCCATGGTCTTGGCGGTCTTGTCGATGACCATCGCCACGTAGACCGGCTTGTTGGGCGTGAACTTCACGCCGTTGATGTCGACGCGGGTGCCGCCGGCCAGGTTGAAGCGCAGCTCGGGGCCGGCCCACTGGGCGATCGTGATGCCGGGGTTGGCGCCGGAGTTGTAGTCCTTGTTGCCCAGGATCGAGCGGTCGTTGGCGGTGCCGTCGGACTGGTACCAGAAGCCGATGGTGAACGCCTGGACGCTGTCGAGCAGGCCCGCCGGGTAGTCCAGCTTGAAGGCGCCGGTCGGATCGCCCGAGCGCTGGTTCTGGAACATCTTTCCGAACACGCCGTTGTTGCTGAACGCCGGCGCCTGGACACCGTCGTAGGGCGTGATCGCGCCCCCGCCGGCGGCCTTGTCGGTCAGGTTGCCCTCGAACGGGAACAGCATCGTCAGGCCGGTTCGCAGCGACGGCAGCAGCAGCACGGGCGCCGTATACACCACGGTGGCGCGCACCGCCGTCACGGCGTTGCCGACCGAGATGGCGTAGTTCAGTTCATGCACGCCTTCGGTGGTGAACGTGAAGCCCGTATCGACATAGTCGGTGGCGGTGCCCGGCAGGCGCGCGACTTCCTTGCCGTCGCGGGTGATCACGATCTCGCCGGAGGGCGTGCCGACGCGGGTCCAGTTCAGCGACACGCTCTTGTTGTCCATCGAGGTGCGGCTGGCCGCGCGGCGCAGCGCCACCGGCTCGAACAGGGAAGCGCCCGCCAGGTCGTACTGGCCGGCGGCGGGCGACGCGCCCAGGTACGCCAGGATGGTCGGCGTGGCGTCGGCGCCGCTGGGCAGGCCGTACCAGGCGGTGTTCCAGGCGCCGTCGAACGAGGCATCGTCGGCGCTGCCGCCCAGCATCTGCGGGCGGTTCATGGCCAGCAGCGTGGTCTTGTTGGGCGACAACTGCAGGCCGTCGCTGCCGCCGGTGCGGTCCAGGCCATGGCTGGAGGCCACCACCACCAGCCAGTTCTCGTCGGGGTTGCTGCTGCGACGGCCGGCCAGCTGCGCCAGCAACGCGCCGATGGCGGCATCGGTCTGGCGCAGGGTCGCCTGGTAGCCGGCGCCGAAGCCGCCGCTCGCGGCGGCGCGTTCGGCCGCGCCGAACTGCGCCACCACCACGTCATAGCCTTCGGTGATGCGATCGCGCGCCTGGCTGGCGACGCAATCGTCGACGCCGGCACAGTCCGTCAGGCTCTGCAGGAAGCCCGCGTCGCGGTCGCCGCCCGTCAGGCTGGCCAGCAGCGACGAGTTGAATGCCGCCGCGGTGCGCGCGGCGGGCTTGGCCGTCTTCACGCGCTGGAACAGCGTCGGGGTCTTGGGCGCCTGGCCCTGCGCGTTGCTGCGCACGCCGTGCTGGTCGGCCCATTGGCCGGTCAGCAGCGTGGCCCAGCCGGGCGCCGACAGCGTCGGCTGCTGCGTGACGGCGCCGGTGACGCCGCCGGTCCACGACCGGGTCACCGTCAGTTGCGCCAGGTTGGGCATGGACTTGTCCGCCACGCCCTGGCGATAGGCGTCATAGGTCAGGCCGTCCACGCCAATGAACAACACTTTGGTGGCCGAGCCACCGCCGGGCTGCACGGCCGGCGGCGTCGACGTGTCGTCGTCGCCCTTGTCGCCGCCGCAGCCGGCCAACGCGCCCAGGGTCGCCAACGCGACGCCCCAGCGCTTCCAATTCGATACCTGCATGTTCTTTCCCTTTCGAAACCCGCTTTGTGGGTGGCCCACATAGTGGCTTCGCAAGGTGAACGACCGATGAAGCAAAGAAAGGAATCGTTGATCGACGGATCAGCTTTTTTTCCCAGTGCGACACAGTCGGCAACAAAAGCATGGGACCGGCGAGCCGGTCCCATGCACCCTGCGACGCGCCGGCCGCGGCATGCGCCGCGGCCAGCTGGCGGACGATCAGGCGCCGATCTTGACGCCGGTCAGGTAGCCGACCGACGCGCCGAAGCCGTCCTTGTAGTTGGCCTTGACCAGCGGCTCGAGCACCGGACGCACCGTGTTGAACACCGCGTTCTGCGGCGTGCCCCAGTCGGCGGCGTGCTGGAAGTTGCTGGTGATGTAGGTCCAGCCGTTGAGCTCGTCCACGGCCTGCAGGCCGGTCGATTCGGCCGCCACCGGGCACGACAGCAGGCGCGACAGCTGCTTGGTGTCGACGTTGTAGGCCCACAGGAAGTTGTTGACGTGGCCGCCGCTGTCCTCGCCCACGAACAGCGTGCGCAGCTTCTCCGAGAACTTGAGGTTGTCGGGGTTGGAGATCTTGTCGGCGTTGTGGGTGTTGCCCAGCGCGTCGACCGGCGAGATCGGCGCGCCGACCAGTTCGGCCACGGCGGCCATGTCGACCGGCACCCATTCGCTGTCGATGGCCTGGCCGGTGGTGTCGACCTGGCCCGACTTCAGGTGCAGCTGATACACCGCGCCGGCCGAGTTGGCCTGCACCTGCATGCCGGGCACGGTGCCGTCGATCATCGACTTCTCGATGCGCGACATGGCGCTGTAGGCGATCTTGTCCTTGACGTTGACCGTGGTGCCTTCCATCTTGGTGAAGCCCAGCGAGCCGCCGACCAGCGCGGCATAGCGGTGGGTCTCCAGGAACGCGGCGGCCTGGCGGCGGCCCGGCAGCAGCTTGACCCAATTGTTGCCGCCGTTGTAGCGGATCTTGGTGAAGGTGTTGTCGGCCGGATCGGCGGTGCGCACGTCCATGATGTCGGCGGCGGTAAGCTGGTCGGCCAGTTCCTTCACTTCGGCGCTGGTGGCGTGGCCCAGATTGATCCAGGTCAGGGTGGCGGCGCCCGGGCCGGTGCCCGAGGTCTGGGCCCACTTGGCCACGTACAGCGTGCCGGACGACAGGTCGGCCTTGCGGTCGGCCACGAACATGAACAGGCCGCCGTTGGTGGCGTCGTCGCCCATCAGCGCGGTGCGCTGGTCGGGCATGATCTGGACCAGCTCGTGCGAGATGCGGCCCATGCAATAGTGTTTCTTGATGCTGCCGGTGCCGTCCGGGTTGACCGTCACTTCGGGCATGTGGCCGTAGTGGTACGGGTTGGCGCGGTTGGGGTCGCCGAACAGGTTCTGGCTGTAGGCCTGGAATTGCGCGTCGGCGCGGGCCACGGTGGCGTCGGGTTCGTACTCTTCGCTGGACAGGTGGGTGTTCCACGGCGACAGGCTGGCGCCACAGGTGATCCACAGGCCATTGACCGACGAGGTGTCGACGTTGCTGTACTTGACCAGGCTGAGCTGGCCAGTGGCCGGGTCCTGCGCCAGCGTCAGCACGGCGATCGGCGACGGCAGGCGGCCGTACATGTCGGCGCCGGACTGGTCCATCGACTGGTATTCGAACTGCACCACGGCGAACAGCGTGTTGCCGTTGACGCCGGCCACCTTGGGCGCCTCCAGCTTCAGCAGCGACATGCCGTCCGGACAGTTCGAGAAGAACTGGCGCACCTTGGCGGGCACCGAGTTGTCCATGATGGGCGCGCCAGTGCTATTGAAATACGCGCCGGCGATGATGGTGCCGCCCTTGCCGTCCGGCACGGCGTCGCCGGTCATGAAGAACGGCTGGTAGCCCAGCTCGACCTTGCGGGTCGAGCCGTCGCTGAACGTCAGCACCATGGACGACCCGACCGTGGTGCGAGCCATCAGTTCGGGGGCGGCCAGCGACGGCGCGGCCATCGAGGTGAACGACGCCGACTTGAACGTCACGCCCGGCGCCGGGCTGCCAGGCGAATCGTCATCGTCATCGCTCGAATTACAGCCCGTCAACAGCGCGGCCATGCTGACGCCGCCCAGCGGCAGCATCGGCGCGCCGCCGAGCATTTTCAGAAGGCGGCGGCGGTTGGCGTGAGTCGTGTCTTGCATCGTTGTTTCCTGTGGGGTGGGATCGATGCCGCGACGCATGGCCGCAGCGTGCACGCATGCTAGAGAGACGCCATGCAAGGTTGATGACAGCGCGATGTTGGATTTTTGAAAGCACGGGGCCGGCTTATCGCGGGACTGTCATGATGGGCTGCTAGAGTCGGGCGCATCTTCGTCGTGCTGTCCGCCGCACGGTTCGCCGCGTTTATCCGCCGCGCTTTTCCGTTTGATCTTCATGCCCCTGTCCTTGCGCCTGTCCCCGCCCGCGGCCCCCGCCGTGTTCCGTGTCGTTGCCGTGCTGGCGTTGGCGGCCGGGCTGGGCGTGTGGGGCGCCGTGCTGCTCGCGCCCAAGCCCCCGCCCTGCCCGCCGCCGTGTCCGCGCCGGCCCCGCGCGCGGCCGACAACATGCCGGTGGCGCTGTGGTTCGGCCGCGATGAAGTGCTGCGCACGCAGATCAGCGTGCTCGGCGTGATCGCCGCCGGCGCCGACGGCGCCGCGGTGTTCAGCATCGACGGCGGCCCGCCCGTGGCCTGGCGCGTCGGCGACGAAGTCGCGCCCGGCGTCGTGCTCAAGGACGTCGGCGCCGACGCCGTCACGGTCGAGCAAGGCGGCCGCCCCAGCCGGCTGGCCACGCCCGCCTCGCCAGCGCCGGAAGGCGGCATCGCCAGCGCCGCCAAGTGATCCCGCGCACCTCATATTGCTGTCATATTTCATGTCCACAATCGCACGCTTCTCACTGAAATACCGGAGTCGTGAAGTGCGCCAGTCATCGCGTGGGCTCGCCCGCCAGCAAGGTTTCACCCTGATCGAGATCATGGTGGTCATCGTGATCATGGGGATTCTTGCGGCCCTGATCGTGCCGCGCGTGCTGGACCGTCCCGACCAGGCCCGCCAGGTCGCGGCGCGCCAGGACATCGCCGGCATCATGCAGGCGCTCAAGCTGTACCGACTGGACAACGGCCGCTATCCGACCACCGCCCAGGGCCTGCGCGCGCTGGTGGAAAAGCCGGAAGGCGCGTCCAACTGGCGCGGCTACCTGGACAAGCTGCCCAATGACCCCTGGGGCCATCCGTATCAATACCTGAGCCCCGGCGTCAAAGGCGACATCGATGTGTTCTCGTTCGGCGCCGACAACAAGCCCGGCGGAGAAGGCGGCGATGCCGACATCGGTTCGTGGGAACTCTGAGCGCGGATTCACGCTAGTCGAAGTCCTGGTGGTGCTGGTGATCGTCGCCATCGCCGCCAGCATGGTGAGCCTGTCCATCGGCAAGCGCGCCGACCCGTTGCGCGAGGACGCGCAACGCCTGGTCGACGCCTTCACCGTGGCCGAAGGCGAAGCCCGCAGCGATGGCCGGTCGATCCGCTGGCTGCCCGCCAGCGGCGGCTGGTCGTTCGAGCGCCAGGGCCGTTCCGACGCGCCTACCGCGCAGGATGACGCGCCCCTGCCGGTCGACAAGCTCGAGCGCGACGAGGCCCTGCGGCCGCAGGCCTGGCTGGCCCGCCAGGTGCAGCTGCGGCTGGCGCCCGACCGCCCGCTGGTCTTCAACACCGAATGGGTGGCCGACCCGTTCAGCGTGCAGCTGCGCGCGGGCGATTCGCTCGTGACGGTGACACGCGACGCCGCCGGACGCTATGACATCCACTGAATTTCCTCCCGTGCGCCCCGCGCGGCGCCAACGCCAGTGCGGCTTCACCCTGATCGAGGTGCTGGTGGCGCTGGCCATCATCGCCGTGGCGATGGGCGCGGCCCTGCGCGCCACCGGCGTCATGGCCGCCAACAACCGCGCGCTGCAGGACAAGACGCTGGCGCTGCTGGCCGCGCAGAACGCGCTGACCCAGCTGCGGCTGGAGCAGACCCTGCCGCGCGCCGGCTCGCAGACCGTCGCCTGTCCGCAGGGCGGCCTGGCGCTGCAATGCGAACTGGTGTTCACCAATTCCCTGAACCGCAGCTTCCGCCAGGTGTCGGTCAAAGTCCGCGACGCGGGCAATGGCGCGGCCCTGCTGCAGCTGGACGGCCTGCTGTCGAGCCTGCGATGACCCGCCGCCGCCCCCACGCCCGCGCCCAGGCGGGCTTCACCCTGATCGAAGTGCTGGTGGCGCTGGCGCTGATGGCGCTCGTCAGCCTGATGGCCTGGCGCGGCCTGGACAGCGTCTCCAGCGCGCGCGACTGGATCGCGCAGCAATCCGACGACACCGACGCCATCGTCCGCACGCTGGGGCAAATGGGACGCGATGTCGAACTGGCCTACAACGGCCCGTCCTTCGCCGCGCCCGGCATCGACACGCAGGTCTTCACGACCGGCGTGCGCCTCTTGCGCGGCGCCGCCGGCGCGCAGGTGCTGGAGATCCTGCGGCCCGATCCGGACGGCGACGGCCGCTGGCAACGGGTGCAATGGTCGGTGCGCAAGGACGGCCTGTGGCGCGCCAGCGGCCTGCCCGCCGAACAGGGACCGCTGCCGCCCGTCGGCGACGGCGTGCTGCTGCTGCCGGGCGTGCGCGACCTGGCGCTGCGCGGCTGGGTGCCGGGCGCGGGCTGGATGGACACCCGCTCGCCCTTCTCCGCCACGCCCAGCGGCATCGAGATCACGCTCGACCGCGGCCCGGCCGGCGACGTGCGGCGCTACAGCCGCGTCCTGGAGCTGCCATGAACACGACCCTGCCGCGCGAGCGCGGCGCCGCCGTCGTCAGCGCGCTGATCATCGTCGCCATCGTCGCGGCGCTGACCACCAGCCTGTTCCAGCGCCAGACCGCCAGCACCCGCCGCATCGAGAACGAAATGGCGCGGGTGCAGGCGCGCATGCTGCTGGCCGGCGGCATCGACTGGGCCCGCCTGGTGGTGCGCGACCACGGCAAGCGCGAGTCCACCACCCGTGGCGACCAGATCTGGGCCACGCCGGTGCTGGACACCCGCATCGAGCGTCCCGGCGACGACCGCGTCGCGGTGTTCTCCGGCAAGGTGCAGGACGAACAGGGCAAGTACAACCTGACCAACCTGGCCAGCAACGGCGTGCCGCAACCGGAACAGGAGCAGGCGCTGCGGCGGCTGCTGGGCGCCCTGCGCCTGCCGGACACGCTGGCCGGCCGCATCATCGAGATCATCGCCGCCAGCCAGCCGCCGGCGCCCGCCGCCAACGCGCCCACGCCGGCCCAGGGCGGCCAGGCGCCGCAGGCGCGCGCGCCATTGCCGCGCGGCATCGACGACGTGGCGGCGCTGCTGGGGCTGGAGCCCGCCGTGCGCGCCGAACTGCGGCGCACGATGACGGTGCTGCCCACCGCCACCAACGTCAACGTCAATACCGCGCCGCCCGAAGTCATCGCCGCGCTGGTCGCGGGCCTGTCGCTCAGCCAGGCCCGCGCCATCACCGGCGAACGCGACCGCGGCAACTGGTTCAACAACAGCGGCGACTTCGCCAACCGGCTGGCCGCCACCGGCGTCAAGACGCCCGCGCCCGCCGTCAGCACGACCAGCGGCTGGTTCCTGGCCAGCGGCGCGGTCGTTTACGAACGGGCCCGGGTCTCGATGCAGGCGCTGATACGCAGCGCGCCGCCCGCCGCGCCCGACACTATCTGGACGAGAGAAACCCCTTGAAGAATTCCTTGCGCATCGCGCTGGCCCCGCTCGCCGAACTCGGCCCAGGCTCGCTGCTGCCCTTTGCCTGGTTCGACCGCCGCGGCCGCTGCGCGCGCCAGGGCGAGCTGACGCTGCACGCCCTCGGCCAGGCCTATCCGCAGGCCGCCTGCGAGGCCGTGCTGCACCCGGCCGACGTCATCGCCGCCACCGTCCAGGTGCCGGCCGTGGCCAAGGCCCGCTTCGCCGCCGCCGTGCGCGGCTCGCTCGAGCCGCTGGTGCTGAGCGACCTGGACGACCTGGCGATCGGCCATGGCCCGCGCGGCGCCGACGGCAACGTGGCGCTGGCCTGGGCGGCGCGCGAACCGGTGCGCCGCGCCTGGAGCCTGCTGAACGCGCAGGGCCTGCGCGCCCACGCCCTGATCGCCCCGCAGACGCTGGCGCCCGAAGACCTGACGCCGCTGCGCGATCCGGCCGACCCGCGCTGGCTGGCGCCGTCGCCCTCGTGGTCGCTGGCGATGCCGCAGCTGGCGCCGGCGCGCGTGTCGCGCTGGCGGCCGGTATGGCGCTGGAGCGCCGTCGCCGCCGTGGTCTGGATCGGCGGCCTGAACCTGCACGCGGCGCAGCTGCGCGGCGAGGCGCAGTCGCTGCGCGACGGCATGCGCCGCCAGGTGCTGGCGGCGTTTCCCGAGCTGCCGGTGGTGCTGGATCCCGCCCGCCAGGCGCAGCAAGGCCTGGACGCGCTGCAGAACCGCCGCGGCGCCGCCAACGCCAGCGACTTCCTGCCGCTGGCGCGCGCCGCCGCGCAGACCCTGCCGTTCGCCGCCGACAACGTCGCCCGCCTGTCCTATGCCGACCAGGCGCTGACCCTGCAACTGGCCGACGCCGGCGCCCAGGCCCAGCGCGTGGCCGAAACGCCCGCGCTGATCCAGCAGGCCGCCTCGCAGGGCCTGAAGCTGGAACGCGGCGACACCGACAACACCTGGCGCATCACGCGCAGCCAACCATGAAGCCCATTGAACGCCTGAGCGCCGCCTGGCGCGCCGCCCTCAAACCCCTGGCGCCGGCCGCCGACCGCGCGCGCCAGCGCTACCAGGCCCTGGCGCCGCGCGAACGGCGGCTGGTCAACGGCGCCGGCGCCCTGCTGGGCGCGGTGCTGGTCTTCACGCTGCTGATCGAGCCCGCGCTGGACTCGTCGCGCAAGCTGCGCGACGAACTGCCAGGCCTGCGCGGCCAGGCCGCCGCCGTGGCGGACATCACCACGCAGGCCATGGCCCTGCGCGGCAAGGCCGCCGCGCCCGCCGCCACCCTGCCGGCCGCCGCCGACATCGGCGCCAGCCTGGAACGCGCGGGCCTGCCCGCCGACCACTGGAAGCTGGAGCATCCGGGCCAGGGCGACAGCGTCACGCTGGCCGTGACCGAAGTGCCTTCGTCGGCGCTGCTGCGCTGGCTCGAGAACGCCGCCGGCGACTGGGGCCTGGCGGTCAGGCAGGTCGAGCTGACCCGCGCCGCCAACGTCAATGGCCGGCCCTTGCCCGGCCTGGTCAACGGCAGCATCAAGCTGGCCCTGCCGGCCCCGCAGGCCCGCTCCTGATGCGTCTGCCCCGCCTGCCCAAGCGCACCGGCCTGGCGCTGGCCTGCGCCGCCTGCGCGCTCGCGGCCGCGGCCGCCGTGCTGCCGGCCCGCTGGCTGCTGGCCTTCCTGCCCGCCGACGCGCCGGTGGCGCTGGCCGACGCCGCCGGTACGGTCTGGAACGGCAGCGCCTGGCTGGCGCTCGGCCCGCCCGGGGCGCGCCGCATGCTGCCGCAGGCCCTGCAATGGCAGTGGCGCTGGTCGTCAATGACGCTGGAGGTATCGCATCCCTGGCTGCGCGGACCGGTGCGCGCCGGCCTGGGCTGGGACGGCCTGTCGCTGTCGGCGCAATCGCTGCGGGTGCCCGCCACGGTGCTGCCGGCGCTGGGCGCGCCCTGGAACACGCTGGCGCCCGAGGGCGCGCTGGAGATCAGCTGGCAGGCGCTGAAACTGGGCGGCGCCCTGCCCGACGCACCGCTGGCCGAACTGCGCTGGCGCGACGCCGCCACTGCCTTGTCGCCGGTGACGCCGGTCGGCACCTACGTGCTGCGGGTGCGCGGCAACGGCCGCGCCGGCGCCACGCTGGCGCTCAGCACCGAAAGCGGCCCGCTGGCGGTCACCGGCCAGGGCAGCGTCAATGCCCGCGGCGTGCGCTTCCAGGGCCAGGCGACCTTCGCGGCCAGCGCCAGCGAGGCCGACCGCACCGCCCTCGACGGCCTGATGTCGACCCTGGGCCGGCGCAGCGACGACGTGGTGGTCTTCGGCACCGGCAAGTAATCCGAAACGCGGCCACGCGGCCGCCACCGCCCCGACATCTCGGCCCAGTATCAGACCGGCTGACGTTGACGCAAATTTTCATAAAACATAACGTTTTGAATAATTTTCGTCACGGCAGATTCGCGTCATTCCATGGGCATTTCCCTGCGCCACACCGCTGCGTCCCGCCCCGCCTCGCGCCGGGCGCGGCCGCGTGTCGCGCCGCGCGCGCCCGGCACGGTTCCCTGTCTCAACTGAACGCGCCGCGGCGCGGGCGCCATGCGCCTGCGCCGCGGCCGTCCGTTCCTGGAAACCGCACGCCCGATGCCTCTTGCCATGTCTTTCGCCTTCCCCTCCCGCACGCCCTCCCGCTTCCGGCTCGCCGCCCTGGCGGCGGCGCTGACCGCCGCCGGCGCCACGCAGGCCCAGACCACCGCGCCCGCCGACCACACCGCCACGCTGCCCGCGATCACCGTCATCGACCGCTCCAACCAGGGATCGATGCGGCCCGGCGCCCTGCGCGACGAACTGGTCAAGACCGAATCCATCAGTGAACGCGCCATCGCCAAGGCCGGCGCCACCAACATCAACGAAGCGCTCGACAAGAATCCCGGCATCGCCGTGCAGGTGGAATGCTCGATCTGCAACGTGCGCAACGTGCTGCTGAACAACCTGCCCGGCCGCTACACCACGATGATGATCGACGGCGTGCCGATCTTCTCCTCGGTATCGTCGGCCTACGGGCTGGACAGCGTCAGCGTCTACGGCGTCGAGCGCATCGACATCGCGCGCGGCGCCGGCGCCAGCCTGATCGCCCCCGAAGCCCTGTCCGGCTCGGTCAACATCGTCACCAAGCGCCCCACCGAGGCCGAGAACCGCGCCCGCGCGCAGGTCGGCAGCTACGGCTCGCGCCAGGGCGACGCCTACCTGGCGCGGCCGTTCGAGGGCGGCGCCATCACCGCCACGCTCAACTACAACAAGCATGACTCGGTCGACGCCGACCACAACGGCATCTCCGAATACACCGGCTACGACCGCCGACTGGGCGGCGTCGGCTTCTTCCTCGACGACGCCGGCGGCTTCAAGGTGCGCGGCCGGGTCGACGTGGTCAATGAAAAGCGCGGCGGCGGCGCGCTGGGCAATGATTACTCGGCCATCAAGCACAGCACTCGCGGCAACCCGTTCGACTGGCGCCAGGGCGTGCACGGCTCCCCCGACCGCGACGGCTGGGTCAACCCGTCGGACGGCAGCATCGAACCCTACGACGAAGGCCCCGGCGGCGATCGCGGCGGCCGCGGCGGCATGTCCGAGATCATCTTCACCGACCGCCTGCAGTTCATCTCCACCGCCGAAAAGTCGTTCGGCGACAGCGTGCTGCGCCTGGCCGTCGGCGCCGCCCAGCACAAGCAGGACAGCTTCTACGAACAGGCCACCTACATCGCCCGCCAGAAGCAGTATTACGCCGAAGCCAGCTGGCAGACGCCCATCGCCGGCTGGCTCACCACCGCCGGCGCCAACCTCCGCTACGAAGACCTCAAGAGCCACGGCAGCATGGAAGACGGCACGCCGGTGCAGGGCGTCGACGACTACCTCTACCGCACGCCGGCGCTGTTCCTGCAGGCCTACCGCACCTTCCTGGACGACGCCCTGGAAATCAACGGCTCGGTCCGCTACGACCGCCACAACGTCTTCGGCGGCATCACCTCGCCGCGCCTGAACGCGCTCTACCACCACACCGAGCGGCTGGCCAGCCGCTTCAGCGTGGGCAAGGGCTTCCGCGCGCCCACCAGCTTCTTCGAGCAGGAACACGGCATCCTCAACACCATCCACATCGACCGCCAGATCACCAAGCCCGAGGAATCGTTCAACGCCAGCTATGCGCTCAACTACGCCGACGACCGCCTCGCGGTGACCGGCTCGTACAACTACAACCACATCAAGAACTTCGCCATGCTCGACCCCGACCAGCACGATGCGGCCGGCAACGACATCACGGTGTTCTCCAGCGCCCGCCAGCCGGTCATCGTGCAGGGCGTCGACCTGACGATGTCCTACCTGGTGACGCCGGCCCTGAGCGTGATGGCGGCGGCCGAGGCGTTCAACTACCGCTTCCCCGCCAAGACGCTGATCTTCGCCCGCCCCAACGCCAAGGCCTATCTCGGCCTGGACTACGACCGCGGCGATTTCGACTTCAACGCCAAGCTGGTCTGGACCGGCCCCATGAACCTGCGCAAGTTCCACGACGATGGCTCGGGCAGCCCGAACCGCTACGACCTCGACGGCCATCCCAAGCGCGACAAGAGCCCCGGCTTCTTCACCCTGGACCTGCGCGGCGAATACGCGGTCAACAAGCACTTCACGCTGTATGCCGGCGTCGACAACCTGTTCGACTACAAGCAGACCGACAAGGAAAGCCCGCTGTTCGTCAACGGCGACGGCGAACCCGACGTGACGCAGCTGTGGGGGCCGAGCCGCGGGCGCTACCTGTACGCCGGCACCAAGGTCAGCTTCTGATGCGGCGCGCCGCGCTGTGCGCCTGCCTGGCGCTCGCGGCCGTGACCGCGCGGGCAGGCCCGCCAGCGCGGCCCGCCGCGCGCCCGCCGGCGGGCCAGGCCTGGGATTTTTCGCTGCCGACGCTCGATGGCGGCCGCTTCGTGCGGCTGTCGGCCCTGGCCGGCCCGGTGCTGGTCAATTTCTGGGGCCGCGACTGCCCGCCGTGCGTGGAAGAGCTGCCGCGCCTGCAGGCCTTCGCCGACGCGCATCCGGCGTGGACGGTGCTGCTGGTCAGCACCGATGCGCCCGCCGACGCCCGCGAATTCGCGCAACGCCGCGGCATCACCCTGCCGGTGCTGCGCCCCGGCGGCAATGTCGTGGCGTTGATGCGGGCGGCCGGCAATCGCGGCGGCGCCCTGCCCTTCACGGTCGCCGTCATCGGCGCGCGCATCTGCGATGGGCAACTCGGGGCGCTGTCGGTCGCGGACCTGCAACGCCTTGACGCGGCATGCGCGCCGGTGGCGCCGCAACCCGCCACTACGGCGCCGTCCGCGCCAACGCCCTAGGCGTCGCGCGTCACCCGCAGGATTTCCTCCGGCGAGGTCTCGCCGCTCTCGACCCAGCGCGCGCCGTCCTCGCGCATGCTGAGCATGCCAGCAGCGCTGGCGGCGCGGCGCAGTTCGCGCTCGTCGCGGCCTTCGTGGATCAGGCGACGCGCCTCGTCGTCCACGGTGAACAGTTCATGGATGCCGGAACGGCCGGCGTAGCCGGTGTGGTTGCAGGCCTCGCAGCCGACCGGCTGGAACACCCGTGCGCCGTCCTGCATCGACGGCTTCTTGCAGGCCGGGCACAGCTTGCGCACCAGCCGCTGCGCCAGCACGCCCAGCAGCGACGAGGACAGCAGGAACGGCTCCACCCCCATGTCGGTCAGGCGCGTCACCGCCGACACCGCGTCGTTGGTGTGCAGCGTGGCCAGCACCAGGTGGCCCGTCAGCGACGCCTGCACCGCGATCTGCGCCGTCTCCAGGTCACGGATTTCACCGATCATGATGACGTCCGGATCCTGGCGCAGGATGGCGCGCAGCGCCAGCGCGAAGCTCATGTCGATCTTGGCGTTGACCTGGGTCTGGCTGATGCCCGCCAGGTCGTACTCGATCGGATCCTCCACCGTCAGGATATTGCTGGTGGACGCGTCCAGCCGGCTCAGCGCCGCGTACAGCGTGGTGGTCTTGCCGCTGCCGGTGGGGCCGGTCACCAGCACGATGCCGTGCGGCTGGCGGATCAGCCGGTCCAGCTGCCGCAGCACGCCGGGCGCCATGCCCAGCTTCTCCAGCTGCAGGCGGCCGGCTTCCTTGTCCAGCAGGCGCAGCACCGCGCGCTCGCCATGCCCGGTGGGCAGCGTCGAGACGCGCACGTCGATCGGCCGGCCGCCGACCCGCAGCGCGATGCGGCCGTCCTGCGGCAGGCGCTTTTCGGCGATGTCCAGGTGCGCCATGATCTTGATGCGCGAGATCAGGGCCGCGTGCAGCGCCTTGCGCGGCGAGACCACGTCGCGCAGCGTGCCGTCGACCCGGTAGCGCACCACCGAATGGGTCTCGAACGGCTCGATGTGGATATCGCTGGCGCCGTCGCGCGCCGCCTGCGCGAACAGCGCGTTGATCATGCGGATCACCGGCGCGTCGTCCTGCGCGTCCAGCAGGTCGGCCACCTCGGGCATGTCCTGCAGCAGGCGGTCCAGGTCGATCTCGTTCTCGGCCACGCCCATCACCGAGGCGGCGTCCTCGGCGTGGCTGTAGGTGGCGGCCAGCAGCGTTTCCAGCGCCTCGTCATCGACCCGCGCCACGGCGATGTCGCCATGGCAGCGCTGGATCTCGCGCACCGCCCATTCGGGCGTGCGCGGACTGACCGTCAACTGCGCATGGCCGGCGCGCAGCGACAGCACCGCCCGCTGCGCGCGCGCCCAGGCATAGGGCAAGGGATGCGCGCTCATAGGTGCGAGACCAGTTCGCCCTTGAAGCCCAGTTCCTTGAGCAACGCCGTCGCGGTGGAGATGGTGCCGGGGTCCTTGGACACTTGGCTGCGCACCACGTAGCCCATGCCGCCCGGCCCCGTCTGCACGTAGGCCTGCAGGCCGCTGGCCTGCACCCGCTGGGCGATGCGGTCGGCCTCGGCGCGTGTCTTGACCGAGGCGAACTGCAGCGTCGCGCTGGTGCTCTCGGCTTCGCCATAGAGCGAAGACGGGTCGCGCGCCACGCTCACGTTCAGCGGCAGGTTGGCGCGGATCGGCTGCGCCGGATCGCTGGTCTGGCGCGCCGCCGGATACTGGCGCACCGCGAACGACTCGACCGTCGTGGGCGGCGGACGCCGCATCGTCTCGGCCAGTTGCTCGGGCCGCATGTCGTAGGCGTTGTTGGACACCGATGGCGCCGATCCCGGCGGCGGCAGCATCGGCGCCTGCATGTTCGGCAGCAGCCAGTGGTCGCCCGGCTGCGCGCTGCCCTGGGCGCGGCGCATGTAGTCGTAGCGGTCCATCGTCACACTGGCGCTCTGGCGCGCATCGCGCACCACGTAGGGGCGCAGGAACACCATCAGGTTGGTCTTGGTGCGCTTGCGGCTGTCGTACTTGAACAGCGAGCCCAGCACCGGGATCGAGCTCAGGCCCGGCACGTTGTTGGAGGTCAGCGTCACGTTTTCTTCGAGCAGGCCGCCCAACACGATGATCTGGCCGTCGTCGATCAGCACACTGGTGTCGATGGCGCGCTTGTTGGTGACGATGCCGGTGGTGGCGGACGAACTGCTTTCGTCGATGCTGCTGACTTCCTGGTAGATGTCGAGCTTGACCGCGCCGCCTTCGGAGATCTGCGGCCGGATGTTCAGCTTCAGGCCGACGTCCTCGCGCTGGATGGTCTGGAACGGGTTGTTGTTATTGCCGCCGTTGGTGACGTACTGGCCGGTCACGAACGGCACCGTCTTGCCCACCAGGATGCTGGCCGACTGGTTGTCCAGCGTCAGCAGGTTCGGCGTGGACAGGATGTTGGCTTCGCCGCTGTTCTGCATCGCGCGGGCCAGCACGCCCAGGTTGATGACCTTGTTGCCGAGCACGTCGACCGTGCCCTTGACCACGCCCAGGCTGAGGCCGCCGCCGAGCGCGTCGATCGAGGTCGGGCCCTTGCCCGACAAGCCGCTGCCGCCCAGGTTGGTGCCGCCGATGAAGCTGGTGCCGCCGCTGTTGATGTTGCCCGCGCCGGTCATCCACTGGATGCCGAATTCGGCCGCCGCCTGCTCGCTGACCTCGACGATCAGGCTCTCCACCAGCACCTGCGCGCGGCGCTGGTCGAGCTGGTCGATCACTTCGCGCAGGCTGCGGTACAACGGTTCGGGCGCCGCGATGATGAGCGAGTTGGTGGCCGGATCCGCCTGGATCGTGGCCCCGCCGGCGGAGTACGACACCGCCTGGTTGCCGGAATCGTCGCGCGCGATGCGGTCCTGGTCGCCGGACAGGCCGCCCTTGGCGTTGCCGCCGGAGCTATTGGACGAGTTCGACATGCCCAGGCCGGTATTGGTGTTGCTAGTGGACGCCTGCGACCGGTTGCCACCACTCTGCCCGAGGGCGCCGCCCGCGCCGCCGGTGCCGCCCGTGGGGCCCGCCCCCGGCGCCGAATTGGCCTGGCCGGTCAGCAGCCCGCCCAGCACCTCGGCGATGCGGGTGGCCTGCGCATTGCGCATGTAGACCACGTGCAGGTTGCCGGAGCGGTTCTGCTGCGCGTCCAGCTTGGTGATCAGGTCGCGCGCCAGACGCGTGCGCGCCGGGCTGCCGGCGCGGATCAGCACGCTGTTGCTGCGCGGGTCCGCCACCACCGCGATGCGCTGGGTCGGGTCGCTGCTCTGCGTGTCCAGCAGTTGCGACGCCAGGATGGCGATGTCCGAGGCGATGCCCGAACGCACCGGCACCACGTCGGTGTCGATCGAACTGGGCACGTCGATGCGCGCGATCACCGCCGCGATGCGGTCGAGGTTGTCGGCGTAGTCGGTCACCACCAGCGTGTTGTTGCCGGGGTAGGCGTTGATCGGATTGTTCGGCGGCACCATCGGACGCAGCACCGGCACCAGGTTGGCCGCGTTCTCGTACTTCAGCGGGAACACCCGCGTCAGCATCTCGCCGCTGTTGCCCGAGCCGCCGCGCGCGAAGGACGAGAGCGGCACCGGCCCCTTGCCCGCGCCGCCGGCGGCGGGCGCCGGCCGCGGATCGCCCACCACCGCGCTGCCCTGCAGCTTGGCGTCGGCCTCCGGCACCACCCGCGTCACGCCGTCCACATCGACGATCGCGAAACCTTGCAAACGCAGCGCGCCGGTCAGCATCGACAGCGCCTGCCCGCTATCGACGGGCCGGTCCGACACCAGCGTGAGCTTGCCCTTCACGCGGGGATCCACCAGGAAATTGCGCTTGGTGAACAGCGACAGCGCACGCAGTACCGCGGGGATGTCCGTGTCGACGAAGTTCAGGCTGACGCGATTGTCCGCCTGTTGAGCATAGGCCTGGCTGGCCGCGGGTCCGAGTTGGCTTGCCGCTAGCAAGACCGCAAGGCTGAGTTGCGCGATATGACGCATGACGGGATGTGCCTGAGACGTGAAGTCGTGTGAAAAAACGTGAAAGCGCGTCGGAGTATACGGGGTGACACTGCAACACTACGGTCATAATCCAAAGGCAAGGTGACGGGCTGCAAAGCCTTGATTTACGGGCCTTCCGCATCAATCCGCGGATGCCCGCTGCCACCTTCCCACCATGCCATCCTTTCGTTACGAAGCGACTGACGCGCTCGGAAAAATCGTGCAGGGCACGATCGACGCCGACAGCGAGCGCGGCGCCCGCAACCAGCTGCGCGGCCGCGGCCTGTTGCCCCTGTCCACCTCTCCCGCCGCGCGCGCCGAAGGCCTGGGCGCCGCCCTGCGCACCCGCCTGTCCGACGCCGACCTGGCCTGGCTCACGCGCCAGCTCGCCAGCCTGCTCGCCGCGCGCCTGCCGCTGGACGCCGCGCTCAGCGCCACGCTCGAACAGGCCGAAAAGAAGCACATCGCCGCCACGCTCGAAGGCGTGCGCGACGACGTGCGCGCCGGCCATCGCCTGTCCACCGCGCTGGCCTCGCGCCCGCGCGACTTCCCCGAGATCTACCGCGCCCTGATCGGCGCCGGCGAGGAATCCGGCGACCTGGCGCAGGTCATGGAAAAACTGGCGGACTACATCGAAGAGCGCAACACTCTGCGCAGCAAGGTCATGACGGCGTTCATCTACCCCGCCGTGGTCGCCTGTGTCTCCGTCATCATCGTGATCTTCCTGCTGGGCTACGTCGTGCCGCAGGTGGTGTCGGCCTTCAACCACGCCAAGCAGCAGCTGCCGCTGCTGACCCGCATCATGCTTGGGCTGTCCGACTACGTGCGTGAATGGGGCCTGGCCACCGGCGCCGCCATCGCGCTGGCCATCGTGCTGTGGCGCTATTCCCTGCGCGTGCCCGCCGCCCGCCGCGCCTGGCACGCCCGCGTGCTGCGCCTGCCCCTGGCTGGCCGCTTCGTGCTCGGCGTCAACGCCGCCCGCTTCGCCTCGACCCTGGCCATCCTCTGCGGCAGCGGCGTCGCCCTGCTCACCGCCCTGGACGCCGCCCGCCGCACCCTCGGCAACGACGTCCTGCGCGGCGCCGTCGACGAAGCCGCCGCCCGCGTCCGCGAAGGCGCCTCCCTCTCAGCCTCCCTGGCCGCCCAGAAAGCCTTCCCTTCACTGCTCATCCATCTCATCGCCAGCGGCGAAAAAACCGGCCAGCTCCCCGAACTGCTCGACCGCGGCGCCCAGAACCTCTCGCGCGACCTCGAACGCCGCGCCATGGCCATGACCGCCCTGCTGGAACCCGCCCTCATCCTGCTGATGGGCGGCTTCGTCCTTCTGATCGTGCTGGCCGTGATGATGCCGATCCTGGAAATGAACCAGCTGATCCGCTAGACCCGCAAAAAGAAAAGGGCCCGCGTCCAACCCGCGGGCCTCACAGAATCCATGGCAAGCGCCAATAGCGCATCGGCACGGCACGGCACGGCACGGCACAAGATGAAATAACAGAACGCGGAGCCTGGAGCGAGGAACGCGGAACGCGGAACGCGGAACGTCAGAGAAATAACCCCAAAAAGCAGCGCCCCAAAACCCACCGTCCTCCCCCTCCCCCTCTCTCCCCCAGCGCGAAGCGACAACACCCCCGACGCCCCACCACCGCGTATGCAAACAGCGGCCGCCCGCGCGGCCACTGTTTGCGGGCCCCGCAAGCTCCCCCGCAAGCAACCACCACAGCAGCGCTTCAATTCTCAAAGGCGCGAGCCCGGCGCGCAGGCGCAGCGGGTGCGGGCGCCGTCGATGCGCCCGAGGGAATCTGAAGGAACAGCCGCAGGCTGTGACGAAGATGACGAAGGGGGGGGCCGCCTAGGCAAGTCCGGAGCGAACGCTCCGGACCGCAATCGTTGGCGCCCGCACCCGCTGCGCCTGCGCGCCGGGCGCCCCAAGAACACAATCCCCCGCCCCAAAAAACTTCGGGGAGACCATAACGATCCCCCCGACAATCAACGCAAGCGATTCAAACGCAAACTCAAAGCGCCTCTTCGTCGCTCTCCCCCGTCCGAATCCGGATGGCCTGCTCGACCGGCGTAACAAAGATCTTGCCATCCCCGATCTTCCCGGTACGGGCCGCCTTCACCACCGCCTCGATCGCCGCCTCGACCTGGTCGTCCGGCAGCACCACCTCGACGCGGATCTTCGGCAGGAAATCCACCACGTATTCCGCCCCGCGGTACAACTCGGTATGCCCCTTCTGGCGCCCGAACCCCTTCACTTCGGTCACGGTCAGCCCGCTGACGCCGACCTCGGCCAGCGCTTCGCGGACTTCGTCGAGCTTGAAGGGTTTGATGATGGCGGTGACTTGTTTCACGTTGGTCGTCCTGATTGTTCGATCTGTTGCGGCGCCCGGGATGCCTGTCGGACCAGGGCGCGATGATTGAGAGAATACCACCGGCGCCGGGCCCGCCAAGCCCGGCCCGGCGACGGCCGGGAAAACCCGCAGGCGGCGGTCAGGCCGGCGGCGCCGCGTCCGGAATCCGGTCGGCGTCGCGCATCCACACCACCGACTCGGAATCGCTCGGCGCGCGCCAGTCGCCGCGCGGCGACAGCGAGCCGCCCGAGCCCACCTTGGGCGCGTTCGGCACGCAGGTGCGCTTGAACTGGCTGAGGCGGAAGAACCGGTCCAGGAAGATCTTCAGGTTGCGCTTGATCGCCGCCAGGTCGTACTGGTTGCGCGCCACGTGGCCGCCTTCCGGCCAGGCGCCGGCATCGCGGTCGCGCCAGGCCGCCAGCGCCAGGAACGCCACCTTGGTCGGCGCGAAGCCGTAGCGCAGCGTGTAGTACAGGTTGAAATCCTGCAGCTCGTAGGGGCCGATGGTGTCTTCGCTCTTCTGCGTCGGCTTGCCATCGTCGCCGCCCGGCACCAGCTCGGGGCTGACGTCCGTGCCCAGCACGTCCAGCAGCACCGCCGCGCCGGCCTCGCCCAGGCGGCCGGACTCGGCCACCCAGCGCACCAGGTGCGTGATCAGGGTCTTGGGCACGCTGGCGTTGACGCTGTAGTGCGACATGTGATCGCCCACGCCATAGGTGCACCAGCCCAGCGCCAGTTCACTCAGGTCGCCCGTGCCGATGACGATGGCGTTGTTGAAATTGGCGATGCGGAACAGGTGGTTGGTGCGCTCGCCGGCCTGCACGTTCTCGAAGGTGATGTCGTACACCGGCTTGCCATCGGCATAGGGATGGCCGAGGTCCTTGAGCATCTGCAGGCAGCTCGGGCGGATGTCGACCTCGGAGGCCGTGCAACCCACCACCGCCATCAGCTGGCGCGCCTGCTGCAGCGTGCGGCTGCTGGTGGCGAAACCCGGCATGGTCACGGCCAGGATATTGGCGCGCGGCAGCCCCAGCGTGTCCATCGCCTGGGCGCAGACCAGCAGCGCGTGGGTCGAATCCAGCCCGCCCGAAATGCCGATGACCACCTTGGACATGCCGCTGGCCGACAGGCGCTGCGCCAGCGCCTGCACCTGGATGCTGTAGACCTCGCGGCAGCGCGCGTCGCGGCGCTGGGCGTCGGCCGGCACGTAGGGGAAGCGCGGCACGCGCCGCTCCAGCGGCAGCTCGGCGTCTTCCAGCGGCGCCGCGACCGGCACCAGCACCTGGCGGAATTTGCGCACTTCGTCGCGGTGGCGCCGCGCCGACTGGCCGAAGGTGGTCTGGTGCATGCGCTCGCGCGACAGGCGCTCAAGGTCGACGTCGGAGAACAGCAGGTGCGATTCGTTCAGGAAGCGCTCGGACTCGCCCAGCAGCTCGCCGTTCTCGTAGATCAGCGCCTGGCCGTCCCAGGCCAGGTCGGTGGACGACTCGCCACGGCCGGCCGACGTATACATGTAGGCCGCCAGGCAGCGCGCCGACTGCTGCGCCACCAGCTGGTGGCGGTAGGCCGACTTGCCGACCACGATGTTCGAGGCCGACAGGTTCACCAGCACCGTGGCGCCGGCCAGCGCCGCGAACGAGGACGGCGGGATCGGCACCCAGACGTCTTCGCAGATCTCGACGTGGAACTGGAACAGCGGCAGCTTTTCCATCTGGAACAGCAGCTCGGCGCCGAACGGCACGGTCTGCTCCAGCAGGCGGATCTCGGTGGCGACGGCGCAATCGGCCGCGCTGAACTGGCGCGCTTCGTAGAATTCGCCGTAGTTGGGCAGGTAGCTCTTGGGCACCACGCCCAGGATGCGGCCGCCGGCCGCCACCACCGCGCAGTTGTACAACTGGTGCGCCACCCGCAGCGGCGCGCCGACGACGACGGCGATGTCCAGCTCGGCCGTGGCGCGTACCACCTGGTCCAGCGCCGCCTCGCAGGCGTCCAGCAGGGCCTTCTGGTGGAACAGGTCGTCGCAGGTGTAGGCCGACAGGCCGAGTTCGGGGAACGCCGCCAGCACGGCGCCGCCCTGGGCCGCCTGCTGCGCCAGCGCGATGGTCTGCGCGGCGTTGAAGGCCGGATCCGCGACCCGGCATTCGGGCACGCCCACGGCGACCCGGGCGAAGCCGTGGGAATACAGGTTGAAGAACGGGTTCGACATCGGATCCATCGCCTGGGGCGCCTTGATACGGAACTGCACGGAACGGGCCTGTTTCAGGCCGGGACATCCAACCCGGCCATTATCTCACGGCGTCATGCGCCGGACGGCGGCGCCAGGCGTTCCGGATCGCCCCGGTGATGCCCGCCCTCGGCCGCCAGCGCGGCCTGCAGGGCGCCCTCGCGCAGCGAGCTGCCCATGGCGCCGATGTCGGCGCCGGACGGCTGCTGGTACAGCCGCAGGCCCAGTTCCGGCAGGATCGCCAGCAGATGGTCGAAGATGTCGCCCTGGATGCGCTCGTACTCGACCCAGGCGGTGACGGCGGTGAAGCAATAGACCTCGACCGGGATGCCGTCGGCGGTGGGCTCCATCATGCGCACCATCATCGCCATGTCCTGGCGCACCTCGGGGTTCTGTTTCAGGTAGGCCAGGCCGTAGGCGCGGAAGGTGCCGATATTGGTCAGGCGGCGGCGGTTGGCCGGCACGCTGGCCAGTTCGCCCATGGTCTGGTTGGCCTGGGCGATGTCCTGGGTCTTGACCCGCAGGTAGTCGTGCAGCAGCCGGAAGCGCATCAGGCGCTGGGCCTCGTCATCGGTCAAAAAGCGCACGCTGCTGGCGTCGATGCGCAGGGTGCGCTTGATGCGCCGGCCGCCCGACTCGAACATGTGGCGGTAGTTGCGGTAGCTTTCCGAGAACAGCTTGTAGGTCGGCACCGTGGTGACGGTGTTGTCCCAGTTCTGCACTTTGACCGTATGCAGGGCGATGTCCTTGACGAAGCCGTCGGCGTTGGACTGCGGCATCTCGATCCAGTCGCCGATGCGCAGCATGTCGTTGCTGGTGAGCTGGGTGCTGGCCACCAGCGACAGCAGCGTGTCCTTGAACACCAGCAGCAGCACCGCCGACAGCGCGCCCAGGCCGGAGATCATCCACAGCGGCGAGCGGTCGATCAGGATCGACAGCACCAACACGGTGCACACCGCCATCAGGATCAGCTTGCTGATCTGGATGTAGCCCTTGATCGAGCGGGTCTGCGCCCGCGTGGTGGCCGAATAGGTGTCCTGCCAGGCGCTCAGCACCCCGGAAAACGCCACGAACACGCAGATCCAGGCGCCGGCGTGGGCCAGCCGCCCGACCAGCGTGGCGGCCTTCTCGACGTGCGGCACCAGATCGATGCCCACCGACACCACCGCGAACGGCACCGCGTACCAGAGGTTCTGATAGGCGCGGCGGCGTTGCAGCGCCTTGTCCCAGTCCTCGTGGCCGCTGACCACCAGCAGCCGGTGCGCCAGCAGCAGCACCACCCGCGCGACCACCCACTGGACGAACAGCGCCGTCAGGATCAGCACGCCGATGCCGACCAGCGTCTGCGCCCAGGGCTGGTGCGGCATGTAGGTATCGAGTTCGGTGGCCAGCTCTTCCCATTCCATGGGCATAGGTCGTGTGCTCTCTTTCGGGTGACGGGAGGGACGTTTTCATCTTGGGGCGGCCCGGCGATGGAAAAACCCCGCAGGCCGCCGGATATGACCCTGAATTATCCGACAACTCGCGCCGCCGCAAGTTTCCAGCCGCAACAGCGGGGCATCCCGACCGTGGCCCTGGATTCGTCAGGCGCCCGGGGCAGGCCCTATAATCCCCGCCATCATGGCAAACACTCCCTCCCCCGATCAAAACCAGTTCGCCAACAAGGCGCAGGCCTGGTCCGCCCGGTTCTCGGAACCGGTTTCCGAACTCGTCAAACGCTACACGGCGTCCGTGGACTTCGACAAGCGCCTGGCGCGCGTCGACATCCAGGGTTCGCTGGCGCACGCCGACATGCTGGCGGCCCAGGGCATCATCGGCGCCCAGGACCTGGCCGACATCCAGCGCGGCATGACCCAGATCCTGTCCGAAATCGACGCCGGCAGCTTCCAGTGGCTGCTCGACCTCGAAGACGTGCACCTGAACATCGAGAAGCGCCTGGTCGAGCTGGTCGGCGATGCCGGCAAGCGCCTGCACACCGGCCGTTCGCGCAACGACCAGGTGGCCACCGACATCCGCCTGTGGCTGCGCGGCGAGATCGACACCCTGATCGACCTGCTGCGCCAGCTGCGCCACGCGCTGGCCACGGTGGCGCTGGACAACGCCGCCACCATCATGCCGGGCTTCACCCACCTGCAAGTGGCCCAGCCGGTCACCTTCGGCCACCACCTGCTGGCCTACGCCGAGATGTTCGGCCGCGACGCCGAGCGCCTGGCCGACTGCCGCCGCCGCGTCAACCGCCTGCCGCTGGGCGCCGCCGCCCTGGCCGGCACCTCGTTCCCGATCGACCGCGAGCGCGTCGCCAAGACGCTGGGCTTTGACGGCGTCTGCCGCAATTCGCTCGACGCCGTCTCCGACCGCGACTTCGCCATCGAATTCTGCGCGGTCGGCGCGCTGATCATGACGCACGTTTCGCGCCTGTCCGAAGAGCTGGTGCTGTGGATGAGCCCGCGCGTGGGCTTCATCGACCTGGCCGACCGCTTCTGCACCGGCAGCTCGATCATGCCGCAGAAGAAGAACCCCGACGTGCCCGAACTGGCGCGTGGCAAGACCGGCCGCGTCAACGGCAACCTGGTCGCCCTGCTGACCCTGATGAAGGGCCAGCCCCTGGCCTACAACAAGGACAACCAGGAAGACAAGGAAGGCCTGTTCGACACCGTCGACACCGTGCGCGACACGCTGACGATCTTCGCCGACATGGCCGCCGGCATCAAGGTCAAGGCCGACAACATGCGCGCCGCCGCGCTGCAGGGCTTTGCCACCGCCACCGACCTGGCCGACTACCTGGTCAAGCGCGGCGTGCCGTTCCGCGACGCCCACGAAGTGGTGGCCCACGCCGTGCGCGACTGCGAACAGCGCGGCTGCGACCTGGCCGACCTGTCGCTGGACGAGCTCAAGGCCTACCACGCCACCATCGGCGACGACGTGCACCAGGTGCTGACGCTGGAAGGCTCGGTCGCCGCGCGCAAGCACGTGGGCGGCACCGCCCCCGAGCGCGTGGCCGAGGAAGCCCGCCGCGTGCTGCAGGAAACGGCGGCGTAGCAAGCCCGCGGTTCCCTCGCTCGAAAACAAGCGGCCCCGGATTTCCGGGGCCGTTTTCTTTTGTGGCCACGTTACGCAAATGACCTGTCACGGCGTGTCATTCCTCGTTTCCGATCTCGCTCGAGCGGCGGGGACAGGTTCGCTATGATGGGCGCTTTTCCACTCGCCCCCTCCCCCCATGCCAGCCCTGCGCGCGTCCTGGTTCCCGTCGCCCCTGTCCCGTCCGGCCATCCTGGCGGCCGCCTGCCTGCTGGCGCTTGCCGCCCAGCCCGCCGCCCAGGCACAGACAGCGCGCAAGCCGTCGCCGTACGAAAACGTGATCGAGCCCGTCAAGGCCCGCCCGCTGACGCCCGAGGAAATCGCGGCGCGCAAGGCCGAGGATGCGCGCCGCGGCGGCCCGGCCTTCATGGCCCGGATCGAGAACGAGGCCGCGTTCCGCCAGTTGGCGCGCGTCTACAACGCCGGCACGCCGCTGGAAATCCCGCACGTGCTGTTCGTGATCGACCGCCAGCGCGGCGACCGCATCTATTACCTGGACACGCCGCGCTACGGCCTGCACGAGACCTTCGCGCGCGAGCGACGCCTGCTGCCCGGCAAGGACAAGGCCGCGCTGACCGCGCAGTACAAGGATCCCAACCGCCGCCTGCTGTTCGGCACCCTGAGCTGGCAGCGCGACCTGCCCGGCTACACCTACGAATTCTGGGAAGGCGACCGCCTCACGCCCGAACTGCTGAAGCTGGCCGACGATGTGGTCGCCAAGAGCTTCTACGCCCCGATCCGCTTCAAGACCAACTCGACCCTGCACGAGCAGGCCGCCGCCACCGCCGGACTGCGCTTCGTGACGCAAGAGGCGCTGCTGCGCGAACAGGCCTTCCTGCCGCTGAACCCCGGCGCCGCGCAGGGCCGGCTGCGCATCGTCGCCTCGGTCGACGCCACGCCCGACCTTCAGCGCGACGACATCGTGGTGCTCGACGAAGTACCGATCGCCATCCCGCCGGTGGCCGGCCTGATCACGCAGCGGCCGTCCACGCTGCTGTCGCACGTCAACCTGCTGGCCAAGGGCTGGGGCATCCCCAACGCCTACGTGCGCGACGCCACCAACGTCCTGCGCCAGTACGACGGCCAGTGGGTCACGCTGACCGTCAGCGGCAACGACTACCGGGTGCAACCCGCCGACAAGCCCGCCACCCGACCGCCGGCGACGCCGCCCAAGCCGCGCGCGCAGCTGCCCAAGCCGGACCTGACGGTGCAGGCGCTCAAGCCGCTCGATGCCCTGGCCGTACGCGACAGCCGCCATTGCGGCGTCAAGGCCGCCAACCTGGGCGCGCTCCGCTCCGCCCTGCCGCCGGCCGCCAGCGTGCCCGACGGCTTCTGCATCCCGTTCGCGCAATACGCCGCCTTCATGCAGCGGCTGAACGTGGCGCAACGGGTGGCGGCGCTGGAGCAGCGCCCCGATTTCATGGCCGACGCCGAGGTGCGGCGCAAGGAACTGGCGGCCCTGCGCCAGGACATCATGCAGGCCGCGCCCGACGCGGCGCAGGCCGAGTCCTGGCGCGCGCTGTGGCAATCGCGCCTGAAGGGCGCGGGCGTGTTCGTGCGCAGTTCATCGAACTCCGAGGACCTGCCCGGCTTCAGCGGCGCCGGCCTGTACACCACCGTGCCCAACGTCACCCAGCCGGACGCGCTGGCCAGGGCGGTGCAGACCGTGTGGGCCTCGGTCTACAACTTCGACGCCTACGAGGCGCGGCGCGCGGCCGGGATTCCCCAGGACGCGGTGGTGATGGCCGTGCTGGTGCAGCTGGCGGCGCCGTCCGACAGTTCCGGCGTCATGATCACGCGCGATCCGTTCGACGCCAGCCGCCGCTATGTGACCTACATCTCGGCCAAGCGCGGCCTCGGCATCAAGGTGGTGGAAGGCAAGCGCCAGGCCGAGCAGGTGATGTATTCGAGCTGGTCCAAGGCGGTGCAGGTGCTGAGCCGCTCGGCCGAGGACACGCAGTTGGTGGCCGACGTCGCCGGCGGCGTGCGCGAAGTGCCGATCGCGCCGGACGCGCGCCAGGTGCTGAACGACGCGCTGGTGGCACGGCTGGCCGCCGTCGGCCGGCAGGTCAAGCAGCGCCTGGGCAAGGTCGACCAGGACATCGAATGGACGGTGGTCGGCGACAAGATCATCATCCTGCAGGCGCGGCCCTACATCGACGCGCGCCGCTAGCGGACCTTTTTTCCTTGGGGCGGCCCGGCGGCAAAAATAGCCCCCACGCTCCGCCGCTACGCGGGTCGCTGCCCCCCAAGGGGGCGTTTTTGCCTTGGGGCGGCCCGGCGGCAAAAAAAAACCGCAGTGGCGGGCATAATGCCCGCCACCGCGGCTTCGAATCCGCCGCAGCGGATCAGATGTGCAGCGCGTGCCCCAGTGCCTTGAGCGCGGCTTCTTGCACCGCCTCGCCCAGGGTCGGGTGGGCATGGATCGTCCCCGCCACGTCCTCCAGCGTCGCGCCCATTTCGAGCGACTGGCCGAACGCCGTCGACAGTTCCGACACGCCCCGGCCCACCGCCTGCCAACCCACGATCAGGTGGTTGTCGCGGCGCGCCACGACCCGCACGAAGCCGTCGGTCGATTCCAGCGTCATGGCACGGCCATTGGCCGCGAACGGGAACGACGCCGCCAGGCAGTCCAGCCCGGCCGCTTCGGCCTCGGCCGGCGACAGGCCGGCCACCACGACTTCCGGATCGGTGAAGCACACCGCCGGAATCGCGGCCGGCTGGAAGTGGCGGCGCTTGCCCGCCACCAGTTCGGCCACCATCTCGCCCTGCGCCATGGCGCGGTGCGCCAGCATCGGCTCGCCGGCGATATCACCGATGGCCCAGACGTCGCGCATGGAGGTGCGGCACTGGTCGTCGATGCGCAACGCGTTGCCCTTGCGGTCCAGCTGCAGGTTTTCCAGGCCCCAGCCCTGCGTGCGCGGACGCCGGCCGACGGCGATCAGCACCCGGTCGGCGGGCAGCGCGGTCTCGGCGCCGCTGGCGTCCTGGATCCGCACCGCGGTGCCGGCGCCGTTCAGCCCCAGCACCTTGCGGCCCAGATGCAGTTCGACGCCCAGCTTGGCAAGGGCCGCGGCCACCGGTTTGGTGAGCTCGGCGTCGTAGGTCGGCAGGATGCGGTCCTGCGCCTCGACCACCGCCACCTCGGCGCCCAGCTTGCGGTACACCGTGCCCAGCTCCAGGCCGATGTAGCCGCCGCCCACCACCACCAGCTTCTTCGGGATGTCGGCCGGCGACAGCGCCTCGGTCGAGGACACTACCATGCCGCCGAACGGCACCGACGGCAGCGGCGTCGGCTCGGAGCCGGCCGCCAGCAGCAGGTGTTCGCACTGGATGCGCAGGCGGTTGCCGTCGGCGCTCTCGACCTCGACGGTCTTGCCGTCCAGCAGGCTGGCCCAGCCCTGCACCACCTGCACGCCGTTCTTCTTGAGCAGCGCGCCGACGCCGCCGGTCAGCTTGCCGACGATGCCGTCCTTCCAGGCCACGGTGCGGCCGATGTCGATGGCGGGCGCCGACACCGAGATGCCCAGCGCCGACTGGCCGGCATAATGCCGCGCCTTGTCGAATTCCTCGGCCGCGTGGATCAGCGCCTTGGACGGAATGCAGCCGATGTTCAAGCAGGTGCCGCCCAGCCGGTCGCCTTCGACCAGGATGGTGGGCACGCCCAGTTGCCCGGCGCGGATCGCGGCCACATAGCCGCCAGGCCCGCCGCCGATCACCAGCAGGGTTGTCGTCTTGGTAGTCTGGCTCATGCTTACTCCACGAAAAGCAGCGCGGGTTGTTCCAGCAGCGCGCGCACGGCCTGGATGAAGCGGGCCGCGTCCATGCCGTCGACCACGCGGTGGTCGAACGAGGACGACAGGTTCATCAGCTTGCGCGCCACCACGGCGCCATTGCGGAAGGCGGGCCGCTCGACGATGCGGTTCACGCCCACGATGCCGACCTCGGGGTGGTTGATGACCGGCGTGGTGACGATGCCGCCCAGCGGCCCCAGGCTGGTGATGGTGATGGTCGAGCCGGACAGCTCGTCGCGCCCGGCGCCGCCGGACCGCACCGCCTGCGCCAGCCGGCCGATCTCGGCCGCCATCGACCACAGGTCGCGGGTTTCGGCGTGGCGCATCACCGGCACCATCAGGCCGCCGTCGCTCTGCGTGGCGATGCCGATGTGCACGGCGCCGTAGCGCGTCACCTGGCCGGCCTCGTCGTCATAGCGGGCGTTGATCTGCGGGAAGTCGCGCAGCGCGATCACCATGGCGCGCGCCAGGAGCGGCAGCAGCGTCAGCTTGCCGCGCGACTCGCCGAACTTCGCGTTCAGGCTGACGCGCAGGTCCTCGAGTTCGGTGACGTCGATTTCCTCCACGTAGCTGAAGTGCGGAATGCGGCGCTTGGACTCGGCCATCTTCTGCGCGATCTTGCGGCGCAGGCCGATCACCGGCACCTGTTCCTCGTCGTTGCGCTCGGCGTAGGCCGGGCCGCGCGCGGCGGTGGCGGCGCCCTGCCCTTGCAGGTAGGCGTCCAGGTCCTCGTGCATGACGCGGCCGGCCGGGCCGCTGCCGTGCACGAAGCGCAGCTCGATGCCCAGGTCCCAGGCGCGCTTGCGCACGGCCGGCGAAGCCAGCGGCTTCTCGCCCGGCTGGCGCGCGGCGGCGGGCGCCTGGCGCGCGGCGGCCGCACGGCTGGGCGGCGAGGATGGCGCGGATGGCGTTTGTGGCGCGGCGGCGGACGATTGCAGCGACGCGGCGATCTGGCCCGCGACGCCGCCGGCCGGGGCCTTGTCGGCCTTGGCCGGCGCTGCGGCGGGCGCGCTTGCCGCTGGTGCGGCCGCAGCTGCCTGCTGCTTCTGCGCCGCCGCCTCGCCCTTGACGTTGCCTTCGCCCTCCACTTCCAGGCGGATCAGTTCGCCGCCCACGGCCATGACCTGGCCGACTTCGCCGCCCAGCGCGACCACGCGGCCGACCACGGGCGACGGGATCTCGACCGTGGCCTTGTCGGTCATGACGTCGGCCAGCGGCTGGTCCTCGGCGACGGTGTCACCCACCTTGACGTGCCAGCCCACCAGTTCGACCTCGGCAATGCCTTCGCCGATGTCGGGCATCTTGATGACATGAATACCCATCTCACACCTCCATCGCGCGTTTGAACGCTTCGCCGACCCGGCGCGGGCCGGGGAAATACGCCCATTCCTGCGCGTGCGGGTAGGGAGTGTCCCAGCCGGTCACGCGCTCGACGGGCGCTTCGAGGTGATGGAAGCAGTGTTCTTGCACCAGCGAGATCAGCTCGGCGCCATAGCCGCAGGTGCGCGTGGCTTCGTGC